>CAUPWW010000001.1:0-302098 GCA_963515535.1 uncultured Psychrobacter sp.
CGTAATTAAAATCTCCCAAGTTTGGTTCTACGGATTTGACAGCATGGGTCAGATATTGCGCCCAAACGAGTTAGACAAGCATGGGATACCTATGACGATTATAATGCAGTAAAAGAAAAAGGGAGTGATATTCAGAATGCGATACCAAAAGATGATTAAGACGACTGCTCCAAAGATACTAATCATACTGTCATCGTTAAATATAGCTGTTGCTTGTGCGGATACTAATTTTGTTCCACATACTGCTACCAGTATAAAAACAGAGTCTTCTAACTTTACAGAAGAAGTGAAAAATATTAAAAACCCAGAACGCCTTCGGTCAGTATGTGATGCTCAAAAAAAAGCTGAGTATTGCTTTAATTATGCAGCGTATCAGGACTTAGTATTAGAAGACTACCAACTAGCTTACGAATATCATATGAAAGCATTTGATTTAGGTGAAAAAGAATCTGGCGTATTGATAGGTCATTATCAAGTTAATTATCCAGAACAATTTACTGACAGCAATCGCTTAAATATAGATGAAAGTATTTATTATTTAGAGCAAGCTTTTAAGGCAGGATATCCTGATGCCACTAGATTGCTTATGATGATTTATCGCGATCCAAAGTTCAACCGCATTAATTATACTAAAGCAGAGTATTATAACAAAATTGCTATCAAGCAGAATGTGAAAAAATCCAGAGGCTTACTAGCGTACCTATATATTCACCATATGAAAGATAAGTCTAAAGGAGATGAAAGCATTCAGTTGTTGAAGGCGGATTTATTGTTAGAAAAAAACTGGGAGTCAGCATTAGCACTTATGAATATTTACCTATATCCAGAAGATTATGGCGCTAGTATAGAGCCTGATCTTGTTAAGACCTTAGCCTATGCTTATGTCAGTAGTGACTTACGTGATGGACGCAATGAGGATGAGTTTAATAATGTAGATACTAGATTTGTCGAAGCAATGCAAATACAACTACCTCCCGAAACGTTAAAGCAAGCAAAAGCTATGTATTTAGATCTGATGGCAAATATGAATGACAAGAATATCTCTTAGTCATGTAGCTCATATAGTGAGTGCCAAGTTAAAAGATTCTCATAGTAAAACTCCAGTTTTAAACCCTCACCGCACAGCCGACTGGAGACTAATTAAGTGAAACTTAATATATTTTATATGACTACAGTTATGATGTGCGTAGTGCTCACGGCGTGTGAAGCAAAGGTAGCTTACATGACTCCTCAGTTTGAAGGTCAAGTGATTGATAGAAAAACTGATCAGCCTATAAATGGCGTTAAAGTATTCCTAACTTCTCAGTACTTCAGTAATACAGATGCATTTGGAAATTTTTTAATACCACCAGTAGAATATAAGTATTGGTTAGTTGGCCCAAGCCATGACTCTATCAAAAATTATTATAGTGCTTCTTTAATTTTTGACCATGAAGCCTACGTCTCAAAGTTATATACAATAGGCGATATATAGTCAATCCCACCTAAAAGTGTTATAAAATAATTATCAAACCCAATTGTTATTATAAAGACCATGACTTACTCATTAGATTTCCGTATGCAAGTTCTTAAAAGCTTAGACGAGGGTATGACCTTTGCCAAGGCAGCTGAGTTTTACAATCTCAGCCCAACCACCATACAAAACTGGAAGCGGCGTGTTCATAGTAAAACAACCAGGCAAACCAAGCCCTATAAAATACCAGATGACGTGCTACTTAATGATGTTAAAGAGCATCCCGATGATTACCAGTATGAGCGAGCACGTCGTCTAAACTGTAGTAAAACAGGCATTTATCATGCCCTAAAACGTCTTGGTATCAGTCAAAAAAAGACCTTAGAACATCCAAAAGCCTGTCCAATCAAAAGAGCGATATACCACAGTAAGCTTAATAGCTTTATGCAGCAAGGCTATCTCATCGTTTATATAGATGAAAGTGGCTTTGAGCACAAGACCATTCGCTCTCATGGTTATGCACCGATTGGTAAGCCATGTATCGATAGCTACAACTGGCAAGGTAAAAAGCGAACCAACGTTATCGGTGCTCTCTATGAAAAGATGCTGTTTGCACTAGATTACTTTAAGCACAACATTAACAGCAGCATATTCTACGAATGGTGCAAACAAACCCTGATCCCAAGTCTTAAAACCAAATGCGTGATTGTGATGGATAATGCCAGATTTCATAAGAGTAAGCGCATTCAAAAGCTACTAAACAGGCACGGGCATCGTATTTTATGGTTGCCGCCGTACAGCCCTGATCTGAACCCTATTGAAAAGAAGTGGGCACAAGTAAAGTTTCTACGCCAAGGCTGGTTGGAAAACGACTTATCCAAGTTGTTTTATGATGTTTGTCCTAACCATAACAATTTTATTTTGAACTGACTATATCCTTACTCTCACTAATGACTCTACTTATGAAGATGCTTTGAAATCACTTAAAAATATGGAAAGTCTAATTGATCACTTAAATATACTCAGTGATAATAGTGCAAATATGGATTGGTAGATATCACTTAACAGACTTTGTATTTTCAAGGTTAATCAAGTTTGATCTGGAAGCTAGAATCTTTTATTAAAGATTTACAGATTTTTCTCTATTAAAATCCTAGCTTAGAAACTATTTGATAGCAGAGTTTTAGTCACCAAAAAGCGGCAAGATAATCCGCCTTGCTGCTTTTACATCTAACCTAAAACTTCAGTAAACCTTAAATCGCTGCCGCAACCTCAGCACCATCACGAATGGCGCGCTTGGCATCCAGCTCAGCCGCGAGCTTGGCACCGCCAATGAGATGATACTGCGCATCTGGCGCATCACCAACATTTGGCATAAGCTCTACGACCGACTCTTGTCCAGCACAGACCACGACGCTGTCGACACGTAATAGCTGGCTTTGACCTTGATTATTGGTAATCCATATACCTTCGTTGGTGATTTTTTCATACTGCGCGCCTGATACTTGAATGACGCCATGCGATTTGATGTGCGCGCGATGTACCCAGCCTGAGGTTTTATTGAGACCACTACCTAAGCGGCCTTTGCTGCGCTGCATCAAGTACACTTGACGTACAGGTTTAATGCCTTCAGGTTTAATCAAACCGCCATCTGTCTGATAGTCCGTATCAGAGGTCACGCCCCACTCTTCACGCCAATCGCTGATGGATTGCGGCTCTGGGCGATAGCTTGGATCTTTTAGCGTTTCAGGACCTAGCTCATCTAATGGCTGACCATGATTGGCAGTCAAATATTCACTGACGTCAAAACCAATGCCGCCCGCACCAATGACCGCGACCGTTTGACCCACGGATTTTTCACCAGAAAGCAATTCCGCATAGCTGATGACTTGTGGCAAATCTGCCCCTTCAAGCTTGCCTTTTAGACTTCTTGGCACCACGCCCGTTGCGACGATGACATGGTGGAATTTGGCTTTTTCAAGCATGGCTTTATCGACTTTGGTATTCAGTTTAATCTCGACGCCTAAGTGGTTAAGCTCATTGATATAGTAGCGAATGGTCTCAAAAAACTCTTCTTTACCAGGGATAACTTTAGCGTAGTTAAACTGACCGCCCAAGATATCTTTGGCTTCAAATAGGGTAACGTCATGACCACGTAGCGCGGCGACATAAGCCGCCGACATGCCAGCGACACCGCCACCGATGACCGCGACTTTTTTAGGTTTTTTGGTTTTTTTATAAGCCAGTTCAGTCTCATAACAAGCTTGCGGATTGACCAAACAGGTCGAGCGTTTATTTTCAAAGGTATGATCCAAGCAGGCTTGGTTACAGGCGATACAGGTATTGATTCGGTCTGACTGACCATTTTTAGCTTTATTGACCCAATGTGGATCGGCTAAGAACGGGCGCGCCATCTGAATCAAATCAGCCTGACCCGATGCCAAAATCTGCTCGGCTGTATCGGGCATATTAATTCGGTTGGCTGCCATCATTGGGATATTGATGTGTTTTTTAATCTCAGCAGTGAAATCAACAAATGCGGCACGCGGTACGCTGGTGACAATGGTCGGTACGCGCGCTTCATGCCAGCCGATACCGGTATTCATGATGGTCACGCCCGCTTCTTCTAGCGCTTTAGCAACGGTAATGACTTCATCCATGACGTTACCGTCTTTGACCAAGTCAATCACTGACAAGCGAAAGAGGATAATAAAATCTTCACCCGTCGCTTCGCGAACCGCTTTTACCACATCGACCGCAAACTTCATGCGATTTTGGATATCACCGCCGTATTCATCAGTGCGTTTATTGACGTGCCGCGATAAAAACTGATTGAGCAAGTAGCCTTCAGAACCCATGATTTCAACACCGTCATAACCTGCTTGTTTGGCAAGTTTGGCACAGCGCGCATAGTCTTTGACGGTTTGCTCGATGTTTTTGATGCTCATCTTACGTGGTTTAAACGGTGAGATGGGTGATTTAATCGGGCTTGCTGACACCGCAAACGGATGATAACCATAGCGACCGCTGTGCAAGATTTGCATGATGATTTTGCTGTCGTATTTATGGACTGCTCGAGTAACGCGCTGATGGTTAATGACATCAGCGCGGGTGTTCATGGTGCCGCCAGCAGGGAGCAACCAGCCTTCGCGATTGGGTGAAATACCACCAGTAATCATCATCGCCACGCCACCTTTGGCACGTTCGGCAAAATACGCCGCCAGCTTGCCGTAATTATAAAAACGGTCTTCAAGCCCCGTATGCATCGAGCCCATTACCATGCGGTTTTTAAGCGTAGTAAAGCCTAAATCAAGCGGCTCAAATAAATGCGGGTAGTGCTCGTTGGTGCTGGCGGTCTCAATGGTACTGGCAGTGCGGCTGGCGGTCATATCATTTTCCTTATGAATGAATTATCAAACTACGTCTTGAAAACAGAAAAGTCACGGGATTTAGCGTTACTGCTATCCTAACACACCGCTATTAGCATCAGCTATGCGGACAAGCGACTGATGAGTGAACACATATTAATGCTATTGTTACACAGATCGATGTTTGCATCGGGTTTATGATATCTGGTTAAGTAAACACCACAAAACCCGCCCAATTTTTGGAGCAATTGGCTATAATAGCCGGGGCGTTGCTAAATCCCTAGCTTGTTTATATAGTAGATTCAATTTAAAAGTTTTACAGCGATACAGGAATGAATTTTGCGCAGCCTCTGTGAACACAGCAAGCAAGGAAAATTTATACCTGTATCGCCCCTGAACTTATAACAGTTTTACTTTTAATTGACTATACAACAATTGCTTAACTTGCATCATCGAATACCAGCAATACGATAAAGGACTATCCACATGACAGACTTTCATACCGGTCTTGGCAAAAACGCGGCCAACCACCAACCGCTTACCCCCATCGATTTTATTATCCGCAGCGCGCAGGTTTATCCTGATAAAACCGCCATCATCTATGACGATTTAGAGCACAATAATCTCAGCCAAACGTGGCAGCAGACGTATGATCGCTGCCGCCAGTTAGCGGATGGTCTGCGCAAATTGGGCATCGATAAAAATGATACGGTAGCGGTCATGATGCCGAACACGCCAGCGATGGTCGAATGCGCCTTTGGCGTGCCAATGTCAGGCGGTGTGCTTTGTACCCTTAATACCCGCCTTGATATCAATGCCTTAACCTTTTGTCTGCAGCACTCTGAAGCCAAAGTATTGATTTTAGACAGCGAATTTGCTGAGCACGCTGAGATTATCGATGAAGCCTTTCCAAATCTCATCGTCATTCATGCGACCGATAAAGCGCTTGATATCGAGCGTTTTGGACAAATGACTTATGAAGAACTCATCGCCAGCTCAGACAGTTTGGATAATTGGGAAAAGCCGCTCGATGAATGGGATGCCATTGCCCTCAACTACACTTCTGGCACCACGGGCAAACCCAAAGGCGTGGTTTACCATCATCGCGGTGCCACGCTCAATGCCGTGTCTAATATTTTAGATTGGGATATGCCCAAGCATCCGATGTATTTATGGACGCTGCCATTATTTCATTGCAACGGTTGGTGTTTCCCATGGACCATTGCTGAGCGCGCGGGCGTCAACGTTTGCCTGCGTAAGATTGACGCGGATTTGATTTTGCAGCTCATAGCCAAATATAAAGTCAGTCATTATTGCTCAGCGCCCGTGGTGCACAACATGATCGCAGGCGGCAAGGCCGAATACAAAGACGCCATTAACCATGAAGTCAAAGGCTGGGTCGCTGGTGCACCGCCATCTGAAACCATGCTCGCTGCCATGGAGGCTATGGGCTTTCATATCTCGCACGTTTATGGTCTCACTGAAGTTTATGGGCCGGTTACTGTCTGCGCTGAACAAGAAGAATGGGATGCGCTTGATGTCGCTGGACGCGCGCAGAAAAAATCTCGTCAGGGCGTCACTTCGCATTTGATGACTGGCTTTGAAGTCTTTAAACAAGGCACCACTGATCCCGTTGCCGCCGATGGCGAAGAGATGGGCGAGCTGGCACTGCGCGGTAACATGGTGATGAAAGGCTATCTTAAAAGCCGTAAAGCCACCGAAGAAGCCTTCGCTGATGGCTGGTTCCGTACCGGTGATTTGGGCATCAAATACCCCGACGGCTATATCAAAATCATGGATAGGCTTAAAGACATCATCATCTCAGGTGGCGAGAACATCTCTAGTATTGAGGTCGAAAACGTCTTATATAAAATGCCAGAAATCCAAAGCTGCGCCGTCGTCGCCGCACCGCATGATAAATGGGGCGAAGTACCAGTGGCCTTTATCGAAATCCATGATGGCAGCACCTTACAGCGCGACCATGTGATGGAGCATTGCAAGCAGTATTTGGCAGGCTTTAAAGTGCCCAAGTACATTATCTTTGCTGAAATACCTAAGACCAGCACGGGCAAAGTACAAAAATACGAGCTACGCCAAGCGGCCAAATCATTGGCGCACGAAACACCAAAAGTCACCGCTAGCGCTAAATAATAGTTTTTGAGAAACTTGCGCTTTGAGCAACTTTCATAAAAAAAGGTCAGTCCAATGAATTGGGCTGACCCTGTTTTCTTAAACTAAAAACGTAAAACTTATTATTATAGGCAGTCCGCTATAAAATAAACACAGAGCTACTGATATTCATTTTGCGCAGCCTCTGTCTGCATAGGCACAGCAAGCAAGGAAAATGAATACCAGTAGCGCATTATAACACTGGTATTGATTTTATTTAGGACTGACCATACCAAACGACTAATCAAGCTTTGGCTCAAGCCATTGATACACCAGCATACCGATTATCATCGCTGGGATAAAAACATAGCCTTGCCACTGTCCTGTCCCAAGCAGCACGATACCCGGTCCTGGGCAAATACCAACCAAGCCCCAACCGATACCGAATAGCATCGCGCCGATTAGCAACTTTTTATCAATCACCGTCTTACTTGGCAATAAGATAAAAGTGCCCACCCAGCTGTTCTTTTGCCATTTGGCTAATTGCACACCGATTATCGCTACTATTAAACCGCCGCCCATCACCAGTGCTAGAGAAATATCCCACGCGCCAAAGACGTCCAAAAAGCCTTGTACTTTAGCAGGGTCAGTCATCCCTGATATCAGCAGTCCAAAACCGAATAATAATCCTGCTACTAATCCAATTATATTTTTCAGCATTTTTTCTCACACCTAATGTATTAATCCAAGCAGTTATAAATAACGTGCTGTCTATACCTGCGTTAAAATATGCCTAAAACATGCCTGCCCACATACACGGTCAAGGCACCAAACAACATAAAGATCACTGTCGCCGCCATCGAACGTGGTGACAGTCGCGCATTACCGCAAATACCATGTCCGCTGGTACAGCCTGAACCGAGACGCGTGCCAAAACCAACAAGCAGCCCTGCCGCAATTAATAACGGTATAGAGGTGCTGATATCTAGCACTGGTAACGGCTTGACCAAACGATATAATAACGGCGAGACGATAAGACCGGCGATAAATAAGACCTGCCACATCTCGACGCGCTTGGGTTTTAAGAGGCTTGAGAAAATACCACTAATCCCCGCAATACGGCCAATACCTAACAGCAAAATGGCAGTCGCCACCCCTAGCATCAGTCCGCCTACTAAGGAGATTGGCGTAAATGCCTGCCAGTCTATTTGTATACTCATAATGTTTACCTAAGCCAATTTTATTAAATACAAACTTAATATTCGTTTTATATAAATACATTATATAATAAAATATAATAAAATATAATAAAATATAATAAAAAGGTAAAAAAATACTGAGATCTGTTTAACAGAACTCAGTATTGTTACCTAACTTATAGTAAAAATTATGCAGGCTGCTCTGCCAATACTTCATCAAGCGCTTTTTCAAAACGTTGTACCGCTCCGTCGACATCGGTCAATTTATCAAGACCAAATAGACCTAAACGGAAAGTTTTAAAGTTCTCAGGCTCACCGACTTGTAGCGGGACACCAGCGGCGATTTGCATGCCAGCTTCAGCAAAGGCGCTACCTTTATGCATGTCATCACGGTCAGTATAAGCAACGACAACACCCGGTGCTTCAAAACCTTCTGCCGCCACGCTTTCAATGCCTTTGTCCGCCAATACTTTACGAATACGCTTACCAAGCTCCCACTGCGCCTCGCAAAGTTTATCAAAGCCGACTTCCTTAGCTTCATGAACGGTATCGCGGAACTGGCGTAAGCTATCGGTTGGCATGGTTGCATGATAAGCGTGACCGCCATTTTCATAGGCGCGCATGATATTTAACCACTGTTTTAAATCTAGGCTAAAACTATCAGATTCAGTGCTCTCTACTTTTTGCACAGCCGCGTCGCTGAGCATCACCAGACCTGCGCCCGGCGTGCTGCTCCAGCCTTTTTGCGGCGCGCTAATCAGCACATCAATACCCAAGTCTTTCATATCAAGCCAGACGCACCCTGAAGCGATACAGTCAATGACCAATAGACCGCCAACGCTATGAACAGCCTCGGCCAATGCTTTGATATAGTCTTCTGACAAAATTATGCCTGATGAGGTTTCAACATGAGGGGCAAAAACGATGGCTGGTTTTGTGTCTTTAATTTTAGCAACCGCTTCATCAATAGCAACAGGCGCAAATGGCTTTGGCGAGTCACCCTCTTCACGATTGGCAGTCAATACTGTAGACGACTTGGCAATTTTGCCCTTGTCTAAAATTTGCGTCCAACGATAGCTAAACCAACCGTTACGGATAATCAGGCAGTCTTCATCATTGGCCAATTGACGCGCCACGGCTTCCATCCCATAAGTGCCAGAGCCCGGTACAATCGCCACCGCATCAGCGTTATAAACTGACTTTAGGTTGCTAGACAAGTCATTCATCACTTGCTGAAAGACTTTTGACATGTGGTTTAAGGCGCGGTCAGTATAGACCACCGAGTATTCTAATAAGCCGTTTGGATCAATATCTTGACGTAATGCAGTCATAGGACGCTCCTAGTTTATAGTTAGGCAATATAGGTATTGGCAAATTTTAGTAATAACGAGCCAAATACTATGATAGATAGTATTTATCGGGCACTCATATCGAGTAACCATCGAGAGTATGACGCAGAGTTGACGATATAGCGCTTTATCCTAGCGCTATTGCCGTTGACGAGTATGTCGTGTGCGCTTTATTTTATTTTAAACAGTACTACTATTTTAAACAGTATCACAGACACTAGGCGCACCATTATCAGACTGTTAATGACAGCCTATTGAATCATCAATACTGAGAATTAATGAAAAGAGAAGATATTAAGAGGCAATTGATAAAATTAGACTTTGAAAAAAAAGCCAAAACCAATTAATTAAAGGATTATTAGAAATAACCGCTGCCACATAACCAAAAATTATCGCCACTTAATACACTCATAACAACTTGATATTAGCACCGATAATGCAGGTTGACAACGCTCAGCTTGCATAAGTTGAAAGCTTAGCTAATTTATGATTTTTGAAGAGAAACCGTTTCAAAAGGAAGAGTTTTAAAAGAAACGGTTTTAAGAGAAATAGTAGGAAAAACAATTAGTGAATTAAAAGGAGTAATGATTACTGACGACGACCACGATGCGCGTCTTGTAATCCCGAGACCACAAAATCTAGCAATTCATTGTCACCTTCGCGTGCCGCTTTGCGCATCAACTTCGAGGGCGCATGGGTCAGCGTCTGGGTTAAACGCCGCGATAGCTCAGTGATAATAGCTTCAGGGCTGGCGTTATCTTGTTGCAGCTTAGCAATGGATTCATGCAGCAGCTTATCGACTTGGTCATGGGTGCGCGCGCGATATTGTTGAATCTCTTTACCAACTTGGCGCACTTGAAAGCGCCGATCCATCTCGACCACCAACTGACTGACCAGCAGCTCAGCATCGACCGCTGCTTGCCGGCGCTGCTCAATATTACCAGCAATCACGTGTTGCAAGTCATCAACAGAATACAAATACACATCGTCGATACGGCTAATGGTAGAGTCGATATCGCGCGGCACCGCCAAGTCAATCATCAGCATCGGCTGATAACGCCGGCTTTTAAGCGCGCGCAAGGTCATGGTCTTATCAATTAATATATCCATACTGCCGCTACAACTACTGACGATATCAGCTTCTGCCAATACTTGCGGCAACTCTTGCAGCGATTTCACTTCTACCATACGCTCGGGTCGACGCAATTCGGCGGCCAACGCTTCGGCGCGCTCAGGATTGCGGTTACAAATAATGACCCGCCCGACCCCAAGCCCAGCGATATGCGTTGCCACCAAGCGATTCATCTCGCCTGCCGCAACAACCAATAACGTGCGATTGGGCAAATCGTCAAATATCTGCGTCACCAATTTGGCTGCAGCATAGCTCAGCGATACCGCTTGAGCGCCGACTTTGGTTTCGTTACGCACGCGTTTGGCAGCAGCAAATACTTGGTCAACAATCCAGCCGAGCTGATTGCTGAGCGCTTTTTGGTCTTGCGCCAAATGCACAGAACGTTTGATTTGACCAAGTATCTGCGGCTCACCCAATATCATCGAGTCAAGACCAGCGGCGACTCGCAGCCAATGAGTCAGCGCATGGGTATCACGATGCACATAAAGATAAGGGTCAATCTCTTCCAAAGGTAACTGCTTAAAATCCGCCAGCCACGCTTTTATTTTTAAGATATGGGCGCTGATTGCCGCGGCAGAAGGCTGCGCACTAATGGCATTACTACTCGAGACAGCAGTTTGCTGCGCTGCTAAAGCCGCGCCTGATTCTGACGATGCTGAGACTTGTGGGACGAGTGCATAAATCTCAGTACGGTTGCACGTCGAGACAATCACGCTACCATCGGTGAAGCGCTCTAGCTGCTGAAGGGCAATATTCACATCGTCACCGACAAGCGCCAAGCGCTCTCGCAGAGCGACTGGTGCGGTTTTGTGATTGACCCCAATGACCACTAATCTCATTATTGATAGACCATAAATATAACGTTTACCTGCTAGCCAAACGCTTTTAGAATGTGAAAAAACCTATTCAATCAGCAGTGCTAAAAAACAGTTTTTCACAGACAGTGCTTGCTCAACTGGCTGTGAAAAAACGTCTTTAATAAATCATTATCAATATAAACGTCTAAAAAGCGCCTATTATATCATTATTGCTGGCTTTATTTAACAAGCAGCGCTGGGCGATGGTATTTGTCTGTATCTGGGCATGACGACGATAAATCAACTGCTGTGATGGTTTTTAAAATAAGTGCCAGTTATATTTATCTAATTTGTCAGCGCTGGTTTACTAGAGGACTTACTAGCAGATGTTTAACCTATCAGAGTTTATTGAACGCTACTTAAAGTCATTTATCGTCATTACTTAATCGCCTAAACATTGTTAGTATTTGAGTAACATAGGCGCTATTGTTTATCGCTTTCATCTGCTCTTATAATGGTAATGACGAATACTTATTTAAAATAATGACAATAAAATCCTCCTGTTAGAATGCAAGTGGACTAATGGGAAAATATTGCTCGCTAGATTTTTTGGGTCATCCTTTAGATTGCAACCTATGTATAATGATCAATCTCGCCTCCGCGCCTTATTGCAAGCTACTATTGAGCGCCTATGCCAGCGTTATAAGCTAACGTTGTCGTTGGCCATTTGTCTATGCCTAGGATTACCCGCCCACGCCAAATATGTCAGCCCGGCGTTGACCACTCCGATATTAAATACTGACTTGTCCAATTCGTCTAAACCTTCAGCAGCTAAAGCAAGCAATACCGATATCATTGGTCATACTGCTCATGAAATACCTTCTCAACCATCGTCTACTGAGCAGTCTCAGCTAGCAGTAAATAGCGCTGATGCAAACAATCAAGCAACATTTAGCCCAGCCCAATCAGAGCTTGGCGAGCCAAGTTTATACGCGCTGTTAGATGCCGAATTTGCCGCAGATCGCGATGACAATAAGCGCGCGCTGACTATTTATAAGCAGCAATCTTTTAAGCAAGATGCGACCGCGGTATTTGAGCGCGCCCTAAGCTTGTCTTTACGTAATGAAAGCGTTGAGGATTCATTGCGCTTTGCCAAAACTTGGCAAGACCAAAACCCCGACCACGTGCCCGCTTGGTTTTATGTGGCGCATTTGGCCCTGCGTGCGCACGACTATGAATTGGCGGGCGCCACTCTAAATCGCATTTTAAGCTATGACCCGCGAGCCGATCTGAGCGAAATCCTGATTGGCATTTATCCCAATACTGATGAAGACAAACGCGAGTTGCTTGCCGCTTTGCAACCTATCGATAGCGAGCAGAACGCTTCGCTTTCGGTATTAAAGGCTGGTTTACTGTATCAATTTGATGAGCCTGAGGTTGCTATTGTCCATATCGATCGCGCCCTTGCGCGTCAGCCAGATTATGTGCCTTTTATCACTTTAAAAGCCGACATATTGCGCAAGACCAAGCCATCAGCAGCCGTGCTTGATTATATTAACCAAGCGCGCCTACGTAATCCTGATAGCAAGAGCTTATACTTATATGAGATTCGTTATTTACTCGATTTGCGGCAAAGCGAGCAGGCTTGGCAGCTATTACTCAATGCACACGGGCGCTTTGCTGATGATGACGAAATCACTTTGCTCGCCGCGTTGGTGAGCTTGGACGTTGAAGAATACGCCAGCGCCGATCAGCTGCTGAATATCTTGGCTAAAAATCCGGCTTATCTTGACCAAGCCTATTACTACCTTGGCATCAGTGCCGAGCGCCAACAGCGCTTTGAGCAAGCAAAATACTATCTCAATGGCGTGATGCAAGAGGACTTGGTGTTAGAAGCGCGGCGAAAAGTGGTGTCGTTTGAGCTGCTAAATGACGACGTCGATGCAGCCATTGCTACTTTAGAGAAGCTGCGTAAAGACTTTAGCATCTTCGCGCCTGACAGCTTTGTCATGCAAGCGGATATCTTATGGCAGCAAAATGAATCCGAGGAAGCGCTACGGTTATTAACGCGCGCCAGCCGCAAATATCCTAATAATGAGATGCTGCTATTTGCCCGCGCGCAGCTGCTTGACGACAAAGACGATTATATCGTCAAACGTACCTTATTGAACCATTTGCAAACGCTCGACCCAACCAACCTTGCTTATCAGCTTAGCTATGCGCAGTTATTGCTCGCCAATGAACGCAGCTCCAAGCAAGGTTTGGCGCTAGCAACGGCTATCATTCAAATCCGTTATGATGACCCGCGCTATGACAATGAGCTGCATTTGCAAGCGTTAAACGTACTCGCCGCCAATGCTTTAGCGAACGAAGATTATCAACAAGTCATCGATTATCTACAAACCCCGTACGACGTTTTTCCAACCCTACGTTCAGGCACGCTACTGCTGCGCGCTTATCAAGGGCTAGGCGATAATGAAAAAGTTGAGGCGTTGCTTGCTGAGTTACAAGAGCGTTTTTCATTTGGGCAGCGCAACGTCAATGACCGTATACAGCTTTATTAAGCAGCTTTTTGCTCAAAGCTTATTGAATACTCATCATAAAATACGATTAAAAATAAAAACGTTTGCGATAAAAACTACAAGCCAGTTATAAGAAATGAACAGCCACGCATCAGCGCGTAACAAATCATGCTTAAGCTAAGCGTTTATTGTTTCATTTAATCTTTTAAAAAATCTATTACTTTTAAAACTTGTTGCTTTTAAAACTTGTCTATTTTTGAGGATATATCATGTCAGTATTAAAAAAAAATCAGCCGAATAAACTGGCGCTATTTAGCGCTTTAACCGCCGTGCTCGTTATGATATCTGGTTGCCAATCATTAAAAACCGCTAATGCTACCAACCAGCCTATCGGCACAGTACAAGGTCAGAAACCTGAACAACCTAAAAAGCTTGAGAACTTTAATATCACGGGCAAAATCGGCGTTACCACGCCAAGTAAGGACAATTCAGGAAACCAAGGCGGCAGTGCGTTTTATGCATGGGGACAACAAAATGACCGTTTTGCTATCGAATTGATTGGTGCGCTTGGCATTGGCAAAACCAATATCAAATATAATGGTCAGTCGGCGACTTTAGTCAGTGAAAAAACCGGTACTTTAACCGCTGCTGACCCTGAAACCTTGCTCAAAAAAGCCACGGGCTGGCAAGCGCCGATTTCACAAATGCCGTATTGGATATCGGGTCGCCCAGCGCCTTCAGACAGCGCGCCACAGCTTGATGACCAAAACCGTTTGATTAGCTCGGTCAATGGTGAATGGCAAGCGAACTTTAGTTATAAAGGCAACGACAAATTGCCAAATAAAATCAGTGCCGTACAGTCACAAGGCAATAAAGTAGTGATGACCATCGACCACCAAAAATAATGGCCTTATGTAGACAGTAGAAAACACTATCTTTACTTACAACTCATAAAGACATTTATTTATGACTGAACGCACCACCGCAACATCAGTTATCACGCGCTTGTCACCGGCCAAGATTAATTTATTTTTGCATATCACTGGTAAGCGCGCTGATGGCTATCATAATCTGCAAACTGTCTTTCGCCTGCTCGACTGGGGCGACTATCTGCATTTCACGCTTGTAGACGATACGGCACTTTCTATTATAGATAAAACCTTCGACGCTGCTAAGCTTTGTCATCAGCTGCTAACGCTCGCTGGTGCCGACACCATAACCAGCAGTATCGATGACAATCTGATTTTTAAAGCCGCCCGAGCGTTACTAGCATTTGCTCTCCAAGCTGACAGACTATCTAAGCAGTTAGTGCCAGTACAAATCACCTTAGATAAACACCTACCGATGGGCGCCGGCTTAGGCGGTGGCTCATCCAATGCCGCAACGACCTTATTAGTCTTAAATGAGATCTGGCAGCTCAACTTTAATCAAAATGAGCTGATAAAAATTGGTGCAAGCATTGGCGCCGATGTGCCGATATTTATCTTTGGGCAAGATGCGATTGCCATGGGTATTGGCGAGGAGCTGACAGCGATTGATTTGCCCGAGCAGCAATATTTAGTCTTAACCCCAAACGCCCATGTCAACACGGCTAAGCTGTTCGCCCATCCAAAGCTACAACGAGATATCGCCCCGCTATCGATTGCAACCATTCAAAACCATTCCAATAACTACGTGCAACGTTTAAATACACCTTATCAAAACGTCTTTACGCCAGTAGTGACAAGCCTTGCTCCTGCCGTCGATGCAGCGTTACGGTATTTGCAAGGGTTGGAATCACAGGCACTCGGCACAGCTCGGATGACCGGCTCTGGTAGCGCCGTATTTTTGCCATTGGATGTAAGTGTTATTGATGATAAAACGCTGTTGGCAAAGTGGGTTAACAATGCGCCTTGTGCGGCGTACGTAGTGGGGAATCTACAAGTTAAATAGAATTAATAATATGATTTTCTTCGCTTAAAGGTTATTTATCATGAAAGGCAATTCTTTTACGTTATCAATAAGTATTTTGGCCCTTTCAATAGCCATGACAGCCTGCACCAACAATTCTGATACTCAAAACGTCACGTTACCTGCGCCAAAAGTATCTATCGATAATATGGCCAGTGATAGCAGTATTAACGATTTTAAGAATAAGCCCTATGCCCAGTTTTTTACTTATCCATATAAACATGGTGCGGAAATAGAACCAGCTATGGGCGGCATTTTGGTTATGAAAGACGGCTGTTTGCTTATCCAAAACGATGATAGGCTTAACGTTCCTGTGTTTCCTCATGGCATAACCACTTGGAATGAGGAGACCCAGACTCTGACCGCCAATGGCGTTGATATACCTTTGAACACTGAGCTATTTACTAACGGACCCTTAAGCGGCGGAAAATACGACCCTAGTTACGATTATAATTTCGAGCAACAAGCCAACCCTAAATGCTTGGAAAATAGATATATCGTATTTTTGGGTTCACAGTTTATGGACGCTACAGATTTACCAAATAATTAGCCTATACAAGCTAAAACTGAGGCCAAACCCTACTTATAGCGTATAAATAAAATGAGTATCAAGACCATATATAAATTTTCATTAACTCAACATCGGTTTTATTTTCGACCTATTTATAATAAAAGCCAGAAAAAAGTGCAAATGACTTGCAAATTTTAAAAACTTATTTATAATAGGTCGCCTCAATAGGGGTATAGCCAAGTTGGTAAGGCATCAGGTTTTGATCCTGACATCCGTTGGTTCGAGTCCAGCTACCCCTGCCATTTTTAAGTGTAAAGCGTTCGATATGGCGTTATTATAAAGCGTTTTTAAATAAACGCTTATTTTATTGACATTGACAACGTTATCCCAGTTTCGGTATAGTTCGCAATGAACACCGTTAGGGAAAAGTTATGTTGTAGACAGTTTATCTGTTTATAAAATAACGAACAGGTCGTGACGCTATTTTAAGCGTAATTTACTATAAATTATGCCTAGATATCGACGTACACAGCCTAGACATTACAGGGGTATAGCCAAGTTGGTAAGGCATCAGGTTTTGATCCTGACATCCGTTGGTTCGAGTCCAGCTACCCCTGCCATTTTTTACTGTAATAGTAGTCATCAATAGTTTTCCATACTCTTTTCTAAATTTGAGCAGTTTGATACTGCTTAGCGGTCGCTGCTTGAGTTAATCAATAGGACTTCTGTCATGCCTTATTTGGCGATTTTTACGGGTAATGCCCACCCAGAATTAGCAAAAACCGTAGCCGATCATCTCCATATACCTCTTGGTAAAGCTGACATCACGCGTTTTTCTGATGGCGAAATTGCCGTGGAAATCAAAGAACACGTCCGCGGTAAAGACGTGTTTATTATGCAGCCTACTTGTGCACCGACCAACGACAATTTGATGGAAATCATGATGATGGCCGATGCGCTGCGTCGTTCTAGTGCTGGCCGGATTACCGCCGTCATGCCGTACTTCGGTTATGCCCGTCAAGACCGCCGTCCGCGCTCAGCACGTGTACCTATCTCGGCTAAAGTCGTCGCTGACATGCTGAACATCGTCAGTATCGATCGCGTTATGACCGTTGATTTGCACTCAGATCAGATTCAAGGCTTCTTTGATGTCCCAGTCGATAACATCTACGGTACGCCTGTTTTATTAAACGATCTTAAAAAACAAGATTATGACAACATCATGGTGGTTTCACCTGACGTTGGCGGCGTGGTACGTGCGCGCGCGATGGCGAAGCAATTGGGCGATACCGACATGGCGATTATTGATAAACGCCGCGCCCGTGCTAATGAATCACAAGTGATGCATATCATTGGTGATGTCCGTGACCGTGATTGCGTCATCGTTGATGACATGGTCGATACCGCAGGCACCTTATGTAAAGCGGCAGCAGCACTTAAAGAAAACGGCGCGCGCCGCGTACTTGCTTATATTACTCACCCTGTCCTATCGGGTAATGCGCTAAAAAATATCAGCGAATCAGCACTCGATGAAATTGTGGTTACTGACACCATTCCATTGTCTGACGCAGCTAAAGCTTGTAGCAAAATTCGTCAAGTAAGTATCGCACCGATGCTTGCTGAAAGCTTACGCCGTATCAATAACGAAGAATCTATCAGCGCCATGTTTGATGCTTAGGTAAAGATGTATTTTCGTTGCTAAAAAATACCCTACTAAAAAACGCTAAGTTTGCTGACTTGGCGTTTTTTTATGTAAGGCTTCCGCGCGCCATTTTACCTAGGTCTTTATTATTGTTAAAGAATCACGTATAATGCGCGCCTGTATTCATCATTCACTAAAGCCTATTATTTTTAGGTATCTTATACTTAGTGACATGATTGGTACTTTCTAAAGTATCGATTATCTGGTGATAGACTGGTCGCAAGTCTGTTATTGCTAGTAGATACTTCACATACTCTCTATAGGATTATATCCATGGCTATTGATCATTTTGCAATCAACGCAGTTGACCGCTCTGCTGAACAACAAGGTAAAGGTGCGAGCCGCCGCCTACGTAAGCAGAACTTAGTTCCTGCTATCATTTACGGTGGTGGTGAAGAACCAACTCCTATCTCTATCAAAATCAACGAGCTCGTAAAATCGCTTGAATATGAAGCGTTTTTCTCACAAATTTTGACCATCACTACCGATAAAGGTGATGAGCAACAAGTGGTTATTAAAGACTTGCAACGCCATCCTGCTAAAGGTTTCCCAATGCATGCAGATTTTCAGCGCATTGTGAAAGGTCAGAAGATCAACATGAACGTTCCTCTGCATTTCGTTGGTCGTGAAGAAGCACCAGGAACAAAAGCTGGCGGTATCTTATCTACGCTAGTTTCTGATGTCGAAATCGTTTGCCTACCATCACAATTACCTGAATATCTAGAAGTTGACGTATCAGGCATGGAAATCGGCGACCTATTCCGTCTATCAGACATCAAATTGCCTGAAGGCGTTATCCTCTTTGATCTTGACATGGAAGATGCGCATGACCGTACTATCGTGAACATGCAGCCACCAGCGGTTGAAGAAGTTGACGAAGACGCTGACGAAGTTGATGCTGATGAAGTACCTGCTACTGAGCAAAACGCTGACGGCGAAGTTAAAGAAGACAAAGACGCTGAATAATAATCTTTACAACGCTTATATAGCAGCCTTATGGTTGCTCGGCTACAAAAGATTGGTTTAGTCAAAAAATAGCAGGTGATGAATGTCTCCTGCTGTTTTTGTAACTGAGGTTCGAAAAGAAGGTTTGAAAAGTAGCATAAAGTCGGTTTATTCATCTTACTTTTCAAACCTTATCACTCATTTATTAAATTTAAGCAGGGTGTTTTTATGGCCATAAAACTTATTGTCGGTCTTGGTAATCCTGGTCAGCAGTATATGTTTACGCGTCATAATGCCGGGTTTTGGTTCGTTCATCATTTGGCACAGCAGTTTAACATTGCCCTCGCCCCTGACAAAAAATTCCACGGAGTGACGGGACGCGGGCAAATTCATGGTCACGATGTGCGCCTGCTCATGCCACTGACCTTTATGAATAAATCTGGTCAATCGGTGGTGCCGATGGTCAATTTTTATGGCATTAATAATGATGAGTTGCTGATTGCCCATGATGAGCTCGATATACCCGCTGGCAGTATTAAGCTCAAAACCGACGGCGGTCACGGTGGGCATAACGGTCTGCGTGATATCACCCCGCACATTGGCAACGATTTTCATCGCCTGCGTATTGGTATCGGTCACCCGGGTCACAAATCTAAAGTCAGCGGTCATGTGTTATCGAAAGCGGCGCCCGATGAGCAAATGGCTATCGATAGCGCGTTAAGTGCTGCTTTTGACGCCTTACCGTTATTATTAGATGGTGATATTGAAAAGGCGCGCTCGCAGATTAATGGCTTTAAATTACCAGAATAATCTGCCGTTGATGATATGTCTCTAAATCATTTAAATCGCCAAGGCGTAAATTTAGCCGTGACTTTTAGGCAAATAACTTTTATTCTACTCACCCTGACCCCATTAAGCTTTTGATTTGGTTCATTTATATCAGTTACACTTATATCAGTTACACTAAGGAAGCAACCTATGCTACTTAATATGCTCAAGTGCAAATTACATCGCGCCCGTGTTACCCATGCTGAGCTGCATTATGAAGGCTCATGCGGTATCGATGGTGACCTACTAGACCTTGCTGGTCTGCGTGAAAACGAATCTATCGATATCTACAACGTCACTAATGGCAAACGCTTTCGCACCTATGCGATTCGCGCTGAAGCGGGCTCTGGTATCATTTCGTTAAATGGTGCCGCTGCGCATATGGCAGACCTAGGCGATATCGTCATCATTTGTGCTTATGCCCATTTTGATGAAGTAGAAGCCGCTACCTATCAGCCAAAACTGGTGTATTGCAACGAAGACAACACCGTGAAAGACACGGCCAATATCATCCCCGTTCAAGTAGCCTAGTTGGTTGTATGGTTAATAAAAAAGCTGAATCTATATAAGATTCAGCTTTTTTTATGCTATTTATTCACCTTTTTTACGGTTTCTAATAACCCGCCATAGCCCTTCATTTTCTGTTTTCGGCATTTTTAACGTGATGGTGTTCGAGAGCATGTCTTGTATTGCCAAACCGCGACGATTGAAAAGACAAAAGACATAGTTAAAGACAAAACCCAAAAATGCACTGGTCAATAAGATAGCGCGTGAGCCACCGATAACACTACCGATGAGTCCAAATATCAGCGGCATCAGGCTCGCCGCCAAAATACGTTTAAACGACTGTCCCCACGTAAGCAGGTGACCATCATTATTGACCATTTTTAAGCGCCACGTTTGCATACCTAGTGTTTGCCCACCGCGGCGCCAAAATAGCCCATAGAAGCCTACCAGCGTCAGGATAAACGAAGGTGTCATAATAAAGTTTTGATACCATGTCGGTAGCGATCTGGCTTGCTGTGACTGCGTGCCCGTCTCCATTGTCAATAGCGTACCAATTACCGTCAGCACCGTACCAACCAAAAACAATAAGGCCAAAATCAGCATACCATCATAAAGAATAGCCGCCATGCGCGTGCCTGGTTTGGCAATCACTGCCTCTTCGGCAACGGAGTCTTGATGCGCTGAGTTGTTGCGTGGCGATTTTGCTTTAGTAGTAGCTTTTGGTGACGATTTTGACATGATACCAGCCTATAACAAGCGAAAAATAGAGCGCTCATTGTACCGTAATTCAGGCGCTTAGCGTACTTTATGATAAGACAAGACTTTTGCTATAAAGACAGGAGATTTGAATTTAGGAAAAAACAGCAATGCCAGATTGTACTGCTATAAAAATGACAGACATAAAAAAATCGCCAAATTGTCATAAGACAGGCGATTAATTTAGTTTTAGCTTAGTGGTTATATAAACAAATAAGCCAGTATGCAAATGGTGCGCTTGGAGAGATTCGAACTCCCGACCCCTTAGTTCGTAGCCAAGTGCTCTATCCAACTGAGCTACAAGCGCGTACTTTGCACATTATCTACTGAATTATTCAAAAACAATTGCAGTAAATTAGGTTGGTTATTATATAGATAATCTCGCTTGTGTCAACTCATTTTTTAATTAAATTCAAATTATTTTTGAATGCTAAACTAAAAAATTATTAACGCTATTTTTGCGTTATCACTCTTTATAACAACTGAATAAATGGCGGTGAAGGAGGGATTCGAACCCTCGATACGCTTACACGTATGGTTCCTTAGCAGGGAACTGGTTTCAGCCACTCACCCACTTCACCGAACGATTTAAGACACTTATCGAAATATTTTTATAATAAATATTTCTCTAAACACAGTATCGATGCTAATGATACGTCTTATGCCGTGGGCGAGTATTATAACAAAGCCGAAACGAATTGCAAGCCTTGTCTGCAGATTTAATGCCGCTTTTGTCATAATTGTTAATTTAAATGGTTTTATCATTCTCTAGGCATAAGGAATATCTCATTTAGCGGTGAGTTGCAGAATTTTTAGGTTTTATGACTTATAGTCAAAATATTCCAAAATCGCCACGGGATGGCTGATATCAATTTTTTGTAGTCTCTGTCTGCGCAGGCACAGCAAGCAAGAGAAATTGATATCAGCGCATGTATTGATATTACTTTTCACTGATTATATTTACCAAAATCTGCTAGCTATGGCTTTTTGAGCCATGGATGGCTATAGTATTTATGATTGATTTTAGAATAAATAAAAGGATATGTTATGCGACCGGTAGTACTGTGTTTTTCAGGATTGGATCCGTCGGGCGGTGCTGGATTACAAGCAGATATCGAGGCAGTCGGTCAAGCAGGTGCCCATGCCGCTATCGCCTGTACGGCAATCACCATTCAAAACTCGCAGCAGGTATTTGGTTTTGAGGCTTGTGCTGCTGATTTGGTAGCAGCGCAGGCGACGACCGTGCTCGATGATTTACCTGTCAGCGTCATCAAATCAGGCATGCTTGGCACCACTGACAATATCGCGATGTTAACGCGTTTATTTGCCGAGCAGGTTATCGCTGCTGACACGCCATTTGTCCTCGACCCGGTATTGGTTGCCAATAGCGGTGGCAGCTTGGGTGATGAGCAAACCTTAGTGACGGCGTTTAGAAAACTACTGCCCTATGCGACGTTAATCACCCCAAACACTCATGAGCTACGCGCCTTAAGCAGTGAGCAGGACTTGCATATCGGCGCGCAGAAATTGTGCGCCCAAGGCTGTCATGCGGTATTGGTAAAGACGTCACACGACTTTGATAGCGGTGATATCGAACAGTATCTTTATATTAAAGGTGAGATGGTGCATAAAAGCGTTTTGCCGCGCCTAAAAGGTGAATTTCATGGTTCTGGCTGCTCATTAGCAAGCTTTATCGCGGGACGTTTGGCGATGGGCGACGCGCTTATCGAGGCAGTAAAGGCGGCGGATCATTGGATTACCCAAACGCTGCGTGCCGCTGATGCGCCGCACCCTAATGATGCTAATGCTCAATTGATACCCAATCGTTTTGTAGAATTTTAGAACAATCTATAGATGGTAAATAAAAAAAGGCGCTCTATATTTTATAGAGCGCCTTTTATATCTTTTATAGAATCGCTAGATTTTTAAATTTTATTAGGCCAGCCTAACCCAACATCGGCATAAAGTTTGATGCCAAACCACCAATAAAGATTTCAAGCAAATAAAAGGCAAAAAAGGCAATCATTGGCGATAAGTCAATCATACCTAGGTTTGGCGTAATGCGGCGAAACGGCGCTAAAATTGGCTCAGCCAACATAATAATAATACCAATAATTGGATGCTGAGACTGGGTAAATACTACAATCCAGCTGACAATGATAGAACCGATAACCAAATAGCGGCACATGCGTAAAAAGTCTAATATCAAGCTGATCGTACCCGTAAAAAATAGCGGCACAGGCGCAATGCCTTTATGGGTCAAAGCCGCCTTGCCAGAGATATCAATCAGGCGAATTAAAAACATTAAGACAATGGCCGCAACACTGATACGACCTTGGCCGACGGTAGGGAAAATACGCCCGAACACATCGACGATATGGGTGGCTTTATAAGCAGGGGCAATCATAGGGTTGCTGGCATCCATCCCCGCAAACTGTAGCATAAAGCGAATAAATACCAACATCATGGCGAAGGTGGTGACCAAATCAAAAATTTGCAATAACAGGTTGTTCATGAAGTGCTACTCAAGGTGACATTATTAACGGGTTGTAGGATGACGAATGTCATGATCAGGTATTTTTATGACTCTACATTTTTTATAACTATTTATAGGGTATCTCATCAATCATGACATACCCTATCAATCGCGTACTAGCTATTTAGTACTATTTACTCATCTCTTCACTTAGCGCTTGGCTACGGTCATAACAAGCCTGCATGGCCTCAATTATTTGACGGCTGATGTCATTGGCCTGCATAGACTCGATAGCTGCTTGAGTCGTACCATTTGGTGAGGTGACTTTACGGCGTAGCTCGCTTGGTGCGTCTTCACTACCCAGCGCCATTTTTGCCGCCCCCAGCATGGTTTGCATTGCTAGCGCCGATGCTTGCTCTTTATCCAATCCTAACGCCACTCCGCCATCGACCATCGCTTCGATAAAGTAAAACATATAAGCCGGTGCTGAGCCTGAGACGGCGGTGACTGCATGCATGTGCTCTTCATTATCGACCCACATCACCAAACCTGAGGCTTCCATCACTGCCGTTGCTAGCTGCTTTTGTTCGGCAGAAATATCATCTGTACCGTACAGACCAGTCGCGCCCATTTGAATCATCGCCGGCGTATTTGGCATCGCACGAACGATATTGCTATAGCCGCCAAGCATATTTGATAACAACGCAGTCGATAATCCTGCTGCCACTGAAATCACCAGCTGCGTATCTAAAGCATCAGCAAAACCACTGACCACCGCTTTCATAACTTGCGGCTTAACTGCCAATACCACGATGTCAGCATCGATAACCGCAGCTTTTGCATCAGCCGTTGGATCAACCGTATACAATCCTTTCGCAGCCAATTGCTCGCGCGCGTCACTACTCGGATCAGCAACAGTAATCAGACTCGGTTTGACGCCGCAGCTGATAAGTCCGCTAATCAACGCCTGTGCCATATTGCCGCCACCAATAAAGCTGATTTTCTTATTATCTAATACTGACATACGTGTCTCCTATTCAAAAAATGCAAAGGCATTCAAACTAACATAATGATAGGTAAAATGACACTCAGTTTACCATACTGCTACTGGCGTCGTTTGATAAATTCAAATGCCGAGCAATTGACTTACCGTTTAAATAATCACTATATTAGATGCTATAGTAGAATTACTCTAAAATCGTTACAGTGCGACTGGGATGAATTTTTCGTAGCCTCTGTGATAACAGCAAGCAAGGAAAATTTATACCAGTCGCAAAAAGCTATAACGTATCGCTTTTATTTTGAACTGACTATACATATTTACTATTTAACAGGTTTTATGCAGAGTTAAATGGCTGTTGATAAATGCGACAAGCTGTTTTACATCTACATTAATATTCGCCTGCTCAGCATTCAACGCCCAGCTTTCAAAAGGTGATAATAATAAAATAGGCAGTTCTATTGGGCAATCGTTCTCTAAAGGCTCATTTTCACTACTTTCTTTATTCATAAAAGCCACACTCACTACGATCAAGCTCTCACGCAGCCATGAGGGAATAGCCAAGGTTTGATAAAGCTTTTTACCTGATTGCGGACGTGACGCCATTACCGTTTGCACACGCTGATTGCGACCTAATGGCGCAAAGGTAATCTTAAACTTATCTTTATCGCTTTCTAATAGCTGCGCCACTTCATTTGGCGCAATCTGAGTTTGCCAAGTAAATTGACCATCTTTGCGTAAAGTAATGGAAATAGGTTTATTGTCAGAAACAGAATGAATAACTAAAGTCCGCGTCTGTTCGCTAAGCGGCAACTCTAACCATTTGAGCCAGTCGCTACTTAGACGGTAAAGCTGCTGGCGATAACGGCAAATTGTATAAGACGCTTTGCGACCTTGCCAAAATAGCGCCGTTTGATGGTCATTATCATTACGTTGGCTTAGGCTTAAGACATCATCGACGAGCTGTTTGGCGGGCGGTAATGGCTCATCTTGACCAAGCCAATAATGCAATAATTGGCGCTGACGATAAATCGGTAGTTTTTGCAATTTATCTATATTTAGCACGCGCTGGGCAGGTGGCAGCTGTAATGAGGCAACCTCTGTGTGCTGCAAATCCTCGCTTGCTTGGGCATTGATTATTAATTGCGCGTCACTTAATAACTGCGCGCTACGGGCAATATTATCAATAACGTTGGAGTTATAGCTCGCCAATATCGGCATGATGTCTCGACGTAGGCCGCTACGCACATTATCGCCAGCATCGTTGGTTGGGTCATCGATATAAGGCAGCTTTAAACGCTGAGCATAGGCGCTGATAGTGGTGCGTTTGATACTCAGCCACGGTCGCCATAATGCTATGCGATGTGCGCCCTGCGTTTGAATACGCCACGGCTGCATAGCCGATAGACCATTTACCCCAGCGCCTTGAATCAGACGCATCAACACCGTTTCCGCTTGGTCATCGGCATGATGGGCTAATAATAAAACATCATCTTGATTAAGCTGCCTTCGCATCACATCATAACGCGCTTGCCGTGCGGCTTGCTCATCTCGACCATTGAGCTGCGCCTGTAAAATTCGACAGGGTATATTTTGCGCCTTCGCCCAATTAACAACGTGCTGCGCCCAAGCGCCACTAGCCGCTTGCAGATGATGATTGACATGCAGTAATTGCGGTAAAAATGGCAGCTTACCGTGGCGATAGAGCTGTACGCAAAGTGCTGCTAATGCCAACGAATCACGCCCCCCGCTACACGCCAGCCAAACTCGCCGACCATGTAGTTGCTCGCCATATTCGGCTAGACTTTTTAACAATGCCTCTGCTAGAACAGCATCGACAGGCAGTTCTGCAACTGGCTCAATGGCGTGTGGAAGTATTGCACTATTGGTCATAATCGTTCTTATTTACTGGGTGGCTTTATTTACGTATCAATCAATTAAAACATAAACAAGTCGGCACAAAAAAACGTGCCATAAAATGACACGTTTTTATTTTAACATTAAGCGCAAAGCTATAGCGTTAAAAGCTAAGTCTAAATAACCTAGCAATATACTTTCATATAACTGCTCAGCAAGGCAGCATCACTTCTGAATTAAAGGATTTTAATTTCTCATAACGCAGCTCACAGCGCTCATGCGCATCCATGTCTTTCAGCTCATCTAATTGCTCAACAATTAATGCTTTTAGCGCTGTCATCACAGGTTGCGGTTGAAGATGAGCGCCCTCGCCTTCGTCGATAACTGCGTCAATTAGGCCCATTTGATAAAGGTTAATGGCATTTAACTTTAACGCTTCACTAGCATCTTGGGCTTTTTCAGCAGTCTTCCACAGGATAGACGCACAGCCTTCAGGTGAAATGACTGAGTAAATACTGTTTTGGAGCATATTTACTTTATCGCCAACGCCAATCGCCAATGCGCCACCTGAACCGCCTTCACCAATAATGGTAACGATAACGGGTACTTTTAGGCTAGAGAACACGGCGATACTTTCAGCAATGGCTTGTGCTTGGCCGCGCTCTTCGGCACCAATACCTGGGTAGGCGCCTTGGGTATCTACAAAGGTCATTACCGGAATATTAAAGCGCTCAGCCATTTTGACCAGACGAATGACTTTGCGATAGCCTTCAGGGTTTGCCATGCCAAAATTATGAGCGATACGCTCACGCGTACTACGACCACGATGTTGACCAATCACCATTACAGGCTGACCATCTAGGCGCGCAAGACCGCCAACAATAGCCTTATCATCTGCATAAGCACGGTCGCCATGCAACTCATCAAATTCGGTAAACAGCTGATTGACATAATCCATAAATAATGGACGTTTGGCATGCCGTGCAAGCTGAACGCTATCCCAGACGGTACTCATAGACGCTTCCCTTTCATAATTCTATATAATGTGGTGATGGTTAATAATGGCTGTGTTAGTTAATACGGTTATTATTGACTCTCAAATAATGAAAGTACAGTTGTAAACTCAATAGAAGCTATAGTAGCACATCTTAAATCGCATGGCATTACTGACAATGCCGCTTTTGTTACGTTAATCCGTAGCGCCATTATTATAATAGTAACGACTCCGCATGAAGAGTCGGTATTAAGAAGCGGTACTAAGAAACAGTATGAGCAATCAGCCCTTATGCCTCAATTACACTTCCATCAACAACGCTCAGCTTTACGCCCCATTTAGCAAACTGCTCAATCTCCGTATACAAATCTGACAATAAGAATGTATAGTGCTCACTACTCTCGCCAACGGTGATTTGCCAGCGGTTATTATCCATCACTTTTAAACCCAGTTTTGGTAATTCATGCTCGCTACGGCTATGATGCGCAAGCACCGCCAAACGTAGCAGCAAACACAGATAAACCAGCGAATCGCCACCGATAGTACAGGTCTGCTCTAACATATCGGCTTTGAGCTTACGGCGATGATTGAGCATCAGCTGCGCCATACGTTTTTGATCGACCTGCGAAAACCCTGGAATATCCGAGTATTCAACCAAATAAGCACTGTGCTTATGATAGCCGCTATGCGCAATTGCTAAACCGATTTCATGTAATGACGCTGCTCGTCTGAGCAAATCGCCATCTTCTGTACTAAGTCCGAGCTTTTCTTTGACTTGCTCAAATAAACTGCGGCTGGTTTTGACCACTTGTTTGGCTTGTTTTTTATCACCAGAGTAGCGTTTAATCAGCGCAAGCACACTGCGGTCACGCACATCTTCGCTAGCAAAGCGGCCGAGCATATCGTACATGACGCCTTCACGTAGCGCGCCATCTGAATACACCATGGTCTCAATGCCGAGCACTTTCATCACCGCTCGCAATACCGCAACGCCCGCTGGGAAAACCGCTTTACGGTGTTCTTTGACGCCTTCTAATTCAATGTCATCGACGTTGCCAATTTTAAGCAATAATTTTTCTAACTTTTTAACACCTTTATAGGTGATGCGTTCTTGCTCATCTGCCCAGCCTTTTGATACAAGGACGTTGCGCACCGCTTTAATCGTCCCACTTGAGCCAACCACACTACTCCAGCCGGTTTTTTGGTAACGGCCATTAATCGCCAGCACTTCTTTGCGCGCCGCTGAGATGGCATTATTAAAAGCTTCTTTGGTAATTAAGCCGTCCGCAAAATACTTTTGGGTAAAGGCGACGCAGCCCATTTGTAAGCTTTCGGTCAATAATGGATCGAACTCTTGACCAATGATAAACTCTGTCGAACCGCCCCCAATATCGACGACCAACCGCTTATCGCTACTGGCATTGGTATGCGAAACGCCCAAATAAATCAAACGTGCCTCTTCACGTCCTGCGATAATCTCAATCGGTTTGGGCAGGATTTTATTGGCGCGATTGATAAAGTCATTGGCGTTTTTAGCTTGGCGTAGGGCGTTGGTTGCTACCACGCGAATACGCTCAGGCGGCACCGAATCCAAACGTGCCACAAAGCGGCTTAAGCATTCAAGACCACGCTTTTCAGCCGCCGCGCCCAAGATATTATTCTCATCGAGTCCGGCAGCGAGCTGCACCTTTTCAGACATAGACACCACTTTTCGCACTTCACCGTGGTCGAGACGCGCAATCGCCAGATGGAAACTGTTGGAGCCGATATCAATAGCGGCCATCATTTCATCTTCAGCAAGTGGTGGGTTTTTTAGGTAGTCTTTGGACATAAGCGAGATTGTTACCGTATTAGATAAAGTGGTATTTAAAAGCCTTAGAGCTTTTAAAATAAAGAATATAAGCAAGTTTTGCCATTAAAGCATTTATGCCAAACGCTGGCAAGTCAGCGGCTACCATCGCTAAACACAGCTTTCAAAAGCAGCTACATATTTAAAAGAACTCAATTAAATACTGTCTAAATAGTGATTAAATCAAACCTTAAAGTCTGTCTCTAACGCTTGTCTTAATACAATCGGTTTGCTACATTAAAAATGCGTTAGAATCTCATAATTAGCCGGTATATTGTAATAGATAACAGGCACTTACTTATATTATAAACATTGGTTATATAAGTTCATTACATAAAGTAGCGACCAATTTTGCGACTGAAGACTCATCACTCATCTTTATTTAAAACAACCAATTTGCAAGGAAGCAAAGTCATGAATCAAGCCACTACCCAAACCTCACAAAACAAAGCTGCCCAAACTGAAAATACCGATACTCATATTAATAAACAAAGTAATGGCGAGCTTATCAAGGTAGCAGACCTCGCCAAACATAAATTTTATGACTTTTATCTAAATGAACATCAAAACATGGCTTGCCGCCGCTTGCACTTCGCGGGTAGTGGTTTTGGTTTATTAGGCTTAGCAAAATCTATTAAAAATCGCTCAGCCAAACCGCTGCTTAAAGGCATCGCTGCGGGATATGCTTGCGCGTGGGTCGGGCATTTTTTCTTTGAAAAAAACAAGCCTGCCACTTTTAAATATCCCCTACAAAGCTTTGCTGGCGACATACGTATGTTCACCGACGTGCTACGCGGTAATTTAAGTTTAAAAGACCGCAAATTTGATAAAATCTAGTAAGCATAAAAAAACCAGCATGGTAGCCATGCTGGTTTTTTGGCTTATTCAAAATAAAACTAAAGAAGGTTGAACCTTTAGCTTTAAGCAAGCGGCCTAACATACATGACTTATGCTTTTGCCATTTCTGCAAAAATCTCATCAGCGGCTTTAATAGACGCTTCAATGTCAGCATCGCTATGTTTGATTGACATAAAGCCCGCTTCATAAGCCGATGGCGCAAGATAAATACCGCGCTCTAACATACCATGAAAAAAGGTATTAAACACTTCCATATCGCATTCTGTCACGTCATCGAAGTTTTGCGGTACGTTTGTCGCCTTGTCTTTAACAAAGAACATACCAAACATACCGCCCAGTTTATTGGTGCGCAGATTGATACCATGCTTGTCCGCCGCCGCTTGGACACCATCGATAAGCTTATCTACTTTCGCAGATAATTGATCATAAAAACCATCAACAGTTAAGTCTTCAAACATCGCGATACCAGCGCGCATGGCCAGCGGATTACCTGACAACGTACCCGCTTGATAAACGCCGCCAAGTGGTGCAATACAAGACATCACTTCTTTTTTACCACCGAAAGCACCAACCGGTAAACCAGCACCGATGATTTTACCAAAGCAGGTTAAATCAGGTTCAATACCAAAATGCGCTTGCGCGCCGCCAAGTCCAACGCGAAAACCAGTCATCACTTCATCAAAAATCAATACCGCGCCGTTGGCGGTACATTCTGCGCGCAAAGTATCATGGAATTCTTGGGTCGGAATGACCATATTCATGTTGCCGGCGATTGGTTCGACAATCACGCAAGCAATCTCACTACCCCATTTTGCAAAGCATTCTTTAATCGCTTGTGGGTCATTATAAGGAATGGTAATCGTATGCTTGGCAAAGTCCGCTGGCACGCCTTTTGAGGTCGGCTCGCCAATATCTAGCATGCCTGAGCCCGCTTTTACCAGTAAGCTGTCGGAATGACCATGGTAGCAGCCTTCAAATTTGACGATTTTATCACGCTCAGTAAAGCCGCGCGCCAAACGAATCGCGCTCATGGTCGCTTCTGTACCTGAGCTTGTCATGCGAATCATCTCGACACTTGGGACGATGTCGCAAATCTTATCAGCCACGGTGGTTTCAAATGGCGTTGGCGTACCAAAGCTCAAACCATCATCAGCGGCTTTTTTAACCGCATCAATGACTTTTGGATGCGCGTGACCCAAAATCATCGGCCCCCAAGAGCCGACATAATCTATATAAGCATTGTCTTCGGTGTCATAAATTTTGCTGCCGTTAGCACGGTGCATAAAAATAGGCGTACCACCAACACCAGCAAAGGCGCGAACCGGTGAGTTTACACCGCCAGGAATATGTTTGCGGGCTTGCGCAAAGAGTTGTTCATTTTTAGTGCTCATAATTATTCTCTACTTATTCATTCGGTCTTATTTTATTAACAATCAATTAATTAACAACAACTTAAGCTTTTTTAACCACTGACGATTTGAGCTTCATCGGTCCATAACCATCGAGTTTACAGTCGATATCATGACCATCAGAGGCATCTGGCAACAGACGAATCCCTTTTGCTTTGGTGCCGACTTTGATAATGATTGATGAGCCTTTGACCTTTAAGTCTTTAATCACGGTGACGGTATCGCCATCTTGCAGCTCGTTACCGACCGCATCACGAATGACCGCATCTTGCGCTTCAGCCTGCGCCGCATCGGTTTCAGCCGCGGTCCACTCATGAGCACACATCGGACATACCAGTAACGCACCATCTTCGTACGTATATTCAGCATCGCATTTTGGGCAATTGGGTAAGCTCATAATTTCCTCGTCAGCCGTGATAAATTGGGTATATTCTAGCGCTAACATTGTACCGTAACTCGCCAGCTTTCACCAATCGCTTCGCTTGTAAACACAGAACTGTGACTAATTGATACATTCGCTTATCTCTTAACGCGGACGTTTTTTATCACGTGGTTTTTTGTGGTACTCTGCTGTAACCAAATTTGATTTGATAACCATTTGTCTTTAGGTACTAAAAAGATGGTAAAAACTTAAATAACGACTTTTTCGCATTATTTTAACAGTAAGTCTTATAACGACTTTAATCACTCAGTATTAACCCTAATATCTGAGGCTATAGCGACTGATAAATAGGACAATAATAATGACTCAATCAACATTACCACAATTTGTTCAACTAACCATTCAAGGTGAAGATGCCGCAAAGTTCTTACAAGGCCAGCTGACCTCTGATGTCACTAAGCTCGGGCTTAGCTATCAAGCAACGGCACTTAGCAATTTAAAAGGCCGTATCGATTTTGGCCTTTGGATTAAAAAACAAGACGAAAAGCATTTTGATGTAGTAATCAGCGCCGATTGCGCTGAGGCTTTGCAAGCGCATCTTAAAAAGTTTGGCGCTTTTTCAAAATTTGATACCAGTGCACCAACGCCCATTTATCCTTGCGTACTCGATGGAGTGCCAACCTTTAGTCATAAAGACGAGCATAATACTATCGATGACACCCAAGCGTGGATGCAAGCGAGTCTTGCAGCGGGTAACTATTGGATAGTCGCGGACACACGAGGCGAGTTTCAGCCGCAAGAGCTGCGCCTACATCAGCGCGGCGGTATGGACTACGATAAAGGCTGCTACCTCGGTCAAGAAGTCATTGCCCGTATTTATTTTAAAGCGGCGCCAAAAGCGTTTTTACATTATGTTAGCGGCACAGGCGAGATGCCAGCCGCAGGTGATAAGCTAGAGAAAATCCAGGTGGTCAATGCCATTGCCGATGATATGAATGCTAATGATTTTAAAGCATTGGTTGTTGCCCGCCCAGAGCATTTAGCCGATAGCGAGCTTACGATATTGGACTTACCATCAGCACTACAAGCGGATGTCGCCCGTCAAAAATAACGGGAAAGGTTTGATAGTCTATTTCGCAGTCCAACTCGTATTATAAAAAGTACTTTTACTAAAATGCAGCAGAGCAATTTATGACCCATATTGCGGTACTCGGAGCAGGTGTGGTGGGCGTGACCAGCGCTTGGTATCTTCGGCAAGCAGGCTACGATGTGACCGTCATTGAGCGCGAATCTGCTGCCGGTATGCAAACCTCATTTGCCAATGGTGGGCAGATATCCGTCTCGCACGCAACCCCTTGGGCAAATCCGAGCACACCAATGAAAGCGCTTAAATGGTTGTTTCGTGAAGATGCACCGCTGCTCTACCGCTTGCGAGCTGATAAAGCGCAGTTGAAATGGGCAATGCAGTTCTTACAAGAATGCCGCGCAGAACGAGCCGATGCCAATTTGGTACAGATGGTGCGTTTGGGCTTGTACTCACGCGAAGCATTGCAGCAGCTGCGTGCTGATATTGGTATTGATTACGAGCAGCAAACGCGCGGTATCATGCATTTTTATACCAACCAAGCTGAGTTTGATGCTGCCATCGCGCCAACCGAACGTATGCAAGAGCTCGGCTGTGAGCGTTATGTGATAGATATTAATAATGCTATTAGCCTTGAGCCTGCGCTTTACCCTATCGCGCATAAGCTCAAAGGCGCCACTTACACTAGCCGTGACGAATCGGGTAATGCGCATGTATTTACTCAGCGTTTGGCGCAGCGCTGCATCGATGCTGGCGTGAAATTTTTATACGATACCGACATTTTGGCGTTAAATACTGACGCCCATTCTGCTCACCCGCACGTGCATAGTATGACCATTCGTCCCAAGGGCGAAAACGCACAGACTTTTAGCGCTGACGATTATGTACTGGCACTTGGCAGCTATAGCGTATTGCTCATGAAACCGCTCAATATTCATCTGCCAATTTTCCCTGCCAAAGGTTATTCAGCCACTTATCAAGTCAACCCTCGTGCGCCACATTTAGCACCTTTCGTTAGCCTTATTGATGATGAGTTTAAATTAGTCACCTCGCGCCTTGGTGACAAATTACGCGTCGCAGGGACGGCAGAATTTAACGGCTATAATATGGATTTGAATGCTACGCGCTGTGCAGCCATTACCCGCCGCGTCCAGCAGTTATTCCCCAAAGGTATCATTGCCAATTCTGTGCAATATTGGACGGGATTACGCCCGATGACACCATCAAATGTACCATTAATAGGACGCGCGCATCATGGTCAAGTCCGTCATGGTAGTGTCAATACCAACGCCAGTTTTGATAATTTATGGCTCAATACCGGTCATGGCACCCTCGGCTGGACCCATGCATGCGGTTCGGCAAAGGCGCTCAGTTTATTGATACAAGGTGAAACGCCGCCCGTTAATTTTGATTTTGTTGGCTTAGGTACGTAAAAATCAGCAATATAAGCTTAGCAATATAAGCATAGAAACGTAGAAATAAGAAACGTAAGCATTAGAAAAGTAGAAAAAGGCGCTACCAATATAAGTAAGCGCCTATTTAATTAAACGTAAAACTTCTAACTTAGCGTAATTTTAAGCAGCAGTGATTGCTCCAATATTAGAATCAGTAGTCTCTAAATCAACCACCTCTGGCGCGATTGCTTCTAATTGCACAGGTACGCCATTGACCGCGGCATTACCACTTAGCTGGTCGATTAAGGTATCGTCCGTCAAGTCATTAACACTAACACCAGCATGCGCTTGCGCAATCTTTTGCTGCACGCCTTTACGACCATGACCCCAACCATGAGGAATACTGACTACGCCAGGCATTAGCTCATCGGTGACTTCTGCTACGATCGTCACACTACCAACGCGTGAGGTCACTTTTACTTCCTGTCCATCCTTAATACCATATTCTTTCGCTGTTTCAGGATGCAGCATCAGCGTACAGCGCGGCTTACCTTTGACCAAGCGATAGCTATTATGCAGCCATGAATTGTTACTACGGACATGACGCCGACCGATAAGCAAAATCTGTTTGTCATCATAATCCTGCATCATCGTTTGCACGCGCGCTAAATCGGCTTGATAGAAATCCACGTTAAGATGAATTTGCTTATCTTTATGCTTTATTGCTTCTGGCAACATCCTTTTGAGCGTACCTAAATCGAGACCATGCGGATTCTTCTTTACCTTATTCAGGCTCATGCCAGCATAAGGTCCACGTCTTAAGCCTTGATCAAGCAAAAATTTTGGTCCTAAAGTCTTAACCAATCGACGCTCAATTTTGGTCGTAAGCGGCGCTTTTTTATCGAGGCGTTTTGCCAGCTCTAAGTAGATTTCCCAATCATGTTTGGCACTTTTTTTCTTAGCAAACAACGCTGGAGAGTATTTAGCGACATTATGTACGGCAAAATTATTAAAGGTAACATCATAATGGTCACGCTCTAGCGGCGAAACGGGTGGCAAGATAATATTGGCATGCCGGCTGGTTTCTGTGACAAAGTAATCAATTGCGACCATAAAGTCCAAATTGGCAAAGGCTTTATCTAACTTTTCACCGTTTGGCGTACTAAGTACAGGGTTGCCAGCAACGGTCATAAATCCTTTTAATTGACCATCGCCTTCTACCAGCATCTCATCACCCATCGCTACGACAGGATAATCACCATTGAAATCAGGCAAGTTACTCACGCGGCTATAACGTTTGCCCAAATAACCTGGACCGGAGTTATTGACCACATCAAGCGCAGGATTGGGGAACATGAGGCCGCCCACTTCATCCAAACGTCCGGTGACGATATTAATCACCATAATCAGATACTGGCTTAATAAGCCAAACTCTTGCACCGATACGCCCATGCGCCCATAACAGACGGCGCTTTTGGCTTCACAAAACTCTTTAACCAGTCGTTTAATCTCATCTGCGGCAATGCCGGTAATATCAGCAACCGACTCTGCGCTATAGTCTTTAGCGAAATCTGCCAAGCGCGCGATTTCTGGCGCAAGCGCCGCCGCTCTATTACTAGTCCGTGCTTTGTCCGCGTAACCTTGGACATAGATTTCATTGAGCATAGCAAGCAAAAATAAAACGTCGGTTGCTGGACGGATAAAATGATGCTCGCTTGCAATGTCAGCAGTTTCGGTACGTCTTGGATCAATAACGATTACTTTGCCATCGCGGGCTTTGATGTCTTTTAGCTTTTGGCGCATATTTGGCGCGGTCATAATACTGCCGTTAGATGCCAGCGGATTGCCACCAATGATGAGCATATATCGGGTGCGATTGACGTCAGGCACGGGGATACGCAGCATATGCCCAAACAGGTGCATGCTGACGATATGGTGCGGTAATTGATCGACCGAGGTTGCAGAAAAACGACTGCGGGTCTTGATACTGCTTAATAGATGCTTAATGGTTAGCATGCCGCCCATATTATGGACGTTGGGATTGCCTAAATAAACACCAAAAGCATTTTGACCGTGTTTCTTTTGTACTGACTGAATACCGGCGGCTACTTTATCGAGTGCATCATCCCAGCTGATTGTTTTCCAACCGTTAGCCGTCCTCTCGATGGGATGACGCAGGCGATCTGGGTCTTCATGTAAATCTTGTAAGGCAGTTGCTTTTGGGCAAATATAACCTTTAGAAAATGGGTCATTTTTATCGCCTTTAATCGATAATACTTTTGCTCCATCGTGCTTTATTTCAATACCGCACATCGCCTCGCACAGATTGCAGGTTCTAAAATGAGTTTGCTCATTCGTCTTGGTTTGTTTACTGCTCATGGTCACGCTCCCTGTGATCGTTACTATCGCTTTCGCTAACTAAATTCCGTTTTATGATATGAATAGATTCGTTAGTTTTAAAAATTTTGCGAGCTCAGCATTCATTAATTTGCTCACTAGCTACTTATTACTTGCTCATTATTGATAAAAAATCCACCAAAAAGCCCATCAAAGTTTTTGCACAACATCGCAATTGCTTGCTGCTGTGAATAACGTCCTTGATGACAGCCTAATATCAACTCATGAACTTGCGCGCTCGCACTATCAACGCAGAGATAAACTTCAAACGTCTCAAAAAAACACTCGGCTGACTGTAATTCTTGGATGAATATCTTTGTCCATTCCTCGCGTATGTCGGTAAACAAACTTCCCAAACCTTTATCTTCTACTCGCAAATCAAAGCGCAGACTGTCTTCGAGTAACCGTTGGAATAACCTAATATTTTGAAAGGCAGCTGTAAAAATTAGCGTCAAGCAATGCTGACAGCGCTGATTGAACGCCGCTCTAGACAGCGTTGGATAATCACCAAGCATATCTGCCCACGCCTTACGCATCAGTGATAAATAATTGTCTTTTAATTGCCTACTCAACTCACTTTGTAGCGTTTCTACGCTGTCAAAGTGATTATAAAAACTTGGCTGGGCGATTCCCGCCCCTTTAGCGATTTTGTTCATACTCATGCCGCAAGCGCCTTCCAAGCTATAAAGCTGCAGCGCACTTTTTAATAAGGCACGACGGGTTTTGGCTTTTGCCAGCTCACGCTTCGTATCTAATCTTGTCGCGTTTACGGTATTAAGTGGACTCACTGTTATTCTGTCCTAATTGTCTAAGGCTTATGATTTCAGCTATAAGCTTATAGTTAATTAAATAACAAGTCTACAATTAGATGCATAAAAGATTTTCCATTAATAGTTTTAGAATTAGGATTGATAAAGACATAAAAAAGGACAACGCACTATATAAGTAGAGATTTGGCTGCTGGTTTTCTTTACGTATCGCTCTGACAAAGTACCCTGTCTATTACACAACTATGCCCTCCATAACATAGCAAGAGCAATGACCATAATTAAGCAACACTACAAACATTGCTCATACAGACACGGCGGTCTAACATTTATATATTGGTATCACAAGTTGGCCACGGGCTAGCTGTAAAGTACTTAAAACAGTACGAGATAAACAAGAACAAGCATAAATAATAACTTGCTCCTAAAGCACTTTACGGTTTATAGCGTTAGAATTTTTAAACTATTTACCGTAAAGATTTGATAACTAAAATAAGGATTATAATAATGAACGAACATACGTTAAAAGGTGATTGGAAACAGATGAAGGGTACGGTCAAGCAGAAGTGGGCTGATCTAACTGATGATGATTTACTACATATCGAAGGTAGCCGTGATAAACTCGTGGGTAAAGTCCAAGAGCGTTATGGTCACAGTAAAGATGACGCTGAGCGTGAAGTAGATGCATGGCGCGTTGAAAATAAATACTAATTTTTCTTATAAGAATTTTCTTACTTATAGATTTTTATAAGCTATTTGTTGAGAAAGGTCACATTGATTTAATGTGGCCTTTTTTATTGTCTATGCTTTTTTATTGTCTATAAGTAACTACTCATCATATTGACTTATGGATTTTAATAATAAAAATATGAGGTCGTTATCATTTGGGATAACTGGCATGATAGAAGTTTTCTGAGGAATACACGTTCTGAGAAAATCTGAATGGAGAATTCTTAACACCCAGACACGATAAAACCGCATAGCAATTAATTGTTATGCGGTTTTATTGTTAACCATCCTTGTTACCCATCACCACTCTAATCGCTGCATCCTTGCAAGATATTGAGTATATTGTGATAGCCGGGCATCCTGCCCATTTGTTCTGACTACTACTGGCATTAGATGCCTGCAGCACGGGTCATGTGTCCTTATTCCAATTGCCTTTATCATCCTGATGCTAGCGATTGAACTATTATCCTTAATACGGTTAACTCAATCCTTGAGTCACATTCCCTTATGCCGTGTGTGTATAGTGTCAAATTATGCATCACGTGTTAAGTCGCGTAAGCGTCATTGCATGTAAGCATATGCTTACGTCGATTTTAAGATAGCCAATATCTCAATCTAAGTTATTGATAAATTTGAAATAATCTTTACATATATCTTTAATTGTTTCGTACTCCCTATATTAGTCATTAAAAGTGTTAGCGATATTGAACAAATTTAGAAACGCCCTAGTCACCTAAAGTGTCGAATGCTTACGCAACTATTTGCAAAATTTACAACTTATTAACATCAAAGACATGGAAAGATGATTTTTAAGTCTTCCTATGTGTATGTAAGAAAATATTTCAATATTAAGAAACAAATATTGGCTTTGCAGGCTTATAAGCTACCAATCACCTATTGTTAAAAGTATCCCTGTTAAATAATCGTTCCTTATTCAGATCATCGGTACTCCAAAGGAGATTTTATTGTGAAAACTCTATCCGCTTTCTCATTTAAGACCGCAATATCTGCTGGTTTAGCGCTGACTTTGTTAGGAACGGTGGCTGGTTGTGCCGTTGTTGATCCAGGTTATGGAAATTACCCAATATATGGTGGTAACAGCGATTACGGCAATGCTGACTATAAACGCGTTAGCCAGACTCTAAGCAATAATCTACGCCGTCAAGGCTATCAAGTCATGGACATCCGCTCTGATAACTATCGTGGCAACCATGCTATTACTGCCATCGCTAGAAAGAACAATCAAACCTACGAGCTTAAATATAGCTATCCAGACTTAAGACTCATCAGCTCAAACAAAAGAGGTTCCTCTAATGTTTGGCAAGATGATAGAAACGATAAAGACCGTTACGACAAAGATGATTATAAAAAAGACAAGTATAAAAATCATGGCAAATATAAAAACAATAAGCGCTATAAAGACGATGATATCGAAAAAAGTATCAAACGAGATTCTCGTTACCCAGCGATTAAGCAGCGCGCTGTCAACAAAGTAAGATCAATGGGATACCGTGTGGAAGACATTGAATTTGAAGAAAAGAACGGCCGCGGTGTGTTTGAGATTGAAGCCAAACGCGGCTCACAAGAATATGAGATTTTACTTGGCTATCCAAACTTGAATGTGATTAAGATTAAAAAAGACTAATCTTTAAACAGTCCATTTTTATACGTTAGCTTTTCTTATGCAACGTTATTGTGGTAGTGCAACATTAAGATCAGTAATTAAATACCAGTAATCGCCACATTACTGATAAGTAATAGGAATTAATAAGATAATAGGAATATTTATTATGAAGATATTAAGCTTCTCAACTTTAAAAACCGCTTTTTCTGCTGGTATTGTGCTTGCTTTATTGGGCACTACCTTTGGTTGTACCGTCACGCCAAGACATGATGGTCAAAGAGTTTATTACCCAAACGGTCCGTATCAGGGTAACGGCAAGTATAACAATAATGGTCGTTATAATAATGGCGGCCATAAAGTCAATCATGCTCACCACGATAGCAAAAAAGGCAAACATAAGAATAAAAACGGTCATCACAAAAATAAAAACGGTAAGCATAAAAAAGATAATAGCCGCTACAACAATAATGGTCGCTATAATAATAACCATTATCGCTACAAGTAACTTAACCTCTCAACAATTTATAGAAATAGCGCATAGCGCCTAATGGCTAGGCGTTTGGGTTTTTGGGTCTGTGCTCTCGTTATTTGACGACGTTTGACAAAATTTAGCTATTTTAGATGAGTACGATTCAATTAAGAACACGCCTTGTACGTACAGATAAGATTTTGGCATCGTTGATGACTTGATGCCCTTGGTCAAATAAGCCAGCCCTTGGTTTAGTTGACCATTTTTTTATTGTGTCGTTTTTAACATAGAACCTTGCTTATATAGACGAGCTACCAATACCTTTAATAGCATAGCATGAGAGAATATTATGAAAAAATATACGTTATTAAAAACCACGGCGGCGAGCAGTATGATTGCCGCGTTACTGTCCATAACGACTGGCTGCGTCACCGCGCCCGGCTACAATGCTTATGGTGACCTTTATGAAGATATTTACAAAGATACTAAAATCTATAAGAAACACAAGAAAACCATCAAGTCTATTGATAAAGAACTTTATCAGCCTGCTATCGAGCAGCGCGCGGCCAATCAGGTTAGCAATATGGGTTATCGGGTCAAAGACGTCAGATATAAAAAAGGCGACAGTAAAATAAAAGTAAAAGCTCGCCGCGGCAGTAAAGACTATAAAATCGAGCTTGATTATCCAAGCTACAACGTGATTAAAATCAAAAAAGATTGACAACAGGTGTTAAAAGTCTAACACCTCAATCACATCATAAGCAGGCGTCTCATAAGGATGCGCCTGCTTTAATGCCTCGATAACTGCCTTAATATGAGCAGTAGCAACGACCATCTCTACTCGCCACTCATCAACGGTTTCAAGTTTATCTTGCGCCCCAATATTTGGCTGACTGCCTGCCAGTGGCATAAACTGTCCGCTCCCCTGCACTTGCCAGCAGCATTGTTCATAATTGCCAATCTTGCCAGCACCCGCCGTAAATAAGGCAGTCTTTACTTGCTCTAGCGCTTCATTGGGAATAAAAACTGTCAATTTATACATTGCTTACCCCTTTCATGCTCTTTAAAAAATTACTAACAACTCTAGATTGGCTATTTTTTGGACAGTGAAGGATGGTCGGTCCAAACATAGCGCAGTAACCAATCTTTTGCCGCGCCCGCATAATCAATGCCAATACGTGGGCGCAGCGATACTGGCGGCTGACAGCCGTCGTCTTCGACCCAAAGCCCTGACGCAGGCATGATAGGCGCACCATATAACTCGCGGTCGATTTGCAGCCGTTTGGTTAGCTTGCCAGGACCTGCAAATTGCTTGGGATCGGTTAGCTGTTTATCTGCGCTCAGTAATTGCTCGTCGATTAAGCGCGCGCTATCGTCTGTCAAAAACCCTGCGCGTATTAATACCGCTTCTGGCGACTCTGCCGTTCCGCTCACCAAATTGAGCATATGATGGATACCATAGGTCAGATAGACATAAAATACTCCGCCCTCGCTATACATAACCTCTGTACGCGGCGTGCGCGTGCCAGCATGCGCATGACAAGCGGCATCACCTTCACCAATGTAGGCTTCGGTCTCTGAGATGCGCATCCGTAGGGTTTTTTGCTTGCCGTCACTATCGCTTAGCTGTCGGCATAAAACTTTGCCAATTAAATCTGCCGCTACCACACAGGTCGGGCGGACAAACCAGCTAGGTTCTAAAACCGTGGATTAAGTATCAAGTAATTTGGACGATAACATCAAAGGCGACCTTTTTTATAACGGCATTTATATCAACGATATAAACTTAGCATAAAAAACCACTCAAAGCGTCTAAGCGTTAGACCTTATTACCTATTGCAACTATTGCTATACAGACAGTTAACTCATTCTAATAGTAAGCTTAAAACTCGCCAATCAATTTTAAAGTTAAAAAACTAAAAACATTCAATACTAAAAAATACAATCAAAAGGATATAACAATGACTAACTCTAATACTAACAATGATAAGCAGCACCATAACGATAGCAATAAAAATGCTAGCGAAAAAGATACGAATAAAAACGCAGCGATGAAAGATAATAACGCTACTAACGATTCAAAAGACAATCACGCTAAAACAGACGATAACAGCAAAAACGACAAGCAAAACAATCAGTCATCAAATAAAGACAGCAAAGACGATAAGTCATCTAATCAAGACCATGCTAATGATAAAAAAGATGACAAAACGTCGGACGACAATAATAGTAAAGATAACCAGACTGATAAAACGTCTGTTAAAAACGATAGCGGTGCCAAAAAAGACGATAAGTCAGACGCCAAAACTGACCGTAAAAATGGTGAGGATTCTGACAAGAAGGATAAAGATAGTAAAGATGATGACTCTGACTCTAAATCTAGCAAAGACAAAGAACCTTCTTTAAAGGACACCGCTACCACTAAAGCTAAAGAAGTGGTTGGCACATTGGCGGACAAAGCTGCCGATGCGATGGAAATGGCAGCGAAGAAAATCAAAGAAGCGCGTAAAGACAAATAACATAGCAGTTTTTAACATAGCAATCTTTAACATAACCGTTTTTAAAATGCTTATCCCCATAAAAAAACTGAGCTCAAGGCTCAGTTTTTTATTTTTTAAATATTTTATATTTCTAGTTTAACGGCACACCGATACGTTTTGCTACCTCTTCATAGCCTTCAATCACATCACCCAATGATTGGCGGAAGCGGTCTTTATCGAGCTTTTTCTTGGTAGCTTTATCCCAGATACGGCAGCCATCAGGCGAGAACTCATCACCTAGAACGATACGATCATGGAATACGCCAAATTCAAGTTTAAAATCTACCAGTATTAAATCGCCAGCATCAAACAGCTCTTTTAGCACTTCATTAACTTGGTGACTTAACTCTTTCATTTTCGCCAATTGAGCTTCAGTTGCCCAATCAAGCGAGATGGAGATGGACTCATTGACCATCGGATCGCCAAGCGCATCGTCTTTATAAAACAGCTCATAGGTAGGCGGCGTCAAAGCTTGACCTTCTTCTAAACCTAGGCGACGTACCAAACTGCCCGCGGCAAAATTACGCACCACGCATTCAACCGGAATCATGTCTAAACGCTTGACCAACACTTCATCGTCTGACAACTGCTTTTCAAAATGGGTTTCAATACCAGCGTCAGCCAGTTTTTGCATGATAAAAGCGTTAAAGCGGTTATTCACCACGCCTTTACGAGCCAGCTGTTCGATACGCTTACCATCAAGCGCTGAAGTATCATCGCGGAAGTGTAAAATCAGCAGATCATGGTCTTCTGTTTCATAAACAGACTTGGCTTTGCCTTTATAGAGCAGTTCTTGCTTTTGCATGAGGGAGTTCCTGTTCGTTCAAGCTTATGTGGTAAAAACGCGCAGTGACCGCCAAGCGCTTTGTATTAAGGTATTAAGGTATAAAACAAACCTGCTTAACCATAATAAAAGACCAGCGGTATAGATAGGGATAAAAAGAGGTTTATTCTGCTGCTTGGGTCACGGCAACCGTACGCTGAGGTCTTGGCAGCTGATATTGTTTACCTGACTCATTTTCTAGTTTCAAGGTATTAGCACCGGCATTAGGCGTTGGGTATAACGGCACAAATGGCGCTGTTTCTTGCGCCACTGGCAATTCTAATGGCGCCAGTTTTTTGCTTTGCTGATACTCAAGGCTACCATTATCACGCTTACCAAACAGACCTTTGGTCGCTTGGCAGCCGCTCAACACTAACGTACTACCCAAAACCACGGTCATTAGCATCGGGAATATTTTTGCAGGGTTTGATGATACTGTCATCATATTATCTCTCTGAATTCGCAGTTATTGCTTATTTAGTGCGTATGTAGGCAAAGCGCTTATAGTTTTACCATGTCTAAAATTTTTTACTTAATAGTCAAAACCTATAGAGCCACTATAAACGGTATGTTTATTAAATTTATAAAAACCTAAAGTAAGTTTGCACGGATTAAAGCTTCATCAATGGTCGAATGGTGCTTTTCAGCCAACCATACCAACGGCAAACGAATACCGGTGTCTATCATGCCCATTTTATGCAGCGCATATTTGACAGGAATAGGGCTTGATTCGATAAATAAATCACGGTGTAAGTGCTTGACCACGTCATGAACTTTATGAGCAGCATCGAAATCTCCATGCAGGCCGGCGCTAAAAGTCTCACTCATGGCTTTTGGCGCAACGTTAGCCGTCACCGAAATATTGCCTTTACCGCCAAACTGCATCAGCTCAAGAGCTGTACTATCGTCACCAGATAACACCACCATTCTATCGCCAACTGCTCTGATCAGTTGCTCACCGCGGACAGCCGAACCTGTGGCGTCTTTAATAGCAACGATATTGTCAATATCAGCGAGGCGTTCAACGGTTTCTTGGGCGATATCTACAACGGTACGTCCCGGTACGTTATAAAGCATTTGCGGAATTTTTACCGCTTCAGCGATGGCCTTATAATGCTGAAACAAGCCTTCTTGTGGCGGTTTATTATAATAAGGGGCGACCAATAATGCACAATCAGCACCGGCTTCGGCGGCATCTTGGGTTAGCTTAATGGCTTCCATCGTATTGTTGGCACCAGTTCCTGCAATCACAGGCACGCGACCTTTGACATGCTGAACAAAGTAGCGAATCACATCGCTGTGCTCTTGCATAGACAAAGTAGCGGATTCGCCAGTAGTACCGACAGCGACTAAGCAATGTGTACCTTGCTCAATCTGCCAATCTATGAGGTCTGCCAGACGTTTATAATCGACCGTGCCGTCAGGATGCATGGGCGTTACCAAGGCTACCATTGAGCCTTGTAGTCGGGTTTTAATATCGTCGTATGCTGTGCTCATAACCGTGCCTGTATATCCTAGCTTTTAGTAAAGCTATCACATGATAAGTCGTTTGCAAGTGTCCCTCTCAGCTCTATGGAGCTGAACGTATGGTAAAATAACGTCAGGGCAATACCTTGCGTGATGTTCATACTGTGTGTTTATGATGCTAACGTAATTAACACTATTTAGCTGCCGCCACTTGATTGACTGCAAGCCATAAAAACGTCTGCTAGTGTAGCATATTTTGCCTTCATCGCTATCAAACAATTCATGCTTAACACTTCTATAAAGCGAAAAATCGGCAATCTATCATAATGTTCAGCGTGACTTTATTTGACCTAAAAAATGTAAGAGAAATCTAAACAGTTAGTGTAGCGCAACTGGTCAGCAGCGATAAAACCTTTTTAGGTATTTTAACGAATCGTCAACATAGCAATGGTCGGACGATATGCATTGCTGTATATAAAGAAAGCCGATTCATAGCGCAGCTAATCACGCTATCCTTTGCTATTCAATGCGTAAACCAATGATACCTGGAATGCCCCGACGTACTATCTCTATCGTCACCACCCCTTTTTCAGGTAATGATGCCACGGCGCTAGAAAAATCATTGACCGTTTTAATCGGTTTTTGATGCAAATTGGTGATGACGTCGCCTGCTAGTATGCCCGAGCGCGCTGCGAGTCCCGTCGGCTCAATAGCGGTGACCAAGACGCCGGTCTTATTATCAGCGGCCAGCTCTATTTGCTCCTCCGGCCTTAAATTGCGTAGCGCCAGTCCCAAGCTGATGCCGTTGGCCTGCTGTGCGCCTGTTTGCGACTGCATATCATTGGAGGCATTACTAAGCTTGCCGGTTGCGATAGCTTGTTTACCATCGCGCTGAATGTGAACGCGAAAGATATCGTCAGGTCGTGCTCGATTAATCAGGTTTAATAAATCGGAGGCTTCCATAATTAGAACATCATTGTATTTTAAAATAATATCGCCTGGCTTTAGCCCAGCTTTTTGCGCCGGTGAGTCTGGTGAAACGCGCGTCAATAATGCCCCTTGCGGACGCGCTAAATTATAAGCTTCGGCTAAATTCCGGTCGATATCCTGCGGAAAAATACCCAGATAGGCGCGCGCAACTTCACCGTTATCTTTTAACTGCTCATAAATATCCATCGCCGCATCAATCGGGATAGAGAATGACAGACCCATATAGCCACCCGTACCACTAAAAATACGCGAGTTGATGCCAATTACTTCACCGCGCTGATTAAATAATGGACCGCCAGAGTTACCCGGGTTTAATGCCACGTCAGTTTGGATAAAGGGCACACTGGTTTCACGGGAAAAATTACGCGATTTGGCGCTGACAATACCCGCCGATGCCGAATAATCAAAACCAAAGGGCGAGCCAATCGCTAATACCGGCTCCCCTACTTTTAGCGCGTTAGAATCGCCGATTGGCAGCGCTGGGAATTGACGCCCCGTGACCTTGAGCACCGCTACGTCTGAGCGCTCATCACTGCCAACCAACTTGGCATCAAGCTCGCTTCTGTCATTGAGCGTCACAGTAATTTTGTCCGCACCTGCCACCACGTGATGATTGGTCAGCATATAACCATCGCGGGTGACAAAAAATGCAGTGCCATAGGCATGCTCTATCGCAGGCGTCGCTGCTTGGTCAGGAATATGCAAACGATCGCCAAAAAACTTACGCAATAGCTCAGCCGTTTGGGCTTTAGCAAGCTCCGCCTCGCTGACGGTTTTGGTGACGTTTACCCGCGCAACCGCTGGCGTGACTTGCTGAACCAAGCCCGAAAAATCTGCGGTGGTAACGGCCGCTTGGGCAGTTGGCACGGTCGCGATGTTGATACTCGCCGCCATAGTAGTGGCTACCGCTATAGCCAACGCGCTCTGCTGTAACCAACGGCTCAAATTGACTGTAATCGACGTTTTAGAAATACTGCTAAACGTATTGATAGGTATATTTTTAGGCATGTTACCCTCCATATAATGGGTCTTTATAATTGTTATAAACGGTTTAAATAGGACCGTTATAAATAATAATTTTGGCGTCATTCATTATATATTATGCTGATAATCGCTCAGTTTACTCTTACGCGAACCTCTAAAGCTAACATGTAAAAACTGATTTTTATATGAGTCTTTGCATTGCTGGCTGAGAGATTTTATCGCTTGCTTTTGCTATCTGCGTTTATCATAAACTTTGGGAAATGCAAACTTGCAAAGAAGAATACTTGTTAGTTTACCGTCCATTTTCGACTTATGGTATAAAACTTTATCTTTTCTATCATAAAGATAGCCTTATTGCTAACATGTCAGTACTACTCCTTAATAAGTTTTCTAAGCCGATAATCAAGTGGCGCAAAGATTGCTCTAGAATACGTCAAATAAAACCATGTTATGATAACAAGCCAAATAATTTATATGGCAAACAAAAGTTAATTTTTGTAGATCGTTATTTTAGCAAATTGGCAATCATCAGCTTATTTTTCATCTTTTGCTGCAGCTTACGCTAGCAGCGCTGGTAGTGCGCCTGAATAGATATAAAATATGACAAGATTATAAAAGGATTAATTTATGGATACCGCCCTATTGTTATCCGGCGTGGTTGGGCTTGGTATTGCCGCCCAATGGTTGGCTTGGTATTTAAAGCAACCGTCCATTTTGTTTTTATTACTGATTGGTATTATTGTTGGCCCGATATTGGGTGCTTTTGACCCAGACTTGGTGCTCGGCGAGCTGATGTTCCCCTTTATCTCATTGGGCGTGGCGATTATTTTATTTGAAGGCTCGCTGACTTTAGAGTTCGATGAGATTAAGCAGCACGGCTCTGTGGTACAGATGCTGGTGTCAGTCGGTGTCCTTATTACCATTGTCATTGTGGCGCTATCGACTTACCTGTTGTTTGATGTCGACCCTTTGATTGCTTTGCTATTTGGTGCGCTGGTTTGTGTGACTGGCCCTACGGTCATTATGCCGTTACTGCGCAGCGTGCGTCCGAATAAAACCATTTCTAACATTTTGAAATGGGAAGGTATCATCATTGACCCTATCGGCGCGATTGCAGTGGTTTTGGTCTATGAATATATCATTTCAGGCGGCGAAGCCAGTAGTATCTTACTGTTTGCCAAAATTGTAGTATTGGCAGTGGCGATGGGCTTAGCGGGCGCGTGGTTATTGGCGTTTTTAATGCGCCGCCATATGATTCCTGAATTTTTACGTAATGTCTTTACCTTAGCTTTTGTACTGCTCCTGTTTTCTATCTCCAACCATTTAGAGCACGAGTCCGGCTTATTAACGGTCACCGTCCTTGGCGTGGCGCTGGCTAACTGGCCAAAATTCCCGCGGGAGACGATTTTAGAGTTTAATGAATCGCTGACCATTTTATTGGTATCGGTATTATTTATCATTCTTGCGGCTCGCGTTGAGCTTGCAAGCTTGCTTAGCGTTGGTTTTGCAGGTTTGGTGCTACTCGCGATTGTGATGTTTGTCGCGCGTCCTTTGTCTGTTTGGGCATCGTCTATCGGCTCCAATCTAAAAACCAATGAAAAGCTAATGATTAGCTGGATTGGGCCGCGCGGTATCGTTGCCGCTGCAATCTCATCGCTTTTTGCCATTCGCTTGCAAGAGTATGATATTCAAGGCGTTGAGCTGCTCGTACCTTTGGTTTTCCTCGTCATTATCGGCACAGTAATGATTCAAGGTTTGGGCGCCAAAATGGTTGGTAATTTCTTGGGCGTCCGTGAGCCTGAAACCAACGGTATCTTAGTCGTTGGCTCCAACCCTATCGCTTTATTGGTAGCGACGTCTTTAAAAGACCAAGGTTTTGATGTCATCGTCGCCCATAATAACTATACTAATATCGCCAAAGCTCGTATGAGTGGTTTGCGTACTTACTTTGGCAATCCTATCTCTGACCATGCCGACCATCACTTAGACCTTATCGGTATTGGGCGTCTGTTTGCCATGAGTACCGATAGAGAAATGAATACCTTGTCTGAAATTCATTACCGTCATGAGTTTGGCGAGCGTAAAATCTATCGCCTTAAATTCAGTGATGAAAAAGTCAAAAGCGAGCGCGATGATAAGCAAGGCAACTTCCATTCGCAGTGGTTGTTTGGTAAAGATGTGACTTATGCCAAGCTTGCCAGTATGCTGTCGAAAAAAGCGCGTATCAAAATTACTAACATCACCGACAGCTATAGCTTTGAGCAATATAAGGCCGATAATAAGCAATTCGTGCCGCTTTATACCATCGATAAAGAAGGTAAACTGCACGTGATTACCGATAATTTCGATGGGGTGGTGCCGCGTGATCGTAAGCTGATTTCATTGGTCGTCGATGATGAAGTGCAACCAAAAGCGGTCGATGTAACGGCAAAACAAGAGCAGGCACGCGCGGTAGCAGATGCCAGCTTTGAATCCAGCTCGAAAGCGCCTGAAAAGCGTAAAGAAATAGAGCTTACCGATGATAGTAATGATACCACTACGTCAGAGACTGCATTAACCACTGCTAAAGAAGTCAATGTAGCAGAAGTCTCCGAGTCAGAAAAGGTACAAGACAAACAGGCCGATAGCGTTACTGTTACGCCTAATAAAATTCAGGTATCAAGCACGACGGTTAAGAAAGATAACGTGCAAACATCAGAGTCTGATGCTACTGCTCCTAATGGTTCTACCAATGCTATAAATAAAGGTGTCATGTCGGATAATTCGACCGCAACTTCGAAAACCAAAACTTCTAGCAGTACCAATGGTAATGGCAGCGCACCAAAAACCAAAAAAGGCACGCTTGACCCCAATCGTTTGCCGGACTCTAGCGGTGATAGCCTTGATAACGTTGACAGCATGGATATAGATAAAGACTAGAGTTATCTTTTAATATTTTCCATAAACGGTAAAAGCCCCAACTGCGCAGTTGGGGCTTTTTTTGGACAATATAAGGTAGAAATGACAGCGTTAAAAAACCTTAGCTTAGGGCAAATTTTTCCTGAACGGTTTGCCAGATACGTTGGCTGACTTCCTCAGCGCTGCCTGACGCATCAATACGCTGGATACGCTCAGGCTGCTCGCTGGCAAGGATACTAAACCCTTGATGCACTCGGGTAAAAAACTCCGTCGCTTGCTGCTCAAAACGGTCAGCAGCGCTACGTTTATTGGCGCGCGCCATCCCTTCTAATACTGGCAAATCCAACCACAAGGTTAGCTCGGGTAACTGTACGACAAACTGACGGATAAGCATAGCAATTTTAGCGCGTACAGCACTATCACCATGCGCACGCCCAAAACCTTGATAGGCAACGGTCGAATCGGTAAAGCGGTCACATATCACCCAAGTACCACGTTGTAGTGCTGGTAAAATCACTTGCTGTAGATGGTCGCAGCGCGCGGCAAACATCAGTAGCAGCTCAGTATCATCATTAATTTTGGTATCCGGGTCTAATAAAACAGCACGCAGCTGCTCAGCAAACGGACTGCCACCCGGCTCCCGAGTACGCAGATAATCGATACCTTTTGCTTGCAAATGGTCGCAAAGCTGCTCAATAGCGGTGGTCTTGCCAACGCCTTCGGTCCCTTCAAAACTGATAAAGCGCCCTTGATTGGACGCTGTACTAAAAGATGCAATATTAGTAGAATGCTTAGACGAGTTTATTTGCGCTGATTTTTCTTGCGCGGGTTTTTCAGGTAGTGATGCTGACATGATATGACCTTATGTCATTGATGAACACTATGTCTTTATATAGCTATTTATATAAAGACATAGCGCCCGTACACGATAGGTTTTTAGAAAAAATAAAGGATTAAATTATGGTGGCGGTGTTTGTGCTTTTTTCTGACGCATGACGCTGAGATATTCTTTTACCGCTTGATTATGCTCATTTAAGCTCTTGGTAAATTTGTGGCCGCCGTTACCGGTCGCCACAAAATATAGTGCTTCGCTATCGGCAGGATGCAAAGTCGCTTCAATCGAGGCCGCAGATGGCAGCGCGATTGGCGTTGGCGGCAAACCATCGATTTGATAGGTGTTATAAGCCGTCTTTTCATCGATGTCTTTACGGCGAATATTGCCTTTATAACGGCTACCCATCCCATAGATAATAGTCGGATCGGTTTGCAAGCGCATATTTTTATTCAAACGATTGCTAAATACCGCCGAGACCAAAGGACGCTCTTCTGCCACGCTGGTTTCTTTTTCGATAATCGATGCCATTACCAGCGCTTCATACGGACTGTTATAAGGCAGATCAGGGTCGCGATTTTCCCACGCTTTGGTCAATGCTTGCTGCTGACGCTTATACAAATCGGTCAATACTTGCTTATCGGTGCTGCCTTCGCCATAATAATAGGTATCAGGCGCAAACCAGCCTTCAAGATTGTGATTGACGATAGGGTCACTACTATTGACCACCGAATCTGGCAAGATGCCAACCAAATCCAATGCCTGCGCGATGCTGGCATTCGTGCTATCCGCCGTCAGTACTTCTTTTTTAATGCCTTTATTATCTCGTAGCGCCTGATATAAATCTTTTGCGGTTTTGCCTTCGATAATCTGTACCTTGACCATCGCCGCCTTTACCCCTTGCCCCAATACTTCTAGGGCTTCAGCAAAAGTGGGATTTTCTGGTAGTTGATAAATACCGGCGTGCAATGGGCCATCGATTTGCGTTTTCATATAAAGCTTGGCAATCGTGGCAGAAAACAGCGGAATCTGCTGCTGCCACTGCGGTAATAGCCCATAATAGGTCTGACCCGACTCAATCGTCACCATCTGCTGCGGCTGCTCAATACGGCCAAACAGCGTCTGATACACCATCACCAAAAAAAACGCGGCAATCAGTCCAAGTACCAATAACACCTGATAACCACGCTGCATAAAAAACGAGGGATTATCAGCTTTATAGTGGCGCGGTTTAGTGCCACCGCTAATGAGTGAGATATCCGTCGCCGGTACTTCCTCTGCGCTAACGTCGTCAATGATAGGTTTTTTGTCCAGCGCTGTCCTCTCAACAGGCTGCTCTGGCGCGCCGTCATGGTCGTTTTTTGGCGACCCATCAAGGCGTTTAGGGGGTGTTTCAGGGGTTTGCTTGCTCATGGCAACTCGCGAGGCAGAAGTTTGTTAGAATTTAGCACTGAACTGGGCGATTTTCAATGGTATTTGCTTAGCTTGTGAATTAACTTGGTGTTTAGAGTAGATTATATGGCTTAATACGCACATCGCCTATTTGTCACTTCAAATTCTCATTTAATAAGAAACTGGGCTATGAACCTAAACTTTAATCAAAGTCTCGCTAAAAACTATAAGTCACCAAGCCAAATCATTAGAGTGTTAAGTGAAGATTGGGTCGCTAAGCAAAGTTATTGCCCTAGTTGCAATGCCGAACCCTTGCTTGAATTTGCAAATAACCAGCCTGTCGCTGACTTTTATTGCGCACATTGCAGCGAGGAATATGAATTAAAAAGTAAAAAGGCAAAATTGAGCCACATTATTAATGATGGCGCTTATGACACCATGATTGAGCGTATCAATAGCGAGGATAATCCCAGCTTTTTCTTTTTGACCTATTCGCCAGAATATAGGGTGAATAACTTTTTAATCATTCCAAAACAGTTTTTTAAATCGGACATGATTATAAAGCGCAAACCATTATCTGTATCTGCCAAACGCGCTGGCTGGGTCGGCTGCAATATAGACTTGCGCAAAGTGCCTGAATCAGGGAAAGTATTTTTGGTTAAAGACCAGCGCGTTATACCGCGCGATGATGTCACCGAGCAATTTCAAAAAACCTTGTTTTTACGTAAGCAAACTATCGCTTCACGTGGTTGGACACTAGACGTTTGGCAGTGCATCGACAGACTCGACGCCAACTTCTCTCTCAATCAGGTTTATGCGTTTGCCGACCTATTAAAACTCAAACATCCTGAAAACAACCACATTAAAGATAAAATCCGTCAGCAATTACAAGTATTACGTGATAGAGGTATTATTGAATTTATCGGTCGTGGGCATTATCACAAATTATATTAAGCGCTTTTATTATCTTTTACTCACTTCACAAAGGACGATCATTTCTTTTAGTCACTTTTGCTAACCTAGCGGATATAAATCCTAAAGAAATTTTGATAAGCAAGTATTGAGAGTAGTGATGATAAAAAGTGATAAGACAGTAGAGAAAATCTTTCAGATAGAGATTGTCGAGACGTTAAGTAACATCATAGGAATTAGCGCAGAGAACGAGCAAGAAGCACTATTAAAAGCGCAAGATATGTATAAAAAAGAGGAAGTTATTTTGTACGCAGATGATTGTATTGATAGCAAATTTAACATTTTGAAAAATAATTAAATCGCCTCAAAACCCACCACTTCACCCGACAATAACTTCAGACTGCTTATTGGCATCACACCGCGCAGCGCATTGCAAAAGAATAGCTGGCTTAAATGGGGTAAATCCTCATCTTGTAACGACCTGATGATAACGGGGCTATTACTAGTCGATAATGTATCGATAATCACCTGCCGCATCACGCCAGCAACGCCCGATTGCGCCATCGACGGCGTATACCATTGACCTTGGGTTAAATAGTTGCTGTTGCTGTTATTTTGAGAGTGTGGAGGATTGGACGATTTTGCGACTGGCGCTTCTACTAATTGATAAAACACATTACTCATCGTGCCCTCAACCCACTGCCCGCTTATATCGCGTAGCAGACCTTCGGCGATGCTTGGCTTGATAGTGTCTGTCCATGTCTTAGCTTTGACAGCTTGGGCTTTGATAGCTTGTAGCTCGCCACTTGCCAGCACATTATCGAGGCGATTTAAGCTTTTTAGTCCAGCAAGCGTTGGCGGCAAGCAAGCAATTTGAGAAGATAAGCAAATGGCGCTCGCGGCAGGTTGTAACGGGATAAATTGCCCATTAGAGAGCGGTAGCGATTGTGCGGTTGCGACATCCAGCGCCGAGGATTTAAGCCAAACCTCGCATACACTGCCGTCAGTATTTGGTGTATAACCATAACCACGGACTTCTTGCTCGGCGCGCGTGACGATAAGTTTTAGCACCCCTTGCTGTAATTGCTGGGCATGTATTTTTAACATCGTTAATAACGAAAAACTTTCCAGCTGAAGTTGCAAGGCTGCCGCATGCGAGGCAAGGCGCTGCTGATGATAGTCCAACCACAGTATCTGCCCGTCAATGACACCCATAGTGGTAAAAAAACCATCACCGTATGCCAACCCGCGATTGTCTAACGACAACGTGGTGTGCGTAGCATTTGATGGATGCAAACATGTCCAGCTATTGGGCGACATCAAGGCTAGGCCCGCTTATTTATCAGCGGTTTGAGCAGCGGATTTATTAATCACTAGCATACAGCTATAAAACTCGCATTTTGCCAGCTCTACTTTTTGACCGCCGATGGTTTTATTTTTGATGATTTGACCGCCAAGCATATCAGCGACCAGCTTACCGCCTTCATCGCCCATCAATTGACGCGCCAGCTGATAAGCTTTTTTGGCATGGTTTTGACTCAGCTCTTTTTCTTTATCAGAGTCGGTTGGATTGGCAAAATACCAGCCAAGCTCAAGGTATTTTTCAGAATCAATCAGGTCCAAATATGGCGCATCATCCTGCATAAAGCGATATTTGGACGCCGGATTACTGGCATAGTCCAAGCTATTTTCGTCGGTGCTGACCACTTTACCAAAGGCTGATTGTATCTTTTTAAGCTCATCAATGCTTAAGGAGGTCACTTTGGCAGTGCCCCACGAGGCAATATCGTATTTGACTGGCGTTCCTTGCGCAGCTGTTGCGCCATCGAGGTCAGCGTTGGTATTGGGGTTTTCTGCTTTGGAGGTTGCAGCGCTGGTCTGCTCGCTATTATCAGCGCCTGCCTCTTTGGCGGCAGTATCGCTTTCTGTATTGCTATTACAGGCGCTCAAAGACACGCCAATTGCCATTATCGTACTGACCATCAGAGTCTGTAGGCTTTTATTCCACATGGGCAATGTACTCACACTTTTAAAGGGATCCAAAAACGGTATTAACGAGCGGTTTTTGCTACCGCTGATAATGAAAAATGTCTGTTAAACTTTTTATTAATTAGCGTTGCACTTGGTGTGTTAATCTAAGTAGTTATATAATTTATTGGTTATAGGCTTTTTTATCACTTAAATTGTTACATGTTGCCTTTTGAGCATTGTAAAACATAAGGCCAACTGAAATCTTTATGCTCCCTAGTTTACCCAACTGCTTAACACTTGACTAGCTTTTACCTTACACTTACCGCTCCGGCAGAGTACAGATTTGTTAAAGACCTCACGAGATAAAGGCGTGATCTGTCTGGCCAATTATTCGCTCCGTTTTTAGCTTCTTTATTGTCTTAGCATGATTTGCTGAGCATAGGTTTGTGAAAGCTAACGTTATCTCCTATGATAAGTAGGATTTGTTAAGTGGCATTGCATAAGATAATTAAACCGTCACTTTTTTATTGATAACTTCTCACCTGTTGATTTTGCCTATATTTCACTATTTATAAGCCTTGGATACTTTATGATTCAGCATTTTATCGTTATTGGCAATCCTATTGCCCACAGCAAATCCCCTGAAATCCATACGCAGTTTGCAGCGCAGGCGGGCTTAGAGATTAGCTATCAGCGCCAGTATTGCCCTGATGATGCAGTCAGTTTTACCGCGGTGATTGAGGCATTTTTTCAGGGCGGCGGCGTTGGTGCCAATGTGACGGTGCCCTTTAAGCAAGTGGCTTATGAGTGCTGTGCGGCACGTGGTGGCTTGTCTGAGCATGCCAAGGTCGCAGGCGCTGTCAATACCTTACTGCTAAATAACGCTCTGTTGAAAAATGGCACGCCGATAGCTGAGGCGATATATGGCGATAATACCGACGGCCAAGGGTTGGTCAATCACATGACAAGTTTAGATTGGCCGCTAAAGGGCTCGCGTGTGGCGATTATCGGCGCAGGCGGCGCAGCACGCGGGGTGATACTGCCACTGATTGAAGCGGGTATCAGCGAGCTTACCCTTGCCAATCGTACATTGAACAAGGCGACAAATTTGGTTAATGAGCTAAGCGCTGCAAGTGAGACAATTGCTAAGCAGCAGATTAACACCTCTAGCACTGAAGCGCTAAGCGGTGAGTTTGATATCATCATTAATGCCACCTCGGTTGGTTTATCGGGCGCTACGTTACCGCTTAGCGATACACTCAGTTGCCGTTATGCTTACGATATGATGTATGGGCGCGCGCTGCCGTTTTTGCAGCATTTTGCCAAGCGCGGCGCACAAACGTCAGACGGTTATGGCATGCTTATCGGGCAGGCGGCGTTAAGTTTTCAGCGTTGGACAGGACACGTGATTGATGTGGTAAAAGTCACTGATAGCTTATAAGAGTATGGAAGTAATATATCAAATAAGCCGTATGAGTCGGCTTCATACGGCTTTTTATCTGCTAAAAATTTAGCTAAAACGCGCCAATAACCAATTCTCTAGCCGGCGCAGCGGCACGCGTAAATTGGTCGAATGCATCACCACCCCGCCGCTTAGTCCTACCACACAGCCAATCATGGTATCAAACAAACGTGCCAAAATGACTTCTTGATTAGCTTGCTCAGTAAACGGCAACCCACTGCCGTATTCAGCGATGAATATCGTCAGCGGCGTGATAAATATCACCGCCAAGCCATAATGGCGGTCGACCAAGGTTTCGATACACAGCATTAAGCCTAATATCGCCAGCGCCACGCCCCATATTGGTAAGCTCCACGCTAACATCCATCCCGCTAGCCCCACGCCAACCATAGTGCCAAGCAAACGATGGATTTGCTTAATCCACATGGTACGCAAATGAATACCTTGGATAATCAAAAAACAGCTGACTGCTGCCCAATAGGGATTTGATAAATTTAAGCTCAGCGCGATGACCAAAGATAGACTGACAAAACAGGCGACAATCACACTCTCTGTTATGGTATCGGGCTCATAACTGTAGGTCGGCGTCGGTGTCGCTGGACGCGTCGCCAATAAAAACAACGAATATAGCAGCGCCATCACCAAAGCAAAGCCGTTACCAAGCATCACCAAGCCTGTGGCCGACATGACATCTTCTAAAGGCAGTGGGATAAATAGCGCAATCGCTCCCGCCATCATCACAAACAAACCTGCGGGCGGCGGCTGACGATAATAACGCCCAAATATCACGATACCAAACGCCATCAAGGTAAATATCGGCAGTTTTAATGGCGGGATTTGCTGCGCTATCAGACCAAGCGCAAAACACAGCGACATGGCAAAACCCCACGCCATCACCGTCACCAAACGAAACGGCAGCTTACCTGCTAACGGGGTATTTAAAATAACCATCGCCCCTAACGACGCTTTAATACCAGACGGCAAAGCATCAAAATACGCCCCAATAAACACCGGAAAACTAATGGTAATTGCAGCGATAATTGGCATGTGCCATGGTCGCTTGCTACGGCTGACGGTTAATAAATGGTTGAGTTCACCATCGATAAGTTTTTTTAACCGCCCAACTCCTGCCATTAGCCAAAATATGGGCATCGTTTTGTGCCGTGTTTGGTAGGCTAGATTGCGCTTTGGTGCGCTCATGATTGGTGTTCCTTTATTCTGTTTGGGCACGCAACTCATACACTTAACGGTTGTTTTGCGTCTATCCCGCTGTCTATACTGAAACTTACGCTGCAACCTGTACTAAAACTATGGTTGTTTATAAAACTGGACGTATTGATGCCTGTTTATAAATAAATAACCATTTATATTTATAACTTAAATTTTTATGTTTTTTAATATATTATGAATATTAGTTATCGGTTGTATATTTGTGGCTATAGAAGATTTATACTGACCTCAATGCTAAGACAGCTGTTTTTTATCAAGGATGCCTTAACGGTTATCAAAATGGACAAGCTGTTCTTAATAAACTTAGATGACGACCTGTGATACTGTCTGCCTTTATCCCAGATAATTAAACTCCCGTTTACATGAACCATAGCTCAATTAATGAGCCGACAGTCTATGCTAACGAACTAATCAAAGAGAGCGACTATGTTAACTTACAAAGCACCTTTGCGTGAGATCAAGTTTTTGATAAATGATGTTTTTGACTATCAAACGCATTATAAAAGCCTAGACAATGGCAAAAACGCCGATCCTGAAACCGTCGATATGATTTTGCAAGGCTTTGCTGACTTTGCTGAAAATGTCTTAGCGCCTTTGTACCAGCCAGCGGATGAAGAAGGCTGTCATTTTGAAAATGGTGTGGTCACTACGCCTAAAGGTTTTAAAGAAGCTTATGACCAGTTCGTCGAAGGCGGCTGGCAAGGTATTTCGTACCCTGAAGAGTACGGCGGTATGAACTTACCGATGTCAATCAACCTTATTAAGTCTGAAATGATGGGTACGGCTAACTGGCCTTGGGCGATGTATCCTGGCCTATCAACTGGTTGTATCAACACCTTACTACAGTACGGTACCGACGAGCAAAAAGCGATTTATTTACCTAAATTGGTTGAAGGTACGTGGTCGGGCACCATGTGTTTGACTGAGCCGCAGTGTGGTACTGACTTGGGTCAGGTTAAATCAAAAGCCATCCCGCAAGATGACGGTACTTATAAAATCAGCGGTACCAAGATTTTTATCTCAAGTGGCGAGCATGACTTAACCGACAATATCGTCCATATCGTTTTAGCTCGTCTACCAAATGCGCCAGAAGGCACACGCGGTATCTCATTGTTCATCGTACCAAAATTCTTGCCAAATGCTGAAGGTGAATCGGGTGAGCGTAACGGCGTGGTTTGTGGCTCTATCGAGCACAAAATGGGTATCAGCTCATCGTCAACTTGTGTTTTAAACTTCGATGACGCAGTTGGTTACTTAATTGGTGAGCCAAATAAAGGCTTGAAAGCGATGTTCACCTTTATGAACACTGCTCGTATCGGTACTGGTATTCAAGGTTTGGCGCACACTGAATTGTCTTTCCAAAACGCCCTACCATACGCTAAAGACCGTCGCTCTATGCGTACCCTATCAGGCACGAAAGACCCTGAAAAAGTGGCTGATGCGATTATTCATCATGCCGACGTACGCCGTATGCTATTGACCCAAAAAGCCTTTGCTGAAGGCGGTCGCTCAATGATTTATCACTCAGCGCGCTATGCCGACAAAATGTCTCAAGGCATTGCCAATGGTGATGACGCTGAGTTTGAAAAATGGGATGACAAATTGGGTTTTTATACGCCTATCCTAAAAGGCTTTTTAACGGAGCTTGGTATTGAAGCGGCCAAACACGGTCAGCAAATCTACGGTGGTCACGGCTATATCAAAGAATGGGGCATGGAGCTTATCGCTCGTGATGCCCGTATTGCGACGATGTACGAAGGTACCACTGGCGTACAGGCGCTTGACTTACTCGGTCGTAAAGTTATCTTGCAGTCTAAAGGTAAAATTATCCGTGATTACACCTCAAGCATTATGAAATGGTGCGGCGAGTATGCGCTTGATAAAGACATGCGTAAATTCGTTTGGGCACTGACCAAACTATGTGCTGAGTGGAACACCTTGACCGTACGCTTGATGCTGATGGCGCGTAAAGACCGTGAAATCATCTCTGCGGCATCAGATGACTTTTTGATGTACTCAGGCTATGTGATGATGGGTTATCACTGGGCGCGCATGGCGGCGGTCGCTTATGACAAGCTTGAAAAAGGCGGCACTGAGTCACCAGAATTCTACAAAGCTAAGATTCAAACGGCAGAGTTTTACTTTGATAAAATCTTACCGCGTACCTCAGGCCATGCTGAAAGTATGGTTGCTCCAAGCGAGAGCATGACGGCAATGGCAATCGATAACTTTGCTTTCCTAGACTAAGATTGCTTCACAATTGAGCAAATAATTAACAAGAAAAGCGCCTGTTCATTAGGCGCTTTTTTATGTTTAATATAAAGTCAGAGAAGATACTAGAACCATAGTTATCAAGTAATAGACATGCAAATAATAGACAGCTGATAAAATATAATTTAATAAGGAAGTAATGATGTTGTCGATTAATAACAGAACCACTTTATCAAGTACACGAGCGCTAAAAACGCTATTATTGAGTGCCGCATTAATCAGCGTTGGCGCAAATAGTGCGCTGGCTAAAACCAGCGATACCCCCATCCATTTTGCCAAAGGCGCTATTAGTAGTGTGGTTACGGGTAAATTAAAACCTAACGAACAGGAGCGCTGGTACCGCTTTAATGCCGCCGCTGCGCAATATGCCATCATTAATATTGCGCCGCTTACTGGCACGTCTGAGACCGCCAATGTCGGCGTCCTGCACATGCCAAATGGTAAATATGATGGCACCAAAGGCGGGATTATTTATCAAGGCTGCCTACCCGCAACTGGCGAATATCGCTTACGTATCGCCCGCAATTTGATGGCGACTCACGGTAAAACCGCTGGTTATAAAGCTGAGGTGATGGTACTGCCTAAGTTTGCCAGTAAGTCGCTATGTGCAGATAAATAGCTGGTCTGTCATTTTTATAAATCACTCTTATAAACAATTGAGCCTAGCGTTTAGCTCAGCATTTTTTTATGATAAATCGCGCTGATTTCCTCTACTTCGACACAGATTTGAATGTCGGCGCGTCCCGATTGCTGTGCATTCAAGCTTTCCTCTATAGCAGCTGTTAATAATTCAGCGAGTTGATGGCGTATGACTTCGTCACGGCCGCTCATAATTTTTAGATGCGCATAAACAAAGCCGTTGCGCTGCTCGTCATCTTCCACGCCAACCAAAAACGTCTCAATCGGTACGATGCGCGCTTTGATATCGGCAGGTTTACCAAAGTGTCCACTGTCCCACAGCACTTGATTTAATGCTTTTAGAAATGATTCTTCATGAGTAATCGTGACGTTTGGCGTCACTTGAATGGTTAAATGCGGCATGGGTAACATCCTTATTTAAAAATAGCAATTCTACTAATAAGCAGCGCAAACACTATTGAGAGCAAATGACAAAGGCGCAGAATAAACGGCGTGTAAAATTCTTCTTAAATACTAATCATCGATGATATCTACAAAGCGCGCGTTAAGCGTGGTCGCTAATTGCTCAGGTGGCAACTCAATCTTTAGACCTCGGCGACCGCCACTCACATAGATAGTCGCTTGCTGTTGCGCGGCGGCATGGATAAGCGTCGGTAGGCGCTTTTTTTGCCCCAATGGGCTAACGCCACCGAGCACATAACCCGTCGACCGTTCGACCAATTTAGGCTCAGCCATTTGTACTTTTTTACAAGCCAGCATTTTATTGCTCGATAAAGCCTTCGCCACTTTTTTAAAATTTAGCGTTTTATCGACCGGCAAAATCGCTACGGCCAGCGCAGCGGCGTCGGTTGTCACCACCAAGGTTTTAAACACCCGCTCGGCAGTAATGCCCAGTTTTTCTACTGCTTCTAGTCCGAAAGAGGCGGCGGTGCTGTCGTGAGTATATTCATGCAACTTATAGTCAAGGCTTTGCTGTTTGGCAAGTTTGATAGCAGGGGTCATAATATTTTGGCTTAGAATATTGAAGTTAAAAGATAAAATTCCACATAGATTTGAATGTAAATATTTTGATTTAATGCCATACAGTATTGCGCGAAATCGCAGATTTTTCTACCTCTGACTTTAAATAATTTCGCATTTTAACGGTTGGCTCGTTAAGTATTCTCGGGCATTTAAACCAGTATTCTATGCCGTTATGCTGTTAATATTGGCAGTATATACAGACACTATATATCGCTTTGATGGCTTTTATGGCATCATAAGCTCACCATATTTGACTAATTTTGATACTGATTATGATACCGAAGTTCTTAAAAAAACGGATTTTTAAAGCGCCCGTCGCAACTGACCATACAGCCTCGACCCCAGAATTCGAGGCTGAGATGTTGCCGGTTGCCTCAACCCTTTATGCCAATGCGCCGATTAACCAGCTCTATCGCAAGCTGTCGGGTCAGCTGCTTGATGTCGCTGTGAAGCCAAAGCTTTTGGGTGAGTTGCCAGAATTCGACGATGACGACAATATCCTTAGGTTTTATGTGCTGCAAGATTATTCGCGCTCCAACAGTATTTTGATTGACCTACAAACACAAGAGCACAATCTGCCACCCGCCTTGGTCGGTGTGCAAGATATTACTCATGATGTTAAAGAAAATGCCGCCATTATCTTTTTACATCATCCACATGCCAAAGACAGCCAGTTATCACCTCGCCTATCGCGTCTGGTTGCCGCGGTCTTACAACATCCAGAATTACAAGTGCGTTTAGTGCCAGTGTCGATCCTATGGGGACGCGCGCCAGAAAAAGAAGACTCGTTATTTAAACTGTTGACTGCCGATAACTGGGAAGATCCTAGCATCACCAAGCAGTTATTTAATATCGGGGTGATGGGGCGTGATACCTTTGTTCAGTTTCATCCGCCACAAGATTTACGCAGCCTTATTCATGACAGCTTACAAGGCGATGGCGAAGGATTTTCTGTCTTTGATTCAATAGCGACCGAGTCCACTAACAAAGCCGCCCAAAACGCTACGCCAGTTTCTAACGCTGAAATAGCAAATGGTACTGATATAGTAAATGATGCTGATCTGGTAAATGATATAGCGCCTAGCTATGCCATGGTTGCCGCAGCGGATGGCAACCGTGAACTGGTGCGCTCATTACAACAGCAGCTTAATATCTATTTAGACAAACAGCGTGCCAGTATGCTTGGTCCTGATTTGTCAGACAGACGCAACTTGGTCGACAAGTTGGTATATTCACCAGCTATTAAAAACGCCATAGAAGCCGAAGCAGAAGCTTCTGGTATCAGCGTCCGTGAAGCCCGTGCCTTGGCAAAAGGCTATGCCAATGAGATGGTTAATGACTATTCGCACTCTATCGTGCGCGGTTTTTATAAGTTCCTTACTTGGCTATGGACGCAACTTTATGATGGCGTCGAAGTACATCATTTTGAGCGTGTACGCGAGCTGGCAGCAGATTACGAGCTGGTTTACGTACCTTGTCACCGTAGCCATGTCGATTACCTGCTGCTGTCTTATGTCATCTATAAGCGCGGCCTGAGTATTCCTTATGTTGCTGCTGGTGACAATTTAGATGTGCCAGTATTAGGGCCGTTATTGCGCGGCGCGGTTGCCTTTTACATTCGTCGTAGCTTCCGTGGCAACGCGCTATATACTGCGGTACTGCGTGAATATATGCACACGCTGATTACCCGTAACACGCCGATTGAGTACTTTATCGAGGGCGGACGCTCGCGTTCAGGACGACTGCTGCCACCGAAAATGGGTATGCTGGCGATGACGGTACATAGCCAGTTACGCCGAACCAATAAACCTGTGGTGTTTATACCGACCTATATCGGTTACGAGCGCATTATGGAAGGCGGCACTTATGTGGGCGAGCTAAAAGGCAAGCCAAAAGAGTCAGAATCGCTAATAGGTCTCCTCAAAGTTGGCCGTAAGATTGAGCGTATCTTTGGTAATGTACATTTAAGCTTTGGCACGCCGCTGCATCTTAGCGACTTTATGCAAAAATTCGATGTGCCGGCCAACAGCTTACCTGCCGATCGCACCGACACGCCACTCGATGATAAAACCAGCGCCATGGTGGATAATATCGGCGTCAAAGTCATGCAGCATATCAATAAGGCGGCGGTCATCACTCCAGTGTCGCTGTTGTCATTGGTATTATTATCGGCACCAAAGGCGGCGCTTGATGAAGATATTTGCCGTGAGCAAATCGCCCTTTATCAAGGTCTGGCTCAGCACTTGCCTTACTCTGATGATACGATTATCACCGATATGACGCCGCAGCAAATCATCGATTATGGTATTAAGCTAAAACTTATCGAGCGCATACCGCATATCTTGGGTGATATTATTCAAGTTGCTGGCAAACAGGCGGCGCTACTAAGCTATTTCCGCAATAATATCCTGCATGTCTTTATTTTATTGTCTTTCTTATCCGCTCTAGTAGCACGTAACGGCCGCATTGAGCGCAGCCGTCTCAATAGTATCGCCGAGCAGTTATATCCATTTTTACAAAGCGAGCTGTTCCTCTATTATTCAGCGCATGGTCTTCAAGAGACGCTGAATAAAAAAGTCGATAGCCTACTTGCAAGTGGCCTGATTGTAGAATTAAGCGATGGTATGTTGAGCGTCCCTGAGACCAATAGCAAATGCTATCAGCAGCTACAAGTACTGGCGACGCCAGTTGAACAAAGCCTTGAGCGTTACTTTATGACCCTTGCGCTACTCGCTCAGCAAGGCTCAGGCAATCTAACCGAAAACGAAGTTGTTGACCTCTGTCATTTGCTTGGTCAGCGTTTATCAGTACTGTATGCTGACGACATTCCTGACTTCTTTGACCGTGCGCTATTCACCAGCTTTATCGGTGCCTTGATTCGTCTTGATTATCTGCAAAAAGATGAAGAAACTGGCATCTTAATTTTCGATCAGCGTATCGATAATATTGCCCATCATGCAAAATATGTCCTCAGCCCTGATATGATGCAAATCTTGCAGCAAGTGGCGAGCCTCAATGAAGAAGAAATTGCCCACGCCATTACTGAAATTAGCAATAAAAAGCAGCGTAAGTTTGGCCGTAAGCGTTCATAAAGCAACGTAAAAGCTGAACGTAAAAAAAGACCTCTAATAGATTAGAGGTCTTTTTTTATATCTAAATTATTGTCTAAAAATACTTATGACAAACAAAGTTTTTAGCAAAGATTCTAGGTAGAAATCTTTTTATACTTCATACGCTTCGGACTGGCATCATCACCCATGGTCTTTTTACGATAAGTTTCAAACTCAGAATAGTTACCATCGAACCAAACTGGGCCTTCATCTTCGAATGCCAAAATATGAGTCGCGATACGGTCAAGGAACCAGCGATCATGCGACACTACCATTACCGTACCTGGGAATACTTGAATGGCATCCTCTAGCGCACGTAAGGTTTCGATATCCAAATCGTTTGATGGTTCATCAAGGAGCAAGACGTTAGCGCCCTGTTTTAGTGTCTTAGCAAGTTGTAAACGGTTACGCTCACCACCTGATAATTGACCGACGTGCTTTTGTTGGTCTGAACCTTTAAAGTTAAAACGGCCAATATAAGCGCGGCTTGGGGTTTCATAGTCGCCAACTTTGATGATATCGAGGCCGTCAGAGACTTCTTCCCAAACAGTCTTTTTGTCATCTAAGTTATCACGTACCTGTCCGACATAAGCGACTTTGACACTTTCACCCAAATCGACTGAGCCGGTATCTGGCGTATCACGCTCGGTAATCATGTTAAATAGCGTGGTTTTACCCGCACCGTTTGGACCGATGATACCGACGATAGCGCCTGCTGGGACGTTAAAGCTTAAGTTTTCATAAAGCAGACGATCACCAAACGATTTAGAGATATCGTTGACTTCGATGACTTTATTACCCAAACGAGGACCCGGTGGAATATAAATCTCAGAGGTCTCATTACGCTGTTGGAACTCTTTTGAGTTCAATTCCTCAAAACGCTGCACGCGTGATTTAGACTTGGCTTGCTGACCTTTTTGGTTTTTACGAATCCACTCAAGCTCTTTTTTCAGCGCTTTCGCAAACGATTCTTCTTGTTTATTTTGCTGCTCTAAACGGGTGTTCTTTTGCTCGAGCCACTCCGTATAGTTGCCTTCGTACGGATAGCCATGGCCACGGTCAAGCTCCAAAATCCACTGAGCAACGTTATCCAAGAAATAACGGTCATGGGTAATGGCGACGATGGTACCGCTGTAGTTCTGTAGGAACTGCTCAAGCCAAGCAACCGATTCAGCGTCCAAATGGTTGGTCGGTTCGTCAAGTAACAGCATATCAGGACGTGACAACAGCAGACGACATAGTGCCACACGGCGTTTTTCACCACCTGATAGTTTGCTAACGTCCGCATCCCATGGCGGTAGACGCAAAGCATCAGCAGCTTTTTCTAGCTGGGTATTTAAATTATGCGCATCCCATGCTTGAATGATGTCTTCCATTTTGCCTTGTTCTTCGGCAAGCTTATCAAAGTCGGCATCAGGTTCAGCATATTCGGCATAAATGGCATCGAGGCGTGACAGTGCATCTAAAGCTTCACGCATACCATCTTCGACGTTGCCGCGGACATCTTTACTGTCATCAAGCTGTGGTTCCTGCGGTAGATAACCAACCTTCGTACCTGCTTGCGCGCGCGCTTCGCCGCTAAAGTCTTTATCCACGCCCGCCATGATACGTAGCAAAGTTGATTTACCTGAACCGTTAATACCTAAAACACCGATTTTGGCGCCAGGAAAAAATGACAGATTGATGTTTTTTAAAATCTCGCGCTTAGGTGGAACAAGTTTTGACACGTTGTTCATCGTGTAGATATATTGAGCCATTAACACTCCGATAGACTGCATAGACGAGACGTGCAAACCAGACTTAGCAATCATGCCAAACGGGCTGCGCCTCAAAAATCAGGGTTATAAATTGTTTACCATTATCGCATTGTGGCGCAACCCCTGCAAGCTAACGGACTGTTTTACCTGTCTTTATATGCCTTTTAACTTTTTTTGCAGACTTTTTACGCTTAGCTGTCTGTTTTAGTAGCTTTCTCTGCCAATACCTTTATGCGAAATCACGCCTTACAAACTCATGTCGTGACGTTTGAATTAAAGTAAGGCTATTAACATTCGCCCTATCTAGCCTTACGGTAAATGACTAGAAAATTCATTTAAAAAAGCTCACAATAAGTACCATAAAAGGTTAACACTAAGCAGATCATGCGTATGATAGCTATTTAATAACTAATGCCTATATAATCAATATTCAAGAATAGCCAGTTTATCAACCGCTAGGAATAATTATAAATATCAATAATTGGAGAATCTTTATGAGTAATAACGACAAACAGAATCTAGATATCGTTCATAATGAGCAAGCCAAGCGTTTTGAAACGTCAATCAATGGTCATACTGGTTATATCAGCTATCAAGAGCGCGGCGATCAACTGGTATACGACCATACCATCGTGCCACAAGAATTGGGTGGTCGCGGTGTTGGGTCTGCACTGGTTAAGCATGCTTTAAAATATGCGCAGGATAATAATAAAAAAGTGGTACCACAGTGCTCGTTTGTCGCCTCATTTATTGATAAAAACCCTGAATATAAAGGGTTGCTTTAAGCTTAACAAAACAAGCCAATGATAGATAAAGCTTTATAGTAGTAACTATATCGTAGTAATTATGCTATAAAAGCCTTATCTTGGTTTAAGCGCTAAAACGTACGACTCCCCCCTATTTATCTGACGATAATTATTATATCTTTGCTTGCAATGATGTAATAAAGACCATCAGAGTTAGGTGGGTTTTTTGTCCTATGTGCTTTTTTTCATGACATTGGGCAAGAGAAGATATGTAAAGTGAAATAGAAAACAGCAAACCGATAACCCTCCCTAATAATAATAAAGGATATCACCATGAGTAGTTTATCTAACCAACAAATCGACTTACAATTGGAAGACTTGGCTGGCTGGCGGCGCGACGGCAATAGTATCGTCAAAAGCTATCATTTCAGCGATTTTATCGAAGCGATGAGCTTTATGAATCAAGCCGCTTTTTATGCCGAGGCGCTCGAACATCATCCTGAGTGGAGCAATACTTATAACGTTGTTGATGTCCGCCTGACCACGCACGATACGGGTGGTATCACAAGTCTAGATATTCGCCTTGCAAAACGTATGGAACATATTATCCAGCCTAAAACTTTCTAGAACCGCATAAGACGTTTGGTACCAAAAGTAATCAAAATAGTCAAATTTTAGCCATAAAAAAAGTCCTCAATCGAGGACTTTTTCTTATTACCAATATGGAAAATTACGACCTAAGCAGTCACTGTTCTCTATTACATACGGCGACTAACAAATGCGACAATGAATAGAATCACAGCAATAGCTAGTAGGATATAAGCAAAGTTTGCCGATAGACCAGCGACACCGCCAAAGCCTAGGAAACTTGCAATCAACGCGATTACCGCAAAAATAATGGCCCAACGAAACATAATATTCTCCTCAAATTATGGTTAGAAATTAGCTATACAGCTAGCAGTTTTGGTTGTTAATAAACTATTTATCAATCAACCGTTTTAGCACTGCACTCTTTTCTTCCTGAAAATCTTCTTTTTGTTTTGATACAACTTATTACTGCGTACGAATATAGATTAGCAATGATTTTCTCTAAAGAACGTTCATTTTGGTAATAATGTCGATAGGTTATGTAAACTTTGTAGCAAATCTTACCATTCTTAAGTTTTTTACTTGGCTTTTCAAGACTTGTGTGTAGAGATAGTGAATAGTTACTTAAATTCGCTTATTTTTATGACAAAATCTGCTATAAACCTAAATCTGCTACTTTCTGCAGATTACATATCTAATGTCAGTTGCATAATGAACAAAAACAGCTATTTAATAAGGAAAATAACTATGAATATGGAAACCTCAAACGATACAGCGGCATCAAAACAAACATCAACAAATCAAGAGCCTGCAAACCCTAGTGAGAAGCGTCCTTACGCGGTAGTTTTGTACGGTGCGACCAGCTTTGTAGGTCAGATTACAGCGCACTATCTAACAGAATTTTTATCGAATGCTAAAGATAAAAATGGCGCAAACGTTACTTGGGCGATAGCTGGTCGTGATGAAGAAAAGCTCAATGAGATACAGTCTAAGCTTACCAGCAAAGTCGATATTATCATTGCTGATAGTAACGATGCTGCTAGCCTCGATAAGATGACCAAACAAGCCCAAGTTATTATCTCAACCGTTGGCCCTTACCTAAAATACGGCGAGCCATTGATTAAATCTTGCGCTAATAATGGTACCGATTATGTCGATCTGACTGGCGAAGCGATATTCATCAAAGATATGATGGATAAATATCAGGACGCCGCCAAGCAAAGCGGCGCACGTATTGTCAACTCCTGTGGTTTTGATTCTATTCCGTCAGATTTGGGCGTCTATTTTACCCAGCAACAAGCACAAGAGAAATTTGGTAGCACCTGCGATGTGATTCATATGCGTGTCAAAGCAGCAAAAGGTGGTTTATCTGGTGGCACCATTGCCTCGATGGCAACGATTTTCGAAGAAGTCGGTCAAGATAAATCACGCCGTAAGCAAGTGGCAAACCCTTATTTACTCAACGACGACAAAGATGCGCCAAACGTGCGCCAAGATAATGTCAGCAAACCAGAGTACGATGATGAGCACAAACGTTGGCTGGCACCCTTTGTTATGGCCAGCATCAATACCCGCATTGTACATCGCAGTAACCAACTACTCGGTTATGAATACGGTCGCGACTTTAAGTATGACGAAGCGATGTGGATGAAGGATGGCGTAAAAGGTAAATTATCAAGCTACGCGATGAGCGCAGGCTTAATGGGTTTTGCCACCGCCATGATGATTAAACCAAGCCGCGAGCTGTTATCTAAACATGTGCTACCTAAATCTGGCTCAGGTCCTTCTAAAGAAGAGCAAGAAAACGGCTACTTTGATATTCGCTTGTTTGGTGAAACCACCAACAACGACGCCATTAATACTAAAGTAACTGGAGATAAAGACCCAGGTTACGGCAGCACCTCGCGTATGTTGGCGCAAGCAGCTTTATGTCTCGCGCAAGATATTAGTAAAGACGATGTCGGTGGTGGTTTTTGGACACCTGCTTCAGCGATGGGCGATCGCTTAATCGAACGTTTAGAAGAACATTCTGGTCTCAGCTTTGAAGTAGTAGAAGATTAATAGTAACCATAGTTAAGATTAAAACGAGTTAATTCTAACTAAGATAGTAATGACCGTTTCTTGGCAACAAGAGGCGGTTTTTTATTACCTATATTATTTACCTCATTACTCATTCCATTTTAGACAAATGTTAACGAACGATAAAAGCGTATTTATTTGGTAAACGATGTTGCCCCTTCGCCCTTTTTCAATACATTAAGCTACACATTCCCAGACTAATGTCACAGCCATATTGCTACAACTCACGTAGGATTAAATAGGTTATGGCATAGGTTTTATCAGACGAACCTAAGTTCAATGAGCCCAAAGAGACATATTAACAATAACTCCATTAATAACAACTAAGAGGGAATGACTATGAAATTAAATGTATTAACAGCCGCAGTTTTAACAGCTGGTGTCGCCATGTTTGCCAGCACCGCCAATGCCGCTATGACGACTGACAGTCATGGCAACGTTGGTTATGACAGCTACGATGAATGTGTGATGGCGGTTAAAAACGGTTCGGCAAAGTTTTATACCCCTTACACTTATCAAAAACCAAAGATGCAGGCGGGCGAAGCATCAATTAAAAAAATGCGTTTGTCTGAAGTCATGATTCCGCAAACCGTGGTAAACAGTAATAACTTACAAACCAGCAATTATTCAGCCGGTGCTTGTGATTTAGGCGTTGGACAGTCAAATGGTCGCTATGGTGTCTCAGGCGCATTAGTGGGTAAATACATCCCTATCGCTGCTGATATGCCCGTCAATGTCTATATGGATAAAGCCGGTAATCCGGTACGTTTAAGCATGCAGCAGTGCGATAATCACTTTGGCGCTAAATTCCCCACCCCTGTTGTCAGCGACGCTAAAGAAACCGAAGCGCCAGCTCCAGAACCTCAAGTTGCCATCACTGAAGAGCGTAGTATGGAGCCAGTCATTGTCGAAACTACCCGCGTTATCCGTCCTGCTAAGTACCGGGTAAAAGAAGTCATTATCGCACCAGAAGACCAAATTAAACGCGTTAATACCGCAAGCGGTACAGCAATTGCGGTAGAAGATGGTGCCAATCGCGCCGTCATCGTGGGTGAAGAAGCAGATAGTAGCGTCCTTGAAGATACTGAAATCAGCCAAACCTTTCCTGTGATTCGCGTGCCAGACAATAGTACCCAGCAACGCGTAGTCGACCCAAGAACTGGTAAATATGTGATTGTTGAGTAGAATGTTGATAATTATGTATTAACCATACAGTCTTTAAAATTAGAAAGGAAAGCAAAATGGCTGTTTTGCTTTCCTTTTGTTGCGTCTGACAATAACGCTACAATAGTTGCACAAACTCACTTACAAACATCGCTCTGTGAGAGTTTTAATCGATGTACTACTGAACCCGTGCTTATTTAGTTGCTATTCTCCTTGTAGATTTTTATCACTGGCCAGTTCAGCTTATAAAACTCTTTAACCAATCAATCATGATAATCGCTTAATGATTATCATGATTTTATTTTGTCTATAGGTTTAATGTTAGATATATTAAATATATAAATGCAAAATACTAAATGAATTGGTATAGCAATTTTATTTTATACAACAATACTTAACATAAGCGTCAAGTTTAAAACCCCTTAAACTGACATTATAAGATTATAAATTAAGGAATGGATTAATGAAAAAAAGTACTCTATCTTTATCATTACTTATGGGCGCAGCGCTCACTATCCCAAGTTTGGCTATGGCAGCCCCTACTGATAGCAAAGCAGTAGAAGATGCAGCCACTGCAACTACCCTTGAAGCTGAAGGCACTGCTACAAATGAAGCCGCTGCCGATCACTCTAATCCATTTCAGTTAAGCGAAACCCAAACAATCAAAAGAGCACAGGTTAATAATCTTGCTAGCCAACAGCCAATGACCACTGAATTACAAGCTGAGCAAGCGACAATTCAGAATACTAATACCATGCAAAAGGACATGCAGGCGCAACAAACAGCCATGCAAAATCCAGAAGCAGCGATGCAACAACAAGATTTACAACAAGCTATGCTGGATGAAGAAGCGGCATTACAAGAAGAAGCGTTATCAGAAAGCGAAGAAGATACCGAGCCAACGCAAGCGTTATAAATTATAATTAGCGAAATCAATTTTAAAGACAATCCTCCAAGATATTCTCAATAAAAAAGGCAGCCATCTGGCTGCCTTTTTTGGTTAATCTTTATGATAAATATTATTTTTTAGTTTTAGTAACACCAGCTTCTTGCAACAGCGCGCCAAGCGTGCCTATTTTATTAGGTGCTTCCTTACTAGATGCTGCTGCTTTCTCCGCTCTAGGCGCTTTGCTACGATTATTGGCGCTGTCTTTATCTTGACGATTGCCACGCGGTTTTGCTGTACGCTTATCAGCCGCTGGACGGCTATTACTTGGACGGTTACTAGCTGGACGATTGCTGCGTGGACGGCTGGCTTTGGCGTCATTACCTGTACTTTCAGGAGCCTTGGCTGCTGAACGTACTGGTTTATCAGACTCGGGCTTCATACTAAAGCCGATACGGCCACGTTTTTCATCGATAGAAATCACACGTACCAAGACGATATCACCGGGCTTAACGCGGTTCATCGGGTCAGCGACGAAATCATTGGCCATCTGTGAGATATGCACAAGACCATCTTGGTGGACGCCGACATCAACGAAGCAACCAAAGGCTGTGACGTTGGTAACGACGCCTTCAAGCTGCATGCCCTCGCTTAAGTCTTTAATGCTATTAACGTCTTCACGGAAGTTAGCCGTTTTAAACTCGGGACGTGGGTCACGTGCAGGTTTGGCAAGCTCTTCAATGATGGCTTTGACACTGATATTGTCATCGTTGGTCGCAAGTGCCGTGGTATCGATGCTGTTTAACACCCCATCGTTACCGATGACTTCTGGCAATGCTTTACCTGTTTGCTCAAGTAAGCTGTCAACCAGCGCATAGCTTTCTGGGTGCACGCCTGTTGCATCAAGGGGATTGCTACCGCCATGGACGCGTAAAAAACCCGCCGCTTGCTCAAAGGTTTTCACCCCTAAGCGTGGGACGTTTTTCAGTGCTTCACGGCTATCAAAGGCGCCATGCTCTTTACGATAAGTGACGATTTGCTGGGCGACGTTTTTATTCAAACCCGCAATATGGGCCAAGATAGCAGGACTTGCGGTATTTACATCAACACCAACGGCGTTCACGCTGTCTTGCGTGACTTTATCTAGGCTATCTGCCAACTGGGTTTGATTGACGTCATGCTGATATTGACCAACGCCAATCGCTTTTGGGTCAACTTTAACCAATTCTGATAGCGGATCTTGCAAGCGGCGCGCAATAGAAACCGCACCGCGTACTGAGACATCTAAATTAGCAAGCTCGTCACTGGCAAGCTCACTTGCCGAATAAACAGAAGCGCCTGATTCATTCACGATAACGGCTCTGGCTTTTAGCTCAGTGTTGGCGGCCAAAATCTCTTTAATCATCGCATCTGTTTCGCGGCTTGCCGTACCATTACCGATAGCCACCAAATCTACATTATAAGTGCTTAATAATTCATCGATGACTTTTTTGGCTTCATCCATCTTATTATCGGGGGCAAATGGATAAACGGTTGCCACAACTGGCTTGTCTTCGCCATCTAGCATGACATGGCCTTGCGCATCGACAATCGCCATTTTAACGCCATGACGAATACCTGGATCAACGCCCAAAATCACTTTGCGACCAGCAGGCGCTGCCATAAGTAAATGCTGTAAATTATTGGCAAAGACATCAATGGCGTCGGCTTCAGCGGTCAGACGTTTTTCTGTCAATAAACGATGCTCGATATGCGGACGCCATTTTTCTTTCCATAAACTGGTCGCCGCCTCCACTAAGAACTCTTGACGTTCTGCTGGCGCTTTGGCATCAATCTCAAAATGCTTGACGATTTTTTCGATAAATGGCGCGTCTTCGCCTTCGATTTTAAGACCTAAAACGTTTTCTTGGCGACCGCGAAGCATCGCTAATAGACGATGATTTGGCAGACGCGCCAAGCTTTCACTATGTTCAAAGTAATCTTTGAACTTCTCACCAACTTCGCGTTTTTCTTCACTGGCGACGCTTGATACGATACTCGCCGTTTTGGCAAAGCCACTGCGTAGATTATCGAGTAAGTCTAACGCTTGCGTCCATTCATCAACGATGATGGCTTGTACGCCTGCCAATTGCTTGTCGATATCGCTAAAATCAACTTCAATCTCATTACCACTATCGTCAGAGATACTAGATGGTACTTGATAGTCGGCAAGTGCTGCTGTCAGCGTAATCTCTTGCGTTAGCAGCGCTTGTGCGGCCACATCAAGACCAGCGGCGCGTGCTTTAGCGGCTGGTGAGCGGCGACGCGGACGGTATGGCAAGTAGATGTCTTCAAGCTCAAGTTTCGACGTCGCATTATCAATACGCGTCTGCAGCTCGTCGGTCAAATTGCCCTGAGTGCTTAGCAGCTCGGTGATTTTGAGGCGACGGGTTGCCATATCGCGCTCATAATTAAGCGCCTTCTCTAAAGCTCGTAGCTGCGCATCGTCAAGATTTTGCGTCTTTTCTTTACGATAACGGGCAATAAATGGAACGGTCGCGCCTTCATCGTAAAGTTTGACAAACGCATTGACTTGAGCAGTCTTAATGCCAAGCGCGCGAGCAAGCTTGTCGTGAATATTCGCGTGTGTGGTTGCATCCAAAACCTTTGCATTTGTCGAGGCTTGAGATGGCGTTAAGGTATCAGTGCTACTCATAAACGTATCAATCGTTGAGAAATGTAGTTTTGCATTATAGCAAAAGCTGCATGAATAAAAATCCTTTTTATCTTTTCGTTATTTATCACCTGTTTTCTGGTAAAAAACGTCTGATATCGTCCGTTCTGCCGCCTTGTTAAACAAACGCATACAGCATTTAGCATTATCATTGATGCAATTATTACAGCAATCTTATACACTAAAGTCTTAATCGTACAAATATTACAGTTTACTACTGTACTGAACAATAGTTTGTCTCATTTATTGATTTTTAGCAATCGATGGAATGATTTTTAACTAGCAGCACTAATCTTGTTACCTTTATGGATGCTTTTCTGAATTCTATTTTTATTAACAAAGATATTGCCCCTTGTATTTTTAATCACAATTTCTACCAATAATAATTTTTATAAGAGGATGACTGTATGACAGATAACAACAGCCCTGACACCTTAAACCAGCGCATTTTGGTCGTTGATGACGATGCCCGCTTACGCTCTTTATTACAACGTTTTCTAGAAGACGATGGTTTTGTCGTTCGTACGGCGCATGATGGCAATCAGATGGACAAATTGATGCAACGTGAGCTGTTTTCATTGGTAGTATTGGATTTGATGCTACCAGGCGAAGATGGCATTAGTATCTGTAAGCGTTTGCGTGAAGACAATGGCGATATTCCAATTATCATGCTGACAGCCAAAGGTGGCGATGCCGATCGTATTGCTGGCCTTGAAGCCGGCGCTGATGACTATTTGCCAAAGCCATTCAACCCAAAAGAGCTACTAGCACGTATCAAAGCGGTGCTGCGTCGTCAAAATCGTGAGCTACCGGGTGCGCCAAGCCATCAGCTTGAAGTGGTTGAGTTTGGACCATGGACGCTTGATTTATCGACCCGTACCCTAAAGCGTGATGGCAATGTGGTCACTTTGACGACTGGTGAATTTTCAGTATTAAAAGCTTTGGTACAGCATCCACGTGAGCCATTAACGCGCGATAAATTAATGAACCTTGCCCGTGGTCGTGAATGGGGCGCAATGGAGCGCTCTATCGATGTACAAGTGTCACGTTTGCGCCGCCTGATTGAAGACAATCCTTCACAAGCGCGTTATATCCAAACCGTTTGGGGTGTCGGTTATGTATTCGTGCCCGATGAAGCAGAAGTTGAAGCGGCTAAAAGTGAATAGCTTTAGCATTCAATGTTGATACTATTTAATGCCATAAAAAAGCCCTGCAATTAATGTGCAGGGCTTTTTATGGTTCTAACTATTGTTTTAATATTTAATGCCTGATGCATAAAACTAACGTAATTGACTGTCCTTACTACCGCGGCGATTAAATAGCTCAGTTACCTTTGCTTCTTTTTCAAGCTCAGACTGACAGCTAACGCAGTGCTGCACACCCGGCACAGCTATGCGCCGCGCTTCTGGAATCGGGTTGCCACACTCATCACAAAACTCAGCGCTTTCACCCGTTGGTAGCGCACGCCGTGCGCGCTCTAGGGCATCATTGACAGTCGCATCCATTTGTTCATGCTCTGCCCCATCTCTTGACCAGCCACCTGCCATAATCTTATCCTATTTCTTATTAATGCTATTTAGGTTTTAATTGATAAAAGTCTTTAATAACAAATAGATGGGGGTATAGAGCACTTATTTCAATCAATAAAATGCGTTTATAAACACCATTAATAGCAATAAAAATAGTGGGCAATAAGATAGCAAATGATGATTAGTCTTTTGGTTGTAGCTCAACCACTTGACCGCGCACGCCGATGCTTTCATCACTCATCAAAAACACATAACCGCCCATAATATCTTCTGGCGTTTTTAGGCTCATCGGATTTTCACCCGGAAAAGCATGAGCACGCATATTGGTACGGGTGCCGCCAGGATTGATACAATTGAAGCGTAAATTGGTGGTATTTTGCGTCTCTTGGGTAAAGATATCACTCATGCCTTCTATCGCTTGCTTGGACAGTGCATAGGCACCCCAAAACGCGCGCGGATGGGTACCAACACTACTAGAGGTAAAGACGATAGAACCATTTGGCGCGTCTTTAAGCAGCGGCAGCAGCGCTTGGGTGAGCATAAAGGTAGAGGTAAAGTTGACCTTCATCACCTGAGCAAACATATCGACATCGTACATCTCAAGCGGTGTCAAAGCACCTAGCATGCCAGCGTTGTGCAATACCCCATCGAGCTGTCCGACTTCTTTTGCTATTAAATTCTCTAGCGTTTGCATCTCAGCATAAGTCGCGCCTTCGAGATTCATCGGTAGCATGGCAGGCTGCTTGCCGCCAAAGCTTTCGATTTCATCATAAACGTATTCAAGTTTGCTACTGGTACGCCCCAACAATAACACCGTTGCACCGTAACGCGCATAGGTCAAGGCGGCAACACGGCCGATACCATCACCAGCACCCGTGACCAAAATTGTTTTACCATCTAAGCAGTTATCAGGCGGTATAAAATTACGAATATCATCGTGCGATACAGAGGGTACAGAATTTTGCGCAGCTGCTTGATTGGCTTGCTGCGGCGTAGGCGGATTAGTATTGTCACTCATGGCATTACTCACTGCTTATTATTTGATGATTTAATAGGTAGGTTGCTTATTAGCTATCTTGATGAATGGCTTATTTGCTTTATAAGTAGTTATTTTATAAATAGTCAAACTTACCTGAAGCAAGTAAAAGCTTACTCAGCTCCTTAGGAGTATCGGTAATATAGTCAGCACCCCATTTCTTTAAGTTTTTTTGGTCTTCAGGCGGAATATAACCATAGGCGGCTAAAATGGTCGTCATGCCAGCGGCGTTGCCCGCTTCGATATCGCGTATATGATCGCCAATATAAAGCACGCTTTCAGCAGCACCGCGCGGGATAGCGAGTTTTTCTAAGGCCACATACATCGGTTCTGGATCTGGCTTAGAGCGTGATACATCGTCAGGACAGACCAGTACCGAGCAGCGCTCATCTAACTGCATTTTTTCTAGCAAAAGCTCTGCTAAATAGCGCGGCTTATTGGTGACAATTCCCCACGGCACACCTTTATCCTCTAAGGTGCGCAGTACTTCTTCAAGCTCGCTAAAAACACAGCTATCGACGCATATATCGGCTTCATAATCGTCTAAAAACTGCTGACGAAACTCAAGCAACGCCTCCTCACTAACCTCAAGTTGGCCGTTATGACGCAGCATCAAGCGCACCATCGACGAAGCGCCTGCGGAAACTTGCTCACGAATCTCAGCTTCAGGTGGCGCTTGCCAATCATTCTCGCCGCTCATTTTACCAATAATTCGGACGAAATCGGCGGCAGTGTCGATTAACGTCCCATCAAGGTCGAACAAGACAGCTTTTACAAATTGACTCATAACAGGCGCTCTTAATTTTGATTTAAAAAATGGATTTAAAACATGGATTTAAAAAGTGGTTAAAAATGAATACTTATAAAAACGATTTACGACAGTGGTTTTTGTACCGCCATCATATAATTGACATCGACGTTTTGCGCCAACCAGTAGCGTTTGGTCAGCGGATTATAATGCAGCCCAATGATATCTTGACGGCTAAAGCTTGCATTAATCGCCATTTTATCCAATTCAGCCGGAGTGATAAACTTGGCGTAATCGTGGGTACCGCGATCAAGCAGACGCAATACATACTCGGCGCCAACGATTGCAAATAGGTAGGATTTAGGGTTGCGATTAATGGTCGAGAGCACGCAAACGCCGCCTGGCGCTAGTAGCTTAAAGCACGCCTCAACGATGGCGGTTGGGTCTGGTACATGCTCGAGCATCTCCATACAAGTGACCACATCGAACTGACCAGCATGGCTTTCAGCCAATTGCTCAATCGGAATGTGCTGATAACGTAAGGTATCATCTAAATTGCTTTGCTCTGCATGTAAGGCCGCCGCTTTGAGGTTTTCGGTACCAAGGTCAATACCGGTGACATCAGCGCCGCGTCGCGCCATTGATTCTGATAAGATACCGCCGCCGCAACCGACATCAAGAACTTTTTTACCCGCCAAGCCCATCTCTGCGTTTTTACTGCTATCGGCACTCATAAAGCCGCGCTTGACGTTGTCTTCTATCCAATTAAGACGTAGCGGATTGATTTCGTGTAAGGTGGCAAAGGCGCCGGTTTTATTCCACCACTCGCTCGCCAAATTGTTAAATTTCTCTACTTCGCTGGCATCGACATTAATTGCCGTATTTTGATTGAATTCGCTAGTAGCATTATTACTATTGCTCATATTGTCAGTAGGGTTGTTTTGTTGATGATACACAGGCTGCGCAGAAGGTAAAACTTGGCTCATAGGATTTTTCCTTTATCGGCATTATAATTATTATCGGGAAGTATGAAGTATGATGCTACGCTCAATATTAGCATGAGAGCAGCATCTTTGTCGTGAGTACATCGTCACCGTTTGTGAAATGCGCAAACTATAGCCTTATGAGCCAGTTATTTTTAAATTAAAAAAATTTGGCTTATAAGCGCAAAACCATCAGTAAGATACCTTAAATAATAGCTCACAGCTTTACAACCGTTAGTTAAGAATCGGGTTCACAACTATGGGCATTTTACGCTATTATAGGCAGTAGTCTATAAAAGGTTGATTTGGGCGACGCATTGCCGCTTAACCATGTAAATAACCATGTAAAACCTATATACAAATGCGCTAAATGACTGCTGAATCGAACCTTCTGAAACAACCATTCTGAATCTCGACACCTCAAGGAAAAAGTATGAAACGTATCATCGCATTGACTGGTTTGGCTTGTGCTATTGGGTTTGCCAATATGGGCGCACAAGCTGCCAATTATGTCGCAGGAAAAGACTACCGCGTGCTAGACAATCCAGAAAAAATCAGCGGTGATGCTATCATTGTGCGTGAATTTTTTTGGTATGGCTGCCCGCATTGTAACGTCCTAAATCCGCATATGGAAAAATGGGCAAAAACCAAAGATAAAGATGTGGTATTTTTCAAAACTCCAGCGGCGCTAAACCCTGTTTGGGAAGCCAGTGCTCGCGGATTTTATGCCGCACAATTACTAGGTTTTGAAGACAAAACCCATGATGCGCTATTTGATGCGGTGCATAAAGACGGCAAACAGTTATTTGATCAAGCGTCACTAAGCAAATGGTATGCGTCACAAGGTGTCAATGAAAAGAAATTCAATAGCCTTTATAACTCGTTTGCTGTTGGCACAAAAATTGGCCGCTCACAGGCAGGTGCCAAGCGTTATCAGCTTTCAGGCGTACCAGCGGTAGTCGTCCATGGTAAGTATGTGGTCACGGGTGAAAGCGCCACTGTTCCTAAAGTGGTTGATTATCTGGTTGATAAAGTACGCGCCGAGAAAAAATAATTTAAGATGTGCAAATTATTAAGAAAATGAACCTTTATAAAAATGCAAAAAGCCAATCGTTACAGATTGGCTTTTTTTATGCGTTATGGGCTATGAGCGGTTGTTAGCGCTAATATAAATCGCTAGCTTTTCAGCTGCGACAATATCGCCACTTCACGAATATAACTGGCCAAATCTTCCTTAGATTCCGCCATCAATTCATCGTCCTGTATATGTTTAGCATATTCAATCCATAGCAGCAGCTGATATAAACTATTACGCTCAGAGGCTTTATATTGTTTTACAAACTGCTTTAGCGTGCCCTCATCATTGATGTTTAAGCGCTCAATCCAGCTTTCGATTTTAGAAATCTGCTCTTTTGGGAAAAAAGCGTCGAACAAAGCTTTAACCAGTTCGTGGCGGTTTTCTTCACTGATGAGTTTGCCGACCCGTTTAGTTTGACGATTGCGCGCATTGGCACTGGTAATGTCAGCAAGCGCCATCAGCTCCGCCATAAAATAATCACTTGCGGGCAGTTTTTTAAGCTGCTTCTTTGATAAGCTGGCAAGCGGTATCGACAATGCCTGCAAGCGCTCATGAGCTTTTTTGAGCTCTGTGCGCGAGACGCGCATCTCTTGTTCTGACCAGTCAATCATAAAAGCTTTCCATTTTTCGAGATAGTAAATAATAGAGTTTATTGCGTCTTGCTGATGATATTGCTTAAGCACTCATTGTAGCTAATAACCATTAATAATTAGCATTACTAGCCTTGCCTTACCAACGATGTTTTTCGCGGTGCTTAGCGGTAACGCTCAAACTTTCGGGCAAGCTCGCCGTCAATTTATCTTGCAAGAGCTTGGTAATAAATACCGAGCGATGCTTGCCCCCTGTGCAGCCAATCGCAACCGTCACCGTATGGCGGTTGTTGTGTAAAAAGTCTGGCAACCAGCGCGTGAGGAAGGCGGCGATATCGTCCGTCATCTCTGCCACTTCTGGGTAATCAGCAAAAAACTCAGCAACTTCCGCATCCAGACCCGTCGCTGCGCGCAGCTTTGGATTCCAATGTGGGTTGGGCAAAATGCGCACATCAAAGACAAAGTCGGCATCAATTGGGCTGCCATATTTAAAACCAAATGATAACAGGTTAATGGCGATTTGATTGTCAGCCCCAACATAATCGCGCAGGCGCTCTTTTAGCTGGTGAATATTTAGCATACTGGTATCAATTTTAAGATCCGCACGCCTAAATATCGGCTGCAAAAGCTGGCTTTCTTTTTCAATCGCCGCTGGTAAATTGTCAGCGGTATTTTCGATGCCTTTGCTATCTTGCACCATTAATGGATGAATGCGGCGCGTGGCATTAAAGCGCGCCACCAAGATATCCTCTTGCGCTGTCACGTAAATGACGGTGAGCGCCTCTTCGCTATACGTCTGCTTTAACGTATCATGTATTTCAGAAAAATTGGACAAATCGGCGCGCGGGGTGCGAATATCGACCCCAAGGGCGACGCGTTTAATCCCGCTATCACAAACCAGCTTTTGTGCCGCCTCGGGGACCAATGACAAAGGCATATTATCAATACAATAATAACCAAAGTCTTCTAGGATATTGAGTACGGAGGTCTTGCCCGAGCCTGAGCGCCCTGACACCACTAAGATACTTAAACTGTCTTTATGTGACTGTGTCTGCTCGTTATTTAATTTGGCGTGCTCATTATCCTTCGTTGTACTCATGATCCGTCATCCTTATACATTGCTCTAGCCACTCCTGCGCTCATGACGGCAGTGTTACCGTCACTAGCTGATTGTCTAACAAGCGTGCACGGCCCAACCATGCGGCAACCAAAATCACCAAATCTTGCTGGTTTTCTTCTAAACCTGCCTGCAACTTGTCTGCCTTTAAAGCCTCAAGTTGAGCGGTTTTAACTTCTAAATAATCAATGATAAAACCCGCTGCAGTGATACGCGCTTTAGCCGCTGCTAATAAATGCTCAGGGCCTTGTTCGATATGCGCGCCATTCGTTAGCTGGTCGGCTAAGCGCTGTAATTCCTGATGAAGCATGGGAGCGATATTGCGCTCAGTTTCCGTTAAATACTGATTGCGCGACGATAGCGCTAAACCATCAGCTGCTCGTACAATAGGCGCGCCAATGATTTCAATGGGATAACTTAAATCACGCACCAACTGCTGAATAATGGCCAATTGTTGATAGTCTTTTTGCCCAAACACAGCGACATTGGGCTGAACGATATTAAAAAGCTTTGAGACGATGATGCCAACGCCATCAAAATGACTAGGGCGCGATTGGCCACATAATTGGCTGGTGATTGCGCCTGCGCGAACGGACGTTGGTGGCGGTAATACCGGATACATCTCATCAATGCTGGGCGCAAATACGTATTCAGCAGCAACAGTAGCAAGTTTGGCAACGTCTGCATCTAACGTCCGCGGGTAACTGTCAAAATCCTCACCGACGCCAAATTGGGTAGGATTGACGAAAATGCTCACCACCACAATATCGGCATGTTGTTTGGCAAGCTTGACCAGCTCAAGATGGCCATCATGCAGATTGCCCATTGTTGGGACTAACGCAATACGCGACTTGCCCTCTTGCTGACCACGATAAGGGTTTAGAGCGTTACGCAGCGCTGAGATATGATGATGAATAATTGGCATGGTTAATATGGCTTATCCTAATAGCTTTTTTATCAGTAATCGTCAAATCACTAAATCAAATACGACTTACTTTAATACAATTTACTTTAATACAGCTAACTAAATTGGTGCTGTTCAGTGGGGAAACTGCCGTCACGTACCGACTGCTGATACAGCGCAAAAGCCCCTTCAATACTACCCGCGCTATTACGCTCATCGGTTAAAAAGTCATGAACAAAGCGTGGTACGCGGCCGTGCACCATACCAAGCATGTCATGCATGACAAGGACTTGACCATCTGTATCAGCACCAGCACCAATCCCAATAACCGGCACAGCTACGGCTTCTGTAACTGCCTTCGCAAGTTCAGCAGGTACGCATTCTAGTACCAAAAGCGCCGCACCTGCCTCGACCACCGCTTTAGCATCAGTCAGCAGTTTTTCGGCTGCTGCATCACCGCGACCTTGGATTTTATAACCACCAAAGACATTGACAGACTGCGGCGTCAGTCCTAAATGCACACAAGTCGGCGTACCTGCTTGCGCCAAGGTTTTGACCAAATCGCAAAGCTCTCGACCGCCTTCAATCTTAATCACATGCGCGCCCGCCTGCATCAGCTTGCGACTATTAGCCACCGCATCTGGAAGCGTCACATAACTCATAAATGGCAAATCCGCTAAAATCAGTGCATGCTTATTACTACGAGCGATATTGGCCGTATGATAAGCCATATCATCGACGCTGACAGGCAAGGTTGAATCATGCCCTTGTACCACCATGCCCAAACTATCACCGATCAAAATCGTATCGATTTGCGCGTTGTCCATCATACGCGCAAACATGGCGTCATAGCAGGTCAGACAGGTAAATTTAACACCGTCTTTTTTAAATTTATTTAAGGTAGATAAGGTTGTCATATGACCCTCAATACGGTTAACTGTTTATAGCCTTTGACGTTTTAATAAAATGCACGGCTACTATCCTAGCATCCAACTTATTCATCATTCGACAGAGGCACCAAAGAGGCGCTAATTCAGTTTTAATAGCTTTAGCCCCGTCCAATCGTCACTGGGCGGATAATCCGTTATTGGTTTGTTTGAGATGATTAACGCTGGCGCCAACTCTCGTAGCGGCAGTAGGACAAAATTACGCTCATGCAAACCTGCGTGCGGTATCGTTAATTGCGACTCTGAGATTTCGATATCACCATATAATAAAATATCGACATCAAGGCTGCGCTCACCCCAGCGGCGCAGACGGGCGCGTTTGGCTTGTTGCTCTAGCAATTGACAAAATGCAAGCAGCTCAAACGCCGTTAAGGTAGTCTCAAAACCTACCACCGCATTGACAAAGTCAGGCTGGTCTTGCGGACCCATTGGCACCGAAGCGTAGAAAGAAGACACTCGTACCGCTCGTATTTGCTTATTTTCTTGCATAGCTACGATGGCTTGCTGTAAATGCTCTACCGGCGAACCTAGCTCATTTTCTAGATTGCTACCTAAACCAACATAGCAAGTAACCCAGCTTATATCGTTACTACTTTTATCGGCATTGGCATTGCTAGTTTCAAAATGGCTGTTCATAGTTTTCACTGTGCTTTAGTGTTTTACAGTCAGCTCGTAAGCTTAACCGTTGCTAACGCTTGGCTGACGGCGGCGGCGTCTTGATGGTATTGGCCCTTTATCATCATTGCTTTTAATAATAGCCGTCTGGCTTTCGACTGTTTGTCTCTTAGTATCCTGATTGGCTTTAGCAGACTTTTTAGAGTCAGAGTTCGCATCCTCAGCAAACTGCGGTGCGGGTTTAGGCGCTTTTCTCTCGTACTTGGCAGCCTCTGCCGTTTGTTCTTTACGGCCAACTGGTTTTGCCTCTACGCTCTTGCTATTATCAGCGTTATTTTTACTGTCAGTATTACTATTATCCGCTATTACAGTAGGCTGACGACGGCGACGTTTATACGGTATCGGCTCGTTATTTATGCTGACAAGCGCTGGCGTTTGGGCGACAGTACGCTTAGTATGGACATTAGTAGCAGCATTAGTATTGACCGTTGTAGATAAAGCTGACTGGTCGAAATCGACTTTGCTAGCAGCAGACTTGGTATCGACTGTTTTTACTTTTGCATCCTGCTGTTGAGTTTGCTTATCAGTTTTGTCAGAGATGCCTGATTGACTTTCAGCCGCTGCTATCTTAACTGAAGCGTCTTCAGCTTTTTTGCTTTGCGCTACAGCTGCTTGCTCAAAATTAGAATCAAATTCTGACTTTTCGTCACTTGGCAATTGCTTACGTAATGGCGGCACAACTTTTTCATGCTCAATGACAAATAACGGTGCTGGTTTTGTATCTTGACGCTTATTTGCCTTTTGGTTATCAGTATTCGCCAGTGATAATTGCTGCAATTGCGCCAGCTCATGACTGTCTTGTGCTGCTTGCTGCTTATCATAGCCCTTATGATGACTATTATTGCTGGCACTATGACTGCCATTTTTATTAGCCTGCTGAGCAGACTGGCTGGCAGCGCGGCGGCGGCGCGGCGGCACGTTTGAGGCATCATTAGCTTGCTTGCTATGAGCATTGCCGTTGATATTATCTGGTTGATTGTTTTCTATGTGATTTACCTTATCATGGTTTGATGTGTTTAAAGCTTGCGGCTTTTGACGATTACGCCCGCGACCACGCTGGCTTTGTTTATAGGCACCTCGACGGATATTCTCATCAAAGTCCTCAATCGCCTGATCTTGCTGCTGTTCGGTCAATGTTTGATAGGTTTGCCACCACTCGCCCATACCATTGGTCGATTCTGATAGTGGATGCTCAGCATCGCCGCATTGCTCACGCAATAACAAGAAATCAAAACCGGCACGGAAACGCGGATGTTCAGACAACTGGATAATTTGTTTGCGGCGCGGCGCGGCCAATTTTGGCTGCAATATCCAAATATCACGAATAAATTGTTCGGCAAATTTTGGAATAGCAGTCTTGATACGCTGACGGTCGATGACTTTGCCCGCTGCATGCAGCTGTGCATCAGCAAAAGGCATATTACGCTTTTTGGCTTTTTCCAATTGATGCAGGTAATTTTCCCACAACAAAGCGGCATAAAAAAAGGCAGGATTGATACTTTTACCAGCGTCGATACGTTTGTCGGTATTGATAGCGACTTGTTTGACCAAGGCACTTGGCTCGGCAGGCGGATAAATAAATAAGCTGTCAATCGCGCCCGATTCAAACAATAACGGTAGTAGCGGCACTAAATAACCACCAGTGAACATTTTTTGCGTTTCATCATACAGACGATGCGGAGAGATTTGCTCCAGCAGCGCCCAATTGTCATCATGGAACTGGGCGGCGAGTTCACTATCAAAGTCAAAACCCAATTTTGCCTTAAATCGTAGGGCACGCAGCAACCTGACCGGATCTTCTTCGATACGCGTCGGTGCATGACCTAATAAACGAATAACTTTATTATCGATATCTTCAAGGGCGCCGCAAAAATCATGTACCACGCCTTTGAGCGGTTGATAATAAAGCGCGTTAATAGAAAAGTCGCGACGGGCAAAGTCTTGTTTGATATCGCCCCAGACATTGTCGCGCAGAATCATCCCATCTCGATTGGTATTAGAATTATTGAGCGGTGGACCACGAAACGTCGCCACTTCGATAAGCTCGCGACCAGAGTAAACATGCGCCAATTGGAAACGTCGTCCAATAATACGGCAGCGCTTGCCAAAGACGTCTTTAATCTCATGAGGCTTGGCATCAGTGACCGCGTCAAAGTCTTTTGGACGCAGGCCTAGCAAGGTATCGCGCACGCCGCCACCGACAATATAAGCATCAAACCCAGCTCGGGTTAGGGTGGCTATCACTTCAGTAATGGAATTGGGTAATTCAGATTTATTCAGTTCTAACTGCTTGGCGGCACGCTCGGCCATGCATCTACTCCTCGCCTTTATTCTTAACCACCCCGACGAACACAGCGTCTATCAGGCGGATGTACCCGCTAGTTTAACAAATTTTGACCCTGGTGGGTGTGTTATGACATTTACTTACATGCTATTTTGTCAATATGGGGGTTAAGTAATACAAAATAAAGCGCTTAATCCTGTACGCTTAAACGCTGGCGATTTTTCTCAAGCGTTTTTGCACCGATGCCTTTGACTTTCGTTAATTCATCAACCGTTTTAAAACCGCCAAACATCTCGCGATATAAAATAATTGCCTGCGCTTTACTGCTGCCAATACCGTTTAATGCCACCAATTCTGCTTCTGTGGCGCGATTGATATTTATTTTGGTTTGATTACGCGCTTGGCTTTGAGCTGCTTCTTGCGTCAATAAATATTTATAAGCGCTTTTAGCATTATCAAAACATGGTGCGGCAAGGGCAGGATTAAACGATATAGTAATAACAGAAAACACACCTACTAAAAAAATGGTCAAATTTTTAGGTAAGCTGGCATGCTGCCATTTGATAAACAGGCTTTTATTAGTCGCGTTCATGCTGTTTCGCCGCTTCCCATAACGCATCCATCTCATTGATATCGCTATCTTCTAAGCGCTTGCCAGCTGCCGCCAACTGCTCTTCGATATAACCAAAGCGCGACTTAAATTTATGCACACAAGTCAACGTTGCCGTTTCAGCATCGAGGTTGAGTTTACGCGCCACATTGACCAGCGCAAACATACAATCGCCAAGCTCTTTCTCAATGTCTCTAATGCTGGCTTTGCTTATGTTATATTTAGCAGCGTTGTTGGATTTATCGGTCAGCTCACTTTTTAACTCAGCGATTTCTTCATCAAGCTTATCAAAAGCACCGCTGACCCCTTCCCAATCAAACCCCAGTTTGGACGCTTGTTTTTGCACTTCCTGCGCTTGCATCAGCGCACTACCTGCCTTGATATTATCCAAACGACGTTTCGGCTTACCACGTGCGGTACGAGCTTGGTCTTCCTCTGCTTTAATCTCATCCCAGCGTGCTTTTACCGCAGCATCTTCTTTTAGCGTTTCGGCTTCAAAGACATGCGGATGGCGGCGAATCAGCTTTTCTTGCAAGGTGGTAATCACATCGCTGATATCAAAGCGTCCTTGTTCAGCGTATACCTGACAATGAAACACCACTTGCAAAAGCACATCGCCAAGCTCGCCCTTAATATCTTCGTCATCATCGCTTTGAACCGCTTCGCCAAGCTCATAGGCTTCTTCAATCGCGTACGGAATCAGGCTATGATTGTTTTGTTTTTTATCCCATGGACAATCTGCGCGCAGCCTTGCCATCAATCCCAATAAATCATCTAACTCGCCAGTTGCTACTGGCATGCCCTGTACAGGGCGTGGCGGCGTAACAGAAGTTAACGTTTGGTTGTCTAAGTCACTCATAAAATACTCTTATATGTTTTATCATAGAAACGGATAAGTATAAAAACGCTCCCATAAAGTACCACTACGGCTTTATGACTCATTTGGTAGTTAGTGTATCATTGAACGCTTATTGACTTATAATCCTGTTATCACTCCCTCATTTTTTACCGCGCACGCACAAGGAAGCTTACTATTATGTCCACTTCTGCGACTACTGGCTACCAGCCAGCAACAGAATTTCACCCTATGAGCATTCAGTCATTTAAGGCGTATGATATCCGCGGCGAGCTTGATGTCAATCTCGATGAAGACATCGCCTACCGTATCGGCCGTGCCTTTGCCCAAATTTTATTCGAGCGTTATAGCGCTGCAGATGTCGCAGATGAACTGAAAAACTTAAAGCCAGCTATCGTCATTGGTAGCGATATCCGCCACTCCAGTGAGCAGTTAAAACAAGCAACCATCAAAGGTATGCTCGATGCGGGTGTCGATGTGATTGATTTGGGTATGACAGGCACAGAAGAGGTCTATTTTGCGACCAGTTATTATCAGGCGTTGGGCGGTATCGAAGTAACGGCTAGCCACAATCCAATTAATTATAATGGCCTAAAATTGGTCAAAGAACACTCAAAACCGATTAGCGCCGATGATGGCTTGGCAGAGATTCAAGCATTAGCAGAATCTGGACAATTTAGTACAGATAATCAACAAGGTACATTACAATTACTAACGGATAAAAGCGCTTATATCAATCATGTCATGGCGTTTATTGATATTGATAAATTACAACCGCTAAAACTGGTCATTAATTCAGGCAATGGTAGCGCAGGTCCCGTCGTCGATTTATTAATCGACAAGTTAGCACAAGCTGGCGCGCCAATTGAAGTGGTTAAATTGCACCATACGCCTGATGGCAGCTTTCCAAATGGCATTCCCAATCCGATGATTGAGGCCAATCGAACCGTCACTCAGCAAGCGGTGTTAGAAAATAAAGCCGACCTTGGCATTGCCTTTGATGGTGATTTTGACCGCTGCTTTTTATTCGATGAATACGGCGAATTTATCGATGGTAGCTATGTCGTTGGCATGCTCGCGCAAGCATTTTTAAACAAGTATGCGGGCGAGTCAATCGTCTATGATCCGCGAGTGATTTATAACACCGAAGCCGTCATTGTTGAGCATAACGGTAAGGCAGTTATTAGTAAGTCTGGGCACTCATTTATCAAACAAGTGATGCGTGACTCTGGCGCGGTTTATGGCGGCGAGATGTCAGCACATCACTATTTTCGCGACTTTTTCTACTGCGATAGCGGCATGATTCCTTGGCTCTTAACCATTGAGTTATTATCAATTACCGGTAAAACCTTGTCAGAATTGGTCAGCGGCTATATCGCAGCCTATCCAAGCTCAGGCGAGCTAAATTTTCACTTGACCACTCATGATGCGTCAGCCATTATTAGCGCTATTGAAGAGAAGTTCAGCGCCGACAAGCCAACCAAATCGATGCTCGATGGTTTGAGTTTAAACTTTGGTGAATGGCGTTTTAACTTACGCGCCTCAAATACTGAACCATTAATTCGCTTAAATATTGAAAGTCGCGGCGATGAGAATTTATTACAAACCAAAACCCAAGATCTTCAGCAATGGCTTGCTAGTAAAGGAGCGGTAGCTGCTTAACTTGGATAACTGCCATGCTGAATAAAGACATTATAAATTCATAAAAACAATAAAGCGCCGATTGATTTTTATATTAATCGGCGCTTTATTGTTTGGTTTTAGTCTAATAACTGTTTATCTGTCACGCTTACTTTAACACTTGATTAAAACCCTTATTTTGCGCGGCCAATCCCTATATAGTCGCCGACCAAATCATCAACCTGCGTTCGCGACAGCGCATTGCGTGCATCGAATATCGGTAGCGCCTGCTCATTAAGTCTAGCGACATCTAGTCTGTTTTCCGGCAACCAGCTGATGATAAAAATGGCCTGTGCCTCATTAAGCTTCTGGTACGGACTGGCAATCAATTCCAGTAACGTCTGCTGTCCATAAAGCTCGGCAAGCTCGGTCTGGGCTTTATCACTATACACCAGCGTACGGATATTATAAGACCAGAGTAGCGCTAACAACGGATGAATCGCCGACTCTGCTGTCCGTCCCGAGCCCGCTTTATAACTGCCGCCCCAAATCATCACGGTTTTATGGTCGATAAATCCATCAAAATACTGCCAAAACTTGCGAAATATCAGCTCTTTTTGGTCTTCGTTGATATTAATGACTGCCTGTAGTAACGGCATAGCTAGGCTTTTTTCTGCACTGGACTGCTGCAACTTAACCAACTCTGTCGGTAGTGTATTACCACCAAACCCCCAGCCCGCTTGCAAGTAGCTACTGCCCACGCGCTCATCAAGTCCCATAATGTGACTAACTTGCTGAATATCGACCTGTTGACTATCCGCCAAGCGCGACATCTCATTCATAAAACTCACCCTTGTGGCAAGCATCGCCATGATACTACTACGGGCAAACTCTATAGTGGCAATATCTGCTTGATGAAAAGCGCGCGCCTGCTGTATTAAAGGCTGTAGCATCGTTAAATGATGGCGGCTATTTGGTGTTTTTTCACCCAGCAATAACAATGATGGATTTAGCATTGAGCTGTACGCATCGCCATCCTTTAAGAATACAAATGGCACATAATAAACCCAAGCGCGCTGCAACTGCTTGGACAATGCGTCAACCGCGCCCAGCTGTTTAATGCCACTCATGATGAGCGGTAAGGTTTGCTGATGACTGTGATTAAAGGCCGTAATCCAGCTGTCTGCTTGCCATACTGGGCGGATACTGTCTAAAAATAACCAATATAGCGCAACTTGTTTTCTCTCATTATTATTATCCGACGTTTCATAGTGCTCTAGCAGCTTACTCGCAGTAGTGGGCAAAGCATAGCTGACAATTTGTTGCTGCTGCACGTACATCTGCCATAACGCTTGCACATGATGCTCAAAACCATATTGTTGTAATTGCTGCGTCAATACCTCTTTATCAGTATAAAGATGCACCGTATGACCGAGACTTGCCAGTACTACAGCACTGGTAATCGCCTCGATACTATGACCAACGAGGACGCAAACGCTGGTGTTTTTAGCAGCTTGGTTAAATGAATGTGATGCGGATTGGTCGTTATCTGTCTTGTGTTTATTTATAGCGGCAGCGCTCATAAGATTACCTTTTATATTGCAAAGTTAGCAGCGTGGATAAGTGGATAAGCCAGTCGCATGATGGCGCTAGCCTTAAGCCGTTAAGACAACAGCTTAATCTGCTGCAATAGCTGATTGGTAGAGGTATCAAATTGCTCATCGCCGCCTTGCTGCATGGCGGTATGCACCGACTCTGCCATTTTCTTGCCCATCTCAACGCCCCATTGATCAAACGGATTGATATCCCAAATGCTGGCCATGACATAAACCTTGTGCTCATAAAGCGCTATCAGCTCCCCCAAACTATGCGGGGTCAGCTCATCAATAAGGAGCGTGGTTGACGGTTGATTACCGCGGTAATATTTGTATTTATCGGCATCAGAAGCCGCTTCAATATCCTTATCAGCAATAGCAGCATTACCAAAAGCTAAGACCCGACTCTGCGCCAAACAGTTTGCCAAAGACAATTCATGCTGCTGCTGTAGCGATTCATTTGTCGCATCATCACTATAACGGCGCACGCAAGCGATAAAGTCACAAGAGACCTGCTGCGTTCCTTGATGCAGAAGCTGATAAAAGGCATGCTGCGCATTGGAGCCAATCTCGCCCCACAAAATTGGACACGTATCATAATCAAGACGCTCGCCATGCTGCGTCACCGATTTACCATTACTTTCCATCTCAAGCTGGGTCAAGTAGCTTGGCAAATACTCCAAACGTCCATCATAAGGCAGCACGGTATGCGCATTGACTTGTAAAAAGGTACTGTTCCAAACGGCGAGCAAACCTAATAATACTGGCAGATTCTCAGAAAAGTCTGCTTGGGCGAAATGCTCATCCATATTATGGGCGCCGGCTAGCAGCTCTTTAAAACCATTTATGCCAATACGAATAGCGATAGCAAGTCCAATCGCCGACCACAATGAAAAACGACCGCCAACCCATTCCCACAGCTGCAATTGATGCTCAGGGTGAATGCCCCAGGCAGTCATTTTTTCACAATTGGCCGATACGCCGATAAAATGACGGCGCAAGACGCTTTCTTCTGTGCCAGCCCGTAGCTTTGCGGTAGCGAGTAACCATGACAGTGCTGTCTTGGCATTCGATAGCGTATCAACGGTGCCAAAAGATTTGGAGGAGATGATAAATAAAGTGGTTTCAGGATTTAAGTGCTTGAGCAAATTATCAAGCTGCGTGCCATCCATGTTAGAGACAAAATGCACCTCAATAGCAGTATCTGCCCATTCATCAAGCGCGGTGGTCGCCATCAGTGGGCCTAAATCTGAGCCGCCAACGCCAATATTAACCACATCAGTGATTGCTTTACCAGAGAACCCGCGCCACGTGCCGTTGCGTACCCGCTCTGACAATCTTTCTACCTGCGCCAAACTCTCATGTACATCAGCGGCGACATTTTGCGTGCCAACTTGCAGCTGTTCTGTAGCTGGTAAGCGTAGAGCGGTATGCAGCGCTGCTCGCTCTTCACTGGTATTAACCATCGCCCCTTGTAATAAGGCATCGATACGGCCTGACAACTCGCAACTATTCGCCAAATTTAATAAATTTTCTAGCACCGCATCATTAATACACTGCTTGCTATAATCCATATATAGCGCGCCCGCTTGCGTGCTAAAGCGAGACGTCCGTTTATTATCCTGCGCGAACAATGGGGCAAGCGCCCACGGCTGCTCCGCTAACTTGGCTAAATGCTGCCAATACTTAGAGTGGCGGGCACTTTTATAGCCCTTATTATTTATCTCATCCATTAGCTATTTATCACCCTTTAACTGCTGCTCGGCAAAATAAATAAACGCTCGCATGTACGAGCGCATATCGCCTGCGTCATAACTATCACCGCGCATGGTCGTCACATTAACGCCATATTTGCTAATCAAGGCGTCAATGGCATCAGTCAGTTGAATCTCACCGCCAACCGACGCTCTAGTATTGGCCAAATAATCAAATATATGATTGCTAAATACATAGCGACCAACGACCGCCAATTTTGAAGGCGCATCGGCTAAGTTGGGCTTTTCGACAAAACCAGCAACTTTAAAGCTTGCGTTTTTATCAGCTTGCTCGATTTCATGGGCTTGATTAAATGCTTCGTCTAATTGGGCAATACCGTATTTATGCACATCTTCATCTGCTACTTTATTGACCAATATTTGCGAATGCGTGTCTTTGGCAAAGGCTTCAATCATAAACGCCAAATTATCAGTTGCCATATTGGTGGTAAATGGATCGAGCACCACATCTGGCAACAGTACAGCAAAGTCATGCTCGCCGATGATTGGACGCGCCGCCAATACCGCGTGTCCCAACCCTAGCGGCTTGCCTTGGCGTATCATAGACACCGTTACATCCTCGGGTAACCAAGTTAAGCTATCGGCTAACGCGTCTTTACCTTTAGCACGCAATTGATTATCCAATTCAGCATTGATATCAAAGTAGTTTTCGATGGCGCTTTTTTGTGCATGACCGACCAAAACGATATGTTTGATACCCGCAGCAATGGCTTCTTCAACGACATAATGAATAGCGGGACGATTACCAAGTGGTAGCAGCTCTTTTGGCACTGATTTCGATAACGGCAGCATACGAGTGCCAAAGCCTGCGACAGGAATAACAGCGTGAGTAATTTTTTTCATAATTTTTAGACTGTATTTAAGAGTGTGAAATAAGAAACATGCCTAATCAATGCTAAGCGCTATGATAGCCATTCGGGTTTTTACTCTGCCAACGCCACGTATCTTGACACATCTCAGCAATAGATAGTGTCGCCTCCCAACCTAGCAAATCTTTGGCTTTATCGGCGCTGGCATAGCAGCTGGCAATATCTCCAGCGCGCCGAGCAGAAAACTGGTAAGGAATATTTTGGCCTGATACTTCAGAAAAAGCCGTGACCAATTCTAAAACAGACGTTCCTTTACCTGTTCCCAGATTAATGGGTAAAAAACCTATTGAGCTGTATTTATCTCGACCTACTTGTTTTTGTAAGTAGTTAAGCGCTGCTACATGACCTTGGGCAAGATCAGTGACATGGATAAAATCGCGTACCCCCGTCCCATCGACAGTAGAATAGTCATTACCAAAAATACTAAGTTTTCCAAGCTTGCCAACGGCGACTTGGGAGATATAAGGCATTAAATTATTAGGAATATCATTTGGATCTTCGCCAATTTGCCCAGATGGGTGCGCACCGACAGGATTGAAGTACCTAAGTGGAATAAGATTCCAGCCATCATCGGTTGCCGCTAAGTCCTCTAAAATATGCTCGACCATCAGTTTGCTCTGACCATAAGGATTGGTGCAAGAACGCTTTGATTCCTCATTGATGGGCAAGGATTCAGGATCTCCATAGACGGTCGCAGAAGATGAAAAAACCAAATTCTTAACATCGGCTTCTCTCATAACTTCCAATAAAGCAATGGTGCCACTGACATTATTATTATAATACAGCAATGGCTTGGCCACCGATTCTCCAACGGCTTTTAGTCCCGCAAAATGAATCACACCAAAGAACTGATGCTCGGCAAAGACCTGTTTGAGTAGATCAATATCACGAATATCGCCTTTAACAAAGTCGATGGGTTGATCAATGAGCTTGGATACGCGCTCAATAGCTTCACGGCTACTATTAGACAAGTTGTCGTAGACAACAATATCATAGCCTGCTTCCTGTAAAGCTATACAAGTGTGTGAGCCAATATATCCAGCGCCACCAGTTACCAATATCTTATTTTTCATAATTGCTACATTTTAATCAAAGGAAAGTTATTTTTAGAATAAAAAAAGACACCCCATTGTAGGAGTGCCTTTGTTTTTTTTCAACGAGGTTTTGGTATTAGACTAGCTATTAATACCTAAATTACCAACCGGTAACTTCTTTTAACTTATCGCCAATTTTTGATGGATCGCGAGTATAAGCAATACCAGCGTCTTCAAAGGCTTTAAATTTCTCTTCAGCAGTACCTTGACCACCAGAGATGATCGCACCAGCATGGCCCATACGTTTACCAGCAGGGGCGGTAACACCAGCAATATAACCAACCACTGGCTTAGTTACGTGCTCTTTGATATAAGCCGCCGCTTCTTCTTCAGCTGTACCACCAATCTCACCGATTAATACGATGGCTTCGGTTTGTGGATCGTCTTGGAACAGTTTTAGCGCATCGATTTGGTTCATACCTGGGATAGGGTCGCCGCCGATACCGATACAAGTAGACTGACCAAAGCCAAGCTTAGTGGTTTGGGCAACCGCTTCATAAGTCAACGTACCAGAGCGTGAGATGATACCCACTTTACCTGGCAAATGGATATGGCCTGGCATGATACCGATTTTGCACTGACCTGGAGTGATAACGCCTGGGCAGTTTGGACCAACCATACGTACATCGCCTGCTTCTTCGATATAACGCTTGGCTTTTAGCATATCGATAGTCGGGACGCCTTCAGTGATGACAACGATCAATTTTACGCCTGCATCGACTGCTTCGATGATAGAATCTAGAACAAATGGCGCTGGCACGTAAATCACTGAAGCGTCAGCTTGAGTTGCTTCCATCGCCTCGCTCATGGTATTAAACACTGGCAGACCTAGGTGCGTTTGACCGCCTTTACCTGGGGTTACGCCGCCGACTACTTTAGTGCCGTACTCAATTGCTTGTTCGGAGTGGAAGGTACCGTTTTTACCAGTAAAACCTTGTACCAATACTTTGGTATCTTTATCAATTAATACACTCATTATTTTTTCCTTATTCGGTTGTCTTTCAATAGCAGTTTTCTCGCTCATATGTCGTTAAATGTTAACGATTTATACTTTTGCTAAAAACTACCATCATGCTGTGACTATAATGCTTAAGCGTTTGGTTAAAGCGAGTTATGAATAAAACAGCGCTTAACCTCACGGCTCATATTAAAGACTTATGCTTTAACCGCATCGACAATTTTTTGTGCTGCGTCTGCAAGGCCCTGAGCTGAGATAATTTTTACATCAGATTGCTCTAGTAGCTCGGCACCTTTTTCAGCGTTGTTACCTTCTAAGCGAACAACAACAGGAACTTGAACGTTCACTTCTTTAACTGCTTCGATAATCGCTTCGGCAATCATGTCACAACGTACGATACCGCCGAAGATGTTGATAAGAACGCCTTCAACGCTGCTGTCTTCTAGAATGATTTTGAACGCTTCAACCACGCGATCTTTGGTTGCACCGCCGCCAACGTCCAAGAAGTTAGCAGGTTTGCCGCCGTACAGTTTGATGATGTCCATCGTTGCCATGGCAAGACCAGCACCGTTTACCATACAACCGATGTTACCTTCTAGGGCAACATAGTTTAGGTCAAACTCGGCGGCTTTTAGCTCGCGCTCGTTTTCTTGCGTTTTATCTTGTAGCGCCGCGATTTTAGGTAGACGATATAAGGCGTTTGAGTCAATACCGATTTTGCCATCAACACAAACGATTTCGCCATTTTCGCGAACTGCTAGTGGGTTAATCTCTAGTAGCGCAAAATCATTTTCTACAAATGCTTGATAAGCGCCGCTCATCAATTTTACAAACTGGTTGATTTGCTTGCCTTCAAGACCCAGTTTAAATGCCACTTCACGTGCTTGGTAAGGCATTAGACCAACTAATGGATCAACGCTGACTTTAAAGATTTTTTCTGGAGTTTCGCTTGCGACTTCTTCGATATCAACGCCGCCTTCGGTTGATGCCATAAACGTTACGCGACGCGTAGAACGATCAACGACCGCGCCAAGATATAGCTCAGTTTGTACTGGGTACATATCTTCTGCAACCAAAACAAAATTCACTGGTTGGCCTTCGGCGTCAGTTTGGAAGGTAACCAAGTTAGTACCGATAAGCGCTTCCGCCACTTGTTTGGCTTCTTCGCGAGTCTTAACCAGCTTTACACCACCAGCTTTACCGCGACCACCTGCATGAACCTGCGCTTTAATAACCGCAATGTCGGTTGGCGTTTTATCAAAAGCAGCTGCTGCTTCGTCGCCATTATGGGCGATGATGCCTTCTTGAATGGGCAGCCCGTAGCTTTTTAGTAGCTCTTTTGCTTGATACTCATGTAAATTCATTGATTGTATCCTTTATTTTTACAATTAATAAAAAGTGAAAACAAGTGCAAGGCAGAATAAACCTACCGCACTTATGATGGTGACAACCGTTATCTTAATAGTGATAGCGGCCGCACCATTCGGTTAAACTTGATATTTACTTAAATGCTTTTCATTTTAAGCAAGTCAATCTTAAACAATTTAATCTCAAAAACTACTTACGTTTTTTACGCTGGATGGCGTGAATCGCGCGGCCATCTGCTGATAATGCCGCTTCATGAACCGCTTCAGAGATGGTTGGATGCGCAAATGTCATCAACTGCAAATCTTCGATACTAGACACAAATTCCATCGCAATCATACCTTGATGGACAATATCGCCTGCACCAGCAGAAATGGCATGCATACCTAACAAACGATCTGTTTTGGCATCAGCAACAACTTTGATAGAGCCTTGTGCTTCACTTTGTGCAAGTGCACGGCCGTTAGCTGCTAGGTTAAATGAACCCGTTTTGACTTCATAACCCGCTTCAGTTGCTTCTTGTTCGGTCAAACCAACCCAGGCAATTTCTGGATGAGTATAAATGACGTTGATAATGGTGTCATAGTTAACTTGCGCTTTTTCGCCATGAATGCGCTCAACCGCCATCATGCCCTCTTCCATCGCTTTATGCGCAAGCATAGGGCCACGAACCAAGTCACCAATAGCATAAACGCCGTCAAGGTTGGTTTTACATTGGTCATCGACATCGATAAGACCGCGCTCAGTCAACGTGATACCACTGTCTGCGCCCAATAGTTTTTCAGAGTAAGCACGGCGACCGACACAAACGATAAGCTTATCAAAGCTTTCTTCAGATGACTCACCTTTGGCTTCGCTGGTCACGACGACTTGATCGCCTTTCACTTCAGCATTGGTCACTTTGGTATCAACGCGGATATCAAGCCCTTGTTTTTTCAGTATCTTACCCGCTTCTTTCGCAATGTCTTTGTCAGCCGCTGCTAGGAAGCTTGGTAGCGCTTCATAGACCACCACTTCTGCGCCTAAGCGGCGCCATACTGAACCTAGCTCAAGACCAATTACGCCTGCGCCAATGACGCCTAAACGCTTTGGTACTTCGGTGAAATCAAGCGCGCCAGTAGAATCAACAATACGGTCGCCATCAGTTTTTGCCACAGGAATATCAATCGGTACCGAGCCTGCCGCAAGAATGACGTTTTTAGCCGTGATAATGGTTTCGCTATCGTCAGAAAGAGCGGTAAATTTAACCTTTTTATCCGCGCTTTTACCATCTTCTAATGTACCCCAGCCTTGTAGCCAGTCAACGCCATTACCTTTTAACAATGCCGCCACGCCGCCGGTCAATTGCTTAACGATACCTTCTTTACGCGCAATCATTTGCTCAACATCGATTGCGACGTCGCCTGTGCTAATGCCATGCTCAGCAAGGTCATGTTTGGTTGCTTCATAACGGTGTGATGAATCAAGTAAGGCTTTTGATGGGATACAACCGACGTTTAAGCAAGTACCGCCAAGAGCGGGCTCACCTTTATAAACGCGTTTTTCGATACAAGCCACGCTCATACCCAATTGGCCTGCACGAATAGCGGCTTCATAACCACCAGGACCGCCGCCGATGACGACTAAATCATAATTGTCTTTCATAGTACGTTCCTATTTTTAATTTGGTTTTAATTTATTTCTAGATTTTTTTCTGATTTTATAAGGATTTAAATGACTGGTTAGCCTACTGAATGATAAATGACACTTTCATTCTGTCGTTAATACACCAGAAAAAAAGTCGCATTTATTTGACAATAAACCACAATCACCTCGTCCAAAGTGAAAAAGCTTGTATCAGTGGTTACCGATACAAGCTTAAAAGCTTACAGGTCTAGGAGTAGCATGGTTGGATCTTCGACCAACTCTTTGATAGTGACTAAGAACTGTACCGCTTCTTTACCGTCAATCATACGATGATCATAAGATAGTGCTAGGTACATCATTGGTAAAATTTCAACTTTACCGTCGACTGCCATTGGGCGATCGTTGATAGCGTGCATACCTAAGATAGCAGTTTGGGGTGGATTCAAGATAGGCGTCGACATAAGTGAACCAAAGACGCCGCCGTTTGAAATAGTGAACGTACCGCCAGTCATTTCATCAAGACCAAGTTTACCTTGTTGTGCTTTACCGCCGTACTCACGAATCTTAGCTTCAACATCCGCCATGCTCATGCGGTCAGTATCACGTAGGACAGGAACCACCAAACCACGATCTGAAGATACGGCAACACCGATATCATAGTAGCCATGATAAACGATATCATCACCGTCTAGTGACGCGTTAACCGCTGGGAAGCGCTTCAATGCTTCGGTTGCTGCTTTAATGAACAATGACATAAAGCCTAGACGTACACCATGACGCTTTTCAAACTGCTCTTTATACTTAGCACGCATGTCCATCAACGGTTTCATGTTCACTTCGTTGAACGTGGTTAGCATTGCTGTCTCTTGTGAAGCAGCTAGTAGACGATTGGCAACTGTCTTACGTAGGCGCGTCATCGGTACGCGTTTTTCAGTACGCTCACCAGTTGACTCAGCGACAGGACGACCGCTATCCGATTTGATAGAGCTGTCCGCTTTTAGCGTTGGGTTTGCCATGTCGGCTTTGGTAACACGACCACCGCGGCCACTGCCTTCAACGTTTTTAGGGTCAACACCAGACTCTTTTGCTGCTTTACGTACTGCAGGGCTTTGATCTTTATGATCGGCTTCATCTTTTTTATCTGTAGCTTGTACTGGCTCACCGCCATCAGTAGCTTGTTTTGGCTGTACAGGCGCTGCTGGCTGATTTGGGTCTACTGCAGGCTCATCTGCGCTGTCGCTACTATCACCAGCAGAACTACCGCTAGCACCAGCTTCAAACTCGGCGATTAGCTCGTCTGATAAAACGGTATCATCCACTTGCTTAACGATTTTAGTGACCACACCATTATCGGGTGCAACCACTTCTAGTACCACTTTATCAGTCTCGATTTCAGCCAATAAGTCATCACGGCTAACTTCTTGACCTTCAGTGACATGCCATTCCACGAGGGTGCCATCGGCAACCGATTCTGGAAAAACGGGGGCTTTAATTTCAGCCATCGATATACTCCTTAGATATTGATATTACTCTTTATTATTAAGTCGTGATAGGCAGTCAATACCATTCTAAATTGTCTTACTTCAACGGTAATAGCGGTATGGACTGTCATCGCCTGATTCGTGTATCTTATATAATCTGTTGCCTAAACAAGCTACTATTTAGATAGCTCATCCACACTGATACCAAGGCCACCAGCGATTAATGCTTGCTGCTGTTGAACATGTAGTTTTGGTGATCCTGTCGCTGGCGCCGCACTAGCAGGACGCGCAACTGGCTCCATCACTTTCGCTTTGGTTGGGTGTGGCACAACAATGCGGAACATATGCGGCGCTAAATAGTACCAAGCACCCTGGTTAAGTGGCTCTTCTTGCGTCCAAACAATCTCAGCCAAGTTACTATATTTTTCAATCTCAGCAATCAAACGCTCTTCTGGCAATGGGTATAGCTGCTCGATACGCACAATCGCTATATGATCTAAACCTAGCGCGCGACGTTGCTCTAATAAGTCATAGTAAACTTTACCGCCACACAGCACCATACGCGTTACGTTATCGGCATTTTGCTGATCGATCTCAGGCAATACCGTTTCAAACTTGCCGTTCGCCAGCTCTTCAAGGGTTGAGGTTGCCAATTTATGGCGTAGCAAACTCTTCGGTGACATGACGATTAATGGCTTACGAATCGGACGTACCGCTTGACGACGTAGTGCATGATAAATTTGAGCTGGCGTCGTTGGGGTAATCACCTGCATATTGTCTTCAGCACACAACTGCAAGAAACGCTCAAGACGCGCAGAAGAATGCTCAGGACCTTGACCTTCAAAACCGTGTGGTAACAACATCGTTAAGCCACAAACACGCTGCCATTTAGTCTCGCCACTTGAGATAAACTGGTCAATCACTACCTGCGCGCCGTTCACGAAGTCGCCAAACTGAGCTTCCCAAACGATGAGCGAGTTCGGTACTGTAGTTGCGTAACCATATTCGAAGGCTAGTACCGCTTCTTCTGATAATAATGAGTTATAAGTCGCAAAACGTGCTTGCGTCTCACTAATATGGGCAAGCGGCACATACATGCTGCCGTCATTGACGTTATAGATTTCACTATGGCGATGCGAGAAGGTACCACGACCCACATCTTCACCAGTAATACGTACCAATACATTATCATTATCTACGAGTGATGCGTACGCAAGCGTTTCAGCAGCGCCCCAGTTTAGCGGCTCTTCGCCAGTTTGCATCGCTAAACGCTGCTCGACCACTTTTTGAACTTGGCGCTGCAGCTTATAGCCTTCTGGCATTTGCGCCATACGGCGGCCATATTCTTTTAGCTTTTCAATATCGACACTTGTGTCCCAATCATCTACCAAGTCATGACCCAAATAAGGCTTCCAATCGACAAATAGCGCTTCATTAGGCTCACTCACTAAAGAGCTGGCAACATATTCACCGCGGTCGAGCGATTCACGGTACTCATCTTCGTACTGCTGGGCTTCTGCTTCGCTTAACACACCATCTTTGATAAGCTTTTGCGCATAAATAGTTCGCGTAGTCGGTAGCTTTTTAATGACTGCATACATTAATGGTTGGGTCGCTGAAGGCTCATCAGCTTCGTTATGACCGTTACGGCGGTAGCAGAATAGGTCAATGATAATGTCTTTATCAAACTCATGACGATAATCTAACGCCAACTGTGCCGCGAAAACCACTGATTCAGGATCATCACCGTTTACGTGCAAAATAGGCGCGTGCACCATTTTTGCAACGTCAGTACAATACTCAGTTGAACGCGCGTCTTCTTGACGGCTGGTGGTAAAACCAACTTGGTTATTGATAACGATATGTACCGTACCGCCAGTGGTATAAGCGCGGGTTTGTGACATTTGGAAAGTTTCTTGTACTACGCCCTGCGCAGCAAAGGCAGCATCGCCATGAATGACGATTGGCAAGACTGAGTTGCCGGTTTTATTATCTTGCAATGGCTGATCATTACGGCGAACTTGACGCGCGCGTACCGAACCTTGTAGTACAGGTGCCACAATCTCAAGGTGCGATGGGTTAAAGGCTAGAGCCAAATGCGCCTCACCGCCTGGTGTCATGACGTTAGAAGAAAAACCGTTATGATACTTAACGTCGCCTGAGCCTTTTTCTGGCTGTACCTTACCATCGAATTCATCAAACAAATCGGCAGGGTTTTTACCTAAGATATTGACCAATACGTTTAGGCGGCCACGGTGCGCCATACCAATGACCATCTCTTTGGTACCATAGCCGCCAGCACGTTGGATGATTTCATTGATGGCTGGGATAAAGCTCTCGCCGCCTTCTAGACCAAAACGTTTGACGCCGGTATATTTACGAGCCAAGTATTTTTCTAGGCCTTCGGCTGCGGTTAACCGCTCAAGAATAGATAAACGTTTTTCTTTATCAAATTCGATATAGCCTAGGTTGGTCTCGAGGTATTTTTCCATCCAGCGTTTTTCGGTGCTGGTGGTCACGTGCATGTATTCAACACCGATGTAACGGCAGTATACGCGCTCCATGATTTCAATGATCTCACGGAGTGTCGCTTCGTCTTTACCGATGTTTAAATCATTGGTCGGGAATACCGTATCGAGATCGGCCTCTGATAGGTTGTGATACGCAAGCGTCAGATCTTCTACTTCGGCACGCGGATGCAGATCTAATGGATCTAGCTTGGCACGGCGATGACCACGGCGGCGGTAAGCTGAGATCAGCTGCTGCACACCCATTTGCTTCGGGTCAGCGCAGTTACTGGAATCACCAGCTGTTGAAGCTGATGTGTCAGCGCTTACTTTATTCGCCGTCTGATTGCGCGCAAGCAACAAGAATTGATCTTTAATTGCATTGTGCTTGGCATCATTTGGAGATTTATACTGTTCAAAATACGCTTGCCAATCGCTATCAACGCTACTAGGATCATCTAGATATTGCTCATAGAGCGCTTCGATATATTGGGCGTTGTCGGCAGCCAGTTCAGTGTGATCTAGGCTTGCTGTTTCTTTAGTTGTACTATTCATAATAATCGTCTATTTGATAGATAAATGAATGGAATCGTGCTTATTATTGTGTTATTCGTTATAGGTTAGCGACATCAATCGTTGCTTTTTACCATTAAAACTTGTCTTAACATTATCTTTTTATTAACCATATCTATGAGCTACCACTGTTGGTCAATAAAAAATATCCTACCCAAGCTATCTCGTTATAAAAAAGATATTTGCAATACCACACCTACCATTAAAATTATTTGTGAACGCTCGGTTTTCTTTAGCAGCTCGTTTGACAACATTAATTTATATATAATGCTTGCAGCTATAACCGAATTGTTAATAGTAAGGTTTTAATTAAAAAATTTCGTCTTCAGTTAGCCTTTTAATTGGCTATTTGCACTGAAGTGCCGTGCTATGGTAGAAATAAAGGCGATATTTCGCCAAACATACATTGCTGTATAGAGTAACATGCCCACCTATGGCGCCATAGTTTGTTTGTTCAATACTAGGTATTTACGAAATGAATATCAACTATCATTTCTCGCAACGATTTAACTTTTATTTAAACAAATTTAGCTAAATTTATAGTCTGCTTTTTACATTTCTATAGATTTTAAGCGATATAGGCATTTATGGTTAATCACTACCTTTGAATGAATCTGCGCGAAAATATACTATTATAATCAATTATATAGAGATGCGCACGATATAGCATGCTCTCTTACATACAAGCAACGTATTGTTAATACAGCCTTACTTTCATTGACTGATGCACCACTGCCTATCAACAATAGCTTTTAAAATATCAGTTTTGTGATGCCAGCTTTATAAGTGACAGCTTAATGTTGATAACCTTGAATAAAAAACACCACCTAATGAGAGGTGGTGTTTTTTAACAGCGTTATTATAAAGCTAATTATCAATAAATGGTAGACTAACCTGCTTGATCGATCAGTAAATTGCGCAGATGACCGATGGCTTTGGTTGGATTTAAGCCTTTTGGACATACTGACACACAGTTCATGATACCGCGGCAACGGAATAAGCTGAACGGATCTTCTAAACGTGATAGACGAGCACGGATGTCGGTATCGCGGCTATCAGAAACAAAACGGTTGGCATTCAATAGTGCTGCTGGACCTAAGAACTTATCAGGATTCCACCAGAATGATGGGCAACTGGTTGAACAGCAAGCACATAAAATACACTCATACAAACCGTTCAACTTTTCACGTTGTTCAGGTGACTGTAAACGCTCTGTTGCTGGCGCTGGCTGGTCATTGATTAAGAACGGATGAACTTTTTCATATTGCTCGTAAAATTGGTTCATGTCGACGACCAAATCACGCACCACTGGTAAACCTGGTAACGGACGAACCGTTACTTTTTCAGGCAAGGTGTTCATATTGATCAAACAGGCCAGACCGTTTTTACCATTGATATTCATGCCATCTGAACCGCAAATGCCTTCACGGCACGAGCGACGGAAAGTAAGGGTTTCGTCTTCTTTCTTTAGGCGTAATAACACGTCAAGCAACATACGATCTGAGTCCAAAAGCTCAATCGTATAAGTTTGCATGCGCGGTGCTGCGTCCACATCAGGATCGTAGCGATAGATTTCGATGGTGCGAGTACCTCGGCTCATAATGCTAAACTCCACACATTGGTGATGGCGGGCAGATAAGCGTGCAGTCTAAAGACTGTATTTATCAGCGCTATTATGACTACATCATAGCGCTGATAACGGCTTGTCGCTGGCGCTCACCTTTTAATAAATGAATAAGGGATAAAACGTTAATTCTATGTATGCACAAAACTGCATAAGCTAGAATTAATAAACGCGAACTTTTGGCTCGATATAGTCGACTGTCAACGGCACTTTACGAACTGGCTTATAAATGATGCGGTTGCCTTCAGAATACCACAAGGTATGCTTCATCCACTCGTGATCGTTACGGCCATTTGGTGCGTAATCATCATCTTCTGGACGATCGTAATCAGAGACACTATGCGCGCCGCGGCTTTCGTGACGGTTAGCGGCCGATATCATCGTGGCTTTCGCAACTTCGTATAAGTTTGCTACTTCAAACGCTTCGATACGCGCGGTATTAAAGACTTGTGATTTATCGGCCAAGTGGATCTTGTCGATTTTTTCACCCAGTGCCAAGATTTTTTCGACACCTTCGTCCATCAGCGCCTGCGTACGGAATACACTGGCATGCTTTTGCATAATAGCGCGAATCTCATCTGCCACGTCTTGCGCATTGTAGCCTGAAGTTGATTGTTGCAATTTGTCTAAACGGCGCACAGTGAAATCAAGCACGTGTGGATCAAGCGGCTTGTAGTTATGGTCAGCATGATGGAATTCATCTACGATATGCTTACCAGCAGCGCGACCAAAGACCAATAAATCAAGTAGCGAGTTGGTACCTAAACGGTTGGCACCATGCACACTAACGCAGGCACACTCACCGATGGCATAAAGACCTTTAACCACGTTGCCTTTAGCATATAAACCGTCTTCATCGGTACCCGCTTCTAGATCCGGTACAATCACTTGACCATGAATCGTGGTTGGAATACCGCCCATCATATAGTGAATGGTTGGGATAACTGGAATTGGCTCTTTAGTGATATCAACGTTGGCGAAGTTTTTACCAATCTCAAACACTGATGGCAGACGCTTCATAATGGTGTCAACACCCAAATGGGTCATATCCATTACGATATGGTCAGCGTTTGGACCACAGCCGCGACCTTCTTTGATCTCTTGGTCCATCGAGCGTGATACCAAGTCACGTGGTGCCAAATCTTTAACAGTTGGCGCATAACGCTCCATGAACGCTTCACCATCTTTATTGCGTAAGATAGCGCCTTCACCGCGGCAACCTTCGGTCAATAGTACGCCAGCACCATGAACGCCCGTTGGGTGGAACTGCCAGAATTCCATATCTTGTAGTGGAATGCCAGCGCGAACCGCCATGCCAATACCGTCACCCGTATTGATATAAGCGTTAGTAGAAGCCGCAAAGATACGACCAGCACCGCCTGTCGCTAACACAGTAAACGGTGATTGGAATACCGCAACCGTACCGGTTTCTTGCTCAAGCGCGATAACGCCATTGATGTTACCGGCCTCATCTTTGATCAAATCAAGCGCGATCCACTCGATAAAGAACTCAGTACCTTGCTGTAGGTTTTTCTGATAAAGCGTATGCAATAGCGCGTGACCCGTACGGTCAGCAGCCGCACAAGCACGTTGTACCGCTTTTTCGCCATAGTTTGAGGTATGACCACCAAATGGGCGCTGATAAATCGTGCCATCTTCGTTACGGTCAAACGGCATGCCCATGTGTTCAAGCTCATATACTACTTTCGGCGCTTCGCGGCACATGTACTCAATGGCGTCTTGGTCACCTAACCAATCTGACCCTTTCACGGTATCATAAAAGTGAAAGTGCCAGTTGTCATTACTCATGTTACCCAAACTTGCGCCGATACCGCCCTGCGCTGCAACCGTGTGCGAACGGGTTGGGAATACTTTGGTCAAGACTGCAACCTTCATGCCCGCTTCGGCCAAATGCAATGAAGCACGCATACCTGAGCCGCCGCCACCAACGATGACCGCGTCATAGTTCAGGGTTTTAATATTGCTAATGGTATTATCTTGTCTAGTTGCCATTACGGTTTTCCTAATGCCTGTTAATGCTTAGAAGTAAATAAAAAGGCTGATGTCTATGCTGGTTTCTGTCTTATCATGCGGCAACGTTGGCTAATATTTGCGCTCACGCTACTGACAATAATTTCAACCATCAAAATCTGCTATCAATACCTTTTGACCACTTAACTTGCATATCTATCGTTATATTGGGCTTATCTGTTTATTTAACTATCGGTCTAACTGTCATGCAACTGCTTAATAATGCACTAGTATCAGTGATAAGTTAAATTGAGAAATACCCAATGCTATGATTGGCTCTGTCTATTTTGGCTACTAACGGATTTTTATTATCTAAACGCTTTCAAGCCACTAAAACTATAAATGTGGTTAGATAAATCCGTTATTATGCATCGATATTTGGCTGGTAATACTACTAATACTACGCTTACGAATAGCCGATGAATAAATATTTACCAGTATGATAAAAGGTTAAACAGCAACAACACCGAAGCCGTTACCCCAAAAAATCATAATGCCCCAAAATAGGAAGATTAAAATAGCGATAATCATCAATGTTTGTAAAAACAAACGTAGCTTGGACGCGCTTTCACCCATCTTGCCAGAAGTAATATAGTCGGTAAATACGGTCCACATCCCTACCCACGCGTGACCAGCTAACGCCAAAATAGCCAATAAGCTGAACAGACGCATCGGTAAACTGGTCATAAAATCAGACCACTCTATGAAGGTTACATTGCCATGGGTTAAGAAAAAGCCCAGCAACACCACACTATAGACGGCTAGAATAACCGCACTGATACGTTGAACTATCCAATCACGGGTACCTGAGCCTGTTAGACCGGTGGCGCTTTTGATTCCTGAATTATTTTTTATCATTAGAACATCACCCATACAAATGACGCGACAATTAAAATCGCTGCAATCACTAGGCTGACAACAGACGCCATACGCGCCGATTGTAGCTCTTCATTTTGACCATTATCAGCAAATAAATGCTTCACGCCCATCACGAAGTGATAAGCAATGGCGGCGACGAAAATCCACGCTAAAAAGCGAATAAAGACATTGTCAAACACGGTTTCAAAACTCTCAGGCGATGCCAAAGAATTCTGTAATAACCACAACATGACTGGGATAAGTAGAAATAAAATAACGCCAGAGATACGATGCAAGATAGAAGCAATTGCAATCGGTGAGCGGTTAACGCTAATCACTTGGCTTAAGGGCAGATTAATAGGTCGGTTGCTTTTCACAGCGGGCATCCTTTTTGCGGTTATACTCCTGTATCAGCTATCAACGCATTATACGAATACTATTTATCAATACTATTCTATAAGCGGCAAGCAACACATGAGATGAATAAAGTAAGGAAGGGCTAGCTGACGTCGTTTCATTTGCGCTAAATATGCAAGGTCGATAAGTCTTATCTATCTGACGTTAAGATAAACTCTATAAATAAAATCTAAGCCCGTAGCGACTGTTTATTTAGTTGCTATTTAGATAGTTTCCATTTATAAAGTGGTTATAGACTTCCCTATCGCTCGCTGAATTGATAACCCCTTTTTATGACAAGCCATTCACGCTCTTTATACCCATAAAGAGTTGCATGAAATTCATAACGTGGGATAAATCGATTAACTATTCTATTTTTACGACATTGCATCAACAAAAAAGATAACACCATAATGTCATCTGTAGAGTATCATTTTTTATTAAGGCAAACTTCACTGTTGACTATTTAAGAATAGAACAGTTAACAAGAATATTCAAACGATAAGCCAGGTTTTGGTCTATAAACCGAACAGTCAATCATCACAAAGTACCAGTAAAGCTGGGCTTTACCAACTACTTTATCAGAGCAACCTGTTCATTTGCGCAAAGCTAGTGCCAGTTAAATCCCTCCAATTATAAAATGACTGCGCCATAATTACAAATTTATCCCCTAAATAGTGGTTATCGGTGATTATTTAACAAAAAGCTAGCTATTGGTAAGGCGAATTTATTAGTATTGGTATTTTAGAATCAATTTTTGACTCAAATTCATCTGTCGGTTGCGCATATTCTGTCTATGCCATGGTGCGTTGCTGCAAATATGATGGACGTTTATCTTGTAATAAAGTCTTAATTATTATAATGTTAATGAGAATCATTCCATTAGAAGCAACCAGCAGACTTGCTGCTGAATTACCGCTAAATTACTGAATAGACATATTTTGATACAAAGTTTACAGTCGTTTAGTACGACTAATGCACACCTATTACAGATATTACTGCTAAAAGTCTTTTCAAAACCTCAGTAATAACTGCTAATATAGCCTGCATATTAAATGGGTTAAATTTTTTTGACCGTTTAACTAGTGAAGACGCGAGGGTATGCGTCGATATATTTTTATTCTAACAAGTTACAAACAATGGAGAGCAGTTTATGGCTGACAACAATGCCAAATTAAGCGTAAATGGTGAAGAATACGAACTTCCTATTATTGAAGGTACTTTAGGGCGTCCAGTTATCGATATTGCTGCTCTACAAGATTCAGGCTTTTGGTCTTATGACCCAGGTTTTAAAGTAACCGCTCCTGTTGAATCTAAGATTACTTACATTGATGGCGGTAAAGGTGAGTTATTACACCGTGGCTACCCTATCGACCAATTAGCAAACAATGCTGAATACTTAGAAGTGGCGTATGCACTGATTCATGGTGATCTACCAAATGCTGAGCAAAAAGCAGATTTCTATGAAAAGGTTCGTAAACACACCGGCGTTCATGACCAATTACGTAAATTCTTTGAAGGTTTCCGCCGTGACGCGCATCCAATGGCGATTATGGTTGGTGTCGTTGGTGCTTTATCCGCGTTTTATCATGACAACTTAGACGTCAGCAACGAAGCACACCGTGAAATCACCGCTATCCGTCTAATCGCTAAAATGCCAACGCTTGCAGCAATGAGTTATAAATACTCGCAAGGCGAACCGTTCATGTATCCACGTAATGATTTTAATTACGCAGAAAACTTCTTATACATGATGTTCGCAACCCCTGCTGATGTTGACTACAAAACCAATGACGTGATTACTCGCGCCATGGACAAAATCTTTACTTTGCATGCTGACCACGAGCAAAACGCTTCAACGTCTACTGTACGTCTAGCAGGTTCTACTGGTGCTAATCCTTACGCGTGTATCGCTGCAGGTATCGCTGCCCTTTGGGGTCCATCACATGGCGGCGCTAACGAAGCTGTCCTTGAGATGCTAGATGAAATCGGTTCGGTAGAAAACGTCCCTGAATTCATGGAAAAAGTGAAAAGCCGTGAAGTAAAACTGATGGGCTTTGGTCACCGTGTTTATAAAAACTTTGACCCACGCGCACAAGTAATGAAAGAAACTTGTGACGAAGTATTGGGCGCATTGGGTATCAATGATCCTAAGCTTGAGCTTGCGATGGCGCTTGAGAAAATCGCTTTAGAAGACCCGTACTTCGTTGAGCGTAACCTGTATCCAAACGTTGATTTCTACTCGGGCATTATCCTTAAAGCCATCGGTATCCCAACGTCAATGTTTACCGTCATCTTCTCACTGGCGCGTACTTCTGGTTGGATCAGCCATTGGCTAGAGATGCACAGCGCACCATTCAAAATCGGTCGTCCACGTCAGTTATATACTGGTGAGACGCATCGCGACTTCGTTAAGGTTGAAGATCGCAAATAGTCAATCATTATTATTGGCAGCATAAAAAATCCCGCGACTGAGCGGGATTTTTTTATGGTGTAAATTCAATAAAATGATGACCACTTATGCTTTATTGAAATTCTTTTAAGGTCTGCTCATATTTGGCAATTTGCTCGTCATAGCCTTGAATGGTTTCGTTAAATTTTGCCATCAATCTCTCAAACTCTTGCTGTTGGTCGATTTTCATTTGCTGCATATCGAGTACCTGTTGGGCTTCTATTTGCTCCCAAACTTGATGCTGGATAATCAAACGCGCCAGCGCTGGACTCTTCGCACTCAGTCGACCAGCGATTTCTGCATGTTCAAATAACTGCGGCGTCAAGGTTGCAATATTAATCAAGGTATCAACCTCTTCTGCATTAAGCGGCGTGATCACAGGTTGATAAAGCGCCTCTATCGCTTGCTGATAACTGTCTATAATCTGCTCATCTGTCAACATCACAGGTTTACGCGGCTCAAGACTAATACGCTTAAGTACGGTTAAATCACGCTCGCCAACCTCGGTACTGGTATTAATATTCGCGTCCGTAGTAGCATTAGCGTCAACTTCAGAGTCATTGCTAACGTCTGACTCACTATTATTATTGTCCATAACTGCAGCTGAATCCGTAGCAGGTGGTGTTGCTATTTGCTTAGAATCGGTAGTATTTGCAACTCGATTAGCGGTATTAGACGGCTTAGCATTGTCCACTGACGCCGCATCTGTACTATCAGGCAACAAATCATTGCCACTGTCTGACGCATCTGCTGCCTGTAGCGATTCATATTCGGCTTGCAAACGCTGCTGTAAGCTTTTTGCTTGCGCAAGGTACAACGGCTGAAATTGCTCTATACGCGCAGCAGCGGAGTCACTTTTTAGCATCGGCTGACTGTCCTCTGCGCTAGTTTTCTCTTTGGGTTGACTACTATCAGCTATTGGTGCTTCTGCTTGCTGCTGACAGCCGCTTAACAATAAAACCCCAGTCATGGCGGCGGCTAGCAAGGAGCGCGTACGCGGCGGCATCATTGCTTTATTTAGCGACCCTGCATTTATACAGGTATGATGAGTCTCACCATCAGGCTTTACGAGCAAATTTTTAAACATCCGAATTCTCATCCTTATTAAAAGCAGTGCGCTTATACGCTAAGGCTACTAGCTATTTTATTTTGTCTGTATGTTTAGCAGCTTGTTATTATTATCAAAAGGTTCAGTCATCATATAAATATTATAGGATAAAAGAAAGATTAAACTTTACATGTGTCATGAGTTTTATGTTCGTCGCAAATTTTATTATGGTCATGGCTGTTATCGCTTCTTTGTGTCGCTAAAAATGGAATACAGCTTTCAAAACCCTGACAATCGCGACCATGCTGCCGACTGATAAAATAATCTTGTACCATGCGTGCTTGCTGCTCAATACCATAGTTGAAAAAAGGTTTGCCAGCGGCAAGTACATAATCATAGCGACGATCCATCATAGCACCGCGCACGACTTTAACACCTTGCTGCAATTGCCAAACGTGGGTCAATTCATGAATAAGCCAGCTTTGCTTAGCCAAGGAACACTGACTAAAATCTATGACCCAGTCGGCCGGGTGAAAATAAATATTACCATTAGGACTGACAGCGTAATCTTTTAGTACCCACCAAGCGGTTTTTAGCTGAACTTGCTCAAGCCGGATACTATCGCCGAACACCGAACGGGCCAATGCTATCTCCCCAGCCGTCAGCTGACGTGAACGCTGCTTGGTAGCTTTAAGAAAGCCAGCACGAAGAGACTCAGCGCGTTTAAATAAACGCTTGAAAGCAGATAGCGACAGCATAAATGTCTTACCTTGTATTGGTTGCTCATTTTATATTTGATAATTTGTCATCACATGATTGGTCATCACTGATAAACCATTAATAAGGTCGAAATCGCGTAAAACAAAGCCTTTAAGACATAAGCTGTACACTTAGCTGACTTTCATTAACGTAAATCTGCGTTAGCCTAGCTATAGTCACATTAAAATAAAAAGTAGTCGTTTAATTGATAATAGAGATTTTTATGCCACCCAATTTTCATGCCGATACGCCCCTTGCTCAGCGCATGCGCCCAAAGACGCTCGACGCTATTATTGGCCAAGAGCACCTGTTAGCAGCAGGCGCACCGTTACGGCGTTTGGTTGAGCAAGGGCACCTGCCATCGATTATTTTGCATGGCGAAGCAGGCATTGGGAAGACTACCATCGCGATGCTATTGGCCGATGCGGTTGGCCGACCCTTTCATGCGTTATCGGCATTAAATACGGGCGTAAAGCAATTACGTGAAGTGCTAGAAACAAAAGACTCGTTAAGCTTTGAATCGCCGGTGGTATTTATCGATGAGATTCACCGTTTTAATAAAGCGCAGCAAGATGCGTTACTTGGCGCGGTAGAGTCAGGTGATATTACGTTAATTGGGGCGACGACTGAAAACCCGTCCTTTAGTGTGAATAACGCCCTGCTATCGCGTTGCCAAGTGTATCGTTTAGAGCCGCTGACGCCTGAGCAAATCAGCGCCGTATTGCAGCGCGCGCTAGCAGAAGATAATATTCTTAAAAACCTAAAAGTTGATTTGCAGGCACAAGAGACAATTAGCCAATTGGCACACGGTGATGCCAGAAAAGCGCTCAATCTATTAGAGCTTGCTATTCAAACGGCAGATAGCAAACAGTCGCCATTAATTATCAATGATGAATTGGTCGCTCGGGTCGCTCAGACGGCGCTGGTGCGCTACGATAAAGATGGCGAGCAGCATTACGATATCATCTCGGCCATGATAAAATCTGTACGCGGCTCCGACCCTGATGCGGCGCTATATTGGATGGCGCGGATGTTGGTTGGCGGTGAACCTGCTGATTTTATCGCGCGGCGCTTGGTGATTTTGGCCAGTGAAGATATTGGTAATGCCAATCCAAACGCCCTACTCCTTGCCGATGCTGCACTGCGTAGCGTACAGTCTATCGGCATGCCAGAAGCACGCATTATCTTGGGACAAGTGGTGGTGTATCTGGCGACCAGCGCCAAGAGTAACAGCACTTATAAAGCCATTAATGCGGCAATGGCCTTGGCAGAAAAAGACGCCTCGCCTGTGCCGCTGCATTTGCGTAATGGCGTGACCAAATTGATGCGCAATCAGGGCTATGGTGAAGGTTATGTTTATCCGCACAATTATCCCAATCATTATTATCCGCAAAGCTATCTGCCGGACAGTTTAATCGGCACCAGTTTTTATGAATTTGCGGACAATCAGCGCGAGCAGCACAGCAAGCAGTTTATGGACTGGCTAAAAACCCAAGCGGCCAGTAATGAATAAAAGCATATAGTAGAATTACTCTAAAATCGATACAGTGCGACTGGGATGAATTTTTCGTAGCCTCTGTGATAACAGCAAGCAAGGAAAATTTATACCAGTCGCAAGAAGCTATAACGTATCGCTTTTATTTTGAACTGACTATATTTACTTGCATCATTGATAATACTTATCGCTATTTTTACGCTATTAATGGACATATTGGCAGGATGACGCAGCACAGTAGGATGAAAAGCGTTAAAATGGCCTCATAATGATATATACAAGTCGATTGAGCACAGCATTTTATTATTGCTGTTATTTATATGGCTGTTATTAAGCCGCGCCATGCTTTATCACAGCGCTTGACGCCCTTCTACTGCTACAATAGACAAATAATAATTTAACCTTCTCATCAAATCCATCTATACATAATAAAATATTGAGACTTCCTATGAGTTTAAATACGATTCCTGAAATTATTGAAGACATTCGTGCTGGTAAAATGGTCATCTTGATGGATGACGAAGATCGCGAAAACGAAGGCGATATCATCATGGCCGCGACCCACGTGCGTCCTGATGATATCAACTTTATGATTACCCACGCGCGTGGTTTGGTTTGCTTAACCTTGTCAGAAGCGCGCTGCCAACAGCTGGCATTGCCGCTAATGTCCGACCGCAACGAGGCAAAATTTAGCACCAACTTTACCGTTTCTATTGAGGCGGCTGAAGGCGTGACCACCGGTATTTCTGCCGCTGACCGCGCGCGTACCATTCAAGCAGCAGTGTCTTCTTCAGCAAAACCAGAAGATATCGTCCAGCCTGGGCATATCTTCCCGATTATGGCACAAAATGGCGGCGTCCTGCACCGTGCCGGTCATACCGAAGCCGGTTGTGATTTGGCGCGTTTAGCAGGGTTGGAGCCAGCAGCTGTTATCGTTGAGATCATTAAAGACGATGGCACGATGGCGCGCCGTGATGACCTTGAGATATTTGCCAAAGAGCATGGTCTTAAAATCGGGACAATTGCTGATTTGATTAACTATCGCATCGCTAATGAGCAAACGGTTGAAGAAGTCGAGTCCCATCCGTTTGAGACCGAATACGGTACCTTTACCTTGCATCGTTTCCGCGAGTTTGGCGCAGACGAAACTCATTTGGCTTTGGTAAAAGGCGATGTTAGCGAAGGCGTCAGTACCGTTCGTGTGCATGGTTTTCATCCCTTACGTGACTTGTTTGCGGCGAAGAATGACACCACTGGTCGTAGCGGTTGGAGCGTACGCTCAGCCCTAGAAGAAATAAACAATTCAGAGCGCGGCGTGTTGGTTTGGATCGGCAATCATCAGCCGATTGACTTGGGAGAGGCGCTGGATAAAGCGGCTGAAAATCAGTCCATGTCTACCATCGCTCAGCAGCCTTATCGTAGTATCGGGGTTGGCGCACAGATTTTGCGTCATTTAGGCGTGCGTGATATGCGCTTACTGTCGTCACCGATGAAGTTTTATGCGTTGTCAGGTTTTGATTTAAATGTAGTGGACTTTATTCATGCGCCTAAGCAAAAATAAAGCCTAGAAATTAAAAAGTACAGCAACATAAAAAAGGCACGCTAATAGTATTTAGCGTGCCTTTTTATTTTTAACGGTATCATTTTAGTGATATCGTTACTTAATAATTTGGCCGACTTTTCAAAGTTTTTAAATTTTTTAAAGTTTGGGCGTATGATTAAATTTTGCCTCTAGTGCCAATAAACGCTCACGCTCTGCATTGCTCCACGGCAATTTATCCTTACCATCACTGTCTAAACGGACGATAACGGCATCAGCGGTCGCGACAATCGCCTCTTGAGCACAGCTATAATAGCTATATTCCATCACAATACTGGTATTACCCAAACGCTGGCAACGCACGCCTAGTAATAACGTATCGGGATAAGTGACCGGGCGTAAATACTGACAGCTTGATTGCGCCAATACCGTCACCATACTGCCATCAAACATCCCGAGCGCTTGCAGATAGCCAATTCGAGCTGACTCCGCATAACGATAATAGACCACGTTATTTAGATGATTAAAGGCATCCATTTCGCCCCAATGAATTGGCTGCTGATGAATGATTGGATAATGCGCTAACTCGTCAGGACGGTTGTCATCTACGCCTTTACTATTTAGATTCGTATTTTTTTCAAAATTCTTTATCACTATGTTTCTCTTATTTTTCTTATAAAACTGTAAAAAGGTTAATTAACGCTTAGGTTTATCCAAAATTTGCGTGGTCAGTAATGGTGTTGGCTGTGGCGCCGTGGCAATTAGGCGATCTAACCAGTCGACAACTTCTGCGATATTATGCGGGGCAGATTTGGTTTGATTATTATTTTGCTTAGAAGCTGTGCGGTTCGTTGTTTGAGCGTTTTTATTATCGGTAGCGGATTTTGCCGCAGACGTATCTACTAGAGTTTGTAGCTGTTTACGTGCTTGCCGCAGATAGCCAATCAGCTGATCTTTTTCACGCATATTGCTTGCTTGACTGGCAAGATTTAAGGTCATAATCACTTCATGAATGATAAGCTCTTTACTGGTGACGCCGACATCGTTAGCGCTAGTATTAGGCGCGTCAGTTACACGAGCAGGACGCTCATAACTATGTAAAAACGCTTGGATATTTTGAATGGCTAAGTTTTGTAACTGCCAAGGACTCGGCTGCGAGCTTCTTGCTTGCAAGCGTTCAATGTCTTTCATCAAACTTTGCTTGATCACCACGGTGAGCGTAGGCGCAATCTCATTACTGCTTTGAGACAGTTGCCAATGCAGACCGCGCAACAACTCAATCGCCGCACTCTCGTTATTATCCGCCAACAATCTATCGGCCGCCTGTATCTGAATGCGCAACAAATCAAGCTGGTTTTGCGCTTGGCTAGTAGTAGCGATGCGCGGCTCTGGCAGCGTCTGCTGACTCATCGCAAAGATGCGATCGTCCATCTCATTTAGACGACTGACGACTTGCTTATTACTTTGCAAGCGCTCATATATACTGCGCTCAAAGCGCTGTTGACTGATGAACAACCACAACAAAGCAGCAATAAGCAATAATATGACCAGCCATTGCAAACGCACCAAAAACATATTGGCTTGCCGGCGCTGCTGAATAGCAGAAGGGTCCTTAGCTAACGAGTCAGAATTCATGGACATAAGGCAGCACCGTTGGTGAATAATTTTTTCAGTAAATATAAAATAAATGGCTTGAGAAAAGGAAGTGTTTTTTAACTGCAACCGACTAGCGGTGTATGGATTGCCGCAACAATGGTTTCGGGCGCCAAATCTTCCACGCGCCAGTAACTTAACCCCTGACCAGCGACCATATTGGCTAAGCGCTCACCTAGTACGACATAAGCAAAATCGTTGAGCAGCAGTGGCGCACGGTTTGATTTTTCTGCATTGGCTTTTTGCGCTGCCACTTCTGTAACAATCGCTTGCCAATGCTCAAACGCTGTGCCACTACTGACAATCACGATGGGTCTGGGCTGCTCAGACTTTTGGCTAAGATACTGGGCGTACCATTCTTTATACTGCGCCATAGCATCATTGGGCATTTTGCGCTCATACCAAGCGATGCTATCGATATGGACACCGCGCGCCTGTAAGGTATTGACCAATAAACGCCGCCCGCCAAGCCCGCGCCATACCAACAGCTTATCACCAGCCTGCAGGCTGTCAATTTCTGGCATCGCTAACATACCTTCATTATTAGCAATTAGAGGCTGCAATACTTGATAATTCGTCGCATCAAGTTTGGCCTCATTTAATACCGCTGCCGTGGCTTCTCCTACCGCTATCAGATGGCTTGGCGCTTTTAAACCTTTAAAGCTAGTGTCCTTTTGCGCGCTATTATTTACCTCAGCAAATTGAGCTTGGCGCTCATACTCAAGCGCCTGCCAAACGGCTAAGCCAGAAGTTGCCGCGGTCGGACTTACAATAACCAGCGCCTGATAATCACCGGCAAACCATTGGCGCATCAATGCCATATCTTGCTCAGTCGTTGGCCGCGCCTCTAAGGACAACATCGGTATATCAACTACTGAAAATCCTGCCGCTTGCAGATGCTTGGTCAGCGGCGCCGCACGCTCAGCTGGGCGCGTATTGATGACCACTTGTGGCAACGATGCTGGCTTATCAATGGTTTGGTTTGAAGCAGTAGACTCTGAGGATGACCAAGACATAAACATACCGTGACAGAAGTTTTGGAAAATAAGCTTACGCATACAGTCATTGCAGCGACTTTATGCGTAACTGGACAGCGACATTTTATTATTATGCAACTTAAAAGTTATTTTTTAAGCTTTATTTAGACTGATAAATTGCTGATAAAATATCACCCGCACCAATGGCTAGTAGCATCTCAGCGACTTCAATACCTAACTGATTGGCTTGTGCTTCTTGCTCAGCTTGGCTGCCGGTTAAAGTCAAGCGTTTATCAGCTTTGAGTAGCTCGCTACCGTCTTCTTGACCGACGCGGCCGCGTAGCCATAATACATTACCATTGTCGTTATTACCGTTTTGGCCATGGTTTTTGCTACTGCTATCGTCGTCTGCATCAGCCGTTTGTAAGACCGCATAAGCGGCAATCGGTACTTGGCAGCCGCCCTGTAAATGACGATTTAATGCGCGCTCAGCGATAAGACGGATACGAGCTTTGTCATCGTTTAATGGTGCCAGCAGTTTTAACACTTCGTCATCACCTTCACGGCATTCAATCGCAAGTGCCCCTTGCCCAACTGCTGGTAAGCAAACATCAATATCCAGCTCACTACGAATACGCTCGTCATGCTCGATACGCTGTAAACCACTGGTTGCTAAAATAATAGCATCATACTCGCCGGCATCGAGCTTACCTAAACGTGTACCAACGTTGCCGCGCAGGGTCTTAATTTGCAAATCTGGGCGATAGGCTTTAATTTGACATTGACGACGCAAGCTTGCGGTACCAACCACTGCTCCCTGTGGTAACTCATCGATATTATGATAAGTATTCGATACAAAGGCATCGGTTGGCGAAGCGCGTTTACAATAAACACCAAGCGTCAAGCCTTCTGGCAATTCCATCGGCACGTCTTTTAAAGAATGTACCGCGATATCTGCCTGTTTATCATATAACGCCTGCTCGAGCTCTTTAACGAACAAACCCTTACCACCAATTTTAGCCAATGGCGTATCCAAAATCTTATCGCCTTTGGTGACAATTTTTAGCAGGTTAATGGTCAGCTCAGGATACAGCGCCAGTAAGCGGTCACGAATGTGCTCCGCTTGCCATAATGCCAATGGACTTTGGCGGGTGGCAATATTTAAGGTAGTCAAAGCAGGTTGCTGCATGGTGCTCATAAAAGGCCTCAATAGGTTCGATACTAAAATAGCAGGGCTTAGCAGTATTTAACTGCTCATCACAAGGTCGGACTTAGTATCTTTACAATAATGCGAATGTAGCATTCCATATAAACGTTAAATGTCTTTAAGCTGAACGTTACAAAAAAATACCCCTATTTAAGCATAAATAAGGGTTTGATGATATGGTAGGATTATTTCAACAGATTACTGCACTTGCTGCTTAGTGCATTCTAGGGTGTTTTACCTGTAGACAATTTGCCGCTACATATTTTGAATTTTTTCACGTAATGCTGGTAGATGGCGGCGACTGACTGCTAATGTTTCATCAATACCTTTAAAGTGCAGCTGAAGCTGTCCAGCATCGAGTGTTTCTAAAAAATCTAGATATTTAATATTGATAATGGCGTTGCGGTGGACGCGAAACAATTTGCCTTCAAATTCTTGCTCAAGCTCTTTTAACGTATCATCAATGAGTACAATGCCGTCTTTGTGACGTACTTTGACGTACTTTTGATCGGCGGTAAAATAATAGATGTCTTTGAGCTCAATCAGCTCCACACCGCGGTGGGTACGCGCCACGATATGTTCGCGCATTGGGCGCGCGGTTGGATTATCAAGTTTGCGAATCTCGTTTAATTGCGCCGCATTGAGGTTGGTGGCTTTTTTTAGCGCTTCTAATAATTCATCTTTATTGGCAGGCTTTAACAGATAACCGATCGCATTGGCTTTGAGCGCCGCGATGGCATAATGGTCATACGCCGTGACAAAAATAATGGCGGGTGGATGGTTTAGCTTTGCAAGCTCTTGCGCGCACTCCACGCCATCCATCTCAGGCATGCGAATATCGAGCAATATAATGTCTGGTTGCTCAGATTTTACGGCGATAATAGCCTCTATGCCGGTTTTAGCTTGGGCAACCACCTCATGACCTGACTCTTTAATAATTCTAACCAAACGCTCGCGAGCTAAGGGCTCATCATCACAAACAACAATCCGCATCCAAACTCCTTTATAAGTGCCTACCTATAAATCTTTTACGGTGCAATAAATATGCCACAATAAAAGCTTGGCGATAATTGGCTCATGTACAGCAATTAGAGCAACTGTTTTAAAGAACAAGAATTATAAACTGACATCTTGCAGCGGATAGCTAATATTAGTAAGAATTTGTTTATTCGTGATGCTGCTTTGGATGTCGGCACTTTGACCAAAATAGGCGCGCAGGCGCTCTGCCTGAATATAAAAATCCATATGCTGACGCAAATCATGGTTAATCAACAAGGTTTTTTTCGGCAGCTGCACGCTAATGGTAATATCGACCCGATGCTGTAACCAAGTGACTTTTATATCAATATAAATGGTCTCGGTGGTCATTCTAATGACGTTCACCAGCATTTTTTCAATCACGCTTTGTAAAGTTAACGCCGTAATCACCATGTCATACATGACGTCTTCTTTTGGCAATTGCCAGTTTACTACCAATTTATCTGCCAAGCGGATGGATTCAATAGCCAAATAATGCTCGCACAGGGCGATCTCTTCTTCAAAGCTGATCTCACGCGCGCCATTAAAACTGGCACGAAATAGCGCTGAGACGTGCTGCAATAAAACAGCGGCGCGCGGCGGCTCAGACTCAATCAGCGACATCAAAGTATTGATGGTATTAAAAAAGAAATGCGGTGCTAGGCGAGCTTTTAACACATCATTTTGGGCGCTCAATTTTTGCTCAAAGGAGTGCTTTAGCGCATTTAGCTCACGATAACGGCGTAAAAAAAACAACAAGGCGGCAACGGTAAATCCGGCAGCAATCACCGTATTAAACACAATTATTGAGATAAAGTCCGCCAAGTTATAGTTAAACCAGCCAGCGTTTACCATAATTAGCAAAGCCAACGCGACGGTTACCGCCGTGGCAGTTGTCAAAATGAGTAAAACATACATACTGACGGTCGTTACGCGTAAGCCTTTAAAAACTGGACGTAGATAATCGATGAGATAAAAAGATGGTATCAAGGCCAAGCTGGTTTGGATAAATCTTGCCATAAACTTGATGATAAACTGCATCTCATTGACCACGCTATGACGATCGACGATTGCCACAAATAGCGACCAAAAAAAGATTGCTAGCAGCCATTGCCAAGGCTTCATCATCTCCATGAGCTTGGGCATAAAAAACTCTAAGCGCTCCGCTAGTAAGGCAACCTCATCATTTGCTATACTTGAGTTCTTATTCTCTTGACTTGTCTTGTACCGATATGAACGCCAACTCTTCAAATAGTATTAATCCTAATTCAAATAAAAATTCATCTACTCCTGATTCTAGCATAGATGCTTCTATAACCAACACTCCTGCGCCGCAAAGCGCTACAAGTGGTCAAGGTCAGCAGATGTGGGGCGGGCGCTTTAGTGAAGCTACTGATAGCTTCGTTGCCGCCTTTACCGCATCCGTCGGCTTTGACCAACGCTTTGCTCGTCACGATATTCAAGGCTCAATTGCCCATGCAACCATGCTGAAAGAATGCGGCATTTTAAGTGCTGATGAGGTTGCGACCATTATCGATGGTCTACAGCAGGTATTAGCTGAGATTGAAGCCGGCGAGTTTAACTGGTCGGTTGCACTTGAAGACGTACACATGAACGTCGAATCACGCTTAACTGATATCGTCGGCGCGGTGGGTAAAAAACTACATACTGGCCGTAGCCGTAACGATCAGGTTGCGACCGATATTCGTCTATGGTTGCGTGAAGAAACTGACAATATCATCGCGCTACTGGTACGTTTGCAAAGTGGTTTATTAGATTTGGCAGAGCAACATACCGATACCATCATGCCAGGTTTCACCCATTTGCAAACCGCACAGCCAGTCAGCTTCGGTCATCACGTGATGGCATGGTTTGAGATGTTATATCGTGATACAGAGCGTCTAGTCGATGCGCGCCGCCGTATCAATCAGATGCCACTTGGTAGCGCTGCCCTTGCTGGCACAACTTTTCCGATTGATCGTACCATCACTGCCAAATTGCTAGGGTTTGACAGTATTTGCCAAAACTCTTTAGACGCTGTCTCGGACCGTGACTTTGCCATTGAGTTTACCTCGGCGGCTTCTATCTTAATGATGCATATGTCGCGTATGAGCGAAGAGATTATTCTATGGATGTCAGCGCAGTTTAACTTTGTGCAAATCCCTGATCGCTTTTGTACTGGCTCATCTATCATGCCGCAAAAGAAAAACCCTGATGTACCAGAGTTAGTACGCGGTAAAACGGCGCGCGTCTTTGGCCAGTTAATGACGCTGCTTAGCCTGATGAAAAGTCAGCCGCTTGCTTATAATAAAGATAATCAAGAAGATAAAGAGCCGCTATTTGATTGCGTTGATACCTTGACAGGCTCGCTACTTGCTTTTGCAGATATGCTGCCGAACATCACCCCAAATATCGAGGCCATGCGCGCCGCTACCATGAAAGGCTATGCAACTGCGACCGATTTGGCTGATTATTTGGTTCGCCGCGGTGTTGCTTTCCGTGATGCCCATGAAGTGGTCGGCAATGCCGTCGCTTTAGGTATTCGCGAGGGGGTTGATTTAAGCGATTTGTCATTGGCGCAGTTGCAGCAGTTTAGCGATGCGATTGGCGATGATGTTTTTGACTATCTAACGCTAGAAGGCTCATTGGCCGCTCGTGACCATTTAGGCGGTACCGCGCCAAATCAAGTCAAACAAGCGGTGATTAATGGACGCGCGCGCCTAAAAGCGTTTGCTTAAAAGCCCTTTTAAAGCTGAAGCTAGCAATAAAACTGTGCTTTAAAACCATACTTTTTCTTTAACACCCGTCATTGCGCGGGTGTTTTTTTTGCCAGCATTAGATAGATTTGATGTTACCTTCTCTACACCTGATATGCTTTGCTAAATCGTGCAAGCGCGTTATGATAGATGAAAACCAATATTCGAGACAATAATTTAATACCACTAAGTAATGAGGATTGCCTGATGACTGAGACTTTTAATCCACAAGCCAATACCGTGTTTTGCCGCAAATATAAGCAAGAATTACCGAAAATGCCGCATCCGCCATTTCCTAATAAAAAAGGGCAAGAGCTACAAGAAACCGTCTCTGACAAGGCGTGGAAAGAGTGGCTTGAACAGCAAACCATGCTGATTAATGAAAATCATCTCAGCATGATGGACCCTGAAGCCAAAAAATTCTTAACCGAGCAACGCGAGAAGTTTTTGGACAACGAAGACTATGAGCGCGCGCAGGGCTGGACACCAGAAAAATAATACGCATGATGCTGGTTAGTAATTGAAAAAACTGTCATTGATTAAAAGACAGTGATTACATTAATGACATCAAAACTGCCTCTCTACTAACAAACGGCAAATGACTATGCAGCAACCCTATAGTTTGCTAGTATGAGACTGATTTACAACACTGACAGACTCGGGGTGCGGTGTATTAAAGCTTACTTTATAAGCTTTTACTACATTCGCTGAGAGATCACCCGCCGAACCTGATGCGGTTAGTACCGACGCAGGGAAGTCTTAAGCCTATGTTCTATACAAAGGGCGCGCAGAAATGCCTTTTTATTATTACCCATACTTTATGTGCTAGCGTTTTTACGCGGTCATAGGGCAATCAATAAAAAGCTGCGCCTATCAATTATCTAGAAAACTGCGTTAGATTGAGTTTTAATGAAAGTTGAACTTAATAATACGTGCAGTTGATGATTGAATTTGTTTATTGTGCATAGTCTTGCCCCGCAGCTACTGGCGGTGTTGCTTTTACTCAAAAACCAACACGCTAGGACAGCATATGACTATTTCAGATTTACAAACAGCCCAAACCCCTTCGACCCCTGTTGCTAAAATTGTCGATAAAAAAGCAGACGCTCTAAAAACCCCTGCTCACCGTACCGCCAATGATACTCGCTTTGAAGAAGACGCGCGTGACCTACACCGTGTCCTTCCTGCTTCTAGAAAAGTCTATATCGAGGGCTCACGTCCTGACATTCAAGTACCGATGCGCGAAATCACCCTTGACCCTACTCCGATACAAGGCGTGCCTGAGAGCGATTGGGAGCAAAACCCACCGTTTTACGTCTATGATACCTCAGGCGTTTACACTGACCCCAATGCCGAGATCGATTTGACGAAAGGCTTACCAAAGTTACGCGAAGTCTGGATAGCTGAGCGCGGCGATACCGAACAATTAAGTGGATTGTCCAGCGCTTACGGACTGGCTCGTGCCCGTGATATCAGTACGGCCAATCTTAGATTTGCGCATATCGACAAACCACGTCGCGCCTTAGCAGGAAAGAACGTCACGCAAATGCATTACGCGCGGCGCGGCATTATTACGCCCGAAATGGAGTATATCGCCATTCGTGAAACGCAAAAACAGCACGAACTGACCGATATGCGCCAACACGATGGCGAGAGCTTCGGTGCCAATACGCCAACGATTATTACCCCTGAATTTGTGCGCAGCGAAGTCGCCGCAGGCCGCGCCATTATCCCCAACAACATCAATCACCCTGAATCTGAGCCAATGATTATCGGCCGTAACTTCTTGGTGAAAATTAACGCCAATATTGGCAACTCAGCGCTCGGCTCATCTATCGACGAAGAAGTATCAAAAATGACCTGGGCAACGCGCTGGGGCGCCGATACCATTATGGATTTATCGACGGGTAATCATATCCATGAAACCCGTGAATGGTTGATTCGTAACTCGCCAGTGCCAATTGGCACCGTCCCTATTTATCAAGCCTTAGAGAAAGTCGATGGCGTTGCCGAAGACCTGACGTGGGAGATTTTTCGAGACACGCTTATCGAGCAAGCCGAGCAAGGCGTTGATTACTTTACCATTCACGCCGGCGTACTGCTACGTTATGTGCCATTAACTGCCAATCGCTTGACGGGCATCGTCTCGCGTGGCGGCTCTATCATGGCGCAGTGGTGCCTTGCCCATCATCAAGAAAACTTTTTATATACCCATTTTGAAGATATCTGCGAGATTATGAAGCAGTACGATGTGGCATTTAGCTTAGGCGATGGCTTGCGTCCTGGCTGTTTGCAAGACGCCAATGATGAGGCGCAATTCGGTGAATTGCGCACCCTTGGCGAGCTGACGCAAGTCGCATGGAAGCACGATGTGCAGGTCATGATTGAAGGCCCTGGACATGTGGCGATGAACCGCATCAAAGAAAATATGGACTTGCAGCTTGAGCTCTGTAACGACGCGCCTTTTTATACTTTAGGACCTTTGACCACGGATATCGCGCCCGGTTATGACCATATCACCAGTGCCATAGGTGCTGCGATGATTGGTTGGTTTGGCACGGCGATGCTTTGTTATGTGACGCCAAAAGAGCACTTAGGTTTGCCGAATAAAAAGGACGTCAAAGACGGTATCATCACCTATAAAATCGCCGCTCATGCTGCCGACCTTGCCAAAGGCCATCCGGGGGCACAAGCACGCGATAATGCCTTGTCCAAAGCGCGTTTTGAGTTCCGCTGGGATGATCAGTTTAATCTGGCGCTCGACCCTGATACGGCGCGTGAATATCATGACGAAACCTTGCCAAAAGAGGCGCACAAGTCCGCGCACTTTTGCTCGATGTGTGGGCCGAAGTTTTGCTCGATGAAAATCACTCAAAACGTGCGTGAGTATGCAGCCGGTCTTGATAAAGATGCTGCAAATATGAAAGTCACGCCGCAAACGGGCGACTTAACCGATGCAGGTCATTTAATTAAAGAGGTGGATACCAAACTTGTCGAGCAAGTTGGTGAAGCCAGCCTCGATGAGATTCATAAAGGTATGGCAGAGATGACCGACAAATATAACAATGAAGGACGTCAACTGTATAAAGAGGTTTAAGAGGTTTAAGCGCTTAATGTTAAGCCTTAATTCACACAAAAGCGCTACTCAAAAGTAGCGCTTTTTATTGCAAACTGTTTTATCTTTATAATAGATTAAACTTTTGATGCTTCGTAAATTTCTTTAATAGAAGTATCAATCGTATCCGCAAACTCTGCGTCACTTTGCTGCTTACTCAAGCCTTCGGTAAAAGCACGCGAGAAGCTCGCAATCATACCGGGATTTTGCTTCAATTTTTCGCAGGCGTCATGACGACTGTAACCGCCTGATAGCGCCACTACTTTTAGCACTTTTGGATGCTCAATCAGCTCTTGATAAAATCCGCTTTCTTCAGGCAAAGTCAGTTTTAGCATCACTTGATGATCATCGTCTAAAAACTCAAGATTGTGCAAAATACTGGTTTTAAGGATGATTTCACAGTCATGCTTTTTGCTACTGTTGATATCCACTTCTGGCTCAACGATAGGCATAAAACCTTTAGAGAGTATTTGCTTTGCAACATCAAACTGCTGTTGGACGACAAGCTCGATACCATCGACACTTGGCTCATAAATGACTGAGCGCATTTTGGTGCCAAATACCGGATAATTTTTTGCCTTATCCAACAACAAGTCTAGATTGGGCATCGGACGCATCACCTGTACGCCGTTCATGTGTTCAGCCAAACCCTTATCTACCTTTAAAAACGGTACGATATTTTTATCTTCCCACAAGTAATTGGCGGTCGGTTTGCCATTAACCTCGCGCTCTATGGTATCTTCAAATAAAATCGCGCCAAGGACACGCTCATTATCAAAGGCATCACAAGTCATGATACGCGCGCGCATCTCATGCACCAAATCGAACATCGCCTCGTCATTGTCATAAGCATCGCCGCTGACGCCATAATTCTCTAATGCTTTTGGTGTACTACCACCACTTTGATCAAGCGCGGCGATAAATCCTGAGCCGTTTTTTATACGCTGTAGTTGTTTTTCGTATTCCATTGAATGGGTATCCTATCCTAATTAATAAGGGTCAAACGTTATTATAATAAGTCAATCAGCCTTCAACCGTGTGAGCCTGACTATCAGTTACCTTATCATAGGACATGCCACCTGCCTATTATTGATAAGTTAAAATTTTGTTTATCTCACAGTGGTAAGATTAAAGCAAAAACAATACCGCCACACAGCCAATCGCCGATAATAAACCGACCATATTGATCCGATTAAGGCGCTCTTTAAACACCCCCACCCCTATTAAGGTTGCTACCGCAATCACGCCGACATTCATGCCTGTAAAGACGATACTTGGCGACTCAGACAATACTTGATGGGCGCGTACATAAGCATAGATATTGCCCATATTGAGCGCGCCGAGTAATATTCCTGCGCTAAGGGCTTTGCCCTGCCAGCGCACGCGCGTGCTAAGCAGGTAAACGAGCAGCAGCAAACCTGCCAGCCCAAAGGTCACAAACAAGGTTAAAGGAAACGCCGCGCCTTGTTTGGCAACTTGTTTAAACAAAATATCAATCACGCCATAACCGAGCCAAACGCCGAACAACCAAAGTGGCGTCTGCTTGGCTTGGCTATTTATAAGCCCGTGCTGCGGACGATAAACCAAAGCACCAAGCGCCAAAAATCCTAACAACAGACCAAATGTGCGCGTACCCGTCAGTACTTCGCCAAATAATAAAAAAGCAGCAACGATAGGAATGATAAGCGATAAACGCTGGGCGGCATCGGTTGCGACCATCCCGACCAATTCAATCGCCCGCCCAAGAATAACAAACACTGCCGGCAACAGCACCCCAAGCGCAATAATAATGCCCCAAGCATTGCCAAGTGCGCCGATACTACTGACATCTGGTTTTAATAACAGCCACGTCAATAAAAATGCCACGGGATATCCCGCCACGATGGTTTGGCGAATATCGATATTTTTTTGGCGTAATATTTTTAAAAGTACGGAAACAGCGACGCTACAGAGCACCGCTATCGTTAAATACATCATCAACTTTATCCTTGTTAAGTCGCAACTTTGCGCGTTTATTATTTGTATATGAGTAAAAAATACTCATTCATTAGCTGATTTTTCCATTATTCAAATGGGATAAATAGAAGAAAGCAACAAATTAGGAGAAATAATGGAATGTAACAAAATATTTCGCCCACAACAATCTCATTATTATGCGTTTGAGTGTTCAGCTTACAATTAGCATGCAGGCATAAGGACGAATTTTGTTAAAATAACCAGCAATCTTAATAACAAAAGTAACGATTCACGATAGCGCTTGACGGCGTTTATCTTGGCGTACTGCTATGAATGCTCTTTGACTGCCTATGAACGCTTTATTTCGCTTTTTTGAAACCCGTCTGCCCGCCTTTCCTGAGATGCCTATGCCGCTGCCCTCACCGCGCGATGGTATGCTTAAATTTATGTGGGCGTGTACCAAAGGGCTACGCGGTTGGTTATTGCTATTTATGATTTTGTCCGCTGGCATCGGTATCTACGAAGCGATGCTATTTGCGTGGATTGGCAATATCGTCGATTGGCTTGGCGTTTATACCCCAAAAAATCTGTGGGCAGAAAAAGGCGATATGCTGCTTTTGATACTGGCCGTGATGATTTTAAGTCCGCTTTGGATTGCCCTATCGTCATTTATCCATTTTCAAACCTTGCAAGGCGTCTTCCCGATGCAGATGCGCTGGCGTTTTCATCAGCGTATGCTTGGGCAATCAATGCAATTTTATCAAGACGAATTCTCAGGTCGCGTCTCTGCTAAGGTAATGCAAACGGCATTGGCCGTACGCGATACCGTAATGACGGTCACCGATATGTTTATGTACGTCGCCGTTTATTTTATTACTTCTGGTATTATTTTATTTAATTTAGACAGCTTATTATTGATTCCATTTATCGTTTGGTTTGTTTTAGTGTGGCTGGCGATGTGGTATTTTATTCCCAAACTTAAACAAACGGCGATTGTACAGGCCGATGCCCGCGCGTTAATGACGGGGCGCATCACTGATGCGTATGCCAATATCATGACGGTCAAACTGTTTAGCCACTCGCGCCGCGAGCTCGATTATGCCAAAAACGCCATGGGACAGTTTTTAGGTACGGTCCATGCGCAAATGCGCTGGGTCAGCTACCTTGAGATATCAACCCACTTAATCAGTGTGTTTTTGGTCAGTAGTACGGCCGGTATCGGAATTTATCTATGGCAACAAAGCGCGGTTGGCGTTGGGGCAATTGCTGCTGCCACGGCGATGGCGCTGCGATTAAATGGTCTGACGCGCTGGATTATGTGGCAAACTGCTAGCCTGTTTGAGAGTATCGGCACGGTACAAGACGGTATGCGCACCTTATCTGCGCCGCAAACCATCGTCGATAGGCCAAATGCTTCTATCCTTAAAGTCAGCGATGGTCATATCGTTTTCGACCATGTTGATTTTAGTTATGAAGGTGAAGACGATGCTACAGGTTTAAACAAGCATAAATCAGGCAAGCCTTTAGATAACATAAATGAAGATGCTGCTATTCCTGCTGCGGATTCTGCAGCGGGAACTTCATACGTCAAGCTATTAGATAATTTTTACCTAGATATCAAACCCGGTGAGAAAGTCGGTCTGGTTGGGCGTTCGGGCGCTGGTAAATCAACCTTGGTTAATTTGCTATTGCGCTTTTTTGATGTCGAGAAAGGGAAAATTTACATCGATGGGCAAGCGATTGATGAAGTTACCCAAGAGTCGCTGCGTCAGCAAATCGGTATGGTCACCCAAGATACCTCGTTATTGCATCGTACTGTGCGCGAGAATATCGCTTACGGTCGTCCTGACGCAACCGATGAGGAAATCATTACAGCTGCTAAACAAGCACAAGCGTGGGACTTTATCAAAGATTTATATGATGATAAAGGCAATACCGGTCTTGATACCCAAGTCGGCGAGCGCGGCGTTAAGCTCTCTGGTGGTCAACGTCAGCGCATCGCTATCTCACGCGTGATGCTAAAAAATGCGCCGATTTTGTTATTGGACGAGGCGACCAGTGCGCTTGACTCTGAGATTGAATTTGCCATTACCGAAAGCCTAAACGACATCATGACGGGCAAAACCGTGATTGCCATTGCGCATCGGTTATCGACCATTGCTGCGCTGGATAGATTGGTGGTCATGGATAAAGGCCGTATCATCGAACAAGGCAGTCATGATGAGCTCTTGGCATTAAATGGCGTTTATGCGCGCTTATGGCAGCGTCAAAGTGGCGGCTTCTTAGGCGAAGACAGCTAATTGAAAGGTTAACAATAAAATGTAAGATAACGGTTAAAAAACCGCCACAAGGAAGTGTGATTTTTATGGAAACTTTTACCAAACGTATTAATATCAGTGGCAAGCAAGCGCGCTATTATGATTTAGAGCAGTTGAACCAAGCTGCAAATCAAGCAGACAAACCGAACCACCATAAACGCCCGCCTGCCCATTTTTATGGTGGTAACAGCTTTACTGTTGGTACTTATACACCACTGTTAACTGAACTGGCAACCGACTTTGCTTTATCGGCATTAGCATTACGGGGTTATTGGTATGACAAGCCACAAGCGCCGCGTCTGACCCGCGAGCAAGATGCTGACATACTGATTGAGTTTTTGGACAAAACCCAAGACGCGCCTATCGTTGGTATTGGGCATTCGCAAGGCGCAACAGCAACCGCCATAGCAGCAGCGAAACGCCCCGATTTATTCTCGCAGTTATATCTTATCGAGCCTGTAACCTTTACTAAAAAACAAGCAACGCTTTATAACTTACTACCACGTAAAATACTGCTAAGCCGAGAGCCTTTTAAAAGCACCCTAACCAAGCAAATTACATGGGCAAGTATCGATGACTATTATGAGCATTTGCGCGCGCAACGGGCTTATAAACGTATCAGTGATGAGCACTTAAAAGTATTTGCTGAACAAAGTTTGACGGCCAATAAAAATGGCAGCTATAGCTTGATGTTTGCCCCTGAGCAAGAGCTTGCCAACTATTTTGGTGCGCCTCATATCGATGCAGCATTAAAAAAACTGCGCTGCCCTTATACCTTAATCACCGGCAAACCGACTTTGTTTATCAATGATAAAGTACGCAAACAATGGCAAGGATTTGTTCCCGCCGATAGCATTATCTCTTTGCCAGATTACGGTCATCTTTTGCCAATGGAAGCACCTGAATTGTGCGCGCAAATTATTAATGAACATTATCAAAACAGTAAATAAGCCGAGCGATGAGCGACCTTTTTGCCCCTGCACCGACCGATAATTTATTGCCTTATGATGGCAAGGTAAATGATTTAGGAATCGTAATTGACTATCCAAGTGCCCTATATTATGCCTTGTTGACGACGCTGCCTTGGCAATCTGATATCGTCACTTTATTTGGTAAGACCCACGTCACCACTCGGCAAATAGTATGGATGGGCGACAGTGCTGCCAGTTATCAATATTCTGGGCACAGGCGGCAAGCCATTGCATGGACAGACTCGGTGTTTCATGTGAAACATCATATCGAGCGGCAACTATTAAAAATTGGAGTTAATGCCAACTTTAATTCTTGTTTGCTAAATTACTATCCGTCTGGCGATGAGGGTATGGGCTATCATGCCGATGATGAGAAGGAGCTTGGCGAGCAGCCAGTTATAGCTTCTTTGTCACTCGGTGCCACGCGCAAGTTTGTTTTAAAGCATAAAAAAACTCAAGATAAAGTTGAGCTTTATCTTGAGTCCGGTCAGCTTATCGTCATGCATGGTGAGACGCAAAAATATTGGAAGCATACTATCACTAAGACAAAAACGGTTTTAGAAGGACGTATTAGCTTAACCTTTAGACAAATGGTATTAGATTAAGCAGATTTGCCTTAATTTAAACACGCTTAGTTTGCTTTGAGCACAATTTTTCCAAAGGTATCGCCTTTTTCTAGCTGATGGTGCGCGGCGACCACTTCAGACAATGGATAGGTTTGCTGAATTTGTAAAATTAGCTTGCCGTCATCGATATCTTGTAAAACCTTTGCCATATCTTCGCCATTTGGCTTTACTGCATAACCATCGACGCTCAAGTTTTTATTACTACCAGCAGCTTTTAGTTTATCAACCCAAATGGTTGGTAACACTTTAACGCGACCACCAGATTTGAGTGTGCTCAAAGCGCGCACGCCAGCATCGTCACCGACCAAGTCCATCAGTACATCGGCTTGTAAGTCAGGAAAATCTTGGTCTTTAGTATAATCAATCCAACCTGCTAACTTACTTTTGTCTATCAATTCATCAAGTTTGGCGTATTTTTCTGGCGAGCAAATAATCGTGACTTTGTTATTATCCGACGCTACCTTTTTCAGCAAAAACTGAATCGCTAGATGTCCAACGCCGCCCGCTGGCGCGTTTATCACCACGTGTTCACCGTCTTTAATGGCGGCAAATTCTACAAACTGTAGCGCCGTTTGCCCGATACAAGGCAATGCTCCTGCTTGCTCTAATGTCACCGCCTGTGGTACTTTTGCCAGTAAATCAGCATCGACCGCCACGTATTCAGCGTAGCAGCTGCCATCAAAACTAAGGGCCGCGACGTCATCTCCAATGGTAAATTTATCGCTACCACTTTTGACCACCGTCCCTGCAACATCAAAGCCTAAAATAGCGGGTTCGCCTTTATCAAAGTTATTTTTTTGAATCGCATCGGCGCCCCAGCCTTTACCTTGACGGGTTTTATAATCGACGGGATTGATGCCAGCGTAAGCGACTTGTATTAATACTTGGTTATCCTTTAATGCAGGCATAGCCACACCGTCTTGATATGTCATGACCTCAGGCTCTCCAAACTCGCGGATTAGTACGGCGTGTTGCGTCGTTGGTATTCGTTTATCAGACATAATTTTTCATCCTTGTATTATTCTCATACTTCTTTTAGTTGGCTTAAAACTTTTTAATAATTAATCGATAAGTCTATGGCAATGCTAATTCTGCACTTAGCGGCAAATGATCCGATAGTGTTGACCAAGGCTTACCAGTATGTACCCATGCGTCTTTGACCCTTAGGTTACGCACGTAGATACGGTCGAGACTGAGCACAGGCAGTTTTGCTGGAAAGGTGGGTAGCAATTTGCCATGGCAATGTTTAAAAGCTTCGGTCATACCCAAGCTTAAAGCGAGCCTGTCACAAGACATTTTTTTCCAGTCATTAAAATCGCCCGCCAAAATCAGCGGCTGGTCGGGCGCAATCTCATTACGCACATAGTTAGAGATAGCTTCATACTGCTTGATACGGTCACGCTCAAAGAGGTTTAAATGGGCGCATAATACCACCACCGGCATCTCCCACCCTAGCGGCTGCACTTCACAATGCAGGACACCGCGCTGCTCAAGTTTATTCACCGTAATATTGACGTTATGCTTTGGATCTAGCGGAAAACGACTCAACACCGCATTGCCGTGATGACCGTTTTCATACTCTGAGTTTTTGCCATAGCTGTTTTGCAGTTGCAGATATTCACCAAACCATTCGTGCTGTGATTGGTCGGGGTATTCGTTATATTGCATATTGCGCTTGAGGTTTTGCCCCTGAACTTCTTGCAGGCAAAGGATATCTGAGCCAATGATATCAAGCGCTTGGGCGATACCCTGTATCTTAACTTGGCGATTCATCGGCGACATGCCTTTATGAATGTTGTAGCTGGTTAAAACAAAAGAGGTGGTATTAGTCATAAATTTATCAGTTATAAACTCAGTATGGATAGCGTAAGGGTGAACAACGTTTTATTAAAAACTTATCAAATGACACCAGTCATCAGATAAATGTAAACCTAGGTTATTATAAAAAAGAGCATTGATTCATATCGAACCAATGCTCTTATATTATACCTATGTCATAACGATGCCTAATTCATTAATGAATAGCAGCCATCAATTAATAGCGCGTTACCAGAGCAATTGGTTGATCTTCACCCATCAGCTCCTGCGGCATGAATACGGCTTTGCCACCGTTATGAATGACGTGTTCGATGATTTCACCAATCGCATCATCAGTAACGCCTTTAGCGGTCGCATTATCAGCCATGCTTAGAGTCTGCGCCGCTTCATCGATCATAGCTGGTTGCATGTAACCACGACGGACATATAAAGTCTCGCCAATCCCTTGGAAGGCGCTGCGGTACACTTCTTGTAAATCCGTTTGCAGCATATTGGCACCGCGCGCTTTGTCAATTTCACCCATAGCGGCTTGATGTAATGACGAGCGATAATTTTCGACCGCCTCTTGTACGCTATCAATGATATGCTGCGCGCTGCCTTCTTCCAAATTGGTGGCATTTGAAACGGTCGCAATAATATTATCTGGACGATCACAAACATCTTTATAATAACCGATATTTTTGGCATCGCCAACGATGACTAAAGGCATTTTATGCTCGCCCCATAGCTCTTGGACACTCTTATCTACTTGGTTAAAAAACTCTTTTAGATAGCTACTCTCGTTATTTGCTGAGCGATCAGAGCCGGCATCACCCGTTGTATATAAACCGTTATTTTCTACAGGAAACGGAATGTTTTCCATATTGATTTGTGCATCAGTATCTTGATCAAACTCCTTGACCACACGGTCGTTAGACGCTTCAATCAAGCGCGCCTTATCACGGGTTAATACTACCGTATAATAATGCACGGCGCTGGCCATATCACGCACCAAATCACGCGTTGCAAATCTATCAGAGATGATCACGCGCTCTTTGGTATCGATAGGCATACGAACGATTTGAGCATCGTCAGTACTGGCAAATATGGCTAAGGTATCTAGATTATAGTTGTGATTTAGGTCAGCAGTTTTATTTTGGATATTTTCTAAGATAGCGGTAGCGGTACTTTTGTCGTACTCATTGTTTAGACGTTCTTCGACGACTTTTAATTGGTTTTTTAAGGCGATAGGATCTTTTTGATTATCAGGATGCTCACGGTGCGTTTTGACAAAAATACTGACCGCTGGATTGGCTTTGGTCTCACGTAGACTTTTAAGAGTTGCTTTCATAAATACTGCTCCTTATTTTATTATCATTGGTTGGTATTGTAAAATCGTCTTAGAATTTGAACATTATTTTTAATAACTGCCTTGTATTTAATTTATTATATTAAACCCTTGTATTACTAAGATGCTAACAACTTGTCCTCACTCCCTGTAGGGTTAATTTGCAAGTAAATGATGATGCTTTGTAAGTGAAACTTAGCTAATTTTAAGAAATATCGAAAGTTGACGTTGATTTATTTTCCAATAACACACTCCTAAAAAGCCATTTGTAAAATAAATAAGGGTAACCTCACCTATAAGCGCTGGCTTGTATTTCAATCCTGTCATACCCATCTTTTTAAATAGCTTTTTAAATAACATTTATAACCCTTTATCTAACCTATAATCATTTATTCATCACTAGCAGACCTTGATTGACAGACATTGATTAACAGACATTGGATACCTTTCTTTATGAACTCTATTGCTCCAGATTTACACCTTGTTGATTTTTCCAGTACCACACCTGATGCCTTACAAAGCCAGGTTATCAGTGCTATCGATGCTGCCAACCGTTTTTTAGATGAGATGTCGGCAGATAGCAAGCTTAGCGCTGAGCAGGCGTTGGCAGAGGTGATGAGCTTTGACCATATAAACTTGGCGTTGGATCGTAGTTGGGGGATTTTGTCGCATCTTAATAGCGTGATGAGTAGCGATGAGATCCGTCATGTGCATCATGAATTGTTGCCCAAGCTGTCTGCTTATGGCACGCGTGTTGGTCAGCATCAGCCGTTATTTAGTCGCTATCAGACAATCGTCAATGATCAGGCTTTCTTTGCTGCTCTAGAACCTGCGCGGGCTCGGGCGATTGAGCTTGCGCTGCGTAGCTTTGAGCTATCAGGCGTTGCGCTACCCAAAGCTGAACAAGAAACCTTTGCTGCTATTCAAAGTAAATTGTCGACTTTATCAGCGACGTTCTCAGACCATATCTTGGATGCTACTCAGGCGTATGCCTTACCGCTTGAGCAAGGCCAATTATCAGGGTTAACTGAGAGTGGTTTGGCGCTATTAGCGGATGCAGGTGAACAGTATAAAGCGCGTGAGCTTGCCAGCGGTACGCTCACTCAAGCACAAATTGATGCGTTGCCGACGCCTTATTATGTGGCAAGCTTAAATATTCCTGTTTATCTTGCCGTCATGACCCATGCCGATAATCGCAATTTGCGCGAAACGCTGTACCATGCTTATGTCACCCGCGCCTCTGAGTTCGATGCGCATACCAATGCCAAAGGTGAAGCGCTCAATAACGCCGATATCATGGGCCAAATTTTGCAATTACGCGCACAAAAAGCCAAGCTATTAGGCTTTAATAATTATGCAGAAGTGTCACTGTCGACCAAAATGGCGGATAGCGTGACAGAGGTTGAAACCTTTTTACGCGATTTAGCCGCGCAAGCAACCCCAGCCGCTAAGCAAGACTTAGCTCAGCTAAAAAAATATGCGCAGGCTTATGGTATTAATGACTTGCAGCCATGGGACAGCGCTTATATTGCTGAAAAAGTAAAACAGAGCGAGTTTAGTTTATCGCAAGAGGAGATACGTCCTTATTTCCCACTACCGAAAGTGATTAGCGGATTATTTACGATCGTCGAGCGTTTATACGGTATCAAAGTAGAAGAGCACAGCGAGTCGGTATCGCGCTGGCATGATGACGTGGGTTTTTATCAATTATTTGACGCCGATGATCACTTGCTTGGTGGCTTTTACTTTGACTTATTTGCTCGTAGCGGCAAACGCGGCGGCGCGTGGATGAGCGGTTTTCAATCACGTTATACCTATGCGGAGCAAGGCCATCAGCAGTTACCTGTCTGCTTTATGGTCGGCAACTTCACCCCTGCCCTCGATGGTAAACCAAGCCTATTGACTCACGATGAAGTACTCACCTTGTTCCACGAATTTGGCCACGGTTTGCACCATTTACTTACCCAAGTCACCGTTAGTGATGTCGCTGGTGTCAATGGCGTTGAGTGGGACGCGGTCGAGCTACCTAGCCAGTTTATGGAAAACTGGGCGTGGGATGCCGAAGGGATTGCTTTAATAAGTAGCCATGTTGAAAGCGGCGAACCCTTGCCAAAAGACAAACTTGACGCCCTACTAGCGGTCAAAAACTTCCAAAGCGGCATGCAAACCTTACGTCAAATCGAGTTCGCACTTTTTGATTTGTTGATTCATGCGCAGACGCCAGCACTTGATTATGAGGGTATCTTGGCGACGCTAAACGCCGTGCGCGATGATATTGCAATTATGCAGACGCCAGATTACAACCGTTTTGCCAATGGCTTTAGTCATATCTTTGCTGGGGGTTATGCCGCTGGTTATTACTCGTATAAATGGGCAGAGCTGTTGTCTGCCGATGCGTTTAGTAAGTTTGAAGAAGAAGGTATTTTTAACCCAACCACAGGCAAAGAATTCCGCGAGACTATTTTATCAGTCGGTGGTAGTTTCCCTGCCAAGACCAACTTTGAGAACTTCCGCGGGCGCAGCGCCAGTATCGATGCGTTATTACGCCATAGCGGTTTTGATAATACTGAAAATGACATGGCTAAAAATGACGCTGCCGCCCCTGCTAAAAGCAATGTTCAAACGACGCGCGAGGTCATCTAAATGCGCTATCAATCATCAACGCCAAAGCGCCGATTTTTAGCAGGCGTTCGCTGTCCTAAATGTCAGGAGATGGATGCTGTGATGCAAGTAAATATCGTCATACCCGAACCTGACGAATACATCGAATGTACGCAGTGCGGACATACAGAGCACCGCCCCGATCCCGATACTATCAGTGCTAAAAATCATTTAGAGGACCAGATTGCCCGTAATGCCATGTCGACAGGTACCAGTGGTACAGTCAAATTCAAGCCATAAGCAATAAAACCTGTATCGTCAAGTCCTAATAACACCTAGCCTATCTACCAATAGATAGGCTTTTTATTTTGAGTTTGTTATAGTATGCCTACTTATACTTTTGATATAAATCGACCATTGTATGAAAAAAAAACGTCTACGTCCTTTATCGACTAAGTCAGCGCTGAAAAATTCTGCCAAATCACGTCAAAAATGGTGGCTTATTATCATAGTGGCGGCTTTATTGATTGGTTATTTGGTTTGGAAAGGTAACTCGCCAGACGCTAATACAGCGGCCATCGAAAACACCCAACCCGTTGCTGAGTCTATTGCGCAAGATAACGCTGTGCAATCGGATACCGCATCGTTGGATAATAATGACGAGCTAGCTTTAGAGAACGATAGCTCGGCAAGTACAGATGTTCAAATACCTGATCCCGACACTATTTTAAATGCGCCTTTGCCAGAAAATGACAGTTTAGCAAAAGAAGAAATAGATCGCTTAGAAGATGAGCGTCAGCGCTTAGCAGAACAAGAGAAGCTGGCAGCGGAACAGTTGGCAATGAATAGACAGCTGACAGAAATGAAAGAAGAACAAATCGCCCTGCTGGAGGAGCAAATCGCCCAATTAGAAGCTGCGGAAAGCGCGAAAAACAGTGTAAAATAATATTCATTTCACAGAGGGGCAAATAGATAAATGGCAAGTCTACAACTTACCCACGCCCCTATTTTAAACAGCAGCGCACAATTGCTGGTATTGCCGGTGAATAACGCCGGTATGCTGTTAGACCCTATCCTTACGCGCAGCAAAAACCTGTACCCAGACAATTACCAACGTTACTTTCGCGCCTGCCGCGAGGGTAGCCTAATGGTTGGTAGTTGTTTGATGCATAAGCGCGCACGTGAGCAAGCTGGACTTGGCGTCAGTAGCAACGGTAGCCAACCAATTTATATTGCGAACCTTGTGATATCGGATCATCCCTATCATCCATCAAGAGCAAGCTGGTTAATCGCTGCGTTGGTTGATTTACAACAGCAGCTGATACCTTTAATACGTTATCAGGGTATACGCCGGATTGCCTTGCTAGCGCGCCCGCTTATTGCTCATCATCTGCAACACAACTCTACTCAAAATAATGTTGCTGACAACGCTGAAATGACAACGTCCATTGCTTTAGATTGGCATAGCGATATCTTGCCGCTTATCAACCAGTATTTGCAAAATTTATCAAAGCTGCATATCGATATACATCTCCCTAAAGACATCCATATATAAATTGATTTCTCCCTATCCTCACCTTTTTGAAGACATAAAAAAAACCGCCTTGATTGCTTACTAACAGCAACCAAAGCGGTTTTTTATATCTCGACTAGGTCAAGTTGCGTCAAATATCGATGCTTAGTTTTGTTCGATACCTTTCATGGTCAGCTTAATACGACCACGATTATCAACGTCTTGCACCAATACGATGACGGTTTGGCCTTCTTTTAGGTAGTCAGACACGTTTTCTACGCGCTCATCGGCGATTTGCGAGATATGTACGAGGCCATCGGTGTTTGGCAAGACGTTAACGAAAGCACCGAAGTCAACGATACGCGCAACCGTACCTTGATAAGTTTTACCAACTTCCACTTCTGCAGTGATGGCTTCAATTTTGCCGATAGCCGCTTTGGTTGCTGCTTTATTTTCACCAAAAATACGAATGGTACCAGCATCATCGATATCGATAACCGCACCAGTTTCTTCGGTTAGCTGACGAATCGTTGCGCCACCTTTACCAATTACATCACGGATTTTTTCTGGGTTGATTTCGATAACCGCATAGTTAGGCGCATGAGCGTTGATTTCCGTACGGCTTGCAGGTAGTACTTTGTTCATCGCTTCTAGGATATGGATACGGCCAGCATGGGCTTGTTTGAGCGCTTGCTCCATAATGTCTGGGGTAATGCCTTCAATTTTAATATCCATCTGTAGCGCGGTGATACCGTCTTTTGAGCCCGCTACTTTAAAGTCCATATCACCAAGATGATCTTCATCACCTAGGATGTCAGACAATACCGCAAAGCGCTCGCCTTCTTTAACCAGACCCATTGCGATACCCGCAACTGGTGCTTTTAGCGGTACGCCAGCGTCCATCAATGCCAAGCTTGCGCCGCAAACCGAAGCCATTGAAGATGAACCATTTGATTCGGTGATTTCAGATACCACACGAATCACATACGGGAAGCGTTCGCTATCTGGCAACATCGCTTCAACACCGCGGCGTGCTAGGCGACCATGACCGATTTCACGGCGTTTTGGCACACCTTCACGGCCGGTTTCACCAACTGAGAAATGCGGGAAGTTGTAATGCAACATGAAATGGTCACGAATCGTACCCGCCAATGAATCAATCATGTTTACATCACGGGTGTTACCAAGCGTGGTGGTGACCAATGCTTGTGTTTCACCACGGGTAAATAGTGCTGAACCATGGGTATATGGTAATACGCCTACTTGTACATCTAGCGCACGAACGGTTTCAAGATCACGGCCATCAATACGCGGTTTACCTGACAAGATATTGTCACGAACGGTACGGTATTTTAACTCTTCATAAATCTCTTTTAATTCAGTTACCGTATCGTTATACGTTTCTGCTTCGGCGTCACCTGCCAATGCTTCGATGATCGCTTGTTTGATTTCGTCAAGTTTGCTGTAGCGCTCTTGCTTATTGGTAATAGTATAAGCATCAGCCACTTGCTCACCAAATTGCGCTTTCATGCTGGTTTCTAACGCTTGATCGCGAACAGGCGCGGTATATTGCTGCTTAGGGGTACCAACCTCTTCTGCCAATGACACGATATTGTCAATGACGATTTGCTGCTGCTGATGACCGTATAAAACCGCACCTAACATTTGGTCTTCAGACAACTCTTTCGCTTCTGACTCAACCATCAATACTGCAGATTTGGTACCCGCAACAACCAAGTCAAGATCGCTGTCTTTAAGCTGTTCAAGCGTTGGGTTAAGGACGTATTCACCATTGATAAAGCCAACACGCGCAGCTGCTACCGGGCCATTAAATGGGGCATCAGAAATAGCCAGCGCTGCTGAGGCACCAATCATCGCCGCGATATCTGCCGACTGAGTTTTATCAGACGAGACAACCGTTGCCGTAATTTGAATTTCGTTCACATAGCCTTCAGGGAATAGCGGACGAATCGGACGATCAATCAGGCGCGAGGTTAGGGTTTCCGCTTCGCTTGCGCGGCCTTCACGTTTACCATATGCACCTGGAATTTTACCGGCCGCATACATTTTTTCTTGATAGTTGACGGTCAATGGAAAGAAGTTTTGCCCTTCTTTAGCATCAGACTTTACTACGGCCGCTACTAGGACAGTCACGCCGCCCATATGAACCAAAATAGAGTTTGCTTGACGCGCGATACGGCCCGTTTCGATAACGACCTGCTGGTCGCCGTACTGAAATTCACGCTTAATGGTATTAAACATTGTCATATAATTTTCCTAATATTGACTGACGAAAGGGATATCAGCATCATAAAAAGCTGATATCTGTCATTAAAAATTCTTGGTAACTGCCTACTCGTGATTGGCTACTAATTGACGTTAACATAATTGAAAACTGGGTCGATTAGCGCAAATGTTGTTACCTATTTATTTGATACATTTATTTAAATAACGATTTCACATTATTTGCTGACTAAAATCTGCTTTGCTAGCCACTGTTTGATAAATAATACTCATAAAGTTAAACCCTATAAATATTTAATCGAGCGCGAGTACTACTCTCAAACTCATAAGGCATTATTTTACAGTGATTTATAGCCATTGACCAATGAAATGCCAAACTGTCTGTTTGCGCATCGCAGTTATAAACCTTTCAGTATAAAAAAGTCGGTTAGAATAAGCGACTGCCGCATTAAAGATGACACTAGAGCACAATATTTTAACGGTCAAACTCATCATACAAATACGCATAAAAAAACGGCGTGAAACTATTCCACACCGTCTTTAGAAAAAATCTATTTTATCGAGCTTAGCAAGCAAGTACCAAATGGCTTAGCCAAAAATTTAAAATGCTGCCTTATTAAAGCATAATCTTTTTTGGTCACCATCGGTACTATTATTACCAAATTAACGACGTAGACCTAATTGGCTAATAAGGGTGGTATAACGACCAAGGTCTTTACCTTTTAAGTAGTCAAGCAGTTTACGACGCGTGTTAACCATACGAATAAGACCACGACGGCTATGATGGTCCGCTTTGTGCTCTTTAAAATGGTTCTGTAAATCGTTGATACGAGCACTTAATAGCGCTACTTGAACTTCTGGAGAACCCGTGTCATTTTCGCCACGTTGGTATTGAGCAATGATTTGTTCACGATCAGAATTGGTTAGCATAAATCTCTCCGGCAATGCTAAATGTACTAAGATACTTTTAATTTTAAGATACTTTCAATTTAAAGCATCTAGGCACAATAGAATAAAAAATAAAAAATTTAATCGTCATTCAGGACAACCCTGCATTACTAGAGTTGACCTAGTGTACGACAAACTTATCAATTAGAACGTTTAGTTAAAAATAAAGTGAAAATTAAACGTGACAGCGATTATAACAAAAAACTGCTGAACTAGCAGCAGTTTTTATAGTAGTTTTACAATTTTTGCAGAGAAAAATTGCTTAAGGTCTAAATTTATAAAACTAACGTTTTATCAACTATTTATCCTTCTTAACGTTGTCCTGCGTAGCATTACCGCCAAGCTCATTATCTTCAAGAGGAGCCGTCGTTGCTTCTGCTAAACTATCTGGAATATTATCTTCTCTAGGATTGATATCTTCTGCTTGTTGTTTAATTTTTTTCTCTTGCGCGTCCATATTGTCTTTTGAGTCAGTCATAAATACTCCCAGTTATCGTTATTTTTGTATATTTTTACTAATTATCTTATTAATAATAGCAGGTTTAATAAATTACGGAGTTAACTATTTTTCTTCTTTAGCATTTTTTAGATTATCAGCAATACGGTCTGCCGCTGCTTCAGTATCTTGCGTATGATTGTCTTCTGTTTGACCCTTTAGGGCAGCAGTTGCTGATTCTGAACGTTGTTGCTCAAGCTTGGTATCGTTCGGATTAGGATTTGACATAATAGCTTCCTTTTCTGTAATTATGAATTCTGTAGTTATGACTTTAAAGTTATAGTCAATTAAAAGTAAAACTGTTATAAGTTCAGGGGCGATACAGGTATAAATTTTCCTTGCTTGCTGTGTTCACAGAGGCTGCGCAAAATTCATTCCTGTATCGCTGCAAAACTTTTATATTGAATCTACTATATAGAACTTTCGTAAAATCAGTATAAATAAATCGTTAATAAATAGTATTGGCTTCTTTTAGGTTAATCTATAAAATTTAATTGGCTTATTGATCTAAGATAGCGCTTTATCAATAGCAGCGACAAAATCGTTAATATCATCTGGATTTCGTGAGGTAATTAAATTACCATCCACTTGCACGCTTTTATCGACGAAATTTGCCCCTGCATTTTCTAAATCGGTCTGTAATGAGTGATAAGCCGTCAAAGTCTTACCTTTAGCAATGCCTGTATTGATTAATACCCAAGGCGCGTGGCAAATGACCGCTAATGGTTTTCCTGCATCGTTGATGGAACTAATGATACTGTGCGCTTCTTTGTTACCGCGTATAGTATCAGCGTTCACAGTGCCACCTGGCAAAACCAGTGCCTCATAATCAGCAACGTTAGCGTCTTTAGCAAATATATCAGCAGTAAAGGTGTCGCCTTTATTAACGTCCTGCTGCATGCCTTGGACTTATTTGTCTTTATTGGTCGTAATTAGGACTGTTTTATAACCCTTATCTTTTAATTTTTTATTAACTTCTTCATATTCGGCTTGTTCGAAGTTATTGTGTAATAAGAAAGCAATGGTTTTCATAATAATCCTTATATTTTAGATTTCAACTTTAGGTATGAGTATTCTTAAAAACATTTTCTATTATTAATCTCAAATACTTTTTATATTAGTTAATGTCTTTTTATTTTTATGTATACTGCTTATTGTTATAATTTTTTAACGATTAAAGAATTTCCATCTTTATATTTTTAATTTTTTCTTATTTTTATGTCCTTGTCTTGCTTTCCGTAGCTGACTCAACTAAGGTACAAAAAAAGCAGGTTTCACTATAGGTGAAACCTGCAATAAAATGTGATGATATGTGATTAGTGTAAACTCTTAGTAAGCTTTACCTAGTTTCAGTTAAGCTGCTTTGAAGAAATAAATCATAACTGAATCAACTTTCTAGGCTGTAGTCGCCCATTCAAACTTACCGCGCCTAGGCCAATAAACTGCCCCCGCTCATCTATAAGACGGATATCTACAGGTATTTCATGAGGTAATAAGGTTTCACTATCTTCTTTGTCACCGTCATTCTCATAATGCTGTTGTTCGATAGCCGTTGTAATATAGCTTCGTATATCGTCCGTCAACTGCTCGGCGACATTTAAGCGCTGTCCCATATGTACACGGGCGCACTGCTCGGCCGTTAAGCTAAGCTCAGCATCAAGGATAATACAAGCATCAACTGGCAATAAACACCTCAAGCGACACTCCAAAGACAATGCCTCTAAATCGGTCAAGCCAATCGCATTATCAATCTTAAAACTGCCAACCTGTAGACGCCGTAAAGCGGTGAGATGCCCTAGCGTGCCAAGGGTTTTAGCGATATCTTCTGCCAATACCCGTACGTATGTACCTTTTGAGCAAGTTACTGTCAACTGAATCTGCTCTTTATTGATAGCTTTTAACTCGATTGCTTTGATTGTGATATCTCTTGGCGGCCTATCGACCTCGATACCAGCACGGGCGTATTCGTAGAGTTTTTTACCGTCTTTTTTTAACGCAGAATACATCGGTGGTATTTGTTGCTGAGCACCTAAAAACTGCTGGGCAACGTCTTCTAACAACATTTCATCAAACATGGGAACAGGCGCTTGCGCAATAATTTGACCATCTGCATCACCAGTATCTGTCTGACTACCAAGTAAAATAGTCGCTTGATAGGTTTTATCGGCATCGAGTTGATAGTGACTAAACTTAGTCGCCTCACCTAAGCAAATGGGCAATAAACCCGTTGCCATCGGATCGAGTGTGCCTGTATGACCAGCTTTTTTACTGTCATGGTTAGGTGACTTAAACAAATACTTCACCTTTGACACCACTTGTTGCGAGGACATACCTTGTGGCTTATCCACTAAGATTACGCCCGAGACTTTGATTTTCTCAGGCGTTTTAAGCGTTTTTGCAGCGGCTGGCGTAGAGGTGTTAGTAGAGGCGGTCGACATGGCGGTTACTCGTTAATTTCCTGCTCATCAGACTCGTTTTGCTCAGTTTTGGTTACAGCCTTATTGATAAGATCCATCATATAGTTACCCCGCGCCGTCACTTCATCATAATGAAAACGCAAACGCGGTGTGGTACGTGTTTTTAGACTATGGCTTAACTCGGTACGCAGAAAACCCGCCGCTTTATTGAGGACCTTGATGCTGTCTTCATGGCTAGATTTGGTCATCGCATCGTTAAGCTCAGGCTCCATGATGGTGACATAGATATCAGCGTAACCTAAGTCTGGGCTGACTTTAACGCTAGAAATAGTGACAAAGCCCGTCAAACGCGGGTCATTGACTTCATCACGGATAAGGACGGCAAGCTCACGCTGAATTTGATCAGCCAAGCGTTGTAAACGTTGATTCATGTTATTACCTTATTGGTCATACAGCTTATTTTTATTAACAAACTCTCATTAAAAACCCATGAGCTTTATATCTAATGACATTACATATAAAACACAATATCTTTGCTAAAAAAGGCCTAGCAGGGTGTACCTGTTAGGCCTAAGTACCGCTAAATCTTAAGAAGTTATCCAACCATTCAATCATTTTATACGATTGAACGGTTAAATCATAAAGCGACTGCTTTAGATGGTACGGGCGAACTCTTGGATTTCAAAGACTTCGATCTTATCGCCGACTTCAACGTCGTAACCACGAACCGCTAGACCACACTCCATACCGGTACGTACTTCATTGACGTCTTCTTTATAACGACGTAATGATTGCAATTGACCCGTAAAGATAACTTGGTCATCACGCAAGACGCGGATAGGTTTGTTGCGATAAATCGTCCCTTCAACCACCATACAACCAGCAGCAGCACCAAATTTACTAGAACGGAATACTTCGCGAACCTCAGCAACACCCAAGATTTTCTCACGATGTTCTGGCGCTAGCATACCACTCATTGCCGCTTTAACATCATCAATCAAACCATAGATAACGCTGTAATAGCGGATATCCATTTTAGCCGCGTCCGCTTTACGGCGTGCGGTTGCGTCTGCACGGACGTTAAAGCCTAATAATACCGCTTCACTAGATTCGGCCAATGTCACATCAGATTCAGAGATTGGACCAACCCCCGAGCTAATCACACGGACTTTAACTTCATCAGTCGATAGCTCATTTAAGGCAGCAAGTAACGCTTCAAGCGAACCACGAACATCGGTTTTTAAAACGATATTTAGGAATGACACATCGCCTTGTTGCATCTGATCAAACATACTCTCTAGACGCATGGCGTTCTGACGCTCAAGCTGACGTTCACGCTCACGATTGGTTCTAAAGTCTGCCACTTCACGGGCTTTTTTCTCATCGGTTAAGACTAAAAACTCGCTGCCAGCAGCTGGCGTTTCAGGTAAGCCTAAGATTTCCACTGGAATAGAAGGGCCTGCTGATTGAATACGTTTACCATGTTCATCGGTCATCGCACGAACTTTACCGTAATGCTCGCCCGCTAATACTAAGTCGCCTTGTTTTAGAGTGCCTTTTTTAACCAAGACACTGACAACCGGGCCACGACCTTTTTCAAGTTTTGATTCAATAACCACGCCTTGTGCAGCACCATCTAACGGTGCTTCTAATTCCATCAGCTCAGCTTGTAGGCTGATAAGCTCTAACAACTCGTCAATACCATCGCCTGTTTTGGCTGAGATACGCGCCATTGGGGTATCGCCGCCCCACTCTTCTGAAACCACTTCTTTCGCGGTTAATTCGTTTAATACGCGATCAGGGTCGGCACTTGGTTTATCCATTTTATTGATAGCAACGATGATAGGCGTACCAGCAGCGCGCGCGTGATCAATTGCTTCTTCGGTTTGTGGCATCATGCCATCGTCAGCAGCAACGACGATTACAACAATATCTGTCGCCTGTGCACCGCGTGAACGCATAGCACTAAAAGCGGCGTGACCTGGGGTATCAAGGAAAGTAATGACGCCACGATCGGTTTTTACATGATAAGCACCAATATGCTGGGTAATACCGCCAGCTTCACCAGTAGCAACTTTCGTTGTGCGGATTTTATCAAGTAATGAGGTTTTACCGTGGTCAACGTGACCCATAATAGTCACGACTGGTGGACGCGTTTGCACGTTACTGCTACGCTCATCAACGGCATCTTGTAGATCGTCTTCAACTTTGGTGTCACTAACCGGTACTGGGTTATGACCCATTTCTTCAACAATCAGACTGGCTGTTGCTTGATCAATAGTGTCTGACTCGCGAGCAATTTCACCCATTTTCATGAGTAATTTGGTCACTTCGCGAGCTTTAACCGCCATACGCTGTGCCAAATCAGAGACAGTAATGTGTTCACTGATCTCAACATCGTAAACGATTTTATCGACTGGTTTTTCAAACTTATGCTGTGAGGCTTGGGTTGAGCGTAAACCGTTTTTACGGTTTTTGATTTCACGCTCGTCCTGATTTTTGCGACGACCACGACCGCGAGCACTGGTGCTACTGGTGCCGCGTTTGATTTCGCGACGTTCTTTTTCAAACGACTCTTCTAGAGCGTCACCAACCAAACCTTCAGCTAATGGCTCATCTTTACGAACTTCAGCAATCGGCTCACGGTCTGTATATTGACCGGCCATTTTACGCATTTGCTCAAGGGTACGCTTTTGTGCTTCTTCTGCTTGTTTGCGGCGGGTTTCTGCTTCGATTTCGCGTAGGCGGGCTTCTTCGATTTCACGTGCTTCGCGAGCTTTACGATCAGCTGCTGTTTCAACTTTTGGTTTCGTCGCCGCAACTTTTTTCTTCGGCTGCTCTTTCGGTTTAACTTCTACCGCCGCTTTACCGCCTTTTTTCACAACTACTGAGGTTGAGATATCGTCATTCTTATCGTCTGACTTTTTGCTCGAACCTAAGCTTGCCCGCATCGCTGCCAGAGTAGCGGCTTGACGTTCTTCCGCCTTTTTCTTGGTAGCCGCACGCTCTTCTGCTTCTTTAGCAGCACGTTCTTGCGCTTCAATCATGGCTTGTTCGCGCGCTGCTAATTCTTCCGCCATTTTCGCAGGGTCAGGCTTCTCGAACACTTTCTTTTTACGCACTTCTACATTGACGCTCTTAGATTTACCTGAAGAGCCAGTCACACGCGCAGTGCTAGTCGTCTTAGATTTCAGGCTAATACGTCGCTTTTCTTGCTGGCCATGACTCTGTTTTAAATACGTCACCAACTTCTCTTGCTCAAGCTCGGTGACTAGGTCATCCTCTGTGCGAGCAGGCAGTCCAGCATCTACCAGTTGCTGCCTTACAGCACTTGCGGTTTTGCCTACCATATCTGCCAGTTCTTTGACGGTCTTATCTGCCATTTATTATCACCTACTGTCTATTATTTGCTATATGTTCAATTCAGTTGTTGGCTACAAATGATTGGGTTAAGGCTAATACTTGCAACCCATTTGATTGGGTCACGTCGTACCAGCCCTTATTATCGATAGCATATCACTAAAAGACAGCAATATGCAGTTACCGCTTATTCATTGAACCAAGATTCCCGAGCTTTCATGATGAGTTTTCCTGCGGTTTCAGAATCTAAACCTTCGATATCTTCTAGATCGAAGACAGCTTGTTCTGCCAAGTCATCGACGGTAATGATGTCTTTTTGCGCCATTTTATAGGCCCAACTGACTGTCATTCCTTCAAGATCTTGTAGTTCTTGACTTGGCTCTTTCATGTTTTGTTGTTTGACCAATTCATCGGCAATGACCACTTCTTTGGCACGCTCTTGAATCATGTCGATCGCTTCGTCGTCTAGTCCTTCGATGTCATAAAAGGTTTCGACGGGTACATAAGCGACTTCTTCGATACTGGTAAAACCAATATCAACCAGTGCTTGCGCTAAGTCTCTATCGACTTCTAAACGCTCATAAAATAACTCAATAAAGGCCTTGCTTTCGTTTTCTTGACGTTGCTGATACTCTTCCTCTAACATCATATTAAGCTTATAGCCGGTTAATTCAGAGGCCAAGCGCACGTTTTGACCTTGTGAGCCAATCGCCCGCGCCAATTGGTCATTGGTGCTAAAGATAATATCCGCCGTTTGCGTGTCTTCATCGAGAATAATACTGCTGACGTCCGCTGGCTCTAGCGCACTGATGATAAATTGGGCTGGGTCATCTGACCAAACCACCACATCAATACGTTCGCCATCAAGCTCTTGCTGTACCGCTTGGATACGCGTACCACGCATACCAATACAAGCACCAACGGGATCAATACGATGATCGTTGGTTTTAACCGCTATTTTAGCACGCGTGCCCGGCAAGCGCGCGACGTTGCGAATCTCAATGATTTGTTCGGCAATCTCGGGCACTTCTTTTTGCATCAATGCCGAGAGCATTTCAGGATGCGTGCGTGATAGTAATAACTGCGCGCCGCGATTTTCACGGTTGACATGATATAAGATGGCATTGATACGCGATTTTGGGCGCAATTGCTCACGAGGTAGCATCTGATCACGTGACAAATAGCCTTCAGCGTTGTCACCTAAATCAATGATATAACCATCGCGGGTTTGTTTTTTAACTTCGCCATACATCATCTCGCCAATACGTGGCTCAAATGCGTCGGCTACTAAATTGCGCTCCGCTTCACGGATTTTTTGAATAATCACTTGCTTAGCTTGCGTGGCAGCAATACGACCAAATTCAATCGATTCAATCTGCTCTTCTTTAATATCACCAATTGACCACTCATCTTGGTCAAGATCGGTAATTGCAAGCTGACATGCAGGCATCTCATGGTCTTCGTCTGCCACCACTGTCCAGTAACGATAAGTATCATAATCGCCCGTTGCACGGTCGATAGCAACCCGCACCGCCACTTCCGGCTGATCGGTATAGACTTTTTTCTTCGTGGATACCACCAAAGCATCTTCGATGGCTTCAAAGATATCTTCAGGATTTAAGCCCTTTTCATTACTGACAGTTTCTACTACCGTTAAGATTTCACGACTCATGCTATACCTGTCCTATCGTTTTATAATTGACTTAAACTTTATCATTAATGTGTTGACGTTATATTTTCACCATAAGCCAAAGGCTGTTTGGAGAGTAAAATATTCATTTATCAAGCTACTGTTTTTAAACTAAGCATCTTCATAAATCAAGTTGGCTTTATCAATATTGCTTAATGCAATCTCAAACTGCTCACCATCAGTGGCGGTTAGCTTTAAAGACGTATCATCAATACTGTCTAAAGTACCAGTTGCTTTGCGGCGTTTTTTATCGCCTTCACCAATCGCTTGAATCAAGCGTAAGCTGACGGTTTGACCGACATAATCACGCATTTGCTCATCTGAGAAAAAGGCACGATCAAAACCTGGCGACGATACTTCTAAAATATATTCGCCAGCAATCGGGTCATGAACCTCAAGAATGCCGCTCACTTGATGATTTACCGCGGCGCAGTCCTCGATGGTTACTTGCTTATCTTGGGCTTGATCTTCTGGCAATGCCTCAATATAAATGCGTAACAACGAACGACGACCTTGAGGCGCAAACTCAATACCCCACAGCGCTACATCACAAGCTGCTACCGCAGGCGCAATAATATTGGTCAGTTCTGTAACTTTTGTCGAAAGCTTCATAATCTATTTATCTTTCCCTATTCACGTATCTTATCGTACTGAGCAAAATGCATTTTAATTTATATCGTAAAGCTTGATTGATAGCACCTTGCTGTTTATCGACAATAATATTTATTGTTAATAATTAACTTTTATAAAAACTGGCTGCCGTCAAATTAAGACAATTCGCGCCTTAACTTATAAACCTACCTTATTATTAACGCTTAAACGCATCACTATATAAATAAAACGTTTTATAACTCGTGCTTTTATATAAGGATGAGCCTAGAAAACATCAAGCTCAACCAGACAATGCTTTTATTATGTATAAAGCAGAACTATCGGTAAAGGTATGAGAAGTAAAGGATAGTGCGCTTAACAAGCATCGCGGCGAAGGACGATGGATAACGAATAGCATCGTACTCTATAGAGATAGAGCTTAGCATAAGTAGGACAGATATCGCGATAATACAGAACATCAGATACAAAAAAACCCACAAACATAATGGTGGGCTAATCGTTACTGACAAATTTAGTGTACAAAACATCAGTATAAAAAGTGGTAGCGGGGGCTGGATTTGAACCAACGACCTTCGGGTTATGAGCCCGACGAGCTACCAGACTGCTCCACCCCGCATCAATCTAGAACGCATATTATAGAGAGGTTTTAGGGGGCTGTCAATACTTATTTTAGATAATAATCAAATTAAGCATTAATGATGATAAACCCTGCTTTCTATAACGTTTACATGCAACAACTTTTAAGTAAAACATCATATAAGCAAAGCTTGGTGCGATTGGGGGGACTTGAACCCCCACAGCTTGCGCTACCACCCCCTCAAGATGGCGTGTCTACCAATTCCACCACAATCGCGTTTTTTACTGCTTTTACTATGCCATTGAACTTGTTGAGAGTCTATATAAGCAACTCTAAAGCTGGACTGCGAAAAACAGAAAAGGCATTGTAAATCTAACGTCTTAAAATAGCAAGTACTACCTGCATTAGAAAATAAGGGTTAAAATTATCTGTCAAAACAATTAAACAGATATTAACGCCAATATAACTACTGAGGATTTTGTGTCAGCGGGCGTGGCGTTTGCGGCGCCGATACTGGCGCATCTAAACGGAACTGATCTTCGGCTTGTTTACGTGCATGTACGGCAAGCGTCATACTGGTGATAAAAAATATCACTGTTAATACCGCAGTCGCACGCGTCAAAAAGTTTGCCGTGCCAGCGGCGCCAAATACAGTACCTGATGAGCCTGCTCCAAAAGAAGCCCCAGCGTCTGCTCCTTTACCATGCTGTATCAAAATCAAGCCAATCATGGCAATCGCCACGATAATGTGCAGGGCTAATATAAACGTAAACATGGTGGCCTCTTTTGCCGCGTAATGACGACTGATAACGTAAAATAAATCGTAGGATTAAATAATGTAAATAACTGGCGTTTCACGATTGACATCTAATAGCGCTAAAAACACCAAATCGGTTATATAAATAAGGCGCATTGTACACGATTGCAAGGGCACTGTTAAAGCCACTTTTGCCAACTGCGAAAGACATTTTTTGCATAAGGTAGCCATTTAGCACTTCCTAAACAGCTGTTTTATTTGATTTTATTAAGCCATAGCGCGGCTAAAGGCATGAGCAATGGCTAAAAAGCTTTCTGCCTTTAATGATGCACCGCCAACCAGTGCGCCATCAATCATAGAATCGGCAGCAAAACTGTCGGCATTGTTAGCATTGACGCTACCACCGTATAAAACCGTTATGTTGTCTAATCCGCCATTGAAGCTCGCAAGGGTTTGCTTAATATGTTGATGTGTCGCACTTACTTCAGCGACGGTTGGTACTTTACCCGTGCCAATTGCCCAAACTGGCTCATAAGCGATGATTAAACGCTCTGACAAGTCTGTAGCAAGTTTGGGATTTTGCGCGAGTAAATCTTTAATCACCGCTAATTGCGCATCAATGACTGCCAGCGTTTCTTTGGCATCGTACTGCGCTTGGGTTTCGCCAATGCAAAATATTACGCCTAAGTTTTGCGTGAGGGCGTGAGTCATTTTTTGCAATAAACAGTCATGAGATTCTTGATAGTACTGACGGCGCTCAGAATGACCCAGTATTGTCCATGTAGCGCCCGCATCAGCAATTTGTTGCGCTGAACAATCACCGGTATAAGCGCCAGTACTGGAACTATAGGCGCTGATATCTTGAGCGGCACTCAATATAGTACTACCTTTTAAGCACTCATTGACAGCGGTTAAATGAATAAAACTCGGGGCGACCATCAATTGACAGTTATCGATATCCGCCTGCTCTTTTGTGCTAACAGCCGTTAATAAGTCATCTAGTAGTGCCTTGACGTCATGGCTCGTTGCTGGATTCTGCTTCCAATTTCCAATTACCCAAGCTTGCATACCCTTTTACCTTATCTTATGTATTGCTGCTAATATGGCTCATATGCGCGCAAGTATAACAAATATTTCCCAAGTGCTATAGTGCGTTGCTATAGTATGAGGCGCTTAGCATTGGAACCGATTTTGCATAAACTGATTTTGAATAAGAATTATCAAACTGACGTTTTTTGTAGATTAACTATCTTATACGCTATATAAAGTCTTTTAACTCTAAAAAATTCCTATATCATTCTATTTATAGAAAATAAAACCAAGGCAATCCATCAGTTGTTTTGAAAATAAATATTATTAATCAATATAGCGATTATCAATAAGCTACTAGCGTTATATAGTCAATTCATTCTAAAAATGACATAGCGCTGCTGGGATGAATTTTGCGCAGCCTCTGTGATAACAGCACGTAAGTAAAATTTATACCAGTAGCGCGTTTAGATTTATAACAATTTTAGTTTGAACTGACTATATATAGCAGGTGCATTGGTTTTGGTAAAAAATACAGCCCATTTGGTATCACGCATAGAGAGGTCTTAATGTCTATCACAGCCAGTAAGTACGGTGGTTTAGCGCAGCAGTTGATTAGCGAAGGTATCGTCAGCGAAGCGCACATGAAAACTGCGCAAACAGAGTCGCAACAGCAGCAAATCGGATTGGTACCTTATTTGGTCGACAATAAGCTGGCCGATGCCTATCAGGTCGCGCAGATGTTGTCACAAGCATTTGGTGACCCTTTGTTTGATCTTGATGCGCTAAGCTCAGATGTTATTCCAAAAGACTTGGTTGATGAAAAAATTGTCCGTAAATTTAACGCCCTCCCACTGTTTAAACGCGGACAACGTTTATTTGTAGCCTTAAGCGATCCCACCCGTATCGATGCCATTGATGCTATTGCTTTTAACTCGCGCCTGTCTATCGAGACTGTTGTCGTTGAAGAAGATAAGCTCAAAAGGCATATTGAAAGTCTGTACGCTGATACCATGCAAAGTTTTGATAGCTTTTCTAACAGCGATTTAAGTGTTGGCTTTAATGAAAGCGAAGAAGATGAAGGCGAAACCAAACTCAGCGACGGTGTCGATGAAGCGCCCGTTGTTAAGTTTGTCAATAAAATGTTGGTTGATGCTATTCGTATGGGCGCGTCGGATTTGCATTTTGAACCCTACGAGAAAACCTATCGCGTGCGTTTTCGTGTCGATGGCGTCATGCAAAAAATGGCCAGTCCGCCGGTACAACTTGCGGGTAAAATTGCCGCACGTCTAAAAGTCATGTCGCAGATGGACATCTCCGAGCGCCGTATACCGCAAGATGGCCGTATCAAGCTTAAAATCTCGAAAGATAAGGCCATTGACTTTCGGGTAAACTCCCTACCTACCTTGTTTGGCGAAAAGCTGGTATTACGTATTTTGGATCCTTCCTCAGCCATGCTCGGTATTGACGCACTCGGTTATGAGCCCGACCAAAAAGAGATGTTTTTGGAAGCACTACATAAACCCCAAGGTATGTTGCTGATTACAGGTCCTACTGGTTCTGGTAAAACCGTCTCCCTTTATACTGGTATTAATATTTTAAATACCGGTGAGACTAACATCTCAACGGCAGAAGACCCTGTCGAGATTAATCTTGAAGGCATCAATCAGGTCAACGTCAATCCAAAAGTCGGCTTAACCTTTGCCAATGCGCTCAAATCATTCTTACGTCAAGATCCTGATATCGTCATGGTCGGGGAGATTCGTGACCTTGAAACGGCTGAGATTGCGATTAAAGCAGCACAAACTGGACACATGGTACTCTCTACCCTGCATACCAACTCTGCCCCTGAAACCTTAACGCGTTTGCGCAATATGGGTGTTGCCTCTTTTAATATTGCAACGTCAGTAAACTTAGTTATTGCCCAGCGATTGGCAAGACGTTTATGTAAAAACTGTAAAAAACCGATCAATATTCCGCGCCAAAGCCTGCTTGAGCTTGGTTTTACTGATGCTGATTTAGACAATCCAGATAACCTCATTTATGAACCTATTGGCTGTAATGAATGCCGTGAAGGCTACAAAGGCCGTGTTGGTATTTATGAAGTGATGAAAGTCAGTCCCGATATTTCACGTATTATTATGGAAGATGGTAACGCCATGGATATCAAAGATGCGGCGCTTAAAAACGGCTTTAGAGATTTACGGCGCTCGGGTATTTTAAAGGTACTACAAGGAGTAACCAGTATTCAAGAAATGATGCGCGTGACCTCTGAGTAACAAATACTGTAAGGTAAAACTGCGGCAATTTGTCTTTTTAAGTAAAATGATTTGTAAACCAGCAATACTATCTAACAGATATACTTAAATATAAAACAGATATATACTGGCTTTTTCTAGAAAAATAAAGTATGCCTAAATGAGGTATTAAATTTGGCATGATTTTATGAGTTTATAATATCTCTATTGGTAGAAATTTCGAGGATATCAACATGGCAAAAGCTAAAACCGACATGCTATTAGACTTTGTCTATGATGGAGTAAACCGACGCGGACAAAAAGTAAAAGGCGAAACCACCAGTCGTAGCTTGGAGTTGGCAAAAGCCACCTTGCGCAAGCAAGGTATCACTGTCAAAGGTATCAAGAAAAAACCCAAACCTTTATATACCTTCAAAAAGTCTATTAAACCGATTGATATTGCTATTTTTGCGCGCCAGTTGGCAACCATGATGAAAGCTGGCGTGCCATTAACCCAGTCTTTTGAGATTGTTGCTGATTCTCTCGATAACCCGAGCATGAAAGATTTGGTCTTGCAAATAAAAGCCGATATTGAAGCGGGCGGCACTTTTGCTTCGGCACTGCGTAAACACCCGCGCTATTTCGATGATCTGTTTTGTTCACTTGTAGAATCTGGCGAGCAATCTGGTTCGCTAGAGACCATGCTAGAGCGCGTTGCAACCTATAAAGAAAAAAGTGAGCTGTTAAAAGCCAAAATTAAAAAGGCGATGAAATATCCTATCGCCGTTATTGTCGTTGCCATTATTGTCACTATTATTCTACTGGTCAAAGTCGTTCCTGTATTTGCTGACTTATTTGAGTCTTTTGGTGCCGAACTACCGGCGTTTACTCAAATGGTGGTAGGGATGTCAGAATGGATGCAATCTTGGTGGTTTATTTTAATCGTACTGATTGGTGGCGCCGTCATTGGCTTTTCCGAAGCCAAAAAACGCTCTAAGAAATTCCGTGATTTCTTAGACCGCGCCGTATTAAAAGCGCCGATATTTGGCAACATCGCTTATCAAGCAGTCATCGCTCGCTTTGCGCGTACATTATCGACCACCTTTGCTGCTGGTGTACCCCTCATTGATGCTTTAGATTCTACCGCTGGCGCTGCAAACAACGTGGTCTTTTATAACGCCATTCAACAAATAAAAAACGATGTTTCAACAGGTCAGCAATTGCAATTTTCGATACGCTCAACCAACTTATTCCCAAGTATGGCGATTCAAATGGTTGGAATTGGGGAAGAATCAGGTAGCTTAGAAGAGATGCTCGATAAGGTTGCCGTCTATTACGAAAACGAAGTCGATAACGCTGTTGATGGTTTGACCAGCTTAATGGAGCCGTTAATTATGGCGGTGCTCGGTGTGTTGGTCGGCGGCCTAGTGATTGCTATGTATCTGCCAATCTTCCAAATGGGCTCAGTGGTAGGCTAACAGCCACTGCAAGGAAAACGATTTCATGCAATTTATTCAATTATTACAAGAAAATATAACTCTTGCCTTAGTTGTATTCGGTCTACTTGGTCTTTGTGTTGGCAGCTTTTTAAATGTGCTGATTCATCGGACACCGCTTATGATGGTAGCGGCTTGGCGACAGGAGTGTAGCCAGTTTATGGCTGAGCAAGCGGATATACCGCGTGAACATACACAGCCATTATCAGATATCGTTGCCACCGATACCCCTATCACATTAAGCACACCTGCTTCACGCTGTCCTCATTGCGCCCATAAAATAAAGTGGTATGAAAATATTCCTTTAATAAGTTGGCTTATATTACGCGGGCGCTGCTCAGATTGTAAAGCTGCTATCGGACTGCGTTATCCTATTGTTGAGCTCGTGACTGCCCTGCTATCTATACTGGTGATCTATCAGTTTGGCGTCAGCGCCGCAGGATTATCAGCATTGATTTTGGTTTGGACGCTAGTTACTTTAACAGGTATCGATTTTGATACCCAGCTATTGCCAGATCGCCTAACCTTTCCTTTAGCGGGCTTAGGCTTGGCGGTAAACTCGCAAGGCTGGTTTGTCTCCCCGACTCAGTCCATTTGGGGACTTTTACTTGGCTTTTTATCTTTGTGGGTCGTGGTAAAAATCTTTTATCTCATCACAAAAAAGCATGGCATGGGACAAGGTGATTTTAAATTACTGGCCGCATTAGGCGCGTGGCTTGGCCCTATGATGTTGCCATTAATTATTTTGCTCTCTTCTCTGCTTGGTTCTATCGTCGGGCTTATTTTGATAAAAAAACAAGGGGAAAGTCGTCCTTTTGCCTTTGGTCCTTATATCGCCATTGCTGGTATCATTGCATTATTATACGGCCCAGATATTGTCAATTGGTATTTAGGAATGTACGCTTAAACCTCTATACTGACGCAAGTAGACGCGTAATTTCTCAAAAATGTTCTTTAACCTGCTAGAATAGCCTATTGGTATATTCTAGCTATCCTCTTCTATCGGTTAAATAAGTCATTACTATGTCAAATTATGCCTTATCTTCATCTTATTCCTATCAACCACAGTCGCCCCAAACCAAAAGCAAGACATTAGTTGTCGGCTTGACCGGCGGTATCGGCAGTGGGAAGTCGGCGGCAAGCGATTGGTTCGCGCAGCAAGGGATTGATATTGTTGATGCGGATGTGATTGCTCATCAAGTGGTCGCTAAAGGCAGCGCCACTTTACGTAAAATCGAAAGAAAATTTGGTGATTGGGTATTAAACGATGATGGGGAAATGGATCGTGCCGCCGTTCGCTCTCATGTCTTCACCCATCCTGAAGCCTTAATTGAGCTTGAAGCCATCACCCATCCAGCCATACGCGAAGCGGCAAAATTGCAACTAGCAGCCAGTACGTCACCATATGTTGTGCTCTCAGCACCTTTGCTCATTGAAGGCGCAGAAGCAGGCCTTGCCAATTTATGCCAGCGTATATTGGTGATGGATGCCACCGAGGAAACCCAGCTTGCGCGTGCGACTCAGCGCGATGAGCAAAGCGTGCAAAAGATTAAAGCCATTATGATTAATCAGCTCAGTCGCGAAGAGCGTAATCGTCATGCAGATGATGTGGTGCTTAACGAGAGCGATCTTGCGGCGCTATACTTACAGCTTGAGCCGTTACATCAAAACTATCTTACGCTTGCCCAGCAGCTAAAGTTCGCTGCCGATTAATCTCATAGAGCGCCATGCCGGTCGCCACACTCACATTTAAGCTTTGCAGGTTACCATGCTCGTTGCCTGACATCGGAATATAAACCAGCTCATCACAGCTCTCCATCGTCAGGCGACGCATGCCCTCGCCCTCAGAGCCCATAATAATCGCAGTTTTACTGGTCATATCAGCGGCATGTATTGGCTTTGCCTCTGCATTTAACGCGGTGCCAAATACAAAGACGCCAGCATTTTTAATCTTGCTTAACGTACGAGCCAAATTGGTCACACTAACGATAGGCATCATCTCGGCAGCACCAACAGATACTTTCGCAACGGTTGGCGTCAGACTTGCCGCATGGTGTTTGGGACAAATAACGGCATCAACGCCCATGGCTACGGCGGTACGTAAACACGCACCAAAGTTATGTGCGTCGGTAATTTGGTCGAGCACCAATAATAGGCACTGCTCACGCTTAGCAATGGTATCTAATAAACCTTCGTCAGCGAAACCTAACGGACGCGCATTAAGCACCACGCCTTGATGCTGCGGGCTGCCGCATAGCTGAGTAAGCTTGTCTTTTTGTGTCGGTTGAATACTAATACCATTATCACGTGCTTGCGCCATAATCGCTTGTACGTGACTGTCGCTCTCCCGTCCTTGCTGAACAAATAAGCTGAGTCCATCAAGCGGGCGGTATTCGAGTAAGGCTTCAATCGCATGAATACCATAAAAATAGCTGGGTTTTGCCATAGTGGGTCTACAATATAAAAGTGGTATCGCGTACGGCGATAAAAAATAGGAAATATAGTCAGTCCTAAATAAAATCAGTACAAGTATGATAACGCGCTACTGGTGTTCATTTTCCTTGCTTGCTGTGCCTACGCAGACAGAGGCTGCGCAAAATGAATGCCAGTAGCTCTATATTCATTTTGTAGCGGACCGCTTATATAACGATAATTGTAGCAATTAACGCGTGGCGAAACGAAAAATTATTAAAATAATCGCCAAAAAAAAGAAATAAACCTTCGTACAAGGTTTATTTCTTCTAACTTGTTTATTTAAAGGGGTGGCAAGTTGCCTTTTGATACCTTTAATCGTATGATTTTTTAGCCAGCTTAACCTTCTAAATGACAGATATACTGCACGATTTCTTCTGTACGTAAACTAAAGCCACTATTGCCCTCGACCACAAATGACTGTCCTGCGCGGTAATAGCTAAATTCTTCTTCACCGTTTATTTTGACCTCACACTCACCGCTGATTATTTCGATGCGCTCTGAAGTATTGGTGCTAAAGTGATAGTGTTCGACCAAATTGTCGCAAGGCAAAATAACCCCGAGCGTTTTATGGCGACCGTCCTCAAACATGATGGTATGGCTTGAGCAACGACCATCGTAGGATATCGTGGCTTGAGCATTGACTGTTACATTGGTAAATTGCGCCGCTGTCATAGTGGCTTCCTTATCAAATAAATATTGCCAAACTAAAAGACCAAATTGAAAAACTAAATAGCAGAATAACTCACTGCATAGATGACAGTTTTATTACATCTTTTTAACGACTGCCTCTGTATTTGGCTTGCTAGAGCTGCTAGCCAAATCAAGAGCCAGTCAAAGCTTATACTGTCTAAAATAACAATAAAACGCTTATTTCGCCTGCCCTATATCTACATTTTATTTTGCCTGAAGGACAAACAGGGTAGCAGAGAATATAAAAATCTGGTGATAAGAGTTTATCATTATGTGAGATTATGCTACCACATTATATCTATAAAGTTTGTTACAGCGGCTAACTTTCCTTACCTTTAAAATTTGTATTTCCTACCTTTTGCCACCATAATATTTACCAATTGTCTTTATGTTATTAGCACCATTTACCAAAGCTGTTTTTCTTTATTTATCCTATTGTAGATCTAAAAATCAGCCTAATTGCTGATATTTATTGTCTGCCATGAGAGGCGTTGATGCTCGTATCATTAACTTTACAGCAGTTTGCATTGATTGCTCAGCATGAGCTGAGTATGGCTGAAGGCTTCAATGTCATCACCGGTGAGACAGGTGCTGGCAAGTCATTATTACTAGATGCGCTGTCTTTGTGCGTAGGCGAGCGCGCTGACAGCGCTATGGTCAGGCACGGCGCAGCGTACGCTGATATCTATGCACAGTTTGATGTAGAAAATAATGACGTCGTAGCAGAATGGTTTGCCAAAAACGAGCGCCCTTTAGAAGAACCTGAAGTCCTGATTCGCCGTCAGCTTAGTAATACAGGACGCTCTAAAGCCTGGTTAAATGGCACGCCGGTCAGCTTAGCGGAACTTAAAAGCTTGGGCGCTTTATTGGTTAATATTCATAGTCAACATGCCCAGCAAGCCTTGCTAAAGCCACAATTTGTGGTGCAATGGCTCGATGAGATGGCGCAAATCACGCCACTTGCCGCGCAAACGGCGAGCAGTTATCACGCTTATCAGCAGCTCAAACGCCGCGCTGATGATATCGCCAGCCGCGAAGCTCAGCGTCAAGATAGAATACAGTTGTTGCAAAGCCAGCTTGCTGACATTGCGCCGCTACTCGCGGTTGATTATGCAGAAGTTGAAGCCGAGCACGAGGAGCTGTCTAATATCGAAGCGTTGATGACAGAAGCCAGTCACGGTTTGCACCTGCTTGATAATGACACTGATGAGCCCGATGTCATGACCTTGCTCGGGCAAGCAATTAAGCTTTGTGACAATCAAATGAGCGTCAGTCAAACCTTTGAGCAGGCGTCCGAACAGTTGCATTTGGCGCAGCAGCAAATCACTGAGGTCACGGGCTTACTATCGGATTATGCCGAGCAGCAACTGCCTGATCCTGAGCGCTTGCAAACACTCGATAGCTTAATCAGTCTTGGGCACCGCTTATCACGCAAGCATAGCCTGCCCGCAAGCGACTTGATTGAGGAAGCAAAACAGTGGCAAGCGCAATTAGAGCAGTTAGAAAATGAGCCGAGTAGTGATGCCATGGCGGCGCAAATCGAGCAAGCATGGCAAGAATATCTGGCGCTTGCCAATGAGCTTAATAAACAGCGCTCAAAAGCGGCACCAAAAGTCAGTAAACAGCTGATCGCACAATTACAACCGCTTGCCCTGCCAAATGCGCGCTGCGAGTTTGTCTTTACCAAAAAGACCGAACCTAGCCAGTATAATAGTCAGGGCTGCTATGATATCGATTTGTTGTTTAGCGCCAACGTCGGTATGCCCATGCAGCCGCTACATAAAATTGCCTCAGGTGGTGAGCTATCGCGGATGGCGCTGGTCATGCAGGTATTGCAAGCGTCCAATGCTGATAATAATGCTGCCAAGCCGATGCTCGTTTTTGATGAGGTCGATGTCGGTATCAGTGGCGGCACCGCACAAGTGGTTGGTGAGCTGTTACGCGCGCTTGGACAGACGCAGCAGCTGCTTGCTATTACCCACCAAGCTCAAGTTGCGGCACAAGCGCATCAGCATATCTTGGTACAAAAACATCATGATGAGCAAACCGAAAGCGAGCTATTAATCTTAACCGATAGCGCGCAAGTCGATGAGCTGGCCCGTATGTCTGGCGGGGTTACCATTACTGATGTCACCCGTGACCATGCGCGTAGCTTATTAAGCGATGTTAAATAATGATTATTGAGTGATGGCTGCTAAATAGCTAGCAGGTACATGGTTGATAGAAAATAACTCGCAAATAATGACCATTCGAGAGTACAGTCTTTTAGTAAATAATCGCTAAATATTTGCTTTAGTTGATTTTTTACGCCCAAACGCCATATAGTGGTCTATCCTCTTAATAATTTCACCTTTAATATTAGGTTGCCTTGGTTTCTATGTCTAAAGTCAATTTGACCCATCACTTCTTAATTGCGGCGCCCGAGCTGTCAGACCCACGGTTTGAGCAGGCGCTGATTTATATCTGTCGCCATGATAAATATGGGGCGCTCGGTCTGATGGTCAATCGTCCGATAGAGCAAGCGCGCGTCGGCAAACTGCTAGAAGATTTAGGCATCGAAGTCACCGACCCGCAAGTGATGGAAGATATGGCGCTAGAAGGTGGGCCTATGTATCCAGAAGTCGGTTTTGTCTTGCACACCGGTCAACCAGAATGGGCGTCGTCTTTTGCTATCTCAGAAAACGTCTGTATCACTACCAGTCAAGATATCCTCAAACGTATCGCCGCCGGTCAGGGTGTTGGGCATTATCAGCTGTGCTTAGGTCATGCGAGTTGGGGAAAAAAACAGCTCGACCAAGAGCTTGCAAGTGGCGACTGGCTGGTTTGTCCTGCTGATCTAAATTTATTGTTTGATACGCCATTTGCAGAACGCTGGCAAATCGCTGCCGATAAAATTGGCGTTAACTTTGATTATTTAAGCAGCGATATTGGTCATGCCTAGCGTTATATATTAAGTGCTATATACTGAGCAGCATTTGCTTAATGAAGACAGAAATAGGAAATCCCCCTGATTATGGTAGATAGTATTCTTACAACAGATAGCGCAGATGCTATCAATGCTGCTAGCGCTACTGAGCCAACTATTAAGCCGCACCTTATTTTGGCCTTAGATTATGGGGTTAAAAAGATGGGCATGGCGCTCGGCAATTCTATTACCAAAACAGCGCGCGCCTTTGATATCTTGGCGATGAATAATGGTCAACCTGATTGGGACAATTTACTTGGCATTATCAAAGTTTGGGGCGTGGCAAAAGTGGTGGTTGGATTGCCACTCAACATGGATGGAAGCAGCTCAATGCTCTCCAAGCGGGCGCACAAATTTGCTCGCCGCTTGGCGCATAGGATTATGGAGCAGCATTTGCCCGTCATTGTATCTCTCTGCGATGAACGCCTAACCTCAGTAGCAGCGCGTGAAATCGCTTGGGAGAACGGTTGGATACAAAACGAGCGCGACCCAATTGATGATATTTCCGCCTGTATCCTGATGTCGACATATTTTGCTGATCCCAGTAGCAGTCTTGCCATCGACACCATTAAAGCGGATTAAAACAGCGCCAAATGGGCAAATGAATTGTTAAAATATCGCTCGTCTGCTTATCTTTGCCCTACCCTCTAAACGAATAAATGACTGATTACTATGACCACTGTCTCAGACCACTCTTCGCAAAATGGCTCGCAGCGTGGTTTTGCGCCGCTGGCGATTGCGCGTATCAAAGGCGCTCAGCGTGCAAACCAGTTAGCGATTTATCTTATTTATGCCGCTATCCTTGCCTTTATGGTCTTTGGCACCATTGCTAGTATCAAAGCCTTTCATAACAGTCAGCTACTTTATCAATTGTTTTATAACTTGCCCTACGCTTTGGTGGCGCTCACGATTCCTATTACTATTTATGATGCATTGGTTATTTATCGTTATCGCTTAAATCAGCCGTCGATGATTGCCATGAGTATTGGCGTCTCAACGGTCGTATTGGTTGGTGGCTTATTATTTGCCGATACCGCTTGGTTAGGATTGGCCTGTTGGCTTGGCGTGGCATTTTTATTTAAAGTCAGTTTTAAGCGCTTTTTTAACTTTATAGAGGCTGAAAAAGACACGGCAAAAGACGCTGAAAACGTTAAAGAAAGCTAAAAAACGCTGATAAAAAATTCTAACGAATAAAGAGCAAAAACTTTACCCTTACCTTATCAATTTAAACGACTACTATGACCACTTCTAGCACACAAACGACCATCAATCATCATCTAGATACTCAAGGGCTGATTTGCCCTGAGCCCGTGATGATGCTGCATCGAATCATCCGTAAAGCCGATGCCGGTGAGATGATTGAAATACTCGCCACCGATCCTGCGACCACTCGCGACATTCCTAATTTTTGTCGTCATTTGGGGCATGAACTTGTAAAGCAAGAAACGCTTGCTGAAAATGTGCTTTTAAATAATGATTCCGATGAAATCACGGTTGCTGGCGATGATGACGCACCAACCAGTGCCACGCTTTATCGATATTTGGTTAAGAAAAAAAGTGCCTAGCTTCTTGCATCTAGTTTCTTATGCCTAGCTTATTGTCCCTAGCCCCTTACTGAGTAACCATCTATGAGCCGTGACCGCGCCGTACAACAGCGCCAACCTAAAGCGCTCGCCGTCGATGACGAGCCGAGTTATATCACGGAGTTTCGTCAAGCGATGCTGGCGCGCGGTTTGGCGACGCGGACGCGTAACGCTTATGTGCGCGATTTGCGTTCTTGCGAGCTGACCAACCCTATTGCCCTGACAAAATGGCAGCCAGAGGATGTGTTGCACTGCTTATCAACCGTTACGCAAGATGGCAAAACACCGCGTACGCAAGCACGTATGCTGTCAAGCTTGCGTCAGTTTTATCTTTGGATGATTGCCAGTAATCTGCGCGAAGACAATCCGTGTGAGCGTATCAAAAGCCCCAAATTAGGTCGTCCACTGCCAAAGGATTTAAGCGAGGCGGATGTGGATAATCTTCTTGCCGCACCCGATAGCAGTACGGCGCTTGGGCTGCGTGACAAAGCCATGCTAGAGGTACTCTATGCTTGTGGTCTGCGTGTAAGCGAGTTGATTAATCTATCCCTAGAGCAAGTCAATCTAAATGCTGGCTGGCTACAAATCACGGGCAAAGGCAATAAAACACGCTTAGTGCCACTTGGCGAATACGCAGCAGATGCGCTAGAGGATTATCTCTCTCACGGACGCGGTGAGTTGATTGCGCATTTAAAGTCTGGCAATTGCCAAGCGGTGTTTTTGACCGCGCAAGGTGGTTATATGACGCGGCAGAACTTTTGGTATCTCATCAAAAAATACGCCAAAACTGCCAGTATTGATAAAGAGCTATCGCCGCATACCTTACGCCATGCCTTTGCCACGCATTTGCTCAATCATGGTGCAGACTTACGTAGCGTGCAGTTATTACTCGGGCATAGTGATTTATCAACCACGCAAATTTATACCCATGTGGCGACGGCGAGATTGCAGCAATTGCACGCCGAGCATCATCCACGCGGTTAAAGATGCTGCAAACCTGCCCTTTTCTCGTTACAATACCCACCATCAATTATTATTCCCTACCTATCCAATATCCGAGAATCCCATGAGCCACCCATTAAACCATAAGCCCCCTGCCGACCTCTTGAAAAGCGCTGAACACTGGCGTGAAGACATTCATTTTCGCCAAGATGTGCTGGGCAAGCCGTTTGATTTTACGACGACGTGGGGCATTTTTTCACCGCAAAAGCTTGATGATGGCAGCTTGATGCTGCTTGATTATGTGGATTTTCAAGCAGATGATGATTCGATAGATTTGGGCTGTGGCTATGGCGTGCTTGGTATGACGGCGGCGCGTGAATGCCCAAATGGTCTGCATACCTTGATTGATAAAGACTTTATGGCGGTGGAATACGCGCGCCTCAATTGCGAAAAAAACGGTCTAAAAAATGTCGATGTGCATTTATCAAATGGCTTTAACCACGTGGCAAAAGACAAGGACTTTAGCCTTGTGATGTCGAACTTGCCCGCCAAAGTTGGCAAAGAGCAGCATTATTTATACTTCCTTGATGCTTATGCACGTATGCGTCAAGGTGGGCGTTTTTACGTGGTGACGATTAATGGTCTACGTCAATTTATGAAACGCTCATTTACCGAAGTGTTTGGCAATAGCGAAAAGGTCAAACAAGGTAAGACTTATACCATTACCATGGCGACCAAAGATTAAGATTAAGCGACGTAAAAGCTGCACAAAAAATCCCGCTAACACGATGATGTGTTAGCGGGATTTTTTATGGCTAAATTTTTAGAACTATATTTTTAAAGTTATATTTTTGCAATTATATTTTTAAGGTTACATCTGCCGTTTCAGTAAATACCCGCCCAAAAACGCACTGGCGATAATCGGTAATAGCACCATTAATAATGGCGAGAATCCAGTCGCAAGGGCGACAAAACCGACCAAGTCTTGCACATAACTAAACAGCAAGCCAAATAATAAGGCCACCACGATACGTAGGCCTAAGCTATGCGTACGTAGTGAGCCAAAGACGAATGAGCAAGCAACAATCACTAGCGATAAAATCGACAGCGGTGATAATAGCTTTTGCCAGAATGCCAGCTCATGACTTAACGAGCGCGTACCCTGCCCACGCATAAATTGACGATGCTCATACAACTGGGTCAATGACAAATCTTCGGCCTCACGCGTCAGTAAATACACCGATTCAGGGGCAAAAGGCAAACTCAAGGTATCTGACGGTGCGATAGCTTGGCTACTCTCAAAGCCCTGACCAATCATCAGCTTGGTCATATTATTGAGCTGCCACTCGTAGCGATATTGCTCGCTTGCTTTACGCCTATCAGTTTTGCTGCTATCAGTGTCTAGTGCTTCGCGGCCGATATATTTGCCGCCCTCAGCATGGATAGCGGTTTGCAGATTGCCCTTATTGTCCAAATGCCAACGTTTAACTTCGCCGATATTGCCTTGCACATCGGCATAATCGATATATAAAATATCGCTACCATCTGGCTTAGCACTGCCGTCTTTTGTACGCTCAAAGCGTGGCTGTACTGTCCAGTAACCGCGTACTGAGGTGACAAGCGAGCTATTGTCTTCGTCGTTAATCTCTTGCGCCAATTGATTAGAATGCGGTAGGACAAACTGATTAATCACCAATGCCAATAGCACAAAAAGCAGAGCCGGCTGTAAAACCCAACCGACAATACGATAAACGCTAACGCCAGCGGCGCGCATGACGACCAGCTCGCTTTTATTGGCAAGTAAACCCAAACCGATCACAGCACCAAGTAGCGCACCGGTTGGGATAAATTGCTCTAAAAAATACGGCGAGCGGTAAAAGATATATTTAATCGCCTCACCCATCGTATAGCTATCATCTAACGAATCCAGCTCAGACAAATAAGAAAACACCAATTGCAAAGCCCATAAGCCTAGCACGGCGCCAATGATGGCAAGCAAAGCGTTTAATTTAACGTAGCGGCTCAGCACTTTTAAATTGGTCGGTTTTGGTGCAAGTTTTAGTTTAGGGTTAGGCGAATTTGGCTTTGATGAATTAGACGATGATGATTTAGAGAATAAAGCGCTCATTAGGATTGTCCTCCTTGTGAGCCATTGCTTTGATTATCGGTACTGTTTTGATTATCGATAACGGTTAACAGCGCATCTGGTTTGCGAAAGCGCAAACGATGTTGGACGCGGCTGCCCCAGTTCATATAGAGCGCCAATACCATAAAGCCTAATACCAACCATGCATACGCCCAAACGCTAACACTACCTTTACTCACCGCGTTTTTAAGGGAGATAATACCCAGCGCGCAGCTGACAAATAATAAAATCGATGGGAACAGACGCAACCAGCGACCTTGACGCGGACGTACTTGCGCCAGTGGCACGGCAAGCATCGGCGCGATAATCATCAGCCAAGGCAATGCCAGACGATAGCCAAGCTCGCCTTGCGCCGCTCGAAGTGCATTTTCACTATTCACTGCTGCGCTGCCCGTTGCAGCTTGCCATAATGGACCAATCGCTTGGGTTTCAATATTGGCTTCGGTGATGACTTCTTTGGAGGATTCGGTCAAGGTGATACGATAGCGATCAAAGCCCACTTGATTGTATTTTAGACTGCCCGCGCCGACTTCATAACGGCGACCTTGGAATAAATCCAATTGGGTGACGCCGCTACTGCCGGTATCTACTTGCTGAGCGCGTTTGGCAAGGGTAATGGTATCTTTACTGATAGCATTGTTGCTTGTAAGCGCGTTTGGTAGCTCTGGGATATTTAATTGCTCAGCAGTTTCTGGGTCGATATTGTTATTAACATCAGCGGCCGCGTTTTTCGCCGTACTGCCTTTGGCTTTAGGCTCAGATTGAATCAATATTACATCTTGCAATTGTTTTTTATCTTCGCTTAAGCTGCCGACGTACAAATGATAATTGCCACTACTGATAAACTGATTGGGACGAATCAAATCAAAGGCACTGGTCAACGCTTGCTGTTGCCAAACACTTTCTGATGAGCGCACGCCCCACGGTTTACCAACGATAGATAAGGCTGCTTCGCTAACAAACAATACCAATATCAATGGTGTCATCAACCGCCCAAGCTTACCGCGCGACACGCCGCTGGCATTAATCACCGCCATCTCTTGGTCGACGTATAAGCGCCCAAATACCAGCATCAGCGCGATAAAAAACGCCAAAGGCAGGATAAGCTCTAAAAAGTAGGGCAAGTTATAACCAATGATGGTAAATAATAAGCTGATGTCTAAATTGCCTTCGGCGGCAATACCAAAATAACGGATTAAACGACCGCCGAGCATCATCACCACTAAAAACCCCAACACCAAAGCGGTCGTTGAGGCAACTTGTTGAGTCATATAGCGGCGTAATATCACAATAGGCACTCTTTAGAAAAAGGTTGGTATGCGCACAATGTAGCGCAGTTTGACTGGCGCTATGTTATAAACAGTAGCGATAAAGATAACCGCTAATCCTAGCATATTTTGCTCAAAAATGGCTGTGAAATGTGTTGGAAAACATTGTATGCATCTTGCTATCAGCCTTGATTGTTTGGCTCATAATAGCTAAAACTAAGAGAACCTACCGTGTATAAGTTATAAGCTTATCTTAATGTAAGAGCAGCTCTATTAAGTATTTGCACTAGACATTTGCATTATGCCTAATACTTGCTCACTGCGCACTTACCCTGCAATATGCTACACTAGGGTGATGGTTTTAATGAGTTCTAAGCTTTTATAAAATCCAAAGCTTTAACAAATCCACTAATAGATAATAGAGCTTAAATAGGTATCAGCAATTTAAATGAAACCTGTCGTTGTTATAATCCCAACTTCATAACGCTAATTTCATAACTCTAATAAGGATAACTATATGAATATTAAATTAACGCAAACCCTGCCAAAAACCCATACACAAAAAATACTTAAAAAAGAAGCCAAAAGTAAAGATGCCGCCTGCTTGGTAGTGCTCATCGATGATAAGAAAAACATCTTAGCTGAAGCCACATTAAGCGATTATCAAAGCCGTATTGAACAATTGATGGAAGTATCACATTTTAATGGTAAAGCTTGCGAAACCGTCGCTGATTATGCGCTCGCTGGCGATAAGAAAACGGCGAAAGAAAATCCAGTACAGCTGTTACTCGTCGGTGTGGGTAATCTTGATAAGCTTGGTCACAGCGTATTGCAAAAAATCGCCAATACCATTTATCAAAGCACGCAAAAACGTGTTGACTCTATCACCGTTGCTTTAGGTGATGCGCTAGAAGAAAATCATTTTAGCCAATTTGCTTTGAATTTACTCGCAGCAAGCTACCGTTTTGATAAATACAAATCTGAGCAAAGCACGCCTGTTTTAACCGACATCTATTTATTGGCTGACGAGTCTTTACAAGCATCGTTAGACTTTGCTCAAGCGGTGTTTGCTGGTCAAAGCTTAACCCGTGATGTCGCCAATGAGCCGGGCAATATCTGCTTCCCAGCTTACATGGCCGAACAAGCCGAAGCGCTTGCTAAAGCTTATCCTGACTTATTAAAAGTCACCGTCTTGGGTGAAGATGAGATGTCAGCGCTGGGTATGAACTGCTTCTTAGCGGTTGCCCAAGGTTCAGCCAAAGAAGGCAAATTGGTATTGTTAGAGTACCGCGGTAAATCTAACTTTAGCGCTAAAGTCGGCGCTAGCAAAATCGCCAATAGTGGTGCAAAAGTAACAGGCGGTCTAAAAGCCTTGGCAGATAAATTACCGACCAAGCTGCCTAACAAAAAATCTGACAAAAACAGCGATGCAAAAACTGTCAATGATGATGCGCCTATCGTCTTAGTCGGTAAAGGCGTGACCTTTGATTCAGGCGGTATCTCAATCAAACCCGGTGCGGCGATGGATGAGATGAAATTTGATATGGGCGGTTCAGCCTCAGTACTCGGTACGATTAAAGCTTTATGTGAAGCGCGTCTACCAATTAATGTCGTTGGTGCGCTTGCTTGTGCGGAAAACATGCCATCAGGTGATGCCACGCGCCCTGGTGATATCGTCAAAGCCATGAACGGCAAATCGGTTGAAATCTTAAATACTGATGCCGAAGGTCGTTTGGTGTTGGCCGATACCTTATGCTACGTACAGCGCTATAATCCAAAAGCCATTATCGACGTGGCAACATTGACTGGCGCTTGTGTGGTTGCCTTAGGTCACGTACGCTCGGCGGTCTTTAGTAATGACGAAGACGTGTTGTTTGAATTAGAGAACGCCAGTCATTTATCGGGCGATTTAATCTGGCATATGCCGTTAGATGATGAGTATCAAGCGCAGCTTGACTCGCCTATCGCTGATATGCAAAACATCGGTGGCAAAGGTGGTGGTGCTATCACAGCCGCTTGTTTCTTATCGCGCTTTATCGAAGAAGGTCAAGCATGGGCGCATTTAGACATTGCTGGTACGGCCTGGAATTCAGGTAAAGACAAAGCGGCAACGGGTCGTCCTGTGCCATTATTTATGCAATATCTAAAAAATAGCGCAAATATGGCTTAATTTTTTGCTAAAAGATCAACGTATGAACATCAGTTTTTATATTTTAAGTGAAAGTAAAGCCCAAGATATCTTGGGCTTTATTTGTCAATTGACCCAAACAGCGCTGAATAAAAGTGCTCAGTCGCTGTTGATTCTCATTGATAAAGATGATGAATTGCTGTCGACGCTTGATGAAGCGCTATGGTCATATGATGCCGCAAGCTTTATACCGCATCAGCGACTTTTGGCATCTACTATTTCTGACCTTAACGATGCTAGCAAATCTGTACAAGAGAATAATGAGCCATTAGCCCCTGTTTTACTTAGCAGTTATATGCCAGCGGATTTTAAAGGTATTGTCCTAAATACCACCATCCATCCTGTCAATCGTTTTATGGCAGCGACCAATAATGCCCAGCCTACTCGGGTACTTGAGCTGATAAAACCTGACCCTGAGAGTACGCAAGAAGGTCGGCATAAATACAAAACCTATCAGAAATTGGGCTACGAGCTGACCCATTTTAAGGTTTAAGCCATAAAATCCCTTTATTTCTCGTCCTAAAAAACACTTCTATTTTTCACACTGCGCACTTTTACTTAATCTTATGTGCCTAGGTAGGCATAGGTTAAAGGTAGGCGTTTATCTTAAAAAAATGCTACCATCCTTCGATTACTTTTCCGTTCTATTATAAACTTTATATTTATTGACAAAGTCGAGGGTGTATAGATGCGTTCATTGATTGCGATGTACCAGCGTATAGGGCTGGTGCCGCTTATTATTATCGGTTTGATATTAGGCGTTTTAATTGGCTGGCTGGCACCAAATATCGGTATTGCGCTGGGCCTATTAGGGACGTTATTTGTCGGCGCGCTAAAAGCGGTCGCGCCGATATTGGTCTTTATTTTGGTCATGGCAGCGATTAGTCAACATCGCAGTGGCAATGAGGTTTATGTCAAACCGGTGCTGATTATGTATATGTTTGGCACTTTTTTGGCAGCACTGACCGCCGTTGGCGCAAGCTTCTTATTCCCAACCGAGCTGATATTGGTCAATGCCAACATTGAGCAAGTACCCCCTGCTAACCTGCAAGAAGTACTCACCAACCTGCTGATGAATTTGGTTGCCAACCCTGTGCAGGCCATCGCTGATGCCAATTATATTGGTATTTTAGCGTGGGCAATTATCATTGGTTTTGCCCTGCGTCAAGCCAGCGATACCGCGCGCGCCGTGGTCAGTGATTTTTCTGATGCCATCTCGCAAGTGGTTAAATGGGTCATTGCGCTAGCGCCTTTTGGTATTTTAGGCTTGGTTGCCAATACCGTCGCTGAGACAGGCTTTGCCGCGCTAGCAGGTTATGCGCGTATCTTGATGGTACTGGTCGGTTGTATGTTGTTTATTGCGCTAGTAGTCAACCCTATTATTGTCTTAGTTAAGACGGGTAAAAATCCTTTCCCACTGGTGTTTACTTGCCTACGTGAATCAGGGATTACTGCGTTTTTTACCCGCTCATCAGCCGCCAATATTCCGGTTAATATGAACCTTGCGCGTAAATTGGGTCTACACGAAGACACTTATTCAGTCACCATTCCGCTAGGTGCGACCATCAATATGGCTGGCGCGGCGATTACCATTAACGTCTTAACGCTAGCAGCGGCGCATACCCTTGGTATCGAAGTAAGCTTTGCCTCAGCGCTACTACTAAGTTTGGTCGCAACGATTAGTGCTTGCGGCGCTTCTGGTGTGGCTGGTGGTTCGCTACTTTTAATACCATTGGCAGCGAGTTTATTTAGTATTCCAAATGACATCGCCATGCAAGTGGTGGCAATTGGCTTTATCATCGGTGTAATACAGGATTCCGCTGAAACTGCCTTAAACTCGTCAACAGACGTCTTATTTACTGCTGCCGCTGATCCAAAATATGCGCGTTAGTTGTTAGTTATTGACGTTGGTTTCAATGCAAAACCGTCATTTTTAAAGCGGTATTTTTAATAGTATAAAAGGTCTCATTTAAAGACCCTTTTTTATGGCTAATGATAAGACATTGGCTATTTTACATGCTCAACGTCTACTTCTATCACTGGCATCTGCATATCAAGCTGGCGCTTAAATTGGCGCAGCTGCTCAACCTCATCTAGCAACTCCAGTATCAAACCAATCGCCGGCACGCTGGCTTCAAAGTCACGGCTGAGGCGCGAGGCACGGCGTACGGTTGTCAGCTGATAACCGGTAAACTGCTGACGCTCTGGTACATCATATTCGATAATATTTTCTTCAAGCAACTCAATGACCCATTGGCGTTCTTGCCCACAGGCAGTTACAAGTTCATCTAGGCTCAAGATAATGTCGGTAAATTCAGGCGAGTGTTTCATAATGATTATCCTCGTTTGCGCTTTATTTTATCGTATGGTCTTTATCTCTATTACAGGGCGATTATTCATAATTCATCACAGTTAAAAACTGATAGCACCAATCTTTAATACCAGCCGTTAATACCCGTCGTTAACGGCTGATACTGGTATCAGCAAACGCTTCTTTAAGCTGCTCATAAGCTTTTATAGCCGCCTCGCTGTTGACATCAGGATTGACGATATTTAAGGTCAAATATAGATTGCCCGCTTGCTTCGCAGGAATACCTTTACCTTTTAGGCGTAAATTGCTACCTGATTTGCTGTTTTTGGGAATGGTCACACCAAGTGTTCCCGCTGGGGTACTCACGCTAATTTTTTCGCCAAGTGCCGCTTCCCAAGGCGCAATATTAACCGTTTGATAAACATCAGCGCCCTCGATACGGATATTGTCAGCATGATTGATTTTAACCTTTAAAAATAAATCGCCGTTTTTACCGCCGCCGATACCAGCAGCCCCTTGTCCTGCTAAGCGGATTTGTTTGCCGTCAGTGATGCCCTTAGGAATTTTAATTTTAAGAGTTTTATTTTCATAATCGACACTACCATTCGCCTGACGAACGGGCACATTTAACTTGATACTATAGTCATCACCGCTATAGACCGAAGCCAAATCCACGGTAATCTCCGCATGTTGGTCTTGACCTTGACTGTCTTGCGCGCCAAAACCGCCGCCAAACTGCTCAAAGCCGCTGCTTTGTGAGCGGCCACCAGTTTGCCCACGCGCACCGCGACCAAAGGCTGAAAAGATATCATCGAAGCGAAAACCGCCACCGCCATAAGCTTGACCTTCACCAAACTGATCTTTGATGTCTTCCCAGCGAAAACCGCCTTGTCCACCAGCCGATTGGCCACCAAAACCGCCAAAGCCACCAGCGCCGCCTGCACCAGCAAAAGGATTGTCTAGCATGGCATCGTATTCTGCACGCTTATCTTTATCCCTGAGGGTTTCATAAGCATTGTTGATCTCCGCGATTTTATTATCAGCGTCTGGATCATCACTGACGTCAGGGTGATATTGGCGTACCAGCTTACGATATTTCTTTTTAATCTCAGCATCGCTGGCATCTTTTTTGACGCCCAAAATGTCATAGTAATTTTTCTCTGCCATGTTATTTTTCCTCAATATAAAAGCCTGTGAATAAGACTGCTATGCCAATATAAACAAACGATGGACCGGTTTGTATGAGAGCCATATAACGTATATAACGCATTGACGTTAACATTGACGTTATCATTGTGATTGTCATCTACGTATCATCATAACAATAATAAACGGCCAACAATACCAACCCAAACTGTTAGACAAATAAATAGTTACCTTAAGTATAAAGGCTATATTTATAAGTAATAATGGAGATATTGTTAACAAAATTAAAGAGTGGTTAAGAGGATTAAGCTATGGTGAATCATAGATTTGCAGGCATAACAGTGCCCTTTTGACCCTAGTAGTTCTTTTACATACCTGTAAGGGTATAACAAGCTCTTTCTTGTAAAATGCCTTTATTATTTGTACTCGCAGGGAGTATGGATAACATAGGCAAGAGTATCTGTCTATCTCATCAACAAGAAATAGGTATTAAATGTCTTATTTAATCAAGTCTTTAATCATCACTTTATCGCTGCTGTTAAGTACCACCGTTTTTGCCGGCAACACCAGTTATTATGGTAGTAAATTCCACGGCAAACGTACCGCAAGTGGCAGTATCTTCAATATGAACTCTCTCACTGCCGCTCACAGAACGCTACCCTTTGGTACTAAAGTAGAAGTGACCAACAAAAAGACGAAAGAGAGCGTCATTGTAAAAATCACTGATAGAGGACCTTTTATCAAAGGTCGAATTCTTGATTTGTCTAAAGCTGCTGCTAGTCAAATAAACTGTCAGCTTTGTACGACCACGATGAAAATACTGTCTTATGGCGATGGTAAATACCGTATGGAATAATGGCATAAAAAAGGGAAAGCTCATGCTCTCCCTTTTTTTATATCGACGAGTTTTTATAATGGCTTAATATAGCCACTATATTAAGCGCTTAAACAATCACGCTGTCACCTTGCCGTGACAACTTTTTATTAAAAACCCGCTTCCATTTCCTCTAAGGTCGTCATCGCGAGCAATAACTTTTCTTCATTGTCGCTATGCTGCTGCTGAAGCACCGCTTGCTCGTTGAGCAATTTCATCAAATCAGACTTACGGCTTTCATCATAAAGACCAGTATCGGCAAGTTTGGTTTCTAAACTGGCCAATTTTTCATCAATTTGAGCCAAAGCCTTTTCTGCATTTTCAATCTCACGGCGTATCGGTGCGGTGAGCTTACGCTGTTCAGCGGCCAATTTGCGCTGCTCTTCTTTGCTAAGTAAGGGCTGAGCGGCTTTATTACTTGCAGATACAGTCGACGCCTTACCGCTCACTTGATGGTCTGCTTGGCTGGTTGATGGTTTGGTTGTTTGACTGTTTACCAGACTTGCATCTGTTTCACGTGAAACGGATTGCTTATCTTCTTTTTTGTTCTTTTTCTTTCCGGCATTTTTGTCCGAGGCATTTTCTTGTTTGCGTTTTTCTGCCAGCCATTTACTGTAGTCGCTAATGTCGCCATCGAACTCGTCGATTTGACCGTCATGCACTAAAAACAGCTCGTCACAGACGTTGGCAATCAGCTCACGGTCATGCGATACCAGCGCCACTGCTCCTTTAAACCCTTGTAAGGCAAGGGTCAAAGCCTGACGCATTTGTAAGTCTAAATGGTTGGTTGGCTCATCGAGGACAAGGACGTTTGGACGTTGCCAAACAATCAAAGCAAGTGTTAAACGCGCGCGCTCGCCACCAGAAAACAGCTCACTTGCGGTATCGATACGGTCGCCGCGAAAGTCAAAACTGCCAAGGAACGAGCGCAACTCGGCATCAGAGGTTTTACCTGCTAGGCGGCGCAGCATTTGCATCGGCGTCGCTGCTGCGTCCAAGGCATCCATTTGGTGCTGGTTAAAATAGCCAAGCTTTAGGGTGTCAGAGACGCGATAAATGCCTGATAAAATACCAAGTTCGCCGACCAAGGCTTTAATCAACGTCGATTTACCTGCGCCATTCATTCCCAACAAACCAAGACGGGTGTCAGGCGTTACTTGGATGTTGGCATTATGCAAAAGCGGCGTTTCACTATAGCCGATATCAGCATTGCTCATTTCTATCAGCGGCGAGCTCATATTGGCTGGCTCATAAAAGCGAAAAGAGAATGGGTTGTCCGCTATCATCGGCGACAGCTCTGCCATGCGCTCAAGCTGCTTGATACGGCTTTGTGCCTGTTTGGCTTTACTGGCTTTGGCACGGAAACGACGAATAAAGTCATCCAAATGCGCGCGGGTCGCTTGTTGTTTCTCAAACGCTTGCTGCTGCTGCGCCATGCGCTCGTGACGGGTACGGATAAACTGCTGATAGTTCCCCGTATAAAGGGTGATTTTTTGTTGTTCGACGTGCAAGATATGGCCGACGGTGGCATCCAAAAACGCTTGGTCATGCGAGATTACAATCGCCAAACCAGTATAAGCATTAATCCAAGTTTCAAGCCAAAGAATGGCGTCCAAATCCAAATGGTTGGTTGGCTCATCAAGGAGCATCAAATCCGCGCGGCTCATCAAGGTCTTAGCAAGGTTTAAGCGCATGCGCCAGCCACCTGAAAACCCTTCTACGGGCAGCTCATGCTGACTGGTTTTAAAACCAAGCCCCGCCATGATTTGCGCCGCTTTGGTCGGGGTCCGATAGCCATCAATTTCATCAAACTGCTGATGCAAAACGCCAATCTGATCGTCATTGACACTGCTTAAATCATTTAACGCTGCATTAATCTCATACCACTGCTCATCGCCACTTAATACATAATCTATCGCCGTTTGCGCGCTCGCCCCGACTTCCTGCGCCATGTGCGCCACCTGCCAGCTATCAGGAATGCTGACTTCACCCTTATCAAGCGTCACTTCGGTATCGCCCGTGCCCATTTGCGTTAATAATAAGGCAAACAAGGTGGATTTGCCGGTGCCGTTATTGCCCGTTAAGCCGACTTTTTGGCCCGGATGGAGCTGAAAGCTTGCCCCTGCAAACAACTCACGACCATCACGGCGAACAGCAACGTCTTTGAATTCGATCATATAATTTCTTCATCTCAACAATAATATAAAACTTAAGGCAATAAAAAACACCCGTCTGGCATATTTATAGGCGGCTATTATTTCAAACGCTTGGCGCATAGGCAAACGATTAAATAACTATTTTAAATTCAACCCTTTATACGGCTAAAAACCAATTGCGTTCATAATGGCATGCGAACGATTAAAAAGTTTGGCATTTAAAACCTCTATATAACATGTAAAACTACTATATAGTTGCAAAAGCTGCTGTCACCCTTGACAAATCAATCAGCACCCCAATTATGTTATACTAGTAAAATACTATTGACATCATGCAGTTAGGTGTCTGAAGTTAAGTGTTCAAAGCTAAGTAACGGTAGCATTGTTACTCACCAAATCGCCATGCCACAATAATGTTTCAATACTAAGTTACATTGCTAAAATGTTACATTGCTAAATGCCTTAACAAATATAAAAAATTTTACCGTAGCCTAGGCGTTATCAGCCGCTACTTATCAGTCGCCCTATCCCGTATAAATAGACGACCTCGCAGAAATAAAAAACAAATCATTTGATTTTAGCAACTGAGGTAGATATGAACGAATCAGCCAATCAATTTAATCCAAGCTCAAGCCAGCCTGTTGATCCGACCGCTCTAAACCTAACAGACAGTGCAGCCCAAAAGGTGCGTCGCCTGCGTGAAGAAGAAGGTGACAGCAATCTAATGCTGCGTGTCTATGTGACAGGAGGCGGCTGCTCAGGCTTCTCTTACGGTTTTAACTTTGCCAATGACTTAAATGAAGACGATGCCAACTTTGACAATGGCGATGTGACCTTGGTCGTCGATTCACTAAGCTATCAGTATTTGCAAGGCTCGACCGTCGACTATACTGAGGGCTTAGAGGGCGCACGCTTTATTGTCACCAACCCAAACGCCACCACGACTTGTGGCTGCGGTTCATCGTTTTCTCTTTAAAGTAAGTCGAGATAAGATAATAGCTTCGTTATAGAAGCAACCTAGTCAAGCAATATAGTACTGTTGGTACAACTTAAGTATACAATCGTAAACTGAAAAAGACGTTTTTAACCGATAATCTGGTAAAAAGTGGCTTTAATCGGTTTGCGATTGTTTTTTTATGGGGATGTGCTTAAATACCGCTTTCTTTTGAGTAGCTAGACTAATTAATCCTGTATTTTAGTGAGCGCTTAACATGTTTGTAAAGCTTATACTTGCGAGCCTTTTATTAAAAGATTTTTGTGAGAAGATTTTTTATTGAAGGATTTTGCTCCTAAAGAATAATGACTAAAAAATAATCCTATCCCTATCCCCAATTATTAAGGCACACCCTCATGGCTAAGTTATCACTTGACGCATTAAATGACATCGACGGCTTTATCGCCGCCGCCCTAGTAGACAGCGAATCTGGTCTTGCAATGGCCACGCTTGGTTCTGGTATTGACCTTGAGCTAGCAGCGGCTGGTAACACCGAAGTACTACGCTCTAAGCGCAAAGTAGCAGCAGCGCTAAATTTAAATGAGAACATTGAAGACATTCTTATTACTTTGAGCAAGCAGTATCACTTGCTACGTCCATTGGTACGTAATGACAACTTGTTTTTATACCTTGTACTTGACCGTCAAAAATCAAACCTTGCCATGGCGCGTCATATTTTAAAAGGTTTCGAGACGGAATTAGAATTTTCGTAAGCCTGTTTATATTAAGTAATGAGTTATCTAAAGCATCTACCTGATAAGTAGATGTTTTTTTTTGCTTTATAGCTGTTTGATTTAGAGCAGTAGATTTGACTAATAGCTGTGCGGCTTAACCAATTTTATAAACCAAACAACCGATATTGGAGCGCCAGTGAAGCTTACTGTATTTGTAATTGTACGTGGTTTTTGGGGCGGCTTTGGGCTAAACTGACGTGATTCTATAACCCATTTTTGCGGTTGCACAATGATAGTGTGGCAACCGACCATAACTAATAACAACAGATGACTATTATGAGTAATTTTGCGAGCAGCTTTGTCGATTTTAAAATTCCAAACTGGTTTGATAGCAAGCATTTAAGTGGCATGCTGCGCGGTATCGAAAAAGAAGGGCTGCGGGTTAAACCTAACGGCTACTTGGCACAAACGCCGCATCCAGCCAAACTTGGCTCCAAGCTCACGCACCCATTTATCACCACCGATTACTCTGAAAGTCTGCTCGAACTCATCACTGACCCAAAGACTTCTCCAAAAGAAACGCTAACCATGCTGCGCCAATTGCATTTATTGGTTTATCAAGGTATGCCTGAAGGCGAGCTGATGTGGCCATTGTCAATGCCGTGTATGCTGTCATCTAAGGATGAAGATATTCCGCTGGCAGATTATGGTAGCTCTAATACGGGTAAGCTAAAAACCCTCTATCGCAGTGGCCTTGGTATCCGCTATGGTCGCCGAATGCAGACGATTGCAGGGCTTCATTATAACTTATCCTTTGGCGATGAGTTATTTAGCGCCTGGCAAGCACAAACGCCAGGCGCACAAGACTTGAGTCTAACTGAGTTTAAAAATGACAAATATTTAGGTCTTATTCGTAACTTTAAGCGTCTGACCAGTTTGGTACTGTATTTATTGGGAGCAAGCCCTAGCGTTTGTCCGTGCTTTGTGTCAGGTATCGAGCATGACCTTGAGCTGCTCAATGACTCAACCTACTATAGACCGGCTGCGACCAGCCTACGCATGGGTAAGCTTGGCTATACCAACAGCGTGCAAGAACATCTCGATATTCGTTATAACAATTTACCCGAGTATATCAGAGGGCTACGCCGAGCCATTCAGACCCCGCATGCAAGCTTTGAGAAACTTGGCTTAGATGATGCCGACGGCAATCCGATTCAAATCAATGATCATATTCTACAAATAGAAAATGAATATTATAGTCCGATTCGCCCCAAACAAATCGCTATGAGTGGCGAGAGCCCAACCGAAGCGCTTGAGCGTCGCGGTATCGCTTACGTTGAGTTTCGCGCTATCGACCTCGACCCTTATAGCGATATTGGCATTCGTTTATCTAGCGCCTGCTTTTTAGAAGTGATGGCATTGTACTGCCTGCTCAGTGATTCACCAGAGCTCATGCCAGCAGAAGAAGAAGCGTTGGCAGTTAATTTAGAACGCGTGGTCAACGAAGGTCGTCGCGAAAACTTGCAAATTATTAATAATGGCGATGAACAAACCCTAGAAAGCTGGATGCTTATGCACTTAGGCCGAATGCAGCCATTGGCAGAGCTACTTGATGCGCATTATGGTGGTAATGAATATCGGACAGCGGTTGCTTTAATGCAAGGTAAGGCGGGGCATCCTGAATCGACTATTTCAGCGCAAGTGAACTCAGATAGTAAACGTTTAGGTAGCTTATGGCAGCTTGGCTTTACTTTGGCGCAGCAGCATCGTGAGTCGATATTACAGCAGACGTTGAGCCCAAACACCCAAGCCAAATATGAAGTACTTGCCGAAAAATCTATCTTGCAGCAGGCAGAGCTTGAAGCCGCCGAAACCGAAGATTTTATGGAATTTTTACAACAATACCGTTAATGGTTGATTAATTTGACCTTTTAACAGTCTACTTTTTATCAGTTTTATTCTATATCAATGAGCACTTTATAAGAGTATTCGCCCCATGCGACAGCTGACCACTTACCGTAATCTGCAAGTGTTTTTAGTAATCATGACCGTGATCGGCATGAGCTTTGCGCTATTTTTCTTACAGCGTTATATGGGGTTTTCGCCTTGTCCGCTATGTATCTTTCAGCGCATCGGTCTGATGGTTATGGGCGGCTTTGCTTTGATTGCCGCTATATTTGACCCAAAATCAAAAATCGTCCGCTTACTATTATGGCTTGGCAGTTTGGCAGGTATTGGCTGGGCAGCAGTAGTTGCCGGTCGGCACGTATGGTTACAGCATTTGCCCGCCGACCAAGTGCCCTCATGTGGACCCGGCTTAGACTATTGGCTTGACACCCTACCGATGCAGCAAGTATTAAAAGAGGTGTTTGCCGGCTCTGGTGAATGCGCGTCTATTGAGTGGACGTTTATGGGTTTGAGTATCCCTGAGCAATCTTTGATTTTATTTAGCATTTTGATAGTGGTACATTTGCTGATTTTATGGCGTATCGTACGCCCTGCCCGCTAACCTGCTTCTACTACCCTTATGAGTAGCCAATAACCGTCCTGCACAATGCATGGACGGTTATTTTTTTGGCTCATATTTCAGGCGTTTTTAGCACCATTAAAGCCATAGCTTTTCATTGACGACACGCTCTAGTCACTTTTACACTTTGATATATCCAAGGTGTTTATTTAACCTAATGGAATAACGGTAGTCTTAATCGCACTTTAAGCGTATATAGCAGTTATAGCAATATCTAAATGCGACGCTTAGCAGCAATTCTGTTACGTTCATCACATAATTTAACGAAGACAGGATCGTATGCTTTGCTTATTGTCGTTAAGATTATCCCTCATCATTTCTTTAATTTTTACCAAAGCCTGAGTTATTTATAGTATTACCCCATCATATCGATAAAGGTTGAACACACTATTAAAAAACTGTTTTTTGGTAACACTATGATTACTCTTTCGCCGACTTCCTCCTCTGCCGTTACGATTGCCAGACGCTATCTGCGCCCATTATTGGCGCTGCCACTCTGTCTGTTACTCATAAGCTGTGATAGTGCGTCATCTTCTACAACTTTAACCAATAAACAAACGACGCAAGGGGCACCGACCAATAGCTCGCTGCGAGCTGACTTACAAAATAATGTCGCACAAGCGAGTAATACTGACGATATAGCAGATGAGGCAAATAACACAGAAGGTCAATCTCTGATAGCAGCCGCAAACCCAAATGACAACAGTCGCCACGCGCCGATGATTTCGGCCGCCAGTAGCGACAGCAGCTTACAAGCCACCTTGATGGGCGATTATGGTGGTGTGGTACCGTGTGCTTCTTGCGATAATACCGAAGTCACCTTAAATTTATTCGCTGATGGCTCTGTACTAAAAACCAGTGTTTTTCATGATGCAGCGCCGAACGTTCCGCCTTTGTTAGAATCAGGGGTTTATCGCCAAGATGACGATAAAATTACCATTGTTTATGAGAGAAAAAACATCGAAACCTATAAAATCAGTGACAACCATTTGATTATGATGGACGCTGATGCCAATCTTAACGATGATTACACTCTGTCTCGTAAATAAATAACTACCTACCTCAGCCAAATTGAGAGTCCACACAACGCCTACTGACTAGGCGTTTTTTATTGGTCATCTTATGGTGTTTACTTTACAATGAGGCTTTGATTATTGAGCTACCCACCGAACTGCCAACTCTACTAATCACTGTTGGCTGACCTTCAAGCTCAATCTCCTTCTTTTTAAGCGTGTACGGAACGTCTATGCATATTCATATTCTTGGTATTTGCGGTACTTTTATGGGCTCGCTGGCGTTATTGGCGCGCAGCCTTGGGCACACAGTCACAGGCTCAGACGCCAATGTCTATCCGCCGATGTCCACCCAACTTGAAAATGCGGGCGTGACCATTGCCGAAGGTTATCTCATAGAGCATTTGCAGCCAGCGCCAGATTTGGTGGTGGTTGGGAACGCTATGAAGCGTGGCATGGATGTCATCGAATATATGCTCGATAGCGGTCTGCGCTATACCTCAGGGCCGCAGTTCTTATCCGAGCAAGTGTTGCAATCACGCCATGTCATTGCCGTCGCGGGTACGCATGGCAAGACCACAACGACGACGATGCTGGCATGGATATTACATTATGCTGGTATTGATACAGGATTTTTGATTGGCGGCGTGCCATTGGTTGATACTAGTGACGAGCGTTTGCAACAAGTCTTTGCCCATAGCAGCTATTTGGGCGCGGAAAAAACCGCTGATGCAGCAGAAAAGACAGGCTACTTTGTTATTGAAGCCGATGAATACGATTCAGCGTTTTTTGATAAGCGCTCAAAGTTCGTTCATTATCGCCCCCGTACCGCTATTTTAAACAATCTTGAATTTGACCATGCCGATATTTTTGCCGACCTAAGCGCCATCCAAACCCAGTTTCACCATATGATACGCATGATTCCAAGTAGCGGCAAAATCATCATGCCAGCGGCGACCATTAGCCTAGAAGAGACGTTGGCAAAAGGTGTTTGGACGCCGGTTTGGCGGACGGCGGTTATTGATAAACAGTCAGTTGATTATAAAAAAGATGAGCAGAATTTACAGCACACTAACGACTGGCAAGCCGAGCTTATCAGCGCTGATGGCGGCCAGTTTAGCATCAGTTTTGCAGGGAACAATGAAGCAACAGGAATCGTTGCTTGGTCGATGAGCGGCATTCATAACGTCAATAATGCGCTAGTTGCGGTTGCTGCCGCTTATAATGTTGGTGTCGATGTCAAAACCGCCTGCGCAGCATTATCCGCCTTTGCTGGTATCAAACGTCGCATGGAGCTGATTGGTGATGTCAACGACATCTTGATATTTGATGATTTTGCCCACCATCCGACCGCTATTACGACTACCTTAGATGGTGCTAAAAAGAAACTGGCAGACAGACGGATTTGGGCGATTATCGAGCCGCGCAGCAACACCATGAAAATGGGCATTCACCAAGACAGCTTGGCTGAATCCGCCGTCCTTGCCGACCATACTTTATGGTATGAACCAACCGGACTTGAATGGGGCCTAAAAAACGTCATCGACAATGCCAAAGCTAACAATCCCAATATTGCAAGCCAGCAAGTATTGTCTAGTACCGAGGCGATTATTGAGCATATTATTAATAACGCTCAAGCGGGCGATGCGATTGTCATTATGTCAAATGGCGGCTTTGAAGGTATTCACCAGCGTCTATTAACCGCGCTGCGCAATAAATAAATCTCCACTTATATATAGTAGATTCAATATAAAAGCTTTACAGCGATACAGGAATGAATTTTGCGCAGCCTCTGTGAACACAGTAAGCAAGGAAAATTTATACCTGTATCACCCCTGAACTTATAACAGTTTTACTTTTAATTGACTATAGCAAGCGTATTAAAGCCTAATTATTTCTAAAAGCATAGTTCGTTAAACGAGCTATGCTTTTTTTATGGTCACCTGCCGTTCTATAGATGACTTTCCTAACGTTTATAAGTCCATATAATTATTTGAATAATTTATACATGATAGTAATCAACGCTTGATCACGTTAGCGACTTTACTACCGTTTTAACCTATCGTTTACCTATCTCATCTGCTTGATAGCAAATATGGCTTTTTTCTCACATAGCCCGTACACAGATAACATTTCGTCGTTACTTTTTATAGTGGCTAATGATTACAATGAATTCATCAAATAAGTAACAGATTATAAATAACCATATAAATTAAAAATATTAGGAGAATAACCATGAGCTTTATTTGGATGATTATCGTTGGTTTGGTTGCAGGTTTATTGGCGCGTGCTATTAAGCCGGGTAACGACCCTATGGGTTGGATTATGACCATTGTATTGGGTATCGTTGGTGCGATGCTGGGTGGTTTTATCGCAGGCTTAATCGGTATCAATGCTGATGGCGGCTTTACTGGACTTATTTTCTCAGTCATCGGTGCAATTATCTTACTGTTTATCTATGAGATGATTATGAATAAGCGCCGCGTATAACAAGCGCAAGCCATTACTTGTAATAAATTAGAGCATATAAAAAAGGTCTTACCCAGCGTAGGACCTTTTTTAATGACTGTATTTTTTATCTGAATTATAAATCATAAGTTTTGCTTATGTTATTACCTAAAAAAACAGGCTATTGATATGCATTACTTTTGCCCCCATTTATCTTATAATATCAGACCTATTTTATCTTTATCATTGAGGTGAGCCTTATGGCGTTACTCCCTATTTTAAGCTATCCTGACCCGCGCTTACGCACGATTGCTAAGCCTGTCAAGGAAGTTACGGCTGAAATCAAAACCTTAATCGCCGATATGATTGAGACGATGTATGATGCCCAAGGTATTGGTTTGGCGGCAAGCCAAGTCGACCGTCATATCCAGCTTATCGTTATGGATTTATCCGAAGATAAAAGCAGCCCAAGGGTATTTATTAACCCCAAAGTGACGCCGTTGGTCGAAGAAAAACAGCCGTATGAAGAGGGCTGTTTGTCGGTGCCTGAAGTCTATGATAAGGTTGAACGTCCAACCAAAGTACGTATCGAGGCCTTAGATGAAAATGGCAATAAGATTGATGAAGAAGTCGAAGGCTTACTTGCCGTCTGTATCCAACATGAAATGGATCATTTAAATGGCGTCATCTTCGTTGATTATTTATCGCGTCTTAAACAAACACGGGCGCGTGATAAAGTGCGTAAAGTGCTTAAAATACGCGAAAAACAGGGCGAGCAAATCGCGGATAAACAGCCACAAACTACTAACTCTTAATGCATTTATATTCTAAGCCATGTTTGTTGTCCTATCATTATCGTTAAAAAATAATGGCTTTATGATAATGAGATTGGTTTTTATATTCTAGCGTTTTAATTCTCTGCTATTTTTATTCTCCGACATTTACTGTCTTCATTAAAGGTTTCCCACCATGACCATGATCAAAATTGACCAATATTTTGACCCTGCCGGCTGGCAGAAATTTACCAAAGCTGCCGAAGGTCGCGACACGCCATTTTTGGTGGTCGACTTAAGCCGCATTAAAGCAAAATATGCGGAAATGGTTGGTTTTTTTCCAAAGGCTAAAATTCATTATGCCATGAAGGCAAGCCCTGCGGTTGAAGTCATTAATTTGCTTGCGGAGCTTGGGTCAAACTTTGACTGTGCGTCAATCTATGAGCTTGACCGCGTGCTAGATTGCGGCGTTGAGCCATCGCGTATCTCTTATGGCAACACCATTAAAAAAGCGCAGCACGTGAAATACGCTTTTGATAAAGGTATCGACTTGTATGCAACCGACTCTGAAGCGGATTTAAAAAATATCGCTAAGCACGCGCCTGGTTCAAAAATATTTGTACGTATCTTAGTACAAGGCTCTGAAACCGCTGAATGGCCGCTATCACGTAAATTTGGTTGCCACCCAAATATGGCAATTGACTTGTTGATTCAAGCGCGCGAATTGGGCTTAGTGCCTTATGGCATCTCGTTTCACGTCGGTAGCCAGCAAAAAGACGTGGCCGCTTGGGATGATGCGCTCGCTAAGGTTAAATATATGTTTGACTGGATGAAAAATGAGGAAGGCATTAAGCTGCAAATGATTAATTTGGGCGGCGGCTTTCCGGCAAACTATATTAGCGAAGTCAATCCGGTCAAAGTCTATGCAGAAGAGATTACCAGTTATTTGACTGATGATTACAATGAAGATGAGATGCCAGAGATTATCCTTGAGCCTGGTCGTTCATTGGTTGGCGGCTCGGGTGTCTTGGTCAGCGATGTGGTGCTGATTTCGCGTAAATCAGATACGGATTTGACCCGCTGGGTCTATACCGATGTGGGCCTATTCCAAGGCTTGATTGAGACTTTAGGCGAAGCGATCAAGTATCCTGTCTATACGCCTAAAATGGAAACCTCAACAAGTGAAGGCACCGTTGTATTGGCAGGGCCAACGTGTGACTCAACCGACATCATGTATGAAGAAGCGGGTTACCAGTTGCCAGAAGAGCTTGAGATTGGCGATAAAATCTATTGGCTGACCACTGGTGCGTATACCAACTCGTATTCATCGGTCGAGTTCAATGGTTTTCCCCCGTTAGACGTGGTTTATATTGATTAATTTTTAAGCAATCAATATCAATATCAGTAACAAAGCGCGGTACTGTGTTAAGCAGTGCCGCGTTTTTTTATGTTTGTTTATTTCTTGACGTTACTAACTAACCAGTTGCAGTAAAAAGTCATTCGTTACTGCACGAAGAGCGAAATCGGTACGCTATTGCTGCTATTTAGCGTCCTATCACTACCATAACCTGAATTTTGGCTTTGATTGTTCTGTGAGATTTGTCCAATAGTGACCCACTGCCCACGCGGCACGATAATGGTGCTATTCAATCTTTGCCCTTGTATGCGACTGTTATTATCTTGGCGGTAGCGATTATAAGAAGGATTAGCGCGCACGAGCTGCTCTTCTACTTGGGTGAGCGCTACTTCGACTTGCCCGTTTGCTAGTAGCCTTGGCGTCACCGCAATCCCTTGCATCGTTGGCAGTAATACTTGCTGCTGAATAATAATTTGCCCCACTGGGCGGTTATAGGTCGGATAGCTATTGGCAATATAGCTTTGGTTTAATGAATAAAGCGTGCCGGCGCTAATGCTTGCCGCCCTGCCCGACAGCGTTTGTACTTGATAGATATTATTACCTTGCTGTTGGCTATTACGCTGGTTAATAATTCCTGCACCTTGAATACCTCGATTACTAATAATAACCTGACCTTGCTGGATATTACCTTGAGTGCGGCTATCACTACCCACACGCACTGCTACCGTTAAGGCTTGTGGTTGGCGATCAATTTGGCTCAATAGCTGCTGTATTGCCTGATAATTGGCGGCAGTTGTGCGGAGTACCAGCTTATCTTGATAAGTACTAACCGTACCTCCATCGCGACTAGTGTTTAACTGCTGGCGTACCACTGGTAATAGGCTTTCACCGCCATAAGTATGAATGACATAGGTTTGATGAGCGGCCGCTTGTACGACGATTGGCAATACCGTTAAAATTAAGGTAGATGCTATCGGACACGTATAGCTTATAGTTTTGGTAGCTTTTATCATAGCCAGCGTACGACCAAAACGTGTTCTTAGATACTCGCTACACTTATTCATGTCTGTCTCCTAGCCGTCATTCTGCTTTATCAGTAAGTAACCGCTACCAAACCATCAATAACAAACCTAATTCTTTACGTTTAGTCATTTAAGCCTAAAACATCCTGCATGTTATATTGACCAACTTCTTGCTTAATCACCCAAGTAGCCGCACGTACCGCACCAGCGGCAAAGGTCATACGCGCACGCGCACGGTGGGTAATTTCAACCACCTCACCGTCGGCAATAAACATCACCGTATGATCGCCGATAATTTCACCGCCGCGTATCGCATGAATGCCAATGCTGCCCGCTTCGCGCTCGCCTGTTTGCCCTTCGCGACCATAAATGGCAACGTCTTTTAAGTTCTGTCCGCGCGCTTCTGCAACCGCTTCTGCCATCATATAAGCCGTGCCCGATGGTGCGTCGATTTTGTGTTTATGATGGGCTTCGATAACTTCTACATCGGCATCATTGCCAAAGGCTGTTGCAGCCATAGCCAGCAGCTTTAACGACAAATTAACGCCTGTTGAATAATTACCCGCATAGACGATAGCGATTTGCTTGCTGGCTTCTTTCAATACTTGCTCTTGCTGCGCATTAAAACCTGTGGTGCCAATCACCATCGCAACTTTGTTCGCGGCGCAGATTTGCATATTCTGTTCGGTCGCATCAGGCAAACTAAAATCAATCAGCACATCAATGTCATTAATAACGGCTGTTAAATCATCGACAATTTGTACCTTTAGGTGGCCAATCGCTGCAACTTCGCCAGCATCTGCACCGACAAGGCTTGAGCCTTGACGTTCAATCGCGGCGTTCAGCGTGGTTTGTACGTTGTCGTGTACGGCTTCAATCAACATACGTCCCATACGTCCGCCAGCACCGATAACGCCGACTTTAATAGCTCGCTCTTCTGTTTGTAGACTCATATCTTTGTCCTAAATATTTCATTTTTGATAGGTTGGTTGTTAAATGTATGAGGATAAGTTTAGCAAATATAATGGTTCAATGGTTTTTTATAGTATTACCAAAAAGGCCTATTGTTTCACGTGAAACAATAGGCCTTAAAATGAATTAAATAGCAGGATTTAGCTATTAATCAAACAAATCACCAATCTTTTTAAAGAAAGACTTTTTATGAGGAGACTGTTGATGCTTGCTATCACCATCAAGCGTATCTTGGAATTGACGTAACAAGTCTTTTTGCTCGCGCGTCAGGTTTACTGGCGTCTCGATGACCACACGGCAAATCAAATCGCCTTTCATCGTCGTACGTACTGGCGTCACGCCTTTACCGCGCACGCGCAGCAATTTACCACTTTGCGTCCCTTCAGCGACCTTGATTTTGACTTTGCCATCTAAGGTTGGGATTTCTACTTCTTTACCGAGTGCCGCATCGGTAATACTCACGGGCACATCCATATAAAGGTCGGCACCTTGACGGGTAAAGACGTCATGCGGTTTCACGCGTACTTCGACGTATAAATCGCCGTTTTGCACGCCTGCGCCGCCCGCTTCGCCTTCACCTGCTAGGCGAACACGGTCACCATCGTCAACACCCGCTGGGATAGAAACCTCAAGCGTGCGCGATTTGTCTTTGACGCCACTGCCATGACAGTCAGTACAAGGGTTTTTAATCTGTTTACCAGAGCCGCCACACTGCGGGCAAGTCTGCTGCACGGCGAAAAAGCCTTGCTGCATACGCACTTGGCCTTGGCCGTGACACATCTGACAAGTAACCACATCAGAAGCGTCTTTTGCGCCTTTACCATCACAGGTATCGCACGGCGCAGGCGCGGTAAAGCTAATCTCTTTTTTGCAGCCGCGCACCGCTTCTTCTAAGGTCAGCTCAATCACATAACGTAAGTCTGAACCGCGGCGCGAACGGCTACCGCCGCCACGTGATTGACCAAAGATGTCACCAAAGTTGCCAAAAATGTCGCCAAAGATATCTTGGAAGTTGCCACCGCCGCCGAAGCCGCCACCGCCCATGCCATTTTCAAACGCTGCATGCCCCATGCGATCATAAGCTGAGCGCTTTTCTTCATCACTCAATACTTCATAAGCCATCGACGCTTCTTTAAATTTGTCTTCAGCATCAGGATCATCAGAATTGCGGTCAGGGTGGTATTTCATGGCCAGCTTGCGGTAGGCTCGCTTAATTTCTTTACTGTCAGCGGTTTTACTGACCCCCAATACTTCATAAAAATCGCGCTTACTCATGGGCTCTCCTATCGTCTTCACAGTCCACCGGTCGGCCGATTCATCAACCCGAATCAATCACACCCTTTACACTGCCTGCACCCACACTTAAAGGTTTCACATGAAACAATGCGGATGGTGCGGATAACGCGTAAAAAGAGGACAATTTATGAATCTTACAAGCGAATACGGCGGGATGCTGCTTAGCCAAATCAATTATTAAAAGTTTGCGCTATTTATGGAGATGACGGCGTGATTTATCAAGCACTGAGGCGGCTAAATTATAAATTAAGGAGTTTTAAATCCCTTAAAAAAGAATTTATTAAGAATTGCACAAAGGTTTCCATACCTTTATAAGGTTGAGCCATGCTAATATTTAGCGCCGTATTGATATGTATTTAAACACTGTTTTTAGCAACTTTTTAGCCACTTTTTAGTCACTAGGTCTGTGATAGGGTCGTATTATTATGAAAAAGCTGATTGTTTTATTGATTGTCATTGCCGTCGCTATCTATGCAGGCTCGCCTTACTACAGTGCTTATCAGCTTAAAAATGCCTATGATGCCAAAGATGGCGCGGCTATCGCGGCGGCTATCGATTATGAGCAAGTGCGCCCCAGTATCCAAAATCAATTGACCAGCCAGCTTGCTGTGACCATGACCAAATATCCCTTGGTTGCCCAACTTGGCGGTGCGCCCTTAACCGAGGCGGCCAACGGTTTTATCATCCAAGCGGTCGATGGCGCTATCACGCCGCAAAACATCGAAAAACTGATCAATACCCAAGGTCAAGCCAATACCGCAACCAAAGAGTTTGCCGCGGCATGGGCGATTGCTAGTAATCAGGTCGATCTTAAAAACCTGATTCAAAACCTAATCATTCAGCGCGGCGACGTCGATGCCGTAGTCAAAAACCAAATGCAGCAAATCATGCAAAAGCAAGCGGCCGAGCTAGAGCAACAAGCGGCGCAAGGTACGGACAGCGACAAGCCAACACTCAGCTATTGCGGTATCAACTGCTTTACCATTAGCGGTCAGGTGAAAGGTTATCCGCTCACCATCGAGATGCAGCGCGATGGTTTGATCAATTGGAAAATCGTTAATATCGTTTTGCCGCAATAATTGTTGCTAAAATATATTTACTAAAATCAAGGCTAAGCGCAATAAAAAATCGCCCGATAAATTATGTTTATCGAGCGGTCTTTTATAAACTGTTTGACTCAAAATGTCATATCATAAATTTATAACCACTAATCTACGCCCAAAAATTCTAAAAACTCTGGGCTCTCAAAGCTTGCTTGGTAAAGGACGCCATCTTCGCGGTAAATAGCGGGCGTTGCCATGACCGCAAGTCCTGCTGATTTTTCACGGTTAGGCGCTACATAATCGGCTTTACAACTGGCTGGTGCCGGCGTCATTTTACCTTGTAGCATTGCTTTATCAAAAGCTGTGCGGCGGCTGTCCTCACTACCCTGACACCAGATAGCGCGCATTTGTTCAGGCGACTGTTCATAGATTGGATAACCGATGGTTTTTACCGTCACGCCTTTAGCATTAAGCATGGGTAGCTGTTGATGGAGGCGGCGACAGTACGGACAATTGACATCATTAGCGACATAAATAACCGCTTTCTCAGGGCTGGTGGCAGGATAAGTAATCAGTTGGCTGTGGTCTAAGGTTGCAAATACCGCTTGGTTTTTAAGGCGCTCAAAGTTGCTATCAAGCCCGATAAACTGACCGTTTTCAATCACTGATATCTCACCATCGGTAATATATTGGGCATCGTCCGATAGTAGAAATGGCACGCCCTCTAGCGTCGCACCCCAAATGACGCCAGGTACGGCGGTATAAAAGAATGGGGTTTTGGCACTCATATTTTTTAGTGCGCCCATATTTGCCAATAGGTCAGATTTTAGGCTAGCGCTAATAGGTTTACCGACTTGCAAGCTGCTGCTACGCGCTGGTGTTTTAGTGACGACGCGTTTGCTTGGATTTTTTTGTAGCTCACCTTGGATGACATATTTACCATCTGCGGTGATATGTAGCGGCGGCTGTCCAGCTAGGCTGACTTGATACATATTTGGTAGTTTAGAGGGCGCGATAGAAGTGATTTGCGTTTTGATACCGGCTTGGCTTAGCAGTTGACGTAATTGACTATCGACAACTTTACTCACCCTGCTAGTCGCAGTTTGCGTACTTTGTGTACTTGCACCAGTTTGCGGTGTTTGGCTGCTATTGCTTTTGATAATGTCAGAAGTGCTTTGCTGCGCACAAGCGGTGGTGGTCAATAATATGGCACTGATTAAGCTGACAGATTTTAATATAGGGAATTTCACAAAGACAGTCCTATTGGTTTTTAATAGCAATACTTTAAAAATGCTCATTATTAATAAAGCTGACTATATTATGTAAAAACATAGATTAAAAAAAAGATAGGCAGACTTTAGCACAAGGACAGTTTTTGCAAAGTTTAAAAGCCTCAATTTTGCAAAACTGCTACTGAGCTTTAAGAGATAGGCAACACAGACAGCAGCCAGAGATAATAGAGGGAAACTATAGACATTAAAAAAGCAGCGCACTTTTTCGTGGCTGCTTTTTTGCAGAAAATTTTCATGACTGTTTAAGACGCAGCAGAGCCTAATTTTAGAATGTAGCCACTTCTTCCGGCGTTAAGAAACGACTGTCGCCTTTCTCTAAACCGTCTAAGGTGATATGGCCAATACTGGCGCGGTGTAGCTCGGTGACTCGATTACCAAAATAGCCCATCATACGTTTTACTTGATGGTATTTACCCTGCTCCAAGGTCAAGCGCGCGTGGGTTTCATCGATAAACTCAAGGGTAGCGGGTTTGGTCGGCTCATAATCGCCTTCTAAAAGGATACCTTTAGCCACTTCTTTGACGGCATTGGCTTGCGCGTCGCTGTCCATGGGACTTGCTAAGGTTAGCTCGTATATTTTGGCATGCTCATGTTTAGGGCTGGTCACGCGGTGTAACCAGTTGCCATCGTCACTGATAAGCAGCGCGCCCGTGGTATCGACATCGAGACGTCCGGCGATACGCAAGCTGCCAAGCTCGGGTACAGCGATTAGCTCGGTGACGATAGGATATTCTTTGGCTTTTAAAGAGCACTCAAAGCCCTCTGGTTTATGCAGCAAGATATAGCGATTGCCCGTCGCAACCGATAAGGGCTCGCCCGCCCACATCACATCGTCATTAACGATATCGACATGTAAGCCTGGATCTTTGACCACCGCATCATTTACTGTCACCTCGCCGGCGTGCAAAATCCGCTTTGACTCTTTTCGCGACAGCTCAGTGGCTTTACTTATAAATTTATCTAGACGCATACGTTTGACTACCATTCGTTTTATACTACCAACTTCGTAACAAAAGCCAATCATACGAGCACGGCTCTAGCGCTTGTCCGCTGTCTTAAGTAATAAGAAGTGATACTATAATAAAAAATTAAATAAACACTGCGCCCAATACGGCACGGCAGACAGTGAAAGTTAAGTAAGTTTACCATATCCAACCTAGACCTGATGAAATATGAGTTATCAAACGCTAAAACATGCGGTCAGCGCGCGCTTAAACATTAAAAAGTCTGAGTTTATTGCCTACGCCTATCCTGTGACCTCACGCGAGCAAGCTATGTTTCACGTGGAACAGCTACGTGCGCAATATGCCGATGCGCGTCATCACTGTTGGGCATATATCATCGGTGATCCCGATAACACCACCAGCGCAGGCTTTGACGACGATGGTGAACCAAATGGTACGGCAGGGCGACCTATATTAAATGTCTTACAGCATAAATCTATCGGCAACGTGATTATCATTGTCGTCCGTTATTTTGGCGGCATTAAACTGGGTGCAGGCGGTCTAACTCGCGCTTATGCTGGTTCTGCGCAGGCGGCCGTCGATGCAATGGTTCTGCTCCCGTACGTGCCGATGGCGCAAGTAAAAATACTCGCTGAGTTTGCCACTGAAGCACAGTGCCGCTACGTGGTTGAGGACTTGGGCGGTCATATTGATGATGTGACTTATAGTAAGCAAGTGACCTTGACCGTAACGCTTGCCAAAGCAGATATTGAGCACTTAAAAGAGCGGCTGGCGATGGATGGGCGCGTCCTACAATCACCTTAACTCATAATTTTTTGAGTGACCATTCGTTCACTGAGCGTCCACTGAAAAGCATTGGTTTTAGCAGTAACCGTCGGTATGATAAGGCATTGATTGTTAAAGACGATTTTATCGATTATTTATATAACCATTAAATAAGAAACTTTTATGCCAACATCGAAAACACATAAAACCTTTGCCCCTGCCCCTTTTAAACCGCCGTTTTGGCTAAGCAATCCACATCTACAAAGCATTTTACCCAAGTTTTTTGCCCCAAAAACGCCGACGTATCGTCGCGTGGTCGAAAAAGATTCTTTGGATGAAAGTGATATCGCTTATGATTTTTATGATGCTCATCCTATAAACACAGAAAACGGCGAGCTTGAACAAACGCCATTAATCGTCCTATTTCACGGTATGGAAGGCAGTAGCGACAGTCATTATGCGCGCGCTTTGGCCTATCAAATGCACGCACAAGGCTGGCACTTTGTCGTCGCCCACTTTCGTAGCTGCGGCGGTATACCTGCGAGCGGTCGCGTGTTTTATAACGCTGGGGATACGGGCGAGTTGCACCATATGCTTGAGAATTTGCGCAGAAACTTTGCCCATATATACGCGGTAGGCGTGTCACTAGGTGGTAATGCACTGGCTAAATATATGGGCGAATATGGCGATAAAGCGCTCTGTGATGGCGCGGCGGTGATTTCAGCTCCCGTCGATATGTCATCTGCAGCGCTGAGTATGCACAGCTTTTTAAGCCATCGTATTTATACGCCGTATTTGCTTAATCCCATTATCAAAAAAGCCTTGGCGAATGACATTACCAAAGATGAGATTGATTCCATCAAAGCGGTCAATCGTATCAGTGACTTTGATGATATCTTTACCGCTCCGCGTCATGGCTATCGCTCTAACAACCATTATTATCACGCCTCATCGGCGCTGCCTTATTTAATAAAAGTAACCAAGCCTTTATTATTAATTAGCGCCAAAGACGATCCTTTCCTTGGGTTTACCGCCACGCCAAACGATGTCTCTGACAGCGTCACTATCTTAGACACCGAGCATGGCGGGCACGTGGGCTTTATTCGTTATAATGTTGATAAAGACAAATCGACGCCTCTTTATAAACAATCCAGGTTTGATATCAACTGGTTACCCGAAACCGTCAGCGCTTATTTTGAGTCAATCGGTGTGTCGTCTAACAAATAATAATTTCTAATAAATTCATCTTTACCTTTAGCTTTTAACCCTTATGAGATCGCGCTATGTATCCATTTATTCGCTATGCCAGTACCATCGCTCGCGCCGCACTACAAGTAAAAGGGGGCAATACCTTAACGTTTAAAGATACCAGCGAGATTAGCTTTCGCTGTCGTCTGACCGATATTGATAATTTCTTGGAGATGAATAATGGTCGCGTGCTGACCCTTTTTGATATGGGACGTACCGATTTTGCGGTACGGAGCGGCCTTGGTACACAGCTCTTAAAACAGCGTTGGGGTTTGGTGGTCGCTGGCAGTACCATCCAATATCGCAAACGCATTCGCGCTTTTGATAAAGTTACCATGAAAACTCGTATCGTCGGCTTCGATGAGCGCTGGATCTATATCGAGCAGTCGATGTGGGTCAAAGGCAAGCCTTGCTCCTCTGCCCTACTGCGCACCGGCGTCACCGAAGGCGGCAAAGTGATTGAAACCTCGCGTGTCTTAGCGGCGCTAAATCAAGCAGATTGGGTGCTACCGCCGAGCGGCTATGTAGCAGAATGGATTATCAGTGATGCCGACCGTCCGTGGCCACCAGTGGGTTAGGATACGATTGTTTGATAAGCGCCTTACGGTCATCAGTGGTGATGACGTGGTTGAGCTGCTGATGAATGCGAAAGGGTCGTTGCAGTTGAATTAAGCGTTTACGCTAAGCAATAAGTTTATTAGATTAACACATGAAGTGCAATATCAAATGTGAGGTGAAAAAAAGACCTAGATGCGCTAGCATCAAAGTCTTTATCCACCGACCAAAGTGAGGTTGCAACCATGAACTATACGCATCTAAGCCTAGGTGACGCATCTAAGCCTAGGTGAACGATACCAGATTTATGCCCTAAAAGGGGCAGAACATAGTATTAATTTTATAGCGCGGGCGTTAAACAGAATTCCTAGCACCATATCAAGAGAAATCAGACGCAATAAAAGCCTACGCGGTTACCGAGCAAAGCATGCTCATAACACAGCTTGTGACAGACGGGCAAACAACGCTTTCACTATCATCGCTGACATATGGGTTTGGGTCACCAACAAGCTCAAAGAAAACTGGAGTCCTGAACAAATAGCTGGGTTTCATGGTGGTATTAGCCACATGAGCATCTATCGCTATATCTGGCGTGACAAGAGTCAAGGCGGCACATTGTGGCAGTGTCTCAGACGTAAAGCCAAACCATACCGGCAGCGACTAACCGCTGAGACCCGAGGCCGTATCAATGACAGGGTGTCCATTCATGAACGCCCTTGTATTGTTGAAGAACGCTCACGTATTGGTGGCTGGGAGGCAGATACCATTATCGGTCAGCATCACAAGCAAGCGATTGTCACGCTCGTTGAACGTAAAACAGGGCTACTGAAGATGAAGCGTGTGGCTAATAAAACGGCGCATCAAGTATCAGAGGCAATGATAGAGCTCTTAGCACCAGTGAGGTTGCAGGTTAAGACCATTACCTCTGATAATGGTAAAGAGTTTGCTCAGCATAAAAAGGTGAAACAAAAGCTCTTTAGCACTTTCTTCTTTGCCGATGCTTATGCGTCATGGCAGCGAGGAACCAACGAAAATACCAACGGCCTTATCAGAGAGTACTTGCCTAAAGGATGTGACTTTAGACAAGTCTCTGATGAGGAGATGCAGGACATTGAGAACAAACTAAACAACAGACCAAGAAAACGCTTAGGGTTTAAAACGCCTATGCAGGCGTTCTATAATATTAATTAGCGTTGCACTTGGTGTGTTAATCTAAGTTATTAATTACTAACCTTAGAAAAATTTCGCTTCTATAGTGAAACTCTACTGCTTTTATCGAATAACGAAATACACATTATCTAACACGCTCGCCGTTCAGCTTTGCTAAAGTAAGTCATGCCAATTTTCTAATAATACTATTTTTAAAAATCAGAGTAGCAAGGAAAACGAGTGATAGTACTACATTAAGTAGACTAAGCGAGTTTGACAGCGCTAATCGTATTTTTAAGCGTAGTATAAAATAACAAGGACGCCTGTCATGACCTTACTAAATACCTTCGATTTAATCTACCCTATCGTACAAGCACCGATGGCAGGGGCAACCACGCCTGAGCTGGCGGCGACGGTAAGTAACTTTGGTGGACTGGGATCATTGGGAGGCGGAACGACGGCGCCAGAGGTTTTAAATGAGCATATTAATATCCTTAAATCACTCACCGACCGTCCCTTTATGATCAATCTAATGGTGTTATCCGAGCACGATTCTACTACTTTGGATAGTGAAATGCCTGCTTGGTTAGACGCGTATTATGAAAAAAACAACATAGACATGGCGTTACCTGAACATCCCGCATTCAATTTTTCTGAGCAACTTCAAGTGCTTTATGACAACCCTGTTCCGGTTGCGAGTTTCACCTTTGGTATTATCAGCGCCGAGCAGGTGCAGGGTTTAAAGGATTTGGGCACACGCGTCATTGGTACTGCCAATCATCCGTTGGAAGCGAAAGCATGGGCAGATATTGGTGTCGATGCGGTCTGTATTCAAGGCTCAGAAGCTGGCGGTCATCGCGGTGGTTGGTTGCCACAAAGCGCGAGCGATCCATTGGGTTTACTGACGCTGATTAGTCAAACGCGTGCTTGCACCGATATTCCTTTGATTGCAGCGGGCGGTATTATGACGGGGCAAGCGATTAAAGCGGTGCAAACAGCAGGCGCAGAGCTTGCGCAAATAGGCACAGCATTTTTGACCACCGATACATGCGCTATTAATGATACGTATAAACAAGCGCTACTCGATGCCAGTCTGGGTAAGCGCAGTAGCGAAACACGTTTGACGCGACTGTTTTCAGGTAAGCAAGCACGCGGATTGTTAAATGACTATTTGCGCGATTTTGGTCAATTTGAGAGCGCGCATGAGTTACCGCCCTACCCACAATTAAATGCCATGACCAAAAACTTGCGTGCCCATGCGAAAAATAACCTCGATGCCGAACATCAGTCTTTATGGGCAGGACAAGGGGTCGCGTTGGTCAGACAAGAAAGTACGCTTGAATTGCTCGAGCGACTAGTAAAAGATTTATAGTTTGCTCGACGTCGCGTCGTTAATATCTTATAGCCAAACGAAAGAAACATCAGAGCATCTGATGTTTCTTTTTTATTTTCAAACAAATGCTTTTAATCAATCCCTAACGCTGTGCGTCTACTATACTTCTAAACGCTTTGTAATCATCTGCCGTTTGTTCTACCGCCTCGATCATTGGTACATGACCAATCTCTGGCATCATAATCACCTGCGCTTGCGGGATGATTTTTTTATGAGATTAACCGTTTCAGGTTTGATGATCTGATCTTTATCACCCCAAACGACGAGCGTCGGAATGTTATATTGGGCGATAATTTTGGCGCGCTCTTCGACATTATCGGTGACGATTTGCTCGAGGATTTTGGCGTCCAGCGCTTTGTTAGCGATACGCTCTTGGGCAAACACCGCTTTGACCGATTTTGGCAAATATGGCGGCTTATACATGACAAAATCATACATTTTATAAAAATCTTCATTGCTATTAATCAACAGCGGATTGTTCTCTAATGTCGCGCCTTCTAACGATTTAGGAATACCAGCTGACCAAAAACCTGCGCTATCGACGAGCCATAAGCTTTTGACGTCTTTAGGGTATTTTGCTGCGTAAGCTACGCTGATAGCGCCGCCCATCGAGTTGCCGCCGACATGAATGTTGGACGCCAACCCTTTTGCTTGCAGCAACTCATGTAAGCGCGTCGCTTGCGCCTCCGAGCGATAATCAGCGCTCATCGGTTTGCTCGACTCACCAAAACCAAGCAAATCAGGAATGATGAGATGATAGCCTTCTAACTGACGCGCGATACGGGTAAAGTTATCTTTATTACCGCCAAAGCCATGAATGAGTAATAACGGCTCGCCAGCCACGTTGCCGTTTTCGGCATAGACCATCTTATCGCCAGAGGCCAATGTCAGCGCTTTGATTTCTAAATCAGACTTATTACGCTCATACTGGATAATCTTTTGGGTGGTATTGACCGCTAATTGATTGGGCGCGGTGGTACAACCGACCATAGAAAGACTAAAAAGCGCGGCAAGAGCTAGGCGTTTTAAGTGCATCGAAACATCCTTGTTATAGTTATTAGAGAAAAAAGTTAAAGGCGGTTAAATCGTAATCTTAGCATACGAATATTAGGGCATGTCCTTAAACCGATAGCAATCTAAATGAGCTAAAAATGGCTAAATTTTTCGCTAATGTGGTCTTACCTGTCCTTTATTTATCATCGATTAATTTTAATACTATCACCTATCAATACATTATATAAAAAACGTTACCAGTCTAACCAAGATGCTATAGGCAAGGTCATCTATAATAAGGGTTTTTATGTCATAAAATACAGCCAACTTGGATGGCGAAAAAGGATAAACATTGAGTAAAACAACTACCTCTACTGCTAAAAGCCGTGACCTCACCCAAGGGTCAATTGCCAAAACCATGTTGCTTTTCGCTCTGCCAACCCTTGGCTCATCAGCCTTGCAATCTCTGAATGGCTCGATTAATGCTGTCTGGGTAGGGCGGTTTTTAGGGGAAGAGGCGCTGGCGGCGACGGCAAATGGCAATATATTGATGTTTATTCTCATCTCCTTCGTTTTCGGTTTTGGTATGGCGGCGACTATATTGATTGGTCAAGCCATGGGGCGCCGTAACGACACTATGGTGAAAAAAACCATGGGCACGGCGCTGGGTAGTATTATCCCGATAAGTGTCTTGGTGGCGGCAGTCGGGTGGATATTTGCGCCGATGCTCCTTGATCTACTGGGTACGCCAGCAAGTGCGGTAGAGCTTGCTCTGACTTATCTACGGATGATTTTTGTAGCGATGCCTGTCACTTTAACTTTTACGCTGATCATGATGGCCCTACGAGGAACGGGCGACTCTACCACGCCGCTTTGGTTTATTATTATTTCGGTGATTATCGACCTGATTTTGACGCCGGTGCTGATTTTGGGTATCGGCCCCTTTCCTAAATGGGGTATCTTTGGCTCAGCCTTTGCAACCGCTGTCGCCAACGCGCTGGCACTGATTGGCATGATTGTCACTATGTACCTGCGCGGTTCTGTACTGACACTTAAGCTGCCCGAGCTGCGTTTTTTACGCGCAGACCGAGATATCCTAAAGTCGATGTTTTCAAAGGGTTTGCCGATGGGGCTACAGATGATTGTTATCTCATCAGCAGCATTAACGATGCTATCGCTCATTAACCGCGAGGGCGTACAAACAACGGCCGCTTATAGCGCGACGCAGCAGCTTTGGACGTATGTACAGATGCCAGCAATGGCGCTCAGTGCTGCAGCCAGTGCGATGGTCGCACAAAATATCGGTGCCAATCAATGGAACCGTGTGGCGGGCATCACCCGCTGGGGGCTTATCTTTAACGTGATATTGACGGGCGCTATGATCGGGGTGCTGAGTGTTTTTGATGAAACTATTTTGGGGCTTTTCCTTGGTAGTGACAGCGCGGCCGTGCCGATTGGACGCCATATTCAGTTGATGGCAACTTGGGGCTTTATCTTTTTTGGCATCGCGCAAGTTTTCTTTGGCACCATGCGTGCCAACGGTTATGTGGTTTGGCCGCTAGTCGTCATGGTGATTTCGATGTATCCTGTGCGCCTTGGCTTTGCGTTCGGGCTTTATCCATTCCTTGGAGCCGATGCGCTTTGGCTATCGTTTCCAGCTGGCATGGTAGCGACTGCTGTGATGGGAGCAGGATTATATCTCTACGGCGGCTGGCGCAAAGGTAAAAATATGCCCGCCGAAGAAGCGGCGCAAAGGTCGGAGGAGTTTCGCGCTCATACCGGCACCAGCGCCTCGTTTCGTGATATTTTACCGACCACAGTGTGGAAGCTCTCGCCTTTACACCGTATTACAAGGCTGCGTCGTCGACTACAAAAACGCCTGCAAAAACACCGTATGAGAAGAAAACATAGACGTTCTTCGCGCAGTTTATAATAGCTTTCGGTACTCTCCTAACTCATGCCGCCGATGATACCTAACGTTTGCTGCTCTTTAGCTGCCATTTCATTGTCCCATTTATTTTTAATCTTATTTATAGCAAAACCAAATACCCTTAGTCTGCTGTTTTTCGGCTATTTTTATTTTAAAAACAGCAGAGTCATCGTTAAGATATAATGTATCTTATTATTCATAATAACCATTTTACCTCGCCGTCATCACGCGTTATCATAGTCGCCGCTAAGCATGAGCAATGCTTTGTATCATCCTCTCTCATCGCAAAACATCACGTTTACAGTAGTAACGAAACGTGGCTCTCATCAAGCAGTACAATAGAATATTATGGCAAAATTCCCGACAGTCAGAATACGCACGCGGCGCAAATACTATCGGCTGATTTTCACCTTTTTAATGGCGCTGATGATGTCGACGATTATCTCGACAGCCTTGCTACTGATTAATGTAGGATTTGTCGAAGGCTTTTTTATCACGTTGTTTAACTCGTGGAAATATGCCTTTATGGTCGCTTGGCCAAGCGCGTATATTTGTGCCTATTTAATCCAAGAGCACCTACTAAGCCGTATCGAGTTTTATTAACGCTTTTATAAAGGCCAGTAAACCATAAAATTTAGTAATTTATAAACTTTAGTACATTATGCTGCCATAAAAACAGCTAAGATAGGCTACAAACTGTTTTTAATCAGAGGCGATTATGAGCCACGCACGGCGTACTATCGAGCAGTTACTGCAACAAGACATCCTCCCTCCTAAAAATGCCGAAGCGGCAGCAACGCATCTAGAAGTCTATCCGAATAAACGCACGTGGCTAGACTTTTTTGATAAAGCCCTACTAATGATTGGTGCAGTAGCACTGGTATTATCATTGGTATTTTTTATCGCTTATAACTGGCAAAATATGGGCAAAATAGGCAAATTTGCCTTGGTTGAAGGAGCGCTGGTGATTACCATTGCGCTTTATATAGCACTGTCTTTTAGGCAGCTTAGACAACGATTTCAACTGATTCGGCAGCTGTTATTACTTATCGCTAGCATCATCACCGGTAGCTTATTGGCGCTATTTGGGCAAGTTTATCAAACGGGCGCTGATACCTGGCAGCTGTTTTTTGGCTGGGCGCTATTGATTACCCCTTGGGTAGTTATCGCTCGTTTCCCTGCGCTCTGGCTGCTGTGGTTAGGGCTAATCAATGCCTGTTTGATACTCTATTTAGATGTCGCAAATCTACAATTTATTAACTATAGCCTGCAAAACATCTCTCAAGTAGCCATCCTTGCGCTATTTAATTTTATTGCCTTTTATAGTTGGCTGATTGGTCTCGATAACAAAGCCTCGTTTTCTACTCTCCATTTGTTTCATCGTATTATCGCTAAAAAATCCTCTGCGCAAATAAACAGCGTTCAAACCAAATCCAACTTGCACTGGAGCACTTATGTCGTCGGTTTATTAAGTACGTTTTTTGTGACGTATCTGGCGATTGTCATGGTCTTTGACAGCGGTAACATCTGGGCAACGCTTATCGCTACCATAGTATGGTTAGGTTGGTGCGGCTTTATGCTTTGGCAATTTTATCAGCGCCGTCTTGATTTACTGATGCTGACTTATTTTTCATTTTCTATCATTACTGTAGTGATGTTTTGGGTCGGTAAATGGCTATTAGATAGTTTTGACGCGGGTGGATTTTTAGTATTAGCCTTGCTCCTTATCGGCATGAGCTCGGCGGCAGTTGTATGGCTGCGTAAAATTTCTCGTATCAAGAACGATGACACTACCTCTTCTATTGTTAAGGGAGACAGTGATGAATGATAAGCTGAATAGTAATATCAACCATAACCAGCAACAACCCGAGATTTTGCTATTGCAGCAGCAGGGGCTTATCGACGCACAAAACATCAATGATAAGCTTTTAAATAATGCAGCTGCAGCGCATAGCCCGTGGTTTATCAGCTTGCTTTTTGGTTTTAGTGGCGTATTTGCCAGTCTATTTTTTATCGGGTTTTTGACCTTAATTTTAGATAACACTGGCTTGCTTGATAGTACGCTAGCGGTATTTATCATTGGCGCGATATTAAGCATTAGTGGTGGATTCTTATTTTATAATGCCCGCTTGCGCCATAGCGCTTTTTGGAACAGTTTAGCCTTTGCAGTTACGCTGGCAGGTCAAGGTTATATCGCCTATGCTTTACTGGCGAGTGAGATTACAGAGCCGCTCAATATAATACTATTGCTCCTTGTGCAACTGTTGATGACAGTTGTCATTCCCAATTTTATCTATCGTTTATTGAGCGCGACCTTGGCTTTAAGCTGCCTACTTTACCTATTAAATTACTATCACTTATCCGAAATCAGCTTAGGATTATTGGCGCTAATCACTAGTGTGACTCATTTACAGCGCTATACGCTGGCTGCTTTTATACCGAGAAAATGGCAAAACGACGCGTTAGAAATCATGAGTGCTATGGGCTATGCAAGCGCCTATGTTTTACTCAGTGTTTCCGTCTATTTTATCGCTGCGGAATATGGCAATAGCCTTAATAATTACGGTGAGTCCTTTAGCTATAACTACTACTTAGCTCAAGGGCTATTAACGCTTGCCAGCCTTTATGCCGCTTATCTCATTTTAAAGCGCTACCACATCAAATTACTATCAAAAGCAGGACTACTCATTAGCGCTGCGATTGTATTACTTGGGATCATGTCTATTTATGTCTCAGGCTTATTGGCCACCAGTTTGATTATTATCATTGCTACTGCTAATAGCCAACGCGTGCTGTTAGGGTTGGGCGTTATTGCCTTGGTCGGTTATATCTTTTGGTATTACTATCAGCTCGATACGTCTTTATTGGTCAAATCTGCCTCTATGCTGGTCATCGCTATCACACTCCTACTGCTGCGCTGGCTGCTGATCAAAAGCTATTTTGCGCAGATAAAACCAAGCGCTAACGATCATCAGGAGCGGCTGTCATGAATGATAAAATTTTGACCAAGCGCTTGCTTAAGGACGCATCAAAGACCCATTGGCTACAAAAACCGGCAGTCACGATTATTATTGCCCTCCTTGGATTAGCGCTGGTATTGGTGGTGATGACGAGGAATATTATTAAATATGAAGCCCATCTCGCGACTGGCGATACGGTTTTATTAGCGCTTGCACCCGTTGACCCACGCGGCTTTATGCAGGGCGACTATATGACGCTTAGCTATGTGCTAGAGCGTGACGTATTTGCTGCCTTAAATAAAGACTCTAGTAGCTATCCTATTAACGAACAAGGCTATGTCATTGTCGCTTTAGACCAACATAACGTCGGCCAGTTTTTGCGCTTAGCGGCTAATCAGCCTAAAAATCTAGCCTCTAATGAGATGGCGATTCATTACCGTATCCGTAACGGCGTCATGCAGCTTGCGACCAATGCTTTTTTCTTCCAAGAAGGTCATGGCGAGGCTTTTACAGCAGCAGAATATGGGCTGTTTCGGGTTAATGATAAAGGGGAGCCGCTATTGACCAATTTGGTCGACGATAACTTTAAAGTGATTAGTCCAAAGCAGGCACATGCAGAACAAAAAACCACAGAACAAACTGCTAATGATTAATGAAACCGACTAAATACTGCTCACTTATCGCAGTCAACCTTCCTTAACCAAAGTAATATTGTGACCAGTTAGCAGGGTTTGTTATGGTTAATGGCGGCAAATTAATTTACTCGTTAAAAAACATTTGAAAAAACGTAACAATTAAAAAAAGGATTTATTATGCGTAGTGCAACCTATGATCATTTTGGCAAACCAACTGAAGTATTGAGCCTCGGCGATAGCCCAATTCCTGAGCCAAAAGCCAATGAGGTGCGCGTCAAAACCATTCTCGCCTCCATCCACAACCATGATCTGCTTACCGTTCGCGGCCAGTATGGCTTTAAACCTGAAATGCCTGCTATCGGTGGTAGCGAAGCCTTAGGCGTTATCGATGCCGTTGGTAGTGAGGTTAAAGACTTAAAAGTCGGGCAACGCGTTGCCGCAGCTAGCGTGCAAGCAACGTGGGCAGAGTATTTTGTCGCCGCCGCCAATATGGTGTTTCCTATCCCGGATAGCTTAGAAGATGAAATGGCGGCGCAGCTGATTGCCATGCCGCTAAGTGCGTTGATGCTATTAGAGTTCTTAGAAGTAGAAAGCGGTCAATGGGTTATTCATAATGCGGCAAACGGTGCGGTCGGCAAATCGCTTGCCATGCTAGCGGCGGCACGCGGCGTAAAAACCATCAACGTCGTTCGCAGTAGCGAGGCCATCAAAGAGCTTGAAGCGCTTGATATCAAAAACAATGTCAATACCGAAGATGACGACTGGAAAGCGCAAGTAAAATCCATCATTGGCGACGATAAAATCAGCGCGGCGGTCGATTCGGTCGGCGGTGAAAATAGCGGTGAGTTATTATCACTGCTCGGTCATGGTGGCACCTTCGCCGCCTTTGGCGCGATGTCGGGCAAACCTATGATGCTAAATCCGACGAACTTGATTTTTAAACAAGCGACCGTAAAAGGATTTTGGGGCAGTAAAACCAGTCAGGAAATGAATGTCGAAAACAAACAGCGTTTGATAGATGAGCTGATTGAACGGGCGACCAGTGGCAAGCTCCATCTGCCTGTGGAGGCGGTATTTAATTTGGCGGATATCAAAAAAGCGGTCGATGGCAAATTGCAGTCAGGCAAAAGCGGTAAGGTATTGCTAAAGCCTTAAGTTATCTATAAGCAGTCCGCTATAAAATAAACACAGAGCTACTGGTATTCATTTTGCGCAGCCTCTGTCTGCGTAGGCACAGCAAGCAAGGAAAATGAACACCAGTAGCGCATTATAATACTTGCACTAATTTTATTTAGGACTGGCTATAGCACTAGGCTTAGACGACGTTAACTAAAAACATTTTACTAAAAACAAGAAAGGATCTTATCATGCGTAGCGTAACTTATAACGAATTTGGCAAACCCTCTGACGTACTTCGCATCGAGGACCGCCCTACCCCAGAGCCAAAAGCGGGCGAAGTCCGTATCAAAACCATTCTATCTTCTATTCATAATCACGACCTCATTACCATCCAAGGCCAATATGGCACCAAACCCAAACTGCCCGCGCTCGCTGGTAGCGAAGCGGTTGGTACGATCGATGCCATTGGCGAAGGGGTCGATAATTTAGAAGTCGGTCAGCGCGTGGTGGCAACTGGCGTCGAAGGCACGTGGGCTGAGTACTTTACCGCGCCTGCCAGCAGTGTCCTCCCGATACCTGATGCTATTGATGATGAAATGGCATCGCAGCTTATCGCCATGCCGATGAGCGCCTTGATGCTCATTGAGTTTTTAGAGCTTGATGCTGGTCAATGGCTCATCCATAACGCCGCCAATGGCGCGGTTGGCGAGTCACTGGCAATGCTAGCCGCCGAGCGCGGTATCCATACCATCAACGTCGTGCGTAGTAAAGACTCTGCCGACGAGCTGACCGAGATTGGTATCACCGAAAACAACGTGGTAAGCGATGATGACGACTGGAAAGAGCACGTTCGCCGTATCGTCGGCGATGGCAAAATAAGCGGCGCCGTCGACTCTGTTGGCGGTCAATCTGGCGGTGATTTATTCTCATTACTTGGCCATGGCGGCACGATGGCGGCCGTAGGCGGGATGTCGGGTCAACCGCTCGCGCTCAATCCAACGCACCTGATCTTTAAGCAAGCAGCCATCAAAGGGTTTTGGGGCGGCGCGCTGATGCAAAAGATGGATGCCGTCAATAAAAACCGTTTGATGCAAGAGCTTGTTGAGCGCGCGGCTAGCGGTAAATTAAAGCTACCGACAGGCGGCATTTATAGCCTAGATAATATTAAAGAAGCGGTATCAGGTAAGGTGCAATCGAGCAAAAAAGGCAAAATATTGTTAAAGCCATAAGACGTTTTTTATAAATTCCTGCCTGCCCATATTTTGAGCAAACGCCTGAGTACTTAGATCGCTTTATGGCGAGCCAGACGATTGGGCGTTATGTGGTGAATGTGCGGGGTTAGGGTTTTGGTTTTAAACAACTTAATTTTATAAGCAGTAGCGGTGTTCTTTATTTTAGAGAGCACCGCTATTTTTTTAAATCTTATAATAGACTTTTATAAAATCCAAAAATTGCGATTTGATGCAAGAACCATAAAAGTATTTATCAACTATAGTAAACTCTGTTAGCCTAATAAAAGAATAAGGAAGCCATAGTGTTTGAAATAGGAAAAATCTATAACCGTCGTTCTGATATACACGGTATATATAAAGGGCAACAATATGGTGGCATAGCAACGCCTGCCGAGCATCCCTATATATTTATTTTTACCGGCGATGCTGGCGATGAATATGGCTATATTGATGATTTTGACCCTAACGGCACCTTTAAATATACGGGTGAAGGCCAAGAAGGTGATATGAAAATGACCAAAGGTAATTTGGCAATTCATGACCATCAAAAAAACAATAAAGAAATTCTACTTTTCGAATCAACATCACGAGGCTTTGTACGGTTTTTAGGGTATTGTAATTACGTTTTTCATCATATTGAAGAACGGCCAGATAGAAATGGTGAGCTTCGTGACGCTATTATTTTTCATCTAGATATAGTTAATACTAAAAATATTGATACAGCTCAAACTCTGTTTCCTAAAGTAATTGAAGCTCCTAAAGCTGTTTATATCACTAAGCCTAGTAAAGGTAAGTCATTACAGCAATTACGAGAGATTTCCTTAAGTTCAACACCAACCCACGCAAGCACTCAAGAAAAAATTCAATCTATTCAAAACCGTAGTACAGCAATTAAGCTATATGCTAAAAAAAGAGCTAATGGTATATGCGAGGGATGTAATGAGACAGCGCCATTTGAAACTAAATCTGGACCTTATCTGGAAGTTCATCATCTAACCAGATTGGCAGATGGTGGTGCGGACTTACCTCAAAACGTTATTGCCTTATGTCCTACCTGTCATCGAAAAGCTCACTACTCTTTAGACCATTTAGAATTTAATAATCAGTTAATAAACAAAGTTGCTGCTATCGAAGCAAAACTTAGTGAGTAAAACTCTTAAGTTTAAACCAAAAAAAACACCCAACCAGGTTGAGTGTTTTTTGTCTACCTAATCAAACCAAACCTTCAACCCTTACTCCCATTCGATCGTCGCAGGCGGCTTGCTTGGCACATCATAAGTCAGCCGTGAACCTCAGCGATTTCATTCATGATGCGATTCGATACCGTCTCAATCAAATCATACGGCAGATGGATGGGCAAAGCGCGCGGTCATAAAGTCGACGGTTTCAACCGCACGCAGCGCAATCACCCACGCATAGCGGCGGCCATCACCGACCGATTTAATCGGTTGAAATACCGCAAAGGCTCGCTTAAGAAGGATTATTTTTTCTTCTTTTCGGCTCGTTTTTTCTCGATCAATGCTTGAGCCGTATCATTGCTCTCCCACCATTCACCCATATCTTGCCAGTAGAAATATGCCTGATCCTTACCACCTATTTCCATACCATAGCTATTAACAATACCACGTGGCCTAGGATGGCGTTTTTTGAGTATTTCATGAGCCACCTCAGGCAGCACTTCTTTACCTGCTTCCCAAGCTTGATCGGCTTTATCCATCTTACCTAGATAGCAATAAGCGAGGGCTTTACCAAAGGTGGTATTAGCGAGCATATCTTTTGGATAGTTATCACAAATTTGGATTATTTTCTGATAGTCTTCAGTGAACATATACCACTCTACCAACCATTCACGAATGCCCAGATTGTCATTAGGACAAACTTGTAGTAGCCTTTCTCCCTGCTCGCAGGCTTCATCAAAGCTCATATTGTCAGCATAGACATTTGCTAGCTGGAATAGCGCTCGCAAAAAGGGACGGTTCTCCATAATGCCCCAAGGCAGCTTACTTTTTTGCCAATTGAATTTTTTGGGAAAGTATTCTAAATAAAGTCGCATACATTCACGGCTACTTAATAAGGCTAAAAAGCTATCGCCATGCTTTTCACATAGAAAAGCTAAGTTAAAGTAAGCATCAGGGTCATTTATACTTTTTAAAACTAGAAATTGCGCAACATCACGAGCTACTTCATAACCATCACGCTCCAAAGTCATTTGAATGACCTGAAATGAGGTCGGCGGCTGGTCATTAAAGTCTTGCAGAATTTCATCTTGAAATTTAGTCATGACTTCGTTCATGATGTCATCAATATCGCGGCCTGCTTTTACTTCTGCGCCAACGAAATTTTCTACTTTGTTTTTTAAAAGACTACTTTCATTATCGCTAGCTGATTTTTTGTTAGGAAAATCAATAATCGAATCTTCAAACATCCATTCATCTTGACCGACATGAATTAATTTCATAGACTATCGCTCCTTTTTGCGTCCTATTTTTATATCACATTACAAGAATGTGAGCTATTCCCACTCAATCGTCGCCGGTGGTTTGCTTGACACATCATAAGTGACGCGTGAGACGTCTTTGATTTCATTCATAATACGGTTTGATACTGTCTCGATCAAATCATACGGCAGGTGGGCAAAGCGCGCAGTCATAAAGTCCACCGTCTCAACGGCACGTAGCGCAATCACCCACGCATAGCGGCGGCCGTCCCCGACCACCCCGACCGATTTGATCGGCTGAAATACCGCAAAGGCTTGTGCGGTTTTATCATACCAGCCAGAGCGCTCCAGCTCCTGCATAAAGATCGCATCGGCAAGACGCAAGATATCAGCATATTCTTTTTTCACTTCGCCAAGGATTCGCACGCCTAGACCTGGCCCTGGGAACGGATGACGGTAAATCATCTTCTCTGGTAGGCCAAGCGTGATACCAAGTTTACGCACTTCATCTTTAAATAGATCGCGCAACGGCTCAACGAGTTCAAACGCCAAGTCATCTGGTAGACCACCAACGTTATGGTGGCTCTTAATCACGTGCGCCTTACCTTGGTGCGATTTCGCTGATTCAATGACATCAGGATAAATCGTCCCTTGTGCCAAAAACTCAATGACTTTGCCATCACTTTGCGCGCTGATTTCACGGGCGCTATTGGCGAACACATCGATAAAGGTTTTGCCGATGATTTTACGTTTGGCTTCAGGGTCAGACTCGCCAGCTAAAGCATTTAAAAATAAATCTTCGGCATCGACGCGAATCACTTTGACACCCATGTTCTCGCTAAATACTTGCATCACTTGATCGCCTTCGTGCAGACGCAGTAGGCCATTGTCAACAAACACACAGGTGAGCTGATCGCCAATGGCTTTATGCAGGAGCGCGGCAACCACTGAGCTGTCGACGCCGCCTGAGAGACCGAGCAATACTTGCTTGTCACCGATTTGCTCTTTAAGCTGCGCCACACGCATATCGATGATGTTGTCTGGCGTCCAGTCACCAGCGCAGTCACAGATTTGATGCACAAATCGACTTAGCAGCGCCTGACCTTGTAAGGTGTGCGTGACTTCAGGATGAAACTGGAGGCCATAGTATTGCTTGTCGTCATTGGCCATAATGGCAATTGGACAGCTCGGCGTACTGGCGATGATATCAAAGCCTTGTGGCGCTTCGATGACCTTATCACCGTGGCTCATCCAGACGTTTAAAGTGATTGATTTATCTTCACTGACACTATCTTCGATACCACTAGTCAGCTTTGAATGCCCATTGACATTGATGGTCGCCGCGCCAAATTCATGGATATCGCTGGCATGCACCTGCCCGCCAAAACGATCCGCCATCGCCTGCATACCGTAGCAAATGCCAAGTACTGGTACGCCAAGCTCAAACACAGCGTCGTTAATGCGCGGGCTATTTTCCGCATGCACGCTCTCAGGACCGCCCGATAGGATGACGCCCTTGGCACCAAAGTCCGTGATGCGCTGAGTGTCGATATCATAAGGGAACATCTCACAAAAAACGCCAGAGTCGCGCACACGGCGAGCAATCAGTTGGCTATATTGCGAGCCAAAATCAAGAATAAGAATACGATCTTCTTTGATAGTAGGGATAGCAGCGGCAGTGGTCATAAATCGATGTCCATCAAGAAAAAATTAGTGCCCTATTTTAACAAGTTTGCGCCCATTAATGGCTATTAGATGGTGAATTATTGACGATTTCTGCGAGATATTACGCCTTGATCAGAATAATACGCCAGCGCGAACCCCAATAATGCCGCTACTAAATAAAAATCATAAATTTTTATTATACAAATGACGAGTCTATATGAAATATTTGTTTATATTGTGCTATGCTCAAACGATAAATATGTTTGCTTTAGGATTGGGGATTGAGATAAGCGCTTAATATCGTATGATTTTTACGATAACACTGCGCCTAATCATTCATCTATGCTGAGCAAACAAGCCGAACCAGTTTTAACCGAATCCTTTAGTATAAAAACCGTGATAACGAATCGACAGGTATGTCCCTATGAGCAAAATCAAATCTCTTATTCGTAAAACCACCAGCTTTCCTGCTACCAAAAACAATGATAATAATTTAGAACTTATCCAAAAAAATAATACGGCTACTAATCCGACTGCCAATACGCCCATTGAGCAAACGCGCTGGAATGGCTGGGGCAATGTTAACATCAATAAAAAAGTCTCAGCGCACGGCGCAAAACTCATCAAAGCACATATCGGTAAAACCAAAAAATTGTCCTCTGTGAGCTTACAACAGGTACTCAAAACCGTACCAAAATCACGCCTGCCTGCTGCGCTCACCGACCTTGATATCGTCTCAACTGATAAAGAGGTCAGACTCCGACACGCGCGCGGTCAAAGCTTCCCTGATTGGATTGCGATGCATGGCGGCGACTTTGAAGTATTTCCTGATGGCGTTGCCTTCCCTGAATCGACCAGTGATGTCGAGACTTTATTAACACTAGCTAGCGAGCATGATTTAATTGTTATTCCGTTTGGCGGTGGCACTTCTGTTGCGGGGCACATCAACCCACAAAAGGGCTCACGGCCTGTACTAACGGTGGCGATGAGCAAGATGAATCAGCTTATTGACCTAGACACTGAGAGCCAAATTGCAACCTTTGGCGCGGGTACCCAAGGGCCAGCGGTCGAGGCGCAATTGGACGCGCACGGTTACCGTCTAGGTCATTATCCACAGTCTTGGGAGCTATCAACGCTCGGTGGCTGGATTGCCGCGCGCTCTAGCGGTCAGCAGTCACTCGGCTATGGACGTATCGAGCAGTTGTTTGCTGGTGGTACTCTAGTAACCCCGCAAGACGTACTCAATATCGCTGATATTCCGGCGTCATCGGCAGGGCCTGATTTGCGCGAGATGATGATGGGCTCTGAGGGTCGGGCTGGTATCTTTACGACAGTCAAAATGCGTGTACAACCGCAGCCTGAGGAAGAACTGTTTAAAGTGGCTTTCCTGCCTAATTGGGAAGCAGGTAAAGAAGTGCTTAGACAAGCGGTGCAAAAAAATGTTCGTTTATCTATGTTACGTCTCAGTAATGCTGTCGAAACTGATGCGCATCTACATCTGGGCACCTCACCGAGCCAATTTTTAGCCATTAGCACCTATCTAAAAGCCCGCGGGCTCGGCTCAGATAAAGTCATGCTCACTTATGGCGTATCAGGTGATAAAGCACAGAATAAATTGGCACTGACGCAGTTTAATAAGCTGTTAAAGCAGCATGGTAGTGTCACGGGTAAAGTCACTGATATCATGGGCAGTGTGTGGGCGCATGGGCGCTTTAAATTCCCCTACTTGCGTGGCACTTTATGGGACAAAGGCATCATGGTCGATACCTTTGAAACCGCGACCAACTGGAACAACATCGACGAGCAAATGCAGCAGATGCAAGAGGCGGTCAAAACGTCTTTAGCAGATGAAAATGAGCAGGTCATGGCGTTCACTCATATCTCGCATATCTATAAGCAAGGCGCTAGCCTTTATACTACTTACTTTTTCCGCGCGGCAAAAGACCACGCCACGACCCTAAAACGTTGGCAAAAAATCAAACACGCTGCCAGCTCAAGCGTGGCTAATGGTAAAGCGACGATATCGCATCAACATGGTGTTGGCCGCGATCATGCGCCATACCTTGCTGCCGAAAAAGGCAGTCTGGGTTTACAAGTGACGCGTGATATGCTTAAAAGCTTAGACCCCGAACAGCGTATGAATCCGGGTGTTTTGCTTGAAGAACAGCAGACAAACTAAGAAGAGTGCCTTATGAGTCAAAGCCAACCAAGCCTTAAACGTCAGCAAGCACTAGCGCCTTTATCTCGTCGCTCGTCTGAACCTTGGGATATACTGATTATTGGTGGCGGAATTACGGGCGCTGGGATTGCGCGCGAAGCGGTACGGCGCGGCCTAGCCGTATTACTTATCGAGCAAAAAGACTTTGCTTGGGGCACGTCCAGCCGCTCAAGCAAAATGGTCCATGGCGGGCTGCGCTATATTGCCTCAGGTGATTATAAAACCACGTTACTTAGCGTACGCGAGCGCGAGCGCATGCTGACGGAAGCCAGTGGTCTCGTTAATGAGATGCACTATGTCATGCCGCATTATAAAGGTAAGTTTCCGCCGCCGTGGATATTTAATACCCTGCTACGCGTCTATGACAAACTGGCCGGCAAGCGCTATTTTACCTACTTTAAAAGGGACGCTTTTCTTAGCTTAAATCCTGATATCAAACAAGATAAGTTTTTAGGCGCGAGCCAATTTAGTGATGCGGTGACCGATGATTCGCGCCTCGTCATGCGTGTGCTTGATGAAGCCATCCATGACGGAGCGCAGGCGATTAATTACCTAAAAGCCGAAGCGCTTATTACCGATGAGCAAGGCCTGGTCGTCGGCGCAACGCTAAAAGATACCGCCGAGGCAGATAATAGCGCCCAGACCTATGACGTTTATGCCAAAGTGGTGGTGAGTGCCACAGGTGCTTGGGCGGATACCCTGCGGATGCAAGCCAGCGCTCAGACAGAGCAAAGCTTTCATAAGCAGATTCGCCCCTCACGCGGCAGTCATTTGGTTGTTAGTCAAGAGCGTTTGCCAATTCAGCAAGCCTATACCTTTTTACATCCTACCGATAAACGAGCGGTATTTGTCTTCCCATGGGAAAATCGCACTGTTCTTGGTACTACCGATTTGGATCATCCAGCCTTGGACGATAGTGAAGTCGGCATTACTAATGAAGAGGTCGATTATTTATTGGCAGCGACCAACGATCTCTTTAATGATGCCGCTCTGAAACGAGAAGACGTCATTAGTACATGGGCAGGCGTGCGGCCGCTGATATCCGAAGGCGGCGACGGTAAACGCGTCAGTCCGAGTAAAGAAAAGCGCGACCATAGCGTATGGCTTGACAATAACCTCGTCACCGTTAGCGGCGGCAAGCTAACGACCTTTCGCCTGATTGCTTTAGATGTACTTGAAAAGTGTCGAGAAGTGCTCGCCCTTGATAAATCTGTCATTCAAAAGCAAACCATAAATGGTGATCACGTCTTTAGTAATACTGCGCCAACCAATACTAAATTTTTTACTTTACCAAAAGCTCTACAACAACGCTTAAAAGGGTTTTACGGTCGCCAGCTTGATACCTTACTTGAGCTTGCGCATGAAGATGATTTGGCTTATGTCACCGACAGCAATACCATCTGGGCAGAGATTCGTTTTGCCGCGCGCCATGAGCAAGTCATCCATTTAGACGATTTATTACTGCGACGTACGCGCTTGGGTTTAATCCTACCACATGGCGCGATGACGCCGCTTATCAGCGCAAGACTGAAGCAAATCTGTCAGCAGGAGCTCGGCTGGGATGAGCAAAAATGGCAGCAAGAAGCCCAACGTTATCAAGATTTATGGCAACGCTACTATCACTTGCCAGCGGCTTAGCGTTTTATTTTAGCGACATCTCTCTATAGATAGGACAATACAAAAGAGATACAGCGAGGCTGGGATAAATTTTTTGCAGCCTCTGTCGGCGTAGGCACAGCAAGCAAGAAAAATTTGTACCAGCCACGCACTATCATCCCGTGGATCCACTTTATTCAGTATCGACTATAGTAAAGGACTACTATGACCCATAACTTTGATGCTCCTGTTTATTTTTTAGCCATCGATAATGGCACCCAAAGCGTCAGAGCGCTTATTTTTGATCAATTCGGACGCGAGATTGCCAAAGCTCGCGTGCCTATTGAGCCGTATTTTTCCAAGCAGCCCAATTTTGCTGAGCAGCACGCCGATTATTATTGGCAAAAGCTAAGCGAGGCTTGTCAACAGTTATGGCAAAGCTGCGATATTAAACCTGAGCAAATCGCTGGTGTCAGCCTTGCCACCCAGCGTTATACCATGATTTGCCTTGATAAAGACAAACAGCCGCTACGCCCCGCTATCGTTTGGATGGATTTGCGCCGCGGCGAGCCCAATGACATAGGTTTTCTTGACCCACTGACCAAAATTATCGGCATGGGCGAACTGGTACAAGAGGCGCAGCAAAAAGCCCGCTGTAATTGGCTGGCGCAGTATGAGCCAGAGATTTGGGCAAAGACCGCCCATTACGTCAACCTATCTGCGTATCTTACTTATCAGCTGACAGGCGAATTAGCCGACTCCAACGGTCACGCCCTAGGTTATCTGCCTTATGACTATAAAGCGCAAACATGGCTAAAACCTAAAGATTTAAAATGGCGCTTATTTAGCTGTCGACCTGAGCAAATGCCTAAGATAGTACCGCCAGGTCAGCCACTTGGCCATATCAGCATCAAAGCAGCTAAAGCCACAGGGATTTTAGCAGGTACGCCGATGATTGCTGCCGCTAGTGATAAAGCTTGCGAGGCTTTGGGCTCTGCTGGTCTGGCAGCCGATACTGCCTGTTTAAGCTTTGGCACTACTGCGACTATCAACACTACCTCAAGCAATTACGTCGAAATCCTTAAGCATATGCCTGCCTACACTGCTGCCGCGCCAAATTACTACAATCATGAATACATGATTTATCGCGGTTTTTGGATGGTCAGCTGGTTTAAAGAACAATTTGCTCACTATGAAGAGCAGCTAGCAAAAACTCAGGGCATCGATACCGAAAAGCTCCTTGATCAAGCGGTCAAGGACATTCCAGCGGGCTGTATGGGGCTGATGATGCAGCCGTATTGGTCACCCGGCGTCCGTCATCCAGGACTTGAAGGTAAAGGCGCACTTATTGGCTTTGGAGACGTACATACGCGGGCGCACGTTTATCGCGCTATTTTAGAGGGGCTCGCTTACGAGCTTAAGCTTGGCTTTGATACGATTGAGAAGCGTACGAGTAAAACCATCAAACACCTGCGCGTGTCTGGTGGCGGCTCTCAGAGTGACTCAGCGATGCAGCTTACTGCCGATATCTTTGGTATGCCCGCTTATCGCCCGCACACTTACGAGGCTTCAGGCCTCGGCGCTGCCATCAACTGCGCAGTGGGTCTTGGCGTTTATCCCGACCACGCCACGGCAAGCGACGCCATGACCCACTTAGGCGACGAATTCCTACCGATTGACGTCAACGCGCAGCTCTACAAACGCCTGTACAACGAGGTGTATCTTAAAATGTATGAGCGCTTAAAACCCTTATACCAAAGCATTCAAGATATTACGGGGTATCCTGCTAAATGATATAAAATAACTGCGTTAGCTTAGTCTTAATACTGATCACGCATTGTGACTTTCATTGCTATTTAAAGCGCTATAAACCCGATTTAACCCCTCTCTCAAAACTGCCTCAGGACATGCTACATTAATACGCATTTTTAGGTGTCCCTGGCTGCCGTATTTAATACCCGAGTTTAGCTCAACTTTCGCCTCTCGCAGTTTGTCGTAAAGCACCTGATTGTCATCACTGTAAGCCGAGCAATCGAGCCAAATTAAATACGAGGCTTCTGGGCGCATGACCTTAATATCAGGCAGATGCCCTGCTAAGAAGTCTAGCGTGATTTCGATATTTTTTTCGATATAAGCCAGCGCCTGCTCTAGCCATTCTCCGCCCTCTTCATAAGCACTACGCATCACTTCATAGGCAAATAAATTCAGCTCATATTCATCATTTAACTGCTGCTGCTGACTGATTTTTTTTATTAACGCATTGTCTTTGGCAAATATCATTGAGCCTTTAATACCTGCTATATTAAAGGTCTTGGTCATGGAGGTTAGACTCACTACCTTGTGCGCGTAATCTGCCGCTTCTGCTAGTTTTAAAAATGGCGTAAAGGTATGACCATTTAAGGTTAAATCTTGATGAATCTCATCACTGACAATCGCCACGTCATGATTTTTGCAAAGTGCCAGTAACGCTTCAAGCTCCTGCTTTGTCCATACGCGCCCGCCCGGATTGTGTGGATTGCATAATAAATATAGCTTAACCTTATGCTCGATTATCTTGGCTTCGATATCAGCCAAATCTAACTGATATTTACCATCGACTTCCTTTAATAGCGATGTCACAAGTGTGCGACCGTTTTGCTCAACCTTAGTCATAAAAGGCGTATAAATGGGGTCATTAACCAGTACCGCATCGCCTGCTCCGGTAAAGACGTTCATCATCAGCGCTAAACTTGGCACAACACCCGGCGAAAACAAGATATTCTGCTTATCGAGTAGCAAGCCATAACGACTGCTATGCCACTGAATAATCGACTCATACAACGCCGCAGTCGGCTTGGTATAGCCCAATATGCCATGCTGCGCCACTTGCTCAATCGTGTTTAAGATAGGCTGGGCAGCCTTAAAGTCCATATCCGCCACCCATAGCGGAATCGTGTCATCAAAGTAATGCCATTTAACTGAACCGGTATTACGTCTATCAGTTATTTCATCGAAGTTGTATTGCACCACTATTCTCCTAAGGGGAAAATCTTTGAATAACTAACGTCCCTTAAACTCAGCTGCCCTTCTCTCAACCATCGCCATCGCTCCCTCTTTCGCATCTTCTGAATGAAATAAAGGCGGTAGATAACCATGGATATTCGCCAGTGCCGCTTTTGCACCGTTACGACTGGCATCTTGGGCTGAGGACAATAATCCTTGCACGCCGAGCGGAGCCGCTTTACATATCTCTTGAGCAATAGTCATTGCTCGATTATATTCTTCGCCACTTTCGACTACTTCACTGACCAGATTTAGACTATCCGCAGTTTGTGCATCAAAGGCTTTACCAGTGAGCAAATACGGCATGGCTTTTTGCCAGCCTGCTGCTGCGACGAAACGTACCGTTGCGCCACCAAACGGCATGATACCGCGCTGGACTTCCATTTGTGCAAAATTGCAGTTATCACTTGCGATAACCACGTCGCTGTTTAGCATTAGCTCAATGCCCGCGGTAAAGCAGGTGCCTTGTACCGCGACGACCACAGGCTTGCTGCGTAATTTGCCACCAATTCCCCACGGATCAATCTCGTTATCATTAAACTCAAACGCGCCTTTATCCCATTTATCTTGCAGCTCCATTAGATCAAGTCCGGCGGTAAAGTGCTCGCCATGGGCAAATATTAGCGCACAACGTAGATTTCCGTCATTTTCATAACGCGTCAGTGCTTCGGATAATTGCTTAATCATATGGCTATCAAAGGCATTACGTTTATCGGCGCGATTGAGTCCGATTAGACAAATATAGCCGTCAGTTTCATAGGTGATGCGGTTATCGGTACTGGGTTTATTACTTTCCGTTGTCATATTTTTATCCTTTTAAAGGCATTATTGTCATCTGCTGCGTTTATAAAATAGCCGCCTTATGCTCATTTGGCTTAGTTTCAATATAGACACCCTCATACGATAACGCAAGGACAGATATACGCGCACAGGCAGATTGCTATTTTATTCGCCATAGGTAAATGAGTAGCCATGGATAAACAGATAGAGGGACGCGAAATCTGCTAAACTGGGTGATTATATTCAAACCTCAAAGCCCCATACTATGACCAGCACCCGTCCAAACCAGAAACATCGTAACCGCTCACCCCAGACTGCCAAAAAACTCGGCAAGCTACATCCACGCAATCCACACCAAGGTCGCTATGACTTTACGCTATTGACCCGTGCCCTGCCGGAATTGGCTAAGCACACCATCACCAACCCGAAAGGTGAGCCGACGATTAACTTCTCGGACGCTGAAGCGGTACGCGTCCTCAATCAAGCGTTGCTCGCGCATTACTATGGCGTGAAGTTTTGGGACATTCCAGAAGGCTATCTTTGCCCGCCGATACCGGGTCGCGCAGACTATATCCATTATATTGCTGATTTACTCGCGCAAACCACGCACGTTAATGACGACAATACACCGCCGACGGGTAAAGAGATTCACGCCCTTGATATTGGTACCGGGGCCAGTGCCATTTATCCGATTATTGGTAGCCAAAGCTATGGTTGGCGCTTTACCGCGAGCGACATTGACCCTATTTCGGTCAATACCGCCGCGCTGATTTGTGACGCCAATCCAAAGCTAAAAAGCGCGGTTAAAGTAAAACTACAACCGGAGCCTAAGTTTATTTTTAAAAACATCATCGGTCGTCAAGATTACTTTGATGTGGTCGTTTGTAATCCGCCATTTCATGCGTCATTAGAAGAAGCGATGCAAGCCAATACTCGCAAGCAGCATAATTTACAACGCCATCGTGGTAAGAATGCAAACGAGCAAATCCGTCGCCATTCAACAAAGGCTGGCAATGCGGCGCAAAATCTCAACTTCGGCGGTCAGCATAAAGAGCTGTGGTCTGAGGGCGGCGAGATTGCCTTTTTGACCAAAATGATAAAAGAAAGTCAAGATTTTGCCGAGCACGTTGGCTGGTTTACCAGCTTGGTGTCAAAGTCAGAGAACGTGAAACCGTTACAACTATTATTAAAACAGCTTGATGTTACCCAAATGCGCATTATCGAGATGAGCCAAGGACAAAAGAATACCCGTGTTCTAGCGTGGCGCTTTAACATTGACGAAGCGTAATTAATAAAAAATGACTATCTAAAAAATATTTATTTAAAGTTTCACGTGAAACAAAAAAAACCGCTTTAGTTATCAAGGCGGTTTTTTTTATAGAGTAAGAGCTTAAGGTTAATAAACTAGCTAAAAAACATCACTTTTAAGCCAATAAGTATAAGTACAAATCCGCCAAGCGCCTCCGCCTTGTCCTCAAGATAGGTACCTGACTGTTTACCCAAATAAACACCAAAAACGCTAAAAATAGCCGTGATAATAGCGATAATGATACAAGCCAGCCACGCATTAAGCGCCAACAAATTCAGCGTAAAGCCAGCCGCCATGGCATCAATACTGGTGGCAATAGCAAGGGTAAACATGGTGCGATGATTGGTATTTTTCTTTAGGTTGTCATTGACAGATATCGCCTGATTATTTATATGCAGGGTTTTATCTGCCACCTCTTCTCCATCTCCAAAAAACACTTCATAAAGCATTTTTCCGCCAAGAGCGATAAGGATAAAGCCACCAATCCAAGGTGCAGCCGCAGCCAACCAGCCTAATAAGGCGGCGCCCAATAAATAACCAATTAATGGCATCACGCCCTGCGCCATACCAAAATACAAACCCACATAAATTGCCAAACGCAACACATAGCGATGATGTTGTTTTTGTGACTTAGCTCCCAATCCAATCGCAACAGCAAACGCATCCATCGCAAGGGCAATGGCAAGTAATATAACTTCAATCATTTTATTCTTCGCTTATTTCTACTTATTGCCATAAATTTCACGTGAAACAAATCTAAAATTAAAAAAATACCGCCTCGAATGTCAAAGCGGTATTTTTATTAACTAATAATATTTAAGCAACTTTCATAGCCAATTTAAATATCTAAATTAGACACGGTCAACGCATTCTCTTCAATGAAAATACGACGTGGCTCGACATGGTCACCCATCAGACAGGTAAACATATGGTCAGCAGCAATCGCATCTTCAATCGTAACACGCAACATACGACGGTTTTCAGGATCCATGGTAGTTTCCCAAAGCTGATCAGCATTCATCTCACCTAGCCCTTTATAGCGCTGAATCGCCAAACCACGACGCGCCTCAAGCATCATCTGTTGCCATAGATAATCAAAATCGCGTACTGGGATATCTTTGGTGGTACCTGCAGTGGTCTCACGACGGATAAAGGCATCTTCTGCAAATAAGGTATTCCATTCAGCGGATAAGCGCAGCAGCTTGGTATACTCACCTGAGTTGATAAAGCTGGCATCTAACAGATAATGATGCGCCAACTGATGCACATAAACAGTGATACGCGGTAACCATTGAGCTTTGGCAGATAAAGAATCACTATCATCAGCAGATGTTTCACTTCCATCAGGTTCTAGCACTGCGGTCATACCCAATAAATCAGCAGCGGCAGCATCCATATTTTTTGGTTGCGGCGCATGGATATTGACCAGTTCAATCTCAGGACTTAAGTCACTACCAAAGTGTTCAAGTTGTGTTTGTAATGACGCTTTCCACGCTTCCATCGCTGATTTATCATAAGTCATATCGGTACTAAGCTTCGGCGTATGGGTCAATGCATCCAATAACACCGCTGGGTAACGAATCTGCAAACGCGCTTTAATAAGCTGGGTTTGGTTATAGTCATTAAGCAAGGTCTCAAGCGCTTGACCAGTAATAGCAGGCGCATCGGCACTGATATGCAGCCTGGTATTATCGATCGTTGAGGATAATAAATACGCTTTTAAGGCTTCATCGTCTTTTAAATACAGCTCTTGACGACCTTTTTTTACTTTATAAAGTGGTGGCTGAGCGATATAAATATAACCGCGCTCAATCAATTCTGGCGTTTGACGGAAGAAAAAGGTCAACAGCAGCGTACGAATATGCGAGCCATCCACGTCCGCATCGGTCATGATGATGATTTTATGATAACGTACTTTGTCAGGATTGTATTCATCCGGACCAATGCCGCAACCAAGCGCGGTAATCAAGTTACCCACTTCAGCAGATGACAGCATTTTGTCAAAACGGGCACGCTCAACGTTCAGAATCTTACCTTTTAGTGGCAAAATTGCTTGAGTCTTACGACTACGACCTTGCTTAGCTGAACCACCAGCAGAATCCCCTTCCACAATATAAAGCTCTGACAATGCTGGATCTTTTTCTTGACAATCCGCCAACTTACCCGGCAGACCTGCGATATCTAGCGTGGTTTTACGGCGGGTCATCTCGCGGGCTTTACGCGCCGCATCACGCGCACGGGCAGCATCGATAATCTTATTGGCAATTGCTTTACCAGCACTGGGGTTTTCAAGCAAATAGTCGTTAAACTTATCATGCATGGCCGATTCAACGGCAGATTTCACTTCGCTTGAAACCAACTTATCTTTGGTCTGACTAGAAAACTTAGGATCCGGCACTTTTACCGAGACAATCGCTGTCAAACCTTCACGCGCATCATCACCCGTGGCAACGATTTTCTCTTTTTTGAATAAGTTTTCGCGATCCATATAGCTGTTAAGTCCGCGCGTCAAAGCTGAGCGGAAGCCAGATAAATGCGTCCCACCATCGCGCTGCGGGATATTATTGGTAAAACACAGTACTTTTTCGTTATAGGTGTCCGTCCACTGTAGCGCCACCTCGACACTGATACCATCATCCTGCTCGCTGGAGAAATGAAAGACGTCGTTAATGCCGTCTTTGCCAGCATTGATATAGCTAACAAACTCTGACAAGCCGCCTTTATGCTCAAACTCGTGACGCTTATCAATGCGCTCATCAGTTAGTACAATGCGTACACCAGAGTTTAAGAATGATAGCTCACGTAAGCGTTTGGCTAAAATATCGTACTCAAAAATGGTACCAGTAAAGACATCGTTACTCGGATAAAAACGGATTTGCGTACCAGTCTTATCGGTCGCTTCCATCTGCTGGATATCGGCATCAGGAACACCATCAGTATAGGTTTGATGATAATGATAGCCTTCACGCCAGATATTCATCTCAAGCTTTTTAGACAAAGCGTTTACAACCGAAACCCCAACGCCATGTAGACCACCCGATACTTTATAACTGTTGTCATCGAACTTACCACCAGCATGCAGTACGGTCATAATGACTTGCGCAGCCGATACACCCTCTTCTGGATGGATATCCACAGGGACGCCGCGACCGTTATCCATGACACTGACCGACTCGTCTTCATGGATAATGATATCAATTTGGTCGCAATGACCAGCCAGCGCCTCATCGATAGAGTTATCCACCACCTCAAAGACCATATGATGCAAGCCGGTACCATCATCGGTATCACCAATATACATACCCGGACGTACGCGCACCGCTTCTAGTCCGCGCAATACACGAATATCTTTGGAGCTATAATCAGAGGACATTCCTTCAGGGACGGCAGCAGGCGCAGTAATCTCTACAGCGCTGTCGCTCATCAATTGTTCGTGGTCGGTAGGTAATGAATCACTCATGCGTATTCCTTAATCTAGCCATTATCAGCTATATGTCATCTGCTCACCACAATGGCAACGCTCGACAACGTTATCTTAGATTTAACGCTTTATGGTCAAAATATGTAGTTATAGAGTTAGCAAAAGTCTTATCAGAGGTCACTTAAAAGTCGATAAAACAGGACGAGACAAGTGGACTTAAATATAGTCAATCCTTCAAAGACTGTTTTTAATATACGCTGTCATTTCTTCTACGCTTCATTAAAACAACTTAGAAATAAGCATATATCTATCAAGCACTTAGAAGCTGAACATTATCAAGCCACCCTTAAACAATACTGATAAAAATTTGTAAGATAACTTGCTGAGTACAGGGTAAAAATAAAGCTCTATTTTAACATTTTTCTAGCGCTAAGTCACTGTTTACTGACAGTTTTCTCAGTATTAAGCAAGTATTTTAACAAGATCATTTTTCTACTACACCCATAAGCATAATAATGAAATTTTGAGGAAGATATGAAGCGTGGCTGATAAAAATGAAGCCCAAACTTAGCTGATATTCACCATCAAAACCAGTTTATAAAAGCGTTTTTTATAAACGTATTAGGCTTCCTTGTTTCACGTGAAACAAATTAGGTTCTGACCAATACTTATGCACCACAGGTAAAATATCGTCGGTTAAACTGGTCATAAATACCTGACATGGTAGCTGCGCCAAAGTCGACAACAGAATATCTATCGCCCTAGCATCAAGTTCAGCGGTAATATCGTCTAGCAGCACTACCGGCGTGACTCGCGCTTTGTTATGATCGTTTGGCAAAATAACACTGCTATTGTCCTTTTGTATCGCATGGGTAGAAGTGTTTTCATTAAGCAATAACGGCAATTGTGATAAGCGTAGAGCGGTAATTAACAGTTTTTTCTCGCCGCGAGAGAGAACATTAGCGGCCTGTTCTTTTATAGTCGGTAGTTTGGCCGCAGTTTCTGCTTTTTCTATGGATTTTGATACTGCTGTCGCCCTGCTGTCTGCCTCGTTGTTAGCAGACTCTGGTAAATCACGAGAGCGCCAATGTACATGAATATCAGCGCGATGATTACCTATCCGCGTATAACCTAGCTGCAAATCCTGCTCCAAACGCTCGTTAAGCTGGATATCTAGTGGGATATTGCTGTCGTAGCCGGCGCTATAGCTTAAACTTAGTTGCTCGGCGTAGGTAGGCAATAACTGCGTAATACTCTTTGCAAAGTAAGGCTGCCAATCGCTAAAGACTCGCTCACGATAATGATGGATAAGCGCCGCATGACTAGCAAGCCCTTTATCCCATGACTTTAACTCAGCAAGCTGCACTGGCGTTAAGTAACGGCTCTTTTTTAGTAAATTATTGCGCTGTTTCAATAAACGCTGATAAGCGACCCATTGCGGATGAAAGCCCTGTTTCATGTGAAACACTAGCCAATCTAATAGCTGTCGGCGACTGGCACTGCCCTGCTCTAACATGTCCATCGACGACGGATCTATCAGTAATGTGGGTAGTTGCTCGGTTAAAATACTTTGGTTATAGACCGTGGTTTGATTCAGCCGTAGAACCGTCGTTGCATCCGCTTGCTTTTGAATAGCTAAGGTAGTGCCATCATTGAGCTTAGCGTGTACCGTTGCCGCATATTGATGGTGCTGAATATAGCGTTTAGGTTGATGATGACGGAAGCTTTTGCCTCTTGAAAGCAAGAATATCGCTTCAAGCAACGAGGTTTTGCCACTGCCATTTGCACCGATGATGACATTGCAAGCAGCAGTGTTTAGACTGATTTGGGTTACATTACGCAGGTGTGAGATTTGTAGACGTTCAATCATAGTGGTGACAGCCGCCTATATTACACTCATTATTTGGCAAGCAAAAGTTTGTTATTTTATAAGGTAACTAATTTATATACGCATGGGCATGATAACATACTGATGGAAGTCATCATTGAGCTGATTGACCAGGACCGAGGCATTGGATTGGCTCATATGCATTTGCAAATCACCCTGAGTTACGCTCAAAACATCTTGCAAATACGCCGCATTAAATGACAACTCCATCGGCTCGCCTTGATACTTTGCTTGAATCATCTCGACCGCTTCGTCTTGCTCAGCATTATTAGCGCGTACTTCTACCATGCCATCACTGGCAAAATTAAACACCACACCGCGAGATTTCTCATTACTTAAAATCGCTACACGGCGCAGCACATCAGTCATTTTTTCTTGGTTAAATAGTGCCAATTTATCGGTATTGCTTGGCATGACGCGGCGATAATCAGGGAATTTGCCATCAATAAGGCGCGCGGTAAAGGTCACCATTAAATCATCACTCACCTGCCCTATACTATCCACATCACCAAAGGGTAAGCTTACTTGCAAAAACTCACGGCCAAAGCTCAATGTCACAGCATTATCTTTATCGCCCAGCATCTTACCCAGCTCAGAAGCCAAACGCTCAAGCTCAATTACCGCTTTACGAGGCAAAATCGCTTGCATATTTAAGTCGCTACTGACATCAATGACACTACGCGCCAACGCCAGTCTATGGCCGTCCGTCGCAACCGTAGTCAGTTGCTGCTGTGACACATCGAACAACATACCAGTCAGATAGTAGCGTACATCTTGGATAGCCATTGCGAACTGGGTTTTATGAATTAAGTCGGTCAAACGACTACGACTGATGGTTAAAGGTGTGATATTTTCAGGATTACCAAGACTTGGATAATCCTCACTAGGTAATGTACCTAAAGTAAAACGACTTTTACCACTGGTCAATAGACAACGCTCATTTTCTTGCGTGGTCAGATTGACCTGCGCTTGCGACGGCAATGATTTACAGATGTCTCTGAGCTTTGTGGCAGGTAATGTGGTGGTACCTGCTTCGATACAGGCACCAGCAGGCAATTTTAATGTCGATGTCAGCTCTACTTCTAAATCAGAGGCAGTTAAAATAAGCGCTACCTCAGACAATTGCAGCTTAATATTGCCCAAGATAACCATATTGTGGCGCTTATCAGCAGCCTTGGCAATCAAGTTAATGGCTTTTAGTAACGACTCTCGATTAATCGATAATTGCATGCTTAGTTACTCTTGTTTATTAGTTACTCTTATTAAAAGAATTTTTATACGTTTTTAAATCATACGGTTTTAAAATAATGGCTTAATAATACCTTGTCTACTGATGATAATCCATACAGCTTCTGTCCGCTAATCATTACAATATTATAAATCATATCGACTCATGACAACATTGTGACGCCATAAGCTTCTAACCCGCTTGCAACATTAAGGCAAGCGTTTTGTAATCCTTATCAAACGCGGGGTCAGCGGCGCGTAGCTCATTGACCTTATCACAAGCATGCATCACTGTTGTATGGTCGCGTCCACCAAATGACTGACCAATCTCAGGAAAGCTTTCACTGGTTAATTCGCGTGATAACGCCATCGCTATTTGCCGTGGTCTAGCAATGCTGCGCGTACGTTTACGGCCCATGATATCTTTGACGCTTACATCGTAGTATTCGGCGACCACTTTACGAATATTATCCATATTTACCGCTTGCACGCGCATGGCAACGATGTCTTTTAGGGCATATTGCACCATCTCAAGTGTAATGGGCGCGCCCGTCAAGTTGGCATTGGCAAACACTTGGTTTAATGCACCTTCTAATCGCCTAACATTAGAAACCACGTTTTGAGCGATGAATAGGGCACACTCTTTAGGCAGACTCATGCCGTACGATGCCGCCTTTCTTTGTAAGATTTGTACTCGGGTGTCAATCTCAGGTGGATCTACTGCAACCGTCAAGCCCCAAGAAAAGCGCGACCTAAAACGCTCGTCAAACTCCGTCATTTGTGATGGATGACGATCCGAGGCCAAAATCAGTTGCTTATCACCGCTGGTAAAATCTGCAAATAAGGTCAAAAACTCATTACTACTTTTTGTTTTACCAGCTAATACATGAATATCATCTACAATTAATAAATCTACTTTTTTTATTTTCTTTTTAAAATTTTCTATTTTATTATTTCTTAATGAGTAAACTAACTGATTAATAAATTTTTCGGAAGTGAAATAATAAAAACTTAGATTATTTTTTAAATAGCGATGCGCTACAGAATGCATTAAATGCGTTTTTCCCAAACCAGAAGGTCCGTATATAAATAAAGGATTGTGACGATTTTTTGATTGGCGTTTACCAAGCTCGTAACAGGCCTTATAAGCCAAGTTATTAGACTTACCAGTGACAAAGGTTTCAAAGGTGAAGTCAGGATTCAAATAGCTTAATGATTTGGCATCGGCAGACTCAATCAGTTCTGCATGACGCATATTGGCATCAATATCCGCTCTAGCAATATCATTATGCGTGCTTTTAAAATTATAATCAGTAGGGGGAGGGGAGGGCTGGTCTTCTTCAAACAATGAGTCTGACTGGGCCAGATTACTATCAACCATCTCACGGCCAGCATTATCAACACGTACAATAACGGCTTCAATACTACCTTGGCTATGTTTAGCAACCAACTGCTCGATGTCGTGTAAATGATTCTTTTTGATATAGGTTACAAAGTAATCATTAGGAGCAAGAATAATCAAGCTATTGGCTTCTTGATGTGCAGATAACGGTCTCAACCACATAGTAAACACATTATCTTTAACATGATAACGTAAGTCGTTTAGGCATTTATCCCAAATAGTTGTTGTATCAATCATGAAAAATACTAACCCCATAGTCCAAGGTAATCGGTCGAAAGAACGTCATTTTTATAGTGTAAATCTATCAACTTTAAGCCCCAAAAAGCCTCTTTCCTTAACAAAGATATCTTATGATCACATAACTTAAAATCATACATCTAGTAGGGCGCTAATCTAACACAAACAGCCTGTGGATAACACCTTGTTTTTTGTGGATAAGACTGTGGATAGTTTTGTGGACAAGTATATATCATGAGTTATCCATATTCCACCCACAGGTTATCCACAAGCTTACCCATAGCCTATCGTATTGATAAAAAAGCAAAAAAACAAGTTAACCACAAATAATACGATCCCCAATAACAACAATACTTATATATATTAATAGTTAATTATTATAGAGTTCGGCACAAACTGTGGATAAGTTTTAAAAATTGATTATCAAAATGGTTTTTCTAAAAGATTATTTGGGTCTACTGATATGAGTTTATTTAACTAAATCTCTTAGCTGTAAATATCTCATTACGGATAAATATAAGAAAACTCACTCTGTTGTAAAATCATATGTATAAAAACAGAGCAAATTAGTTCGTTGACCAAAATACTATGCGGTGGTATAATCCTCCGCTATTACGAATTTAGTCCATTATTTTGATAGGTGAGTTATGAAACGTACATTCCAACCAAGCGTGATCAAGCGTAAACGTACTCACGGTTTCCGTGCACGTATGGCAACCAAAAAAGGCCGCCAAGTCTTAGCTCGTCGCCGCGCTAAAGGACGTCATCGCCTTACTGTATAATTAATCAGTAGATTGCGATAAGCATGGCCGATAGTGCTTGTTGTGTTTCTATTATTTTATAGATTGCGATCACCAAGCATCACAACTGTCACTCAGCCATATATTAAAAGCGCCCACATCGGCGCTTTTTTTGTCTCTATACTTTGTTATTCTTTCTACGCTATTATCTCTGCTAGTGTTATTAGCTCTTATATTAGGTTGTATTATGCCCAATACCGTTTCAGCGCCCCCTAACGCTCGCTTTACCAAAGCGCAGCGCCTGCTCACGCCTTCGTCCTTTCGCGAGGTATTTGACGCGCCTGAGCGCAAGCTGCATCAGAGTCATTTAATGGCATTTGTACGTAGCAATCATTGTGAACAGCCTCGAGTCGGTATGGCCATTACCAAACGTAAAGTACCGACGGCTGTCACACGAAATTTAATCAAACGCCATGTTCGTGAGCAGTTTCGTATAAAGGCAAGTCACTTAGAAAATAAAGATATTGTATTTATTGTTAAAAAATCTATTAAAGAATTAAATAATAAAGAAATAATCAATGAGATTAATAATATTTTTAAGAAAATAGAAAAGAAACAAAATGAATTATTTACTAAAAAAATTAAATAATTTTTTTTATAAGTTATTTTATTGTTTTATTGTTTTTTATCAAAAAGCAATCAGTCCTATTTTACCTGCTCGCTGTCGTTATTATCCAACTTGCTCAAATTATGGTAAACAAGCTTTAGCGTGGCATGGGCTTTGGACAGGTAGTTGGCTATTATTAAAACGTATTAGTAGCTGTCATCCGTTGGGCGGACATGGCATCGATTTTGTGCCACTCCCTTTGTCTTCTTATCATTATCAATATATATCGCCTACGACGCCAGTTCATGGCAAAGCGCAAAGCTGGTATGTTTATAAAGATACTAAGAGCTATGTGGCTCGCCTAAATTATCTAATGAAGTCGATATAAACTTTATTGTCGACTAAGCAGTTGTGGATATCTTTCAAGTTACCCACAAGTTATCCACACGCTTGTATCATTTAGAGCGGTTTTTTAGTAAAATGATGAACATTTTATGTGATTGACTGCTGGTATGACTGCTAAGAAAAGGGTTTGATACTGTGTGGTAGTCATAACACATGCCTGATTTTTCATTCCCTAATTTTTAATCTAGGAAAGGTTTATGCAAAAGATATTTCGGGTGATGATCATCATTGCGATGCTAATCACCGCTTATCTGCTGATTTTAGCATGGCGAGATGATTATGCCGATGCACCAGCTGTAGACGCGGTACCAGAAACGTCAACATCGGTAGGTGCTGATATTCCTGCTACCACTGGCGCAGCAGGTGATATTCCAGCACAAACGCTACCAGTTGATGCGGGCGCTGTGGCAGAGGCACCTGCGACCAATACGGGTCTAATCACGGTCACAACTGATCGCTATGACATTAAAATCAATCCAGAAGGCGGTGATATCGTTTATGCGGCGCTAAAGCAGTATGATGCCACGCTCAATAGCGAAAAACCTTTTGTGTTGTTAGAAAATAATAGCGGTCGCGTTTACGTGGCACAGTCTGGTCTTATCGGTCCAAACGGTATTGATACCGCCGAAGGTCGCGCCAAATATAGCCACGCTGCCAATAATTATGTGATGGAGAAAGGTCAGCAAACCTTATCGGTGCCGCTTACCTATCAAAAAGATGGTGTAACGGTTACTAAGACCTTTACTTTTACCCAAGATAAATATCCGATTGATATCAGCTATCAAATACAAAATGCTTCTACCAATGCTTGGCAAGGGCAGATGTTTGCGCAGTTAAAGCGTGATGATAGTAAAGACCCTGGTATGTCTGATAAAGGCGCGCTTAGTATGGCGACTTATTTGGGCGGCGCTTGGGGCACACCTGAAGATCCTTATAATAAATTAAAATTCGGTAAATTTAACAATGGTGAGTTGACCACGACCAGTGATGAAGGTTGGGTTGGCATCGTTCAGCATTACTTTGTTTCTGCTTGGACGCCTGAAAACTTTACGGGTAAGTTCTTTAGCCGTAAAACGGGTAATGATTACTTTATTGGTTTTAATAGCCAGCCTGTTAATGTGGCACCGAACAAGCAAATTACCTTAAATGCAACTCTCTATGCTGGTCCAAAAGTACAGTCTGAGCTAAAAGAAGTGGCAGTAGGTCTAAACCAAACCGTCGATTATGGCTTGCTCTGGCCAATATCAAAAATATTATTTGCGATTTTGGATGGTATTCATAAAGTTATCGGCAATTGGGGCTGGTCAATTATTCTGTTGACGCTGTTGGTTAAAATCGCCTTGATGTGGGTGTCTAATAAAAGCTACTACTCAATGGCGAAAATGCGGGCTATCGCCCCAAGACTGGCGGCATTAAAAGAAGAGCATGGCGACGATCGCATGAAAATGTCACAAGAAATGATGGCAATTTATAAAGAAGAGAAAGTCAATCCGATGGCGGGTTGTTTACCTATTCTAATGCAAATGCCGATTTTCTTAGCTCTATATTGGGTATTGGTGGAAAGTGTTGAGCTGCGTCATGCGCCTTGGATACTGTGGATTCAAGATTTGTCAGCAATGGATCCATGGTTCATTTTACCGCTCTTAATGGGTGCGTCGATGTTTATTCAGCAGCAACTAAACCCGCAGCCAGCCGATCCAATGCAAGCGAAAGTGATGAAGTTTTTACCGATTATCTTCACCGCATTTATGCTGTTCTTCCCAGCAGGTCTGGTACTATACTGGACAGTGAACAACTTATTTAGTATGACCCAGCAGTACATTATCAACCGCAAAGTTGAAGAAGAACAAAAACGTCGTACCGTGAAAGTTCTGGATTAAATAAAGTTCAATTGTGAAAGACCATCGCTACGGCGGTGGTTTTTTTATGTTCTAAGCTTTGTTGTTTCTATCCAATATAATGAGTAAAAATTGATATCAGCAATACCGTCGCGTTTTTAGGATATTTTTACTATAGCTACCGACTAAAATAGCTATATAACCATACTTTAGGATTTTAATAATCTACTCGTTGAAGTTTGCTTTGTCAGTGCCTGCTAAGCCGTCTATAATGGGGTTTTTGCTTATTGAGAGTGATTGTGGATTCTTTAGAGATGGCACTAGCCGCCGATAATTTGGATGAGTCACCTAAAAATTCTAATGTAAATGGCCTGCCGACCATTGCGGCGATTGCGACACCGCTTGGGCGTGGTGGTGTCGGGGTTATTCGTCTGTCAGGCGCGCGTGCTTACGATATTGCTTGTCAGCTCACTGGTAAGTCGACTTTCACGCCGCGTATGGCCAGTTTCTGCCGTTTCTATCAGGCTGATGGCACGATTATTGATGAAGGTTTGGTGCTGTACTTTAAAGGTCCGCACTCGTTTACTGGCGAAGATGTAATTGAGCTACAAGGTCATGGTGGCATGATTTTGCAAAATCAGCTGTTAGCGCGCGTGTTTGAATTGGGCGCAAAACAAGCGGGCGCAGGGGAGTTTTCTTACCGTGCGTTTGATAATGATAAGTTGGATTTGGTACAAGCAGAGGCCATTGCGGATGCGATTGATGCTACCAGCGCCGCCGCTGCCAGTAGTGCGATTCGCTCGCTTAGTGGTGAGTTTTCACAAAAAATTAATCAGCTACTTGAGCAATTGATTCATCTGCGCTTGCACGTTGAAGCGGCGATTGATTTCCCCGATGAAGAAGACGTTGATTTCTTATCGGATGGCGTTATTCAAGATAAGCTCGAGCAGACGCAAGCTAAAATTCAGCAGGTGCTAGCGACTGCCAAGCAAGGTCAGCTATTACGCGACGGTATTCATGTGGTACTTGCTGGCAGACCCAATGCGGGTAAGTCAAGCTTGCTGAATCGTCTGGCAGGGCAAGAGCGTGCTATCGTGACCGATGTCGCTGGGACAACGCGCGATACCTTGCAAGAAACCGTCGTGCTTAACGGCTTAACCCTGCATTTAACCGATACCGCAGGTCTGCGCGAGACCGAAGATACGGTTGAGCGTATCGGTATTGAGCGTGCGCGTACGGCGATTACGCAGGCTGACATGCTGCTGCTGGTTTATGATGTGACTCGTGACCTTACAAGTGACAGCACGCCATTACAACTGGCTGAACAGCTATTTGGCGAGTTGCCAGAAGCCAAGCGCTTACTAATCATTGCCAATAAAAGCGACTTATTAAACGGTAACAGCAGTCAAGAAAGAATCGCTACTTTACAAGCAGAAATAAAAAATCGTGGCTATGAGCAGGTTAATGTTTCATGTGAAACAGGCGCAGGACTTGATGATTTGGTTGAAACCTTATGTGCTAAAGTAGGTTTTCATCCACCAGAAAACAGCTTAATCGCCCGTACACGTCATTTGGACGCGCTAAGACGTACCGCTGATTCCTTAGCAGAGGCACATGAGCAGCTGACGGTGTTCCGAGCAGGTGAGTTGGTGGCAGAAAGCCTACGCCAAGCGCAGCAAAGTTTGGGAGAAATTACAGGTGAATTTAGTGCTGACGATTTATTAGGAAAAATTTTTGGTAGCTTTTGTATTGGCAAATAATGAGTAAAAGTCTGCTTCTTTATCTGCATAACAAAATTATCATTTTTTAGAAAGTTTAGTTTTATCAATAATTATATTCGCCCGCACTATTAACCTAAGGAAAAGCGTATGCATTGCCCCTATTGTAATGCGTCAGATACCAAAGTTATCGACTCACGGCTAGCAGCTGATGGCGCGCAAGTACGGCGCCGCCGCTCATGTAATAGCTGTCAGGAACGCTTTACGACCTTTGAAGTGGTAGAAGTGGTGATGCCGCGTATTATCAAATCAAGTGGCAAAATCGAACCTTACGATAATGATAAATTGCGCCGCTCGATTTTATTACCGCTACAAAAACGCCCGATTACCATCGATGAGCAAGAAGCCATGATTAGTCGTATCGAAAAGCGCGTACGCCAAATGGGTGAGCGCGAGGTAAGCAGTAAGGTTTTGGGTGAGATTATTATGAGTGAGCTTAAAACGCTCGATGATGTCGCTTATGTGCGCTTTGCCAGTGTCTATCGTGATTTTCAAGATATCGACGCATTTCATCAAGAAATTGCCAATATCCGTCCTAATGAAAAATAAGCATCACTCATGCTAAGTATTTAGACTGCTTGCAAGTTTATATTGCTTACTCACTTTACTCTATAAAATCTTTAATAATAATTATCAGTCATTGATTAAGTCCACCTTTATGCCAAACTCAAATCATTCTCAAGACGCCAAAGACCGCTATTTTATGATGCTTGCCATTGAGCAGGCCAAGCGTGGTTTGTATACGACGCGTCCTAATCCGGCTGTCGGCTGTGTGATTGTGCAAGCAGACGAGGTAGTGGGTCAAGGCTTTCATCCGAAAGCAGGGCAGCCGCATGCTGAGGTTTTTGCCTTAAAAGATGCTAGCACGCGAGCGATCGGCGCAACCGCTTATGTGACGTTAGAGCCTTGTAGTCATACCGGACGTACACCGCCCTGTGCTTTGGGTCTTATTGAGGCTGGGATAAAACGTGTTGTCATTGCCGGTCTCGACCCCAATCCACAGGTGGCTGGTCGCGGTGTGAAACTTTTAGAACAAGCGGGAATCGCCGTAACCGTTGGGGTGCTAACCGCGCAAGCAGAAGCTTTAAATAAGGGTTTTTTAAAGGCGATGCGTAGCCAAATGCCTTATGTCAGGCTTAAAATTGCCACCAGTCTTGATGGCCGTACGGCGATGGCATCCGGTGAGTCGAAGTGGATTACCGGCACGGCGGCGCGCGAAGATGTACAAAAACTGCGTGCGCAAAGTGGCGCAATCATCACGGGCAGTGAAACGGTCATCGTTGATAATCCGCAATTAAACGTGCGCTCTAGTCAACTAGGTATTAATCCTGAACACATACCACAACCTAAAATAGTGATACTCGATAGACGAGGGCGATTAGAACACGATTTACAGTCTAAATATCAGCTATGCCAGAGTCCAGAAACTCTTTATTGGCGAGAAGAAAGTTTAATTAAGTTATTAAAAAACTTAGTGAGTGAACATCACTGTTATGATGTCTTAGTAGAGGCGGGCGCAAGCGTTGCAGGCAGCTTTTTACAACAGCAACTGGTGGATGAACTCATTGTTTATCAAGCACCTTGCTTATTAGGCACACAAGCACGACCTATGGTTTCTATCAATCCATTATCGTTAGCGCAGCAGCTACGTTTTGATATTCACGGTCATGAGCAGCTTGGTACTGATCTTAAGCTTACCTTGTTACCTTTATAGTCGGTATAGTCGGCGTTATAAATGCCTTGTCTTTCAATATTTTATCCACAAGATTAAACCTACATACAATGTATGTAGATAAGTGGAATAGTTGGATAAAGGTTCCACATGAAACTGTGTATAACTTTGTTTCACATGAAACTTGCTAGTAATTGTTAATAATATTTTAAAGTTATAATTCATTTATAATCAATAACTTACATATGAAATTTAAGTGTAGTGGATAATTATTAAAAAACAGACTTATTGTGGATAACTCTTTAGAAACCAAGGTTCTCATGCTACTCCTTTTTAAATCAACGCTAGTTATCCACAGTTTATCCCCTGCGTCTTTTTATTAACGCTAATTTTACAGTAAGCGCTATAAATAGTTTAAATACTAATAGCGATTATCGTTGTTGATTTTGAATGAAATAATAGGCTCAAATAATATATGCTGCCTTTAACGGCCATAAAAAATACCAAGAGGTTAATATGTTTACTGGAATTATAGAAAGCATTGGCAAAGTAAAGTCCATGCAGCCAACGGGCGGTGATATCCGCTTGACCATAGAATCTGATGGCTTAGATTTTAGCGATGTGAAACTAGGCGACTCGATTGCTTCAAATGGCATTTGCTTAACGGTGGTGGAGTTTGGTAGTAATTATTACTCTGTCGACGTTTCACGTGAAACTATTGCTCGTACAGCGCTGGCAGATTTAAAGCCCGGTTATGCGGTGAACTTAGAAAAAGCCATGCTACCAACCACCCGTTTTGGTGGGCATATCGTCGCCGGTCACGTTGATGGGGTAGGCGTGGTGAGTAAATTGCAAAAAGATGCGCGCTCACTTTATATCGAAATTGAGATACCGCACGAGTTGGCACATTATACGGCGACCAAAGGCTCTATTACCCTTGATGGTATCAGTCTCACCACCAATTTAGTCCGCGATAATATCGTTTCACTCAATATCATTCCGCATACCGCGCAAGTCACCAATATTGCCCAGCATTGGCTGGTAGGTAGTAAAGTCAATGTTGAGGTCGATATTGTGGCGCGCTATTTAGAGCGGTTATTAAACAAATCGCAAACAGATACTGCCCATGCTAGCAGCCCGCAAAGTGCGATTACCGAGGCGTTTTTAGCTGAGAATGGTTTTATGAAATAAGGCTTAAATAGCCAAAATCATAACCAAGCTGTTATAAAAAACAGATTGTGCAAACGCTTATTGGTTTTTAATCAGCGTTTGCAAAACAGTTTTTAGCTTATCTTTATTAATAGGCTTGGCCAGAAACTCATCCATGCCCACTTGTAAACAGGCGATTTTATCTTCTTCGCTATTATTTGCAGTTAGCGCAACGATTGGAATATCATCGCCTTGCGCGCGAATCGCTTGGGTCGCTTGCAGTCCATCCATCACGGGCATCCGGCAGTCCATCAAAATAAGCGCAATCTCCTGACGCTGCGCTTGCAATTTGTCTAACGCCTGCTGCCCATCTTCTGCCACAATACTGCGATAACCAATCTTTTCTAGTATCTTACAAGCTATTTTTTGATTGGTTGGGCTGTCTTCTACCACTAAAATCAGTGGCGCTAACGTTTCATGAGCGGCGTCATCTGCGCCTGACTGGCTGCTGCTTTGCTGATTGTTTTCTTGGCTAGTTGTTTGCGGTAGCAGTGTTTGTCTAACCGGTAGAGTTAGTCGCAGTAACTCAGAGAGTAATAATGCCACATCGAGTGGTTTGTTTAAAAAACCGCCACATTGTTCCAATAACATAGAGGGAATGCGGCGCTCAGCTTTCATACTGACCAATATTTTTGGCAGCGCAGTATTAGACAGTAAGCTGTTTAGAGCCTGTTGTTTATCGATATCTATACGTGCTTTATCTTCTGAGTTTTCCAATTTATTTTCAGCGTCTATATTTTTATCATCAATATTTATTTGAGGTAATAACGCGAGCGTGATGTCTTCATAATATTCATAATCTAAGAGCAAAATAGGTGCAAGTTTTTGCGCATTTTGCGCCAGTTTATTATTTATTTGCTCAAGGGCTACTCTATCTATAGAAGTGGAAATAGCGGCTGGAATAGATAAATAAGCGCATAAATCGCCTAAATGCTTGGCTCGCAGCGGTTGTTTAATGACGGCAATAAGATGAATATAAGTCAATTGCGGATTAGAGTGGTAAATAGGCCGATAAGCTGGTCGCCTACAAGGCAAATACAGGTTAAAAGTACTGCCTTTATTAAGCGTGCTTTTCATCTCAATAAAACCGCCTAATAGTTTAGCGAAGCGATTAACGTCATTTAATCCTAGACCTTTTATGGCGTTGTTTGTTTGCATGTAGCTAATGTTGCGGTTTTTGATATGTATGCTGTTTTGGCTGTTGCTTTCATTAAAATAGGTCAGCAGTTGGTGCTGCTTTGCGATATCGATACCTGTGCCACTGTCTTTTACACTAAATCGAATCCAGTCGTGCGATGGGTGAGTGGTAGTGTTTGATTTATCTAGATTGCCGTGATTCGTATCATGGTTGTTATTAGATACGTGCTCTTTATCTACCTCGCTTAGACTAGTACTTTTGATATCAGCTATGTCCGCGTTAGTCACCGCGGCGACGGTAAGTGACACATAGCCAGAATTGGTAAATTTAATCGCATTATCTAATAAATTACGTAGGATTTGCCGTAAGCGCCTATAATCGGTATCGATACAGCGCGGGCTGTCAGGCGCAAAAAAATACAAGAGCTCAAGTCCTTGCTGCCTTAATTTTTCTACCATCGATTGACTGACTTGTTGACCAAGCTTATAAATATCCACCGCTTCAATAGATAGACGGGACGTACGCACCTCGATCTCTCCTATATCCAACATGTCATTCAACATAGTCAGCATAGAATGGCTAGTTTGAGTCAAAGTCGTAACGATTTGATGTTGCTTAGGGCTCAGATTATCGAGATTGATAGGCTCTAACGTGTCGATCATAGCTTCTAACGGCAGGCGTAAATGATGCCCCATCGTCGATTTAAGTAATTTAAACTCATCAAGCTGACGTTGTAGTTGACGGTTTTGCTTTTCCAAATGCGCGGTCTGTTCGACAAGTTCGTGAATATTATTTAGGAGGACGGTAAAACCATGCACCTGCCCATGTTCGCCAAACCACGGCGTGATATGCAACCGATAAGCTTTTTTATTGTGCAAACCATAAACCAGTAGCGTGCGCGTGACCCGCAAATCCGCCAGCTTTTGTAGCAGGGCTTGGGTTGATTCGTCTTTAGCAAAGAAAAAATCGATCAGTTGATAGTTGCTATCGTTGTGAAAGGTAGTGTCAAATACTTGCTCAAAGCGTTGATTAAAAAAGCTGATTTGGCCATGTCTCATAATCATCAGCATTGGCAAAGGCGCATGATCGACCAATCGCTCCAAGCGATGCTTTAGGGTGGTAATGCGCCGATGGTTGCTGTGCAGCTGATAACTGATACGGCTCAGCGCATGACCCAAACGCAAAAACTCAGCCGTGGTTTTCTTTTCGATAAACGGCGGCGCGATATAACCATCTTTGGCATGGCTACTTAATTCATCGGTATAAATGAGCAGTTGTTCCCAGTTAGCACGGCGCTTTAGGGTATAGAGTAAGGCCATAGCAAATAGTAAGATGGCGGTCATGAGTGGCAGCCAATAGCGATACGACATCCAATTAATATTAAGCGGTTCATGCCGTAGTATCAGGTACACCTTATGACCGCTTTCAAGCTCAATGGTGCCGACCAAATTACGATTATTTAGCTCGTAGGCACTATGATGATTGTTAGGAGAAGGTACGGAAGTAATGACGTTAGGAAAGGTGATGCCAGTAAACTCTCGTTCATCAGGGCGAGTGCGGCGGTGAATATACGTTTGCCCAGAAGGCATCATAAAAATCAGCTGATAGCTAATATCCTTTAAAAAAGGCTTTTGTAATATCTTTTTAATTGCTAAGTTTGTAGGGTTTGAGAGCTTAGTTACCTCGTACTGTAAATCATAAAAGCTTTGAATACTGTGCTGCTCATTATGTTGCCTCATCTCATAAAACATGGTGCCGTAATACACCGCCAACATCGCCAATAATGTCAGTGTATAAAAGAGCAGCAGTCGTTGTAGAGACTTAAATTGTTGCATAAAAGCAGGACCCTAAATCGGCGGTAAGTCGGTATGTCTTAATATGAAGTCAAAACTACGATTAATAACTATTATAAAGATAAAACGCCTGATTAATAGTGCTTGATTGCTGCTATTACAATCATGGCACAACGCTACAAACTCACCTATAATAGACAAATTAACCATAAATACTGCCTGACTATGACCACATCTGCTGCACAATCTGATTTACCTATTTACGCCACTCAACCTCAGAACAGCACTGTTATCGAAGTGCCATCTGCTGCTAAACCGCTGCGCGTGATATTTGCGGGCACCCCAGAGTTTGCAGTGGTTAGCCTTAAGACGCTTATCGAACAGCAAGAAGCGCTGAATATAGATATCGTTGCCGTTTATACCCAGCCCGACCGCAAAGCGGGTCGCGGACAAAAAATGACGGCGTCGGCGGTCAAGCAAGTGGCTTTGGCCAATGATATTGCGGTTGAACAACCTGTTACCTTTAAAAAATCCAGCACCGAAGGCATGGCAGCGCGCCAAAATTTACGTAGTTATCAGCCTGACGTAATGATTGTCGCGGCTTATGGCCTCATATTACCGATTGGCGTCTTGACCACACCAACTTATGGCTGTCTTAATATTCATGCTTCATTACTGCCACGTTGGCGCGGTGCGGCGCCGATTCACCGTGCATTACTGGCGGGCGATGGTGAGACTGGCATCACCATTATGCAGATGGATAAAGGCCTGGATACAGGCGACATGCTTTATAAAGTTAGCGCGCCTATTGAAGCTAATGATACGGCCGCTAGTCTACATGATAAGATGGCGGCACTTGGCGCGGCAGCTATTGGTACTGTACTAAAAGATTTGGCGCATTATCAGGCACAAGCGGTTGCTCAAGATGACAGCCAAGCCAATTATGCAGGAAAATTGGTTAAAACCGAAGGCGAAATCGACTGGACGCAATCCGCTACTGAGATTGAACGAAAAATTCGTGGGTTGACTCCTTGGCCTGGCGCCTACACCTTTTTAGCAGGGCAGCGCGTCAAAATTTTGGCCAGTCTGCCTGTAAACCCATCACAGCAAACGGTTAAGCCTGCTGGTACTGTTATCAGTGTTGGATGCAAAGCCATACTGGTCGCTTGTGGCAAAGACACTATTAGCGAACCACAAAGCAATGAATACTCAGCGACGACTTTGGCGATTACCAGCTTACAATTTGCAGGTAGTAAGCCCGTGAGCGCCGAGCAAATCTGCCATGGAAATCAGCTAAACGATGGTGATAGATTTACTCATGAAGCAAAATAATTCACTGACGCTTACGCTGGTTTAATCAGAAATTATCTAATAATCATAAGTTATCTAACTTTTATCAGACGCTCTCGATCAGATGTCAAGGAAATTCAATTTAATGAGACAAACCAGCACCGCACCGAGAAATAATAAGCTCAAACCTTCAAGCAACCTTATTATGAATGGTAGCGTCCGTGTCCGGGTGATTCGCACTTTAGTAGCCATTCAAAATGGTCAATCACTTGCCAGCGTCCTTGACCCGTTACTCAACAGTCTGCACGACGGCGATAAAGGCTTTGCCCATGCCTTACTACTGACAACACTGCGCCAGTGGTACGCGCTGGCACGTTTGCTCGATACGCTAGCGGACAATCCTATCGATGAGGTCGAAGTTCGTACGACTATTCAAGTGGGCTTAGCGCAATTGCTATATTTAGAAGTGGCGGACCATGCAGCGATTCATGAAACGGTCGAAGCGGCAAAAGAGATTGGTTTTGCCCATGCAACAGGTTTGATTAACGCTATCTTGCGTAAAGTCGCCAAAAATCCTAGTAAGTTCCGTAAGAAGTGCGATAAAAAGCATAGCCTGCCGAACTGGCTTGCCTATCAGCTTAAGAAAGACTGGAGCGAGCAGTATGATGAGCTGATGCAAGGTTTGCGCCAAGCGGCACCGATGTTTTTACGCGTCAATTCCGCGGTTACTTTGGTAGAGGATTATCAGCAAGCACTCGATGGGGTAGAGATTGATGCAGACATCGTTGAGTTAACGACTGGTTTTAAGATAGCGAACTCGTCAGATACTACTACAATGCTATCAACCAAAGCTCTCAGGCTGCATCAAAGCACCGCTGTTAGCGCCTTACCGCAATTCGCTGAAGGGGCTGCTAGCGTACAAGATATACATGCTCAGCTTGCTGCGCCCATTATTAACAAAGCGTTAATGGCTAAAATAAGCGCTGCTAAATCTAATACAGACATTGATTTAGAAGCCCATAATAATGAGCTGCATATCTTAGATGCTTGTGCGGCACCTGGTGGTAAATTAGCTCATTGGTTAGAATTGATTAGCTCAAATGAGTATTCATCGTTTCACGTGAAACAAAGCGACGAATCTGTTTCTATGGTTTCAAAAGTAGAGCTGACTGCGATAGATAGTGAAGCACCGCGTATTGAACGTATATATGAAAATTTACAGCGTCTAAACTTAAATCAGCAAGATTTAGAGCAGGCTGAGAACAATATAGCGCTAAATATCGTCTGTGCTGATGCCACCCGATGGCAGCATGGAGAAAACAAAAAAGCGGCTACCAATGAGCCGGTATTTGATGCAATATTACTTGATTCTCCTTGTACGGCAACAGGCGTGATTCGTCGTCATCCTGATATCAGTATTTTGCGTACCGAAGAAGACGTTGAGCAAACGGCACTCTTACAAGCGGATATCTTGCACAATCTATGGCCGCAACTTAAAGTTGGTGGTTATCTATTGTATGTGACCTGCTCTATCTTAAAGCAAGAAAACGCCCTTCAAATGCAGGATTTTATCAGTCATCATAATGATGCGGTGGCGATTGAATTTACCGAAGATTGCAATTGGGGCATCGAACAAGCGATCGGTCGCCAGTGCTTACCCATAGATAGCGAGAGTGGCGATGGTTTTTATTATGCCCTGCTACAAAAAACCGATGCAAAAACTGCTGAATAAACCGTTTTAAATATTGAATAACCTCATTATAGACAGGACAATCTAATGAAATATATCAGTACCCGTGGTCAGACAGCGCCGATGGATTTTAGTGATGTGTTATTAATGGGGCTTGCACCAGATGGCGGTTTGATGCTGCCTGAGCATTATCCAAACATTGATAGCGCGACGCTTACTGAGTGGCGAACGCTCAGCTATCCGCAGCTTGCTTTGGCAATTATGCAACGCTTTGCCACGGATATCCCAGCGGCCGATTTGCAAGACATTATTGAGCGCACTTATACCGCTGAAATTTTTGGTTCTGATGAGATTGTCCCTGTCCGTAAGCTTGAAGACAATTTATATATTTTAGGCTTGTCGAATGGTCCGACCTTGGCATTTAAAGATGTCGCTATGCAGTTTTTGGGCAATGCCTTTGAGTATGTACTGAAAAGAAAAGACGCTCGTATTACGATTATTGGTGCGACCAGTGGCGATACGGGCAGTGCAGCAGAATACGCGCTACGCGGTAAAGATAATATCGAAGTCTTCATGCTATCACCGCACGGCAAAATGAGCGAATTCCAGCGCGCACAAATGTATAGCTTAACTGATGCTAATATCCATAATATCGCCATCGACGGCATGTTTGATGATTGCCAAGATATTGTCAAAGCGCTGCAACAAGATGCAGGGTTTAAAGCGGCCTATAACCTCGGCACCGTTAACTCAATTAACTGGGGTCGTATTCTTGCGCAAATTGTTTATTACTTCAAAGCCTATTTTGCCGTGACTACGAACAACGATGAAAAAGTCAGCTTTAGCGTGCCATCAGGTAATTTTGGTAATATCTGCGCCGGTCACATTGCTCGCGAAATGGGTTTGCCAATAGACCGTCTAATCGTCGCGACCAACGAAAATGATGTGCTTAACGATTTCTTTAATCAAGGCGCTTATCAGCCGCGTTCGACCGATAAAACTTACGTCACGTCTAGCCCGTCAATGGATATCTCCAAAGCGTCTAACTTTGAGCGCTTTGTTTATTTATTGCTAGATAAAGACAGCGCTCGCGTTCATGAGTTATTTGAAGGGGTAAAATCTGGTCAAGGCTTTGATTTGTCTGATTTGATGGAAGCAGTTAACACACGTTATGGTTTTGCTGCGGGCAAGTCTACCCACAATGACCGCTTACAAACTATCAAAGCAATTTATGAGCAGTATGGTGAGCTAGTCGATCCGCACACCGCTGACGGTATCAAGGTTGCCAAAGAATTACAGCGCGAAGGTGAAGTGATTGTTTGTGCCGAAACAGCGTTACCGGTTAAGTTTGCTGATACTATCTTTGAGGCGGTTGGAGAGATAGAAATTGCGCGTCCTGCGCATACCGAAGGCTTGGAAGACTTACCACAGCATGTGATGGTTCTAGATAACAAGGCCGAACTGGTCGCTGAGAAAATTCGTCAGTATGTAACGCCAAATCTTGCATAGACAGCTTATTTATATAAATTATTCATTGAAATGAATGTCCAATTAAAGGTTACTCGATTGTAATAAAGTGTTTATGATTGTGTTATGGTAGATATAATTGTAATATTAGAAACGGCGTCAGCAAGTCATCATCTGTTAGACGCTTTTTTAGCAACCAAACCCATCAATCACATCAGTCAATCATACTGAACAGCTGCTTTATAGACATTATGATAGCGTTATTTTAAGTTTTTTATGCTCATATTTTCTTATACATATTTCTTTCTTACCAATAAGTTTTGAGCATAAGAAATAGACTTAGATAGCCTTTATCATGGTACTGATCGCAGTACATATTGTGGATATAACAATGAAGATGAGCTTAAAGAAGATAGCAAAGGCACTATTACTGACGACATTTAGTGGTGCAATGCTGCTGACCACTGCCCACGCCAATAATCCACCGCCGACTATTAAGGCTGATGCGCCCAATCGCTATATCGTCAAAAAAGGCGATACGTTATGGGATATTTCAGGGCGTTATCTAGATAGTCCATGGCGCTGGAAAGAGATTTGGGCGACCAATAAGCAAATCAAAAATCCCAACCTTATTTATCCTAATGACATTCTTATCCTCTGTGTGATTCAAGGTAAAACCTTGGTTGGGGTTGATACGGGTGAGGGCTGTGCTGGGGTTGAAAAGCAATTGACGGGTAATGTGGTTGCCAGCTCAGTGACTGTGACCTCTACCGCTAATAGTATTCCGCCTATTCCATGGTCGGCGATTCAGCATTGGCTCGACAAAACCATCATTGTTAATCCAGCAGATTTTAATACCACCCCGTACATTTTGGCCTCAAAAAAAGGCAATTTGATTACCGCTAGTGGCGATAAAGTCTATGCCAAAGGCGTACCACTTATCGTTGGCCAACGTTACGGTATTTACCGTGAGGGCGAGAAGTATGTTGAGCCTAAAACACAAAAAGTCATTGGTTTAGAAGTGACTCAAGTCGCTACTGGTCTGGTGACGTCTACCGAAACCAATGGCGTGACCAGCTTGCAGCTTATCGATAGCTATGGCAAAGAAGTCCGTGAAGGCGACCGCGTTTTTGTGGAGCTAAATAATTCAATACCGCCAGTATTTTATCCAACGCCAGCAACCGTTAATCGCGGCGGTATGATCGTCCGCGTGATGGATTCTATCAGTTCAGCCGCTAAAGGTAGTGTTGTCGCTATCAATTTAGGTCGCACGCACGGTGCCAAACCTGGTGATGTCTTAACCGTTTTCCAAAAAGGCGCGGTTATACGCGATATCAAGGACAATGATATGCCAGTACGTTTGCCAAGCGAGCCAACTGGTATGGTGATGGTGTTTAATAGCTTTGATGATATCAGCTATGCTTATGTGCTTGACTCTGAGCTACCACTTAACGTCGGTGATCAGCTGTTACCACCGCCGTATCTATAATAAGTGCAATATCTCTAATAAGTATAATGCTTATTCTTTGAGCTAAAAGTTTAACTTAAGCTAAATGAGCTAGATGATTATGACTGCAGTCACTTCTCTTTTATCCGCCGAGCAGCGCGCAGTACTGGCGCTGTGGACTGAAGTGAATGCGTCATTATCGGCTTATCATAAACTTATCACCAGCTTTGGCACCGCAGGGCTTGCTTGGGACGCTAAAGTGGAAGCATGGCGTCAATTGGGTATTCACAGTACCCATCTTAAACGTCATGAGCAGCCAGAACAAACGCATGCCACTATCGATAACATTCAGCAAGCATTGCTAGAGGAAAAATACGGTCTGCTATTTGCAGACCAGCCTGATTATCCAGCGCAGCTGCTAGAGATATACGACCCACCCCCAGTGTTGTTTTACCGTGGCAATAAAGCACGTTTGCAGCAAGCGCAAATCGCCATCGTTGGTAGCCGCAAACCCACCGCCCACGCGCAAAAAATCACCTTTGACATGGCACAGTATTTAGCGCAAGCTGGTTATATTATCACTAGCGGTCTTGCGCTGGGTGTCGATAAGCATGCCCATTTAGGTGCTTTAGCTCAGTCTGATGCACAATATCAAGGTCGTACGGTTGGCGTGATGGGGACGGGAATTGATATCAATTACCCCAATCATCATGATAAATTATTTAATCAGATTATTGACCAAGGCGGCTGTATCGTCAGTGAGTTACTACCGCACACGCAGCCGCACAAACACAATTTTCCACGCCGTAATCGTCTAGTTGCAGGACTTAGCCTCGCGACCATTGTTACTGAAGCGACCATTCAAAGTGGTTCGCTCATTACTGCGCGCCTAACCTCCGAGCAAGGCAAGCAAGTTTTCGCCATTCCAAGTCATATCGATAATAGCAATGCCGAAGGCTGCCATCATTTGATACGTGAAGGCGCAACGTTGATTTATCATCCGCAGCACGTCCTTGAAGATATTAATAATCAGTTGGACTATAGAGCGCATACCTATCAGCCGTCATCTAATGCAGAGTCTAGTATTGAGCAAGCAACTCTTAGCCAAAGTTCCAATTCTCTAAATACAGAGAAACTCTCTAGCAAAAGTATTAATCAATCACCACAAGCTAATCTCAAACCTTCTTTCCATACTAGTGTCATTCCTGAGCATTTAGCGCCCATTTATGAGCAAATTGATTGGCATGGGCAGGATTTAGATGCGTTGTTAAATACTACTGATATGTCGGCCGCGCAATTGATTGGGCAACTTATGGAGCTAGAGTTATTAGGAGTCATTATTGTACAAGGTGGGCGTTATTTGCGCGTCTAATGTTTATTAAAAGCTAGCGTAATTTTGCCAAATCTTTAAATCTGCTATTTTGCGCGTCATTAAAGTTGTATTATACCCTCTCACACCTTTCTATCCTTTTCAGCTATGTCTACATCTAAAGCTCTTATCACTGATTCTGTCATCGAAGCTGCGCATTGGCTCCAACAAGGGCAGCTGCTTGCTTATCCAACCGAAAGCGTTTGGGGTATCGGCTGTGATCCCTTCAATCAACAAGCGGTACAGCAGCTTTTGGCCATCAAGCAACGACCGATAGAGAAGGGCATGATTGTGGTCACCGATAGTGTCAGTCGATTGACAGCGCTATTACGTAATCTAAATAATGAGCAACGCCAGTTAGTATTAGATAGCTGGCATAGCGACTCTAATTCTAATGCTGAGTCTGATGTTGATAGCCAGCAGGCGCATACGTGGTTATTGCCTTTAGCGCCAAACTTGCCGATTACTATTCCTGCATGGATTACCGGTGCCCATCATAGTGTGGCGGTGCGAGTGATTGACCATCCTTTGGTGCAGCAGCTTTGCCGTCAAGTGGTGTCCGTCCATAATCCCTATGGCTTTGTCGTTTCGACCAGCTGTAACCCGTCCGGTCAGCCGCCTGCTTTAACGCTCTCACAAGCACAGGCTTATTTTTCTCATAGCAATGAGCACGTCGGCTATCTAAAGGGTGAGACGCTTGGTTATCAGCTCCCTAGCCAAATCAGCGATGCTCAAACGGGTCAAGTGATTCGTTAGTAACCATTTAAAAGCCAATATTTTTTATATTAGTAGTTGAATCCTCTCTTTATACCCAATCTTACTTTACGCCTTATACCTACAATTCATCTCTTGTTTTTGTAGATGGTTTTTTGTCACACTGAGAAAAAGGCAAGACAACTATAAGGATAAAAAGCGATGAATATTCTAATCAGTGGCGGCTCAGGATTTCTAGGTAGCGCGTTTAGTGAAGCAATCATCAAGCGTTATCAGAAGGACAATAAGGCAGTGCAGGTTACGTGGCTGACGCGCGATAGTAAGCAGGCGCATCCTAATGATATTAAAATGATGACCTACGATGAGCTGGTGAAGACAAATAAAAGCTTTGATGTTATTTTGAATCTAGCAGGTGCAGGGATTGCTGATAAACGTTGGAGTGACGCGCGTAAAGAGCAGTTGCTTGCCAGCCGTATCAAACCTACTGAGGCGATACTGGAGTTTATTGCGCGTAGTAGTAGCAAACCTAAGATAATGGTTAGCGGTTCAGCGATTGGTTGGTATGGCCCTCAAGGTGACAAGCCGTTGACAGAAAGCAGCGGTTTTAATGCTGATTTTTCGCATAAACTTTGTGATGACTGGGAGCAGTTGGCGCTAAAGGCTACCGATTACGGTGTCCCTGTCGCTATCGTACGCACTGGCGTGGTTATCCATCCTAAGGGCGGTATGGTTAGCAAATTATTAACGCCGTTTAAAATGGGTGTCGGTGGTCAATTGGGCGACGGTACACAAATCATGAGCTGGATCAGTCGTACCGATTGGGTAAGAGCGGTGATATTTATCATTGAGCAGCATCAGACTAGTCAGAGACAGCAATCAAATAGCGTTGATAATGCTCTAACAACAGCAAACGCAACGCCAGCGCGGGTTTATAACCTGACAGCGCCCAACCCTGTGACCAATCATACTTTTACTAAGACGCTTGGCGCATGGCTACATCGTCCGACATTTTTCACTTTACCAGCATTTTTATTAAAGCTGATGTTTGGTGAGATGTCGACCCTGCTGATTGATGGGCAAAAAGTATTGCCACGAGCGCTACTGGACGCGGGCTTTGAATTTGAACACACAGCTTTAGAGCAAGCGTTGGAGCAGCAATCGTAAACTTTTAAAGATATGTTTCATGTGAAACAATGGGTTTGAAACAACGTTTTTAAAGCATTGATTTAAAAATAGCGTTAAATTACTAAGCGCTTTATATTTCTAGTTCTACAAAGTTTCAATAAACCATCATGCTGTCTACAACAGGTAAGAATATTGGCGTACTATAAGCCCGTCTTTGTCTGATTCAATTTTATTATGTGGCCTTTTATCATTCTTACCCAGCTGCTCGCTCTAATGAGTAGCGTGATATTTTATTGGTTCTTTCAACCAAAACAGCGCTTAGCTAAATTCGGCCTACTCCTAAGCATTTTTATTATCAATAATGCTTTTTTGCTCTACGGATTGAGTGAGTTTTGGCACGAGCGCTTCCATGTCTATTTGGTTGTCGGTATTTTACAAGGCTTTATGTTTTATGCCGCATTAATAACTGCGGTTATTGCCTTAGTGTTTGTTTATATTCTTAAGCAAAAACCTCAGCCAAAACTTATACGCGCCGTTGCCACGGTCATTTATAGTGGTATCGTAGGTTTGGCAGTATTTAATGCCTATTCACCTGTTGTCCATCGTCTAAACGTCACGACAAATAAGCCACTTAAGCGGCCGCTGCAAATTGCTTTGGTGTCTGATACGCATTTAGGGAGATGGTTTAGCAATCGGCAGATTGATAAGATGGTAAAGCTGATTGATGCCCAAAATCCTGATGTCGTGGTCATCGCAGGCGACGTCATGAATGATTCGACCGACGCTTGTGATAAAACCAATATGCATGCGCACTTATCAAAACTCACAGCGCCGCTCGGTGTTTATGCCACTTTAGGCAATCACGATTATTCTGGTAATGAAATCGCGATTGCTAGAGCAGTCGAGCGGGCAGGTATTCAGGTAATTGACAATAAAAGCGTTTGGTTAGACGATTCAGTGTTGCTGATAGGGCGTTCGGATGAAACCGATCCCGCCCGTCCTGCTGCGACAGAGTTACTTAGTGAAGTGAGAGCGGATAAGCCGGTAATATTTTTAGAGCACAGCCCTGCTGACTTGGAACAAATAAAAGGTTTGCCGATCGATTTGCACCTGTCAGGGCATACACATGGCGGGCAGATATTTCCTTTAACTCTATTGCTAAAGTGGTTTACGCCGCTGGTTTATGGAGCAAAGTACAGTGAGGGCACGCAGTTTTTAGTGACTTCTGGCTATGGCATTGGGGCGGTACCGTTTCGGCTTGGCACGCGCTCTGAGATATGGATGATTACCTTACAGGCGGCGCAGTAGTAGTCACTATAGGAGTCATAAATTGAATAAAAACACAGAACGGTCATTAGAATTCAACTGATTTATAAATACTACTAGAATCCAGAAAACGTTATATTAGAACATTATCTCGCTAGGAATTTTCATGCGCTACGCATTTATTATCACCATTATCGTACTGCTCCAGCTGTTTAGTTTTGGCGCAGCGTGCAGTCTAGAATGGTGGCTACAGCCTTGGAGCACGCCTTTATCAATACAAAACACTTGGATTGCTGTCTTTGCGATGACTAATGCTCTTTTACTGCTTAGCGTCACAAAATCATTTGCCAATAGCTATCGCTGGATAAGTGCTTGGATGATGATGATGCACTTTATGATGCTTACGGCGTTGTTAAGTAGTCTATTGTATGGTGGTTTTTGGCTTTTACATGCTTTGGGTATTCCTACTTTTTATGATACAGAAGTCAGTAGCATTGGCTTACGCATTTTTGCCCTAGTTTTCTTTATAGGTTTATTTAGCTATACGCTGTATAACGCTTACGTGCCGGTGGTGCGCGAGCTGTCTGTCAAGATTAATAAGCCGCTAAATTACTCGCTGCGTATTGCGGTAGCTAGTGATTTGCATTTGGGCCGCTTATTTGGCAATAAATCTATCGAACGGCTCAATGATATTGTGCAGCGCTATGAAGCAAATATATTGCTGATGCCAGGCGATATTATGGATGACAATACCAAGGCATTTGCGGACTATAATATGGTAGAAGATTTGGCGAAGCTGGTAAGCAGTCTGCGCTACGGTGTTTATGCAACATTAGGTAATCACGATCTGTACGGTCACGAGCAGCCAATTAGCGAGGCTCTACAAGCTGCTGGCGTGCAGTTGCTCAACGATGAAGCGACTTGTCTGTCGCATCAAGGCCAGCCGGTTTGGCTTGTTGGACGTTTTGATAATCATAAACGGCAGAGGGTAGCGACGACCAAGCTACTCAAGCAAGTGACTACTGCTGAGCCTGTGATTTTGTTGGACCACCGACCAAGCGATATTATGGCGCATAGTCAGTTGCCGATTGATTTACAGGTTTCAGGACACACTCATAATGGGCAAATATTTCCAGCCAATTTTATTGTAAAGGCGATTAATCGATTGGGCTACGGCTACGAAAAAATCGGTAAAGGTCACTTTGTGGTATCGTCAGGGTATGGGTTTTGGGGCATACCTTTTCGTTTGGGCTCACGTTCTGAAGTTTGGCTTATTAGCTTAAGCGGTCAGCTGAGCTGATAGACAATTAGCTTTATCATTATCTAGCTTTGTCATGGTAAGTATAATCAAAACCCTCTTACTTAGCGATTTAGTTTTAATGAGCCTTTAACGGCCTATTGAACATCATTGTCACTTTTTAGTGATAACGGCCATTCAGTGATAACAACCATTTTTAGCCCATTTATATGTCCATCGATTGAATTGAAGACATGCCCTAGGCGGCTAATACATTTTGTGTACTGATAACATCACGTACAAAGTCAGCAAAGCTATGAATAATATGGTTGGTTTCCTGCTCAAGTCCTTGGTGCACGCTCATAAAGTGAATAAAGCCATGCGGCGCACCATAGACCGTATAAGTTTGGACAGCTCTACCATAACCCTTTAACTGCTTAGCATACGCAAACGCCTCATCACGTAAAACGTCCAACTCTGCGGCAACGACATAGGTTGGGCAAATGTGGCGATTGTCACCGAGCATGGGTGACGTCAAGATATGTTGACGTGGTAGCGGACTATTTTCTAAACAAGCGGCATCGAAAACCGCCACATCGGCGTGATCGAGCAATAACCCTTCGCCATATAACTCCCAGCTTGGATAATCATTTTCGATATCTGTCACAGGATATAAAGGCATTTGTGCCAGTGGCTGTGGCAAGCGCTGTAATATCTCAAACGTTTTTTGCCCATCTATCCCTAAGTCTTGCCATGCTTTTACAGACGGTGTAATGACTTGTTGGGCAATCATAGTAGATAAGCCGCCGCCCGCACTATCTCCTGCCAAAACAATACGTGACGCTAATGCCCCAAATTTATGGCAATTATCCGCCAACCAAGCATAAGCAGCAATACAGTCTCTTAGTGCCGTAGGCGCAGGATATTCAGGTGCTAGGCGATAATCAACACTGACCACTGGCCAGCCTGTTCGCTCACAGACGGCATGACAAAACTCGTGATGGGTGTTGATATCGCCGATACAAAAGCCACCGCCATGGAAAAATAGCATGACGGTTTCATCAGGATTGCGTTTGGCTTTCTTTTTAAAACTAAAGCCTGCTGCGTTTACTTGCTTTTGATAACAACGAACCAGCATATCGCCATCATCCGCATTGGCAATCGTCTTATCTTCCCAATTGACGCTAGGCTCATTTTTCTTGGCAAAAGGTTTTATCGTGTCAAATAACGAAGAGCTTGCCTGTTGCCACACTCTTGGCGTTTGCATAGCAACAGCATCAGTAGCAAAACGTTTACGCAGCTCACCCATCTCTGAGAGCTGTAAAGGAGTTTTAAGCTTACTATTCACCGCAAGAATCAAGCGCAGATGCGCATCAACGTGTTCATACTGCTTAGCCGTAGGTCCATCTAGGTAACTGACCAGACTGTCTAATACCGCCTCTGGCAAGAGACCGACACTTTTCATTGCGTAATGCAATAGATGGGGCTGATAAGTCGCCAGCAAATTGTGATGCAGTACTTTATCTCTAATAGATAGGGGCTCGCTATCAATGCAGGATTGCCTATCGTCAGTGCTTATTTGCAAAGTATTTATCTGTAATGGCTCTTTTTCAACATTCTCTAAAGAGTTATTTGATGAGTTAACAGATGAATGCTGACGTTTTTCTTGAGCTAAAGACGTAAGGTTTAGTGTCCTTACTGCTTTATTAAGTAAGGTGTTAACTGATAATGTCGCTGAATAAGGCATAACACCTCCCATAAATGATAAATTATATTTGTAGTTATCATAAGATAGGCAAAAACAAAGTTGAGTATTCTTTAGTAATAGTGTGCAGGATAATAGTAATTTATCTGGCGTAAGTGACGCTTTTTTGTAGGTTTTGTTAGTGAAATGAATTACTTATTGACGACAATAGTAAAGAGAGTAAGGTTGTTTTAAAGGGGCAAACCTCTTAAATATAACCATACCGTTATCATGGATCAAGACGGTATTTATAACCAGCGATAAAAATTCTGCAGAGTAGGCTTGAAATTTACTCGCCTCACCTTTATTAATCAGCTATCAGAAGGTAGTTAAACGTTATTGCCAAACATACATGATTTATAAAATCACGGTTTGGCTAATGGTCGATTATTTCATTATCTGGCCAATTTATGGTGTTGTTTTCTAATCCATCATTATTCAGTTAATAGCCTTATTCATAATTATATAAAGGAGCCATCATGAACGAGCAGAATAATAACCACGAAAATATTGATCAAAATGTCTCACACGACAATGTTTCGCATGACAATGTCCAGCACGATGATAGTATCTTAAAAGAAACGCTAGAAGAGTTTAATCCACAGCAAAACTCAGGGGAAGAAAGCACTATCGAAAACGATATCGATTTAGATACGTTTAAAGCGCGTATCGCCGAGTTAGAAGGTGAAGTCAAGCAAGCGAAAGAAGGTACAGCGCGCGCCAATGCTGAAGCTTACAATGCACAAAAACGTATGGAGCAAGAAGCCGATAAGAGCAAGAAGTTCGCCTTGCAAAAATTTGCCAAAGAGCTATTAGAAGTGGTCGATAATTTAGAGCGCGCTATCGAAAACGCGCATGCAGATGACCCTGTCACCGAAGGTGTCAGATTGACGCATAAAGCATTATTAGATGTCTTAAACAAAAACGGCGTAGAAGTGGTTGAGCCACAAGGCGAGAAATTCAACGCTGATTTGCATGAAGCGGTTGGCATTGACCCAGAAGCCGAAGCTGATACTGTGGGTACGGTACTGCAAAAGGGCTATAGTCTGAACGGTCGTTTGCTGCGCCCAGCAATGGTTCGCGTCGGACAGTAGATTTTGAAAAACTAATAATCTAAAGGTTAATATTTTACATAATAAGTCTTTAACCAAGTTAAACCTTACTATTAATAAGGGTTTACACAAAAAATCACATAAAAGACATTTTTTGCCGATTAAATGACTTGAAATAATACAGGCTCAAACCTATATAGAACAACAAGTGACCGTCTGGTATCTGCTAGGTTCGGTCTGATGAGATAAATAGCTTATTTAAAAATAAATTAGGAGCAATTAATTATGGGTAAAGTAATTGGTATTGACTTGGGTACAACGAACTCATGTGTCGCAGTGATGGAAGGTGATAAAGTTAAAATCATCGAAAATGCTGAAGGTACACGTACCACGCCATCGATTGTCGCTTATAAAGATGACGAAATCCTTGTTGGTCAGTCAGCTAAGCGTCAAGCGGTCACCAACCCGAACAACACTTTATTTGCCATTAAACGTCTGATTGGTCGTCGTTTTGATGACAAAGTGGTGCAAAAAGACATCGGTATGGTGCCTTATAAAATCGCTAAAGCTGATAATGGTGATGCGTGGGTTGAAATTAACGGTAAAAAATTAGCGCCACCACAGGTTTCTGCTGAAATCTTGAAAAAAATGAAAAAAACAGCAGAAGATTATCTTGGTGAAAGCGTTACCGAAGCTGTTGTAACAGTGCCTGCGTACTTTAATGACTCGCAGCGTCAAGCAACCAAAGATGCCGGTAAAATCGCCGGTCTTGATGTAAAACGTATTATTAACGAGCCAACCGCTGCCGCCCTTGCTTACGGTATGGATAAAAAACAAGGCGATAGCACCGTTGCCGTTTATGACTTGGGTGGTGGTACTTTTGACGTATCAATTATCGAAATCGCTGACGTTGATGGCGAGCAGCAGTTTGAAGTATTGGCGACTAATGGTGATACCTTCCTTGGCGGTGAGGACTTTGACTCAGCGTTGATCGATTATTTGGTTGATGAGTTCAAAAAAGACCAAGACGTCAACCTAAAAGGTGACTCGCTGGCGATGCAGCGTCTAAAAGAAGCCGCTGAAAAAGCAAAAATCGAGCTATCAAGTGCCCAAAGTACGGAAGTCAACCTACCATATATCACTGCTGATAGCAGTGGTCCTAAGCATTTGGTTGTCACTATCAGTCGCTCAAAACTTGAGAGCTTAACGGAAGATTTAGTACAACGCACGATGGGTCCGTGTAAAACTGCCCTTGAAGATGCTGGTCTAAAAGTTGGCGATGTTGATGACGTCATCTTAGTTGGTGGTCAAACTCGTATGCCGTTAGTACAACAAAAAGTACAAGAATTCTTCGGTCAAGAGCCACGTAAAGATGTGAACCCTGACGAAGCGGTTGCCGCTGGTGCTGCGATTCAAGGTGCGGTATTGTCTGGTGACAAGACTGACGTGTTATTGCTTGACGTAACACCGTTGACGCTTGGTATCGAAACCATGGGCGGTGTCATGACGCCAATCATTGAGAAAAACACCATGATTCCGACTAAGAAATCACAAGTGTTCTCAACGGCTGAAGATAACCAGCCAGCTGTAACGATTCAGGTGTATCAAGGTGAGCGTAAAATCGCGAACCAAAATAAATTGCTAGGCCGTTTTGACTTGACAGACATTCCACCTGCGCCACGTGGTCTGCCACAAATCGAAGTTACCTTTGACATCAACGCTGACGGTATTATGAATATTTCAGCGAAAGACAAAGGTACTGGTAAAGCGCAAAGTATCCAGATTAAAGCGGACTCTGGTTTGTCGGATGAAGAAGTCGAACAAATGGTACGTGATGCGGAAGCCAACGCGGCTGAAGATGAGAAATTTGCTAACCTTGCGCAGGTACGTAACGAAGCAGATGGTCGTATCCATGCGGTACAAAAAGCGCTAAAAGAAGCAGGCGATAAAATCAATGAAGATGAAAAATCAACAGTAGAAACTGCCATCTCTGAGCTTGAAGCGGCTGTTAAAGAAGATGATCATGATGACATCAAAGCCAAACTTGAAGCGCTGGACAATGCTTTCTTACCAATCAGCCAGAAGATTTATTCTGACAGCGGTGCTGGTCCCGAAGGTATGGATCCAAGCCAGTTCCAACAAGGCGCTGATAATGCTGGTAACAATAGCCAAGCAGATGACGATGTCGTCGATGCTGAGTTTACTGAAGTTGACGAAGATAAAAAATAAGCTTAATTAAAGCTTAAATCAACGTTGATTTCATAATAAAAGGCGTATCTTTAGGGATACGCCTTTTTAATGTTGACTCTCAGTCGTTGTTAATGAGTAGGGAATATTACTCAAACTAGGTGGTTGTAACAAAAGATTTCATATCTAGTCCTTTGTAACTCAAGGGCCGGCAAACACTTGCAAAAGTTAACTTTCGTACCATTAAACACTGACAGAGTTTTTGACATGGTTTGTTACTATGTATACATCGTTAGCAAACAAGGCGATATGGCTAAACAGCCCACATAAATAAATAACTTGTTTGTCCAAATTGATTTTAAGGAGCTACACATGAAAACTCTACAAAAAACTCTACTTGCTCTAGCTGCTGGTTCTTTGCTAAGCATGGGTGCACAAGCAGCCGTATCTTATGGTAATGGTTACACAGGTCAGCCATACGTTGGTGTGAAAGTCGGTCAGTTCGACCTAGATGTAGATGGTGCTGATAAACCAACCGCTTACGGCGTATACGGTGGTTATAACTTTGACCCTAACTTTGGTATCGAAGCCGAATATGTAGGTTCAGATGACGCTGATTATCGTGGTGGCGATATCGATGCCAAAACTTACGGCGCTTATGGTACTTATCGCTATGCATTCCCAAATACCCCAGTATATGCTAAAGGTAAGTTAGGTGTTGCAAAAACGGAAGTAGAAGGTGACTTTACTCGTAATATCGGTGGTACTGAGATCAGAACTGAAACTTATTCAGATAGCGATACTAGTCTAGCTGGTGGTGTAGGTCTTGGCTTCTCAGTAAACCCTAACTTCAGCGTTGAAGCTGAGTATGACAAGTTAGGTAGTGATTCAGACCTTTGGACTGTAGGTGCTCATCTGAAATTCTAATTAATCGAACGTTAAGTTCAATACTGATAAAAGAATTAGATGATAAGTAAAATAAAAAACGATCACTTCGGTGGTCGTTTTTTTATGCGCATAACTTTTAAAGCGTTGTTTGAGAATAAAATGTGCTACATTGAAAGCTAGAATGACAAAGATAGGGAATGAGCAATTATGGAGATGCTTTGGATGATTGAACCGTGGCACTGGCTGGTATTAGGCTTTGTACTACTAATCATTGAGATGTTTGTACCGACGTTTGCCAGTCTTTGGTTTGGCGGAGCGGCTATCATTGTGGCTGCTTTTGCATGGTTGCTACCCATTTCTGTATCGATGCAAATTATTATTTGGTTGGTACTTTCGGCTATCTTTTTATTGGCTTGGTTTAAATTTATCAAGCCTTTGTCTGTTGATCGTACCAAAGCGGGGTTGGGTGGTAGTATCATTATCGGTGAGACCGGTATGATTATCGTCGCGCCGCAGTTAAATCGCGCCGGTGTCGTCCGCTTTAGTGTACCTATCGTTGGGGCCGCTGAATGGATGTGCCGTACGAGCGGTGAGCAGGTATCCGTCGGGGATCGGGTGATAGTGACGGATATCGTGGGTAACGAGCTGATTGTCAGTAGTATGCAAGCGCAAGCAGTCATCGATAAAAATAGTTAGGCATAATAATAGAGGTGTAACATGGATAGTTTTAGTATTGTCATGCTCGTTTTGGTTGCACTGGTGGTATTCACGGTGTTTAAAGGCGTGCGCATTGTTCCTCAAGGGTATAAATGGGTGGTGCAGAGACTTGGTAAATATAGCCAAACCCTAGAGCCGGGATTAAACTTAATCATTCCTTATGTCGACGACGTGGCTTATAAAGTGACGACCAAAGATATCGTCCTTGATATTCCCTCACAAGAAGTCATTACCCGAGACAACGTGGTCATTATCGCCAATGCCGTCGCTTATATTAATATCGTGCGCCCCGATAAAGCGGTTTATGGTATCGAAGATTATGAATACGGTATTCGAAATCTAGTGCAGACGTCTTTGCGTTCAATCATTGGTGAGATGGATTTAGATAGCGCCTTGTCAAGCCGTGATGAAATCAAGACCAAGCTCAAATATGCAATCTCAGAGGATATTGCCGATTGGGGTATTACCCTAAAAACGGTAGAAATCCAAGACATTAATCCGTCGCAAACCATGCAGGCCTCGATGGAAGAGCAAGCGGCGGCAGAGCGTTTACGCCGTGCTACTGTCACCCGTGCTGACGGGCAAAAGCAAGCGGCTATCTTAGAGGCAGATGGTCGCCTAGAAGCGTCACGCCGTGATGCCGAGGCGCAAGTGGTATTGGCAAAAGGCTCAGAAGAATCTATTCGTCTGATTACCGCCGCAATGGGCGACGAGGAAATGCCGATTGTCTATTTGCTTGGTGAGCAATATATCAAATCGATTCGTCAGTTAGCCGAATCTGATAACGCAAAAATGGTGGTATTACCGGCTGACATACTAAGTACCATAAAAGGCATGGTAGGTGATAAGCTTAAAGTTTAACTAAGTATGCTTTAGGCGTATTTAAACTTGTTAGGCAAATAGTCAGTAAGCGTTTTACGTACTGACTATTTTTTTAACTTTTAATTGATAGCTAATCAACTTTTTAACATGCATCACTCTATTTTTAATAACAATAATAATTCAAGGAAAATAATAATGGCTAACGAAGATATCAATAATAAAATGACGGCTATAAATGAATTTGTGCAAGGTAGCCCATTGCCTTATACCGTACTCAATGCGACCCATATCAATGCCGCTTATCCTGAGCAGAAACTGGAGATTCGAGGCGGGGGCTATGGTTCAGATGCAGCGGCGCATCCAACCAATGCCAAGCAGTTTTATGCCCTGACCGACCGTGGTCCTAATGCCGACTTTGATGGCATTGCTGGTAAAGGTAAGCAGTTTCTTGTGCCAAATTATACGCCGTCTATTGGGTTGTTTGAATTGCAAGCTGACAGCAAAATTATCAAAGTAAAAGAAATAATTCTAAAAGATAAAAATGGCAATCCTATCTCGGGACTACCAAACCCAAAGGCTTTCGGCGGTACCAATGAAGTACCTTATGATGTTCATGGTCAGCCGATGACAGTCAATCCACAATTGCCTTTTGATGCAGTGAGCAATCCGATCAAAACTGATATCAATGGTTTAGACCCTGAAGGGCTCGCAGCGCTGCAAGATGGTAGCTTTTGGGTCAGTGATGAGTACGGTCCGCACCTTGTGCATTATGATGCCAAGGGCGTAGAGATTGAGCGTATCAATGCATTTGTCAATGATGAGCGTAATAATGTGATGGTTGAAGGTAAGCCAATTTTGTTACCGACGGAATTTAGCAAACGCCGTGCCAATCGTGGCATGGAAGCGTTAACCATTACGCCTGACCAAACGACGCTTGTCGGTATCATGGAGTCCTCTATGGACAATCCTGATAAGTCAGGGCGACTATCTAGTTTGGTACGTATGGTAACGATTAACTTAGTTTCAGGACAAATAGCGCAGTATTTATATCGATTGGATAATGCAGCGCATGTGACCTCTGGCATTGTGGCGCTTAATGACCATGAGTTTTATCTCATTGAGCATGATCGCAAATTCCCGCTCCAAGATAAGTCGGCACAAAAACTCATTTATAAAATTGATATCGCGCATGCAACAGATATTGAAACTATTTTAAATGATGGAAGCGTTAGGCAAGATGAGACTGTTGGTTTGATTATCAATGGACAAACACTTGAGCAGTTGATTGCCGCTGACGAAGAAAACTGGCAGACCCTTGAAAACACAAATATCACGCCTGTTAAAAAGACCTTGGTCGTCGATGTGCTGGCGAGTTTAGAGTACCCGCATGATAAGCTTGAAGGCTTATGGTTAAGACAAGATGGTTCATTGGGTTTGCTCAATGATGATGATTTTGCGATGACAGATACCGATATAATCAATCCAGAAAGCAGCGTAGAGCAAAAGTATCTCGATAAAGAAAAAACCATTGAAGATGCCAATCGCCTATATATTGTTATGCCGACTGAATAGAGTAGATTGGTTTTTTTATCAATACTTATCGTATTACAGCCAATAAAAAGACCTCGCATTAGCGAAGTCTTTTTTATTAATAACGTATAAAAAAGTTTTAAATTACTTTAGAGAAGCGGTTTTTATGTTTTTTCTCAAGGTATTCATCGAACACCATAGCGACATTACGCCCTAATAGACGACCTTTTGGCAGGACGCGAATACCAGCGGCATCCATGTCAATCAAGCGGTCCTCTTGCATCGCGCCCAATTGCTGAATTTCATCTATAAAATAAGTAATGGCATCGATACCGAATTTCTGATTGACGTCTCTAAAGTCGATATAGTCATGACAGAGTAGATTCATAATCACGTATTCACGCAGACGATCTTTAATCGAGGTTTTAATCACATTGACCGCTGGCATGATCGCTGGATTATCACGCGCCGCATCGATGTTTTCTTTATATACCTGCAAATCCGTATGGTTTTGCAAAATATAGCTGCTATTGGCGTTAGAGATTTGGCTGATTGACGATACGCCAAAGCCTAATAAATCGCAATCGCCCATGATGGTATAACCCTGGAAATTACGATGTAATTTGCCTTCGCGCTGGGCGATAGCAAGCTCATCGTCAGGTTTGGCAAAATGATCGATACCGATATATTGATAACCGGCCTCACTCAAGGTATTGATGGTATTACCAAGCATGGTAAGCTTCTCAGCTGGCGTCGGTAAATCTGCCTCTTTAATTTGGCGTTGCGATTTAAAGCGCTCAGGCAAATGGGCGTAATTGAATACCGATAAACGATCGGGTGACATCTCGATAACACGGCGTACGGTCTTGTCTAGAGTCGTTGGCGTTTGATGCGGTAAGCCGTAAATCAAATCGACGTTGGTAGAATGGAAGCCCAATCTACGCGCTTCAGCAAGCACATTCTCAATCAGTTCAGCAGAGTTGATACGGTTGACGGCGATTTGTACTTTTTCGTCTAAGTCTTGTACGCCTAGACTGACGCGGTTAAAACCAAGGTTACGCAGTACCGTTAGTGTCTCGTCGCCAAGCTCACGCGGATCGATTTCAATAGAGTAATCGCCTTGGTCTTCTGGCAAAAATTCAAACTGGGTCTGCAAAAATTCCCAAAGTTTTATCAACTCATTATCTTGTAAAAACGTTGGCGTACCGCCACCGAAATGCAGCTGCTTGACCAGTGGATTTTTACGATCGGCTGGCGTTTTTAATAGGCTACGTTTGTGCTTGATTTCTGCCATTAAATATTCTAAATAATCTCCAGCATCGCTGTTCTTTTTGGTGATAATTTTATTACAAGCACAGTAATAGCAAAGGTGACGACAAAACGGAATATGGAAATACAGCGATAAGGGCGCATCGGCTTCGCGCTCTTGCAGAATCTTAGTCTCCAGCCCCTCAGGCATCGGTGAGAATTCTAACGCTGTCGGGTAGGAGGTATAACGCGGCCCAGAACGATTGTATTTATTGATAATCTCTTCATCGAATGCCGGCAGCTGCTTACTGGTAATGCTGCCACGGGTACTGGCATAGGGATTGGGCATCTCAACCACAGGACGTGCAGTAGTAGGCTGCTCGTCGGCATGAGCGAAAGATTTTTGGTCGCTATTGATATCGGCTGGTTCTGACATGCGAGATTCCTCGGTTTAACTGTATAAATCGCCACTTAAGTAATAAGTAGTATAACAAATCAATAGTCATAGTGGCATGGACGGTAAGTTTTCGTATATACCCATAAAGTTGTATTGCTATCTACAATAAAAAAAGACTTCAGGATTGCCCTAAAGTCTTTTTTATTATAATCAATAATTTAGCTAGAACTATTCTCTCAATTTAATCACTTCACCAACCGCTTGTTTGGATATTTCACTCTTACTAAATGGCAGACGAATCCACTCTTTATCTGAATAACGGCGCGTCTGATCACGATGATAAGGGCGCGTTGTATCTCCTGCTTGTGAGTAGGCAAGTAACGCTTCTACGACAGGACCTTTACTATCAAAGGTCACTGACTGCATATAGGTTGGGCCATTATTAATAATATAATTACCAGCCTCATTGACTCCTGCACCTCGGGCAACGTTAAAGATACCTTCGCTACCATAACCACCATGCATAGGAATGTGCTGGTTGTTCTTGCCAGCATCTAGCACATATTGCAGCTCACCTAAGCTTGCATCAAGTGCAATGCCTTTATTTTGGAAGTAGGCAATCGCATCGCCTAAAGCTTGGCGAGTCTGGGCAGTGATTTTTAGCTCGCGCGGTGTATTGATGGGGTCGGCTTCGTTGAAGGGGACTTTAAACGAATCATTTGTATATACACTAAAACCCGCCTTGTTCCAAAACTCTCTAAACACATGCGCGCCTCGGCTGTTGGTATTATTGCGACGATCCCAATTACTCAGGATGCTACAAGCTTGTTTGGCATCGATAGTTGCGCCACCTGTCAGAGGTAGCATAGGGTTGGCATTACAATCGGCTAGGACATCATCGAGAACCAACTCGGCCGCATAGCTACGATTGCCATAGACGACGTCTTGCATATTATCTAAGGTAAAGGTAGTACTACCCAAGTTATCTGAGTTATCCAAACGGTCTAATACTTGCTGAAATGCCATGCGTGTACGTAAAGAAAGTGGCACGCCCTCTGGGCTAGTCGCACTAGGGAATTGCGTTAAACGGCGACGTAGCAGCGGTGAAAACCCTGTTAACGGCTCATCTAAATTACTCAACCAATAAGTATCGTTTGAGTTAAGCACATAATCGTCACGAATCAAGAAAGGCAGGTTTGAGCGCCCAAAGATGCCTGCTTGCGGCGAATCAGCGTCTTTACCCCATTCACAATCCGCTTTGCTGCCATCCAAAGCTGGCAGCCCAAAACTGACGATGGCTTGTAAATAAGGCTTACCAGCAGTACAGCTATTTAATTTATCTGCGGTGACATGTGGCACGGTTGAGATGTCAGCATAAAGCGCTTTGCCATAGCGGTCGGTGGCGATGGTATTGACAAATCCTAGCCCAACCTGATCTTGCATTTTATCCACCAAGTCCTCTACGCTGGTGGCTTGATTCATACTGCGCCATTGGTTCAGTGAGCGAGCGTTTTCAGCGGCGGCATCACGAATAGTAAAGGCGATATTGTTCGCGCCCCAAGCTGGTAGTAAACCATTGACTTGATCGACAGCTATCATAGGACCAAAATGTGACGAATAAACCGATCTGACCAGCGTCTTATTGTCTGGCAGTTGGATAGTGACGTCATCCTTTTTAATATCGCGCTGCTCAACGACGCCTGCACTATTGGTATAGTTGTACTTCATTGGGTTGCCGTCTACTAGGCTTAGCTGATAAAGGGTAAAGCGCTTAGCAGTCGATACCGTATGGCTCCACGCGACGTCTTTATTAAAGCCAATGTTGGGGAAAGGTTGGCCTTGTTGTCCTGCTCCCATGACGTCAAGCTTGCCTGGCAGTGTTAAATGAAATTCATAAAAGCGCTGTAAACCTTCCCATGGTTCATGAGGATTGCCATAAAGGATACCGCTTTTGGTGCCCGTAACTTGGCTACCAAAGGCATAGGCGTTACTGCCGCCATCCGTTACATTGATGGTTGTCATATCAAAATCAAAGCCTGAGGACAAATCCGCGGTCGACTCTGATGTTAGGTCGTTCTCTGGCTCTATAGAAAGCGTACGCCTTCGCGAGCTACCCATGATACCTTTTTCGACAGTAGGCGCCGCAGTGGCAATAGGCGTGACAAAGTTTGATAGACCACCGCGTAGATTGGCCTTGCCATAAAGCGCTAGCAAATCATCAGTCGTGATTTCACGAACCCATTCAGCGCCGGCACAGTCAGGATCGATATTGTCGACACCTTTATCACGCAAATAGCGGCTATAACCGGCGGCATAACCAGCTACTGCATCTAAAACCTCGGGCTCTTGCGCGTCCAAAAACTGTTTACGCTTAGCGTCTGAATTATACCAGGTATAAAAGACATCACTATCGATATCCCCCTTATCGCCTAGATAGCGCATACTCTCACCCTTAGCGATTACGATTTCGCGTGCCAGTGAGCAGATATTGTCTTCGGCAAAAGCATAGCCGACGCCATAACCCAGACCTTTATAGTTTTTAGCAGTGATGTGCGGGATACCAAACTCAGTGCGCTGGATATCCGCTGCATAAGTACTATCACCAGTGCCGTCGTCTATATTGCCGTTAAAATTGTCGTTATCCGAACAGCCAAACAGTCCCAGAGAGACTGCCATCGTCAATAGCGTGAGTGTGCGTACACGCCGATTAAGCACATTAATGCTCATAAGCTTACCCATCCATGGTTAATTACGATTTTATAAAGCTCTAACGAAAATTACCGCCAAGCTTTATGTGTCAATAAAATCCTTTTATTGCCATGCTTTTATCTGTCTTATTTTCTATTTTTTTGAATGAAATAATGAATAAGAAAAATTAAAAACATTTATCAATCATATAACACTTTTAAATATCTATGCTAGCGAATAAATCGCAGAATTTAGGCGCTGATATTTTGCTTAGAAGTAGTCAGAAATGAGTTTTATCTATTGAAAAATAGGCTAGAAATAATAAGGTTTAAACGGATTGATAAAAATAGAACACGACATTTGCGCGCTGATTGATAATGCTCTATTATCGATTAATCTTTATAGTAGGAAACGCTGATGTCGTTCGCCCAAGTCTATACGCGTTCAGTCGTCGGACTGCACGCGCCGCAGGTCATTATCGAGGTGCATTTATCACAAGGCTTGCCAGCGCTGACCATTGTCGGCTTGCCTGCCGCTGCTGTGCGCGAAAGTAAAGACAGGGTGCGCTCGGCGATTTTGAATTCGGGCTTTCAATTCCCTAATCGGCGTTTGACGATTAATCTAGCACCGGCAGACTTGCCAAAAGATGGTGCAAGATTGGATTTGCCAATTGCGATTGGGATTTTAGCCGCCAGTGGACAGCTTGAGCCAGAAACATTATTAGGGTTTGAGTTTATCGGTGAGCTTGCACTCAATGGCGAATTGCGGCAAGTGAGTGGTAGTTTGGCGGTTGCTCGAGCGATAAAAGCAGAAATGCTAGCAGCATGTAAAAATACTGAACAAGATTCGCCGCTACGTCAGTTAATCGTACCTTGTGACAATGGAGCAGAGGCAAGCCGTGTCGAGGGGGTGACGATATTGGCGGCGCAAAACTTAAAGGCAGTCTGTAGCCATTTGCAGTCGCTCGCAGATTCTAGCTTGATAGATGAGCGCTTAGAAGTCGTGCAACCAAACGCTGCGCAGAGTAAAGTTGCTTACAAAGTAGATTTGGCAGATGTCAAAGGTCAGCATCATGCACGGCGGGCGTTAGAGATAGCCGCCGCTGGTGGTCATTCGCTATTGTTTACCGGACCGCCGGGTTCAGGTAAGACGTTGATGGCATCACGGCTACCAACTATCTTGCCGGATTTGAGTGACGAAGACGCATTAGAAGTTGCTAGCACCTATTCGGTGGCGGACAGCGATTATGACTATGGCACACGCCCCTTTAGAGCGATTCATCACACCATATCTGCGGTGGCATTGGTTGGTGGTGGTTCTCGTCCCAAACCTGGCGAGATCACCCTTGCTAACAAGGGAATTCTATTTTTAGACGAGTTACCAGAGTTCGACCGTACGGTTTTAGAAGTATTGCGTCAGCCGTTAGAGGCCAAGCAGATTACCATCAGTCGTGCCAACTCGCAGCTTACTTTCCCCGCAAACTTTCAACTGGTAGCAGCGATGAACCCGTGCCCGTGTGGCTATGATGGTGACGGCTCGGGGCGATGCCGCTGCCGACCTGAGCAGATTAAGCGCTATCAGGATAAGCTATCAGGGCCATTACTTGATCGGATTGATTTGCATATTACTGTGCCAGCGCTACCAATTGCTGATTTGCAAAATGCGCAAGCTGGCGAAACCTCTGAGCAAGTTCGCACACGAGTCGCTGCTGCGCATAAGCAGCAATTAAAACGACAAAAAAAGGTCAATAATGAACTGAGTCCCAGCGAGATTGATAAATATATTCATTTGGGCGAGGGCGAGCAGCAGTTATTACAGCTTGCGCAGCAGCGTTTAAATCTATCGGCGCGCGGTTATCATCGGGTATTACGCGTTGCACGCACGATTGCTGATTTGGCAGACAGTAACGATATTACCAGCGCTCATGTCTCTGAGGCACTAAGTTACCGCAGTAAGTGATTTATTGTTAAGTAAAAACACCTTAGGCATACCTTTGCCCAAGGTGTTTTTAATAGCCATTAAAATTTATCAGTAATGGCACCTTCTGAGGCGCTGCCAACGGTTTTGGCATATTTAGCCAGCACACCGCGTTTGACGTTTGGTTCTGGTGCTTGCCAAGTGCTTAAACGCTTTTGAATATCTGCTTCGCTGATTTTTAAATTGATTTCATTGTTGTTGGTATCAATGGTAATGGTATTAAAGATAATCGGTTTGGCATAGGCCAAATAAACGCCTTTGGCTACTTCATCCGCTAAGCCATTAATGTGAATATTACAAGGCGTCACTTGGCTCCAAGTCGAGGCAATGCCCACTTGCGGTCGCTTAAAATCTTCATCGGTAAAACCAACCGCCCGCAGCATAGAACGAGCAGGGGCTTTTTGGATGCCATCGACCAAAATAGCGGAGTATTTTCTGTTGCTGTCATCTTTTTTAATCATTCTCTGTCTCTAATAGCGTACGGTTTATCGGCTTACTTCAGCGTAAATACAGGCTAACCACAGTTTGCTGATGTATATATTAAAAGTCCTTGTTTTTTTGACTATTCCAAATACGCTCTAATCTTTTAAAAGATAGTCAACCAATGCGGCAAACTCATCAAACGCAAAGTTCGGCTTACTATCACGAATATCGACACCATAGTTATAACCATATGAAAGCCCAATGGTATCCACGCCTGCATTTTTCCCCGCTAAAATATCATTGATAGAATCACCAATCATAAAAGCGCTACTCGGTGCAAATCCGAGCGACTCGCAAACATATAATAGCGGCGCAGGATCTGGCTTTTTAGTCGGTAAGCTATCGCCGCCAATCACTTCGCTAAATAGTGGCGTCCAACCCATATGATCTAATATTTTAGGGACAAAACGAATAGGCTTATTGGTCACCAGTGCCAAGGTGTAGCCTGCGTTTTTAAGCTGATGCAAACCATCGCTCACATCAGGGTAAGCCGTGGTTTTTTGACAATCAAGGGCGCCATAAGCGGCAAAAAAGATACGAAGCGCTTCCTCTACCGTATCGTTATCTAAGCCATCATCAACAATCACCCGACCTAACAGCGCTCGCTCAACCAATACACGCGCGCCATTCCCAATCCATCCTTTAATGATATCAAGTGGAAAGGGAGATCGACCGAGTTGCTCAAGCATCAAATTGGTAGCATCCGCCAAGTCAGGCACGCTATCGATTAAAGTGCCATCGAAATCAAAAATCAAAAGTTGCTTATCCATTATCACTAGCCTTTAGGGTTAACAGGTCTGTTTCTTATATTCAGCTTTTAACCATAGCACAACAAGCTATCGAAACGCATTTAAAAGGCAGGTAAAGTATCTTTTTGCTCATCTATTCAATGTCTTTATAGCGTGCGCGGTGTTCGGCTTTCATTCTAAGATAGTCTGCGTTTTCGCGGCATTTATCCCAAGTTTGCTTAAAAATACGCGCTGATTCTGCTTTGATAGGGTCTTCAGTTTGCCGTGGTAGCTCTTCACGACCATGGGCGCCGCTTTGGCCTTTTTTATCAGCGGGCACGGGTCCTTTGTACTTTTTGCCGCCTTTGTGATTGGCATAGCGACGGGCGCGGGTATATCCCATTTGAATAAATTTACGTGCCATATCGGCACCGACGAAGTCATCGGCCGCGAGATAATCTAAAAACATCTGATAAATGGTTTCGCTACTCTCCTTTGCGATATCAGGCGTCGCAAAGCGCCAATACGGCAATATTTCCGACTTATAAGGTTCGACCAATAACACCCCTTGCTCGCCACGACCGATGCGGTATAGCTCAGGCTGCGCACGCAAATCTAGGTTTTTATAATCCAAATCATAATCAAACTCTCTCATGGTTTACCCTTTTACTTTGCATCAATCGTTTTAGTATAGAGAGAGGTTGCACCTTAAAAACAGCTTAAAAGTGTTATGAATTAGTGCGATTATTATTAAATTTTAAGCATAAAAAAAGCCCCAAACATTATGTTTGGGGCATTTTGGAATGCTTAAACGAATGGTGGCTCGAGGCAGGTTCGAACTGCCGACACACGGATTTTCAATCCGTTGCTCTACCGACTGAGCTATCGAGCCGTCTTCGTTGAGGCGCTATTAAACTAAATATAGGCGTTACTGTCAAGTGGTTTTTGCATAATAAGTGAGAAAAGCCTATAAATAATCGAATATAAGCAAAAACTAAGCTTTTAAACTCGTATTTAATCCTTAACGCGCAGGAGCTCATACTCGCTCATAATACGGTGAATATCAGCGTCAACAGGAACAAACTCGCGCACGCCTTTTTTCACTTCGGCATCATAGACCAGTTTGATAAACTTCGCATCGATGGCGCGACCACGATTTTGGCTATGTACCGTAAGATATTGAAGACGTTTGGCATTGGTTTGCCCGTCATCAAAGCAAGCAACCGCGGCGATAGGCTTATCATTAAACATGCCAACATACAAAGTTTGACCACGCTTAAAGCCTTGCTCAACGAGGTTTAATACCTCAGCGCCACTTGGCTGATTATCATCACTGTCATAAAGGGCATGAAGACGCTCTGATAACTCATTCTCACGGCTAGGATTTTTAATCAGGGGCGCATCTAAGCTATTGATGGCGATCGCTTCTAAAGGCATAATCGGTTCCTATAAGTGTTTACCGCGTCGTAACATCGAGTATGGCGTTGAAACATCAGCGCGGGTAATGATTGATAATACTGAACGCACTATTTTAGCAGAATAGGGCGATTTTGTGCGTGGATTACTGCTTGGTCGTGGCAGTAAATGCTAGGGTTTGCTATGATGAAGATAGACAAGGGTTTATATGCCAAAAACCCGATACTCTATCCTTTTTAAATAAGCTTTTTAGTAAACATTGAACCCACTTTTAGCTTAACTTTTATATTTCTTAGACGCTAGTAAGAATGCTTGGGGCGCTTTTTCGCCCTGTTTTATTGACCGCTTTTCATTTATAGAGAGTAGCCATGACAGCCAATTCTACCGAACAACATCAAAATTCTGCTCAAAATCTTTTCGGTCGTGCTGCACGTACGGCGACCGTTACGCGTAATACTGCTGAAACGCAAGTTACTTGCACAGTAAACCTTGATGGTACCGGTCAAGGTACTGTCGATACTGGCGTGCCATTTTTGGATCATATGATTGACCAAATCAAGCGTCATGGTCTGTTCGACTTAGATATCAAATGTACTGGCGACACCTTTATCGATGATCACCATAGTGTTGAAGATACGGGTATCACCCTTGGACAAGCATTCAATAAAGCATTGGGCGATAAAAAAGGCATCCGTCGTTATGGGCATTTTTACGCTCCACTCGATGAGTCCTTGACGCGCGCGGTGGTTGATTTGTCAGGCCGCCCTGGTTTGCACATGGACATTCCTTTTACCCGCTCGCATGTTGGTAACTTCGATGTCGATTTGTTTAGCGAATTTTTTTACGGCTTCGTCAATCACTCATGGATGACGGTGCATTTGGACAATCTCAAAGGTAAAAACAGCCATCACCAAATCGAATCTACCTTTAAAGCGTTCGCCCGTGCGCTACGCATGGCGTGCGAGTATGATGAGCGTGCGCTGAATACCTTGCCATCAACCAAAGAGGCCTTTTAGATGAGCCGAACCACAAAGATTGCACTATTGGATTATGGCATGGGTAATCTGCACTCGGCCAGTAAGGCGTTAGCAGCGGTAGGTGCAGAAGTCTCTATTACCAATGACCCAAAAGTGGTTGCGGCGTCTGATAAGATTTTCTTCCCCGGCGTTGGTGCGATGCGTGACTGTATGGCTGGCATGCAGGATGCGGGTATTGACGAGGTCATACATCAGGCGATATTTAATAAGCCTGTCATGGCCATCTGTGTGGGCATGCAGGCGTTGTTTGAGCAGTCCGCTGAGAATGGTGGGACAACATGCTTGGGCATCCTAGATGGCAAGGTGGAAGCGTTTGACCCTGCTTGGAAAGATGAGCAAGGGGCGACCATTAAAGTGCCGCACATGGGCTGGAATACCATCAGCGGCATGGATTTTGCCCATCCGCTGTGGCATGGTATCGAAGACAATGCGCACTTTTACTTTGTACATAGCTATTACTGCGCGCCAGCAGATAAATCGCAAGTGGCGGCCGTTTGTGATTACGGTCAGCCGTTTTGTGCCAGTATTTTGCAAGGCAATTTATTTGCGACCCAGTTCCACCCAGAAAAAAGCCACACCGCGGGTCTGCAGCTGTTAAAGAATTTTGTCGATTGGGATATTTAACAACTATACTTTAAATATTTCTTCAATAAAAAGGTAGATTAGCAAATGCTTAATCTACCTTTTTTATTCTCAATGTATAATTGGCTGTTTTTCATTTATACTCAGTTACTTTTTACCTCCTTTACGCGGAATAAAATCGTGGATTTTTATCTCTTTAAAAACGGTGTCGTTGATGCTACTGGCTTAGACAAAGACGCCTTACATATCTATGTGGGCATGGGCGTCTACCTATTGAGTTTGCTTTTGCTGCGTCCAATTCTTAAAAAATATAGCGTTAGAGCCTTTGTCGCTTTGATTTTGGTGACCGCCATTGCTCTATTAGGTGAATATTTGGACAATCGCCAGACGATTACCGAACTGGGTTTGACAGGGTTAAAAGTGGCAGAAATCAAAGCCAGTATCCATGATATCGTGAATACCTGTCTGCTTTCTTACATAATCTACGGCCTTACCGTATGGACAAAAACGTTTCAATCAATCAATACCGTCAAACCTATGATTAAACGGCAGAAAAAAACGGACTATCGCTAAGTCCGTTTTTTATCGTTTATAAAATCATGGCTTCATGCTTTTTTAAAACGCCAAAGCTGAGCAACTCACCATTTACAAAGCTTACGAAAATTAAAAACTCTGGTCTATTTAATGCGTTATAAGTTTGTTACCTTACAATCAGAAAGGTAGTGACAGGCAATTATTCTATCTTTCCTAACTACCAATCCAATATAAGCAATAATAAAATAGGAAAAGTTATGAATATCTCAGACCTTAATATCAGTGACATAGTAGACAAAGCCAAAGGCACCTTAGGTTTAGAGCCGCAAGAAACCGAAGATGGCGCTTATACCCCTTCTAAAGCTTCGCTTAAATTGGCAGCGCCTAACAAAACCAACTACGATCATAGCGAGTACGAAGCGCCATATACGGGCAACAAAAAAATCCTGATGGTCTGCACCGAGCAGCAATACATGACCATGGCAAATGATAAGAAGTTCAAGACTGGCAATCATCCGGTTGAGATGATGGTGCCGCTTTTGCATTTTAAAAAAGCAGGATTTAAAGTAGATGTTTTTACCCCAACCGGGGAGGCTGTCAAAGTCGAGCAGTGGGCAATGCCAGAAGACGATGATGACGTCAAAAAAATCTACGCGGAATATGAGTCCAAGCTTAACAGTCCAAAAAGTATCGCTGATTTTGTCAAAAACGACATGGCAAATAGCGAGGATTATGCAGCAATCTTTATCCCCGGTGGTCATGGGGCAATGCTAGGCTTACCCGACGATAAGAATCTTGGCGAGTTGCTTCGTTGGGGTTATGACAAGGATTTATTTACCTTAGCGATTTGTCATGGTCCGGCGGCTTTATTGGCGGCCAATTTAGCAAGTCCTGATCGCTCTGATAAACCTGATAGCGCTGACAATACTAATAGCGCCGATAAAGACGATAACGCCAATCGCGACTTTATTTTTAAAGGTTATGAGATGGTAGCGTTCCCGACAGCTATGGACAAGCAGATGCCAAAAATTGGTTATTTACCCGGTACGATGCCGTGGTACTTTGGCGAAAAGCTAGAACAGTTGGGCGTTACGATTACCAATAAACTGGCGACAGGGCATACGCATCAAGATAGAAAGCTTATCTCAGGCGATGGACCCTTGGCGGCCAATGATTTTGGTAAAATGAGTGCGGAAGCTTTGTTAAAAGCGCTGCGCTAAACCGTTTGGATTCAGTGATGGCACAAAAAAAACGGACTATTAATAAGTCCGTTTTTTTGTTTTTATGATTCAATATTTTTTTAATAAAAGATTTAGTCTTTCTGACTGTTAGCCTTATCATAAAGCTCACGCACCACTTCACCAATCACTCGAATACCATCAATCAACGTTTGCTCATCGGCTGCAATACTCATACGGATACACTCATGGGCATGTTTATAATCGCTAACATCGACACCGGGGAAGAAATACTCACTTGGAACGATAATCGTGCCTTTGTCTTTGAGAATTTCATACAGCTTGGTGGTGCTAATTGGCAAGTCTTTAAACCATAACCATAAAAATATCGCACCTTCAGGCTTGTGAATCATTAACGGATAATCACCCAGCGCTTCTTTTAACAGCTTGACCGCTAATATCGCTTGCTTCTGATAAAAGGGTTTAATGTCATTATCCGCCAACTGCTTGATACGGTCATCGTTCACCAATGGCGTGGCAATCGCTGCACCAAATCGCGTTGGAGCCAGATTGACCACTGCATTCATCGCGCTGACTGCTTCGATCACCTCGCTATCAGCCACGATAATACCGGTACGCATTCCGGGCAGGCCAATTTTAGACAGGCTAAAACAAAGAATCGTATTGCTATCCCAATTGAGCGTCACATCCGAATAAATGATGTTAGGGAATGGCATACCGTAGGCGTTATCGATGATGAGCGGTATATCATAACGTTTGGCAAGCTCGGATAAATGCGTCATTTCTTCATCGGTCAACACATTGCCCGTTGGATTGGTCGGACGCGAACAGCAAATCGCGCCAATGCGACCTTGCTTTAACGCTGGCAAGTTCTCTAACGCCTCAAAATCGACGCGATACTTAAAGAAACCTGCTTCGCCATCGTGAGTGACTTCATCGATATGCGGCAATACGGCGGCAAAATGCTGACCTTCGACATGGACATCGCTATAGCCAATATATTCAGGCGTTAATGGCAATAGTATTGATTTATCCACCGATTGATTTTCGCCATCATTAAATGCACCACCAAATAAATTAAACAAATAGAAAAACGCATTTTGCGAGCCATTGGTTAAGGCGATGTTTTCTGCGCTCAAATTCCAGTCATAATGACGATTAAAGAAGCCAACTAACGCATTGATAAAGGCGGCGTCACCTTGCGGATTGGAGTAATTCGCCATACTAATAATCGCGCTACTATTGGCCTCACTGGCATCGTTATCATTACCAAGCGCCTTATAAGTCTCTAAAAATAGCTCATTAACGGCATCAATCTTGGCAGGGTTGCCGCCACCCAGCATATTGATAGGCTGATCGCTTTTTAGCGCGTCGCCCAAATCATCCATCAATTGTGAGATGCCAGTTGGTTGGGTAAATTTTTGACCGAACTTTGAGAATTTCATAAGGCTACCGTACTTTTTTAAAGGGTTTATGAGAGCTATATCTGAATGCTGGGACGCGCATTAGTATAGCAAATAGTCAGTTTTAAACGAGCTGGAATATGAGAGCTTATTAAAATTGAACGTATTGACCGTTATATCATCGCCCGAACCCGAGCCATAATCCCACGTCCAATCACCAACCTCACATAAATAACGGCAATGGCAAACAGCAAGACAACTAACGCTACACTGCCAACACCTAAACTTATCCATGGCACACTAAAGCGCAGATTAAACCATTGGGTAATAGCAGCCCACGCGCCGATATTAGCGATAATGACCGCAAAGACAGCAGCACTGATACCCAGCACACTTAGCTCTAGGATATTAAGCATATAGAGATCGCGCTTTTGCATACCGAGCAGCCTAAATGAGGCGCTGTCTTGCATGCGGTCTTGCGAGGTGGAGAGTAAGGAGCTAATCAAGACCATGATACCCGTCAGTAATGCCAGTAAGGTGAAGACGTAAACCAAACGGCTCATTTGCACCACTAACTCTTGGACTTGCTGCGCGATTGCTGTGCCATCGATGGTCGTTACCGCAGGAAACTCGCGTACTAACTGACCTTGGAGCTTTGGAATATCTTCTGCTGCGACGTGGGCGGTGGCAAATTGAATTTGCGGCGCAGCTGCCAACACTTCAGGCTCAAATAAAAAGTAAAAATAGGGACTGGGTCCTTTCTCATAGCGCGAGCGGATACTGGTGATTTGCCCGACAATCTCAATCCCTTGGATATTAAAGCGCACCTGATCACCCATGCCAACGTTTAGCAAACTGGCTGCCGTATCCAAAATTGATAAGGGCGCGACGGTTTGCGCTGAGTCACTATCTACAGTCTTAATAGGGGCATAAAGCTTGTCGTTTTCTACAGCATCAGTGATGAATTCAGTATCCATTACCGTATCAGCATAGCTTAAATTAAAAACCCGCGTCGGGTCATCAAAGCCGTCCGTAGGCTCGATATCTTGTACGGGTACATCGTTTGCCGTGACGACGCGCGCACGAATGACAGGATAATAGCTGACAGGCGCAGCAATGATATTATTAATCTCGTCGTGTTGGTCACTTTGAATATCGAGTAAAAATAAATTGGGCGCATCTTTAGGATAGGCATTAATAAACTGGGCATTGATACTATGATTGAGCGTGGTAACCAGGGTTAAAACCGCCACTGACAGCGATAAGGTGACAAAAAATAATGCCGACTGATTGCCTTTACGGGCAAGGTTATGAATAGCAATACGCTGTATCCAGCTGATATTAGAATGCTTGGCAAACTTAGTCAGTAGCCATAACCAACCGCGCGCCAATAGCCAAAATATCGCCACAAAAGCCGTTAAGCCGATTAACAACTGCGCGCCCAAGATAAAAGAATGTACTTCATAAGCAAAAAACGCATACAGTCCGATTAGTATCAGCCCATACCATAATAAAGGCAAACGTCGATACCACGGTAGATTTTGCGCGTTTGTGGTTGCACCTTGATTAAGCAAAGTGGCAGGTTTGGTGGTACTTAGTGTACTTAAACCACGCTGAGCAATCAGTAGGGTCAGCACTAGCGCGATAATAATGGTTTTAATGGCGCTAATCGGATTAATAGCTAAACCAACATCCGCTGGCAAGATAGCAATCAGATACGGCTGACCGACTTTAAGTAAGACGAAACTCAAGATAACTGCGGCAATACAGGCAATGATAGTGGTAACAATCAATAGCTGATAGTAGCTGCGTTTTAAAGATTTAAGCGGCTCACCTAACGCCAAGCGAATGGCATTACTAGACTGCTGCTTGGTCACAAAAGCGGTGATGACGCCATACATCGCCACCGCAGATAATAACAGTACGGCGATGACGAGCAGCTTTAAAAACATCAAAACGTTGTCAGAGATACGCGAGACAGAGGTATCAGCTGATTCTGCGTCAGACAGCTCAATATCAGGATAATTGCTAAGTATTTGGGTGAGCTTATCTCGCTGTTCTGTTATCTGCTCGGGCTCACCAGCCAGCTCAATACGGTAATTAATGCGGCTACGCTGACCCAGTAAATTGGTCGCCTCTAAAGCATCTTGATGCATCAAAACCCGCCCACCAAAACCAAAGGCCGTCAACGGGCGGTCAGGCTCTTTGGTCAGCACATCGCTAATAGTAAATTCAGCATCACCAATGGTGATTGGGTCACCGACACTGGCATTTAAGCTGTTCAATACTTCAGGCGCGACGACGACATGATCAGCGCTTAATTGCTGCCATAACGGTTGCCCTGAGGCAAGCTTCGCTTCGCCATATAACGGATAAGCTGGCGAGACGGCTTTGACGCTGGCAAGCAAGGTTTGCTCATCGGTCACCACCATCGCGCTAAACTGGTAGTCATAGACGATTTGCGAATCAGGGATGGTTTCTACTTGCGTTAATACTTCGCTTGGCCAATCTTGCTTGCTGTTTAAAATCAAGTCGCCACCGACCAAGGCGCGCTGATTGTCATTGATATAAGTATCAACCGATTGCTGGATAGAATCTAAAGTAAGGTAAGTGGCAAGCGAAAGGACTAGTGTGATTAAGAATAAGACAGGATAGATCCAGCGCTGCCACCAACTACGACTTAAGGCTTGTGCGCCCAAGTTTTTTGTAATTAACAGACGGTTAAATAGTTGGCTTATGATGCCACGTGAATCATTCGACTCATTATCCATGTTACCCATGTTATCCATTGATTTTCGATCCATCTATCATACCGTCATGCATGGTAATGACGCGGTCTGCCAGCTCCGCTAGTGCGGCATCATGGGTGACGACCACCAATGCAGAGCCAACTTGCTTTCGCAAATCTAATAATAGCTGCATCACTTGCTTGGCATTTTGCTCATCTAAGTTACCAGTTGGTTCATCGGCGAAGACGATTTTTGGCTGTGATACCAACGCACGGGCAACGGCCGTTCGTTGCTGCTCTCCACCTGACAATTGGTTAGGCAAGCTATCACGTCTATGACTCAAATCAACCGCCGCAATCAGCTCATTTACCCGTGCTTTATTCGGACGGCGGGCGATATCCAGCGGAAAGGCAATATTCTCGCTGACAGTTAACGTTGGCAGTAGATGAAATGACTGAAAAACAAATCCCATCTCACGTTGACGAATGACCGCCAGCGCATCTTCATCAAGTCTACTTAACATTTGCCCTGCTAACTCAACCGAGCCACTATCCGGATAATCTAACGCTGCCAGTAGTCCGAGCAAAGTCGATTTACCCGAGCCAGATTTACCCATGATGACCACAAACTCACCCGAATCGATATGGATATAGACGTCTTTGATGATAGACAGCTTTTGCTCACCGATTTGTACGCTTTTATTCAGCTTAGAGGCGGTAAGTAGCGCTTTGTTATTGGCTGTAGCGGTCATTGGGTGATCTCAGTAGGCGTGCTAGGTTTCGTTGCCGTATCGGTATGGGCTGCTTCTAGCTTTTCAATTTCAGGTTGTAGAATTGGTAAAATATTATCGTTAACAATAATAGTATAGCCTTCCTTGGTTGGATGAATGGCATCGGCTTGGTTTAATTTTGCATCACCGCCGACACCGTCTAAAAAGAATGGAATCAGCGTCACATTCATGTCTTTCGCCACCCTTGGATATATCGCGGCAAACGACTCGACATAGTCAGAGCCAAGATTGTCATAAATCTGCATGCCGCCTAAGATAACCTCGCTACCATTATCCTGTAAGCGCTTAATAGCGGTGCGAATATTGGCTTCTACCGTTGCCACATCGATACCGCGCATGGCGTCATTGGCACCAATGGTCAAAATGGTGATATCAGGTTTGGTCTGCAACACCCAATCGAGTCGATTGACAAGCCCAGTACTGGTTTCACCACTCAAGCCTGAATTGATTACTTTGACGTCCTTATAGCCAAGCTCTTGTAAGCGAGCTTCTAGCTGCGCCGGATAATTGGCATCATTGTCAACGCCAAGCCCTTCAGTTAACGAATCGCCCAATGCCAAGATGGTCAAAGATGCTTGCTGCTCAGCTGAATTCGTTGACTCATTAGATTGCATAGATTCTGGCGTTTGAGGTTCAGCCGCTGCCGTATTAACGGTCTGGTTGTTATTTTGAGTGTTTTCAGCCGTATTAGCGTCAGGCTCTCTTTGACAACCGCTAATGGCGATTGCGAGGCTCAAGGCGGCGACTGTGAGCAAACGCTGCGGTAGGCGGGAGGGTATATTTATCATGATTCTGCTGTCCTAAATACAATAAAGTCAGTCTAGCAGAATCTAATAAGCAGCAATATGGTACTAAAGTTAATTGAGGTTTGAGGTAAATTAAATCTTTTTACCATCGACCATGACTGGGCGGCTGACCAGCCAAGCAAAACCCACGTTGATAATCATCAATACCAGCATAATAAATAAAGGCAAATCCCAGCTGTCCGTTGCTTCGTGTAACCAGCCGGTACCCAGCGGACCAAAAAACGCAATCAAATAACCAATTGCTTGCGCCATGCCCGACAGCTCACTTGATTGATTGGCGGTATAAGTACGCATCGAAAACAGCATCATACTTAAGGTGAAAATCGCCGAGCAGCCCATGCCCATTAGTCCTGACCATAGCCATGCATAATCGGCAGATAGGTAAGTGAGACCTAAGACGCCGAGTACATTTAGCGTTGCCGCAAAGATGGCAAGCGCTTGTATGGGGCGCCCGCGGTTGACAAGCCAAGTCAAGCTTAAAATAGCGACCGGTGCCATAAATTGGAAGACAGAGCCCATTTGTCCGGCATTCACTGCTGACAGCCCTTTACTTAGCCAAATCGACGGTAAGAAACTGGCAACGGTATAAAAAAGCAAGGACTGTAAGCCCATAAATACCGCAATTTGCCAAGCAAACGGCGTACGCCACATCGAAACGTGCGATGGCGCTTTCTCGCCTGCGGCAAGAGGTTTGAAGGGCTGATTTGATGAACCCAAACGCAGCCGTAGCACTACCCAAATGATTAAGGCAAACAAGCCTAAAATTGACCAACCACCCAGCGCCCATTGCCAGCCAAATTGCTCAGATAACGGCAAAACCACGCCTGCGACAATCCCTGCCGAGACGGTCATGGTAAGACTAAATAAACCAGTAATCAGTGGAATATGGTTCGGTGTGCGCTGCTTAATAACCGGAGCAGCAAGGGTATTGGCAAAACCAATTGCCAATGTCAGTAGTAAGGTGCCGCTTAAAAAGCCAATCCACGTCGGAATAATGCTACGAATAACCATACCTGCGGTTAATAACGCAATCATCGCAATCAAGGTATTCTCAAGGCCAAAACGCTTCCCAATCGCGGGCGAAATAAATGCCCCAAGCGCAAAGGTCAGCATCGGCACCGCACCAAGCCAGCCGATTTGGGTTTCGGAGATATCAAGCGCCCCTTGTACCACCGGCGCAATAGAACCAAGCGCCACAATTGGCGCGCGCATATTGGACGCCAATAAAACCATGGCACATAGCACAAGCCAAAAGATAAAGCGTGAAGAGGGCAGCTTTAGCTTGGTTGGCGTCGCTGACTGCGACTCAGAAGAATGAGAACGCAAATCAGATTGCAAATTAGGAGAGGTAGACATAGCAGCACGACTATCAAAATAAAAAAAGACACGTTATTTATAAGCACGGAGCAGTAGCACTTATAAAATAACACCAAAGCACGTCACCAAGACGGCGTTCAAGGCCATATATTAGAGTATAAAAATTTAGAGTATAAAAACACTTGCAGAAAGCAAGTCATATGAACTTGCTACCCCATTTATCAGGGTAAAGTTAGTATATGAATAGTGAAGTTTTGGCTTTGCTGATAGCGCTTATGATAAAAATACTTTTATATAAACGCTAAAGCAAAAATAGCGTCAGTCACCGTTAGTTTGCAAGGTTAATTGCACAGGACTTGACGCTATTATAAGAATAGAGGGCGGCTAAATACTACCAACGTATAGTAACAAATAGCAGGTTTATACCGACTTGCCTAATTGCGCAGCCTTTAGCGCGGTTTCTTGCTGCTGGTCAACCAGCGATTCGCATTTATTGGGGTCGTTACCACAAAATGAGCAAAACTCATCACCCATCAATTTTGCCACACCACCGCACGAGCCTCTAAGCGGCTTTTTTTTGACCATATAACCGATGCCCATAAAGATAAAAAACAGCATAAAGACGGTAAAGGTAACAGCAAGCATGGGAAGCAATTGGTTAAGCATAGAGATAACCTCTCGTTTAAAATATGAAGCAGCCATCTAAGCAATGACTTACTTATAGTATAGCAAAAATTTGCCTCGCCCGTTTGTCCTTAGCCAGTATATTTATGTATGGGGAATTCACTTTACAACAGATACAGTGCGACTGGTATAAATTTTTCTTGCTTGCTGTTATCACAGGGGCTACGAAACATTTATACCAGTCGCCCTAACGTATCGATTTTATTTTGAACTGACTATGGCTCTGATTTTTATTGTATTAGGATTTTTTATCCGCACGTAACCTCTCCATTGCCGGAGTTTGTACCACTTGCCAATCATCAATACTGTCCACCGCTGAACCGGCGGCTACACCTTTTGCCAAAATCACAAATAAAGCGGCGATATTGTGCTCTTTCGCCGTAGCCAGCGCTTTTTCATAAGGCATGGCGGTCAAGGCCGTTGCCCACGCATCCGCCAGCGCCACCGTTTCTGCAGCGACCGTTACTGATGGCGCACCGCCTACGATTGGCTGACCTGTGGTTGGGTCAATGGTATGGCTATAGTGCTTACCATCGAAAACAACGGAGTTGCGATAGTTGCCAGAAGTAGCAAGCGCCATGCTAGCGCCATTATTGATAGGCTGGCGAATGACTGCCATCGCTTGCCGAGTACTTACCGTACTGCCCTCAATGGGTGCATCAATAGCGATTTGCCACGGCTGCTGCTGGGCGCTAACGCCTGAAGTCGCCACTTCGCCGCCAATCTCAACCATATAGTTGCGAATTTGATAAGTGTTCTTAAGCACATCGGCAATGACGTCGACGCCATAACCTTTAGCCACCGCCGAAAAATCAAGGCCAACGCCGTCTTTGGTTTTATAAATGCTGTCATCTTTTTGAATGACACTGTCAAAATCGACCAAGGCTTTCGCTTGCGCAATCTCAAGCGCCGTTGGCGGACTTTGTAAGCGCTCAACCGTCATGGTACTGCCAAAGCCCCAAGTTTCTATCAAAGGCATTACCGTTGGGTCAAAAGCACCGCCGGACAGCTCATAAACTTGCCTTGAGGCCTTTAATACATGGCTAAAATCGGCGTCGATAGCAATCGGCGTATCTTTGCCTAATTGGTTAAATTTAGAAATAGTAGAGTCGGCTTGATAGGTCGACATGCTGTCGTTTATATCTTGCAAGCGCTTATCAATTGCTGCTTGTATGGCAGCTTCATCAGCGCCTTTGGGTAATTGATAACTGATGTGATAGCTGGTGCCCATGGTCTCGCCGCTAAGATTGTCGTAATCGGGCTTTTGCTGGCAGGCGCTAAGCATGAGTACAGAGCTGATAGCAATAATGGTTAAAGAGGCGGATTTTAGGGATTTGTTAGGAGTAAGAAAGGTGGTTAAATTTGTCATATAAGTCATCACAGCTTGATAAAGCGAAGGGGTGAGTGGGGACGTTAGTTTGCAGGTAATAAACTAAGTAAGCTAAGCGTCGCCTATTTTACACCCCTTGCCACCGATAAGGCCAATCTACGGCTGAAGACCGAGTTGCTGAATTTTTTATACTTATTTTACTTTCGATTCACGGATAAGCTTATATAGCTTTGGCGGCGATAAACGATTAACTCTAGTGGCAAGTTTTTCTTTATTGCCAGCAACGATGATATATTCTTCACCCTTAGTCAGAGCTTTGACGACCTGTTTGGCAAAGGCGGTCGCCGTCAGTCCTTTATTGGTGGCGTCATCCATCGTCCCCTGCGCGCTACCATCACCAGTTAAAGCATTGATAGAGATATTGGTTTGAATAAATCCTGGGAATATGGTCGCCACCTCGATACCTTGGTCATACAATTCTGCACGCAAGCTGTTTGCCCACATATGAATCGCGGCTTTGGCAGCTCCGTAAGCGCCGCGGTACTGAGTACCAAGTAACCCTGCCACGCTCGATACCATGACAATTTTGCCGCCGCCTTGCGCAATCATATCGGGTAATACTAGTCTGGTTAGCCGCGTTTGCGCGAAATAATCTATCTCCATCAGTTTACGCTCAACTTCCTCAGTCGTTTCCATAATAAGCGCCCGTTGACTGATGCCCGCATTATTAATCAACCAATCCACTTTTTCAGTTTTAGCCTTGACCGTTTCATAGGCAGCTTTTGCTTGCTTGGCATCGGTGATATCAAAGGGAACGACGATATGTTTTTTGCTATTTTTGCAGCGATTTTTGACGGTCTCTAATTTATCTTTATCACGGCTACTTAAAATAATGCTGGCACCACGTTTGGCAAAGGCAATTGATAATGCTTCGCCGATACCGCTAGACGCGCCGGTAATCCAAATGGTCAAATCTTTCACTTTGGTTTTCATAAGAATCCTTTCTGCTTGAAAATGGTTGATTTAGCGCATAAAAAAAGAGCCTCCATTGAGACTCTTAATTTATCACATATTTTTAGCTTAATTGCGTTGGCTTAATAAATAGGTTTTACCAACCTATTTAAACAAACCGCTTAACCATCGACCGCTTAACCACCAAAGTCATCAAGTAGGATGTTTTCATCTTCCACGCCCAAGCTGTGTAGCATGTCGATTACCGCCGCGTTCATCATCGGTGGCCCGCACATGTAGTATTCACAGTCTTCTGGGTTTGGATGGTCTTTAAGATAGTTTTCAAGCAACACGTTATGGATAAAGCCGGTTGGACCTTCCCAATTGTCTTCAGGGAGAGGGTCAGACAAGGCCACATGCCACTCAAAGTTATCAAACTCTTCTTCTAGTTGGTCATAATCTTCAACGTAGAACATCTCACGAATCGAGCGCGCGCCGTACCAAAAGCTAATCTTGCGCTTGGTATTTAAGCGTTTGAGCTGATCGAAAATGTGCGAGCGCATCGGTGCCATACCTGCACCACCACCAACGAAAATCATTTCAGCTTCGGTATCTTTGGCAAAAAACTCACCATAAGGACCAGAAACCGTCACTTTATCGCCAGGGACGAGGCTAAATACCCAAGACGACATTTTGCCCGGTGGTATACCGTCAGGGCCGCGTGGCGGCGGACTGGCGATACGGATATTAAACTTAATAATGCCTTTTTCGTCTGGATAGTTGGCCATCGAGTACGCACGAATCACAGGCTCATCGACTTTTGAGACGTATTTGAAGACGCCGAACTTTTCCCAGTCTTTACGGTACTCTTCGCCGATATCAAAGTCTTTGTAATGTACTTCATGCGGCGGCGCTTCTAGCTGTACATAGCCACCAGCGCGGAAGTTGACTTCCTCGCCTTCTGGAATTTTAAGCACCAACTCTTTGATAAAGGTGGCAACGTTATTGTTTGAGATAACTTCGCATTCCCATTTTTGTACATCAAAAAACTCAGGGTCAATCTCGATTTTCATATCTTGTTTGACAGCAACTTGACAGGCAAGGCGCATGTGATCTCGAATCTCGCCTTGTGTAAAATAGCCTTCTTCGGTGGGCAGGATAGAACCGCCACCTTCAATAACGCGGCAACGACACTGCGCGCACGTACCACCGCCACCACAAGCTGAAGATAAGAAAATACCTTCGCTTGCTAGCGTTTGCAGTAGCTTGCCGCCCGCGGGTGTCACGACGTCATTATCGGGATTATCATTGATATGGATGGTAACATCGCCTGAACTGACCAATTTTGAGCGCGCCGCCAAAATAATGGCAACGAGACCCATGATGATCACGGTAAACATAGCAACGCCACCAATCGCCGTAGCGTAATCCATGGTAGGTATCCTTAATCTATGGAGTAGGGGAGCGAAAAAACGTTTTTGCGTTTTTTGAACCCCTACCGAATAAATGAATTAAATAGGTCAAAGTGCTAAATAGGGTTTAATCTTAGCGGTTTAAATTGACATACCGCCGAAAGACATAAAGCCAAGTGACATCAGACCAACCGTGATAAAGGTAATACCAAGACCACGCAGCGGTGCTGGAATATCTGAGTATTTTAGCTTTTCACGGATACCCGCCAAGGCGGTAATCGCCAATGCCCAACCAAAACCTGCGCCCACGCCATATACGACCGATTCGCTAAAGTTGTAGTCACGCTCCACCATAAACAGAACACCACCCAAGATGGCACAGTTAACGGTAATCAGCGGTAAGAACACCCCAAGCGCGTTGTACAAGCTTGGAACGAACTTATCTAAGAACATCTCTAGAATCTGTACGGTCGCAGCAATCAGACCGATATAACTGAGTAGGCCTAAGAAGCTTAGGTCAATATCAGGAAAACCTGCCCATGCCAGCGCCCCACTTTTTAGGATAAACTGAAACAACAGATTGTTTAGCGGTACGGTGATGGCCATCACGACAATGACCGCGACTCCAAGACCTATGGCCGTTGAGACTTTTTTGGACACTGCCAAAAAGGTACACATACCTAAGAAATAGGCCAGCGCCATATTCTCGATAAAGACTGAGGTTATAAATAAACTAACATAGTGTCCCATTAGTGACCGCCTCCATGTACCATGCCTTTAGATTGCGGCTTCATGACAAACTCAGCGTCTTCAACTTGTTCTGGTTTCCAGATACGCACGATGGCGATAAACAAACCGATGATAAAGAACGCTGACGGTGGTAGTAATAACAAACCGTTTGGAATATACCAGCCCCCATCAGTGACAGGCTGCAAGATGGTGATACCAAACCAGGTACCGGCACCGAGTAGCTCACGGATGGTTGCGACAAATAACAATACCGCTGAATACCCAAGACCGTTACCGATCCCATCCAAAAAGCTAGGGATAGGCGGATTGCTCATGGCAAAGGCTTCGGCACGGCCCATCACGATACAGTTGGTAATGATCAAACCAACGAAGACCGATAGACCTTTACTCACATCATAAGCCACCGCTTTTAGTACCTGATCGACCAAAATAACCAACGAGGCAATAATCGTCATCTGGACGATGATACGGATGCTCGATGGAATTTGCTTACGGATGATAGAGATAAAAAAGCTCGAAAACGCTGTTACCAGTGTCAAGGCCACACACATCACCATGGCGTTAGCCATGCTGGTGGTGACTGCCAATGCCGAGCAGATACCTAAGATCTGTAGGGCAATGGGGTTATTGTCAAAAATAGGCGTGGTTAAAATACTTTTGGTGTCAGCCATGTTATGCCTCCTTGCCGTTTGCTACTGGCACTACTGCGACCAGTTCGGTTGCGGGATGCGTCTGCTGTTGATGTAAGTTCTGACCCAGTTTTTTATACGGACTTTGATTGGCTTTTACATCGGTATCCGCCACTGTTTTGCCGTTTTGTTCACGCAGCTGGTCAAGATAGGGCTTATAGCCTCGCTCACCGAGCCAAAACTGAATCATGTTACTGACGCCGCGACCGGTCAAAGTGGCACCACTGATGCCATCTACCCAGTTGTCTTTTGGATTACCGGCTTTGGTCACACCCGTTGCTACTGCGCCGTTTTCATCATAAGAATGAATGCCGCTCCACATGGCGCGCCACTCAGGCTCCTCGATACGAGCGCCTAGACCTGGGGTTTCTTTGTGCTCATAAAAACTGATACCTTTGATGGTATTCATGTCACTTTCAAGCGTTAAGAAACCATAAATCGTACCCCATAGACCATAGCCTTGAATCGGCAGCACCACCATTTCAGGTTGTCCAGCGTCATCACTTTTGACATAGACTTTGGCGTATTTAGGAACACGGCCGATACCAGCAGGGTCATTACCGCCCAAATCTTCGCTTAGTGCCTGATTTTTGGTCGCTTGACTGGCATCGTATGCATTGCGATCGGGAATGCCAGCGGCTTTTAGCGCGTCGTCATCGAGGTAACCGCCTTTATTAAGGTCAACGATTTTTACCTCAAAGTCTTTAAAACGCTCGGCCACATCTTCATTGGTATCAGACGCCGGGTCAAACATACCAGCGGCAACCAAGATATTTTTGTTACGGTCTAAGCGCGCGTTTTCAACTTGCGCTGGTTTTAAACCAACAGCCGCCGCTGAGACCAATACAGAACACACCAAGCATAGCGTCAACGCTACGCTGATGGTTTTTGCATTATTACTTTTGGGCTTGGACATAACGAACCCTCCGTGCTGTTTGGCGCTTGATATTGGCTTGCGTCACAAAGTAATCGAATAATGGCGCAAATAAGTTGGCGAATAAAATGGCAAGCATGATGCCTTCTGGGAAGGCGGGGTTGACGACGCGAATGAGTACGGTCATAAAACCAATCAAAATACCATAGGCCCAGCGACCTTTATTGGTGTGCGCAGCTGATACAGGGTCGGTTGCCATAAACACCGCACCAAAGGCAAAACCGCCAATGACTAAATGCCAATAGAAAGGCAGGCTCATCATCATATTGTCTTCAGAACCAACCATGTTAAAGACGAGCGATGTGGCAATTAGCCCCACCACACAACCTGCCATGATGCGCCATGAGGCAATGCGCGTCCAAAGTAGAACCACTGCACCTAGCAAAATAGCCAGCGTCGATACTTCACCGATACTGCCTTGCATATTACCCAAGAAAGCATCTGTCCACGTGATGGCATTGCCATAAACATCAACAAAGTCTTGGGGGACAACGCCAAGCGCAGCAAGACCTAGTGGCGTGGCTCCTGAGAAACCATCTACCGCCGTCCATACTGAGTCGCCTGACATATAAGCAGGGTAAGCAAAGTACAAGAACGCACGACCTGATAGGGCAGGGTTAAGGAAGTTTTTACCTGTACCGCCAAAGACTTCTTTTGCCACGACCACACCAAAGATGATACCTAAGGCAACTTGCCATAAAGGAATATCTGGTGGCAGACACAGCGCAAATAGCACAGAGGTCACAAAAAAACCTTCGTTAACTTCATGGCCGCGCACGACGGCAAAGATAATCTCACAGAGAATACCAACCAAAAAGGTCACCGCGTAAATCGGTAAAAACTGCATAGCCCCGTAAACAAAGCTTGCCCAGATACTGTCTGGATTATAACCTACCATACTGGTGATAACGGTACGCCAGCCTTCAGGCTGTAAGCCAAGCTGCGCAATCGCCGTCAATGCTTGATGACCGATATTGTACATACCCCAAAACATCGCTGGGAAGGTACATAACCAAACGGTAATCATGATACGCTTAAGGTCAATACCGTCGCGTACGTGTGATGAGGCAAATGTCGTTGTGCCTGGTTGACGTAAAAACGTATCAAACATCTCAAAGATGGCGTAGTATTTTTCGTGTTTGCCACCCTTGGTAAAAGACGGCTCCATACGATCGAACATATTGTGTAAAAATTTCATCGTGGTTAGCCCTCCAGCTCGATACGCGTTAAGTTGTCACGCAAAATATCGCCGAATTCATATTTGCCAGGAGAGACGAAGGTACATAACGCCAAATCTTCTTCGTCCAATTCAAGTGCGCCCAAATCAACAGCGCTAACGATGTCTTCGACAATCAAAGCACGCAGTAGCTGTGTTGGCAGATAATCCTGTGGCATGACCTCCTCATAAATCCCAATCGGCACCATTGCCCGCGGCGAGCCATTGCTCGAAGTGGTAAAGTCATATTTTTTGCCACCAAAAAACTGCGAGATATAGATAGGCAATTTAGAAAAGCGATTGGCACCAGCGGTAAAGAAGTGAAACGCTGGACGTTCACGACCTTCGGTTAGCGCACTGATTTGATTATGAAATCGACCAAGATAATTGGTATTGCCCGCTACTTTACGGCCCGATAGTACAGATCCCGAGATGATACGATTTTCACCCCCTGTAAGCTCACCTTTGGTCAATGCTGCGATATCTGCACCGCGCTCGGTGATCACTAGATGCGGGTTTTTAACCGCAGGGCCAGCGAGGCTAAGCATACGGCGCGTATATAGACGCCCGGTGGTAAACAGCTTACCAATAGCAATCACGTCTTGGTATCCAATCGTCCACACGGTCACGCCGCGCATGATGGGATGTAAAAAGTGAATGTGCGTGCCAGCCAGACCAGCAGGGTGTTTGCCAGCAAAGCTATGATACTCAGTGACATTATTAGCCGCCGTTTTAGCAACTGGCGTCAACTGGGCATCGCCATGATGGCAGACAAAGGTCTTGGGGCTGAGGGTTGATAATACAGCAAGTCCGTCATTGAACGCTTGAAGCTCTTCATTAATCAGCAACATTGGGTCAAAAGCTAATGGATTGGTATCCATAGCGGTGACAAAAATAGCGTGCGGACGGGCACCGATATCAGGAGAGCGGCTATAAGGGCGCGTACGAAATGCGGTCCATTCGCCAGAGGCAAGCAGTTGGGTTTCAACGACTTCAGAATCTAGGTCAGCAAGTTGCTGGGAGTCGTAGCGCTGAAATTCTACTTCTTCACCGTTTGGGTCGACCGCAATCACAAGACTTTCAAAAACACGCCGCTCACCGCGATTAACGGCGACGACCTTACCAGCAGCAGGGGCAGTGTAGATAACGCCGACCCGTTTTTTGTCTTCAAAAACGGGCTGACCTTTAGCTACGATGTCGCCTTCTCTGACATTCATCGTGGGCTTCATGCCCACATAATCATAGCCAACGAGTGCTACATAGGCGGGTCTGTGCTCAGATATCTCGCGGGAGGGTTCACCAGTGATGGGTAAATCCAAACCTTTTTTGATGGTAATCATAAGCGAAAACTTAGTCCATAGTCTAAAACGATACCAGACATCCTGTTTGGTATATCGGCAGCATGGATAACAGCGTCATCAATAAAGTGCTTTATCATTCCCAAAAAAGGGCATGAAAAAGTGCTCTAGACATAACACATCATCATAACTACAAGTAAGAGTATTAACGCTGACCTTAGACTCCTTAACAACACGTTAATGTCTTATTCGAATGACCAAAGTGACGACTGGCTACCAAGGTGTATCGTAAAACTCTCAAATCTAACCGTATCCTCAACGAGGATAACAGCAGATAAAATACAGTTTTACCATACGATTTATTAAAATCTTAAAATTTGTCGTATCAGAAATCATAGGATTATTACAATTTACGCAGCGCTATTCATATGAGTGAATATAAATGAGGCATCAATGATTTGTTCATACTTTATGAAAGCAGTCTTTGAAAGCTATCTAAGTGCTGGTTAATGACCTATGATTACAGGGTAAACTCAATTTCTTGATAAGCTCAGCATTAATTTAGGGCTAATGCGATGCTCATATTTACCTTATGCTGATTGCAATCGTCAATAGGTAGCAGACGATTAGGTTTTATCGCACAAATACAAATTTACCTAGGATTATACGCTAAACTGACCTAAAATTGCCAATTGGTAATTGAATTTACCTAATGTTGCGTGTGATTCCTTTTGTTAAAACTTATGGTTATGATTATTGGTTTTCTGCCATTTTTAACTCGTATTATGATTTGCTACTGCCATTTTTAATATTTGATCAATTTTCCCTAATAGCTGCTTTTAATTTGCTATGCTAAATAAATTTTACGTAGTCGCCCTTTGATGGGCTTGGATACTTTTTTACTTTTGAATTTTTCTTATTCATATTGTTATTATTCAACTATTTTTAATCGCTGATATCGCTTTATAAGGAATGCTGTATGTGTGCTGTCCCTGTCATTATCCCCGCTATCGATTTAAAAGATGGTAAATGTGTGCGTTTAAAACAAGGTCGTATGGAAGACGATACGGTATTTTCTGATGATCCAGTCGCTATGGCGGCGCGTTGGGTCAATGAAGGCGCGCGGCGCTTGCATTTGGTCGATTTAAATGGCGCATTTGATGGCATCCCGGTACACAAACAAGTGGTCAACGACATTGCCAAAGCTTTCCCCAAGCTGCCGATTCAATTGGGCGGCGGTGTGCGCAATATGAAAACCATCGAGCAGTATATTAGCGCAGGTTTGACCTACATTATTATTGGTACCAAAGCCGTGGAAGATCCTGACTTTGTGACCGAAGCCTGCCGCGAGTTTGCTGGACATATTATTGTCGGTATCGATGCCAAAGATGGCATGGTTGCCACGCACGGTTGGGCAAACGTGACCGATACCAAAGCTACCGAGCTTGCCAAGCGTTTTGCTGATGTTGGCGTATCGTCAATCGTTTATACCGATATCGCTCGTGATGGCATGATGCAAGGCGTCAACGCCCCGCAAACGGTTAATTTAGCGCGTGAAGGCGGCTTACCAGTGATTGCCTCAGGCGGCGTCACCGATATGAAAGACATCGAATTGCTCAAACCTTATGGTGATTGTATTGAAGGAATTATCACTGGGCGCGCGATTTACGAAGGCACGTTAGATTTGGGTGAAGCGCAGCTTTATCTAGATGGTAAATAGTTTTTAGTCGCCATATCCAGAGAGCGTTATTGAAAATGTGATATAAGGCTAGAATAATAAAGGGATACTTATGGCAGCGTATGTTGACCAGCCTCAATTATGTAGGCTACGTAGGTTAAGCAAGCTATGTCAGTTACGCATCATGGCACAGCCCTGCGCTCAGCTGTTATTGCTATTAAGTATCTTTTTAAGCGTTCTTTTAAGCATGCCAACTTATGCGGCTACAGACAGCAGCATAAATGAGAATGTTGTAGTCAATGATAAGGTTGCTGAAGATAGTACAGCTGACAGTGAGACCAGCGCTCAGACGCCTAACGCCCCAGCTATTAATGCCTCATCTGCCAATGAGCCAAATAATAGTCTAAATAGTGCCTTCACTATTACTCCTGCTACGTCAAGTCCTTCTGACACTGCGCCCCCGCCAGTTGAAAAACCGCCAGTTATCAGCGGTGAAAGTACTAATAATGCCCAAATCGAAACCACGCCAACGCCGTTAAAAGACAACGATATCCAGCAACGCATCAGTGGGATTTTTTCAGAAATCGACGGCTTGCAAGCAGTAAATGTCAGCGTCAATCAAGGTGTTGTCACCTTAACCGGTGAGACGCCTAACGAGAAAAAAGCCCAGCAAGCGATTAATCTAACCAATCGCTTAACCGACGTGGTGACGGTAGAAGATAGAATCAATCGCACCCTTGATGTGCAAGATAATGTCTCGACCGTTTATCAGAGCCTCAAAGCGCAAACCAAAAACCTAGTCAAAGCGTTACCGCTACTACTCGTAGGGATTGTTTTATTTGTCTTGGTGACGTGGTTTGGCAGTTGGTTATCCAATCGGCAAAAAATGTGGCAACGTCTTACACCAAATCCCTTTGTCGCAGAGTTGCTTGCCCAAACCGTTAAAGTCATCTTTATCGTTTTCGGTCTTATCTTAGCGTTGAGTTTGATTGGTGCCGAGACTATCTTGGGCACGCTGCTTGGCGGCGCAGGAGTTATTGGTATCGCCGTTGGTTTTGCCGTCAAAGACACCATTGAGAATTATATTGCCTCGCTCATGCTCAGTATCCGCCAACCGTTTCGCGCCCGCGATCATATTTTGATTAACAATCAAGAAGGCATCGTGGTGCGCCTCACCTCACGCGCCACAATTTTAATGACCTTAGATGGCAATCAGTTACGTATCCCTAACGCTGAAGTCTTTAAAGCGACGATTTTAAACTACACTAAAAACCCTGAGCGCCGTTTTACTTTTGAATTAGGCGTAGATGCCAATGATGATCCGCTCGCTGCTATCAAAGTAGGTATCGATGCCATCTGTCAGTTGGGTTTTGCTCTAGATAAACCAAAAGTCACGGCGGTTATTAAAGAAGTCGGCGAATCAAACATCGTTTTACAGTTCCAAGTATGGGTCAATCAATTGGAAGCAGATTTTTCCAAAGCCCGCAGTATCGCCATTCGCGAAACCAAGCATGCCTTAGAAGATCAAGGCTTTAGTTTACCCGAGCCTATTTATCAGCTGCGCTTTAACCATAAGTTAGAAAAAGCCTTTGAACAATTCCAAAGCAGTCAAATGAACGATAAATCCCCAGCGGAAACGACGGTAATGCCGCATATTCCTGCAGCTGATAAAGCGTCCGATGAATCTTTTCCCATTGGTGCTAGCATTGAAGATAAAGATAAGACACAAGCAAAGGCGCGGGCCAAGTATATCTTACAAGGTCGCAATGCCGACGAAGTACTCGATGCGCGTCCTGACCAGAAACTAATGGAAAAAGTTGAGCAAGAAATTGCCGAAAATTCAGATGAAACCGATTTATTAAGCAACAACAGCCCGCAAGAATAGCCCACAAGAGTGGCGTTAAAGATTACCTATTAAAAGGTGATTACTAACTATAAAAGTCGGCACAAAAAATGCAACGAAACGTCTATCTACCTTTTATCGATATAGACGAGATATTTTTTATGCAAATCAAACATCTGATTATTTTTGCTTTGGCTGGTATCGTTATTCTCGCAGGGTTTAATATGATCAGCGGCAGCCAACGTGCAAAAAATAGAGAAGCATTAGCCGCTAGCATTGTCGCAGAACAAACTGACGTCGATGCAACTGAAAGCAACGGTTCCAATGTAGCAAGTCAGCCGTTAGGGCAGCAGCCAAAAGCTATTCTTGATAAAGCAAGCACGCAGATAGAACAAGCAGAGCAGGTCAGTCAACAACGCAGCGAGCAAATCGCTAATACGCAATAGGAGCTTTAAACCTTAGAGTTATTATTGTTTAGAATTTTAAGGCTGAAATAAGTGGCGTCTTAATAACAGCATCTAATTAATCGCCCTTTAATGAATACAAAAAAAAGACTAACGATAACGTTAGTCTTTTTTAATCTTAACATTTAGGCAGCGTTAGCTTTTTTTGCTGGTGCCTTTACCACGGCTGCTGCTTCTTTTAGAAGTGGTTTTATTGGCCGAAGTTTTGTTAGCAGAGCTCTTACCAGCCGAATTGTTCTTTGGCTGATCACGTTTGGTTTGATTCATTTGGCTTGCTTGTAGCTTAGCTTTAAGATCAAAGTCGATTTGTAGCAGGTCCATATTAACGCCCGCTACTTTTACGCGAACCAAATCACCAAGCCCGAATACCGTGCCTCTGTCTTTACCGATAAGCTGCTGTTGCTGCTCATCATAGACAAAGAAGTCGTCGCCAACGTTTGAGATGTGTACGAGACCATCAATATATAAGTCGGTCAAAGTCACAAATAAACCGAAGCTCGTCACAGTCGTCACCACGCCATCGAACTCTTCGCCGACATGATCTTTCATATAATGACATTTGAGCCAAGATTCCACGTAACGCGATGCTTTTTCGGCGCGGCGCTCGGTATCAGAGGTTTGCGTGCCAGCCTCTTCAAGCGAGAAATCCATCACTGGCTGCTTGCTATTGGTCACCTTTGCTTTAATGGCGCGATGCAGCATTAAATCAGGATAACGGCGAATCGGCGAGGTAAAGTGGCTATATTCATCATAAGCCAAACCAAAGTGACCGATGTTATCAGGCGCATAGTTCGCTTGCATCATCGAGCGTAGCAGCATGCTGTGGATGCTAATCGCGTCAGGACGGTCTTTAGTCGCTTCGATAATCCGCTGATAATCTGCTTGCGTTGGACTTTCTTCTGGGAAGCTTAAGCCAAAGTTTTTGGCATATTCATGAATGCGCATTGACTTTTCGCTATCAGGCTTATCGTGGTTACGATATAAGACAGGCAACTCATGTTTTAGGGCAAAGTTTGCTGCACAGGTATTGGCAAGCAGCATACATTCTTCGATAAGCTTTTGCGCATCGCCGCGCGTACGCGGTAAAATCGCTTCGATGCCACCTTTTTCATTAAACTTGATATATGTTTCGACTGTTTCAAACTCCATGGCATGGCGTTCTTCACGTTTTTTTAGCAGCAGCTCATACAATTGATGTAAGGTATCGACCGATTTTTTAACGTCTTTATTAGCCGTTAATGATTCAGGGACGCTCTTATCTTTTGGATTAGCAAGGTAAGCATTCACCTGATTATAAGTCAGACGCGCTTGCGAGTGCATTACGCCCGGATAAAACTCGTAGCCTGTCACTTTACCAGCACGCGATATCTTGATATCAGCAACCATACAGAGACGGTCAAGGTTAGGATTCAATGAGCATAGACCATTAGACAGGACTTCTGGCAACATCGGAATCACACGATGCGGGAAATACACTGACGTGCCGCGCTCGTAAGCATCTTTATCAAGTGGCGAGTTTGGCGTGACGTAATAACTAACATCAGCAATTGCCACCAACACCCGATAGTTACCGCCTGAGCGTTTTTCAGCAAACACTGCATCATCAAAATCGCGCGCGTCTTCACCATCAATAGTAATCAAGGGTAAATCACGTAAGTCTGTCCGACCTTTCAAGTCTTTTTCAGTCGGCTCTTGATAGCTATTGGCCTGCTGTAATGCCGCTTCACTAAAGTCTGACGGGATATCATAGTTGAGTAGAGTCGTCTCAATAATCAATTCACGGTCATTATCATCAGATAGGACCTCAGTGATTTTGCCGGTGGCAAATTCATGCTGGTTTGGCCAATCGATGATATCAACTTTAACTGGTGCACCTTGTTTTATATTTAGCGCTTCTACGTTTTCATCAGTGACGGTAATCGGCTGATGATTGTTTGGGCTACCAAGCTCAACGCAATAACCTTCTTCATCGTGCGCCAATGTACCAATAAAGTTGTTTTGGCGACGCTCAACGATATCGACAATACGCCCTTCAGTACGACCACGATTATCCGTAGAGGTACCAACCGCTTGTACGGTATCGCCATTAAACACCCAGCGCATCTGCTTTTCATGCAAAAACAAATCAGGCATATCGCTCAATATCACAAAGCCAAAGCCTTTGGGGTGAGCCGACACAGTGCCAGTGACAATATCGTGTTCGGTTACAGTACGATAGCGATAAGGACGTCCGTCGCGGTTTACTTGCCCATCGCGCGCCATTGCCTTTAGACGATTGCCCAAAGCGTCAAATTGGTCAGGGTCATCAATATTAAAGGCTTTTGCCAATTGTTGATGCGTGACTTCACCGTATTCATTAATCGTACTGAGTATCAGTTCGCGACTAGGAATAGGGTTGACGTATTTTTGTGCCTCACTTAAGGCGTTTGGATCATTCCAACTCATAAATTACCGTATCTATTTTTTAAAATTATTAATAAGTGCTATCTTAACACGAACGACGCCGTAATATCTTCGGTCAATTGTCTTATGTGTATCAGATAGCAAGCAGCTGCTAGCTTATATCGCTAACAGCATTCGACATGCGAGCCCAATCAAATATCAATATCAACCGTATTTGATTGATTGGTTATCTTTTTAGTATTTAACTCTTTCGACACTTCTAGCACGGTCGTTTGATTCGATTTATCGAGATATTTCTGCGCTTTATCAACTTCAGCTGTCAGACTATTGACCGTTTGCTTCATATTTTCTAACGCCTCGATTTTATAATTGCTAATCATATCCATCGTCTCATAGACGTTATTGAAGGCGTTTTGGAGTTTATCAAGCTCAATCGTACTACTGGTTGCCTGCTCGTGAATTTCAAGTGACTGACGTTTGAGCATCGCAGAAGTCGATTCAATCAAGCTGCTGGTGGTTTTATTTAGTGCGGTGATTTGATCGAGTACCAGTTTTTGATTGGTCATTGCTTGAGCAACCACCACTGCCGTACGTAATGCCGAGATCGTCGTCGTCGTCGCGCGATCCACACCTTTAATCATCTCTAGATTGTTTTTACGAATGGTATCAAGCGCTAAATATCCCTGAACATTTACCGCCAATTGCGTTAAAAAGTCAGTATTTTTTTGCCGTACATAAAACAGCATTTCTTCTTTAATAATACGCGCTTTTTCGGGGTCGGTGGCTTCGACAGCATAAACCTTTTGCTCAAGCTGCTCATCGATTTTTTTACCCACATAAATATATTGGCGAATCGACTGCATCAGCTCCCACATATTGACTTTTTCCTGCTCAATCATGGCATTGTCTTTGAGCAGCTCGTCTTTACCGTTATAAAGGCTAGTCACCACGGCATTGATATGCGATTGCGCTGACTCGTATTGACGGAAATAATCTTGCACTTTATTACCAAATGGAATCAGACCGAAGAGCTTACGTGAGCTGGTCAACTCTTTTTTGCTCGGGTCCAAATCTTCGACAATTCCGCGCAGCTCGGTCAATGACTTGGCAATAGGTGAGTTATCAAACAAGCCATCATTGAGACTTTTGGCAGGCAAATCGAGCATACGGTTTGACACTTGCGCCGATTCGCGAATTTCTTTATTACCCAAATTATGGATAGATTGCACATTTTGTTGAAACTCAGCACTGTGTACTGAGTTGTTAATCACGTGATCGACAAAGGCATCGACCTTAGCATCAAGCTCAGGAATCTGGCTTTCATCCAGTTTCACCATTTGATCCGCTTCGCTTTTTTGTATTTCTTTTACCGGTTCAGGAGCGGTTAAGGTGATGCTTGGCGTTGAGGCATTTTCGGGTGGGGTCAATTCTTGCATAAAATTTCCTATAATATTTAAAAAATTGGATTCTTTACCAACGACGTTATTTATCAATGACACTATTTATTAGCTATTAATTTTATTAGCTATTAATTTTATTAGCTATTAATTGTTAATGAATAATAGTTTTTGCTAAGCGCTTTTATAGTCGTGGTTTCAGTTGTTTTTATTACCCAATGATTTTTATTCGGATGAGATATATGTGATGAGATAACCTTTAGATTAACTGGTAATGAAAAGGTTGAGAAGATGGGTTTTGTAAACTGAGGTTTATAAAGCGTTTATAGCGGAATTTGGCTTATAGTAGAATTACTTTAAAATCGATACAGTGCGACTGGGATGAATTTTTCGTAGCCTCTGTGATAACAGCAAGCAAGGAAAATTTATACCAGTCGCAAAAAGCTATAACGTATCGCTTTTATTTTGAATTGACTATATCGTACTTAGATTTTGTATACTTAATGCGCGTATTCAGCAATAAATATGAAAAAACCATCAATATCCCGGAGTATATTGATGGTTAAGGGTATAACTATCTATAATAACGAGCTGTCTGGGTTAGTTAATTGCTTATATTAACTAACCGTCACATCGATTTACAGCCACTACTCGCTATAATCCACAGGTAGATTATTTTTTCTTAGTAGGCCCAAGCAGCATACCCATTTGACGGCCTTCCATCTTAGGGTACTGTTCGACGTTTGAGATATCAGCGGTATCTTCAATAATACGATCAAGTTGTTTACGTCCAATCTCTTGGTGCGCCATTTCGCGACCACGGAAACGGATACTGATTTTAACTTTATCTTGGTTTTCCAAGAAGCTAATAATTTTTCTCAGTTTGACCTGATAATCGGCTTCTTCAGTACTAGGACGTAGCTTCATCTCTTTTAGCTGAGTCTGTTTTTGGTTCTTCTTCGCTTCTTTCGCTTTCTGCTTTTGATCATAGAGAAAATGTTTATAATCCATGATTTTGCATACTGGCGGCTTGGCTTCAGGAACCAATTCGACCAAATCTAGGTTTTCATCACGCGCCGCTTTCATCGCGGTTTCGATATCGACCACGCCCATTTGCTCGCCATCTTCTTTAACCAAACGGACTTCTTTAGCATTGATATCTTCGTTGATGTTCAAACGGTTTGACTGTTTAATAGGTATTACTCCTCATCTGTTTTTGGGGTCTGTCGGCCTTTTTTGCTGACAGCAGTCTGTACTAAGCTAATAAATTCTGCAATATTCATGACGCCGAGGTTTTCACCTTCACGAGTTCGGACGTTGACACTGCCCGTTTCAACCTCTTTATCCCCTAATACTAGCATATAGGGAACGCGCTCTAATGTTTTCTCTCGTATCTTAAATCCAATCTTTTCGTTACGCAAGTCACTCGTCGCTCGTAAACCTGCATTTTTTAGCTCACGAACCACATTTTCACAAGCATCAGCTTGTTTATCAGTGATATTCATCACCGCCACCTGTTGCGGCGCCAGCCATACAGGCATCCAACCAGCGTAGTTTTCAATCAAGATACCGATAAAACGCTCAAACGAGCCTAAGATTGCACGGTGCAGCATAATGGGGGTTTCGCGCTCGTTTTGCTCATTGACGAATTCCGCATCAAGGCGCTCAGGCATGTTTGGATCAACCTGAATCGTACCGCATTGCCACACGCGACCCAAGGAATCCTTTAAACTAAACTCAATCTTTGGACCATAAAATGCGCCTTCACCTGGTAGATATTCCCAATCAAGACCTGAGCTATCTAGGGCATCTGCCAAGGCTTTTTCGGCAAAGTCCCAAGATTCATCGCTACCGACACGTTTTTCAGGACGGGTTGAGAGCTTCATAATGATATTATCAAAACCAAAGTCTTCATATACCGCAAGGGTAAGCTGAATAAAATCCGCAACTTCTTGCTGGATTTGCGCTTGGGTACAGAAAATATGCGCATCATCTTGCGTGAAACCGCGTACACGCATCAAACCATGCAATGAGCCTGATGGCTCGTTACGATGACACGAGCCAAACTCTGCCATACGTAGCGGCAAATCACGATAAGACTTTAAACCTTGATTAAAGACTTGTACGTGACATGGGCAGTTCATTGGTTTTACGGCATAATCACGGTTTTCGCTCGAAGTGGTAAACATATTGGTCGCATAGTTGCCCCAATGGCCTGAACGTTCCCACAAGCTGCGATCGACGATTTGCGGCGTTTTAATCTCTTGATAACCATGATCGTGTTGTACTTTACGCATATATTGCTCAAGTACCTGATAAATCGTCCAACCATTGGCATGCCAAAACACCATACCCGGCGCTTGTTCTTGCATATGGAACAGATTTAACGCTTTACCAATTTTACGGTGGTCACGTTTTTCCGCTTCTTCAATACGTTGGATATAAGCTTTTAAATCTTTTTTATCTGCCCACGCCGTACCATAGATACGTTGCAGCTGCTCGTTCTTAGCATCGCCGCGCCAATAAGCACCTGACATTTTGGTCAGTTTAAATACTTTTAAGAAGCGCGTATTTGGTACGTGTGGACCACGGCACATATCGACATATTCTTGATGATGATATAGACCAAAGGCTTCTTCACCCGGCATATCATTAATCAGTTTCAGCTTATAATCTTCGCCACGTTCTTCAAAAATCTTAATGACTTCATCGCGAGGGGTCATTTTTTTGATGACATCATAATCTTGCTTAATTAGCTCCATCATGCGTTTTTCAATTTTTTCCATATGTTCAGGTGTAAATGGCGTCTCACTGTAGATGTCATAATAAAAGCCATCTTCAATGACAGGGCCAATAACCATTTTTACATCAGGATAAAGCTGTTTTACCGCATGACCCAGTAAGTGGGCACATGAATGGCGAATAATATCGACGCCGTCAGCGTCTTTTGGTGTCACGATTTCAACTTTAGCATCATGGGCGATAGGGTCGTGCGCATCGACTAAGTGACCATCAACGCGTCCCGCGACCGTCGCCTTCGCCAAGCCCGCTCCAATACTTTGCGCCACTTCCATGACCGTTGTATTGCCTTCAAAGTTTTTTACGCTACCATCGGGTAAAGTAATCGCTACCATAATCTATTCACCTTTTTGGGTCCGTTGGCAGTGATGATTGCAACCATCAATCATATAACCGTAAGACCACGTCAATTATATCTAACCACTATAATATGTCGGATATGTTGTAAGAAATGGGCATTAACCACAAACACTACGCTAAAGTGCTAAAGTTTATCTTATATATTATGCTAATTGAGTAGCTATCTAATAACTAATCATCAAATCGCTATGATATAGAATAAATTGCTTGTCCATAAAAGTAAGGAGAAGTGCCATGCAGTAATGTCATAAAAGCCGCTATTATAGCAAACGCTGTCTATTAACACTAGACAGCCGCGACGCAGTCAGCTTTCCTATATAGGTACGCTTTATCTCAATATCAATAGTGGTAATTGGATGTTATCCTTCATAGTTCTAATGAAGAATGGGTAATCATAAGTGTCAAACTTAGCTTATCTATGATTAATTAGGAACCAAATGAAAACTAAGTAAGAGATTAGTCAGTAAGAGTCAGATGAGAAAGGTTGTTCTAAGAACATAACTTCAATGTTTAATAAATAGTTTTTAGCTAAGTTATTGAAAGATAAGGAGTGTTATTTATTCTCTAAAATTAGTTAAATAATTTCTCTAAAAGCGGTTGACACCCGATTAAAACCGTCTATAATACGCACCTCATCAGGACGAGCTAAGCATTACTAGGGTAAATTACATAGTAATAACGCAGCGAACCTTGAGAAACAAATTAGATAAAAAAGCTTGACAAACCAAATCGTTATGATATGATAGTCGGCTCGCTAATAACGATAAGCACATTGCTTAGTTATTAGTTATATAACTCTTTAACTGGACGACAGTGAAGAGACACTATTTAAAAGCATAACTAAAGAACAACTTGTGTGGATTTTTGCTGACACA
>CAUPWW010000002.1:0-220806 GCA_963515535.1 uncultured Psychrobacter sp.
TATGTATTGGTATAGTCATAAACGGATGATACTATATATTTTGGGTTTGGTATTATTTAAAACCCAGTCTCTTCAGACTAAGTTAAAAACTGCTTACCTATCAAATATTTTATATAGTCAATTCACTCTAAAAATGACATAGCGCTGTTGGGATGAATTTTGCGCAGCCTCTGTGATAACAGCACGCAAGTAAAATTCATACCAGTAGCGCGTTTAGATTTATAACAATTTTAATTTGAACTGACTATACTATATAAAGATATTACAAGAACTAATCCTAAAGCTAAATAACATTTAGTGAAGAAAGGTAAGTTTTAAAAAACCGTTACGCAAATTCATCACACCATAAATTGAATAATTACGAGCAAAGTACTGTAAAAATAACTAAGTGACTGGCAATCGTTTTGATTTTATGACCTTTAATAAAGAAAAGGAGGCAGGCGTGACCGATAGTTGTGCAAAATTACTCGCTGATAAAGGATTGACGGTGGTGTTTATTGAAAGCGCGACCGCGGGCTACTTAGCGCATCGCTTTTCTGTCAGTCCATATTCTGGCGATGTATTAATGGGTGGCCTAGTATGTTATGACGTTTCGATAAAAAAGCAGGTATTAAAAGTACCTAGCCAATTAATTGAGGATTGTACGCCTGAGTCGTTAGAAGTGACGCGCGAGCTGGTCAGCAAAGCCAAAAAAATGTTTGAGGCCGACTTACATGTTGCTTGTACGGGACTAATAAAGCCTGGCGGCTCTGAAACTGAAAGTAAGCCCGTCGGTACGTTTTTTTATTGCATTGGCTATCAAGGCGAGATTTATGATTTTCGCAGCCTGTGCCATGGCGCACCTGAGCAAAAGCTACGCAGTATAAACAGCCTTATTTGTAAAAGTATTATCGAGGTGGTCAGCAATCATACTGCTTAATTCACAAACTTGGTATTGAGCGCTTTTGCCCAGCCTCTTGAATGATGACAACGGTTGCACACTTCATCTGGCGCTAAGATATACTCGACATAGGCGCAATGCATACAGGCGTAAGGCTGGTCATCTTCTATTACCTTTGCTGCCTGAAATTCTTTAGGAAAAATGGGTAAACCATACTGCGTTTTCTCGGGCTCAAATAACAACACGCTAAAATCACCATCTGTTTCAAGCAGCCCTACCTGCACTTGGCCTAGATGACGCACGCCTTTTTGGCGCATTTCTGAAAAGAACTCATCGTGCGACATTTTGCCCTTTTTGACGTCCTCTAAGACCAATAAACCACCCTCGACAATACAAGTCGGCTTACCTTCTAAGATAAGCTCAAAAATTTTGTATCTTGTCGAGCACCAAGTAAAAAACCGATAAAGTAGCAAGACAATACTCATGATAAGCACTGCTTGAATCAGTGGCAAATCTTCTGTAAACATCGGGTCGCCTGCGATAGAACCCAATGACAAAATAATGGTTAATTCAAAAATAGAGAGTTGGCGGATGCCGCGCTTGCCCGTAAAGCGTAATAATAAAATAATCAGGCAAAACATGATGATAGTACGTATGGCAATTTCTGCCGCAAAAGACCAGGTTGTGTCATAAATAAAAATACTGAACCAATCCATGTTATTTTTCCATTGTTTTTTATCGTATTGTTTTTTATAGCGTCATTTTTCTAGCCATGAGTATATTAAAACGACAACTGCTCTGATGTATAGAGGCGCGCTGCTATAAAATAAACACAGAGCTACTGGTATTCATTTTGCGCAGCCTCTGTCTGCGTAGGCACAGCAAGCGAGAAAAATGAATACCAGTAGCGCATTATCCCAGTAGCGCATTATCATATTTGTATTAACTTTATTTAGGACTAACTATAGAGCGTTTGTTATTGCTGTATAGGCTTGTAAAATTTTTAATTAAAAAAGGCTGCTAACGCTGTGGTAAATATAGCGCTAACAACCTTTTAAATTAACGGTATGATTAATGTGATCTGATTAAGATTTCTTGTCTAACATCACTTAACATTGCTTAACTGGGCTTACGTGCCAACATGGTAGCAAACTGTAATTGCGTGCCGTTATGCATGGTGCCGACGTCTTCATTATATTTAATCAACTCCCAGCCCTGATACATGTCGCGTAATTGCCCTTCGTCTAAGGTAAATGGAAAATTAACGGGACATGGATAGGCTTGAGTGTTCATAGCGCACACAACCAAATTATAACCGCCAGCCAGCGTATGCGCCTGCATATCAGCAATGACAGCGTCAACGCGCGCGGGGTCAAGGAACATCAGAGTCACCGTACAGCTGATAAAACCATAATCGGTATCAAGGCTGGCACGATTGATATCGTACACTTCGGCTTTGAGGTTTGTAAGTCCTTCTTGTTTAACAATGTCTTGTAGTATATTGATAGCGCTAGGATTGGCATCTATCGCCGTCACATTAAACCTAAGTTGGCTAAGATACAAAGCATTGCGACCATTTGAGCAGCCCATGTCAAGCGCAGCGCACGGCTCAATAATCTGGCACGCTTCTACGACTTCACTATGAGCAGGATTCAAGCCGTAGCGGCTATTGAGATCAACGGTCATGGCAACCTCTTATATGTAATTGAGAGATTTTATCATAGCACTAATGACGCTCGATGAAAGCGGCAGGAAAAACCACCACGTCATCTTTTTCTTGCCAGGGCGCAAACTTAGTCATCGCTTGCAAAAAAAGCGGATGGCAGAGCCAGTCTTGTAGCCAGCGCTGCAAATTTGGGTAAGGTAAATCGTAAAAAACCTTGCGATTCACATGCGCAAATTGACGCACAAACGGCATGATACCGATATCAGCGATGGTTATGCGCTCCCCTAGCAAATAAGGATTTTTGATTAATAGCGCTTCTAACCTTTGTAAAAAATCTTCACCTCGTTGTCGATACTCTGCTTGGCTCATATCGAGATGACGGTCGGCGTATTTATAGCGATCAAGCCAATATTTAAACTCATTATCGTTTTTATCAATCAGCGCATTTGCTTCCAGCAAAGTCTGGGCAGCAAGCAACCCTTGCGCATCTTGCTGTTCAAGCGCCCATGTCATTATCTCTCTACTCTCTTCAATCACTGTGCCATTTAAAAGCTGCAGCACAGGCACCGTACCTTTGGGGCTAATCGCGAGCATTTGCGGCGGCTTATTTTTTAATGTTATCTCGCGTAGCTCGACCTGCAGCCCCGCAAACAACAACCCAAGACGGGCGCGCATGGCATAAGGACAGCGCCGAAAAGAGTACAGACGAGGATAAGGGGAAGTCGAGGGAGTCATAGAGAGGTTTCGCAGTTTGGTTAATCTTTATCGTTTTAGGTTTAAAAGTTATTATGTATGGCTTGGCTTATCATAACAATGACCTCATTTGCCTTCAATGGTAGGCTTTAATCTTAAAAAGTTTTACTTAATACAAAAAAGCCTCGCTATCATAAAAGGATAGAGAGGCTTATGTTTAAGATGATTTTTAATATGACATTTCATTTAAAGCAATGTAAGGATAGTTTTTTGAAATTATAGAATAAATATCGCTTAGGCTATTACACACTTTTAGATTTTGGCAGGTCGTACTCGATTCTCTCGACTTCTTTATCTTGCAGTTCAATAATCAAACGATAGCCTTTTATAACGCCATCGTACGGCACATTAGCCCCACGCTCTTGATAATGCGCGCGGATACGCTCTTTAATAATACTTTTACGCGCAGCTTCATCCAGTTTGGCAAATCCGCTCGGCAAATCTACCTGAGTCCAAAGTGCAGCGCCCCAACGAGACAGCCAATTGGCGTTGTCATCAAACTTAAAATCAACATCGGCGTATAAACGATAGCGAGGCTGCGGTACAGAACCTTGTGTTATCTCGTCCTTAATCTGGGCGATATCTTCTGCAAATGGCTCATAAGGCAAATCTAGCACCAAAAATAGCTTTGCTAAAAACTGATCGGCGCTAAAATATTTATCCATATAGCTGCCATCAAGCCCAAGATGCTTATTTGACAACACATGACGCAGGCGCTCGCAGGCAGGTATGGTATGTTTTAAAGGATAACCCATGGCTTTGATAATATCTTGCGCACGTAGCTCAAGAATATCTATTTGCGCGATAACGTATTGTGCGAGAGGATGGCACGGTTGAAAACGGCGGGTAAATTTGGATAGCTGGGCAGATTGGCTCATGATGATGAAGACCTTATATTCCTATAACTCCGACGAAAAAGTATAAAATCAGGCACAAATGAGGATGTCGGAGTACAGGCTCATGCGCTTTACCAGGATTGTTTTATATCGTGCTGGAAGTTGCAAGGTTTGTACGCCGCTATCAATCGCAATCTTGATGATTTGCAATAAATGACGAGGACAAAACTGTTAAACCCACGATAGTTTATCCAATGATGATAGCACATCAGCCCATAAAAAATAAATACGCGATACTGACTTCTTTTTTAATCAGCAAATACCCTAATCTTCGCCATAATACGTCGCATCATCCATCCAAACGATGGGGTCTTCGCACAGATGAACCAAGTGATACCAAATATCGCTACTACGGGCGATACGGTGATGACCGCCATCAAAATAATCGACTTCCCAGCTATCTGGCAGATTAACTAAGGTTCGTCTCGCAACCGCCACGTCCAAACTTTCATCATCAACCTCAACCATCACTCGCATCATCTCAGTATTTGAGGTCGGAAAGGATAATTTCATATTGGCTACTGCTGGAATACGCTCGGCTAAAACCTCACTTGGATAAATACACGGCGCAATCAAGAGCGCGCGCAAGTTGTATTTATGGGCAAAATGGTTGGCAAACCAGCCACCAAGCGAATGCCCTGCCAATACCACGCGTGGGTACTGCCTCATTTTTTCTTGAATCAAAGCGTCGTAGATTTCAAATATTTCTACAAAATTTTCGCGGTAATTGACCGTTTGACAATATTTTGGCTCACGTATGATACACGTGTATTTACTGGTCTCGCAACTTGAATCAAGACCATGGAAAAACAATAAAAACGCATCGTTGTTTTCGATAGGAAACATCATAGCTCTCTCCTTTTATCATTATTGTTATTAATTTAGTCTATTATTTAAACCGCTTTTTGACTGGCAATCTGCGCTTGAGATAAGCTCAAAATTTCCTCACAAGCCTGCACGGAGATATTTTTTGCAAAGCCTTTACCAAACCAAAAGTCATAAACCGCTTGGACAATGGCTTTTACCCCTTCCGCATCCTTTGGCTGTTGCGCTGTTAATTTACGCGCAATGTCTTTTGCCTGAATATCAGACTCACTGTAGGGCGCACTCCAGCCTACACAATAGCGATAGAGCACATCATTAATGGCTAGGATAAATATCGCGTCAGCCACGCCATACTGTTCGATACATTGCTCCAATAATGAGCAGCGCTCGTCATAAAGTAACGGCTCTAACGGCATCTCATCAGCCTTGGTCACACACTCGCTACTGACCACATTTGAGGGCTTACTAAAATCTTCCCACAGCAGTGGGTAGGGTCCGCTGATACCGCCCTTTTCCACCACATTAAAGCGCCAAATAACATAATGCGTATCAATGCCTTTGGTATCAATGCCCTTATAAGGTACATCGATAAACCACTGTATCAGCGCATCGCTATCATAAATAATGTGCGTACTGTCAATACGCACGCCCTGCTTGGGTAAAACGTCGGTGTATAAACGGTCCATATCATCGCTATACAACTTTACTTCTTCTAGGTTTTCAGCACTGACATCACCAAGCTTAGCCCTTGCCTCACCTATGCTTCGGCACAGCCTAAAAGGCGCGACAAAACTCAGGACGTCATCGGTATTATTGACAAAATACACATCCTCTTCATAATTGTTTATCGGAAACGTTTCAAGATAAAACAATGGGCGTTTACGAACGCGTCCTTTTTCATCATTTGCTAGTGCCGTTATTCCAGAGAGTTTTGCGCCATCCGACCACTGCATATTATCTATCCTTTTTTGCTCAAACTGATAGGTTAACTTTGTCATCTTTATATCCTTATTATTTTGATTTTAGTTTGTTCGTTGCAGTATTTTTCGTATTCTGTTCCGTGCTTTCTTGTTGTTCGTATTGTGTGAAGCGCAACTTTAAGCCAGCCGAGGCTGTTCGCCATTTGCTTAAATGACGTTATTGGCTATAAAATTAGTGAAGTTAATTGGTTTTAGGACGCAGAATCTGGTACTTTTTAGTTTTAAAGCCACAGCTTGGCGTTATTGCAACGTTAGCACTTTGCTAAGTTAGCGAGTATTTTTTCTTTTCAATTTTTTGCTTTTAATCGAATTTACTTTTAATAAAAATAGTTTCAGGATTTTTGCAGGCGCAGTGGTTTAAGAATAAACGAAAATAACATTGTTTAAACGACATTATTAAAAGCACTACTAAAAATGCCTACTAAAGACAACTCAGTTAAAAAGTGAAGCGTTGCGCCCCGAGGGTTAACCGTTTGCCATGTTATTTTTGCCTGACCCAATAACTATAATATAAGAACTTATAAAAATACAGCGCTAAAAATAAGTGCGCGACAACTGCTGTCGCCCGATCACTTATTACTAGGTTTATTATTAAACGCAATATCTGTTGAGCTAATTTACATAAAAAACCCCACAAACTATAGGTAACTTATGGGGTTATGTTTCGCCAATTGATTAATCACATCTCTAACATCTAGCAAGTTATAGTAGAATTACTTTAAAATCGATACAGTGCGACTGGGATGAATTTTTCGTAGCCTCTGTGATAACAGCAAGCAAGGAAAATTTATACCAGTCGCACACAGCTATAATTTCTCGCTTTTATTTTAAACTAACTATATATACTAGCCCTTGATGAATGACTTAATAAATGAATTAACGCTCTAAATGCAGATACTGCAGATGACACTCATACTGGTGCAGTATATCAACCAGCACTTGCTCTTTGGTGTAGCCGACCAAGTCGTATTCTTGTGAGCCATCGCTTAAAAACACCTCAGCACGGTAGTAAAACTCAGCATGCTTGGTTGAGGTGTTTAAGGTAAAGTTTGGACGCTCAGCTTTGATGAGATTGACTTCATAAATAAAGTCATCTTCATCACCATGCCCGACGCGCAGTTTTACCCCATCTATCTGACCGTCATCTTCGTCGGTTGCAGCATCGATATTTTTACCAATGCTGGCCAGATTTCGGATATCCAATGATGTCTTAAGACCACCTGCTTTTAGCTCGTTTTCGACCTCAATCATGGCAGGTTTAACGACCGTCTGTAGAAAGCGTTCGACTTGCTTGTGACTTGGGAAGCTGACGATACGCTGCAAGCGCGCTTTCCAACCTTTACCACTATCGAGCACGTTTGCCGTGCCAACCGTACTGGCTTTGCGCTTGTTGCCCTCTTCTTTTAATGACTTCCACATAGCCATCATGTAAAGCAACAAAATAAGCGAGAACGGCAGACCAGCAATGACAGAAACCGATTGTAGCGAGGCAAAACCACCTGCAAACAATAAGCCTAAAGTAATCAAACCCGTGGCTGCTGCCCAAAACAAGCGTAACCAAACAGGCGCATCGGTATCATTGGTCATGCCTTTTGAGCTTAGATTTGCAAGCACTAAAGCACCTGAGTCAGCAGATGTCACAAAAAATATCAGACCAATAAACACGCCTGCCAATGAAAAAATATCACTGTAAGGGAAGTATTCAAACAAGGCAAACATACCCATCGCCGCGTCATTGACGGCGATTTCACCGAGCTCAGTGGCGCCATTGGCGACCAAATCTATCGCTGAATTACCAAAGATGGAGAACCACGCAAAAATAAAACCAAGCGGGATAAACATCACGCCAAAGACAAACTCACGCAAGGTACGGCCACGGCTGATACGCGCAATAAATAAGCCGACAAAGGGTGCCCAAGCCACCCACCATGCCCAGAAAAATATCGTCCAGCCTGATTTCCAATCGGCACCAGCGCTGCCGTCATAGGCATAGACGTCGAATGTTTTGAAAACGATGGTTTGGAAATACTGACCGATATTTTGGGTAAAGGTATTGAGCAAATAAACCGTATTACCTAGCACCAATATGGCCAATAGTAGCAATATCGACGAGAGCATATTGAACTCAGACAAACGGCGTACGCCTTTTTCAACGCCCGTCATCGCAGAGATGGCAGCGGCCGCAACCACGCCTAGGATAATAATACTCTGCACCATCTTGCTCGACTCGATACCGAAAACATGTGTCAAGCCTGCGTTGGCCTGCAATACCCCAATACCTAAGCTGGTGGCGATACCCATCAGCGTACAGACGACGCCAAAGGTATCAATACCATCACCAAGCCAACCTTTGATTAAGCGCTCACCGAATATCGGCGTCAACGGAGAACGTAGCGCCAGTGGCATGTTTTTACGATACGCAAAGTACGCCAATGCCATACCAATGAGCGCATAAATACCCCAGCCATGCAGACCCCAATGCAAAAAAGTCTGAGATAGTGCTTCACGCATGGCTTCGGCACTGGCAGGCTCGAGCCCCGCATGCGGCGTCAAATAATGCATCAACGGCTCAGAGGCACCAAAAAACAATAAATCAATCCCGATACCAGCCGAGAATAGCATCGCCGCCCATGCTAAAAAGGGAAACTGAGCTTTTTCATGGTCTTGTCCCAGCTTAATATCGCCGTATTTTGAAAAGCCCACAAACAAAGCAAATATACTATAAGCAGCCACCACCAGCATGTAATACCAGCCAAAGCTCTCTGATACCCACGCCATGCTCGCGCTTAATAATGCCTCACTATAATCTGGCAAGGCAATCGTCCAGATAATCAATAAAATAGAAATAATCGCTGAGCCTAAAAAAACTGTCTTATTTAGACTCAAGGGTTTCGTCGCATCTTCTGATGGCGAGCTGTACATAAAAGACCTCAATAGGTAAATGAAACAGGATCTGATAGTGCTTTGTCCGTCATAACATAGTGCAGAGTTACCACGTTATCTATATAAGCGCAGGATGCACAAAGCAGTACCAATCAATAAAAACTTGCTAAACAGTCCGCAGACCCCTTAGCAACACCGTTAAAAAATAATGAAAAGATAATCAGCGCAAAATAAAGCCGATATGCTGACATACTCATTTGCGTGCGGTATTGACTGATGATGTCAGTGCTCACAAGGGTGCCCGCAAATTTGCACTGATAAAAAAGACCTTTACGTTGAAAGGCCTTTTATTTGAAATTGACGTTATATTATCCTTATATCGTGCCTACTCGCTGGCACGTTTATTTATACAGTCGTATGATAAGCACGCATCGGCTCAGCTCTGAGCGGTGCGCCATTGGCGACATAATAATCCGCTGTCGAGCGTGGTAATTGCTTGCCGCGCATCTTATCAACGATTTTTTCGGCCAGCATAATGGTGGTAGCATTTAAGTTACCACTAATGATATTTGGCATAATCGACGCATCAACGACACGCAGACCATCGATACCGTGTACCAGCCCTTCACCATTGACCACCGAATCATTACCCTCACCCATCGCACAGGTACACGACGGATGATAAGCGGTCTCGCTATGATTGCGGACATACTCATCGAGCTGCGCATCGGTCACCAGATCATCGGTCGGCGCGATAGCACGGCCGCGATATGGGTCAAGCGCTGGCTGATGCATAATCTCACGAGTGATACGCATCGCCGCGCGGAACTCTTGCCAGTCCTGCTCGTGCGACATATAGTTAAATAAAATGCTTGGATGCGCATTTGGGTCTTTTGAGGTGAGCTTAACGCGGCCACGACTCGGTGATCGTAGTGAGCCCACGTGCGCTTGGAAGCTATGCGATTTCACCGCACTACGACCATCGTAACGCACCGCTAATGGCAAGAAGTGATACTGGATATTGGGGTGAGTAAATTTCTCATCAGTACGGATAAAGCCGCCACCCTCAAACTGATTGGACGCGCCAAGACCAGTACCATTAAACAACCACTCAGCACCAATCGCAGGTTTATTCCACCATTTATTGGCAGGGGCAATCGACACGGGCAGTTTACATTCATACTGCATATACAGCTCTAAATGGTCTTGTAGATTATTACCGACACCCGGCAACTCTAAAACCTCATTAATCCCCAAGTCTTTGAGCCACTGACCAGGGCCAATACCAGAGCGCTGCAATAATTGCGGCGAAGCGATAGCACCCGATGAGACGATCACTTCTCGAGCGGCATAGAATTTTTTGGTTTGACCTTGATGCTCAACTTTGACGCCGACCGCGCGCTTACCATCGAATAAAATCACATCGGTCAAAGCACCGGTCAAAATGGTGATATTGCTGCGCGGTTTGGCACGGTCGAGATACCCGCGAGCCGTTGATGCGCGGCGACCATTAGGCGTGACAAAACGATCCATTGGCCCGAAGCCTTCTTGCTGATAGCCGTTTAGATCCTCTGTACGCGGATAGCCAGCTTGCACGCCCGCTTCAATCATCGCTTCAAACAGCGGATTGACCCCAGGTTTTGAGGTGGTCATTTCTACCGGACCACCGACGCCATGATAGTCGTTTTCGCCTGCATCGCAGTTTTCTGACTTTTTAAAGTACGGCAAGCAGTCGAGATACGTCCAGTCCTCTAAGCCCTTGATTTTGGCCCAGTCGTCAAAATCGAGCGCATTACCACGGATATAGCACATGCCATTGATGAGTGATGAACCGCCCAGCCCTTTACCGCGGCCACAGTCCATGACGCGGTTATTCATATATGGCTCAGGATCGGTTTTGTAGCCCCAGTTATACGTAGTGCCTTGTAGCGGCATCGCGAGCGCCGCTGGCATCTGCGTACGAAAGTCTAGTCGATAATCAGGTCGACCAGCCTCTAATAGCAACACCTTAATGTTGGCATCTTCGGTCAAGCGCGTGGCCAGCACGTTTCCGGCTGAGCCTGCACCGACAATGATGTAGTCATATTCAGGTGTGGTTGATGTCATAAAACGCTCCATAATAGTAACAATGCGTCATGTCATCAGTAAGCTCACATCATGCCGGCGTATTTACCGACATGACGTGCTTACTAACGACAGCTTTCTTTGTACATTAAAACAGGTAGTTGAAACAGATGGTTAAAACACAGGCAGTTAACAAGCTATTAAAATACCGACTCAAACTTACCCAGCTCTACTTGGATAGATTTGGTCTGCGTATAATGCTCAAGGGCTTCGATGCCGTTTTCGCGGCCGATACCTGAATGCTTATAACCGCCAACTGGCATTTGCGCAGGCGACTCGCCCCAAGTATTTAGCCAGCAAATACCAGCTTCAATTTGCCCGATGACGCGATGCGCGCGGGTCAGATCTTTGGTTACCACCCCTGCCGCCAAGCCGTACTCGGTATCATTGGCACGGCGAATGACTTCTTCCTCAGTCTCATAAGTCAATATCGACATCACAGGGCCAAAGATTTCTTCACGCACGATAGTCATATCATCGGTGCAATCGGTAAACACCGTCGGTGCGACATACGCGCCTTTAGCCAGCTCGTCTGTCGTTAATCGCTCACCGCCTGCCAATAGACGCGCGCCACCCGCTTTACCTTGCTCGATATAGCCAAGCACACGCTCCATATGCGGGAAGCTCACTAATGGTCCCATATTGATATCTTCATCCATTGGATCACCGAGTTTGATACGTTTGACCCGCGTCAAGATCGCTTCTTCAAACTTAGCTTGTAGCGCTTTTGGGATAAATACACGCGTGCCATTGGTACAGACCTGACCGGTGCTATAGAAGTTCGCCATCATGGCGATATCCGCTGCCATATCGATATCGGCATCGTCAAAGATAATCAATGGCGACTTACCGCCCAGCTCTAAGGTCACGTCTTTGAGAGACGATGATGCCGCGCTTGCCATGACTTTTTTGCCCGTTGGCACGCCGCCTGTAAACGAGACTTTGGCAATATTAGGATGCTGAGTTAATGCTTCGCCTACTTTATAATCGCCTTGTACGACGTTAAAGACGCCATCTGGCATGCCCGCCTCAGTAAAGATTTCCGCCAGTTTCAGTGCCGTCAGTGGCGTGACTTCTGAGGGTTTAAAAATCATCGCATTACCAGCAGCCAACGCTGGCGCAGCCTTCCACATCGCGATCTGAATCGGATAGTTCCATGCGCCGATACCAGCGACGACGCCGAGTGGCTCACGGCGCGTATAGACAAAGCTGCTATCACGTAGTGGAATCTGACGACCTTCAATCATGGGCGCAAGTCCTGCATAGTATTCAACGACATCGGCACCAGTGACGATATCGACATACTTGGTCTCAGACAGCGCTTTGCCGGTGTCTTTGGTTTCAAGCAATGCCAGTACATCATTACGCTCGCGCAATATCGCAACTGCCTTTGACAAAATACGGCCACGCTCAACTGCGGACATTAAAGCCCACACTTTTTGCCCTTGCTGTGCCGCTTTTACCGCTTCATCGATTTGCTCGGCAGTGGTTTGCTGAATGCTCGCCAGCACCTCACCTGTCGCTGGGTTGATATCGTCAAAAGTCGTTAAAGAATCATCGACCGCCAGATAACGACCGTTAATATAAGCGGTCTGCGTTTGTGTTAAATCAATAATGTCTTGTAAATTATTTACGTTTGTCTGAGTAGTTGTCATAAGTTTTCCTTAAGGCGACGGGTTTGCTTTATAAAAAAGCTTTTTTATGGAGTTTTAAAAATAATGTCGTCATGGATTAAAGATAAAAAATAAAAGGGATTTGTATACATTTTTAAGCGTCAAAGTCGCGCTGCGTCATATTTATCAAGCGCTCACGTATTGAAGCCTTGTCCGAGATATCGATACCCGAAAAGTCAGAGAGCCAAATACCATCGGCGACCAGACGTACCATACATAGCGTTTCGCTATTGTCGGTAGCGGCATATTTTTTTAGCTGCTCATTTGACCACTCAGCCCAGCGTTCGCGTAGCATCCGGTCTCCTAGCATCAACACATACAAGGTCGCTTGGCTATTAAACTCGGCCTGCCCTTTTTCGCCTAAGCTGATGGTGGCGTCGATATAAGCGCGGGTAAACGAGCCGTAGCTGACCGGATCCTTTGCCATGGCGGCATTGACTTCTGCCTCAAACTTGGCCATCGCATCATAAAACACCTCTAAGATAAGCGCGTCCTTGGTAGCAAAATGATGCATCACTCCGCCTTTGGTCACGCCGACGGCATCTGCCACCGCTTGAAAGGTGACTTTAGACAAGCCCTGCTCCAAAGTGATACGTGCTGCTTCATCAAGCAGCGCCCGCCGTACCAGCTCTGGCTGTTTTTTACGTTTATGAGCGTTTTGAGTTTCCATTTTTATCTCGATATTAGCGTGTCAGTTTAACTAAAAGTAAATTTGGCTTTAAAAGAATGTGTTTTATTAATACAGAAGAAAAAACAGTTTCTGATAAAGAAACCGTACGGTCGGTATTTTACAGAAATAAAGCAGCAATGTGAAGGGCAGGTATGAACCGAGGAGTTACAGAACATTATTTTAATAATTTTTTATATTTTATAGCTAATTATATGTAAATGGCGTCAAAGCTATTTTTCTTCTACGTTAACGCCAATGACTTTAGACAGATGACCCGTTTTAAGATAAACCATAGCGCCATGCACGCCTGCTTTTATTTGCGGTAGTGCATCCACTGGCAAACGTAGCCAGCCACCGCGAGTATAGGTTTTAGCGTCATCTGTAAGTTCAGCATCTATCAGCTTACCATCTAGCACCAGTATCTCAGCGCCGCCTTTGATTGTGTCGGTAAATAGGGCTTCATCGGCCTTTAATCGCTGTAAGCTGACCTGCTCACTATCATCTGCCGAAAAAGTTCCCGACAACACCAAAATCTCTTCGCCGCCTGGATGCATATGATGCGGGAAATAGGACTCAGGCGCATAGCGGACAATACTGGTGGCACGGGCTTTTTCTGCGCCGACGCGGTCAAGCATGACGCGCTCGACGCCGTTTTGCGGTGATGGCACCCATTGATAGTGTTCGGGTGCCAATGCAGCACGGCGAGTAAAATCTGCATTAATCAGCATAAAATAGTTTCTCGAGATTAGATTTGATGCTGTAGATTATCCTCTGATTTACAGCGGCTGACAAACAAGACACTGTTCTTATTATTAAAAAATCGTATTTACACTCCTCAAAGTAAGTTTGTAGCGGATAAATGCTTAACCTGAACAATCCTGCTAAGATTCTTGCTAATTATCAAAAAATTACTTTAACTGCTGCTTCTGACTTGCTATCTTGCTCTCCTTCTTTGCGTTACTACGAGGTATCTTTGCCATCTTATTAAGCTAATGAGTGATTGTTAAGCCACCTTGCTGTATTAGCGCCTTTTTTATTTGTGTTGAACTTTATGAAACCTAACATTGAGGTGAGCGCCGATGCTCGCCGAGCTCAGTATTTCCAAGTATTTTTGATGGGCGTCAGCGCCTTTATTATGAATACCACCGAATTTGTTCCCGTTGCCCTATTAAGTGACATTGCTCAAGATTTTTCTATCACTACGGCTGAGACGGGCTGGATGTTGACGCTGTATGCATGGATTGTCGCGGCGATGTCATTGCCATTGATGCTGCTCACCAGCCGCTTTGAGCGTAAAAGCTTACTTTTGGGCTTGTTTGCGGTATTTATTGTCAGTCATGTGTTATCGGTATTTGCATGGAGCTTTGATATATTGCTGATTAGCCGCGTGGGTATTGCACTCTCGCACGCCATATTTTGGTCAATTACCGCAGCGATTGCGATACGTGTGGCTCCCGAAGGCAAAAAAGCGCTGGCACTTAGCGTGCTTGCAACCGGCACGTCATTGGCGATGGTGCTAGGCGTGCCACTAGGGCGCTTAGTTGGCCAATGGTTTGGCTGGCGCGCAACCTTTGGCGGCATCGGGGTGATTGCTTTTATCGTCTTTCTCTTGCAAGCAAGGCTCTTACCAAGGTTGCCAAGCATGTTTGAAGGCTCGTTTAGAAAAATTCCAGAATTGCTCAAAAACCCATTATTGGTCTGTTTGTATCTGCTTATTTTACTGGTCTTTACCGCTCACTATACGGCTTATTCTTATATCGAACCTTTTATGCGCCAAGTCGGTGCTATTAGTGAAAATTTAGCTACTTTTATACTGCTCCTGTTTGGCATCGCTGGGATTGCAGGCAGTGTGATTTTTAGCCGCTGGGGCGATCGATTTAATACCAGATTGATGCTGATATCGATGATATTAATGCTGCTATCTATGCTGGTGCTATTGTTTGCCGTGACTTCTATCTGGGCGCTGAGTTTCATTGCATTACTGTGGGGCGCGGCGCTGATGCTGCTGATTATCTCCATGCAAGCCAAAGTCATCATGGTTGATGTGACGGCGCAAGACATGCTGATGTCGATGTTCTCAGGCATTATCAATTTAGGCATTGGCGCAGGAGCGCTATTTGGTGGTTATGCAGTGACGCATATTTCCATATCAAGCGTGGGCTACGTCGGCGCGGCCATCGCTAGTGTGGCGCTGCTGCTTATGTTATTTATGATAAAGCGTTTTCCCGAGTTAAGTAGAAGACTTGGTTAAAAATCTACTTTACCGCGTAACGCTTTGGTTTTACCGCGTTGGGTTTTTTCATCGACGCGTTTGCGTTTGGCATTTCTGCTAGGTTTAGTAGGTTTGCGGGTTTTTTGCACATGGGTAGCTTGTAGTATAAAGCTTTGCAGCCGCTCAAGCGCATCAATTCTATTACGCTCTTGGGTGCGAAACTGCTGCGCTTTAATAATCAGCACGCCTTCTTTGGTGATTCGGCTGTCTTTGCTGTCCAATAGACGCTGTTTGATAACATCGCTTAAGCTCGAAGCACGAATATCAAAACGCAGATGAATTGCCGAGGAGACTTTATTGACGTTTTGCCCGCCTGCCCCTTGGGCGCGTATGGCGTTAATCTCCACTTCACTGTCATTTAGGCTAATGCTATTGCTAATAAAAATCATAAAACACTTTTATAAACCATTGATAAATATGGCTAATAATAAAGCATTATCAATGAACACGCCAGCTGCCAGCTTAACCATTGCCGACAGACAACATCTTTTAAAAAACTCATCATTTCTTCTAAATGTTATCGTTTGACGTTGCTATGTCTCTTCTCTGTCTGTAAAGCGTAAGGCTGCATAGGGATTTGATTTTAAGGTGATAGGATGGCTTTAAATACAGAAAGTTTTTAGTCAAAGGAATAAGCGTTGTATGACGACCCATAATAAGAAATCTAAACATAAAAAATCTAACACTTCTCTCAAAAATCACAACCTTGCCGCTGATGAAAGCATTCAAGTCAGGGGCGCGCGGGTGCATAATCTCAAAAACGTCGATGTTGATTTACCGCGTAATGCCTTAGTTGTTTTTACTGGCATATCAGGCTCAGGCAAATCGTCATTGGCGTTTGGCACTTTGTTTGCGGAGTCGCAGCGCCGTTATCTAGATTCGGTATCGCCTTATGCCAGACGCTTGATCGACCAAGTTGGTGAGCCTGATGTCGATGCGATAGAAGGCTTGCCGCCTGCCGTCGCCCTGCAACAACAGCGCGGTACGCCGTCGGTACGCTCATCGGTTGGCAGCGTGACGACGATTTCAAACGGTCTGCGCATGCTGTACTCGCGAGCGGGCGAATACCCTGCTGGGCAAGACATGCTGTATGCCGACGCCTTTTCGCCAAATACGCCAGAAGGTGCCTGCCCCACGTGCTCGGGCATAGGCCGTGTGTTTGAAGTCACAGAAGACTTGCTTGTGCCTGACAAGACCAAGACCATTCGAGAATGCGCGATTGCTGCTTGGCCACCGGCATGGCAAGGGCAAAATCTGAGCCGAATACTGACCACACTTGGCTACGATATCGACAAACCTTGGCACACCTTACCCAAGGAAACCCGCGATTGAATTTTATTTACCGATGAAACCCCAGAAGTGCCCGTTTATCCAGAATACAATCTCGAGCAAGTACGCGCGGCGATTAAAAAAGGTGAAAAACCCAACTATAAAGGCACCTATATCAGCGCAAAAAATTTCGTTCTGCACTCTTTTGCCACCACTCAAAGTCCGCGTACCAAAAAACGCGTGGCGCAGTTCATGCAAATTTCAGAATGCCCAAGCTGCCATGGTAAAAAACTCAAAAAAGAATCGTTATCGGTTAAATTTGCAGGGCTTGATATTGGCGAGTTGTCACAATTAACCTTAATTGAACTGGCGCTAAAACTTCACGACGCTGCTAATAAACAACTCAGCGATGATATGCCCGACCGCGAAAAAGCCATCGTTGCCAAGCGTATTGCCAGCGATATTTTATCGCGCGTGGAAGCGTTAACCAGACTTGGGCTAGGGTACTTATCGCTTGAACGTACCACACCTACCCTATCGCCTGGTGAGCTACAGCGCTTACGGCTTGGCACGCAAATTCGCTCTAAATTATTTGGCGTGGTTTACGTGCTCGATGAACCGTCCGCTGGCCTGCATCCTGCCGACACGCAGGCGTTGTTAAGTGCGCTGGATGAGCTGGTAGCGGCGGGTAATTCATTATTCATCGTTGAGCATGATGTCAGCGTCATTCGCCACGCCGATTGGATAGTTGATGTCGGACCACAAGCAGGCCGTCATGGCGGTGAAATCATCTATAGCGGCCCTGTCGCAGGCTTGCGTGATATCTCTGATTCTTATACGGGGCGCTATCTTTTTAGTAAAGACACAGCAACTCAAAAGTTAAAAACTGAGCAACCAAGACGACCTACTCATTGGCTAAAACTTACTAATATCGAGCGCAATAATCTACATGGGTTAGATGTGGCATTCCCTTTAGGGGTATTAACCACAGTGACGGGCGTCTCTGGTTCAGGGAAATCAAGCTTGGTCAGTCAAGCGCTGGTTGAACTGGTTCATAATGCATTGGGACAAAAAACCGTGATTGAAGCGCCAACGGATGAAGCGGCTTTACTGGAGCAAGAGCAAGAAATACCGATAGGCGGAGAAATAGTGAGTGGTATGGAGCATATAAAACGCTTAGTCACCGTTGACCAAAAAGCCATCGGTCGTACGCCGCGCTCAAATCTAGCGACTTATACTGGGCTGTTTGATCATGTGCGCAAGTTATTTGCCGCGACCAAAGAAGCAAGAGCAAGACACTATGATGCCGGACGTTTTTCATTTAACGTGAAAAAAGGCCGTTGCCCAAATTGCGAAGGCGTCGGTTTTGTCAGCGTTGAGCTGCTGTTTTTGCCCAGTGTTTACTCGCCTTGCCAAGTGTGCCATGGTCAGCGCTACAATGACGAAACCCTAGAGATTACTTATCACGGTAAGAATATCGCTGAAGTGCTCGATTTAACGGTCGAAGCCGCTTCTGAATTTTTTGTCGATGACGCCTCGATTATGCGCGCATTGGACGCCTTGCTAAAAGTTGGGCTTGGCTATTTACGACTTGGGCAACCAGCGACCGAGTTGTCCGGCGGCGAGGCAGAGCGCATCAAGCTTGCTACCGAACTGCAGCGGACGCAGCGCGGCGATACGCTGTATGTGCTCGATGAACCAACGACTGGCCTACATCCTTCTGATGTCGCGATGCTAATGGCGCAGTTAAACGGGCTGGTCGCAACGGGTAATACGGTGATTATGGTTGTAGAAGGCACCCCTAAAGAGGTGGCTAAGTCAAAAAAAAGTCATACCGCGCCTTTTTTATTCACTTAGCATGGCTATAGAAAAACAAAGTTAGGGTAACAAAAAACAGCGTTGCTTAATAATAAGAACCGAATAAAAAACCGCATGACTATTAAAGTGATGCGGCTTTTTTATTTCTAAATATCGATTTTTTAAATATTATTTCTAATTAAGCAAGCATACCGCCATCAACCACAACCGTTGCACCCGTGGTATAACTTGAGGCGTCAGACACAAGATACAACACCGTACCCGCCATCTCGTCGGGATTTGCCACGCGTCCTAAAGGAATGGCATGTAGTGCCATTTTTAAGACTTTATCATTGGTGGTCAAGGCCGAGGCAAACTTGGTATCGGTTAGACCTGGCAGCAACGCATTGACGCGAATGTTTAATGGGCCGCATTCTTTGGCAAAGGCTTTAGTCATGCTAATCACCGCCGCCTTGGTGATTGAATAGATACCTTGTTTGTCACCTGCGACCAAACCATTGACCGAAGCGGTATTTAAAATCACCCCGCCGCCCTGCTCGCGCATCATCTTACCCGCCGCCGTCGACATAAAGAAATAACCACGAATATTGACTTCTACCGTCTTATCAAAAGCGGCTAAATCGGTATCTAAAATATGACCATAATAAGGGTTTGCGGCGGCATTATTAACTAAGATATCAATACGACCAAACTCACTCTTGATATACTCAAAAACTGCCTCGATTTGCTCCATATCACCAACATGACAAGCAAAAGCGCTGGCTTTATGACCGTCAGCGATAATGCTATCAGCGACCGCTTGGCACGCATCAATCTTACGGCTAGAGACAATCACATGCGCGCCTCTTGATGCCAATAGACGAGCGATAGACTCACCAATACCGCGGCTAGCGCCAGTCACTAACGCAATCTTACCCGTTAAATCAAATAAATCTTTCATCATTACACCTTATATTTACCTATATTATTTATACATTTTAAATGTGTGGCAGAGCTGGGAGAAATTTTTGCAGCCCCTGGAGTACAAAGCACACAGCAAGCAAGAAGATTTTTACCAGCTCTGAGAGAGCTTAGATTAGAAACTTCATATCAATGGATTTAATAAAACGTATTAAGCCAACATGCCACCATCAAGGGTAAAGGCATGACCATTCATAAAGCTGCTTTCATCGCTTGCCAGCCAAGCAATCGCGCCCGACACTTCATCGACATGCCCTAAACGGCGCATCGGACTGGCCTTGATGGTCGCTTGCTGGGCGCGCTCATCCATATTTGCCATGGTATTACGCACCATCGGCGTATCAATAAAGCTTGGGCAGACGGCGTTAAAACGAATATTCACGCGGGCATATTCATGAGCCGCAGATTTGGTCAGCCCCATGACACCATGCTTCGCCGCGCTATAAGCGGATAATAGCGGCGCTGAACGCAAACCAGCAATGGAGGCAACATTAATCACATGACCGCCGCCATTAGGCGCCATACATGCAACAGCAGCGCGCATACAATGCCAGACGCCTTTTAGATTAACCGCGATATTACGATCAAAATCATCGTCGCTTAGCTCATGTATCGGTGCCGGTTTATGGTCGATACCCGCATTGTTTATCACCACATCAAGGCCGCCCAATGTTTCCATGGCAAAGGTAAAGAGCGCACGCACTTCATCACCACTCGTCACATCGACCTTTTTAAACACGATATTATTGCCAGCGTCTTGCCCTTGCTTGGCAACGGCGGCACCCATCTCTTCTGCCAAATCGCCAATGACGACTTTCGCACCGCGACTGGCTAACAATAACGCACTTGCCGCACCGATACCAGACGCACCGCCGGTGATTAAAATACGTTTACCAGAAACGTCTGATGCAATTCCATTTGTATTCAGTGTCATGATTTATCCCTCTACCTTAAGTACCAGCTTGCCGAAATTTTCACCTTTAAAGAGCATCATCAAGGTATCTGGGAACGTCTCGATACCCTCAACGATATGGTCTTTTACTTTAATGTCACCTGACCCAATCCAGCCAGCAATATCTTTCATCGCCGTCGGATACTCTTTGATATTATCAAAGACCACGATACCTTCCATACGCGCACGATTGACCAACAGCGACAAATAATTTGATGGCCCTTTGACTTCTGTGCTGTTGTTATATTGGCTAATCGCCCCGCAAATCACGATACGCGCATGTAGATTAATTTGCGTCAGCACGTCATTTAAAATGTCGCCGCCGACGTTGTCAAAAAAGACATCGACGCCGTTTGGACAAGCTTGTTTTAAGCCTTTTTTCACATGTTCGTTTTTATAATCTATAGCAGCATCAAAACCCAGCTCATCGACTAAAAATTTACATTTCTCAGGACCGCCTGCGATACCGACGACGCGGCAACCTTTGAGTTTGGCAATTTGTCCAACCAAGCTACCAACCGCACCAGCGGCACCAGAGACGACGACGGTCTCGCCCGCTTTTGGCTGACCCGTTTTTAATAAGCCAAAATAGCCCGTCATGCCCGGCATACCAAGTACGCCTAAGTAATAAGACAGCGGTGCTAGGCTTGGATCGACTTTATATAGCCCTGTGCCATCGCTGACTGCGTAGGACTGCACGCCATTATGTCCTACGACATAATCGCCGACGGCAAACTTCTCATGCTTACTTTCAATAACTTTACCCACAGTACCCGCGCGCATTACCTCGCCAATCTGTACCGGCGGTATATAAGATTTGGCATCGTTTAACCAGCCACGCATTGCGGGGTCTATCGAGATATATTCGATTTTTATCAACAGCTCACCATCTGAGATAGTCGGCAAATCTGTCTCGATATACTCCCACGTATCAGCGTTTGGTGCGCCAATTGGTCTTGCTTTTAAGCGCCATTGTTTATTAATCTGTTTGTTATCAGCTGTCATTATTTATTCCTTTAAAATTGTATAAAAAGTCATTGAGATTTTTTGCTCGAAAAATCGTTTGTTCAAAATAAGATAAAGATAGTAAGGAGCGTTATGTTAAAAACTTACCAAACAATCGCTTAAAACCATTCTGCTTGCATATCGGTACATACTGCATTGTCATTATTTAGCAGCTCAATATCGCGATTGATTAACGGCAACTCCCAATCGATAAAGTATTTTGCCGCCTGGATTTTGCCATGATAGAAGTTTTGCTTATCAACGTCGGCCGTATCATTTAATAATTGTTCCGCCTTACTGGCTTGGCGAATCCAAATCCAGCTCATCACGATAGAGGCAAAGATATTCATTAGTGCTTGTGCATTACCCGTCAGAGTGATGGCTTTTTCTGTTTGTAAAACCTTGCTTAAATGCACGAGCACTTCGTGTAATTGACCCATATAAGGCGTCAGTTTACCGGCAAGTTTGGCAGTCTCGGGTGTGCTGATATTTTCTAAATCTTGAGTGATTTCACGTTTTAAAATTTGAATACCAAGACCCTTGTTCTGCCATAACTTACGAAATGATAAATCTAACGCTTGCACGCCATTTGTGCCTTCATGAATGGGGTTGAGACGATTATCTCGCCAAAACTGCTCGGCTTGATATTCACGCGTATAACCTGCGCCGCCCAATACTTGAATGCCTAGATCATTGGCTTTTGGACCATATTCAGACGGCCATGCTTTTAGTACTGGCGTAAGTAAGTCCAATAACTCTGACAGCTCAGCCTTTAATGTTGCATCTTCACAGGTATTGATACGGTCAATCAGATTTGAGCCATATAGACAGAGTGAAATACCGCCCTCGCTATAGGTTTTTTGCGCAAGGAGCATACGCTTCACATCACCATGATTGATAATTGCCGTTGCCGCATCTTCAGGTTTATTATTGGGTGCGATTCTACCTTGCGTGCGGTCTTTGGCATAATCGAGCGAATATTGATAACCGCGATAGCCAATCATCGCCGCGCCAAAGCCAACTGCGATACGCGCTTCGTTCATCATCTTAAACATATAGCGCAGGCCAAAATGCTCTTCACCGATAAGATAACCGTGACAATCACCAGCGTCACCAAAACTTAACGCCGTAGAAGTTGCGCCGCGATAGCCAAGCTTATGAATCAATCCGGTCAAATGCACATCGTTGCGTTCGCCAACCGATAAGTCATCATTGAGTCGATACTTGGGTACGGCAAATAAAGAGATGCCTTTGACGCCAGCGGGGCCGCCTGGTACTTTGGCCAATACCAGATGCACGATATTGTCAGACAATTCATGATCACCCGCTGAGATATAAATTTTGCTGCCTTTGATACGGTAGCTGCCGTCTTCTTGTTTCACGGCGGTAGTTTTGATATCGGCAAGTGACGAGCCTGCATGTGGCTCAGTCAACGCCATGGTGCCAGTGAATTCACCCGTTAGCATACGCGGCATAAAGGCATTTTTAATCTCGTCGCTGGCGAAATGCGAGATAACATTAATCGCCGCCGTGGTTAAAAACGGATAAGCGGTGGTTGATGGGTTGGCTGCCATAAAATAGCCCGCCACCGCCGTCATCACGGTTTCAGGTAATTGCATGCCACCATCGTCAAAACTATAACGACCGGCGATAAAGCCTGACTCGCGAAAGGCATCAAAAGCAACCTTTACGTCGTCTATCATGCTGACTTTTTTGCCGTCAAATTGCGGCTCGTTTTTATCCGCGACATGGTTATGCGGTAAAAATAGCTGGGTGGCGATTTTATTGGCGGTGCCTAATACCGCATCAAAGGTTTCGCGGCTGTGTTCTGCAAACTTCGGATGCTCGGTTAAATGCTCAACCCCCAATACATCGTAGAGTTGGAACGGTAATTCAAAATCGTTGATAAGTGTATCTGCGGCCATAGTCATTTCCCTATTATGATAATGATAAATAAGCGGTGATGAACAAGTGATGCATTGATATTAATCTAATTTATCGCCTTACCGTATTGTCATTTATGACATAATTATGGTCAAATAAGACAAAACTGATAGGCAAATTTGGGAAAAACTGCTAATAAACTGACATCTTAAATACGTCTTTTCATAGGAAAATAAGCACTTATGCCCTACTTTAAACCATTTAAAGTGATTATCGTTGGCTTCGATGGCGTACTTGGCAGCGCCTTGACAGGCGCGTTAGATTTATTTTCATTTACTGGAGTGAGTTGGCAGCGATTTTTGGATGAAGAAGTAGAACCAAGGTTTAACGTCCAAATTGCCAGTCTTGGCGGCGTTGATATCAGGTGTAGCAACCGCTTAATCATGCAAGCGCATGGCGATATTCAGGAAGTCACAGAGTGCGACTTATTATTAATTCCAACCATTGGTGATTCCATCGATAAAGTCTTGAGTCAAAATAACGCTCTAATTCCGCATTTGCAGCGACTGGCGAATACCAAAGCCGATATCGCTAGTAACTGTAGCGGCGCGTTCTTTTTAGCAAAAGCAGGTTTGCTCGATGGCAAAGTAGCGACAACCCATTGGGGCTATGCCAGTAAATTTAAGGCAGACTTTCCATTGGTTGATTTGCAAGAAAACCAATTTGTCACTCAATCAAAAAGCCAGACAAAAGAACAATCGGGCAATATATTCTGTGCGGCGGGCGGTAGCGCTTTTTATGACTTGGGATTATTATTAATCGAGCGTTATTGCGGGCGCGAGATTTCGACCCAAGTGGCAAAAACCCAGATTATTGATAGTAAACGCGGTAATCAAAACAGCTATACCAATGTGACACTGCATAAGCCGCACGCTGACCAGCTGGTTCAGCAAGTGCAAGAGTTTATCGAGGAAAATTTTAGGCAAGCGATACAGGTGAGCCAGTTAGCAGACATGGTCAATATCACCCCGCGCACCTTAAACAGACGTTTTCAAGCCGCCGTCGCCATGCGTCCGATTGAATATATTCAAGCAGTGCGTATTGAGCAGGCAAAGCGCTTACTGGAATTGGGCGATGTGACGATAAAATCGCTGGCGGAGCAAGTCGGCTATGATGACATCTCGTCATTTACGCGGCTGTTTAAACGCGCCACTGAGCTAACCCCGAAAGAATATCAGGATAAATTTTCACGACTGGCGATTTAACTTAATAATAGACTTTTTGGAAGTCATACGTGGCTGCAACAAATTTATCACAGCAACAATTTTTATATCATTCATTCGACATAAAAACGATATAGCGAGATGAAACGTTGTTTTTTGCAGACTCTGTCGGCGTAGGCACAGCACGCAAGAAAAACAACGTTTCATTGAGCGACTTGATAGCTATAGTCATTTCAAAATAAAAGCGATACGTTATAGCTTTTTGCGACTAGTATAAATTTTCCTTGCTTGCTATTATCATAGAGGCTACGAAAAATTCATCCCAGTCGCACTGTATCGATTTTAGAGTAATTCTACTATACGTATCTGATTTATTTGGATTCGACTATAGACCTAATTTTTATTGCCACAAGCCTTCGACATGAATCGCATCAGCTTTAATCGTTGGATAGTCGCTAAATATCAATTGATAACCGCCAGCGCTATTTGGGCGAAGCTGACATGTGACACCCAGCGGAAAGCTGTGTTTTTGTCCAATATGCCCAAAGCGCATGCCGCTATAAATCGGCAACCCTGTCAGCTGATGCAATTGACGAATCACGGTGGCGACATCATAACGCTTATCATAACTGTCCTCACCACTACCCGATAACGCACCAAATACAATTGCTTGCTGACCTTTAAACACCCCTGCCAAATACAAATCATAGAGCATGCGCTCGATGCGGTAAGCTTGCTCGCCGACGTCTTCTAAAAACACAATACCGCCAGCAATACGTGGCAAATACTCACTACCTGCCAGCGCCGATACCACGCTTAGATTACCGCCCCAAATGGTGCCAGTTAAAGTTTTTGGCTCAGAGTTTGTCAGAATACTGGGTAAATTTACACTGGTTAACGACGCATCTGCTATATTGATAATCAAATTAGGATTGGTTAATGCTGCTACAAACTGTCGGCAGCTAACCTCATCGGGTTTAATTTTACCAAACTCGCTATAGAGCATTGGCGACGCAAGCGAGCTCATACCACCTTTTGCCAATAGCGCACACTGAATCGCCGTCACATCGCTAAAGCCCGCCAGTATCGTGCCGCGCTCCTTCATAATACGTCCAAGCGTCGACCAGTCCACCATCGGCAATATCCGCATTGCCCCATAACCGCCACGCACCCCAAGTAGCAGCTTAGGGGCTTTAATTGCACCGGTCGCAATGTTTTGCAGGTCGCTAGCACGCTGCGAATCCGTACCTGCAAAGCGCAGATACTGCCGTTTGGTAATCGCCGGATTGTCCACTTTAAAACCCGCGCAGGCTAAACGCTCTAACGCCAACTCATTACGTTCGTCACTACCACCGACATTGGAGCTGGCAAAAAGCCGCGTTTCAATACTTGCTGTGATACATTTTGAATTTGCTTGCTGCGTTTCAGAATGCTCAGAAGGTAGGATTTGCGCTGCCGTATCTTCATCCATTAACGTAAATGGTAAGTCATCTTTGGTAAGCTGCGTGCGGTTATCTTGCTCAATAGCATTTGTAGCCAGCGCTCGAGTGATGCCTTGATTCGCCAATAGCCCTACTCCAGCCCCAATACCAACGTGACGTAAAAACTGGCGACGATTGAGCTCGGAGGATATCTTAGTCATTGTGCTACCTTTTTTACCGTTAAATTGCTGCTTATCCTAGCAACCATTACTGGAACAAAGCGCGTATTATAACGCAGGTTGGGATACTATTTAGTACTCGAGTTAGTACTCGAGCAGTATAGAACGCTTAAGTCAGAAGCATATGTCATTTTACTAGACAACAAAACGATACAGATTTACTTAGCGTGTTATTTGGCTGCAGCCCTGACTCTTGCTATAGTAAAAAGCGCTGAACAACAAACAATAATGATAGATATAAAAGGATTATAAAGATGGCTGAGCAAGAAAGTGCAAAAGAAAAAGACAATAAAAGTCTGATGGATAGCATCAAAATCATCTTGGGTAAAGAAGATAAGCTGAAGGATCAACTCGGAAAAGAAAAAGGTCTTGAGAGTTATGCCAAGGACTTGCTCCTGCTGATGAGCTTAGTCAAAGACTACTATAAAGGCAACTATCGCAATATCCCTTATAAAACCATTTCAGCAGCCGTCGTTGGCCTGCTTTATTTCATCAACCCTATCGATATCATTCCTGATTTCATCCCCTTTATCGGTCATATCGATGACGTCTTGGTGCTCAAATTTTGTCTGAAACTTGTAGAAAAAGATTTGGCAAAATACAAAAGCTGGAAAGATGAACAAACAGCGTCGAAAGACAAAACTTCAAAGCCTAGCGATAAAAAGGTGGAGGATAAAAGTAAACGCTTAAAGAAAGCAGATAAATAATCTGATAAGCAGTTCCATAAAAAACACGGTCAATGACGCATGCACTGACCGTGTTTTTTATAGGCTTAAAATAGAAAATTTTAAATGTATTTAAGCACTCAGCCTTTTAATTTTTTATTAATCAGGCACATCATAGCTTGGCTTTTCTGGATTTAGACCAAACGAGTAGACAAAGGTGCCTATAAGGCTATTAATGATAATAAATGGCAAATCAATAGCCACATGGCCGAGTAGATAGCGCCCGATGAGCCACGACACAATCAACATAATTATAAAAAATGCGCCGAGATATCTTAAGATAGTGGGATGTTTGAGATGATAAGGCTGCTCAGGTTTTGGCTGTTTATCGAGAATATAGGTTCTTACTGCCCAACCGGCCGCGTAACAAAATCCGCCTAACACCACATAACTAAAAAAATTCATATTGCCCGACTCTAATTAGAGGGTTGTTTATCATAAATACTGATTTATAAGGACTTTTTAAATACTGTCATTGACGTTATCAATAACGATATTGGCGTGAGGGTTGGCCAAAATATCGGTATTAACCTCATCACATTCGACGCGATAAATAGTATTGGCACCGCGATAAATATAAGACAAGTACTCACTATCTAGTAGCGGATCGATATTGGCATAAACAGGCTTCACATGCGCCAACACCAGCACTCTGTCTGGACGACCAATCACCGCATCGACATTATCCGGATCGATAGAAAAATACGTCGGGATATCACTTTTTGTAAGCACTTCTAACGGTTCAGCGTCATCCCAAACGCGCTTAGCGCTGGCCGGCTCTTTCATTTGCATGACCCAACCGCCGCCCTGTTGGCTGACTTTTATTTGCGCTGGCTCATCATGACTGACCGTATAGCAGCCTGCAAATATGGATAAATCCGCTGGCGCCTCAGCTTTTTTGGCATCAGCTGGCGTATTACTGTCATTACAGGCACTCAAAAACAGCATGCTACTTGCCATCAAAGCGACCATTAAAGGCATTAGTTTTTTATTCAAAACACTCGAGCTTAAGGACATCATCGATTTATCCTGCATTGATACATAAAAGCTTATATTGTGCATATTGCGCCAAGGTACGTCCGCACAATCAAAGCTATTTTAACAGAAAACGGCAGCGTTACCGCTATGATATGTGCTTTTGCCCTTTTATGGTTTTTATTCCTAGCAGTATCTGATAGATAAGCGAGATTAGATAAGCAAGATTTGCTATACTCAACCCTAAAATAGACGGTGCTAGCTTGCGCAAAAATAACGCTAGAAACCCTCTTTGCTCGATGTTTATTACTTATTAGGCTCATACTTTTTTATGTCAGAAAACTCTACTTCAGCGCGTTCATTTAATACGAGCAATCCGCTTGCTGCCAAAGCAAATACGACGGTTGCCTATACCGACGGCGCTTGTAAAGGCAATCCGGGTGCTGGCGGCTGGGGCGCGCACTTAATATTTAGCGATGGGCAGACGCAGGATTTGTATGGCGGTGAAAAAGTAACCACCAATAATCGTATGGAGCTGATGGGTGCGATACAAGCATTGACCCATAGCCCGTGTGAGCAAATCCTTGAGATTTGGACAGACTCAAGCTATGTCAAAAAAGGCATCACCGAATGGATTGAAGGCTGGAAAAAACGCGGCTGGAAAACGGCCAGTAAAAAACCGGTCGCCAACCAAGACTTATGGCAGCAATTAGACGCGCTTTGCCAGCAGCGCGATGTTGCTTGGCACTGGGTGAAAGGTCACGCTGGACACGCGGGTAATGAAAAAGCGGACGAGCTAGCAAACTTGGGCGTGACGTCTAGCAGTGAAGATTTGAAAACGGCTAGCTTGCAAGATTCTGCTAAAAAAAAAGACCGACTGATGGCTGATAATAAACAGAATCCGAGCGATGATTGGTTAAAGTTTGATCCATTAGGCTTTGACATGATGGATGATGAGCTTGATGAGTCGCTATTAGATGGTCAAAATCTTACTGACGATATGGTAAATACCATATCAAATCCAATGGCAAACACAGATATGGTAGTAGAAGAAAATCACAGTCCGTATAATGCTAGCGAACCCATGAGACATACCGATATGCCAGATATAAATACCAATATGGATACTGAAGTAGAAACTAAAACGGAAGCTCGCATAGAAGACACGGACACACCGACATTCGATGGTGACACCAGTCGTGCCAATCCGCATTTTATACCCCTGCTACCCAAGCCTATCCACCGCCATGAATCTGACCGCCAACTTATTATGGATACCGAGACCACCGGTCTTGACCCCATGAAAGGCGACCGAATTATCGAGGTCGGTATTGTGGAGTTAGTCGGACGTAAATTTACTGGGGAGAAACTGCACGTCTACATAAACCCGCAGCGCGGAATGGATGAGGAAGTGATTCGTATTCACGGAATCTCTGAAGCGTTTTTAACCGATAAACCAACCTTCGATCAAGTGGCTCAGGCGCTGTATGACTTTATGGATGGTGCCGAAATCATCGCTCATAACGCCACCTTTGATATGAACTTCTTAAATATGGAGTTTGCCAAAGTTGGCATGCACGACTTTGCTGAGCGCGTACGGGTGACTGACTCGCTGATGATGGCAAAACAGCAATATCCGGGGCAGAAAAATACCCTAGACGCTCTGGTTCGTCGCCTAGATGTCGGTAAGCAAGACCGTACTTTCCACGGCGCGTTACTTGACTCGGAGATTTTGGCGGAAGTTTATCTGGCGATGACCGGTGGGCAAGTCACGCTGGCGATTGAGGAAGACACTCAAGCCGATGGCGGACATACTGCCCATGCAAACTTTGCCGATTTGGCAGCTTTATTGCTTGAGTCAAGCAGTAATGAGAGCGCCAATCAAGGCTGGTATAGCGCGCTTGTAGACGATTATCCTGCGCTTGAAAACAACATGCAGCGGTTATAAATGCCATTCTTAAAATCGTTCTTTTTAGTAAAATAAAATTTTATACTGACGGTTAAGCAAGTTAGTCTTGATTATTGGGCCGATAAGCGTTAAAACCTTATTTATATATATTTTCAAACGATTATCGAAACCTTTGCTATTTTCATCAGTACGTCATGGAAAAAAACTATGAACCCTTCTACACAAATGAAATTAACTGCCCCAACCTTGAGTGTGACTGATTTTAACCTGCCATCGCTGCACTTATTGTACGATGAAATTAAGGTTATTTTAAAAGATACTGAAATTCATTTGGGCGAATTTAATGATGATGATAGCCAAGCGCCGTTATTATTAGACTCCATTATTGTCCTAAAACAGCTGTCTTGTATCTTTCAGCTGATATCTTTGGTCGGGGCAGAAGTGCTCAATAACGCCATCGTACACGGCTTACAAAAACTTTATGACAGCGGTGATAATGACGATAGTGCGTTGATTATGGATTTGTCAGAAGCCATTATGACGCTTGATCGTTATATCGAATTTGTCTTGCTGACCGAATCAGTAGAACCAACTCTACTCCTGCCGATCATTAATAAACTCAATGCTCATGGGCAAGCAGCACCGATCGATGCCGATTATTTTGCCGCGTTTGGTCATAGCAGCGTCATTATTGCCAATCCTGAAAACAACTTTCAACCGCTTAACGAGCTCAATCTTGATAGCGGATTATTAACTTACGCTTATCGTAGTGGACTTAGCGTTGCTTTATTAAATCAAGACGGCAAGGTGAGCGATGATGAACAGCAAAAGCTCGATGCGATGTCGGCAGCGTGCGCCTTGATAGCAGCAAATACCAGCAGCCTGTTTTGGCAAGCAGCCACCGCCGCAGTCACCGATATTGCCAGCATTTTGCCGCTGAATTTAAGCCAAAAACACACGCTTATTTATTTAGAGCAACAGTTCCAAAGCTATCTGCCAGTTATGGACACGCGCTTTGCGGACTTGGTCAGCTTTGCCTGTCAGCGCGATACTAAAGAAGCTCAAACGCTGCGTGAGCTATATGCCGCCAATCAATTAGAAGACTCACAGCGTGAACAAATGGCGCAGTTCTTATTTGGCCCCAATCGTGCTTTAACCGATACCTTAAACACCATTATTCAAGCGCAAATCAACACCATCAAAGAAAATGTCGATAGCTACGCACGCGGTGATTCTATCAACCCTGTCGATATGCAAACCTCGCAAATCACCGAGCAGCTGACTGAGCTGCGTTCAGCCTTTCAGTTATTGGGTTTAGCAAATGCTGCAAACAGCCTCAACGCTGCCGCAGAAGCGGTGAAAAAATGGCGCGCGCCTACGCCAGAAGATTTTGACCATTTATTACTCGCATTAATGCACGCAGAAAACGCCACTATCGCCATGGCAGAGATGCATACTCCAGGGGCAACCTATTTACCTTTGAATAATCCGCATATCTCATTGCATCAGCTGAATACTGCCTATGATACCTTGATACAAGAAAGTCGTACCGCCATTGCCAGCGCCGAACAAGCTATCACCGATTATTTGGCTGAGCCTGAGCGCGATGTATTAAACATTCAAAATATTCCTGAAATGCTGCGCCAAGTGTCAGGTGCGGTGCGCTTTTTACAGCTGCCAACGCCTGCCAGTATGCTTAGCCAATTGGCGAGTTATTTACAGCAGCGTATCGGCAACGGCGCCCGCTTAGATGATGGTACTTTGGCTTATATTGCTGATGTCATTATGGCCGTTGACCATCATTTAGACGGTTTTGAAAACAATCGCCCAGTCAGTAAGCAAGCGTTAGATGTCGGGCAACAAAGCTTAAGCCAACTGCTTGCGGCGTAATTTTGGTGTCTTAGATTTTGGTGTCTTAGATAGATGATAGCTGACTTATTTAATTATCATCTAACTGCTTATTTTAAACAGACTTTTACCCAAACGGATAAGAGTCTGTCTTTGATTGTTTGGAAACTGAACCTATGAGCCACGCCTTTATACTTCGTGACGAGATGATTTTATGTCGTCAAACGCCTAATGGCTGGTGGCCTGTACAGGTTCAGTTACCACAGCCGGATATCGATAGCCCAGCGTTAAACACTCATGACACTCATAGCACGCAGCCAGCTTATCAAGTTGGACGCGTCACGCTATTTGAAAGCTTAGCGCCGACTCATTGGCTACCTAATGATGATAGCCGTCAAAATAAAGACAGTTTGGTCGAAGCTGATGCTAATGCTTTTACGGCTAAGGCTACCATAGCGATGACTTATGATTATGCGATAGCAAATCATGTTACGTTGCCTAAAATTTTAGAAAATGCTCAGTTAGAAAGTCGCAGTTTAACCAGCAATAATAGAGAAAAAAATACTTTAGGTAATGACGAGTGTGCTTTTATTGCGTATCGCCTGCTTATTACACAGCTGCCATTTGCCTTATCTGACCAAATTAGCCAAGCCATACAGTTGTTACGCTGGCAAGCAAACACGCAGTTTTGTAGTCGCTGCGCTACCCCAGTCGTCTCTGCCGCGCGCGGTGAGCGTGCGATGGTCTGTCCTGTGTGCCACTTACGCCAATATCCACGCGTGCAGCCGTGTATCATCACCGCCATTACCCGACCCAATCCGCAAACAGGTGCCATGCAAATTTTACTGGCGCACCATCATCGTTATGGACAACAAAAAACCCCTCAGCAGGCGCTACAATATGGCTTGATTGCCGGTTTTGTAGAAGTCGGTGAGAGTTTAGAGCATGCGGTGGTACGCGAAGTGGCAGAAGAAGTGAATATTAGCCTCAAAGATATTCGCTATGTCAGCAGTCAACCTTGGCCATTTCCGTCTAATTTGATGCTTGGCTTTCGGGCGGCGTATGCAGGTGGAGATGTCGTCATACAAGAAGACGAGCTGTCACATGCCGATTTTTTTGACTTATCAGATTTACCAAAGATACCGTCAAAAGGCAGCATTGCTTATGCGCTGATTGCGCAAATTGCTCATGAACAAGGCATCTCACTTTAATTGATATTTAATTTGTAAGGCAAAGATATCTTTTATTAAACGTTAATGCCCTTAATAAATAACGCCATTACCCTATTTTTTCATATTAGTACTTAGTACTAATATAAAGGTTTTACATTAAATGCAAAGCACTGCCAGTAACAACAGCACTCTTATCCGTCTCACCAATCTACCTATCTTGTTCGATAGCTTGGACCTAGAGCGCTTGCCTGCCCCCACCCAAGCAAAGATTGCGCGTATTGACGCCTGCCTACCGCAAACCCAATGCGGGCTTTGTGACCATGCCGATGGCTGCTTGCCGTATGCGGTGGCGATTGTTATCGACAATGAGCCTTATAATAAATGTGTGCCCGGCGGTCAGCCAGTGACCGATGCGATTGCGCAAATCATCAATCAAGATAGCAGCGATACACAACCACTTAACGCTGAGCCGTCAAAATGGCCGATAGATTTAAGCTCGCAGCGTCCAGTAGAAGTACGCGCGGTGATTCGAGAAGATGATTGTATCGGCTGTACCAAGTGTATCCCCGCCTGCCCTGTTGACGCCATCGTCGGGACTGGCAAGCATATGCATACTATTTTTACGGACTTATGCACAGGCTGTGAGCTATGTATCGCGCCCTGCCCAGTTGATTGCATTGATTTGGTCACCGCTGAGCGTACCCTATCAACAGCTGAGCGCACGCTTGAACAAGAGGATTTGCGCCAACGTTACCATACGCACTTAAGACGCGTTAGTAAGCAGCTAGCGGATAGCAGCAATAGCAAACCGGTGGTCAGCATGGTAGAAGCCAAGCTAAATAATGCCGCCAGTCAATCGTTGAATATCAGCGAAGAACAAGCAAAAAATACCATTGCCGCAGCAAAGCTACGCAGTAAAATCAAGAAGTTAGAAAAGCAGCTAAGCGTGCGTCCAAACGCTAGCAAACAGACAGAGCTTGAAGCATTACAAGCTGAGCTTGCACAACTTTAATAGCCAATATCTACTCCTGACTAACCAATGAATAAAACGATGATAACAATATCATGAGTAAAACTGTTAAACATAAAACTGCCGATACGCCGCCATCGAGGCGCATGCCCAATCGTGATGTGCGGCCGTTTTTTGAGAAACTGGCTGCGACGATCGATGAGCCAGTGACTGAGCTCAATTATAACAGCAACTTTGAGCTGCTTATCGCCGTCATATTATCGGCGCAGGCGACCGATGTCAGCGTCAATATCGCCACCAATAAGCTTTATCCGGTCGCCAATACGCCCGAGTCTATTTTGGCATTAGGCGAAGAAGGACTAAAAGCGTATATTAAGAATATCGGTTTATATAACGCCAAAGCCAAAAACGTTATTAAAACTTGCCGTGACTTGATTGAGAAGTTTGATAGCACCGTTCCTGATAACCGTAAAGATTTAGAGTCTCTAGCAGGTGTCGGGCGTAAGACGGCAAACGTGGTGTTAAATACCGCCTTTGGACAGCCGACGATGGCGGTCGATACCCATATCTTTCGCGTCGGCAATCGTACTGGCCTTGCTACGGGTAAAAACGTCTTAATCGTTGAGAAAAACTTGGTCGAACGTATTCCCGATGACTTTATCGTAGATGCACATCATTACTTGATTTTGCATGGGCGCTATACTTGTCAAGCTCGCACGCCAAAATGCGGCGCTTGTCCTGTTTATGAAGAATGTATGTTTAAAGACAAAGCCAAGTTTTTAGAGCTTTAAAGACTTTTAAAGATTTTCTTTCTAAGTACTTCAGCTTTAACTTAAGGAAGCAGGATGCAAACCTTAACCGCACTCGTATTTGACGACTTTGAAACTTTAGACTTATTTGGACCTATTGAGCTATTTGGTAGCTTACCTAACGATTTTCGCATTCAGTTTGCGTCAATGAAAGGTGGTATCATTCATAACCATCATGGTGTTGCCTTACAAACTGTCGCAGTAGCAGAATTAGCCCAGCAAACGAATATATTATTGGTCGTCGGCGGTAAAGGTACACGTCCACTCATCAATGATAGTAGTTTTTTGCAGACCCTGACTACGCTCGCTGATAACGCCGACTGGGTGCTTAGCGTCTGTACGGGTAGTGCTTTATTGGCGAAGGCAGGTATTTTAGACCATAAACGAGCCACGTCAAACAAGCGTGCTTGGCAATGGGTGACCGAACAATCAGATCAGGTGGATTGGATAAAGCAGGCGCGCTGGGTCGTAGATGGCAAGTTTTACACTTCTTCAGGCGTCACGGCTGGCATGGATATGGCGCTCGGCTTTATTGCTGACAGACAAGGTCGCGATAACGCAAAAGAAGTTGCTGTCTATACAGAATACCGTTGGCAAGAAGATAGCCGCCTCGATGATTTCTACAATAGTTAGACGTCATGGCTGACACTAGAGTTTTAGCTCGATTCACGTTAAAATACCATAATTTTTTGATTCACTTTTACCTTCTATTTTCCGTTAACATTTAATAATGACTGAGTTTATATATTACAGTCCCTGCAATTAAGCGATCCCATTATGCGCGAATACAACTTATTTACTTCAGAATCTGTGAGCGAAGGTCATCCTGATAAAATGGCTGACCAAATATCAGATGCCATTCTTGATGCGATTTTACGTGAAGATTTACATGCGCGCGTGGCGTGCGAAACGCTGGTTAAAACAGGCGCGGTAATACTGGCAGGCGAAGTGACCACGACTGCCAATATCGACGTTGAACGTATCGTCCGTGATACGGTAAATGGCATCGGCTATCATCACTCAGACTTGGGTTTTGATGGCGAAACCTGTGCTGTTATCAATATGCTCGGTAAACAGTCGCCAGAAATCGCTCAAGGTGTCGATCGTAGCAGCCCTGAAGAACAAGGTGCAGGCGACCAAGGTTTGATGTTTGGTTATGCCAGCAATGAGACTGAAGTATTGATGCCCGCGCCTATCGAATATGCGCACCGCTTGATGGAGCGTCAATCTGAGCTGCGCCGCGCTGGTGAATTGCCTTGGTTACGTCCGGATGCTAAAGCACAAGTGACCCTCAAATACGACGGTAATAAACCGATTGCCATTGATGCCGTAGTGTTATCAACGCAGCATGATCCAAGCATCTCACAAACCGATTTGCAAGAAGCGGTCATGGAATCGATTATCAAACAAGTATTGCCGGCGGACTTATTGCACGCTGGTACGCGCTATCATATCAACCCAACTGGCAAATTTGTCATTGGCGGCCCTGTCGGCGATGCTGGTTTGACTGGCCGTAAAATTATCGTCGATACTTACGGCGGTATGGCGCGTCATGGTGGCGGTGCCTTTAGTGGTAAAGACCCCTCAAAAGTTGACCGGAGTGCTGCCTATGCAGTACGTTATGTGGCCAAAAATATTGTCGCCGCTGGTATTGCCGATCGCTGTGAAGTACAAGTCAGCTACGCGATTGGCGTTGCTGAACCGACTTCGATTTCAATTAATACTTTTGGTACTAATAAAATCAGCAACGATGAAATCATCAGCTTGATTCGTAAACATTTTGACCTACGTCCTTATGGTATCACGCGTATGCTCAATTTATTGCAGCCAATGTATCAGCAAACCGCAACTTTTGGACATTTTGGTCGCCAAGGCTCTGAAACTGCTTTTACCTGGGAAAAAACGGACAAAGCGGAAATCTTAAAAGCCGATGCAGGTTTATAAAACTGTTTACTTGTTTGCATTTTTTAGATGTATTCGGTCTTCATCCTTATCAAGTTTAGAGACCGCTATGATAGATTCAAATTTACTTACCATTCTTAGGAGTCGCTTATGTCTCAAGACAATATGCCAGATAATGCTCAAAATGACACGCTAAATGACGCTTTAAATAATGGCCAAAATGACGAAATTGATACCGCTCTTGAAATCACTCCTGAAATGCAAGCGTTCTATCAACGTGCTGACGAAGTCATTGGCGTCGCCAATAGTCAACTGGGGCCTAACGCTCACTCAGGTCAAGTCGGCGCGTCATTGCTGTATGCAGCAGCGCGTTATAGTGCGTCAGTTGCCTCGATTGGCTTTGTCAAAGGTGAGGATTTTGCTAAAGAAAAAGACGATATCGTTGAGTTTTATACCAAACAATATCGCCAAATGTTAAGCGACAACTTAACTGACTATGCACAAAACTTTGATAAATATGTGCAGCTTAATAAAGAGGATAAGCCTGCCAAATAAGTATTTTAGGTTTTAGATTCTTTAGAAAATTTCTTAAATCTGGTTAAGAAATCACGTTACAAAACCCAAGCTTTAGAGGCTTGGGTTTTTTGTTTCTCTATTATTATCCCTTACTTAACATTCATCATATCAAATGCTTGTTATCAAATATCTGCCGTAAAAGCACTCATTTGCTTTTTGTCAAAAATTGGCGTTTAATGCAAAATAAATGACAACAACGATATAAGGATATTCATCATGAGCGTTCTTCCTCAATCACCGCTAGCTCTCCTAAAAACCTCTATTCGTAAACTTTCAGTTGCCATAACATGTACGATTGCCTTAGCGGGTTGCAGCAATATCAACAATACCACTGTGTCTGATAGCACGCCCATTCAGCCGCCGACTTCTCATACCAGCCAGCCGCCAAAAGGCACTGTTGCTCAGTGTCCAACCTTTGACCCTGAAAAAACCATGTGCACCGCGCAATACGATCCCGTTTGCGTAAAAACAAAAGTAGGTTCACTGATAAGCTATCGCACGGCGGGCAATGCCTGCTCAGCTTGTAGCACGCCTGAAGCAGTCAGTTATGTAAAAGGTGAATGTTTATAATGACAGTGCTGACGTTACAATAATGTCTTTAAAACTACTAAGCGGTTAAACGCCCATAAAAAATCCCAGCTTAAAAACTGGGATTTTTCACATTATTGACTACTAACATTTTGTAGAAAATTAAATTTTTAAGTTTTCTAGGCAACTAAACAACTACTCATCAATTTTTTTAATGCTCGGCGGGCCCGTTAATAACGCTTCATCGCGGAACTCATTGGCAGAGTTGTGCTCAGCAGATTCTTCGGTGATAAACCACTGCTGATTACGATAAAGAATCAATCTATCACGGCTCAAACCACGCAGTAATGAATACATCATAATGACGATGACCAACGCAAAGGGAAAGCCCGAGACGATAGACGCAGCTTGCAATGCACTCAAGCCGCCTGCTGCTAATAACACCGCTGCGATAACGCCTTCTGTACCCGCCCAAAATAAGCGCTGTATTTTTGGTGGATTGGTATCACCGCCCGAGGTCAGCATGTCAATAACGAAACTGGCCGAATCTGATGAGGTGACAAACCAAAGGACAATCATCACCACAATCAGCATGTTCAGTGCTGATGTGAGAGGAAAAGACTCCATCAACTTAAAGATTGCGCTGCCCGTATCTGCTCTGACCGCTTCAATTAAACCAGGACTGGCAATATTCGGGTCGACAGCTGCCATCAACTCCATATGGACGGCCGAACCACCAAAGGCGGTGAACCATAAAAACAAAATAGTAATCGGGATTAATAACACCCCTAGAATAAACTCACGAATGGTACGGCCACGAGAAATACGGGCAACGAACACGCCAACGAATGGCGACCAGCTAATCCACCACGCCCAGTAAAACACCGTCCATGAGGACTGCCAATTGGCCTCCCCCTCATAAGACTCTGTCCAAAGCCCCAGCGGAATCACTTGATGCAAATAATTACCAATATTCTCAAAAAAACTGTTAAAAATAAACTGTGTAGGACCCAAGATAATCACAAAGCTTAACAGTACAATAGTAAAGAGAATATTGATATCGCTTAAGCGCTTAATGCCTTTATCAAGCCCCATCAATAGTGACAATCCTGCTAACATGGTGATAATGACAATTAGGATAATCTGCACAGTAATATTATTTGGAATACCAAATAGACTATCAAGCCCTGAGTTAATCTGTAGCACCCCAAGACCTAGAGTAGTGACTACGCCAAACATGGTACCAAATACCGCCAAAATATCGACCGTATGACCCATAGGGCCGTAGATTTTTTTACCGATGAGGGGATATAGGGTCGAGCGAATCGCCAACGGCAAGCCACGACGGTAATGAAAATACGCCAAAGATAACGCCACCATGCCATAAATCCCCCACACATGCAGGCCATAATGCAAAAACGAGATATTCATCGCTTGCTTGGCCGCGGCAATAGTTTCAGGCTCGCCCAACGGCGGTGCCATAAAGTGATAGAGCGGCTCAGCCGTACCCCAATATAGCAAACCAATACCGATACCCGCCGAAAACAGCATGCCAATCCAAGACACCAGATTGTACTCTGGATCCTCGTTTTGGTGACCAAGCCTGATATCACCATAGCGGCTAAATATCAAATAGATACTCATCACCAACGTTAAGTTGACCACCATGATAAAAAACCAACCAAAGCGCATCGATACAAATGCCTTCGCTTGGCCAAACACTTCGCTTGCCAATTCGTTAAAAAAGGCACCGAATATGATAAACGCGAGGATTAAAATCGCTGAGGTTAAAAAAACAGGTCTACTTACCTGCGGAAAAGGGCCCAATCGGCCAACTTTAACATGATCCATTCAGTCGTCTCAATTTTTTAGGACGCCAACCTTAACAAGATATCTACAAACTATCAAATCGCGCCAGTCATCCGTTCATGGTAAAAATGAAAAAACCCTAAGACAACGATGCATCTTAGGATTTTAAATGACAATTATTATATTGTGTTTTTAAGTAAAACCAACGGCAGCTAACTACATGATTGGCTTAATAAAAACGATTTTAAAGCCGATATTTTTAGAACCGCTAATAGTAGGTTTGCTTTAAATCAATCAGTATGACTGGGATGAATTTTGCGTAGCCTTTGTGATAGCGGCAAGCAAGGAAAATTTATACCAGTTGCACGTGCTAACTCACGTATCTATTGATTTCAAACCGACTATACGCAGCTTAATTAATCACCTTTAACAATTTTAGGCGGACCTTTTAATAAGTCCTCATCGACAAACTCACTGGCCGAATTATGGTCAGCTGACTCATCGGTAATATAACGCTGCTGATTGCGATATAAGATAAGTCGGTCGCGGCTCATACCGCGCAATAACGCATACATCATCACAAAGATGACTAACGCAAAGGGCAGACCTGCCACAATAGCCGCCGCTTGCAGGGCATCTAAACCGCCCGCTGCTAATAATATCGCGGCAATCAAGCCTTGCATCAGCGCCCAAAACAAACGCTGGATTTTGGGTGGATTGGTATCACCGCCCGCCGTTAGCATATCGATGACAAAACTGGCCGAGTCTGATGAGGTCACAAACCAAAGGACAATCATCCCCACGATTAATAAGGTAATCGGTTTGGTCAATGGATAATATTCAACCAGCTTAAAGATGGCACTACCGTAATCGGCTTGCACCGCCGCGACCAATCCTGGGCTAACCACCTCAGGATTCATGCCGGCGAGCAGCTCCATTTGTATCGCCACACCGCCAAAAGTCGTAAACCAAAAAAACAAAATCGTCATCGGTATCAGCAGCACGCCAAATACAAACTCACGAATGGTACGTCCACGGCTGATACGCGCAATAAAGACACCGACAAATGGCGACCAGCTGACCCACCATGCCCAATAAAATATCGTCCAAGCTTTTTGCCAATCGGTATTACTATAGGCTTCGCTCCACGTCGACAACGTGACGATGCTTGCCAAATAATTACCCACGTTTTCTATGAAACTGTCAAAGATAAATAGCGTAGGACCTAAAAACACCATAAACGCCAATAAAATACCGGTCAGTCCCATATTGATATCGCTAAGGCGTTTAATGCCTTTATCAAGACCAAGCATCAGCGAGCCACAAGCCAATGACGTCACAAAAGCAATGATAATAAACTGTATCGTCAAAGTAGAGGGAATACCGAACAAGCCTTCAAGACCCGCGTTAATTTGCATAACGCCAAGACCTAAAGAGGTCACCACCCCAAACATCGTCCCAAACACGGCTAAGACATCGACCGTATGTCCCCATTTACCATAAATCCTTTGTCCAAGAATAGGATAAAGGGTTGAGCGTATCGATAACGGCAAACCACGGCGAAAGTGAAAGTACGCAAGCGACAGCGCAACGATGGTATAAATCGCCCACGCATGCAGCCCCCAATGCAAAAACGACAGATTCATCGCTTGTTTTGCCGACTCTAAGGTTTCTGCCTCACCAAGCGGCGGTGCCATAAAATGATATAAAGGTTCAGCCGTCCCCCAATACACCAGTCCAATCCCGATGCCCGCCGAAAACAGCATCGCAATCCATGAAAATAAGCTGTATTGCGGTCGCTCCGTCTGTTTGCCTAGACGTATATCGCCGTAGCGACTGGCAGTCAGATAAATACAGAATACCAACGCCATATTAAATAAGATGATAAACAACCAGCGGAATTTTTCGGCGATAAAAGCCTGTAAGAAGCTAAAAAGTGCTGCTGCCGTTTCAGAAAATAACGAACCAAAAATAATAAAACCGACGATTAAGACACTTGAGGTAATAAACACCGGTTTATTTACCTTTGGAAATGGCCCAAGTTTACTTACTTTTACTTCGTTCATTCGCTAAACCCTTAAATTTAAGAAAGGCTACCTTAACAAACTGCGCCCTAATTATCAATTTACTACAAGATAAGGGCGACTAGACTCTTTTATTAGTAATACGACTTGCAGTCTAACTAGTTATTTAAATGGCTATCGAGGTAGCAATTGCAGCAGCCTACCTTTATCGCCATCTTCTAATAACCACACTTGCCCATCGACAGTTAACACACTACGAATTCGTTCACCCATATCATAGCGGTAGCGTTCGGCAACGTCGTTATTGTCATCAAGCGTAACGACGATAAGCGCTTTTGAGGATAAACCACTAATCAGCGCATTACCTTGCCACGCTGGAAAATCATTATATTTACCAGTCTGATAAATGCTCATCGACGAAGGCGATATCACCGGCGTCCACGATATTTTTGGCGCGACGAAATCAGGGCGCGTATCATGATCAGGGATATCCGTCCCGGAATAATTGCGTCCGTTCGAGACCACGGGCCAGCCGTAATTATTGCCTTTTTCTATCAGATTAAATTCGTCACCACCGCGCGGCCCCATTTCATGGGCCCACAGCCTACCTTTATCATCGAACGCCATACCAAGTATGTTACGATGACCAATCGTCCAAAATTGGGTAGCAATATCGCTGCCATTTTGCGCAAATGGATTATCGGCTGGCACTGAACCATCAGGATGTAATCTGATAATTTTACCCAAATTCACACTCATATCTTGTGCTGGTGTTTTTTCTTGACGCTCGCCTGAGCTGATATATAAATACTGCCCGTCAGGTGAAAAAAGCAAGCGATGGCTATAATGTCCTTGTCCTTTTAGTTTCGGGGTTTGCTCCCAGATGGCCGTTATGGCTTGCAAGTGTGGCGCGTCAGTATCTAAGCCCATTAACGTCGCTTTGATAACTTTTGCCCCAAATTTATTACTATCTGCGCCTGTGCCCGCCTCGACATAGCTGATATAGATATTATTAGAAGTAGCAAAATCTGGCGCAAGAATGATATCGCCAAGTCCGCCCTGCCCGCCATATGCTACTTTTGGCACACCATTAACGCTTGTCTTGACACCTGTTGCCGTATCAACAATCAAAAGCTCGCCTGCTTTTTGGGTCACAAGCAGTTTGGGTGGCTGACTATGAATGCGAGGTAATGCGGTCATTGCCCAAGGCTCGTCAAAGCTAGCAACTATCTTGGTTGTAAAGGTAGGTTTTTCAGTATTGGCTAGGGACTCATTGACAGAGGCTTGCCCTTCTTTATACTCGGTCAAATCGTTATTGGTATTGACGGCGGCAGGATTGGAGCACGCAGAAGCACTAAACAGCAGTGATGTCATGACTAAGGATAATAGTAATGGCGTATTTGTTGATTTTTCATAGATTATCATCCTGATTTATCTCCTTAGTTTTGCCGTCTTTTTATGTGCCTTATCATTATTTATACCACAATCAAAGCGCGCAAATGGTAAATAATATTGGCACAAAAAAAACCCCTTACCTGCCCGTATAAGTTTTAGACAAGTAAAGGATTTTTGGGTTTCTGCCATTTAGCAAATGATATTTAACCAAAGCACGTTAAAACGAACGTTTATATTAGCTCATTCTAAGCTTATTAAAGGTCAACTTATCATCAGCGCCGACATCGATTTTGATGATATCGCCTGGGACGAAATCACCAGCCAGCAGTTTCAATGATAATGGGTTTTCGATCTCTTGCTGAATAGCACGTTTGAGTGGACGCGCACCATACACAGGGTCGTAACCCACTGCGACCAGTTTATTCATCGCATCTGCCGACAGCTCGATATCCATCTCACGCTCTCTAACACGCTGACGCAAGCGATCCAATTGAATATCGGCAATACCAGCCATCTGCGACATACCAAGCGGATGGAAAACCACAATTTCATCAATACGGTTGACGAATTCTGGGCGGAAATGTTGCCCAACCGACTCCATGACTTCCGCTTTGATATCCTCGTAGCTCTCACCAACCATTTCTTGGATTTTATGCGAACCCAAGTTACTGGTCATGATGATAACGGTATTTTTAAAATCGACCACGCGGCCTTGTGAGTCGGTTAAACGACCATCATCTAGCACTTGTAGCAAAATATTAAACACGTCAGGATGGGCTTTTTCGACCTCATCAAACAATATCACGCTATAAGGCTTACGGCGTACCGCTTCGGTCAACGTACCGCCCTCTTCATAACCGACATAACCTGGAGGCGCGCCCACTAAACGACTGACGCTATGTTTCTCCATATACTCACTCATGTCGATACGGACAATCGCATCCTCACTATCAAACAAGAAGTTCGCCAGTGATTTGGTTAGCTCAGTTTTACCGACACCCGTTGGCCCAAGGAATAAGAACGAACCAGAAGGACGATTCGGGTCGGACAAACCAGCACGGCTACGGCGTACTGCATTGGCGACCGCCTCGACCGCTTCATCTTGGCCAATGACGCGCTCGTGGAGCTTTTCTTCCATTGCTAGCATTTTGTCACGCTCACCTTGCATCATTTTGCTGACTGGAATACCAGTCGCTGCTGCCACGACTTCGGCAATTTCGTTATCCGTGACTTTAGTACGCAATAGCTTGCCGCCCAATGCGTCCTCTGCCTGCTCTTTTTGCTCTGCCAAATCAGATTCAGCGATACGGCGCTCGAGCTGCGGAATGGTTTCATATTGCAGCTTACTCATGGTTTCATAGTCGCCTTCACGGCTGGCTTTGTCATAAGCAATACGCGCTTTATCCAGCTCGTCTTTTAGCTGCTGACTGCCTTTAACCAGCGCTTTTTCTGCTTGCCAAATCTCATTAAGATCCGCGTATTCTTTTTCTAGCTCTTCGATTTGGCTGTCAAGCACTTTACGCTCGGCTTGTGCGCCAGCATCTTCTTCATTTTTCAATACTTCGCGCTGCATTTTTAGCTGAATCAAACGGCTATCGAGCTTACCGAGTGCTTCAGGTTTGCTGTCCATCTCCATACGTAGGCGACTGGCTGCTTCATCGATTAAATCAATCGCCTTATCTGGCAGTTTGCGATCGGTAATATAACGATGGCTCATGCGCGCTGCCGCAATAATCGCGCTGTCTTGGATATCAACACCGTGATGCAGCTCATAACGCTCTTTTAGACCACGCAAAATCGCAATGGTGTCTTCGACCGTTGGCTCATCGACCAATACTTTTTGGAAACGGCGCTCAAGCGCAGCATCTTTTTCGATATATTGGCGGTACTCATCTAGCGTCGTTGCGCCCACACAGTGCAGCTCACCGCGAGCAAGCGCAGGCTTTAGCATATTGCCTGCATCCATCGCGCCTTCTGACTTACCAGCACCGACCATGGTGTGCAGCTCATCAATAAATAAGATGACATTACCTTCTTGCTTCGCCAAATCACTCAGAACCGCTTTGAGACGCTCTTCAAACTCACCGCGAAACTTTGCCCCCGCAATCAGTGCGCCTAAGTCTAATGACAATACTTCTTTACGGCGCAGCCCTTCTGGCACATCGCCATTGATAATTTTTTGCGCCAAGCCTTCAACGATGGCGGTTTTACCCACACCTGGCTCACCGATGAGCACCGGGTTATTTTTGGTACGGCGCGAGAGCACCTGAATGGTACGGCGAATCTCTTCATCGCGACCAATCACTGGGTCAAGCTTACCTTGTTCCGCACGTTCAGTTAAATTAATGGTATATTTATTCAGCGCATCACGCTGATCTTCAGCATTTTGATTATTCACCGTTTCATCACCGCGCAGTTTCTCAATGACTGCTTTTAGCTTACTTGCCGTCACCCCAGCATTTTCAAATATCTTTTTGGTGTCGCCTTGTTCAGCAAGCGCTAGCAGCACCCATTCAGTGGCAATAAAATCATCGCCTTCTTTTTGCGCTTGGCGATCGGCCAAGTTTAAAATCTTCACCGAATTTGGGTTTAGATTAACGTCGCCAGTTGGTGCGCTAATTGTCGCCTGATTGTCGAGCGCCTTTGCCACGCCATTTTTTAATGCTGGAATAGACGCGCCGGCTTGCTGACAGATAGATAAGTTAGACTCATCTTGTAGCAATACTGCAAGCAAATGCACAGGGTCAATGCCAGTGTGGTCGCGACCTAGCGCCAAACTTTGGGCTTCTTGAATCGCTGATTGTAATTTTTGGGTAAATTTCTCGAATCTCATAGTGTGTCCTTTAATCATTAATAGTCGTTTGTATCTGCTAGTCGCTGCGGCTTTTTATAAGTATTAAGATGTCGCAAGCTTTTCGTTGTTATCTATATAAGGTTTGTTGAGTAAGATTTCAATATCATTTTAACTATTGTCAATAGTATTTGTTGACTTACTGGTAACGAGCTATGCAACATATATATGAGCAAAGGTAAAATCTGCAAAAAAAATTAAACCTTACTCATAACAATGATATTAAGCATACCCCATTAATAGTTATACAGATGTATTATTTCAAGGATACAAATTAAAGAAAAAGAAAAAATGACATAGCTTTTGCTTCTTTCAATCGAGGATAAATGCATAAAACCCCGTTGATAAGTGAGCAAAAAACCATGCCACATATGTATAAACTATGAAAAAATCTTAAAGCTTCAGCGCAAAGGTTTAAAATCTACACCATACGAATCGCGCCATCTAAGCGAATGACTTCCCCATTTAAGTAAGCATTATCAATGATATGCATAACCAGCTTGGCAAATTCATCGGGATTGCCCAAACGCTTAGGATAAGGGACACTGGCCTCTAACTGCTCGCGCGCTTTTTCAGGGATAGTCTGCATCATCGGTGTGGCAAAGACGCCAGGGGCGATGGTCATGACGCGAATACCATGACGCGCCAGCTCACGCGCTAGCGGTAAAGTTAAACCAACGACGCCCGCTTTTGATGATGAATAGCTTGCTTGCCCAACTTGCCCATCAAAAGCTGCGATAGAAGCGGTATTGATAATGATGCCATTATCCGCGTTTGTCTCATTAGCGCTTTCTGTATTGTCAATATTAGCAACCCGCTTAGCAATACTGGCTGCCACCAAACGTGCCACGTTAAAAGAGCCAACGAGATTGACATTAACCCCGCGACTAAAAGCATCAAGGTCGGCTGGTTTATTTTCACGGTCAAGCAGCTTTTGTACCACAGCAATACCCGCACAGTTAACAGAACCTTGCAGACCGCCAAATTCTTTTTCCGCCATCTCAACAGCCGCTTGTACCTCATCACCACTGGTCACATCACAACGTATAAAACGTACATTATCACCCAGCTCATCAACCAAAGCTTGCCCCGTTGACTCGTTCAAATCAGCAATGACGACCTTACCGCCTTGCGCGACGATAGCACGAACTACGGATTCGCCCAGACCTGACGCACCGCCGGTAACCAAAAAACTGTGTTGTTCAATTTGCATAATTATTCCTTTAATCGAGGTTTTTACTGGTATTTTTTAAACTAACCATAATGAATTCACTGTAAAATAGAGACAGTGCGACTGGGATGAATTTTTCGTAGCCTCTGCGGTAGTAGCAAGCAAGGAAAATTTATACCAGTCGCATATAACTATTAACGTAACGATGTTATCTTGAACGAACTATACTTTATTGTCTTAAACGGTTATCGATGTTTTCAGTACTTTATGCCGCAGACAAACTGCGTAGCAAAAAGCGCTGGATTTTACCGCTTGGCGTTTTTGGTAACTCCAACACAAACTCAACCTCACGCGGATACGCATGCGTCGATAGACGTTTACGTACCAATTCCTGAATTTCTTTGGCAATCTCATCGTTGCCTTCGATGCCATCTTTTAGCACCACATAAGACTTGATCGTATGACCGCGTACGTCATCTGGCACGCCAACAGCGGCGGATTCTGCGACTGCTTCATGCTCAAGCACGGTGTTTTCGACATCGGTAGGCCCTACGCGGTAACCTGCTGTAATGATAATGTCGTCATCACGCCCAGAAAACCAATAGCTGCCGTCACTATGGCGCTCGACCACATCGCCCGTCAGATAATAATCGTCAACAAAGGCGTCTTTTTCATTCCAGCTATAACCGCGGAAATAAAACGCCGGCGATTGGCTAACCACCACCGCAAGCTGTCCTTGTTCACCATCAGGCAATACTTGCATGTCATCACCTAATACGACGAGTGTGTGACCCGGTAGCGCCATGCCCATCGACCCAGTAGGACATTCATGGGCTAATGCATGGTGCGCACAGCAGGTCATGCCCGTCTCTGTTTGACCATATTGGTCCTTTACTTGGCAGTTTAAATAGGTTTCAACCCAATTAACCACTTCAGTATTTAAAGTTTCGCCGGCTGAATTGGCACAGCGTAGTGATAGCTTATTAGTAGCATCAGGCTTGTTATCATTATGAGATTTTTCAAACACACCGCTCGATTTCATCATCCGAAACGCTGTTGGTGAAGAGGCTAAATTGGTAATTTTATGGCGAACCATAAAGTCGCGGGTATTGGCAGCATCGAAACCAGCTTCGTTAAAGTAAGTCGTGATGCCCATCAATAAAGGCCCCGTGATTGCGTAATATAGTCCATACGCCCAGCCGGGATCGGCCATGTTCCAGTAGTTATCATCGGCGCGTAAGTCAATCGCATAGCGCATATACAGATAAAAAGCTGAGAGCGCGCTTAACGGCACACTGACGCCTTTTGATTTACCGACCGTACCTGAGGTAAACATTTGCAAAAATGGCGCATCGGTATCCAATAATACTGGCTCGCTAGTTTGCGACTGCGATGCCATCATCTTGGCATAATTATCATCAGACCATTTGCTTTCGCTAGTAGCCTGCGCATCATTTTTACTGCCAACCATAACCATTTTGGTTTGCTCGGCTAAGTCTTCAAACTTGCTACGATTATCAATATTGGTAAACACTACTTTGGTATTGGCTTTATCCATGCGGTATTTAATCGAATCATAGCCAAAAGCGGTAAATAGCGGTTGATAGACTGCGCCAATCCGCCAAGTCGCTAGTACAATGGTGAGCAGCTCAGGGGTACGCGGTAGCATAGTCGCCACTTGGTCGCCGGCTTTGACGCCGTAAGATTTTAGTAAGTTAGCAACTTGCGCACTCGCCTTATCAAGCTCGGCAAAGGTCATGCGCGTTACCTTACCTGACGTATCCTCGTGCACTAGCGCAAGATTATCGCCGCGCCCGTCACGCACATGACGACCGCAGCAGGCCATATAAGCATTTAAACGGTCATCTAGATGCTCGCCATAGATTTCTGCCAATAACGCATTCATATCAAAATTATGATAGTAATCGTTGTAGCTCGTTGGTGTGTGGGTAGTATCTTTAGTAGAGTTTGCGGACGAATGATTAGAAGATGTGGTGTTCATAAGCTAATCCTTTAGCAATAGAGAGTCGCTGACGATAGACGATATCAGCACTTTATTAGAAGTCAAACAGTCCTATCCTAGTCACTATTTGCTCTTATGGTTTGCGCATATAAAAATGCGTATACTCTATTAGTAACGCATTTTTATATTTATATCAATACATAACGTATCATTTTCAGAAATTAATACGAGTTTTGCTAAAAATAAATTTATTGGGTAGCATTTAAAAAGCCTAGCAGCGCTTTCTCTTCGCAGCTTTGATATTGTTTGGTACGGCCACGGCGTGCTTGTTTATAACACTCAAAAAACTGCCCTGCTAAAAAGCGCTCAATAATAATAGGATTGATATAAGACGCTCGGCAGACAGCAGGTGTATTGCCAAGCTCTTCTGCGACTTCTTTGACCATATCAACGATCAGCTGCTGGCGCTCATTACTATTAGGCTCACTGGCTAATATTTCTCTGCCATTCGAGCTCTGCAGCTCGTCGTACAAATAACTGGCCGCAAGGACGCTTGCCATCCAAGTACGAAAATCCTTGGCGCTATATACATTGCTGCTGTATGTCTTGCCCTCACTATAATGACCGCCAGTATGCGACCGTATATAATCATTGATATCGCTACTATCGACGACTTGCTTATCACCATTATCATCCAAATATTTAAAAATCTGATAACCTGGCAGCTCAGAGCAGGCTTGTACAATCTCAATTAAGCGCTCGTCTTGCAGTTCAATATGATGCTCTTTAGCGCTTTTCCCGACAAAATCAAACGCCAAGCCATTATCCGTTTCGCTGACGTGCTTGCTGCGTAAGGTGCTTAAGCCATAGCTTTTATTCATCTTCGCATAGCGGCTATTACCGATACGAATTAAAGTGGTTTCCAGCAATTTAACCACGGCGGCTAGTACATTGGCGCGTGATAGTGGCGCTGCCTCCAAGTCTTTTTCGACTTGCGCTCGCAGATTTGGCAACGTTTCAGCAAAGCCTATCATCGCTGCAAACTTAGCATTGTCTCGCACGCGATTCCATTCAGGATGATACAAGTACTGCTTGCGCGCTTTATCATCGCGGCCTGTCGATTGCAGATGACCTTTATCATCTTGGCATATCCAAACCTCTGACCACATTGGCGGTATCACCAATGCATCAAAACGCTGACGCAACGCTTTATCTTTGACCGTTTTGCCGGTGGCGTCTTTATAAGTAAAGCCGCGGCCCCAACGCCTACGCGTAAACCCTGGCTCATCATCGCTGACGTAGCGTAAGTTAGCCAAGCGCGCCAAATGTTCATAATCATGGCGTACGTCTTGCGTGGTCGTTTGGTCATCTAGCTTCGCCATAAAAAATACTCAATTAATCAAATAGTCATTTTAGGATAATGAATTGCGACTATTTTTGCTGTTTGTTTGCCACGAGCAAAGTGTAATCGATGTGTAAGAAACACTCTTTAAAGGGTTCTAAATAATGAGCTTTTCAGCCATAATTCGACAACAATCACCACTTAAGTTAAATAAATATCATGAAAAATACCTCTATAAAAATAACCCCATTATCTAAAGCTGATTACGACTCTTGGTTAAATTTATGGCAGCGCTATCTGGCATTTTATGAAACCAGTTTGCCACTGCGTACGACTGACACAACATGGCACAACCTACTTGAAAGCGATGTGCCGATTTATGGCTTTGGTGCGTGGCAGGACGACAAGTTAGTAGGTATCACGCATGTGGTACTACATCCCAATACTTGGAATACGACAGAATGTTGTTACTTAGAAGATTTATACGTTAGTGATGCGGTTCGCGGGCAAGGCGTTGGACGCGCACTGATTGAACAGGTGTATGAATTTGCCAATAACAAAAACTGCAACCGTGTTTATTGGACGACGCAAGAAGACAATGCGACGGCACGCAATCTCTATGATGTAATCGCTACTCAAACGGACATGGTGCAATATCGCAAAGACTTATAACTTTGATTGGCTCTATGTTGTCAGTCTACTATCTTTAAATTTATTCAGAATAATACGCACAAAAAAACGCCAAGCGTTAAGCACTTGGCGTTTTTTTACGACACAAATCTAAACTAAAAATGATTATTTACCATAAGTACATAAATAAGCACTTTCAACGTCTACTTTTACTTGAAACTTCTGGTTGGCTTCAACGGTAAATTGCTCGCCCGCATTAAAGGTTTGCCACTCATCACTTTCTGGCAGTTTTACCGTCAATGCTCCACTGACTACGCTCATGGTTTCAAATTCGCTAGTACCAAACTCATACTCGCCAATTTCCATCACGCCAACAGTAGCTGGCAGGGTTGCCGTTTGAAAGGCGATAGAAGTCACTTTATTATCAAAATAGTTATTAACGCTTGGCATAATTTTCCTTAAGTCGTTTCGTTTAAAGTCTGATTAGTGATTAAATAGCAGTAATAGGCTATCTATAACAGCATAGCAATTTAATAAAGAACACTCGGCTCTGTTGTTCGTAAACTCTCAAAGTCGCTCGTTTATCTTTATTAAATCGCCTTTATAATAGGCTATTGCTGTTCCTTTTATGTATAGCAGTCGATAGTATTTATGGACTAAATTTACAGCCCAGCTTTTAAGCTTGCTACGATAAATTGATCGAGGTCACCATCGAGTACCGCGCCAGTATTAAAGGTTTCAACACCAGTACGCAAGTCTTTGATACGCGAGTCATCGAGTACATAAGAGCGGATTTGACTGCCCCAACCGACATCAGATTTATTATCCTCGACCGCTTGCTGGCTCTCCATACGTTTTTGCATCTCAAGCTCATACAACTTGGCGCGGAGCATTTTCATCGCCGTCGCTCTGTTTCCATGTTGGCTACGCTCGTTCTGACACGTGACCACCACGCCACTTGGCTCGTGAGTAATACGCACCGCAGAATCGGTGGTGTTCACGTGCTGACCACCCGCGCCTGATGAGCGGTAAGTATCGATACGCAAATCGGCTGGATTGATATCAATTTCAACGTTGTCATCGATTTCAGGCGATACAAAAACGGCGGCAAAGGAAGTATGACGACCATTATTACTATCAAATGGCGATTTACGCACTAAGCGATGCACGCCAATTTCGGTACGTAACCAACCAAAAGCATAATCGCCTTTAATCTCAATCGTTGCTGACTTAATCCCAGCGACACTACCTGACGATACTTCGATAACGTCAACCTTAAAGCCGTGAGACTCAGCCCAGCGCGTATACATCCGCAGCAGCATTTCTGCCCAATCTTGCGCTTCGGTGCCGCCACTACCTGACTGAATATCCAAGTAGCAATTGTTTGGATCCATCTCACCGCTGAACATCCGGCGGAACTCTAAATCTGCCACGCGTTCTTCGGCATTATCGAGCTCTGCTTGCACATCCGCAAGCAAGGATTCGTCTTCTGCTTCTACTGCTAAATCAAGCATGGCAGCGGCATCTGCCAAAGTCGTTTCAAGCGAAACCACCACGTCGATGACGCCATCAAGCTGGCTTTTTTCTTTATTAATCTTGGTCGCGCGCTCTGGATCGTTCCATAGCTCGGGGTTTTCCAATTCTAAATTGACTTCCTCTAAGCGTTCTTGCTTACCATCGAAGTCAAAGATACCTCCGCAAATCCTGTCCACGCTCAGATAAATCTTTGATACGCTCTTGATAGGGATTGATTTCCATAAAGTTTCCTGTCTTTTTAAATAAATATAGTAGAATTACTCTAAAATCGATACAGTGCGACTGGGATGAATTTTTCGTAGCCTCTGTGATAACAGCAAGCAAGGAAAATTTATACCAGTCGCAAAAAGCTATAACGTATCGCTTTTATTTTGAACTGACTATATCTTACTGATATGGCGCTATTTTAAATGAGATTGATGCTAAATAGTTGGCTAATTAATACTGCCTTTATATTAAATAGCTATAGACCAGCTAAATCGACCAATCTTCTACTGCCCAGCGATGGGCCAGCGCGTACGCATGCAGGGCATCATCGGGTGACACGCAGATAGCCACATCCGCCCATTCGAGTAATGGAATATCATTTTTGGAATCTGAATATGCATAAGTTTTATCAAAAGTGATACCCGCTAATTGCTTTTTATTAAGCCACTTGTCTAGATGGTAGATTTTACCTTCTTTAAAGTTGGGCTTATCGGTTAATCTACCAGTATAACGCTCGTTTTGTATCTCAAGTGGCGTCGATAATACATTACTCTGTTCAATACCAAAACGCTTAGCAATCGCCGACACCACAAAATCATTGGTGGCAGAAATAATCACCACGTCGTGACCCTGCTCGACGTGACGACAGAGCGCCTCCATGGCTTTTGGGCGAATATGCGGCTCGATTTCCGTCTTAATATAGTCTTCGCGTAGCTCATATAATCTGTCCATCGGTAAGCTACTTAAGAATTGTGCGACGAATTCATTATATTCGGTCGCATCAAGCGTACCTTCGATATAATCTTGATAAAACTTTTGATTGGCGGTACGGTATTCAGCTTCGTCAACCAGATTATGCTTAACGATATACTCGCCCCATAGGTAATCGCTATCGACGTCGAGTAACGTATGGTCTAAATCAAAAAGTGCCAACTCTTTTGGAACCTGTCCCGCTTGTGTTGCCTGCATAATGGAGCCTTGTTTTTATTAATTAAAGGAATGATTTTTTGACTATAAAATGTTTTAGAAAAAATATTGAATATAAAATATGCTGCATCATTCGCTATAAGTCTACTGTTTACCGAACATAATCATGCTAACTTATTTACTTTAATATCTCATTAGCTTATCTTTAGCCTGCGTGATAATAACAATAGAGAAATTTATGAAAGCGCCTGATGATAAAACTACCTTGTCCAACCGACCGCGACGTCCTGCCCGCTCCATCAGAGAAATCAGGCGGCGGCAGTTAGGCAAAAGCTATCAATCGCCTTTAGAGCGTCTGCTTTATGCGCTGTTAAATGGCTTGATGTATGGCTTTGGCGGCTTACTTATCGACCTTGCCATCGTTATTATTCGCTCCATCGCCGGTATGGGTAATGGCGAGATATTCTGGCTATTTACGCCTTTTATGCTAATTTTGGGGGCGTTAATGGGTTTTATCGTCGGTAAAAGCGCCGGCGCTGAAAGCGTCAATGCCTTAAATATCGACGAGACGGGTAATAATCGTTATCTTAGCGACCATTCTGTACGCCATGATGTCTTTCGCGGTCTTGTCATCGGGATTATCATTTTTGCTATTATTTGGCTGATCATGATGCTAATGGCATAAAATTCCGCTTTCTGATGCCTCAATCAGGCATCGCTATTTCTACTAAGCCAGTTTTGAATTTCTGACAGCGCTCGCTATAGTGCAGCGCTGATAGTTTTAACATTGCTGCCTGCTCATCGCTCAAGGTTTTGACCACTTTTGCCGGCGCGCCCATCACCAGCGAATTATCCGGAATCTCTTTACCTTCGGTGACCAAAGCTTTAGCACCAATGATACAGTTCTTACCGATTTTGGCATTATTTAATACCACCGCGCCAATACCAATCAGACTATTATCGCCAATCTCGCAGCCATGCAGCATCGCTAAATGACCAATGGTGACGTAATCGCCGATTTTAACCTCAATCCCTGCATCGGTATGAATGACGCTGTTTTCTTGCACGTTACTATAATCACCGATATGAATACGCTCGTTGTCACCGCGTATTACCGCCCCAAACCAGACGTTGGCCTTATGACCCAAATACACATCACCTATTACGCGTGCGCTATCAGCTACCCAACCGTTAAATGGTACGGCAAACTCTGGCGTTTTGTCTAAATATTGATAAATCATCATCCATCCTTAGGGGTTATTTTTATACAAGTTTATATATGGCAAAAAGCGTGCCACAAATAAATGTGACTTAAAGCATGATAGTTGTAAAGAAAGATAAAAACTTTATAGTATAATGCTGCCGCCAATCAATAGAGCAATTAGAATTTAGAATAAAGCCGTATGCCATTTATCCCTATAAAATAACTATAGGATTTTATAGAGACAATCGACGCTCACCAACCTTTTTTAGGATCGCAGTGATGATCAGCAAAAAATACGCCCCTATCATTTTATTATCGACCAGCTTGATGGCTGCCATCCCTGCCCACGCTGACAGTAGCACTACTAGTAAGGTAGGCGATGTGCTAGCCTTTGCCATTCCAGCTGCTGCTTACGGTAGCACTTATTATATGAATGATAAAGAGGGTCGTCAGCAATTTTACTATTCATTTGCCACCAACGTTGCTACGACGCAAGTCCTAAAGTCGGTCATAGATAAAGAGCGACCCAATGGCCGTGATGAGGATTCCTTCCCTTCTGGTCATACCTCGATGGCGTTTCAGGGTGCCAGCTTTATCCATAAACGCTATGGCTTAGAATACAGTATTCCTGCGTATATTGGCGCAGGTTTCGTGGCTTATAGTCGTGTTGAAGCCGATGAGCATGATGTGGCTGACGTGGTCGCAGGGGCAGCATTAGGGGTTGCCAGTAGTATGTATTTAACCAAAAGCTATTATGATGACCAATTGCATATCGCCACCAATTTAGCACCCGACTATTATGGCGTATCGGTGCATTATAATTTTTAATAGCACTTATTTATCCCATTTAAAAGCCCTAAATACAGACATTAGAAATAACAGAAGAGATAAGATGCTAGCCCTTAACGCAAAACTCTAGTATAATGCGCAAAATCTGTGCCAAAGCGAGCGGACATGATGCAAGTTACTCATTCACCCTTAGTGAATCCTGTACCTTTTCATCTATGATGTCTTCTCGCTTTTTTGTGGAAAAAATTTGGCTTCAGCGCTTTTTTTTACGTGTATTTAGCAGTATTTAAATACCTCTAAAAAGCCATTTTAGCGCAACATTTTTACCATAAAACATCACGGCACTCACCCATAACAGCGGAGGCAACCCTTGAATTCATCGGCAGAAATACAAGCAATTTTGGCACTAGCAGACGGTACGATTTTTCGCGGTGTGAGTATCGGTAGTCTTGGTCATCGTGTCGGTGAGGTGGTATTTAATACAGCCATGACAGGGTACCAAGAAATCCTAACCGACCCAAGTTACGCGCGCCAGCTAGTGACCCTCACCTATCCGCACATCGGCAATACCGGCACCAATGCTGAAGATGTCGAGTCTGGTAATGGCCATCAAGTATGGGCAGAAGGGCTTATCATTCGTGACGCGACCATGGTCACCTCAAACTTTCGCAACTCTGAGTCATTGACGGATTATTTGCAGAACCATGATACGGTTGCCATTGCTGATATCGATACCCGCCAGTTGACGCGCTTATTACGTGATAAAGGTGCACAAAACGGTTGTATCATGACCGCTTCTAACGGCGCAACGATTAGCAGCGAAGATGAGCAGCAAGCGATTAAATTGGCGCAAGAATTCGCTGGTATCGAAGGCATGGACTTGGCAAAAGAATGCTGTACGCCGACGACGTTTGAATGGACAGCGGGCAGCTGGGATTTATCAGATACTCTGCTCAACCGTGATGTACCGGGCAGCCATGACAGCGGTACGGGCGGCTTCTTTAAGCACTTGGGTACGCACGTCGAAGCAAAATACAATGTCGTCGCCTATGACTTCGGCACTAAAACCAATATCTTGCGTATGCTCGTTGACCGCGGCTGTCATGTGACGGTCGTACCCGCACAAACCCCTATCGCAGATGTCCTCGCGATAAATCCAGACGGTATCTTCTTATCAAATGGTCCTGGCGACCCAGCGGCTTGTGATTACGCTATCGATGCGGTCCGTCACATCATTGAAGAAACCGACATTCCAACTTTTGGTATCTGCTTAGGCCATCAGCTAATCGGTCTTGCCAGCGGTGCCAATACCATTAAGATGAAAACCGGTCATCACGGTGCCAACCATCCAGTACAAGACTTGGCCACTGGCACGGTGATGATTACCAGTCAAAACCATGGTTTTGCCGTTGATGAAGACACCCTGCCTGATAACGTTAAATCGACCCATCGCTCTTTATTTGATGGTACCAACCAAGGGATTGAGCTGACCAATAAGCCAGTCTTTAGTTTCCAAGGTCACCCAGAAGCCAGCCCTGGTCCACATGATGCTGCGCCGCTGTTTGATAAGTTTGCGGATATGATGGAAAAGGCTAAAGCATAAAATAGTTATTCTTTTACAGCTTAGATCATGCTCGATGATTTAAGCTGACCCACACAAAGCACAATAGTATTTTTTAAATACTGTTTTATCCAAATATAAATCAATTAAAACATCATATAACGAAGGTAGCCCTAACTATGCCAAAACGTACCGACATAAAAAGCATTCTTATCATTGGCGCAGGCCCTATCGTCATCGGCCAAGCATGTGAGTTTGACTACTCAGGCGCGCAGGCGTGTAAAGCGTTAAAAGAAGAAGGCTACCGCGTCATCCTGGTCAACTCAAACCCTGCAACCATCATGACCGACCCTGTCATGGCTGATGCGACTTACATCGAGCCGATTACGTGGCAGACGGTTGAGCAAATCATTGCTAAAGAACGTCCGGATGCTATTTTACCAACGATGGGCGGACAGACAGCGCTAAACTGTGCTTTAGACTTAGACAAGCACGGCATCCTTACCAAATATAACTGCGAGCTGATTGGCGCGACCAAAGACTCAATCGAGATGGCAGAAGACCGTAACTTATTTGATAAAGCCATGAAACGTATCGGTCTTGAGTGTCCACGCGCTGAAACTGCTGAGACTATGGAAGAAGCCTTTGCAACCCAAGAAAAAATGGGCTATCCGTGCATCATTCGTCCGTCATTTACCATGGGCGGCTCAGGCGGCGGTATCGCTTATAACCGTGACGAATTTATCGAAATTTGTGAGCGCGGCTTTGATTTATCACCAAACCATCAATTGCTGATCGATGAGTCACTAATCGGTTGGAAAGAGTACGAGATGGAAGTGGTTCGTGATAAAAACGACAACTGCATCATCATTTGTGCGATTGAAAACTTTGACCCAATGGGCGTCCATACCGGCGACTCCATCACAGTCGCCCCCGCACAAACTTTGACCGACAAAGAATACCAAATCATGCGTAATGCTTCACTAGCCGTACTGCGTGAGATTGGTGTAGAAACAGGCGGCTCAAACGTACAGTTCGGTATCAACCCAGATACGGGTCGTATGGTCGTCATCGAGATGAACCCACGTGTCTCACGCTCATCGGCATTGGCATCAAAAGCAACCGGCTTCCCGATTGCCAAAATCGCAGCGAAACTGGCGATTGGTTATACGCTTGATGAATTGCAAAATGACATCACAGGCGGTAAAACACCAGCGAGCTTTGAGCCTGCGCTTGACTATGTCGTCACTAAAATCCCACGTTTTAACTTCGAAAAATTCCCGCAAGCCGACAGTGTGTTATCAACACAGATGAAATCGGTTGGTGAAGTGATGGCAATCGGTCGCAACTTCCAAGAATCGATGCAAAAAGCACTGCGTGGTATGGAAACAGGCGCGGATGGTTTTGATGAGCAAATCGACTTTACCGCTATTAAAGAGGGCAAGCTTAGCACTGAAAAAGCCCGTAGCGAGATTATCAACCGTCTAACCATTCCAACGCCTGAACGCATTTATTATCTTGCTGATGCTTTCCGTATCGGCATGAGTGTCGATGAAGTGTTTAATTTAACCAAAATCGATCCATGGTTCTTGGTACAAATCGAAGACATCGTCAAAACCGAAACACAAGTTAAAGCCCTAGGCTTTGGCGGTTTGACCGAACAGAACCTACGTAGCTTTAAGCGTAAAGGCTTATCGGATTTACGTTTGGCAAAACTGCTTGGCGTCTCACAAAAACAACTACGCAAAAAGCGTTGGGATTTGAACGTTTATCCAGTATATAAACGCGTCGATACCTGTGCGGCAGAGTTTGCCACCAGCACCGCTTACATGTACTCAACGTACGATAGCGAATGTGAAGCCAATCCCACGGATAACAGGAAAATCATGGTTATTGGTGGCGGTCCAAACCGTATCGGTCAAGGTATTGAGTTTGACTATTGCTGTGTGCACGCGGCGCTTGCCATGCGCGAAGACGGCTACGAGACCATCATGGTCAACTGTAATCCTGAAACGGTTTCAACCGATTATGACACCTCAGACCGTCTATATTTTGAGCCAATCACGCTTGAAGACGTGTTAGAGATTGTCCGTATCGAAAATCCAGACGGCGTGATTGTGCAATTTGGCGGTCAAACGCCATTGAAACTGGCACGTGCCCTTGAAGCTGCTGGCGTCAAAATCATCGGTACGAGTCCTGATGCGATTGACCGCGCTGAAGACCGCGAACGCTTCCAACATATGATTCAGCAATTGAATCTTGTGCAACCAACCAATGCGTTAGCGACAAGCTTAGAAGATGGTTTGGTGAAAGCCAAAGACGTTGGTTATCCGCTGGTTGTACGCCCATCTTATGTACTTGGCGGTCGCGCGATGGAAATCGTCTATAACGAAGACGAGCTAAAACACTACTTACGCACGGCAGTACGAGCGTCAAACGAAGCGCCTGTACTCCTTGACCGCTTCTTAGATGATGCAATTGAGGTCGATGTTGACTGTGTCTGCGACGGCACTGACGTGGTGATTGGCGGTATCATGCAACATATCGAACAAGCTGGCGTGCACTCTGGTGACTCAGCCTGTTCATTGCCGCCTTACTCATTATCAGATGCGCTTTGCGATAAAATGCGCGCGCAAACCGTTGCGATGGCAAAAGAGCTTGGCGTCATCGGTTTGATGAACGTTCAGTTCGCGGTAAAAGGCGAAACGGTTTATATTCTAGAGGTAAACCCACGTGCAGCTCGTACCGTACCTTTCGTTTCTAAATGTATCGGTACGTCATTAGCACAAGTTGCGGCGCGCTGTATGGCTGGTACGTCATTGAAAGATCAAGGTTTTACCACTGAAATCGTCCCAGCATTTTATGCGGTCAAAGAAGCGGTATTCCCGTTTGCTAAATTCCCGGGTGTTGACCCAATCTTGAGCCCCGAGATGAAATCAACTGGGGAAGTCATGGGTGTGGGTAAAACCTTTGGCGAAGCATTCTACAAAGCGGTTATCGGTAGTAATGAGCGCCTGCCAGGTCTACCTACCAAAGGCGAAACCAAAACCGTCTTTATCTCGGTGCGTGATAGCGATAAAGAACAAGTCACCCCTATCGCCCGTCAGCTTCTTGATTTTGGCTTTAACATCGTTGCCACTACTGGTACGCAAAAAGTACTGGCGGAAAACGGTATTGCATGTAAGCAAATCAACAAAGTCACCGAAGGCCGCCCGCATATCGTCGATGCCTTGAAAAATGGCAAAATCGACCTTATTATCAATACTACTGAAGGCAAACAGGCGCAAGAGGATTCATTCTCTATCCGCCGTAGCGCTCTACAAGGTAAAGTATTTTATGTCACGACATTAGGCGCAGCAGATGCGGTTTGTAAATCTTACGCGATTGACCTACCGTTTGATGTGTATAAGCTACAAGATTTGCATGAACAAGCAAAGACTATCGCTTAGCACTATTGACTTGATGGTATAATTTCAGTAGATTAAGCATCATAGCGACGCTTATTTAAAAGCGTTGGCAAAAATTATGTCTGGTTTTTATACGACTATAGTACTTAAAAAAATTGTACTTTAGAAAAATAAATTTTTTAAAAGATAAACCTAAAAAGCATAGTGGCTGAACTGCGACTATGCTTTTTATTACGTAAGGTTAAGGCGTCTTTTCGGTAAGTGTATCCGTGCTGATAGTTAATCGCTAAGTGTGCAGTTACTTAGGACGCAGCCTCAACCTCATTCTTTTTATATTACATACTCATTGCAACAACACTGACACCATCTCATCATGAAATGGTGCCCGTGTTATTGGTTTAAGGAAAAAACATGCAACGTTATCCCATGACTCCACAAGGACATGCGGCGCTAGAAGCCGAACTAAAACAGTTAAAAAGTGTCGACCGTCCACGTATTACAGCGGCTATCGCTGAGGCTCGCGAACATGGCGACTTAAAAGAAAACGCTGAATATCATGCCGCTCGCGAGCAGCAAGGTTTTTGTGAAGCGCGTATCCGTGATATCGAAGCCAAGCTTGGCGCTGCACAGGTCATCGACCCTACTACGCTACCAAATGATGGTCGAGTAGTATTCGGTGTGAGTGTGGTCATCGAAAATATGGATACCGAAGAAGAAAAACAATACAAAATCGTTGGTGATGATGAAGCTGACTTTAAAGCTGGAAAAATCTCAGTCAACTCGCCGATTGCGCGTGGTTTGATTGGCAAATCTGAAGGCGATGAAGCCCGTATCGAAACGCCAAAAGGCATAGTCGAATATGAAATCATGAAAGTGATTTACGATTAATATTGCTTATTTTGTAGATAAATAGATCACCTTAAAAAAGCTTTTGATAACAAAAGCTTTTTTTGTACATAGATATAGTTGATTAGATATAAAAACGATACAACTTTTCATTGAACGATTTGATAGCGACGTATCTGATGTATTTGTATTCGACTATATATTTTTAATGCAGCTGATAGATGCAAAAAACACTACACAACGTCATTATTAGTAGAGTATTAGTTACACAATACAGCTTTTTTACTCAATTCGTTTTAGCGCATAATTGTTCACACATTAAGTGCTAAGCATTTGACTAAAATAATGATGGAATGATAGCAAGTGTTGGCTATCATAAGTACCTTTCATAAGTACCTTTGCCCTCGTTATTTGACATGGTGTACATGCTCATTTGACGGGGGTTTTTTCTTATATAAGCGTTGTTTTTCTCGACCTTATTTTTTAAATATTGATTTTTTGCTACTTCATTAGCGGCTTTATTTACTGCTATTTTAAAGGAATCTATTATGACCACGCCGATCAATACGCCAGCATTTCAGGCTACGCATAAAAAAGCGCTTAAACACGCCTTCATTAAGAAAAACACTATTCCTACAGCCATATCAATGGTCTTAGCGGGTAGTTTTCTGACGCTAACTGCTGCCCAAGCTGCACCTGAAGTAACGGTCGTACCATCTGTGAGCAGCAGCACCACAGTGGTCGAAAGTTACTCAGACGGCAAAACAGCGGTTATCACTGCAACACCGAATGGCATTACCATGCAAGATGGTATGCCGTTTGCGGTCACGCAAGTAAGCACTGTGCCCCGTTATGTGGTTCGTTCAGGCGCTAATACCGTCGTCACCCAAGGCAGTGCCACGGTGACGAGCGTACCTGTAACCAACCAGATGACCAATCAAACCAGCAGAGTTGACGTCATAGCAGTTCCAACGACCAGCGTGACAGAAGTCTTGCCTGTGACAACGGCTACCCAATTACCAGTTCTCAATGCGCCAACCACCACCGTCGTGACCAGCCAACCTGCAACGACGCAAGTCGTTTCTACCTCTTTAGATACTCTACAATTGACCCCAACTTTTAGCACACCTGGTGTGGTTAATGCTCAAACCAAAGTCATGAAGATATTAAAAAATAAAGATGGTCGTGAAGTGGCCGTACCCGCCAATCATATCGCACCCGGCGACGTCATCGAATATCACACCACTTATACCAATACCACCGCGCGGCCTGTTACCGATATCAATGCCATGGTTTCTCTGCCAAATAGTGTCCAATTGGTGTCACTAAACAGTCCCTTACCAACGCTTGCCACCACTGGCGGCGATAGCTATCAAACTATTCAGCAAGTAGGCAATACTGTGGTTGTAAAAGAAAATTATTCTGGTCTTAAATGGAACTTGGTTGACCTAAGTCCAAATGCTGCTCAGACCGTCGTTATACGAGCAAAGGTTCAGTAACGACTATCTCATAAAACATCATATCTCGCTAAATGATTACTCTAAAGCCTTGCAAACGTAAGGCTTTTTTTATTTTAAAATAGGCATGAATACCAACTACCCTTGTTAAGATTTTTTATCTTTAAGCGACACTAGTTGTCGTCTTGTTTGTGTAATTATCCTACCTTTACAATGACTTAAGCCTAATTTTGCTAAAATACATATCTATAAATGATTTGGTAAATCGCGCTTATGGCAACCATCAATTATGAACGCCTGCAAGGCAAGCTTAACATTTTAGCGGACGCTGCTAAGTATGATGTCTCTTGCTCCTCCTCCGCTGGTACGCGCAAAAACCAAGGCGGTGGCCTCGGTGATGCCTCCGCAACTGGTATTTGCCACAGCTATACCGAAGATGGTCGCTGCGTCAGCCTCCTTAAAATCCTTTTGACCAATCACTGCATCTACGATTGCGCATATTGTACCTCGCGTAAAAGCAATGACACCCCGCGCGCCGCTTTTAGTGTCGAAGAAGTGGTTGATTTAACCATGCAGTTTTATCGCCGTAATTATATCGAAGGGCTTTTTCTCAGCTCAGGTATTTTTAAAAGTGGCGATTACACGATGGAGCGCTTGGTCGAGGTCGCCAAGATATTGCGTACCCGCGAGCGCTTTAACGGCTATATCCATCTAAAAACTATCCCCGGCGCGTCAAAAGAATTGTTATTAGAAGCGGGGCTTTATGCTGATCGCCTTAGCGTCAATATTGAGATTCCGACCAAATCAGGGCTGGCCTTGCTCGCACCAGAGAAGTCGCATGATGAATTAAAAGCACCAATGGAAACCGTTAAAACTGAAATTATCACCATCAAAGAGAGCCGTAAAACCCATAAAAAAACGCCTAAATTTGTGCCAGCGGGTCAGACCAGTCAGATGATTGTTGGCGCCAGTAATGAGACCGATTTGCAAGTCATACAGCTATCGAGCCATTTTTATAAGCAGTATGATTTGAAGCGCGTCTACTATTCAGGCTATGTGCCGATGCTATCCGACAGTCGCCTGCCAGCGATTGGAACGCCTGTGCCGATGATACGTGAAAACCGTCTGTATCAAGCCGATTGGCTGATGCGTTTTTATGGCTTTGGTGCTCATGAAATCGTCGAACCCGATTCGCCATTTCTAGACTTAGATTGCGACCCTAAACTGGCTTGGGCAATCCGCCACCGTGAGCACTTTCCCGTTAATATCCAAACCGCCACTTACGAGATGATTGTGCGTATTCCAGGTATCGGCACCAAAACCGCTAAAAAGATAGTCAAAGCACGCAAGTTTAATCAGTTGACGCTTTATCATTTAAAAAAAATGGGCGCGGCGGTCAATCGTGCCAAGTACTTTATTGCTACGACGGGTAAAAACGAGCATTTGGCGCATTTAACCCGTGATAACTTCCGTCAGTATGTACTGGCGCAAACGCAAACCAAATATAAAGACCAACGCAACGGACAATTGGCGCTGTTTTAATCAGCATGGTTTTAGTCGGCATGGTTTTAATTGCTACTATTTTAAATAGGAACATAAATGTCACAGCTGATGCAAAGTCACGATTACATTGTCGGTCATTTAACGCCTAGTATTGTGCTTTATGAGCCCAGTTTTGAAGGTTGGCTCAGCGCAGTATTTTATGTCTATGCCAATAAGTTACAGGATGATGAATCCCTACAACTAATTGCTCACGACTGCTATATACCATCGTTGATTGCGCAGGCAACAAGCGTAGCAATGGATGCAGACAACGCCGAACGTGTACTAACCAAGCTGCATAAACTCTTAGGTCGCTCAGGTATGCGCAATATCCTCTGGGGATTTTTATCAGAAAAAGCTCATATCGGCACCACTTTATTTCAAGTAATCAAATACGCCATTGACTACCCTAGCCGCCATATTATGGAAGATTTGGGCAACCTAAATGTTTTGGAATTGGTACAAACCGTCAAGTCTGTTGCCCGTGAAAAACATCGCATGGAAGCCTTTGTGCGCTTTGAGCATACCACTGACGATATCTACTTTGCCCGCGTTGAGCCTGACTTTAATGTCTTACCATTGATTGGTGAGCATTTTCGCCAGCGCTACCAAGACCAGCATTGGGCGATTTATGATGTGGCGCGCGGCTATGGTATTTATTATGACAAAAGTAAAAGCACGCCGTCGCGCCCTGCTGCCCTGCAAACCATCACTAACCTAGATGATGCGGTACTGCGTAATCCTGCTAGCATTCATAGTAAGGACGAACAGCGTTATCAAAAGTTTTGGCAAGGCTACTTTACTAATGTCAATATCAAGGAGCGTAAAAACCCACGGCTACATAAGCAATATCTGCCGCAGCGCTACTGGAAATATCTCAGTGAAAAACAAGTGCTGCCCAATGCTGAGCATCTGCACAAACGTCGCTAGTTTAGTAACGATACCTATTCCCGACTGCTTATTCTGAGCTAAAAACTCTTATTCTCAGCTAAAAAAAGTATGGCAAATCTGACCTTATCTTTTTATCTTGGTGGTTGAGTTTTCGGCGCTTTTAACTGACAATAGCAGCTTGATATCTTATTTGGTGACCGACGCTATTATGAAAGTTATGCGCTTACTGTCGTCTTTAAAACATGATGAATCCGAGCGCGGCATTTTTCATCTGGGTCGCGCTTTGGTTAAAAATGGCCATACGTCAATTATCATTGCCAGCGCCGATGAAGAAAATGACTTGGTCAAACGCCTAAAGCGTGATGGTAATATTTACCATCAGCTTTATATGAATAAGAAATCTTGGCTATCGCTGCTACAAGTCGCCCCGCTACGCCGCCTGATTGAAAAATACGATCCTGATGTGATTCATGTGCATTCGCGCACCCCTGCCTGGATATTGCATTTGGCCTTACGCCGCGCCCGCGTCAAGCGTCGGCCAAAACTGGTCTCGACCATGTATGGCTTTTATCCGATTAATAAATACTCACAAGCGCTGCTTGATGTCGATACCATCATCACGGTCTCTGATAGCGTCACCAATTATCTAAAAAAAGGCCTGCGCCGTGAGGATTTGGAACCCAAAGTTATTAAGCGTATTTATCGTGGTGTCGATACGCGCCGTTATCCGTATCGACACAACCCTTCTGTGTATTGGCTGCGCCATACCTTTGCAGAATACCCTGAACTTGAACACAAAAAATGGTTGGTTTTTCCGACCATTATTGGCAATGAATATGGGCAAGAATGGCTGATTGATATCTTGGGTAATCTGCAAGAACAATTTCCCAATATTCACGTCATTATTATGGACGATGATTACCGCGAAGGTGATGTGGCGCATGAAGATTTCCGCCAGCGCAGCAATACGCTTGGACTGTCTGAGCGCATAACTTACGTCGGCAGCAAACGTAATGACATGCGCGAATGGCTGTCGGCGGCCAATATCGTCATGGCGTTGGCCAACGAGCCAGAATCGATTGGCATCAATGCCCTGCAAGCAATTCACTTAGGTACGCCAGTCATTGGCTGGGATCAAGCGGCCTTTAGCGAGATACTACAGCCACTTTATCCGCAAGGATTGGTCAAAAAATACAACGCCAAAGCGCTCTGTAAAGCGGTGCGCAACCAGCTAGAGAGTGTCACCCGTCCTGAGATGACCAATAAATTCACCATGCGTGAGATGATTGAACAAACCCTACTCGTCTATCAAGGGTTATATGACCAATCGCTTGCAGAAGAACAAGCGCTGGCGGATGCAGCGGCAATTAAAAAAATCAAGAAAGGCCTTAGTAAGGCATCTAAATCTATTCCTGAATCTCCTTATGTAAAAATCGAGCCCGCGGATAAAATCAGCAAAGTCAGGTTGCTTAAAGACTCTACTAAAACGACAGATGCTAAAGCAGAGACTAATGCTGCAACCGTTAAAGTAGAAAGTGCTAAGGCAGTACAAGCGATAGAAACAGTAAAACCAGCCGATGAGCAAAATACAAGCCAAGACCAAAGCAATACCTAATAGCTTATTTATAACCCCTTATTTTTAGCGAAAAAAAGCACTACTTCTATTGCTAGAAACAGCGCTTAAGATAGTGGCTCATAAACTCTGAAACTCTTTATAAATAATAGGCTTTTGCAAAACAGTTTTTAACGCCAATTGAACTTTAATATAAACTTAGTAAGTCGTCGGCGTATGCGCACTTACGATGCGAGTTATGCCATCAGTAGGATTGATAAAGGTGTGCGGTTTAATGGTATCAATCACATAACTGTCACCTTCATTCAACAAATAAGTCGTCTCTTCGATACGAATTAAGACCTTGCCTTCAATAACGGTGCCAATCTCTTCGCCTTCGTGAGCGATTTTTTCTTCGGTCGAGCTATTGGGCTGATAGGTCTCAATCAAAAACCCCAGATTTTTGGTGGTGCTACAGTTATATACCTGCTTTAGCGACACTCTACTGCTTGACTCGCTAAGCTCTATCAAATCCTTTGGTGTGACCACCACACGTGCTTTGGGCTCTTTCCACTCATCACTGAAAAAAGTCGTCAAATCAGACCCTAGCACCTGCAAAATGGCTTTAAGTGTATTGACCGCTGGGCTGACTTTATTACGCTCAATCGCACTGATTGAAGTATTGGTTACCCCTGCTATCCTTGCCAGCTTGCGCTGTGAATAGCCTTTTGCAAGGCGCAGCTGATTGATTTTTTTACCGATATCCTCTTCTGGCTGGCTGTCCATTTCGAGTTCAGATTCTGACGCATCTTCTTCATCGCTGTTAACGTCATCAGCATCGTCTTCGTCTTGTTTTTCAGCCTCGTCTTCGAGTAAGTCCATTTCATTTTCGGGCGCAATGCCCTGTTTTTCAATATCGTTTTCTGCACTATTATGAACCGTGTTTTTTGCTGGCATAGTGGATAAATTCCTTGAATAGAAATTTTGACAAATCGTCTTGTGCATAATTTAACTCAGGATGCCATTGTACACCAATCATAAATGGATGTTTTATTAAGCTAATGGCTTCTACCAATCCATCCGGTGCCCGTGCTTCGACAAATAAATCTCGACCTACTGTATTGATGGCTTGTTTGTGCAACGAATTGACGTGCCATTTTTCACCAAACGCTGCCAGTCGGCCCTCAGGTTGAATGATCACATCATGTACTGGCTGGTATTGCACCTCAAGCGGCTGGGTATTGTCTTCCAAATGCGGCTCATAAAACCCTTCTACTTCACGCCAATCTGGATGTAGGCTGCCATCAAAATAGACATTCATCTCTTGTAAACCGCGGCACACTGCCAATAGAGGCGTACCCGCCTTCTCTGCATGAGCAAGCAGTTTAAAGCTCAGCTCATCACGACCTAAGTCCTGCTTTTCTTCAATATGCGAAGCGCCATAACGTGCAGGCGCGACGTTACTGTAACTGCCCGTCAATAAAATACCGTCAGCAATGGCAATCAAAGCCGCGAAGTTCTCGCTCTCAGCGGCAGTATTGGGCAGCAAGATAGGATTGCCACCATAAAAATGTACCGCATCGATATATTTTTGGTACACCGCTTGCGCAGGTTGACCGTCGACCATTTTATGACAGGAGACGATGGCAATAATGGGGCGATAAGTTTGCATTTTATTCTTCCTTGAATGTGATATCTGAGCCTCAAAACTTCAATATACCGAGATTTCTTTGATTAAAATCTAACACAAAATTTCGGATATTGTAAACTATAAACTTCATTTTTAGATAATTAAAACCAATATGAATATAATTAATTACTTTTTAATAGTTTTAAATATCATTTGACAACTATAAATTTCAGTCATATATTGAAGGACATCAGTAAGACAAGAGGTGAATTACCGTCTTTATACCCAAATGTCATTACCGATAAAAACAAGGCTAAGAACAATGCTAAGTGATTCATTTTGCAGTAAAAACATCAAGCAATGATAGGAAGGAAATACTTAGTAAAGTAAACCATGTGGTATCAGCCACGGCAGTTATAAGTGCTGTTTTATTTAGCAATACTGTTTTATTTAACGTCATTCACCATCAGGATTTGTCAATTATGAATGACAGCGACCATAAACGGCGCAACCATAATCAGAGTAAAAATCAACATCAATAGGGATAATAGACATGACAACAACCAAGGGAATGGTCGAATCTGCAAATAATACGGAATATGTGTATGTTGCAGCGGGGGATATTAATGGCTTACTTCGTGGTAAGCGCATCCCCTTTAATCAGATGGAAAAAGCAGAAAATGGCGCCATACGCTTACCTTTATCAATTTTAGGCGTCGACATCTGGGGCGCTGACGTTATCGAATCCTCTCAGTGCAATGGCGATATCGATGCCATCGCCCGTCCTACCGGCCGCGCCGCTTATCCGCTCCTCAATACCAGCGCGCCCTCATCTCTCCTGCCGGTTTGGCTTTATACCGAAGACAACGAGCCTTATTACGGTGATGCACGCCACGTTTTAGATTATGTCAGCAAAAAATTCAAAGCATTGGGATTGACGCCGGTTATGGCAACAGAGCTTGAATTTTATTTGATTGATTACACCGAAGGCGAAACGCCAAAACCGCCTATTCGCCCAAAGAGCGGCTTAAGACTAAATAAAACTTCTATTTTAAGTATCAATGACTTATTGCAATTTGATGAGTTTTTAGACGAAGTTTATGAGCAATGCAAAAAACTTGATATTCCGGTTGATGCGGCATTGGCTGAGAACGGCTGTGGTCAGTTTGAAATTAACTTATTACACGTCGATGACCCGTTAAAAGCCGCTGATGATGCCATTTTATTCAAACAAGTGGTTAAATCAGTCGCAGCACGCCGCAAGCTAACGGCCACCTTTATGGCAAAACCCTTTGGATTGCAATCCGGCAACGGCTTTCATGTACACTGCAGCCTGCTCGATAAAGATGGCAACAATGTCTTTGATGATGGCTCAGAAGAAGGGTCAGACATCTTGCGTCATGCAGTCGCAGGTTTATTAAAAACCATGTCGGATTGCACCTTATTATTTGCGCCGCACGTCAACTCTTACCGCCGCTTTACGCCTGGTACTTTGGCACCAAACAATGTGTCATGGGGTTATGAAAACCGCACCGCTGCTGTGCGCATCCCAGGTGGCGACTCGCAAGCACGCCGTATCGAGCACCGCGTCTCTGGCGCCGATGCCAACCCTTATCTGGTCTGTAGTGCGGTATTGGCAGGCATGCTTTATGGCATCGAAAATAAGCTTGAAGCGCCAGAGCCGGTCAATAGCATCACTTATAATGAAGCCGAGCTTAAAACTTTGCCATTAGACTGGCTGTCCGCTATCCGCAAATTTGAAAGCAGCGACATCATCGATGCATTGTTTCCAAGCGAGATGATTGAGCTATTAATTGCAGTCAAAAAACAAGAAGCCAAACGCTTTGCGCAGCAAGTGACCAACCTTGAATACCTCACCTATTTACAGGATGTTTGATATGTCAAATAACTCAAATAGCAACTTAAATGGCAATGCAGCAATGAACCAAAACCCACCTTCTAATAACACGCGCAACATTCCGCATTATTCAGACAATGGGCAATATCCTGATAGCTATTATGCAGCCAGCCGTAATCCTAAGCCCGATAGACCGACATTAAAAAATGATATCCAAGTAGAAATCTGTGTAGTCGGTGGCGGTTATAGCGGCTTATCAACGGCGCTGCATCTCATTGAAACCGATCACGAAGTAGTGGTTTTAGAAGGCGCGCAAATTGGTTGGGGCGCATCAGGCCGTAATGGCGGTCAAATCGTCAACGGTCTTAACGCCAGCCTACAAAAAATCAAAAAGTCTTATGGTCAAGAAAACGCAGACTTCGTCGGTCAGCTCGTGACCCGTGGCGGCAAAATCATTCGGCGCTTTGTCGCTGATTATAATATCGACTGCGATCTTAAAGAGAAAAATATCTTTGCGGCATTAAATAACGGTCAATTAAAAGACTTACAAGAGACGCATGCCCTATGGGAAAGTCATGGGATGCATGATCGAGAAATGCTCGACAAGAACGGCATCCAAGAACATATCAAAACAGACGCTTATGTGGGCGGTATTATTGACCATTCAGGTGGTCATATCCATCCGCTAAACCTCGCGCTTGGTGAAGCCGCTGCCATCGAAAAATCTGGCGGTACCATTTATGAAAACACTTTAGTCGTTGATATTGAATATGCCGAAGACCACATCAAAGTTATTACTGAATTTGGTAGCGTCACTTGTAAGCAAGCGGTGCTGTGCGGCAATGCCTATCTCAATAAAGTCATACCTAAGCTGACGGACCGCGTCATGCCGGTATCGACGCAGATTATCGCCACCGAGCCCTTAGGTGATTTAGCAGACCAGCTGCTACCAACCGACGTCTGCGTCGAGGATGTGCGCTATATTCTTGATTACTATCGCCTGTCAGCGGATAAGCGCATGTTATTTGGCGGCGGTACCGTCTACGGTGGTCAAGACCCAGCGGATATCACCGCCAAAATCCGACCAAATATGAATAAGATTTTCCCAGAGCTACGTGATGTCAAAATCGACTATGCATGGAGTGGTAACTTTGCCTTGTCTTTTTCTCGCGTACCGCAAATGGGCAAACTGCATGACCGTGTCTATTTCGCTCATGGCTATAGCGGTCATGGGGTGACAGGCTCGCATTTATTTGGGCAGATATTAGCTAATGCCATCAATGGTCGCACCAAAGAGTTTGATACCTTTGCCAAGATTCCTTGGATTCCTTTCCCAGGTGGCCGCGCCCTACGCGTGCCGTATTCTGTCATGGGCTCATGGTGGTACGCGCTAAAAGACACCACTGGCATGTAACAACGTCAAAATCTAACCATCATTATCTGTCATAACAATGGATTGTTGTGATGGCGCTCGATAGAAAGAAGATGCACTGACGCGCTACTACCTATCGAGCAACAACCATAAAACAGAGTTTTAAAAAATTAGGTTTTACAGGGAGCGTAAATATGAACATGAAACTCAGCGAAGCTGTCGAGGGGCAGTTTCATAACAAGCGAGTATTTTTGACGGTATTAGCAGGGATTGCCATATATATCGCTTTTGCTTGGCTATCGACCACCCGTGCGCCAAATGAATCTTGGGGTGCTTTATCGCTATTACCTACATTATTAGTATTGGTCACTGCCATTGTTTCTAGGCGTCCATTTGAATCTATGATTGCAGGCTGTGTCGCGGGGCTTGTGATGCTCAATCCGTTTGATTTGGTCTCGCCTTTTGCTGAAAATATATCCCTCGTACTCGGTAATGAAACCATTGTCTGGGTGGTACTGGTTTGTGGTTTGATGGGCGGTCTGATTCAGCTGCTTGAGATCAGCGGTTGTCTCGATGGCTTTAGTGAATGGCTACAAAAAATCATCAAATCACGCCGGCAATCGTTACTAGCGACTGCAGGATTGGGCGTTGTGGTCTTTATTGATGATTATTTAAACTGTCTTGCTGTGTCGACGTCTGTTAAAAAATTGACCGATTTTTATGGGGTATCGCGAGAAAAACTTGCCTACATCGTCGATTCAACGGCGGCGCCGATGTGCGTTATTGTGCCCATTTCGACTTGGGCGGTCTACTTTGCCGGTCTATTAGAAGAAAATGGCGTCGCAAAAGACGGTGGTGGTATGGCACTTTATATGAGTGCCATTCCTTTTATGGCGTATGCTTGGTTTGCACTGGTGATTGTGTTTTTGGTGGCATATGGCATTTTGGGCGATTGGGGCCCGATGAAAAAAGCGGAAGCTCGCGCCAAAGGTGGCAACCCTGTACCTGAAGCTTTTGTCGATGAGCAATTGATTTCAAACGTCAAGGCCAAACGCAAGCTATCGTTTAAAGCCAATATCATGAACTTTGCTTTCCCCATGATTTTATTGATTGTTTCAACCATTTACTTTGAAATTGATTTGTTAAGAGGGGCGCTGTTAACCTGTTTTGTTACCGTTCTTATCTATTGGGCGCAAGGTATCTTAAGTTTCGAAACCCAAATGGAAGCCATTTTTAAAGGTTTCCAAGTCATGCTCTATCCATTATCAACGGTAGTCGGCGGCTTCTTTTTAAAAGCCATCAATGATGAGCTTGGCATGACGACATACGTAATCGAGGCCATCACGCCTTATATGACGATTGTCATCTTTCCTGCTGTCATCTTTGCCGTCATGGCGTTCTTAACCTTTGCCACCTCATCAAGTTGGGGTTTGTATATCCTGGCAATGCCGATTGTATTCCCTATTTCGTTAGCACTTGGTGTCAGCACGCCATTGATGATTGGGGCACTATTGTCAGCGTCTTCATTTGGTAGTCATGCCTGCTTCTTTAGTGACTCGTCGTTGTTAGCCTCACAAGGAGCGGGCTGCTCACCCATGCAACATGCCTTTAGCCAATTCCCCTATGCCATGCTTGGCGCGGTTTTATCCATCGTGACATTCCTAGGTTTGGGTTATATGATGGCTTGAGCATTATTTAAAGTATAGGCTGCATACGATGAGCGTTAAGGATTGGCTAAAGCATACAAATAACGACTGAGACAGTGTTGGCCCTACAATACAATGATCTTGCTGCTTGATAGTATTAATAACTACCAACCATCACAGATTAAGAAAAAATTTAAAAGATAGTGATAGTAAAACAACCACAAATGGATTTTGACCAAAAGGAAATAACAATGAGCGACTATCAAATTACTAACCCAGCGACTGGCGAAGTAGAGGCCACCTACCCAACCTCTACTGAGCAAGACATTCAGCAAGCGATTGAAAAAGCTGCTCGCGCTTATCAAGATTGGCGCAAGGTAACATTAGACGAGCGCAGTACGCTACTGCATAAAATTGCTGATATTTACCTTGAGCGTCAAGATGAGCTGGCGCGTATCGTCGCAGCAGAGATGGGCAAGCCTATCGCGCAAGCAAAAGGCGAGATTGGCTTAGTGGCTGATATTTTTCGTTACTATGCTGATAACGCCGCGCAGTTATTAGCGCCCCATACCATCGATGTTGATAGCGGTTCTGCCCTTGTAGAAAAGCGTCCTGTCGGCGTGCTTTTAGGCATCATGCCGTGGAATTACCCGCATTATCAGGTTGCACGTTTTGCCGCCCCTAACTTTATGGCTGGCAATACGCTGATTTTAAAACACGCGCCGCAGTGTCCGAAAACGGCAGAAGTAATCGTTGATATTTTTAAAGAAGCAGGCTTACCAGAGGGCGTCTATAACAATGTGTTTGCGACCAATGAGCAAGCGGCGACCATCATCGAAGACAGCCGCGTACAAGGTGTGTCATTGACGGGTTCTGAGCGCGCTGGACAAGCAGTGGCAAAAATAGCTGGCGGCGCACTTAAAAAAGTCGTATTGGAGCTTGGTGGCTCGGATGCCTTTATCGTTGCAGCCGATGCCGATATCGAACAAGCCATACAGGGAGCAATCGAAGGTCGTTTTGGTAATACAGGACAAGCTTGTAATGCCGCCAAACGCCTGATCGTCGTTGAATCTGTCTATGATCAATTCGTCGAAGCCTTTACCCATGCCGTACGTAACATGACATTGGGCGATCCTCTTGATGAAGAAACCTTTATCGGACCACTGTCCTCTAAAGCGGCGGCTGTCAATCTACAAGCACAGCTCGACAGCGCTATTCAAGCTGGCGCGACGGTACTGGTTGAAGGCGGTATGGTCAAGGACAAACCCGGTGCTTGGTTTGCGCCTGCTGTTCTCACAGACGTTGACGACTCTATGGATGTCTATTACGAAGAGCTATTCGGTCCGGTGGCTGTTGTCTATAAGGCTTGTGATATCGAGCAGGCGATTAAAATCGCTAACGATGTGCCTTTCGGCCTTGGCGCTTCTATCCAAACACAGGATGCGGCGCTGGCTGCTAAAATTGCGGATAAGCTAGACGTCGGTATGGTGACTATTAATGCGCCGTCTGGTAGTGAAGCCAATACCCCATTTGGCGGCGTCAAACGCTCAGGGTTTGGTCGCGAGCTTGGTACGCTAGGTATTACCGAGTTTTTGAATTATAAATTGATTCGTGATAAATCCTAATCTATTTAAATCGCATTAAAGAAGCCTAGCATCTATTGATAGACGCTAGGCTTGTTATGATAAAGGCACTCTTTACTTTTTAGGCGGATTGTCTTTCAACCATAGCTGATTGACGATTTTTAACTCGCGTAGCTCTTCTGCCATGATAGCTTCACTGATGCCTGGATATTTGACGACGGCATAGCTATAAAGACCGATACCAAGCGCTGTCCAACCAAAGAAAATCCACCACTCGATAGCGCTGAGCGCTGACGGCATACCCGGCATATATAAGATGAGCAAGCCAATGCCCAGTACGATGGTAAACATACCGACCAATTTGCCCGCTGGCACTCTAAACGGGCGCACCATATCTGGCTCACGGTAGCGCAAGACTAAGAAAGAGATGGCGACACAGGTATAAGCAATCACGATACCAAAACCACCAGCATCAACAATCCATACTAGCATCTTACGACCAAATAATGGCGCAAGCGTCGCTAGACCACCAATCAATAAAATGGCGTTTTTTGGCGTCTTATACTTCGGATGTAGCTTACCCAAAAATGCAGGCAACATATGGGCTTTTGACATGGCATAAAGTAAGCGACTGCCACCGATTAAAAACGCGTTCCAACTCGATAAAATGCCTAATACACCGCCAATGACTAGTAAAATACCCGCCCATTTGCCATGCCACGCATTGGTCATCGCGTCAGCGGTCGCCAAGGTTGAGCCTTGTGCTTGAATGAGCGGCAAAGTGCGACCGACACTCCATGCTACGCCGACATACCACATCACCGCAATAATAATAGAGACAATCAAAAACTTACCAATATTAGGACGGGTCAGATCAATCTCTTCGGCCGCTTGCGGAATCACGTCAAAACCAACAAACATAAACGGCACCATGACAATCACCGTCATCATACCGCCGATACCACCGATAAAGGCAGGCGCTTGTACAGCGGTTGAATTCGCAGGATTGTAAATTACCGCACCAATAAACAATAACGTACCGACAAATAAAATACCGAGTACGGCTGTTTTTTGGAACCAAGCGCTGACTTCCATGCCGCGAATATTAAGCCAAGTGACGATGATTGAGCCTAGCATACCGACGCCAACCCACGTGGCATAAACGTCCCAGCCCGCTATCGTCCATAGATAGCCTTGGTTATAATTGGGAATAAAATATTCAACCACCGTCGGCAGCGCTACTGCTTCAAAGGCGACGACCGATAAGTAACCAAATAAAATACTCCACGAGCAAATAAAGGAAACCGTGACGCCAAGCGCTCGGTGGGTATAGGTATGCTCACCGCCGGTGACTGGCATTGACGAGGCTAGCTCTGCATAGTTAACACCAATCATGATAACGGCCAAACCACCAATCATAAACGCTAGCATCGCGCCCCATGTGCCCGCTGCTAAAATCCAGTCCCCTGCCAAAACGACCCAGCCCCAACCGACCATAGCGCCGAATGCTAAAGCAATAATATCAAACATGCCTAGCGATTTTTTTAGCTCAGACATAACTTACTCCTTGTCCGTGTGTCATCCGTGTCAGCCCTTTTTAACGGTACTGATACCCACTATTTTTATGTAATAGGGCGCTGCCCTTTTTTATCTTTTCCTGCCTATCAAGCGATAGGTTTAGTATTATTCATGACATTTATCTTTTAAAACTTGCTTAGCAGAGACAGCAACGGCGTCTTGATTTGCAAGGCGCCGTTGTAAAACCAACACTCAAAGCAGCACTGTCATTATCCTAAGCTTAAGCTTTCATTTTTTAAATTAACGCCTTGAGCGGTCAAAATACCTTTGATAATATCAAGGCCTTCTTGTAGCACTTCATCTTCTACCGTTAGTGGCACCATGATACGAATGGCGTTGCCATACATGCCGCAAGACGCAAGCAGTAATCCTTGCTCAAAGGCTTTGGCTTTTAGATTTGCTGTTGCTTCAGTATCAGGCTTGCCGTCACTGTCGATTAGCTCAAACGCTAGCATGGCGCCTTTATGACGGATATGACCGATGCTGCTTAGGTTTAAATCTTCTAAGAACGCTGCGATTTTATCGCCAATCTCGACACTACGCTCAAGTAAGTTTTCTTCTTCAATCACTTCCATAACGGCAAGTGCAGCCACACAAGCCAATGGGTTTCCAGAATACGTACCGCCTAGGCCGCCAACTTGCGGGGCATCCATGATATCAGCGCGACCGATAACGGCAGAGATAGGATAACCGCCTGCCAAGCTCTTGGCACTGGTCATCAAATCTGGCTCAACGCCCAACTGCTCAGACGCAAACAAGGTGCCAGTACGGCCAAAACCACACTGCACTTCATCAAAAATCAGCACAATGCCATGCTCATCACAAATCTTACGCAGCGCTTTGGCAAACGATGGTGTCACTTGATGGAAACCGCCCTCGCCTTGTACTGGTTCGATAATCATCGCCGCCACTTCGCTAGGATCGATATCCGCTTGGAAAATCATCTCAAGGCTATGCAGCGCTTGCGCTTCGGTGACGTTTAGCTCTTCAGCTGGGAATAGCGCATGAAAGACAGGGCCTGGCATCGGACCAAAGTTCTTTTTGTACGGCAATACTTTCCCCGTCAGGCTCATGCACATTGAGGTGCGGCCATGCCAGCCGCCAACGAAGGAAATCACCCCTGGACGACCGGTTTTCGCGCGAGCAATTTTAATGCAGTTTTCGACTGCTTCTGCGCCAGTGGTCAAGAACAAAGCTTTTTTTGAACCGCTGATCGGCGCTTTTTCGCAAAGCTTTTCGGCCAAATCAACATAGCACTCGTAGTTCATGATTTGCGCGGCAGTATGAGTAAATTTGTCTAGCTGCTCATGCACACGCTGGGTGATTTTGGGGTGGCTGTGACCCGTATTCAATACTGAAATACCGCCGACAAAGTCAATATAACGGTTGCCCTCAATATCCCAAACTTCCGAGTTTTTCGCTTTTTCGGCAAAAACAGGAAAGGCTATGCCAAGGCCTGTTGGTAATACAGCTTTACGGCGCGCAAGTAATGATTGGTTGGTAGTAGTCATAAGAATATCCTTTTCTTTCTTTTTGCGTAGGTGCCAATGGTGGTATGGCTGTTTATAAAATAAGTGCTAGCTTTGGGCGGGATTCGTGGTGTTAAATCCCGTTACCTGGGTAAAAAATAAAAATAGTAAAGATAAAACTCGGTAATTAGCTGATATCAGAACACCAGTATTTGGTTACGACATACTCTTCGATGCCGTATTTTGAGCCTTCACGGCCAAAGCCAGATTGCTTAACGCCGCCAAATGGGGCGACTTCGGTAGAGATAAGACCAGTATTATGACCGATGATGCCGTACTCAAGCCCTTCAGTGACACGCCAAGATCGTGCATAACTGCTGCTGTAGAAGTAAGCGGCCAAACCGTAAATGGTATCATTTGCTTGACGGATGACGTCGGCTTCATCTTTAAAGGTAAAGATAGTAGCGATAGGACCAAATATTTCCTCAGAAGCGATATCCATGTCACTGCTGATATCAGTAATCACGGTTGGGTTATAAGACAGCTCTGATGCGTCGTTGGTGCTACCGCCTGTAATAAGGGTTGCGCCTTTATCTAGCGCATCTTTGAGCAGCGCTTGCACTTTATCCAACGCCTTTTTGTTAATGAGCGGACCAATATCCACGCCTTCATCCATGCCATTACCGACATTAAGCTCAGCGACTTTTTTTACAAAGACGTCGAGGAATTTGTCTTTAATATTATCCTGCACGTAGACACGGTTGGCGCAAACACAGGTTTGACCCGCGTTACGATATTTAGAAGCGATTAAGCCTGCAGCGGCGGACTCTAAATCGGCATCATCAAAGACGATAAATGGCGCATTGCCGCCCAGCTCTAATGACAGTTTTTTGATGGTTGGGGCACACTGTGCCATCAAGGTACGACCAACTTCGGTAGAGCCAGTAAATGACAGCTTATGAATGCGCGCATCGCCGGTTAGGATATCTCCGATGGTTGACGATTTGCCTGTAACCACTTGAATAACGCCTGCTGGAATGCCCGCTTGCTCAGCCAATACCGCTAATGCCAATGCAGAAAATGGCGTTTCGGTCGCAGGTTTGATGATCATGGTACAGCCTGCTGCGAGTGCCGGCGCTGCTTTACGGGTAATCATCGCTGCTGGGAAATTCCAAGGCGTGATGGCCGCGCAAACACCGACGGGCTGTTTTAAGATGACATGGCGCAATTGGGTTTGATTGGCAGGGATAACATCGCCATAAACGCGCTTACCTTCTTCAGCAAACCAGCGGATAAAGCTATTGGCATAACCCACTTCCCCACGTGATTCGGTTAAAGGTTTGCCTTGCTCGGCAGTCATAATGATGGCCAAATCTTCTTTATTGGCATCGATAAGGTCGGCCCACTTTTGCAGTAGTTCTGCCCGCTCTTTGGCAGTTTTGGCCGCCCACGTGATTTGCGCCTCATGAGAAGCCGCAACCGCGTCATTGACATCAACGGTCGTCAGGCTCGGTACGTTACCGATAATCTCACCGTTAAAAGGATTGCTCACATCAATAGTCGCGGCATCACTGGCATCATGCCAGCCATCTTTGATGAAGCACTGCTGTTTGAGTAGGTCTGGATTTGCTAGCGTTAGCGTATTTGACTGTTGTGACATGTTGACACTCCTTGTCAGTGTTATTTTGCAAATAAGGTTTGCAGATTTATAGTGATAAACGAATAGCTAAAAATAAGAATGAAAATAAAAGGTTATGACTTAAATAATTATTGATAACTTGTTATTTGTTCAATATACTGAACATGTATTCTATATATGAGACATCATTATAAGAATGATAATCCCCTATTTGCAACCCCTATTATCAATTTTGTGCTGATTTATCATTTTATTTTGCTACTTCCTTAATTTTATCGTCTTTTATAGGTTTCTTATGAGCACCACTGCCGTTCCTGCTTTGGACAAAACTTTTCAGATTTTAGATTTGATAACTGACAGCGCCCAACCTTTAACGGCGGCGCATATTGCCAAAGCGCTTAACCTGCCGCGTAGCTCAACCCACAATATTTTGCAAAGTTTATTAGCCAAACATGTCATCTATAAAGACAGCGACAGCCGCTTTCATTTGGGCTCGTATTTGATGTATTGGGCGGGCAAATATGAGCAGCAGCAAGGTGTCATTCAGCTATTTAAAGACCTTATTGTCCAGTATCCAACCCTACTTCAGCATACCGTGACTTTATCCAAGCTCGATTTTGGTGAAGTGGTGTTTTTGGCTTGTCATGAAGCGCCTGCCCCGCTCGGCTTTACTTTCCGCGCTGGTGTGCGCGTACCGGCAGTATTCTCTGCGACCGGTAAAGCCATGCTTTCCACCTTTTCTATGGACAGCATAAAATCCATCTATGCCAGCGGTTTCCCTACGCCTATTACCCAATATGGTGTCGATAATTTTGCCGATTTATCCACCGAGCTGACGGCTATTAAAAACAGTCGTATCTCACTTGATGATGGGCAACTGCGCGAAGGTATGTATTGCTTAGGTACTTATATTCGTAACGCTTCTGGCAATGCTATTGCCGGTATGGCGGTCAGCTTTTTACAAGCAGAATATGAATCCAAGCGAGCTGAGGTCAGTGCGGTACTGATTGAATTGGCAGAGCAAATTGAGCAGCGTTTGGGCTTTAAGGACGAGCATTAAAACCCAAACGCTGCTAGCTGTTTAATTTTTGCAATCGTTTCGGTAATTTCAATAAAGTCCTTTAATCTTCTGAAATCAGCCCTGATAAAAATGCCTGCAAATTTTCATTGAGCTTTTGCAGGTAGTAACCGCCCTCGACCAAGACAATCAATGGTTTGTTTAACGCTTTTAGCTTTTGCGCCAATACGGTAAATCCTTCGGTAGTGACCGCACACCTAGCTTCTGGATCGTCTTTATATACATCAAAGCCCAATACATGAACGATGACATCAGGGTCAAATAACGTCATCGCCTCGATAGATTTATCAACATAGTTAAAAAACCCAGTTTCATCGGTCCCATGGGGCATCGGAAAGTTAACGTTATAGCCTTCGCCCGCGCCGATGCCCCTTTCAAACTCATGACCAGTGACGGCCGGATAAAAGTTAACCGGATCACCATGAACCGAGGTATAGAGCACATCGCTGCGATTATAGAATATCTCTTGGATGCCCTGCCCATGATGCATATCGGTATCTATAATGGCGATTTTTGCGTATTTTTGCCGTAGATGCTCAGCGATGATGGCGGCATTATTCAGATAACAGAATCCGCCTGCGGCGCTTTTACGCGCATGGTGACCGGGGGGCCGTGAAAAGCAAAGCTGGATATTGTTTTGCCCACGCTCAGCACTTGACGCGTCTTCATTTAACAAGGCTTCAGCAGCATTTAGCGCCGTTTGTGCCGACCAATAGATAGACGTCCAAGAATGCTCACTGATGGGCGCACTATCATCTGCCTGATATTTAGCAGCCTTTGCCATAATGCCGATACCAGGATTGTCATACGGTACAAAAATCCCCGTCTGCACCTGCGCGCCCAAATCTTCTTCAACAGCCATCCATTCAGCATAGCCATGCTTGAGAAACTCAACATAACCGAAATCATGAACTGCTAATATTGGTCCGATGCCGACATCGGTGGCAGTGATTACCTCTAAACCTAGTGCTGCTGGAGCTTTTAACAACTCGACCATGCGCTCTGGTATTTCTAGCGGCTCATGCATCTTGCCATAGGAAAAATACGGTAACGGTCTGTGCAAACTGAGGTTTTCATGGCTATATATTTTCATGCTTAACATTCCTTTATTTAACATTTTTTTCAACGGTGCTTTTTTGATGATGCTTAACTAAACAATTCCATCGGCTTTCAGCTTGGCGATCATCTCGCTGTCATAGCCCAAATCAGCAAGCGTACTATCGGTATGTTCGCTCAATTGCGGTGGCGGCGACCGATAAGTAATCGGTGAGGCGGATAACTTAATCGGACTACCAAGCGCGCGCACAGGACTACCCTGCGCCGCAAAATCAACCACCATCTCACGCGCTTGAGTCTGCGGCATCGCCAGTGCTTCAGAGATATTATGAATCGCCCCGCTCGGGATTCCTGCTTTATCTAAAACCTCTAACCAATAGCTGCGCGGTTGCTTGGCAAATTTCTTGGTCAATTCATCACAAAGTAGTTCACGATTGGCAACGCGCTGTGGATTGGTCATAAAGCGTTCGTCCATATGCCAATTAACGCCCAATACGTTACAAAGCTTGGCAAACTGACTGTCGTTACCGCAGGCTAAGATAAAGTGCGCGTCACCTTGCCCAGCAAACACTTGATAAGGGACGATATTGGGATGCTGATTGCCGAGTCTTGGCGGGACTCTATCTGATGCCAAATAATTCATACCAACGTTGGCGAGCATCGCAAGCGCACTATCAAGCAATGCCACATCAACATGCTGCCCAAGTCCGGTATTTTGACGCGCTAATAATGCCGCTTGGATACCAATGGTCAGCTGTAACCCTGCAAACAAATCAACCACTGCCACACCAACCTTATGCGGTTCACCATCGCTTGGACCGGTAATGCTCATCAGTCCTGACAAGCCTTGAATAATATAGTCATAACCGGGGCGCTTGGCATCAGGCCCTGTCTGCCCAAAACCCGTTAATGAGGCGTAAATAAGACGCGGATTGTCTTTTTTTAAACTGTCATAATCTAAGCCGTATTTTTTTAAACCGCCAACTTTAAAGTTTTCAACGACGATATCGCTATCGGCGACTAGCTGTTTGATAATGGTTTGTCCGGCAGGTGTGGTGATATCGACGGTGAGGGATTTTTTATTGCGGTTAATAGTGGCGTAATAAGCAGAAGTGTCATCGCTGAATTTTGGCGGCGCCCAATGCCGCGTTTCATCTCCAATATGCGGACGTTCGACCTTGATGACTTCAGCGCCCAAATCTGCAAGTACCTGCGTACAAGAAGGACCGGCCAATACTCGCGATAAATCAAGTACCTTGATACCGTGCAATGCACCTTTTGCCATATCATTACTGTTATTGGTATTGCTATCAACAGTCATAATCATCCCTTATTATGTAGCCTACTTATTGGTGAAAAACACCTAATAAAATTTCGATAAAAATTGCCATGCCTCATTTAGCTTTTGGTGCCTTTAGAATTTTTAATAACTCAAGTCATAAACACCAAAAAGTAAATCAGGCATAACAATGCTAATAACCTATTAGTTAAATAGCGCCTAGCTAAATACCATTTAGAAACGTACGCCGCTGCTTATAAGACACTTATTACAAAGCCAAACAGCAACGTACGTTAATGGGCTAAAAACTGACTAGCACTTATTAGCTAGCTTTTATAATTAACTGACAACAATTAATAAAACGCTTGAATACCGGTCTGCGCACGACCTAGGATAAGCGCATGAATATCATGTGTACCTTCGTAGGTGTTGACCGCTTCTAAGTTCATGACGTGGCGGATAATGTGGAACTCATCAGAGATGCCGTTGCCGCCGTGCATATCACGAGCCACGCGAGCGATGTCTAAGGCTTTGCCGCAGTTATTACGTTTAATGAGTGAAATCATCTCAGGCGCGGCATTGTCTTCATCCATCAGGCGACCGACACGCAGTGCCGCTTGCAAACCTAAAGCGATTTCTGTTTGCATATTGGCCAGTTTTAACTGTACAAGCTGGGTTGCAGCAAGCGGACGACCAAACTGCTTACGGTCTAGCGTATATTGACGCGCCGCTTTCCAGCAAAATTCTGCCGCACCCATCGCGCCCCATGCGATACCATAACGGGCTTTATTTAAGCAGCCAAATGGTCCTTTTAGACCACGGATATCAGGAAAAGCATTGGCTTCAGGGACAAACACCTTGTCCATAACGATTTCACCGGTAACTGAAGCACGTAATGAAAACTTACCTTCAATCTTCGGCGCTGATAAGCCTTTCATACCTTTATCTAAAATAAAGCCGCGAATCTCATCGGCGTCGTCTTTTGCCCAAACGACAAATACATCAGCGATAGGACTGTTGGTGATCCACATCTTATTACCCGTCAGCTCATAACCGCCATCAACTGCGCGCGCACGGGTCGACATCGAGGCAGGATCTGAGCCTGAATCTGGTTCCGTCAGGCCAAAACAGCCGACATACTCGCCAGTGGCAAGCTTCGGTAGATATTTTTCTCTTTGCTCTTCGGTGCCATATGCCCAAATAGGATGCATAACCAAGCTCGACTGCACGCTCATCGCCGAACGATAACCTGAATCCACCGCTTCGACCTCTTTCGCAATCAAACCATAAGCAACACTTGATAAACCGGCACAGCCATAACCTTCAATCGTCACACCAAGCAAGCCCATCTCACCCATTTGACGCATGATATTGCGATCAAAGTTCTCGTTACGATTGGCCTCTAAAATGCCAGGCATCAGCTCTTTTTGAAAAAACTGACGGGCGCTGTCTGTGACCATGCGCTCTTCATCAGTTAATTGGTCGCGTAATAAAAACGGATCTTCCCAATCGAAACTTGGACGCTTAGATGTTGCCATGTAGAACTCCTTGTTATCAGTCTTCCTGACCGATGAGTAGTGATTGATGTGTAAATCGTTTATATAAATGATTGACTTGCTTATTCTGCTATGCGAAACTATGTTTCATAATTTAAATCTATTTAAGCAAAGTTTTACGGCGCTGTAAACCTTTATCAGAAAAACGAGCATAAAATGACAGAGAATATATCGACAGCCCTACCTTTACTCGATCGAATGGCAACGATTCTTAGACACAGTAAAGACAATAATGATCGACAATTTGTCACCGCACTGGGTCGTGGACTGACTTTATTGGCAGCCTTTGAGCAGCATGAGCAGCTCAGTCATCAGCAATTGTGTCAGATGACCGCCTTGCCAAAAGCCACCATCACTCGGCTTATTCATACCTTGATGACGCTTGGATTTTTACGTATGACCGAGCACGGACAATATCAGCTGGGCAGTAGTGCGGTGCGATTAAGTGCCACCGCGTGGAGTCGTCATGACATGGTGGCAACTGCTGAACCATTGCTGCGGCAATTTGCAAGTAGCAATGAAGTATCGGTGAATTTGGCAACCGAAGTCGAAGGAGAAATGCGCTATCACGCTTGTTGTCGTAGCCCTGCTCGCCTCTCTGTCAATTTACAAGTTGGCTCAGCTGTACCCGTCGCCCGCACTGCCATTGGTCGCGCTTTTTATGCAGTAAGCTCACCAGCGAGACAGTCGGTGATTCGTAATAATCTACAAGAGCATTTATCCAAAGAGGAGTATGACCGCGCGCAATCTGCGTTAACCGAGGCGACAGAGCATTATGCAAAATACGGCTATACGGTATCCGATGGTGAGTTTTCTACCGATATATTGGCTGTGGCGGTTGGCGTTTTTGATGTTGCCACTGGGCAGTATGCATATTCGCTCAATGCCAGTGTACCGAGTGCCAATTGGCAAGCGGAAGAATATGCAGCGATGATTGTGCCAAAGTTGCAGGCGTTGGCTGAAAAGATTGGTAGTGGGGTTTAGAAAGTCTGAGTGGATTTATTTATTTTTCAGCGCTGTATAAAGGTATTGGTAATGCGATGAGAGCACAAAATGATTTGGTGGAAGTGCTATATAATTTTCGGCAAGTGGTTTGTGTTAAAGAATGAGAAGCGCTAAACTTTAAAGCAAATATCAATAATAATAAAAGTATTGGAGTCAACCATGAAACTCGCCGAAGCCCTCCTCATCCGTAGCGATATGCAAAAAAAGTTCGCTCAAATTAAAGGGCGCATTCGTAGTAATGTCAAAGTCCAAGAAGGGGATACGCCAAACGAAGACCCAAACGTCCTGATGATTGAAGCCAGTCAAGTCATTACTGAATTATCGGCTTTGATTGAACGTATTCACCGAACTAACGCTGTCGCTCAGACCAATGAAGGTCAATCGATGCTGACACTATTGATCGAACGTGATACCTTAGAGATGCGCCATAAGTTATTGATTGAGGCCATTGAAGCTACTGATACCGAGGTTGACCGTTATAGCCCTCGCGAGATTAAATGGCATATCATGGTTTCGGTTGCCGGTTTACAAAAGCAAGCCGACGACATCGCGATGAAGCTGCGCAAAATTAATATCGTCATTCAAGCCAATAACTGGCAAATTGACCTTGTAGAATAAGTATTTTTAAACCATTGATATAAGAATTTTCTGTCCGTTTTATTTATTTAACAATACTATTCGATAATAAAAGGATAGACTGCCCCTTTGGAACCGACTGGGCGAGTGTCAGACCCCAAACCGCCACAGCAGGGGGTTGAAAACATACTGTAGTGGCTGCTACGCGTTGCGGGCAAACGCTTTTCTTACCATTCATGCCCTGCACCCGTTATAACTCACAAGGCACTATTTAGACCTTACTACCAGACACTGACAGTCGGTTTCAATCTTATTTTTAACGCTTTTCGTTATTGCCATTGAATGCCTTTTCCTTATCTTCGGCGCCAAATCATCAGCAGAAAATCATTTAAAATAATCAATCAGAGCCGATTACGTCTAAAAACTGTGATTTTGAGCGCAAAATTAGCACTCTGTTACCCAATTAAACCGTCGCAGTGATATCATATGTGTATGATGTACGCGATAAATTTAAGCATTTAATCCATAACAAAATAACCATGTTTATGACATGGTTATTTTGTTATGGATACTTTGTTTTTTATCATCGCGTTTTTATTATTTACGTAACACTGTTGAGTATCGTTATGCCCCAATCTCGTACCAATCTAAACCCAAAACCCAAACAGGATTCTCCTTATTTAGTTGGCGTCATGTTGCGCTACAGTACTTTTGCCGCTGCGACCCTGCTGTTTATAGCAGGGCTGTTATTGATGAATTGGTGGCTGATTATTCTTGGCGGCTTGGGTGTGGGTTTGGGGATTTATGATGTCATACAGGCAAAGCATGCCATCTTAAGAAACTATCCAGTCGCTGGGCATATTCGCTATGTGCTTGAGGATTTTCGCCCTGAGATTCGTCAGTATTTATTAGAAAATGACAAAGAGCAAGTGCCGTTTTCACGCCAGCAGCGCGCACTGGTGTATCAACGAGCCAAAAACGTCAGTGATACCAATGCTTTTGGTACGCTTGATAATTTATACGCGCACGGTAAAGAATGGTTTTTGCAATCAGCGGTCAGCCAACCGCTAGAAAATAAAGACTTTCGTATTATCGTGGGCGGTGAGCGCTGCCAGCAGCCGTATGATATGTCGGTATTTAATATCTCAGCGATGAGCTTTGGGAGTTTATCAGCCAATGCCATTATGGCGCTTAATCAAGGCGCTAAATTGGGCGGCTTTACCCATGATACCGGTGAAGGCGCGATCAGCCCTTATCATCGTAAGTTTGGCGGTGATTTGATTTGGGAGCTGGGCACTGGTTATTTTGGTTGCCGTGATGAGCTTGGCAATTTTGACCCGCAGTCCTTTGCCGAACAAGCCGTTGACCCGCAAGTAAAAATGATTGAGATTAAACTCTCACAAGGCGCAAAACCGGGTCAAGGCGGCGTACTGCCAGCAGAAAAAATCACGCAAGAGATTGCTGATACGCGCCACGTGCCGATGGGCAAAGACTGCGTGTCGCCCTCTTCGCACAGCGCCTTTAGTACGCCGCGTGAGTTGGTGACTTTTTGGCAGCAGCTGCGTGATTTATCAGGCGGTAAACCGGTCGGCTTTAAGCTGTGTATCGGTCAGCCGTGGCAGTTTATGGCGATTGTGAAAGCCATGATAGAGATGGACAATTATCCTGATTTTATTGTCATTGACGGCGCTGAAGGCGGTACAGGCGCAGCGCCCGTTGAATTTATGGACAACGTCGGTATGCCGATGGTTGAAGGCTTTATGCTGGTGCACAACACCTTGGTTGGCGCTGGTATTCGCGATAAGATTAAGCTTGGCGTCAGTGGTAAAATCGTCTCAGGATTTGATATTGCGCGTATGATTGCGCTGGGTGCTGACTGGTGTAACTCAGCACGCGGCTTTATGTTTGCCGTTGGTTGTATCCAGTCGCGCTCATGCCATACCAACACCTGCCCTGTTGGTGTCGCAACCCAAGACCCCTATCGTCAAAAAGCGCTTGATGTACCAAGTAAAGCTGAGCGCGTTGCCAGCTTTCATAAAAATACGCTAAAATCACTTGCTAGTATCGTTGGCGCCGTTGGTCTTCAGCATCCAAGCCAATTGCAGCCTTATCATATCGCCCGCCGTTTAGATGATGGACAAATCAAGCTATTATCGAAGCTCTTTTACTTTGCCGATAAAGGCGCACTGCTTGAGCAAAACGCCCGTGCCGACGTCTTTAACCAAATGTGGGTCATGGCAAATCCAGACAGCTTCCTTGCCAATAACGATGCCCTGATTGCTTATAACAAAGACTCGCGTGATAAAGGTAAAGAAACCAATGCCCCAACCACCCAGCATCCCGATGATTCGGTAGATCTCATCGATGGTGGTCTGTTAATTGGTAACGTCAATAATACTTTCCGCGAAATTCCGCCATTAGACGATTAAGGATTATGGCGTTTTTTAGACCATCTAACGTTATCCTATAAAAAGATAAGTCATCGATGCCAAGTTCTATATTTAGGTTCCCTTACTCATTGTTGGCAGCAGCGCTGGTTACTTTAAGCATCAGCGCTTGCCAGCCAGCAGAAGATAATAACCATAACGCGATAAGTAGTAATGGCGAAAATTGGTCATGTCAGGCGCAAAACACGCCCTTTGCCTATAGCGTTTGCCGTATTGATGCAAAGGCGCTGACCGACACGCGTTATTCATTACAGTTATTTTGGCAACAGAGCGATAGCAATGCTGATAACAACCAGCCGCTACTGACTTTTGATGCTTTATTAGCATCGCTACCCTCTAACCAAACCCTCAAATTTTCCATGAATGCTGGCATGTATAATGAAAATTATGCGCCGATTGGCTATACGGTTATCGAGGGTAGGGAGCTGCGCGCATTAAATATTAAAGAAGGCGGTGGCAACTTTCATCTGTTGCCCAACGGCGTCATGTGGTGGGATAAAGCTGGCAAAGTACAGATTACCGAAAGTAAAGCATTAGACAGCCAGCTCAAAAGTGGCAATGCGCAGCCTTGGTATGCGACGCAATCAGGCCCTATGTTAGTCATCAATAATGAGATTCACCCGCAGTTTAAGCCTAACAGCACCTCGCTTAAGCTGCGTAATGGCGCAGGTGTTTGCAGTGATGGCAGCATACAATTTGTCAATAGCGAAGCACCAGTGAGCTTTTATCAATTTGCGGCGCTGTTTAAAGATAAATTAAACTGCCCAAATGCCTTATTTTTGGATGGCGGTATCGCTTCGGCACTCTACGCACCGAGCATTGATAAGCATGATAAAAAAGAGATGGGCGTGATGATTGGGCTGATAGAAACAAAAGATTAGGAATGGCAAAATAGAAACAAAGAATTAGCAAAGCAAGAGTAAAAACAGAAATTAGCAATGAAAAAATAGCCGCTATATTTTATAACAGCTATTTTCATGCGTGTTTACAAAATAAATAAAGTAAATGATTCTTACAACTGTCCCTTAGCGCGCCAAATAGTTGGTCATCTCTTCGACGCCATGTAAAGTCATCGGATACATCTTATTGTCGAAGAGCTTTTTAATCTCAACGATGGTTTGGGTGTAATTCCAATACGCAGGATTCTCAGGATTGAGCCAAGCAACTTTATCAAAATGCGCCAGTACCCGTTTTAGCCAAACGATACCCGCCTCATTATTCATGTACTCTACGCTACCGCCAACCGTCATCAGCTCATACGGCGACATTGACGCATCGCCGACAAATATCACCCGATATTCGCGACCATAGGTATTGAGCAGCTCATAAGTCGGCATCGGCGCGCTGTGGCGACGATTATTGTCTTTCCAAACATAATCATATAAGCAGTTATGAAAGTAAAAAAACTCTAAGGTTTTAAACTCATTTTTGGCCGCAGAAAACAATTTTTCTAATGCTTCGACGTGAACATCCATACTGCCACCAACATCAAATAGCATCAGCACTTTGACACGGTTGCGGCGTTCAGCTTGCATATGAATATCGAGCACACCTTTTTTTGCCGTACGCTTAATGGTTTCGTGAATATCTAGCTCATCGGCGCTACCCGTGCGTGCAAACTGGCGCAAGTTACGCAGTGCCATCTGAATTTGGCGCGTGCCAAGCTGATTGTCATCATCAAGATTGCGATATTTACGCTGCTCCCACACTTTGGCAGCGCTGCGTTTACGCGACTCACCGCCGACGCGCACGCCTTCTGGATGGTCGCCATAGGCACCAAACGGTGACGTACCGCCAGTGCCTACCCATTTACTGCCACCTTGATGACGCTCTTTTTGCTCTTTAAGACGCTCTTCAAGCGCTTTCATCAGCTCTTCTAATGAGCCGTATTTTTTCAGCAAGCGCCGCTGCTCTTCGGTCAGATTTTTTGGATCAAGCTTTAAATCCAGCCACTCTTTCGGAATATCCGTCAACTTTGCTAGCAGCTCATCCATATCAAGACTATCGACGCCTTCAAAATAATCTGCCATAGCACGGTCAAATTTATCAAAGTGACGCTCGTCTTTGACCATACACAGGCGAATCAATCGATACATATCCTCGCGACTGGCAAAAGTAGATAACTCGGGATTTTCAGGATGCGGCTGCATCATCAGCCCTTGATCTAAGGCCGCGTTTAGGTCAAGTAGCTCACGCGTACTGACCGGCACGCCGTAGGTCCGCAGGGTATAGAACAATTTGATAAACATAAAAGTCGCATCACTTATTGGCTGATAGAGTTACGAGTTAGACTGCTTCATTAACGTCAATTATAAAAAACGAGCTATCGCTTAACGACGCATCATATTGGCAAAACGCTGCAACAAGCTTACATCAGCTTCATTTTTCAGTAGCGCGCCATATAGCGGCGGAATAGACTTTTCACCGCGCAAGTTTTCTTCCAGCTCGTTTTGTGCCATATCATCAGCCAATAACAGCGTCAGCCAATCGACCAACTCTGAGGTTGATGGTGGCTTTTTAAGCCCTTGGATGTTACGCAGCTTATAAAAAATATCGAGTGCATCATTGACGAGTTTTTCTTGGATATTCGGGAAATGCACCTCAATGATTTGGCGCATAGTATCTTCATCTGGGAAATCGATATAATGGAAAAAGCAGCGACGTAAAAACGCATCTGGTAGCTCTTTTTCATTATTTGAGGTGATAATCACCACCGGACGCTGCTCGGCGGTGATGGTCTCGCCCGTTTCATAAACGTAAAACGACATTTTATCGAGCTCATGCAATAAGTCGTTTGGAAACTCAATATCGGCTTTATCAATCTCATCAATCAATAATACACTGCGCTCGCTGCTCGTAAAGGCTTCCCACAGTTTACCGGGCTTGATATAGTTGCCAATCTCATACACCTTGTCGTCGCCTAATTGCGAATCACGTAAGCGCGATACGGCATCGTACTCATACAGACCCTGCTCGGCTTTGGTGGTCGATTTGATATGCCACGTAATCAGCGGCATCCCTAAACTCTCAGCAACCTCTTCAGCCAGTAACGTTTTACCAGTGCCTGGCTCGCCCTTAATAAGTAGCGGCTTTTGTAGCGTCATTGCCGCATTAACGGCTAGCTGCAAATCATCGGTTGCAATGTAGTTTTGCGTACCGGTAAAGCTTTTTTTCGTTTTATCAGTTGTGGTCATAATATATTCTCAGTTATTGCGTATCAGTTATTGTTATCTATTAAAGGTTTTGAAAGTCGTAAAGGATTTGGAGAAAATCGCTTGAAGATAAATATTCATTTAGATTAGCACAGTGCCATTAATTGCCAAAATACTCATGCGTTCGTAGTTATCATCGATTGACTGTACAGCCGATAAATGAGTATAAAAAAAGACACGCAGGGTGTCTTTTAGTGTAAAAATCTCAAGCAAAAAGCTTTATTACTCATAGCTATTATTTGCGGTCTTTTTTTAAGCCAACCTCAGTTTTAGGCTTACTTAATTCAGTCTTAGCCAATTCAGGTTTAGACGACAATGCTAAATGATCAAACGACTCTGATAAACCCGCGTCGTCTGCCAAATAATTACCAGTCGTCAATTGAGCGGTCGCTTGCGCATCATCCGCCGTTCGGCTACGGGCTTTATCTAAGCTCGACTCAAACGCACCGCGAATCAGTTGCCAAACAAAACCCACAAACAAGCCTACTACCAGCACGACCAAAATAGGCAGCATATTGGTAATCGCGCCAGCCGTATCTTTCATCATAATCGCATAAACAACGCTGATACTCGCCGGCGCAATCACACTAGGGTCACCAAGCGCTGTACCGGGTGCGAGCAAGACGGCGAACAATATCATCCAGCTCATACCGCCAAGTGGGCGCGGCAGGATACGGGCAACCAACAACCAAAGTATCAAAACGATAATCACGCCGCCAAGATATGCATACATAGGTAAGTCTGCGGGCGACACATCTTTTACCAGTTGCCCCCACCAAATTGTAATCTCACCGAGAATGTCACTGATAGCGCCCATCGGCAAGCTTTCTATAATGCCTTTTAACCAATCCATGCGTGTTTCATTACCTGCGTTTATTACCTGCGGCGCGTAAGGCGTCAAGCGGTATAGGGTAAGTTTTGTCAGACTAACAATTCGACAAAATACATAATCATCAACTGCACTCAATTACGTATGTCTAATGGCGATTAGTTTATCACGACTTGCTAGCAAAATGCATGAGCGCAAATGTTTCGTCGTTTTTTTATCACGTATTTTTGCGCCCTTATGCCAATGCTGCCTAATAAACCTTTGCAAAGAAATGTACTAACTGCAAAAATTACATTAATCGTAAATATTATTCTGTGCCTCGCGGGCGCGTAGCTCAGCTTGACGACGCATCACATCTTGCGGCGGCATTTGCACAAAATACCCTTGTGATTTTAATTTTGCCAGCACTTCTTCTTTATCAACGCGCGCCAATTTTGGCGTGCTCGCCAAGTCCAAATGCATGACAAACTGACTACGTCCTAAGCTTGCCCGAAATTCTTTTGGCAGTACACCAAGCCAGTCTCTAAGCTCATCGGTATCATCAGGGTAATCCGGACGGGCAATGTACACGTACATGTCGTCGTGTTTGGGAAATTTATAAATATCGCAGTGCATAATAACAACCTATCAGAGACTATGGCCATAGGTTAGCATATTTGCGGCTGCAATCAGTAGTCGCTTTACGTTTTGCTATAGTAAATCACTGTAAAATCCGCTCATTTAATCATCTTATACCGGTACTATTCATTCATAAATTTGTCAGCTTTGCTGCTAAAAAGTTGTTTTTAACAACATTATCGACTTTAATACAGCAGATGGCTTGTAAAAACAGCCTGAACCTTTCATAATAAAAGCGTTTTTCAGGAGAGAGTCTTGGGCATAATATCAAGCGCGCTTATATTACGAGCCGCGCTGATACCTGCTTGACGACCACCGAAGGCGCATACACCCTGCCAATCGCTCAGGTAAAAGGACTGAAAAACATATGTCATGACTGTTTTATTGCTATCGCAACTGCATAGCATTCCAAAACATAAGGCATAACAAATCTGGAGAGCGGTAAGGACGGACGACGCCTTACCCACCGAAGGGGAGAAAATGCGGCATTATTGCGATTGTCTTTAAGGCTTAGGCTTTGATAGATAAATAACAATGATTCGTGTTGAAAATCTCAGGTTACAGGACAGATAGGGCTTTTGCTTAAACCGACGTTTGGCGTCTGTTTGGCTGATTGCTCTATTTTTTTGTACTACCCTTGGTTGCACTGCTTGCGCCCTGCAAGATTGCCACTCACTACTATGATAATGTACATCTGCTCTGCTACTTTGATATTTTATATCTGATTATCAAGTGCTGCTGATGTTCCATAAGGATTTGTTATGACCGACACTCACAATACCAATTCTCAAAATACCAGCGCTTCCGCCCCTAAACGTACGCCCCTTTACCAGTCGCACCTTGATAGCGACGGCAAACTGGTGGATTTCTCTGGCTGGGAATTGCCAATCCATTATGGTTCACAAATCGAAGAACACGAAGCTGTACGTACCGATGCCGGTATGTTTGATGTTTCACATATGGTAGTGGTTGATGTTAAAGGCTCTGATGCCAAAGCATGGCTGCAAAAGCTACTTGCCAATGACGTCGATAAATTAAAAACCGTTGGTAAAGCACTTTACTCTCCGATGCTCAATGAGCAAGGCGGTATTATTGACGATTTAATCGTTTATCTGATGACTGAAGACTCGAGCGAATATCGTATCGTGTCAAATGCAGCGACCCGCGATAAAGACATGGCCCAGTTTCATAAAGTTGCCGAAGGTTTTAAGGTTGCTTTAACGGAACGTGATGACTTGGCTATGCTCGCTATCCAAGGCCCGAATGCCGTTGCAAAATTGGCTCAAATTAAACCAAGTTGGGCAGATACATTGGCTGCCCTGAAGCCTTTTGTCGGTGCTGATTTAACCGATATCGAAGGCAAAGATTGGTTTGTGGCGCGCACTGGCTATACAGGCGAAGACGGCGTTGAAGTGATTATGCATGGCGATGATGCACCAGCGTTTTTTGAGCAATTAAAAGCTAATGGCATCAAACCTGCTGGTCTTGGCGCGCGTGATACCTTGCGTATGGAAGCGGGCATGAACTTGTATGGTCATGATATGAATGAAGAAACCAGCCCTTATGAGTGCAACATGGGCTGGACACTGGCGCTAAAAGACGAGCGCGACTTTATCGGCCGTGAAGCCTTGGTTAGTAAGCGTCAACAAGCAAAAGCTGACAACAGTGCTATGAAGCAAGTCGGTTTATTATTGACGACGCGTGGTGTGTTGCGTGAAGGCATGACCGTCACCATCAACCAAGGCACAGACAATGAGCAAACTGGCCTGATTACCAGTGGTACTTTCTCCCCTAGCCTAAAAAATTCGATTGCTATTGCCCGTGTGCCTGCCAGCTTATCAGATGACGATAGCGTGCAGGTCGATTTGCGCGGTAAAGGTAAATTCGTTGACGTGCGCGTTGTCAAGCTGCCCTTTGTGCGTAACGGCAAGCAACAATTTGACTGACATCCCTGATACCTTTTATTATGAGCGTCCCTTTTTTATTAACCATTCTCTATCATTTAGGAGAGAGACCATGAGTAACATCCCAGCAGAACTAAAATACATCGCTAGCCATGAGTGGCTGCGCCTAGAAGACGACGGTACGATTACGGTTGGCATCACTGACCATGCTCAAGACTTGCTCGGTGACGTGGTGTTTGTTGAATTGCCAGACGTGGGTGACATCATCGCTGTCGATGACGAAATCTCTGTGGTTGAGTCTGTAAAAGCCGCCTCTGACGTTTACGCACCTCTCTCAGGCGAAGTGGTTGCTATCAACGAAGCATTAGAAGATGATCCAGAAATCATCAACTCTGACCCATACGGTGAAGGTTGGTTCTTTAAAATAAAGCCTGACAATATCGCTGACTACGAAGCCTTGATGAGTGCTGACGAGTACGAAAACGAGCTGTAATAGTAAGCTAATAAGCACTAATTAATTAAGCTATCGCTATTTTTAATGTTAAAAAGACAACTTGTTATGACAGATATTGGCGTCAGCTGGTATCTGTGCGCTTTTTTCTAAAATGCCTGTCGCTCAGTTATAAATTGCGAGCGCAAGCCCACTTATTTGTTTTATTTATGAGCCGCAATGTTTTAACAACGCCTCAATAAATAAATCTAGTCGAGCACTCAATCCCAGCATGGATTCTCATATGACCTCTGACACTGATAGCATTGACAATCAAGTAACTATCGCCACGCCTGATAATACCCCGCAGCTGCAAGCCTTCCGCGAGGTGGTTGAATCGCGTCGTTCCGTTCGTCGCTTTACCGACACACCGATACCTGATGAGGTATTAGCAGATTGCCTACGTTTGGCTATGCTCGCGCCGAACTCAAGCAACCTGCAGCCGTGGGAATTTTATGTCATCGATGATGCAGATAAGCGCAAACGTGCGGTAAAAAACTGCATGAATCAAAACGCGGCGAAAACCTCAGCACGCCTCATTGCGGTTGTTGCGCGTACCGATGTTTGGCACGACCATGCTAAGCAAATATTGCGTGAATATCCAGATACGCCAGTGCCGAAAAAGGTCAAAGACTACTACAACAAAGTTGTGACCATGGATTTCTTACGCGGACCAGTCAACGTAATATCAGCGGCTAAATGGGGCGCGACGCAAGTTATTAGACGCGTCAAAGGTCCGATTAAATCACCTTATTATACCTTTGAAGACACCAAAAACTGGGCCACCAACAATACTGCCCTAGCAGCCGAAAACCTTATGCTCGCCTTACGCGCACACGGTTTTGATAGTTGTCCAATGGGCGGATTTGATGAGCCTGCGATGAAACGCTTATTAAATTTAAGCGACGATCACCATATCATTATGATGATTGGGGCTGGCGAGCGCGCTGATAATGGTATTTATAACACCCAGTTCCGCTTTGACCAAACTCAATTTGTCCATTACGTCTAAAACCGTAAACCGTTATTAATTATTCGTTATTTTAGCCATCTCCTTTATCATCCCTTTTACCAAGGACTGTTATGACTATCTCGCAAAACCCAACGTTTGATACCTTTCAAGGTTTATTCAACGAAGCTGAATTTGTCTATCGTCATTTAGGCTCAAATGATGCCAAACAAGCCGACCTGTTAAATGCCATTGGCTATCAAGATATGGCAAGCTTTATCAATGATACCGTGCCTGAGCCAGTGCGCCTGCATAAAGAGCTAGATTTGCCCGTAGCGATGAGTGAGCACGCCGCACTTGCTAAACTACGTACCATGGCAGACGATATCACGGTTAATAAGAGCTATATCGGTCAAGGTTACTCGCCGGTGCGCATGCCAGCAGTGATTCAGCGCAACGTCCTTGAAAATCCAGGTTGGTATACCGCTTATACCCCTTATCAAGCTGAAATTGCTCAAGGTCGCCTAGAAGCATTGCTTAACTTCCAGCAGGTTTGTATTGATTTAACAGGTTTGGAGATGGCTGGCGCGTCATTACTTGACGAAGCAACGGCTGCGGCAGAAGCGATGGCCATGTCAAAGCGTGTGAGCAAAAGCAAATCAAATCAGTTTTTTGTGGATGAGCGTATCTATCCACAAACCTTAGATGTCATCAATACTCGTGCCAAGTACTTTGGCTGGGATGTGGTCGTCGGTGATTTTGAACTGGCTAAATCAGGCGATTATTTCGGTGCTATTTTCCAATACGTCGGTGTTGAAGGCGATGTAAAAGACTTAACCGACGTTATCGCGGCGGTGAAGAAAAACAAAACTTACGTCAGCGTTGTCAGCGACATCATGAGTTTGGTGTTATTAAAATCACCAGCCGATATGGGCGCAGACGTAGCACTCGGTAGCACTCAGCGTTTTGGTATTCCAATGGGATTTGGTGGTCCACACGCCGCCTACTTTGCCTTCTCTGATAAAGCCAAGCGTTCGGCACCTGGCCGTATCATTGGCGTGTCAAAAGACTCACAAGGCAATACTGCGCTACGTATGGCACTGCAAACTCGCGAGCAGCATATCCGCCGTGAAAAAGCCAACTCAAACATCTGTACCTCACAAGTCTTGCTTGCCAATCTAGCTGGTATGTATGCCGTTTATCATGGTCCAAATGGCGTGAAGCGTATCGCCACTCGTATTCATGCGTTTGCGACTGCCTTTGCTGATGTGATCAAATCCGCTGCTGACAGCAATCTTACCGTGGTGCATGAGCAGTTCTTTGACACCGTGGTCATCGATTGCGGTTCAGAAAAGCTGGCCACCCAAATCTTTGAAAACGCCGACAATATTGGCTACAACTTATGGCGTCTTGGCGACACCAAATTAAGCGTTGCCTTTAGTGAAACCAGCGACGCGCAAGACTTTAAGGCGCTAACGCAGTTGTTTGTCAGTAAAGCGCATGACTTGCCAGCAGAAGCTCGCGTGTCACTCGATAGCGCGTACTTGCGTACCGATGACATCCTGACCCATCCGGTGTTTAACTCGCATCACACCGAGCATGAAATGCTGCGCTACCTAAAGTCGCTAGAAGACAAAGATTTGGCGATGAACCGTAGCATGATTTCACTTGGTAGCTGTACCATGAAGCTAAACGCCACCAGTGAGATGCTACCGATTACTTGGCCTGAATTTGCCAACGTGCACCCGTTCGCGCCGCGCGGTCAAGTGACTGGTTACATTGCGATGATTGATAGCTTACAAGAGCAACTCAAAGCCATCACCGGCTTTGATGAAGTATCTATGCAGCCAAACTCTGGCGCTTCAGGCGAATATGCTGGTTTATTAGCAATCCGTCGTTACCATGAGTCATTAGGCGAAACAGAGCGTGATGTGTGTCTGATCCCGCAGTCGGCGCACGGCACCAACCCAGCTACCGCCATGATGATGGGTATGCAAGTCGTCGTCGTTAAAACTGATGATAACGGTAACGTAGATATTGATGATTTGACGGCTAAATGTGAAGAGCACAGCGCAAGCCTAGGTGCGTTGATGATTACTTATCCATCAACGCACGGCGTGTTTGAAGAAGGCATCCGTCATATTTGTGATTTGATTCATAAGCATGGCGGTCAAGTCTATATGGATGGCGCTAACATGAACGCACAGGTCGGCATGATGCAGCCTGCTGATGTCGGTGCTGACGTACTGCATATGAACTTGCATAAAACTTTCTGTATCCCGCATGGCGGCGGCGGTCCTGGCATGGGCCCTATCGGCATGAAGGCGCACTTGGCCCCCTTTATGGCCAACCATACGCTAAGCCCTGTACACAACGCGCAAAAAGACTGCTCAGCGGTATCGGCAGCGCCTTATGGCTCAGCGAGCATCTTACCCATCTCTTGGATGTATATCACCATGATGGGCCGCGATGGTCTGCTAAAAGCCACGGAGCTTGCGCTCTTAAATGCCAACTATGTCGCCACTCAGCTACAAGACCACTACCCTGTTCTTTATACGGGCAAAAACGGCCGCGTTGCGCACGAGTGTATCATCGATATTCGCCCATTGAAGGAAGAAACTGGCATCACTGAGAGCGATATCGCCAAGCGCTTGATGGATTATGGTTTCCATTCACCAACCATGAGTTTCCCAGTTGCGGGTACGTTGATGATTGAGCCAACTGAGTCTGAGTCTAAAGAAGAGTTAGATCGCTTTATCAGCGCGCTTATATCTATCAAAGCTGAGGCTATGAAGGCCAAAGCTGGCGAAGATGGTTGGACATTAGAAGACAATCCATTGGTCAATGCGCCGCACACCGCGGCGATGATTACCAGTGAAGAATGGTCGCATCCATATAGCCGTGATACCGCTGCATTCCCACTGCCGTACATCCGCGCTCATAAGTTCTGGCCAAGTGTGGCACGTGTCGATGACGCTTATGGCGATAAGAACCTTATGTGCTCTTGCCCAAGTATCGAAAACTATATGTAGTTTTCAAACAACTATAAACAGTTCATATAAAAACAAACCTCCAAGTCAGTAGCTGATTTGGAGGTTTTTATTTTGCTTGAGAAATTTAGCGCTATACTATTTACATCATCAAGTTGTTAACCGTACATTCTAATGGATGTCACTTTTAATGGACACAAGCATGCACCAAAAAAACCGCGTCATTCTGATTCATGGTCTACATCAAACGGCGTGGATTATGCGCCCTCTTGCCAAACGCTTACAAGTAGCAGGATTTGATACGTATCAATATGGCTATCGTAGCATGCGAGATAGCATCAAAACCAATAGCGCCCGCTTACATAACTGGCTAGAAAAGCATCACCACCTTGACCAACCAATCGATTTGGTCGGTCATAGTTTAGGCGGTTTGATTATTCGTAATTTTGTCGCTGAGTATCCAAAATGGCAAATTGGACGCTGCGTAACGCTTGGGACACCGCATTTAGGTAGTGTTTGTGCAGATTATATTTGGCGCTTGACGCCAGTTGTAGTAGGACGCTCATATGTTGATGCCCTAGATGGAACGGTTGCGCCGTTACCAAAACATATTAGCTTAGGCGTGATTGCCGGTAATCGCCCTTATGGCTTGGGGCAGTTATTTCTGCAATACCATAATCGCAAACTGCGTAGCGCAGAAAACGCACCATCGGCAGAACATCTGCTACATGATGGCACGGTATATGTCGAAGAAACCAAAATAGAGGCAGCCACTGATCATATTGTCTTGCCCGTCTCGCATACGGGTATGCTGGTCGACAAAGCAGTTGCAGAGCAGACTCAATACTTTTTAAGACACGGACAATTTAACCATAACAAGCTTAAAGAGTTATAAATGTTAAGCACTTATAAACGCTATTCTTGTTTACTTAGCGAACATTGACCCCCATCCCCTGTTGTAACTCGGTTTTGTGCTCCTCAATCACCGGAATCAAAGTTTGCATCACCCAGTCATTGCGCCAGCCTTTTAGTCCTTCTGGCAGCTCGCTTAAATCTTTATCAAAGGCAATCACTTCATAGAGCTGCGCGAGCCATTTTTTACGCATCAATACATTAGCAGGCACGCCGATTTCTTCTGCTTGCTTATCGATTGCTTGTTGCACCGCTTTTGACAGTATTTTGTTTTTTGAGCGATACGGTGGCAATAGACAGTCCGGATGCTCAGCAGGGTGCAGGTTTGTGGCTTCTTTAATGACCTTGAGCAACTCTTCACCATATAGGCGCAGCATGCTACGGTGCATGGTGGTTTTGTGCGCAAGCTCACGCATACTGCTGGGTTTTTCGGTGATAATCTCACGCACTGCTTGTTTTTTTATGACAAAGGTACGCGGCTGATTGGTCGCCCGTGCTAACTCTTCACGCCATGTTGCCACTGCTTGCAATATCGCCATCTGCTCGGAGGTATAACGATAATCTGCCATCGTTAGATACATCTCATCATCGGCTACATGCTGCGCGTCATATAAGTCACTGGCATAAAGCTGACAATCTGCCCATACATATTCAAACAGCCCTTTTTTCTTTAACTCATACTCAAGGCTTAAATAAAGCGCTGGCAAAAAACGCACGTCATCTATCGCATACTGCTCTTGCTCATATGATAGCGGGCGTTGCAGCCAATCAGACTGGCTTTGCTCTTTATCAATGTGCATATCTAGCTGATCATCAAGCGCCTGCTGATAACCCATTTGCAACTGGCCAGTTAAATACGCCAGCGCGATTTGCGTATCAAAGATATTGGTCAATGGTGGACAACCAGATAATAGATAAAAAATCCCCAAATCCTCACCGCAGGCATGCCAAATCGCCACGTCTACTTTAACCAAGGCTTGCCATAGCTCAGCCAATTGCAGTTGCGGCGCATCTATTAAATACACATGATTGCCAGTATTTAGCTGCACCAGTGCCAAACGCGGATAATAGGTATCGCGCTTGATAAATTCAGTATCTAACGCCACCCGCCCGCAAGTTGCTAACGCTTCGATAACTTCAGCCAAATCTTCCTGCTTACGTACCCAAGTAACCGCTGCCTCATCGGCGGCATCTAGCAGGGCATCGATATCTGGCTCTGATGGCAAAGCTGCTGCCTGCGTATCACTATTTATTGCTTGCTTTACTAAATTGTCATCACTAACGGCACTTTTGGGAGTACTTGATTGAGTAGAGGGGGTTGAAACTGTTGGAACATGGTTTGACACGGGCAGATACCTGCTTAAATAGAAGAGAATAAAACGCTAAACCGCGCCTTAATAAAATGAAAAAAGAATTATAACAATATCATAAAATCAGATGAACAAAATTCTGTTTTAAAAAAGCAATGATACCTGTATCGCCGCAAAACTTATGACAGTTTTACTTTTAATAGACTACATTACAAAAATGAGCGATTTTGCATGGCCTGCCCAAGGGTCATACTATCAAGGTACTCAAGCTCGCCGCCCATCGGTACGCCTTGCGCCAAGCGCGTGATTTTATTGACATGACGATTGACCGCTTCACTGATAAAGTGGGCGGTGGTTTGTCCTTCGACTGTCGTACCGGTCGCTAAAATTAACTCTTCAACCGGCTCTTGCTTCACCCGCCAGACCAACTGGTCAATATTTAAATCGTCGGCACTGATGCCGTCTATTGGCGATAGGTGACCTCCTAAGACAAAATAACGCCCACGGTAACCCGCGGTTTGTTCGATAGCCATCACGTCTGCTGCGGTTTCAACCACGCACAGCAAGCCATCATCACGCCTTGGGTCTTGGCATAATGGACAAATCGCCTCGTCACTAAAACTATGGCAGCGCTGGCATTCGACAATCTCACGCATCGCCTCATCAAGTGCTTGCGCAAGCGCCATGCCTTGCGGACGTTTTTTGGTGAGCAAATGCAGCGCCATACGTTGGGCGCTTTTTTGACCCACGCCCGGCAAAATACGCAGCTGTTTGACCAGCTGATCAAATTTGGCTGTCAGCAAAGTAGCTTCCTTTATTTAACTTAATTTATAAACTGTAGCTATAAAAATGGGGTCGTATCGTGTCGATAACAACCCCATTTTTGTGTTCAAGCGGCAGTTTTTATGTTTAAAAACCGTTATTTAGAACAGACCTTGCATACCTGGTGGTAAACCCATGCCTGAGGTCGCGCCAGCCATGGTTTCTTCGTATAGCTCATCGGCTTGGCGAACTGCATCATTGATGGCAGCCGCGATTAAATCTTCAATCATATCTGGCTCATCTTCCAATAAGCTTGGGTCGATGGTCAAACGTTTGACCACATGGCGACCTGTCATGGTGACTTTTACCAGACCGCTACCCGCTTCGGCTTGCACTTCTTTGGTAGCCAGCTCTTTTTTGGCGTTTTCAACGTTTGCTTCGACTTTCTTTTGCATCGTTTGTGCTTGTTGCATCAATGCTTGAATATTCATAGTTGCCTCTTTGTATTTTGTCTTAATGCGTATAATAATGAATCGTCATTAATCATGTAAACTTGATGTTAACCGCGATTATACCGTTATCTTTACAAACTGTCTAAACCACGCGCCAAATCTTTGATGATATCTTCCACATCTTCTAAACCTACCGACAAACGAATAAGGCTATCATTAACGCCTGCCTCTGCGCGCGTCTCAGGCGTCAAGCGAAAGTGGGTGGTGGTCGCTGGATGGGTAATGGTGGTTTTGGCATCACCCAAATTATTGGTGATAGAAACCATTTGTGTTGAGTCAATCACATGCCAAGCTGCGGCTTTTTCGTCCCTTTTATTTGAATGAGCGCTGGCTGACAGTTTTACTTCAAAACCCATGATAGCACCATAGCCATCTTTCATATGATGTTGGCGCGTCGCAAGCTCATGCGCGGGATGGTCGCTTAATCCTGAAAAATGCACCGTGCTGACATTGGGATGATTGACCAAAAATTCTGCCACTTGATTGGCATTTTGACAATGCGCCTGCATACGTAATTTTAGTGTCTCAAGCCCTTTGGTAAAGACCCACGCATTAAACGGGCTCATGCTGATACCGCCCGAGCGCACTACGGTAAAGGCCTCTTGCATCAGCTTATCGTTACCGACTAAGGCGCCCCCCAAGACGCGACCTTGCCCGTCTAAGTATTTGGTTGCAGAGTGAATGACCACATCGGCGCCCAAATCTAACGGCCGCTGCAGCGCGGGCGTAGCAAAGCAATTATCGACGACCAATAAAATATCATTGGCTTTACACAGCTTGCTTAAATAACCGATATCGCAAATTTGCGCGAGCGGATTGCTTGGGCTTTCGCAATAAATTACCTTGGTATTTGGCTGCACCGCCTTTGCCCACGCCTCATTATCAAAGCAATCAACATAGCTGACTTCAACGCCAAACTTTGCCATATAATTATTAAACAAACCAATCGATGAGCCAAATAATTGATTGGCAGCGAGCAAATGATCGCCTGCTTTGAGATATGCCAAACACATGGTCAAAATAGCCCCCATGCCTGAGGCGGTCGCAACGGCGCGCTCGCCATTTTCAAGCGCGGCCAAACGACGCTCAAAGGTGCGCACGCTAGGATTGGTATGACGCGAGTAGACGTTACCCGTTTTGCTGCCATTAAAATGGGCGGCTGCATCGGCGGCTGACGCATAAACATAAGAGCTGGTAGTAAAAATCGGCTCGGAATGCTCGCCCTCATCGGTACGATGTTGCCCTGCGCGCACCGCGATGGTTTGCATGCCATAATCAAGATCTAAATTGAGCGCATCATCGCGCCAGTTGGGGTCTAATTTGCTTGCTTGTGATTCATTTGCATCTAATTTATTTACATTGCTATCATCATGTGCTTGCGATTGACTCATAAGTTTTCCATTGCCCGGGTTATTGTTAAACAGGCGGTTTATTTTTGATTATAAACACCATTCATTCGCGTTATCATAACATGGCAACTTATTCCAAACAGCTGGTTTCAAAGGCCTGCTAAATATTATTTTTGCATAGCGTTTGGCGGTTATTTATCATTAAGCGTTTGTTATTAAACTTCTGTTATTGGGCAATCGTTATTAAGCAGTTATTATTAAATAATTTTGCCAAAACGGGCTCATATATTTCTGACGACTCAATGCAAAAAAATGCAAGAAAAGGTGCCGTAAGCTAAAAAAATAACGTATTTACAATAGGCACAGGTGATAACAGCTGCTAAGCTTAGCGGCGCTTCGAATTTTGTCTTGAGCGAGACTGTCACGCGCTCCATAATCAGTGCTATTATCAGTAAAAACAGCAAGCACACTCAAACCTATCTTTAACGAGCGCTTCATTGTATCTAAGTCCACTAAGGTCACTCATTTATGTCGATGTTCAGTATAGAACCAAGTAACTTATCGTTGAGCTTAACTCTCGGCCTTACCTTAGGTCTTAGTGGATGTCAGAGTTTGCCAAAGCAGCCGCATTTGCCTGAAAGCCAAGCTTTATCCGCGCGTATCGACGCTTTATATCAACAAGAGGGTCGCGAGCAAAATAACAGTCAGAAAGACGGCCAACAAAACAGCCCAAACCCTAATGCAAAGACGGATAGCACTGATCTAGTCGCTGCTATCAGTGAACAAAACGAGATTCACCCTGATTTATCCGGTTATCATCCGATTGTGACCGGTGCTAATGCCTTTGCTTCGCGCAGTATTTTGACCAGTATGGCGACGCGTAATATCGACGCGCAATATTATATCTGGCACGATGACCAAGCCGGACAGCTGATGCTAAAGGACTTATGGGACGCAGCCGAGCGCGGCGTCATCGTTCGTTTGTTGTTAGATGATTTTAATAATAGCGCCAAATTCGATCAGCATTTATTGCGTTTTGCTAGCCACCCAAATATCGCGGTACGTATTATTAATCCATTGATGTACCGTAAATTTCAAACCTTGAACTATGTCACGGGTTTACCGCGCATCAATCGGCGCATGCACAATAAAAGCATGACGTTTGATAAGCAAATCACCATCATTGGCGGGCGTAATATTGGTGACGAGTACCTAAGCAATGATACAAACAGCCAATTTGCCGATTTAGACGTTTTGCTCATCGGTAAAGTAGTCGCTGACATTGACAATAGCTTTGCCAGTTACTGGTCAGCGCCAATTTCATTTGATATCCAAACCCTTGCCACCCTTGATAAAGGTGAAACCACGGATTTTTTGGAAGGTTTGGACAAACTAAGAGCCGATGAAAAAAACAACAGTAAGAGCAGTTTAGACGTCTATAAAACGGCTATCGAAGATTCCTCTATTGATAGTGACCTCATCAATAAGCGCGTGCCCTTTCGCTGGACTGACATGCAGTTTTTAAGCGATGACGTCGGCAAATTGACCAAAACTGTCCCAGCCGATACCAATCTGGTGCATCAGCTGCGTACCTTATTGGGCAGTCCGACCAAACGTCTGACGATTATTTCATCCTATTTTGTCCCGACCAAAGATGGGGTCAATACGCTGGTCGAGCTGGCAGAAGCGGGAATTGATATCAAGATTTTGACCAATTCTTTTGATGCCACTGACGTGACCGCCGTACATTCTGGCTACAGTCAATGGCGCCCAAGCTTATTGCGAGCTGGGGTAAAAATCTACGAGCTAAAATCGACCGCTTCTGAAGAAAAACGCGAAAATAAGCTTTGGAAAGCGCGCAGTCAATCGTCCACCAGCTTGCATGCTAAAACCTTTGCTGTTGACGACTACCAAGTATTTATCGGCTCATATAACGTCGATCCGCGCTCCGCCAACATCAATACCGAGATGGGCGTGATTATCAATGACGAGGAGCTGGCAAAACAATTGCATAGTGCGCTTAGCGATGACTTATTAAGCCAAGCTTACGAAGTTCAGCTGTTAGAAAATGGTAATTTGCAGTGGCTGACCAAGGAAGATGGTAAAAAGGTCGTTTACGATTCAGAGCCGCGCGTCGATATTAGTGATCATGTTTGGTTGGCCATTATGTCTTGGCTACCGATTGATTGGTTACTGTAAGTAGACAACACTTTTAACCGAGCATTTTTACACGACAATTTTTATGCAATAGGCTTTATTCAGCTATTTTAATAAACCCTTCTTTTATGTGGATACGTGATCTATTATGCCTTCTCGTTCTCAATATGCTCTGATGTCTTCTAAAGATAGAAATGCTGTGCTGTTTATTTGCTTTAGTAGCGCAGTCGCGTTTTTTGATTTTTTGATTTATTTATATCTTGCCGATATCATCGCCGCTGCCTTTTTTCCTGCTAATACCAGCGCGGCGATGGCGAAAATACAAGGGCTTGGGCTATTTGCGATTGGGTATTTGGCACGTCCGTTTGGCGGGGTTATCTTTGGGCGCTTTGGTGATATCAGTGGACGAAAACCGATATTATTAATGAGTATTTTGGTGACCGCTGCAAGCTTGTTGGCGATGGCCTGCTTGCCAACCTATGCGCAATGGGGTATGGCTGCGCCTGCTTTATTCATTATTTTACGCCTGATACAAGGAATGGCGTTTGGACTTTTTGTACCGCTGGCTTGGGTTTTTGTGTCAGAGCATGTGCCGCGCCAATATTTGTCAGTCGCCTGTAGTTATGTGACGGCAAGCTTTTTTGTCGGTGCACTATTTTCTAACGCCTTTTTTCTTTGGCTAACCAACTCTATGACTACCGAGCAACTGGCCGCTTATGGCTGGCGGATATCGTTTTTTATGGCGGCCGTACTGAGCGTGCTGCCTTTATTGGCATGGCGCTGGATAGATGAATCGCCATTTTTTATCGCCATGAAAGCTGCAAAGCCGCGTGATTATATTGCCAAACCCTTTATCCTCCTCTTTAAGCATTGTAAGCATTCTATCTTTATCGGTTTGCTACTTACCTTTATCATAGCCAGTATCACCACCGTTATCATTCTACTCCTACCCGATTTAATTGAGCAGCGTTTTACCTTGGATAATGATTTATTTGGCTTTTCACACAGCTTGGGTATTGTGTTTATGATGTTTGGCTGTGTGTTTTATGGCCTCATATCTAACCATCAAAACTTTGGTAAAGTATTGGCCATTGGTTCTATCTTGTTGATTGCACAGATGTTTGCATTCTTTTATCATCTGCAAGCAAGTGGTGATTACATTCTTATCATGTATGCGCTATTAGGGTTTTGTGCGGGTATTGTGGGCATGGTACCTGCCATCTTGGTGCAACTATTTCCAACCAATGTGCGCCTCACTGGCATGGCGCTTTGTTATAATGTCGCTTATGGGATTGTCGGAGTGTTGGTGCCTTTTGGTCTGGGTTATGCGACTTTATATATCAGTTTTTCGCCGGCGCTATACATTGCCTTTGTAGGCTTTATCGGCATTATCGTGGGTATTTATTTTTATAACCTGCCCGAATTCAAAAAAATTGATGAAGTGATTTAGAGAATAATTATTGAGCTTTTCCCTATTTTTGTTTTGTTATTGATTTTCCTATTATTTAACTTATATAGATAGAATAATCAAAAGGCGTCATGAAAATAACACTCATGGCGCTTTATCTATTCTCCTTTTAAACACATTTAAAAATGCACGTAAAAGTAAGGTCGGTTCGCAATAAAATTGGCAAATTGATGAATATCGACGTGAGACTGGTATAACGATTTTAAAACGACCTACTATATGCATGCATAATAACGAGGCTTTACCCTAATGGTTGATATGACCAACAAACGACTCTCTGCTGCCCCTATGATAGACTGGACAACGACAGATTATCGCTACTTTGCACGGCTATTTAATCCGCATGTTTATCTTTATACCGAAATGATTAGTACCGGTGCGCTGCTCCATGGCAATCGCGCGCGGCATTTGCGCTTTGATACGCTTGAGCATCCACTGGTGCTACAGCTTGGCGGTGCCGATACTAGCGAGATGACCCAATGTGCCCAATTTGCGCAGCAGCATGGCTACGATGAGGTCAATATCAACGTCGGTTGCCCCTCTGATCGCGTCCAGCACAATAAAATTGGCGCTTGCCTCATGGCCGAGCCGCAGACGGTTGCTGATTTGGTCAAACACATGCAGGCAGCGGTCGATATTCCGGTAACCGTTAAACACCGTATTGGGATTGATGATTTTGATAGTTATGAGTTTATGGTAGATTTTGTCGAAAAAGTCGCAGCGGCAGGTTGTACGCGCTTTATTGTTCATGCCCGTACGGCGTGGCTACAGGGCTTGAGCCCGAAGCAAAATCGCGAAATACCGCCACTGCGTTATGAGGATGTTTACCGTCTCAAACAAGACTTTCCAACGCTTGATATCGAGATTAACGGCGGTATCGAGACGATTGAGAATATTAAAACGCATTTACAGCATGTCGACGGGGTGATGATTGGACGGGCGTTTTATCACAACCCGTACCTACTGGCAGAAGCCAACAGTTTATGGGGCGCGCCGATTCCTAAGCGCTCGGATATTTTAGCGCAATTGTACCCTTATCTAGAAAAGCAAATCGCCAAAGGTGAAGCGCTACCAACGATGACGCGGCATTATCTGGGGTTGTTCCAAGGTTTGACAGGCGCACGCAAGTGGCGACAGGCATTAAGCGGTAAACCACAGCTAACGATTGATGAGATTAAACGAGCCGCTGAAGAAGTTTTAGCCTTAAATCCAGATGCCTAAACTTTAAACAATATAAGTAAGAAATAACGGTTAATTACTGCATGGCTAACTGATAAAAGCATCTACCAATTAGCCGTTATTTTATATATGAGCATTTAAGCCACTTGCGCTAAATACTGCGCCATCGCGGCGCCATTATTAATAATATGTAACAGCATCGGTAATACTAGCGAGCCTGATTTGATACGCGCATAGCAAAATATCAATGCCAATACCACAATGGTGCTGATTTCATAAATGCCATATTGCAGGTGAATCACCGCAAATATCACGCTGGTCACTAGGCTTGCAACTATTGCGCCGCGATGCTCTGCATAGCTTGCGCTTGAGAACTGCTCTGCAATAGCCGACCACAACAATCCACGAAATATAAGCTCTTCATAAATCGGCGCGACAATCACCATAGCAAATATCAATAACCAGACTGAGCTGACAGACTGATATAAAGGGTCGACGAAGACCAATGGCGATTCATTAAGCAAATATGTTAACGCCTGACTACCAATCATAAATATCAGCAATAGCCCTAACATGCCTATGCCTACCGTCCATGAAAACGGCTTGAGCGCCAGATACTTCCTTACATTGCCGCCCCTCACCCGAATCAATAAAACGCTGACTGCCACCAGTAATACACAGCCGATAATGATAGAAAGACTGACCACGGTGCCATCATTACTACCAAAAAAGAAAATATCGCCCATAGTGGCATGCTTAGTAGCCGGCAATATAAGCTTTCCGGCGATATAGACGCCGATTAATTGACTGATAAAGAACGTCACTACCATGACTATCACTAACAGCAACGCACCCAAGCGTGAAAATAGCGGCGCAGGATTGAGTGCTGTGGTCTTAATAGATGCGGTGGTCGCTTTTTTTAGCATAAATCGTCACTCAAAAAAGTGTGCTAGCTGCTCACATTACATTTATCCTAACCTCTAGGATTCACAAGCATCGTTTATGATGGCAACTGCTGTTTGATAAGCTCAAGCACTTGATGCGCCACCGACTCTGGGTGCTCAAGTGGGAACATATGACCGCCAGTGTGGGTTTCATAATTGATATTAAGGCGTGATTTGATTTGCTGCGGGAAGCGGCGCTTGAGAAAAATACTGTCTTTACCGATAATAAGGGTAACGGGCGGCTTTGGTGCACGGTTCGGCGTCAGCCAGTACCATGATGGATTGGTACGAAACACCTCAACTTCACTGGCTTTAGGGATTGCCAGTGTCACTTTGCCGTCCGCACGCTCATGTAAACCATGCTCGATATAGCCTTGAAAACTACGCTCATCGAAATCTTTAAAAAAGCCCTTATGACGCAGCTTATCATAGGCGTCTTCGCGGCTATCCCAAACATCACGGCGATGCTTAGACACGCCCGCTGGCGACAGCTTATCCATCAAACGATTATTCATCAGCGGTAATCTATCGGCGGTTTTTGCCAAATGCCAGAGCAGGCTAACTTTGCCATATATCCACGGCGGATCCATCAGCACTGCTTGCGCAAATATCTCCGGCGCACGGTATAATGCCTGCATAGTACACATGGCACCAAGCGAATGCCCAACGCCTACTACTTGACTAACGCCATGCTGCTCACACGTGCGTTTAACACTGTCAATAATCTGCTGCGTTAGGCTTTGCCAATGGTTATCTACTGGATAATCGGGCGTATTACCTAGCATAGGGATATATTCAATGGTAAAAAATTCAGCAAGCGGGGCAAAAAACGGCGCATAAACGGCGCTTGGCATACCATTGGCATGGGCAAAATGAATGACAGGTTTTTGGGTTATTTTAGATTTGGGTAATGACGCAAAGGTCTGTGGATTAATGGCACTCATGACAAGCTCTCAGTAATTTAAATAGCTGTTTATTATAATAATCGAAATCTATATACAATTAAGGCTGAGCATAATCCTATACTCAGCCTTAACAATCATACACATTAAATCCAAAATATAAAGCGCTTAGCGCATCTGCGCCTGACCCTCTTCTTGCGGTAACACGTCAAGCTTGATACTTGAGCCAAGACCTGCGCCTAACTTAACGGCAAAGCGATCCATAAATAAGCTAAATGGGTCGGTCGGCGTATAATTGACGACGTTATCAAGCTTCAGTTTCTTCTCTAAAGTCGAAATACTGCCCTTTTTGTCAGCTAAACCCAACTCAATCGACTGCTCGCCGGTCCAAAACAGCCCTGAAAACAGTTTGTTTTCCTCAGGATTCTTTAGACGATCGCCACGACCTTCTTTGACCGCATTGATAAAGTGTTTATGAGTATTGTCCAAAACTTTTTCGACGTGCTGCTCTTCATAGTCAGTGAGCGGACGTGACAAGCTTAAAATGTCTTTATACTCGCCTGCGGTAATGGTACGGTCTTTAACGCCGAATTTATCCATTAAGCCTTCGATATTATAGCTTGGCATAATCACGCCAATCGAACCGACTAAGCTTGATGGATTGACATAAATCTCATCTGCAGCCGACGCAATATAATAAGCGCCAGAAGCACCCATATCACCAATCACCGCGTAGAGTTTTTTGTCAGGATATTCTTGACGCAGATCCATCATCGTCTGCCAGATTTCATCAGACTGTACGGGTGAGCCGCCGGGCGAGTTGATATCAAGCGCCACAGCTTTGGCATTACTGTTTTCAAAAGCGCGCGTCAAGGCCTCATTAATATCGTAAGCATTGGCGACATCACCACTACTGATTGTCCCTTGGATTTCAACCACCGCCAAATGCGGCTTACTGGTATCAACGCCCTCAAGCCCGGACGGTGTTTTGGTACTACAACCGCGACCAAGGGTCAAAAATATCAATAAAATATAACCAAAGGTCAATAGCTTAAAGAAAATACTCCAGCGACGGGCGCGGCGCTGCTCAACCACACTGGCTAATAACGTATTTTCAAGCAGTCGCCACTCTTGTCCGCTCGGCTGAGTTGGCTGCTGCATCGGCGCTGGCTGATTTGCCGAGTTATCAGGACGTTTGTTAGGGTCTGGTGGCCAGTTGGGCATATAACTTCCTAAGTCAGAAACAATGTAAAACGATAAAAGAGTGAACTAAAAACTTGCTATAGCAAAAGCGTGATAGCTATTTTTACTTGTATCAATGCTTCTATAGCACTTCGATAAATTTGAATAAGCTACTAAGTATGGTGGCATTTCGCTCGTGGTTCAATAGCAGAACTGTGAAATAGCTTGATATTATAAAGGCGACAGATTATAGGAGCGAGGTATTTTATAAGGATAATACCGATAAGTCAGATTATAAGGTTAATCCTTACTATTGGCCTCAAAAGCTAGAGCGGCATCTAGTGACTTATTATCATAAGTGATTATCTCATGGATTTGTTGCTGAGTTATTACCTCAGTAGAGATATGTGAGGCACTATGTCCAAGCCATGTGGTGCTGTTTATGGCATTACCTAAGGTGTTGTTTAATGAATCTTTTAAAGTGTCATTTTTAGCATGCGGTTCAATCGCACATAATAACGCCCACATTTGCCACACGCGTGGATGGGTATCGGCATTTAAAATAAGACGTGACTGAGCATTTTTAGTTTGAGAAGGTGGCGCTTTGTTATCGGAATGAAGTATTTGTATATTAGCAGGTAATGATTTGAGTGGCTCAGCAGCATTATAATTGACAATTTGAATAGGTAATCGACTATCAAGCGCAAGCGTACAGTCCCAAACACTGGCATCGTTTATTTTGCTCCAACCTGTGATGGCTTGCAACGTTAAATCACCATTGGCGAGTTTCCAGATTTTACCTTGCTCACAAACTTGAGCGCTGATGGTTGCATGAGTTCTATTTTTACCAGATTGACTGGCTAGTTGATAAGCGCGCTGGAGCTCGGGCCAACGCTCACTACGCCCTGCTTGCCAATACTGAGCGGTTGGGAGACGTTGACTTAGCTCAGCGGCGGTCATTGGTAGCAGCTCAGAGCCGTTTGGCTTATAGATGGTCGGCAATGACTGACGGTTGTTATTTTTTAACGTTGCTAAAGACGATGTCAAAGCCGCGCTACTGCTTTGGACTACCATACCTTCTAAACGCTTGATAGACAAGCTGCGCAGTTGCTGCTCTACTGTCGCAGATAACTTGTCAGCGGTTAGCGTGCTTGGCATCGTACGAGTATCATAAGGCCTATGATCGGCTAAAATTAACCAGCTAACGTTTGTCTTATTATCTTCATTATTTAGCACAGGATATTGTAACACTGCCGCGCTTAAATATTGGTCGCCCGTTGGCAGAATATAAAGAGTCGGAGTCATGGTTAACGACTGCTGATTGGCGTATACCGTCATAACCAGTAGCGTTAACGGCGCTAGCGCGAGCCAACGACTGATAAGGCCGCGCGGCAATAACCACGGTAACATTGCCAGTAATACCATCAGCAAAATAGCTATATTGACTGGCGTATAGAGCCATGCCCCTGAAAATATCGGTAACGCCGTCAGCCATATAATCAGCTCGTGTAAATAAGCGACAAGAGCAATTACCAGAGTCCAAATAGCATCTGCCAGCGTGGGCACAATAAGATAGCACAGCCCTGCCAATAGATTCAGCGGTACAATCACCCAGCCAAATAAACCGATGGCAACTAAATTAACGATAAGCCCTAACAATGACGCTTTGCCGAATAACAATAAGGTTATGGGTAATAGCGCGATAAATAGCCAAAACTGTAATTTGAACAGGCGTTTAAATCCCAACCATGTACGTTGAAGTATCTTCGCATTTTTATTGTCATTAGAGTTCGTGGTCGTTAAGCTTGCAGACTCTGTTTGACTCCATGATACTGAACTATCTTCGTACTTTAATAGCAGTGCTACCGCTATAAAGGACAGCCAATAGCCAGTCTGCCACAGTACATATGGGTCGAACCATGCCATCAATACCGCCAGCGCCAACAATATACGCATGGTACTAATAGGCAATAGCGTTAAACGTATCAACCCTATCGCTAATAACATCCATGCGGTACGCGCAGCAGGTACATCAAACCCAGTAAATAAGGCATAAATAAAAGCCGCGCTCATCATAACCCACCAGCGCAATTGCCAGCGCGGGATATGACGATAGAGAGAGGGGTAAAAACGATTCAACAGTAAGACTACTAATCCCGCTAACACAATCGCTAAAAATAAAACATGCGTTCCTGAGATGGCCAATAAATGAGAAATACCTGCCAGCTGATATAAGTCTTTGGTATCGCGATTTATTAAACTGCGATCACCGGTCAGCAAACTTAAAGTTACCGCTTTTGCTTGCTGCTCTGCGATAGTTTGCGCTGCCCAATCTTGATAAAAATGCTGACGTAGCTGCCAACGTCCTTGGTCGATAGCGGTACGCAAACGGTATAAATAAGAATTGTCCGATTTAGACAATGCTGCTGAGTCATTAGACGGAATAGTTGAGGCACTGGTCGCTAAAATCTTGGCAACCCCATCGATATGTCGTCCTCGCAACCACCGATAACTATCAAACCCCGTTGGATTGTTCAGCGCTTGCTCAGAGTTAGCAAGTGGGGCTAGCGTCAAAGTCATCAATAACTGATCACCTGGCTGCAAATCATTTAAATCTATAGTCTGCGATTTATTGTCAGTACTTTTTTTAAAAGGTTTTTTAGGTAGCGGCTTTTTAGAGAAAGATTTTTTTGGATAAGCATTTAGCAGTACACGATATTTTCTATTTTCGAAAGCTGTAGAGTCTTCAGAGTTGGCTTCATTTGAATCATGATTGTTTTCATTAAAAATGCTTAGGCTATTATTAACATCCTCTCTATAACTAGCCCTATAATTTGCGCTCAGTTTGTCCAAATCTTGCGACGTTAGCTCGGACAGTAAAGGCGATAAGTGGCTAATAATAGCGACCTGCCGATAGCCACTAGCGCTTGCGTCATCATAAACACTATCACTGATGCCTTCGATGCTCACCAACGCTTGCACGCGCACAGTTTGTTTTATTTTACTATTCTCTGCTTCCTGCTGATTTATTAAAGCCAACAGCCCACTGCCAATAATCAGCGCTAACGCTAATACTGCTGTTAATAAATAATGAGCAAATTTGTAAAATAATGATGATGTAGAAGATGGGGTTTTAGCAGTATTTTGAAAATTAAGATTTTGAGCAGAAGGGTTTTTAGAAAAAATATTTTCAGCGTCAACTAAAGTCGCAAACGGAGTGTAACGCTGATTGATAATTAGTAGAACAATGGTTAAAGCCATTAATAATAACGGCAAGATAGAAGATGGGCTGAGGTCTGTTAATAAGGAGCTAACTGGCAGCGGCATAGTATCCGCAACGGCCAAAACCCCCATCATAATGATAATTATCAAGCTACCAATTAACCAGTACACCAGCGCTCCTCGCTTGCTTGATAGCTCGTCCATTGCATATAAGTTGGGTGATGAATAATAACTGTTTTAACCCTTGAACCAACCGTCAAGTGAGCAAACCGTCTAGCGATGGCATTTATGTGGCTATTACCCTATACTTACCAGAAATATTGCAATAGTGATTATTCAACATTATCTAGCCGCTTTTCTGATAACATTTATAGCTATATTTTTTATTAATAATATCACTGTATATCAGCCCATCAATATGATTGAGCGGACTGAAGATAACATGTAAAGGCGATTCTGTGCCAAACAAACGTCTAAAAGACCTACTTCCTACCCCTGAAAAAATCTTAGAAAGTCGCTCATTAAAACTATTTGCGCCGCAACTTGCCGACCCGCGTTTATGGCATTTTAATCGCCATAGTTTAAATAAAGCGGTTTATATCGGTGTGCTCAGCGCATTTTTCCCGCTGCCAGGACAGATGTTACTGGCCTTAATTGGCGCGCTTATTTTTCGTGCCAATGTGCCGATGGCGCTTGGTCTGACTTGGATTACCAACCCGCTGACGACCCTGCCGGTGTTTTATGCCGGCTACTATATCGGTGCCAAAATCCTTGATGTGCCGATGATAAGCTTGCGCATTATCGGTCGCATGATTTCAGATTTTACTTTATGGATTATCTCTGATGGCGCCAATCCTTTTATTACTTATAAAGGTACGGTATCTATCGCCGCTTTTTGTCTAGGGCTAACGATTTTAGCGGTCATCAGCAGTATTGTCTGCGGTTTGGCGTTTAAAGCCATCTGGCGCTATAAAACCATCACCAGCTGGCAAAAACGTCAGAAGAATTCCGCTGAAAAATCAAGCAAGGACGAATAGCGCGAATTCTTAATAATCAATTTTCCCGCGTCAGTCATCTTATAAAAATAGCAGCATTTTATAAAGTTGGAAATATTTTATAAAATCATTGCCCAACTTTTAAGCGACTTTACAACTCACCTTCTTGCTCTTTATGTTTGTCGATAGCGTTTTTAACATTATCAGCCAGATTATTATCCATCACAAAGATATCTAGCACTTTTTCATCTTTTAGCAGCGTATAACGTTTTCCCGTGGCGCTATCTTGCGCCTTTAAATCGTAATCTGCACCTGCTAAGGTAATTGAGTCAAAAACCGGCGTCAGCAAGTCTATTTGTGCTTGTCTATCAATGGTGTCAAATAGCGTTGGATCCATATAAGGCTTTAGTGGCTCATTGCCCTCTTCGGCACTACCAAACGCTTCAATCGGGTCATCATTTTTATCCATCTCATCATTCCTTATTTATCATTTTACTTATCATTCTATAAGAGTGCTAAAAATTATCTATTTTATGAGCAGATTTTATAAAAAACCTAACCCTATCATGCTACTGCTCAGTAACAGCAGTTCTGCAGTTTATTAAAAAAAGTATTAAAAATAACGCCTTTAGTAATCTTCCCAATGCCCATTACGGAGTAACAGCTGTCGGTCAGCAAGCGCTGCCAAGCTACGGTCATGCGTCACCATCAATAGCGCCGTTTGCATGGTGCTTTGTAGCTCGGATAACAGCCCAAACACACTTTGCGCGTTGTCATAATCCAAATTACCAGTCGGCTCATCTGCCAAAATAAGTGATGGTTTGGTCACAAGCGCGCGAGCAATCGCTACACGTTGACGCTCACCGCCTGATAGCTCACCGGGTCTGTGGGCCAAACGATGCTCCAAACCAACACTTTTTAAAATATCTATCGCTTGTTGACGTGCCTCGGTCGTCGATACTTTTGGGCGCATCAGTAGCGGCATAGCAACGTTTTCAATCGCGGTAAATTCGGCTAACAAATGGTGAAACTGATAAATAAACCCTAAGTGTTTATTACGCATCGCCCCACGCTCGGTCTCATTCATACTATTTAATAGCTGCCCGTGTAGCCAGACCTCCCCGCTACTAGGGGTATCTAGTCCGCCGAGTAAATGCAGCAAGGTACTTTTTCCCGAACCACTGGTACCGACAATCGCAATGCGCTCTCCGGCATTAACAGTCAAATCTAGACCGGTCAATACTTGTGTGCTCACCGCCCCTTCATCATAAATTTTATTAATATTGGTCGCTTTTAAAATTTCAGACATGGTACTTCCTTTGTTTTATTTATCATAGCATTGACGATTGACGCCTGTAGATTACTCGTAACGCAACGTTTGCGCAGGCTGAATTTTCGCCGCTCGGCGCGCTGGATAAATGGTCGCCAAAAAGCTCAGTATAAATGACGCACTGGTAATCAGCACCACATCGGTCAAACGCAGCTGCGATGGCAGATAATTTACAAAGTAAGCATCAAACAAATTGAGGCCAAAGGTTTGATTGATAAAGCCCAAAATATCACTAACGGTCAGGGCAAAGATAACACCAAGTATAGTGCCCGCAATGGTACCGATAAAGCCAATAACGATGCCCTGTACCATAAACACATGGGTAATCAGACGCGGTGAAGCGCCAAAGGTTTTTAAAATAGCAATGTCTGCTTTTTTATCGGTGACTAACATCACCAAACTTGAAACGATATTGAAAGCGGCTACAAGGATAATTAAAAACAGCAGCAAGCCAACCATGGCTTTTTCCATTTGGATGGCACCAAATAGGTTGCCGTGCGTTTGCGTCCAATCGCTAGGATAAAGCTTGTCAGGCGCAATAGCAGCGGCTTTTTGGGCCGCCATTGGCGCATTAAAGATATCGTCAAGCTTCATACGTATGCCCTGCGCACCCTCTGGTAGACGCAGTAATTTTGCCGCATCACCCATCGGAATAAACGCCATTAGGCTATCTACCTCGGGACTGATGGTAAAAATACCTGTTAAAGTAAAACGCTTAAAGCGCGGTATCACCCCTGCTGGCGATGGCGACGCTTCTGGCAGCACTAAGGTCACTTTATCGCCTAAGCGCAGCCCCAACGATTGCACCATCTCTTCACCAAGCACAATACTGAACTCACCGTTTTGCAGCGTATCAATACTGCCTTCTATCATGTGCTCGTTGATGATAGAAACGTTTTTCTCATACTCTGGATCAACGCCGGTGACCATAATCCCAGCCACTTGACCGTTGGAGGTCAGCATACCTTGCAGCTGAATAAAGGGGGCGACGGCAGCAACTTCGGGATCTTCTTTAATTTTATCAGCCACCTCTTTCCAATCACCGATAATCTCGGTTGAAATAACCGTCGCTTGTGGCACCATGCCCAAAATACGCGTTTTGAGCTCGCGATCAAAACCATTCATGACCGATAGCACCGTAATCAGTACCGCCACGCCAAGCGTCAGACCAATCATTGAAATCAGCGATATAAAGGAGATAAAACCATTACTACGCTCTGCTCGGGTGTACCGTAAGCCGATAAATAACGCTAAAGGACGAAACATATTCAAACTCTTTATCTTATCTACGTGCGACTTTATGTATGTTATAAAACCCAATGCAACAACTGCCTTTTAGTATGACACTTACTAGGGCCGTCGTCCCAAAAACATATCAATCGAACACAAAAACAGGGATTATGAGCAGCAAAATACCGCTGTCAAAAGGGAGCTAGTTTGACACAATTTGACTTATATGTGCCAGTCATTAGCGCAAACTGCCGGTATTTTTTAATAAAAACTCAATTTTTTATATTATTTTTCGCGAGGGGCTTGCTATTAGTTGCGTCTATACCTATATATTGTATGCTAAGGACAATTGTCACTAATCCCTCATTGTTGTTTGTTGCCTCTTTACTGACGACATTGCTGGTTATCATAAACCAATCCGCTTATATATTGGATAATGGTCAGGTCAGCAATCACAGTTTTAGACCCAAACTTCATGGTTGACTTAAGTTTGAGTATATTCATGACCATTAATTATCAATATAAAAACATCCAATCTCCCACCAAAATCACTTTAACAGACGAGCAATCTGCTGGTCACGCCGATCATTGGCGCATTTTGACCGATGACATGAGTCAAGACGTGCCAGAATGGCTGCAAAAGATGATTGAAAAAGCAGCTATGCCCAAAGGGCTTAACAGCAATGTCAGCGCCAAAGACAGCTGCTTGCTTTTATCTGAAGACCAGCCTTGTCATATCAATCAAGTGTTGGCGATGAAAGATGGGAAGCCTGAATGCTTTATCAACGCCTACCCTTGTGTTGATAGCCCCTATGGTTTGACGTGCAAAATCGAGCGCATGATTGTCAATGACAACACCCACGATGCCGTCTTACGCTTACGCACCGCTGACGGCAGCATTATTTATGCTTTCGACCAGCTGTATACCGCTAACCGTCATTTATATCAGCAAGATACTGCTTATTATGTAAACTTTAGTGCGTGGGCGCATGAGATTAAGCTGAGTGAACAAGACGAAGTGATTATGGTCGAAGACCAAGAAGCCATCCGCTACCATCGCGCCTTTAACGACATCGTTGCCGCCAATGATGGAAAAATGCCTGACGATTTACAAGAGCAAATCAAAGCGTGGCAGCCTGAAACCGAAGAACAAATGGCGCCAGTCGAGATTAATCTTGGTCATATGTGCGCGTATTTGTTCGGCGATACTATAGGGCAAGAAGATGAAGCGTGGTGTCAAGGTCAGGTACTCGGTAAGCAAGAAACACTATTTAACGGTCAGACCATCATCTTATTTGATGTGGTGGTACTGCGCGAGCAAGATGCTGACCCGTTTGTCATTCGTATCGGCGCACCTAAAACCGAAACCAGTGCTGCTATTGAAGTGCATGACTATGTACAGGCCAATATCTGGTTACAAGCGGCAATTTATAAAGAGAACCAAAAACCACAAACAACTGCGCAACAATCAAAAGCCAGTTAGTTTAGAAGTTACTTTACTGTTAAATTCTCCCACGAAAAAGCCCTTAATTTATATTAAGGGCTTTTCTTATGCTAAACGTTATTGACACAAAAATGAAAAACAGCTCATTAAGCTAAGGTAGTCATTGACTTGATATTACTATAAAGCTCTTTTTGCTCAGCACTTGGCCGCGCGGTTTGTACTGCCATCAATTGTGACATATCACCTTCGACACGAATTTTACCAGCCATAAAAGCGCCCATGATTTCATTGGTATCAAAGTTGGTAATGATAGATTGCAGCAGGCTACGATCCAACAATAAGGTTGTGGTTGCCTTATCATTCAAACCGCGATGCAGTAAGCCGTCAGCAAAGCTTGCTTCAACGTCTTGCTCCGTATCAGTAACTTTTAAGTTTACCACCATATTGGCAAGCGCTGGTGGTAAATTTAGTTCACCGGCTTCTTGACCCATTTTCTCAACTTGCTCAAACCATTCGTCTGTCAAAAAAACTGCCATATTATTATCCTTAATACCTATTATTTATAAGGTTATTTATGAAGGTAGGCTTATGCAGCATACGGCCAAGCCTAACAGCTATTTAAAAGTTCAAAATGTTCGTTACTATCAGTATAAAGCACTTGGTTAGCGATAATACAAGGCGTCATTATAAGGTGCGACTCAATGATAAGTAAAACTTATTTATAGCGCAAATGCTGCTATTGTTACAAAACCAGCGCTTAATTGTATTTTTTGCACCGAAATGTACTATCTTTTTTCACCCCTAGAATAGTAGGGAAATTGGGTATAAAATAGGTGTATAACGCTGAAAGATTATATCGTTCGTAACTATTTTTACCAAAGAGTTTGTATTTTGGCACATAGTTCTGATGATATTTGATTAGGTTTGCGTTACAATACCCTTAAACAGAGTCGGGAGTTTTAACTAAACATTACGTAAACATGGTTTTTGTCAGCCGCCGCTAGCATACATTGATGGTGTATAAGTTTTTTATCACCAGTTGAATATCAGTATCTATCTTCGTTCATACTGGCTTTTTGGCAGTAATAATTAAGATACATACTCAGCCTCAATAGATGTTTGATGCTCAAGGAAGGCACATTGTCTTATCAAATCTAACCATTTATTACTTATAAATCATCCTTCTATCGTCCAGCCGTGAGCGCCGTGCATTTATACCGCCGCCTTCTACTCAGCAGTAACCGCTGATAACTAGCATAGGTTTGACTTAATAGTAAATAAGGTCTCGATAATAAGATTTGGCAAAAACAACATGTACCGCAACCATAATCTGCTTATAATTTTTTATAATATAGAGGCTGCGGAGAGTTAGTTAATTCTGTTGATAATTCGGGCTGTAAAGGAATCATCCAATGAGTTTACAAAACACAGCAGTCGCCCCAGTGGACCGTGAATACGAAATCACTATCGTACGTTTTTTTACGATCATGGCCGTAGTATGGGGCATCGTCGGCATGAGTCTTGGTGTGTTCATTGCTTCACAGTTGGCATGGCCAGCACTAAACTTTGACATTCCATGGCTGACATTCAGTCGTCTAAGACCGCTACACACTAACGCGGTTATCTTTGCATTCGGTGGCTCTGCCCTGTTCGCAACCTCTTATTATGTGGTACAGCGTACCTGTAAGACGAGACTATTCGCCCCTTATTTAGCTTGGTTTACCTTTTGGGGTTGGCAAGCGGTTATCGTCGCAGCGGTGATTACCCTTCCTTTAGGTCTGACATCGACCAAGGAGTACGCTGAGCTTGAGTGGCCAATCGATATCTTGATTGCTTTGGTATGGGTCTCTTATGCCATCGTATTTTTTGGTACAATCATCAAACGCAAAACCTCACACATTTATGTGGCTAACTGGTTCTTTGCTGCTTTTATTATTACGATTGCCCTACTGCATATCGTAAATAGTATGGCCATCCCTGTTAGTGCGTTTAAATCTTACTCATTATTTGGCGGTGCGACCGATGCGATGGTGCAGTGGTGGTACGGGCATAATGCGGTAGGTTTTTACTTAACGGCAGCGTTCCTTGGGATGATGTATTACTTCGTTCCAGTACAGATTGGTCGTCCTATTTATTCTTATCGTTTGTCTATCGTTCACTTTTGGGCATTGATTGCTTCATACATGTGGGCTGGTGGTCACCATTTGCATTATTCAGCGCTTCCAGATTGGACGCAGTCTCTAGCTATGGTGTTCTCAATCATTCTATTTGCGCCATCTTGGGGTGGTATGATCAACGGTGTCCTAACGCTATCAGGCAGTTGGGATAAGCTACGTACCGACCCGATCATTCGCTTTATGATTGTGGCATTGTCGTTCTACGCCATGTCGACGTTCGAAGGCCCAATGATGTCTATCAAGACGGTGAACGCACTATCACACAACACTGACTGGACAGTCGGTCACGTACACTCAGGCGCGCTTGGCTGGGTTGGTATGATTACCATTGGTTCGCTATATGTACTGTTACCACGTATCTATAACAAACCAAAAATGTACTCAATCAGCTTAATCACTACGCACTTTTGGCTGGCAACTGCTGGAACAGTTTTCTACATCGTATCTATGTGGATCTCAGGTATTGGCCAAGGCATGATGTGGCTTGCAACCAATCCAGATGGTACGTTGGTATATAGCTTCGTTGATACCGTTGAGTTCTCACATTTCCCATATATTGGTCGTGCTTTTGGTGGCCTATTATATGTATCGGGTATGGTTGTTATGGCCTATAACGTTTATAAAACACTTAAAATGCCAGAAGGTAAGCCTGTTGATATCGCAGATCCTACTGATCATGAACCTAGTGTTGAAAAACCTTCGGCAGCTAACGTATAAGGAGCGATCATGTCTGGTACACCGCATGAAATTATTGAAAAAAATACAGGCTTGTTGGTCATCGGTATCGTTATTGCTATTAGCTTTGCAACGCTAGTTGAAATCGTACCGCTGATTTATGATAACAAGGGTCCTGAAGAAGGTGGGGTGAACGCTCCCCTTCCTTCCATGGAACCATGGACCGCACTTGAGTTTGAAGGTCGTGACATCTATATTCGTGAAGGTTGTCACGTCTGTCATACACAAATGGTGCGCCCATTACGTGCTGAAGTTGAGCGTTATGGGCCCTACTCGCGTGCTGCTGAATCTACGTGGGATCACCCATTCTTATGGGGCTCTAAACGTACTGGTCCTGATTTGGCACGTGTTGGTGGACGCTATTCTGAAGATTGGCAAAAACAACATCTTATCGATCCACGTTCATTAGTACCTGAATCTGTAATGCCTGGTTTCCCTTGGCTTGCCACCAACGAAGTTAATGGTGCAAATGTTCAAGCTAAAATGCGTTTATTCCGCGATCGCTTTGGTGTGCCTTACACTGAAGAAGATATCGAAGGAGCGCCAGATGCGGTACTTGGTGCCACTGAGCTTGATGCTCTGGTTGCCTATTTACAGCAATTGGGTACCGCGATGGAAGGACAGCGCTAATGGGTATTGGTGAATTACAAACAATTGCGACCGTTTCTGCCTTTGTTGCCTTCGTAGGTGTTGCATGGTGGGCGTATTCGCCAAAAAACAAAAAACGCTTCGAAGAAGATGCACAACTTGCGCTTGATGACAAAGATAAAGAAGCTTTGGCTGAAGAGCAGCGCAATAAGGATAAACGATGACATTCTTTTGGAGTTCTTGGATCACCATCCTCAGTATCATGTGTTGGGCGGGTATCCTCGGCGTCTTACTAATGGTGTTGAAATACAAGCCAGAAGTAGAAGAAGACGGTACTACTGGGCACACTTACGACGGTATTCAAGAATACGATAAGCCACTGCCTAAATGGTGGCTAGTGATATTTTTTGGCTCGATCATTTGGGCTGTTGCATACTGGATATTTTTCCCTGCTATCTTTCCATCAAAATGGGAAGGTATCACGACTGTAGAAGTAGATGGCGAAACCGTGCCATGGTCTTCTAAGAATGAGTTGTTCAGCGAGCTTGAGAGCAATAACAAAGTATTTACCGATAACTTCGAGCAAAACATTTTGGCTAAAGCAGATGCTAGCGGTGCGACTAAAACGCTAGCAACGCTGTCCGAGATGCAAGCAACCATGCGTCGCAGTGAAACACCGCCAGCAGACTTGCAATCTCAGATTGATGAGAAAATTGCTGAGCTTGCACCGTACGTTGAAAAACTTGCTGAAAACCCGAATGCGCTAAAAGTTGGTAGTCGCTTGTTCTTACAGAACTGTGCTGTCTGTCACGGCTCTAATGCAAAAGGTGCGCTAGGCTATCCTAATTTGACCGACAATGACTGGTTATATGGCGGTGAAGCTTCACATATCCTAACGACGCTACATAATGGTCGTGTTGGTGGTATGGCAGCTTGGCGTGACCAACTTGGTGAAGATGGTGTGCGTGCAGCGGCTGAATATGTCTTGTCAATCTCTGGTAACCAACCAGGTTATGAGCTTGACCAAGCTAAAGTTGCTCAAGGTAAAGCCATTTTCCATGAGCCTACTAACTGTGTGCTTTGTCATGGTGACGACGCTAAAGGTATGATTTCTACTGGTGCGCCAAACCTGACAGACGATATCTGGCTCTATGGCGGCGATCGCGAAAGCATCCGCGAGACCTTACGTTATGGCCGTGCTGGTGTGATGCCTGAGTGGCAGACAAAATTGGGTAATGAGCGTATCATGCTGCTTGCTGCGTATGTTTATTCTCTATCAGACAGAACGACCCAGCCTGCTAAAGCGCAGCCTGTTTCTGCCGCTGCACCAAAAGCAGCCACACCTGAAACGACAGTTGCAAACTAAGCGTATTTAGTCAGTTGTAGGTCGTAAATAAGTGGTATTTAACAAAGGGAGAACTGTGATTGCAGTTCTCCCTTTTTAGTTAATTATCAGCTTTATGTTTTATTGATAAACTCTGCCTACGAGCAACTCGCAAAATCAAAATGCCGATAGATTTAATACGTTTTATGCTTTATCACCACTGGTTTTGATATTTATCAAGCTCAATAGTGATACGCACTTTGTCTATCAATAAGTCGCAGATAACTATTGCTTTTTAACATTCTCACCCCATTTATAGTAGGGAAACTGCTAAAATAGCAATCCATTAGAAACACTATAGAATCATTTATTTAAGCATATTCTATATCCATTATTTACAATCGCTCATTTGGTAGCAAGCTTGGATACTTTTTTTGGTATGGCTCTTGCTACTTACTGACATTGATAACATCGCACATCCATATACCTCGCTGTTAAAGGTATTTGTTCATCATGCCAGCAGACTGATTCTTTTTTTAAAGAGGCACGTTTATGTCAGCACAACCATCCAATAAAATTCCTGTCGTTGAGGTGGATCTTAACGCCAATAAAAAACGCGTTCATCCTAGGTTTATCACTGGATTTTACCAAAATATCCGCGTGATTAGCATGTATGCGTTATTGGCATTATTTTTGATTTTACCGTGGATAAGGTATAACGGCAGGCAAGCTATCTGGTTCGATGTGCCGTCGCAGCATTATTATATTTTTGGTATGACGTTTCTGACACAGGACTTTTACTTTCTTGCCGTCTTTGCGCTTATTGCGGCGTTTGCGCTATTTATGGTGACGGTATATGCAGGGCGGGTTTGGTGTGGTTATGCCTGTCCCCAGACCATCTGGACGCATATGTTCCAATACGTTGAAAAAATAGTGATTGGCGATCGCAATAAACGTATTAAGTTTGATAAAGAACCTATGAATGCTAAAAAAGTCTTCAAACGTTTCTTAATCTACTTTATCTGGTTTGTATTTTCGATGATTACGGCGATGACGTTTGTCAGTTATGTATCAGGGACAGAAGCTCTATATGGTAGTTGGCAAGTGTTAGGGGGTGTTATCCCCTTCCCTGACTGGTCAACGTGGATATGGGTATCGATATTTATTTTCGCTTTTTCAACTTACGTCAATGCAGGCTACATGCGTGAGCAGATGTGTATCCAAATCTGTCCGTACGGCCGCTTCCAAAGCGTGATGTTTGATAAAGATACCTTGATTGTTTCTTATGATTATGAGCGCGGTGAACCTCGCGGCGCCCGTAAAAAAGGCACCCATCCTGAGAATTTAGGCGACTGTATTGACTGTACGATGTGCGTGCAAGTATGCCCAACGGGTATCGATATTCGTGATGGTTTGCAGGTTGCGTGTATCCAGTGTGCCGCCTGTGTCGATGCTTGTAATGATGTAATGGATAAAGTTGGCTACCCACGTGGCTTGATTCGTTATACCACAGAGCGGCAATTGGTCGAAAAAGAGCCAAGCCGTGTATTGCGCCCGCGCTTTTTTGCTTATTTAACCTTGCTTGCGGTACTTTGTGGCGGTGTGGTTTATGCATTGACAGACCGCGTACCGTTAGAGATTGATATTCGCCGTGATCGTAATCAGTTGTCGTCATTGAACCAACAAGGCATGATTGAAAACAGCTATATCGTTAAATTGACCAACAAAACTCAAAGTGCGCACACTTATAAAATAAGCCTTGAGCCACAAAAAGGCTTGAGTTTAGGTGTACGCTTCAACGATGTGCCGTTAGAAGCAGGCGAAAGCTTTGATATGCCAGTCAGTATCTATGGCGACCCTGAGGTGATTGAGTTTGGTCAAACGCCGATTACTTTAACAGTAGCCAGCGAAGACGGTAAATATAATGTGAGTAAACAAAATATCTTTACCACTCAAGGGCAGTAATTATTGAGTATGTAGTTGCTTTTATCTATTCATCCGCTCGTTAGTGGCACTCAGTCAAAGGCTAATTATCATTGACTTGCGGGTGAAGTATTTGTCATTAAACTGGCTGCATTGAGCCGTCGGTTTATTTTTTGATAGCGTTTATAATAAGCTGACAAACCGCACTTTATAAACGAATATCTGATTAATAGGTATGTTATGTCTAGTCCAGCACCGAACTTTAAGCATCAAGACAGCCAACCATGGTACAAAAACTATATGGTGGTTATCTTTGTCATTGGCATGCCAGCTTTTGTAGTAATCGCTTGCATTTGGTTTGTTTATTATTCTTATCAAATCCGTGATAGCGTGGTACGCGACGATTGGTATATGGATGGCAAAACCCTATATCATGACGTCTCTCGCGACAAGCTGACCTATGATTTAGATTTACATGGCAAGATGCAGTTTGCCGATAATGGCGATGTCGTGTTTTATCTCAATTATCCTGAGCAAAGCGTGCAGTCTGGTAAATTATTAAACGGTGAGCCTTTAACCTATCCTGACTCTTTAGAGTTGTCTATTTCGCACGCCACCGACATTAAAAAAGACCGCGATGCGGTACTCAAACATCAAGAAGGTAACAAGTACACGGCGCAAGTCGATTTGGATGACGTAAAAGGCAAGTATTATTTGCAAGTCAGTTATGATGGAAAGAATGATTGGCGTATGCAGGATGTGGCAAAATTACCACGCCCTGAGGTGAGTTTTAACCCTCTACCCGTTTTTGCCAAAAGTTAATTGTTAAGGTTAAATAAATACAAAAAAAACCAGCCATTAGTGAATAATGCGCTGGTTTTTTTTGTGGTAATTTTATAAAAACATAGTGAGTAAAAAGTAATATCGATACATCACGCACTGCTGATATCGTCGCGTTTTTAGGATATTTTGACTATAGCTGTCTATATGATTTAAATCACCGGATTAATCGTGGGGATTTTTTGCGTGGTACGGCTAGTTTTTGCCATGCTATCGGTGCTTTCTGCCTGCTGATCATGGTCGTGGTCGTGGTTGTGATGACTGGCAAACTTCGGATTAAAAACTTGAGTTTTTGGCGCTACTGGTAAACCAATCTCAGCCAAACTGTCGGTCTGCCCTGCTTGGATACTATCGCCTTCAAATAAGCGCTCATTGTCATCGCGCTCTATGCTTAAAGTTTCAAAGTCAAACAACTCGCGATCGGCCAATTGTGACGGCGCGACGTTTTGCATCGCTTTAAAAATAGACGCCAAACGCTGCGGATGGGCGTTATCCCATTCGCGTAGCATATCATTGATAATTGCGCGTTGCAGATTGGTTTGGCTGCCGCATAGATTACACGGAATAATCGGAAATTCTTTTAAACGTGCGTATTCAATGATGTCTTTTTCTTCAACGTAAGCAAGCGGACGAATCAGTAAGTTCTGCTTATCATCGCTTAGCAGTTTTGGCGGCATGGATTTCAGAGCGCCGCCGTGGAATAAGTTTAAAAAGAAAGTCGCCAGCATATCATCGCGGTGATGACCAAGGGCGATTTTGGTGGCGCCGATTTGTTTGGCAAAACCATATAGCGAACCGCGACGCAGGCGTGAGCAGGCCGAACAATACGTTTTACCTTCTGGCACCACGCTTTTGACGATACTATAGGTATCTTTTTCTAAAATATAATGGGCAATACCTTGCTCATTCAAATAAGCGGGCAAAATATCTTCTGGATAACCGGGCTGCTTTTGATCAAGATTGACCGCGACGATATCAAAGCTAATCGGGGCAATGCGTTTGAGCAGCAATAAGATATCGAGCAGTGTATAACTGTCTTTGCCGCCTGAAACGCAAACCATGACCACATCGCCATCTTCAATCATATTAAAATCGCGAATCGCCCATGATACTTGGCGGCGTAGCTTTTTTTGCAGCTTGCGAAATTCTACCGTTTCAGTCGGTAAAATTTGCGTAGAAGATGTTTGCTCAGCAGTATTATAGCTTATAGCCGCGCCAGCAATGTTGTCATACCCCATACTATCAGTATCTTCAGCATCACTATCCCAGCCAGTATCGGTAGCACTGGTTTTCGCAGAGGCTTCATCAAACTGAGAAGGGGTTTTAGGCGTAAACAAGGTCGCGACGGTCATAAGGCACTCAATATCTTTACAAAGTTGATTTTACTACAAAGTAGTTAGCAATATATTTTAGCACGTGGGCTTTAAAAGCAGCGATTATAACAAATTTTGCTAACAGATTGAAAAGTCGCACAAAATTAGTGGCTTTTTGTGCCCATTTTTATTGTCACTTATGCGCAATTAAACATATCTTCAAAGTTATGTAATAATGCCAGCTTTATTAAAATAACCCATTCTCAACACTCAAATTTTTCAAATTTCCTAAACCAATGATAGACAATATTATGACTCAAATAACTGCGCAGCCCTCCTCTTCTGGTCTCAAAGACAATGCTGATTTACAAACACTACATAAAAGTCAAAATGCCGTGGTGCTGCTATCAGGCGGGCTTGATTCCGTGACGTGTTTGTACTGGGCAAAAGCGCGCTATGCGTCTGTGACGGCGGTCAGTTTTAACTATGGTCAACGCCACAATAGCGAGCTTGTTGCTGCCAAAGCCATCGCAAAGACTGCCAATATTAACCATCGCATTATTGATATCGATATCGCCCAGCTTGGTGGCTCATCACTCACCGACCACAGCATGACTGTCCCTGACGGCGATACTGATAAATTCCCAAGTAACAATCGCGATGAAAGTGATATCCATGATATAGATACTAATGACGCCATTCCAAATACCTATGTGCCGGCGCGTAATACCATATTTTTATCTTATGCCTTAGCAGTCGCTGAAGTCACCGATGCCAACCATATCGTCATCGGTGTCAGCTCGGTCGATTATTCCGGCTACCCTGATTGTCGTCCAGAATATATCGCCGCCTTCGAACACATGGCGAACCTTGCTACTAAAGCTGGTGTCACCGGTCACCATTTATCGATTCAAACGCCGTTGCAGCATCTATCCAAAGCCAAAACCATTGAGCTCGGTTTAGCCCTCGGGGTCGATTATGGGCAGACGATTTCTTGTTATCAGGCAGATGCCAATGGTCTTGCTTGCGGTATTTGCGACAGCTGCGTCCTACGTCGCCAAGGATTTGCCCAAGCTGGGGTTGCTGATCCGACGCGTTACCAGTCTAATGAGTCTTGATAAACCTTTAGAAAAATTCTGTTAAGTAATTGAAAATGCCACTATTATTATCTTAGCATAATAGCTTATTAAACATTTGCGCAACATTTGCTTGCATTAACACAGCACGCTAGCGTTGTATTTTAAGCAAGTTACTTGTTATGGTATGGGCGACTATGTCAGTCACAAGCGACATGTACTGCTGGTTTACGACAGCGTAATGAGTGACATAGATAAAAAAGGCTTTTATAGTTACCTATACTTTTATCATCACTTATATAAGCCATAAAACCTGTGACCACATAACATTACCAAGATTTTTATATAAAATCTGAGAAATTGACACGACCCGTAGAGGATGTTTATGAAGTTTTTGCCTGTATTACCCCTAGCTCTTGCTGCGCTGTTTGCCTTACCACAAGCAAACGCGGCCGATATCAAACAAGACAATATCAATACCTGTGTCAATGGCGCGGTCAAATATAAAGTCGCTAATAAAAGCGATGCCACCAAGCTTTGTAACTGCACCATCGGTGTCCGTAGCAATATGACCATCGGTCAAATGTGGGAAATCGAAAGCTATGCAAAAAGTAAAAAAGACCCATCAGGTCTTCCTTACGTGAAAAAAATGCAAAAAGACTTGCAGCAATGCACCGTGGGCTTGGACTTAAAACAGCCACAAAAACCTGCCTAAGCGGCTTAAAAAATATTTGCTACAAAATACAAAAGACTGGTCATTGCCAGTCTTTTTTGTTGCGAATGAATAAGTGATGTGTAAAACGGAGTATTTATTTCTGCCAATCTGCCTATAATAAGACCATCTCCTACAATATACGTATAACCGAAACTAATAAGGATTTTATAATGGCTAAGCCAACCACCGAGAACCTTGCCCTGCCCGATTTTCCAGTCACCATCGTGCGCGAGCTAAATGGCAACTTTATTCATGACGACATTAGCCTAAAAGAGCTGGTTGCCAATACCGATAAAGGGCTTATCTTATATTTTTATCCAAAAGACAATACCCCAGGCTGTACCACGCAAGCGACAGAATTTACCGCTCGTATCAATGCGTTTGATGAATTGGGCTACGATATCATCGGTGTCTCGCGCGATAGCGTTGAGTCTCACAAAAAATTCATTGCTAAATATAATCTGCATATTCCCCTTATTAGCGATAGTGATGAAAAATTATGCCAATATTTTGATGTAATTAAAGAAAAAAATATGTATGGCAAAGTCAGCTTAGGTCTTGTACGCTCAGCCTTTGTCTTTGATAGAGATGGCACGCTCACCCATGCACAGCGCAATTTACGCGCAGCCGGCTATACCGAACGCTTACTTGCCACGCTCGCGCCCTAATATTTTTATAATTATTTGGCAATTTTATTTATCTCTATCGACTACGATAAAACTTTTTTTTGAGAGTAATATGAATCAACAGACTGACAGCACCGCCGATAATAACACTGCTAGAAAAGCGACGCGCAAGGTATCGGTGGCGGTCATCGGCGCCGGTACCGCCGGTCAAAACGCCTTTCGCCAAGCCAGAAAACTAAAAGACGACGTGCTAATCATTAATGACGGCTATTGGGCAACGACTTGTATCGCCGTCGGTTGTATGCCGAGTAAACTTCTCATCGCTGCTGCCGACCGTGCCCATGATACCAACCATTCTGGCGAGTTTGGTATTCATGCTACCGCTCAAATAGATGGCAAACAAGTGATGGAGCGGGTACGCGCTGAACGCAATCACTTTGCCAATTACGTGCAACAGCAAGTGGAAAGCTGGCCTGCTGAGACAAAAATAGCGGGGCGCGCTTACATCAATCAACAAGGTCTTATTGAGGTCAATGATGAACTCATCGAAGCTGATAAGATTATCGTGGCAACTGGTAGCGCGCCTTTTGTCCCCGATAATTGGGCGGATAAACTTGGCAAAACCTTATTGACTTCTGATACTGTCTTTGAGCTAGCTGATTTACCAAAGTCTCTTGCTGTCGTCGGCGCAGGTGCTATCGGCTTGGAGCTTGCGCAAGCCTTTACGCGTTTGGGCGTCGAGGTGACACTTTTTAATCGCGACAAGCGCGTCGCCGGTTTAAAAGATGAGGACATCAGTAATAAAGCCATTGATTGCTTAAGTCGTGAGCTGACCATGCATTTGGGTAGCAAGATTAACGACGTCGGTCAGCAAGCAGCAGATAACGAAGGCCCAGCAGCTTTTATCGATTACGAAGACAGCGCTGGTGAAGCGCGCCAGTGGCAGGGCGAGTATGTATTGGTCGCTACGGGTCGACGCAATAATATCGCGGCTCTAGGCGTTGAAAACTTGGGCGTTGAGCTTGATGATAAAAATCGTCCAAAGCAGCTCGATAAAAAAACAGGTAAAATTGGCAATTTAGAAGTTTATATCGTTGGTGATGCCAATGCCAACCTACCTTTATTGCATGTCGCCAGTGATGAAGGCTTTAGTGCTGGTAGTCTGGTCTGTAACAATAATAGCGATGCTTATATTCGCCCAACTGCTACGCCGTTTTCTATCGTATTTTGCTCGCCACAAATCGTCAACGTCGGCATGTCGCTACCTGAAATACAAGCCGATCCAGAGCTTGAATACGTGATTGGTAAAGTCAGCTTTGACAATCAAGGTCGTAGCCGCGTGATGGGTGTCAATTGCGGCCTACTGCACATTTATGGTTGCAAAAAGACAGATAGAATTTTGGGGGCAAGTATGGTTGCGCCTGATGCGGAATATATTGGTCATATATTGGCAATGGCGATTACCAACGATATGAGTATCAAACACATGCTCGATACGCCTTTTTATCATCCGACGATACTAGAAGGTCTGCGTACGGCGTTACGCGATGTGCAGCGTATGATGAAAATCCCTTATCAGTATCACGATACTCAAGAAGGGACTTTTTAATCGACTGATAAAACCATTTTTATTAAAATTAACGTTAACATGGTTTACGCTATTACGCGCAGCTAAGCTCAGATTGAAAATGAGCGGCGCGGTTTGCGCTGATTGCTCCTTAAAGATTCAGCGTTAAAATTTTATTACTAGATGATTTTATAGCTGAATTATCTTAGTATAAGCTCTTTTTACGATTCATTTGATGTAGACCCAAACCTTGCATGGATAAAACAATGGCAATCGCTGGTATTACAGACTTCTTTCGAGAGATTGTTCGCGACCTACATACCAACCTATATATTGCTATCGGCGGCTCCATCGAAGAAGACTCACTCGACTGGACTTCTAAATCAGTAGAGCTGGTGAGCACGGCCATCAAAATCCTAATACTGCTGGCGGTATTGGGATTTTTTTATTGGTTTGCCATCTATCTTATCAAAAAAAGCAAAAGCCGCATTGGGCTCAATGAACGCCGCTCTAAAATCGCCCGCTCGGTATTGCGCTATATTTGGATAGTCAGCAGTTTAATCGCTATTATGAGTCAGCTAAGCTTTGAACCAGATACGGTCAAAGCCACGGCCAAAGCCAGTACGTGGGCGGGAATTTATTATGTGTTATGGGCGTCATCTGGACAAATTATACATAAGGTTTTACAGCACTATGGTCTAAACGCTTCTATTGAGCAGCTGCTCAAAAATATTTTATCAGTGCTATTATTGGTATTCGGGCTTGCCAGCGTTATGGCGCAATTTGGCTTTGATATCGTATCTTTGGTAGCAGGTCTGGGGATTGCTGGTATTGCCGTGGGTTTTGCTGCGCAATCGACGCTTGCCAATTTTATCGCGGGCATTACCATTTTACTTGAGCAGTCCTTTCAAGTCGGTGACTGGGTCAATATCAATGACAATGAAGGACGAGTTGTGGTCATCGCTTTACGCACGACCCATATTTTAACCCGCGACAATATCACCGTTATTATCCCTAACTCCAACGTTGCTTCATCAGTGGTGACCAATTTAACCTCCAAAAACTTTATCCGCTTTGACATCCGCATGCGTATTGCTTTTGAAGACGATGTCGATAAAGCGCGCGAGGTCATTTTACAAGTGCTGTCTGATAGTGAAGTAGTACTCAAGCGCCCTGAAACCTCAGCGACGGTAGACGAGATTGGCGAATATGGAGTGTTTTTTGTTATCCGTTTTTGGGTCAAGCCTGCCGCCGTTGCGCGTATGCCAAAGATTAAAGAGGCCTTGACGGAGAACATCAAACGCGCGTTCGATGAGGCAAATATCTCAACCCCCTACCCGCATATGCGCCTGCTAATGCCAAAAAACGTTGATTCTCCTATCGACACCAAACCCTTTGCAACCACGACCAAACTTATTACTGAAGACAACTCATTAAAAAAAGATGCTGAATAACGGCTTGATAATTTTAAAATTCGATAAGTCATCATTTTTTCAATGTAGCTTTTAAACACTTCACCATAAACACTGCCACTTTAAACTATCCACTTCGTAATTATGGTAAAATTGCCAGTTAAACCTCATAATTTTAAGCCTCAAGATTTTAAACATCATGGTTTTGAGGTGCATTATTTATCAATTTAGCCCACAGGTAACCGTATGACCGAAACCACCACGCCCAACTCCTTATCAACTGCTGCAGCCGAGTTGTCGCTTGACCTTATTATTACTTGTGCCGATGGGCTTGAAGCACCGCTACAGATTGAGCTGAGCAGCTTTGGCATTGCAAGCGAAATCAAAAGTACGGGACGCTTAGCGGTCACCGGTAGCTTGCGCGACCTATATACCATTTGTTTATGGTCGCGGGTGGCGTCGCGGGTCTTGATGCTGATTAAACGTAAAAACATCAATACCGAATACGATGTGGCAGAACAGCTGTATGGCTTGGCAAAATCGGTCAATTGGACCGAGCAATTTGGCTTAGAGCAGACGTTCGCCATTCGTCTGTCTGTCGATAAGCGCGTTGCCGTCAGTCAACAATTCGCCATGCTGCGTATCAAAGATGCGATTGCCGATACCTTTAACGAAATCTATGACAGCCGTCCGAATGTCGATAGTAAAAATCCCGATTTTTCAGTATTTGCGACGGTCAATGACAAGCAAGCTGAGCTATATTTAGATTTATCAGGTACCAGTTTGCACCGCCGTGGCTACCGCGTTGCCATGACTGAAGCGCCGCTAAAAGAAAACTTGGCGGCGGCGCTACTTTATAGCGCAGGTTGGCATAAAAAGAATGATGCCGGTAATGCACCTTTTTATAACGCCCTAATCGACCCGATGTGCGGTTCAGGTACCTTTATCATTGAAGCGCTACTCATGCACTGCGATTATGCTGTCGGTATCGATAAAGCGGCCAATCAATTTGGCTTTTATCAATGGCAACATCATGATGAAGCGCTATGGCAACAGATGATTGACGATGCGCAGACGCGTTTTCGTGAAGCTTTAGAGATTATCAACGAACAACCTGATACATTGCCGCTCGTTTTGGGATTCGATGCCGATAGTGGCGCAATTCTCGCGACAGAAAAGAACTTAATTGCCGCAGGTTTGCAGGATTTATTACCGCTACTTGACCTTGAAACGCGCGCCCTTAATCAGCTCAGCCACGTTTTAAAGCCATTAGCCGATGATGGCCGCTTAAGCAATCCTTTGGTCATTACCAACCCACCTTATGGTGAGCGCTTGGGCGATGAAGATATGATTAAGCCATTATATCAAGCGCTTGGGCTTATCTTACAAGACAGCTTTGCGGGTAGTGGCGTCAATCCGATGCTTGGTATCTTGGCAGCCAATGTCGAACAGGTTGATATCTTGCCCATTAAAGAGCCAAAAACTTTGCGCTGTCATAATGGGGCAATCACGGTTTATTTCCGCTACGGTACATTAATTGCTGGGCAAACAGGCAGCCTCATTAGTCGCTTTGAGAAGCGTGAGATTGCCGTGGAAGAAGGCCAAGACTTTATTAACCGTTTGCAAAAAAATCTGAGCAAACTTAAAAGACTCGCTAGTAAAGATACTGTCAGCAATATTCGCGTCTACGACGCTGACTTGCCTGACTTTAAAGTGGCAATTGATTTGTATGGCGATTACGTGCACGTGCAAGAATATGCGCCGCCAAAGACCATTCCGGTAGAGACCGCGAAAAAACGTTTTAATTTGGCCTTGATGGGCATTCGCGAAGTGCTCAATATTAACCGCGAACAAGTCTTTATCAAAACTCGGGCACGGCAATCGGGTAATGACCAATATAGCAAGCAAGGCAGTAGCGAAAAACGCGGTAAATTTTATGTTGCGCGTGAAAATGGCGCCTATCTGTACGTCAACTTTACCGATTACCTCGATACAGGCTTGTTTATTGACCACCGCAATATGCGCGCTCGTATCAAAGACAATAGCCGCGGCAAATCGGTGCTGAACTTATTTGCTTACACTTGCACGGCAAGTGTGCACGCCGCATTGGCTGGCGCGAAAAAAGTCACCAGCGTTGACTTGTCGCAAAACTATCTTGATTGGGGCAAGCAAAACTTTGCTTTAAATGGTTTAAACGTCAGCAGCAATAAATATCAATTCGTCGCCTCTGATATTTTTGAATGGATTAAAGGTAATACGGAACAATTTGATATTATCTTTATCGATCCGCCAACTTTTTCAAACTCGAAAAAGTTCCAAGGTACCTTTGATGTCCAGCGTGACCATGCTGCTCTTATTAATCGTGCGATGAACCGCTTGACCTCTGATGGCGTGTTATATTTCTCCAACAACTTCACCCGCTTTGAGCTCGATGAGCAGTTAACCGAACGCTATGACATTATCGATATCACGCCACAAACGATAGGTTTTGATTTTAATATCAAAAAGCCGATTCATCAAAGTTTTGAGATTCGCCATCGCTAGAGCTGCTTGGTTAAATATAAAAGCAGCATTTAAACCTTGTCTTTTCCAGTCCGTCTTAGCGTACACATAACTATGACCCAATCAGCTTTGATTGGGTCATTTTTTGTTGCTATGATAGAACGTTACTAGCAACCGTTAAGCGACAGATTTATAACCGCTTTAATCCCACTTTTGCTAGCGTTTTGATTGATATAACCAAACTATCAAACTCTTAATCACTCTAATAACAAGGATAATCTCATGGCTTTATCATTAAATAAAGGCGGTAATTTATCGCTCACCAAAACTGACCCAAATTTAACCAAGCTACTTATCGGTCTTGGTTGGGATGAGCGCGCAACCTCTGGCGCTGAGTTCGACCTTGATGCCAGCGTGTTTTTGCTAAATACCGCTGGTAAAGTACGCGGCGATCATGACTTTATTTTTTACAACCAGCTAAAATCTGACAATGGTGCAATCGAACATACCGGCGATAACCGCACGGGCGAAGGCGACGGCGATGATGAAGTCGTCAAAGTAAACCTGACCCAAGTACCTGCTGATGTCGATAAAATCGTCGTTACGGTCACAATTCATGATGCTGCTGCCCGTAGCCAAAACTTCGGTCAAATCGCCAATGCTTTTATTCGTGTGGTTAATGAAGAAACTGGCACGGAAGTGGTACGTTTTGACTTAGCAGAAGATTACTCTGTGGAAACGGCAATGGTGTTTGGCGAAGTCTATCGTCATAACGGTGAGTGGAAATTCCGCGCCGTTGGTCAAGGCTATTCAGGCGGCTTACAAGCCATGTGTCATCAGTATGGCGTCAATATCTAACTCGATATTAACCTCTGCCAACAACTTAGCCCATACTAAAAACAATGCCTAGACATAAACACTTCCGAAACTTAGGACAATATGGCAGCGTTATCACTTGCCATTCTGCCAGTAAAATATGGTTGCAAAATAGTCACAATTATTTCTAGCTAAAAGACTGGTAATGCTTTAAGTTTCGTTTAAAATTAGGCAAAAAAGTGGTTAGCGATAACCACTTTTTTTGTGGTTTGTGTTTATAATAGACCGACTTTAGCTTTATGCAACCAGACAGGATATGTCATGAGACATTTTTATTTAGACTTCATCTTTACCGCCATTGCATTAGCGATTGCGGCATGGTGGGGATATTCACACGGCGGGATGGGTGGTTTGATCGCAACCTTATCTATTACCGCTATTTTGGCCGTCATGGAAATCTCATTATCATTCGATAATGCGGTGGTTAATGCCTCAGTCCTCAAAGGCTGGGATGAATTTTGGAAAAAGATATTTTTAACCGTTGGTATTTTGATTGCTGTATTTGGGATGCGCCTGGTATTCCCAATCGTTATCGTTGCAGTGACGGCTGACCTTGGCGTTATGCAAGTGGTCGATTTAGCCTTAAACGATCCTAAAGAATACTCAGCCAGACTATTGGCTCACCATGCTGAAATCTCAGCCTTTGGTGGTATTTTCTTATTGCTCGTTTTCTTAAACTTTATCTTTGATGATAAAGAAGTGCACTGGTTTGATTGGCTTGAGAGCCGTTTGGTCAAACTGGGTAAAGTCGATGCCATGAGCGTCTTTGTCGCGCTTATCGTGTTGATGATTGCCGTATCATTTGCTGACCCTGAGCAATCCGCCGCTGTCCTAATCGCTGGCGTTTGGGGTATCTTGGTATATCTTGGCGTACAAGTGGTCTCGGGTATGCTAGAAGGCGACCTTGAAGAAGACTTAGAAAACAAAGAAAATGGCTCGGGCGCAGCAGCGACCAGTGCAATCATGAAAGGGGGTATTATCGGCTTCTTATACCTAGAAGTCCTTGATGCGTCATTCAGTTTCGATGGTGTGATTGGCGCCTTTGCGATTACCAATGACGTTATCGTGATTATGCTCGGTCTAGCAATCGGTGCGATGTTCGTACGTTCGATGACTATTTTCTTAGTCGATAAAGGCACGCTTGATGAGTTTGTCTATCTCGAACACGGCGCGCATTATGCCATCGGCGCTCTAGCCATCATTATGCTATTGTCGGTAAAATTCCATGTACCAGAGCTTATCACTGGTCTGATCGGTATTGCCTTTATTGGTTGGGCGTTGATCGCGTCACTCAATTATCGCAAACGCCAAGCACTTGAATAACGTCGTAATTTTAAGCGTAAGCATTAGACTCAGTTAAGTTGTTAAATCACAGGTCATCACCATTATTGGTTATGACCTGTTTTTTATAGGAATTGTGAAGAATAGAATTGTGAGCAGGGTTTAGCTTAGGCTATTAATTTTTGCGCTACTTATCAGCGAGCATCTTTTGCAGTTTTGCTAATATCACACCATATAAAGGTAAAAAGATAAGCACGCCCATCACTATCTTAAACAGATAATCCATCGCGCCAATCTCAACCCAATGCGTTGCCATAAAAGCATCTGGGCTTTTATAAAAAGCAATGGCAAAAAAGCAGAAGCTATCGACCAAATTACCAATAAACGTCGATGCTAGGGGTGCAATCCACCACGTTTTAAGCTGACGTAACTTATTAAAGACTTTGATATCTAACAGCTGTCCAATGACGTAAGCGCTAAAGCTGGCGAAGACAATGCGAAAGACAAATAAATTAAAATCGAGCAGATGCTCATGACCGACGAACTGTCCATCAGCAAATACCACCGAAAAATAGTAAGAAATAGCGAGCGCTGGTAGCATGGCAAAGAAAATAATGCGTCTAGCGAGATGTTGACCAAAGATACGTACGGTCAAATCTGTAATCAAAAAGATAAAAGGAAAAGTGACCGCGCCCCATGTCGTAATAAAGCCAAATAGCCCGACCGGTATTTGCACTAAATAATTACTAATGGCGATGATAAAGATATGCAGGCTGACAAGCCAGAATAACGCACGGCTATAACGAATGGATGTAGCGGGATTGGTCGAAATGATACAGGTATTCATAAAGGAGGCCTTTTTTTGAGTCAGGGTGGAGGGAACCTGAGCGCGCTATTATAAATGATAATAAGATAAATAGCTAAAATAGGACAGACATGCTCGTAACATCCTCTTATATAAGCAAAAATATAACTGTCAGATAAACACACAAAATACGCCTTGCTTAGTAAGCAAACGCTTAGTATAGTAAAACGTAATGATAGGCAGGTTATGGCGTACAGGTCGATTTATTAACCTTTTACGCTGAAATACTTACGCGTAAATAACATGACTGCCCTATTTTTATTTTAGAAAATCAAATCCACTTAATTATTAATCCAAAGGATATTTATATGGCTATTAGCTTAACAAAAGGCGGCAACGTAAACTTATCAAAAGAAGCCCCAGGCTTAACCAACATTACCGTTGGTCTTGGCTGGGATCCACGCGCTACTGACGGTCAAGAATTTGACTTAGACGCCATTGCCTTTTTGGTAAACGAAGCAGGCAAAGTGCGTAATGACCAAGATTTTATTTTCTTCAATAATCTAAAATCGGACAATGGCGCGGTTGAGCACACAGGCGACAACCGTACGGGCGAAGGCGACGGTGATGATGAAAAAATCAAAATCAATCTTGCCAGTATTCCAGCAGATGTGAGTAAAGTCGCTATCTGCGCCATCATTTATGAAGGTCAAGCGCGTAACCAAAACTTTGGTCAAGTCGGTGATGCTTATATCCGTGTGGTCAATGATAATGGTCAAGCCGAAATCGCTCGTTATGACCTCTCAGAAGATGGTAGCACTGAGACAGCGATGATTTTTGGTGAGTTATATCGTCATAACGGCGACTGGAAATTCCGCGCCGTTGGCCAAGGCTTTAACGGCGGCTTAGGTCCACTAGCCGCTTCTTATGGCGTCAATGTTTAACATTTTATAAGATTACTACTTATAAGATGACTATCGAAACCGCTATCGCAATCGACCATTTGATGGTGATAGTTAATAAGCCATCAAGTGTGTCTACTCATAGCATTTGATGGCTTTAAATGTAATTGGCGGGCTTAAATTAACAACGATGATTTTTATAGAAAACGAAGCATTTAAAAATTTTAGAATAAGGACTTGCACCCCATGGCCGCAACATTTAGCTTAATCGGCACCATTGAACCTTTTTTGCATTGTAACTTAAAAAAAGGCGATTCGATTTATTGTGAAGCCAATGCCATGGTGATGATGGAGTCGAACCTTGAGCTTAAAGGTAAGCTACAAGGCGGTCTTATGCAATCACTGATGCGCCGCTTTGCCAACGATGAATCCTTATTCCAACAGCAGATTGAAGCCGTCAATGGTGAAGGTGATTGTCTGCTAGCACCGACGCTTGATGGTGATATGCAAATCATCGATTGCGGCGCTCAGCAATATACCTTGAGCGATGGGGCGTTCGTTGCTGCACAAACTGGGGTCGATATCAGAGCCAATATACAGCGTAACCTCGGCGGTGCGGTTTTTGGTGATACCGGCGGCTTTATGGTGATGCAAACCCAAGGTCAAGGCCAAGTTGTCGTTTCTGGTTTTGGTTCGCTATTTGAGATTGATGTGACGCCTGATAAAGACGTCATCATTGATAATGGCCACGTGGTCTGCTGGGATTCAAACCTTGATTATAAGCTTTCGGTATCGACCAGTAAGAAAAAAGGCATCATGAGCAATATTATCAATTCGGTCACCAGCGGTGAAGGCATGGTTTTAAACTTCTCAGGAACAGGCAAAGTCATCATCTGCTCGCGCAATCGTGACAGCTACCAAGGCTGGTTACAAAGCATCTTAGGTACCAGCTCAGGCGGTCGTGGTGGCAGCGGTGGTTTTTTAGATAACATTTTATAATTGAAGTTGCATTCTATCATTAAAGTTATCGCCAAGATTGAAGCTCTAAAGCAGTGCAGAAATGAAGAACTAAAACAGCGTAGAAATTAAGCACTAAAAATTCATTAATCCCCTCACAATTATTATAAGGATTTTACCATGGCAGTTAGTTTACAAAAGGGTCAAAAAATCTCCCTCAGCAAAGAAGCTGGCGGCGAGCTTACGCAAGTAAAATTGGGTTTAGGTTGGGATGTTTTCCAAGGCCAGCAAGAGAAAAAAGGTGGCTTCTTGGGTAAATTGTTCGGCGGCGGCACGGGCGGCGATTCGATCGATTTAGACGCTTCTTGCATCATGTTCGATAGTAATAAACAAGCGGTCGATGCGATTTGGTTCAGCCAGCTAAAATCAAAAGACGGCAGCATCGTTCATACGGGCGACAACCGCACAGGCGACGGCGATGGTGATGATGAAGTCATCAATGTTAATTTATCAAAAGTGCCAGCGAATGTAGTTTCACTGGTCTTTACCGTCAATAGCTTCACTGGTCAGACCTTTGAAACGGTAGAAAACGCTTTTTGCCGCATCGTTAATGCCAATAACAATCAGGAAGTTGCCCGCTACAATTTATCAGCGCAAGGTGGCCATACAGCGATGATTATGGCAAAAGTCTATCGTCATAATAACGAGTGGAAAATGCATGCCATTGGCGAAACTGCTTCTGGTCGTACTTTTCATGATTTGATGCCTGCTATCACGCCGCATGCTTAATTCATTGCAGCTCCACTCGTAAGACTGTTAGTAATCTCTAAGCAATCAGCCCGTCTATTGACAGTAGACGGGCTGGCTTTTTTATTAAACAATACTCTTAAAGCACTTATTTACGCCCACGCTTCCAGCTAAAGCCCCAATTAAAGGCTTTGTCCATCTCTTGGTGACCTTGAAAATATTGATTGATACGCTCGACATTGATGCTGCCTTGCTGATTGACCAGTCGCGCGATGGCACACATCGGCAAATTACCTGCGCCTTCTGTCAAACGAGTTTCAATAGGCGGTTGCTCGGGTACATGAATGGTCACGACGCCATCGGTTTGCGCCCAGTTTGGTACGCCTTCATAAATAAAAGCAAAGATAAAGACTTCTTCAATCTGCGACCACTGTTGCCCGTTGATATCAAGCCACTCACCGCCGCTGACTTGTCCGGTTCTATCATCGGCACGGAGCAACACATAAGGCGCTGATTGTAGATTGCCAAAGCGATTGCCCAAGGCCTGAATCAGCGTTTTTTCGCCATTTTTCAGATGAATCATCGCTCCAATATCAAGGTCAATACTGCCTGCTTTATGCTGTTTAAATAAATCGCCGAGCAAACCTTTTTTTGGGGCTTGCGTACTGTTATCTGGGCGCTGATTCCAGTTAAGGTTGACAGAGATTTTACCAAAATTGTCACGTTTTTTTAGATTGATGCTAGTTTGGTTCTTGGTTAAGGTGATTTTACTGAGATTGATTGACGGATTTTGAGCAGCGCTAGGAATTGGCGGCGGCGTAGTTGTTTGCGGCGCACTACCCGCTTTTTGCGTGTTGATTGGCTTCTGCGTATTGATTGGCTGAGCTTGAGCTGGCGCTTCATCAGCAATCTCTACACCGAAATGTTCAGATAAGGGCTTTAGACCACCTTCAAAACCTTGGGCGATAAAACGAAACTTCCAGCTACCTTGGCGACGGTAGCATTCTGCAAGGATAATGGCTTTTTCATTACGTCCAGCAGCACTTAACTGACAAGTCATCAGCACTTTGCTACCTTGTAAGACTTGAATATCTACGTCACCGACTTGCGCAAGCGTTTGCGCACTAGAAAACGCAAGGGCTATCTTGTCGATACTCGCTGGCTGTGCAGGTAAGTTAATATCAAAAAACCCATCGCTATCATGTCCACGGAAGCTTACACTGCCATCATCGCTACGCGTTTGACCATAAAATATCATGTCGCCATCGCCGCGTACTTTACCGTCAGTCGTCAGGCGATAAGCGGCGCAATCGATGGCGCTTTGGCTTAAAATACGTATGCTGATATTGTCCGTTGGCAGCGGCGCATTGGCACCAGCAATCAGTTGTTGAGGTTGACTCATCATTTATCCCTTAGGTTATTTATTATTTGTTAATATGGGTGCTGTTGGCTATCGCCCTATAGTAGCATGGAAAACAGCTAATTTTTACAGCGCACGCCCGTTCAACAAAGCGTTAACCAGCCGGCAAAAACATTTTTACAAATCCTTAATGCTATTTTGTTAGCAGCATTTATAACGCTTAGCATTTGTATATAATAGCCTCTATTTTAGGTAATATGATAACGCGCTGAACGACTGACCCTCTTCAAGACTCAATTCTAGTTGTTGCACTCTATAAATTTTAATAACGCTGAGAGAATTATGAAATCCCCTGCTAACCAAAGCCCTCACACAACGTCTACTACGCCATCGGCCGTTTGGTTAGCGGAAGGTCAGTCAAGCCAGCGTGATATGCTCGCCAGCCTACAATCCTTAAAAGCCCAATCTGAGACGCCATTTAACATTATCGCGTCACACCGTCATAATAGACCTGAGATTTTTGAATTTGCCGATAGCGTTTATCGTGAGCCCTCTGCAAGCGCCATAGATAGCGATGAGCAAGCTATGTTTGAATCTGCTGAGCCAGTAATGCCGCGTTGGCAGTTTGTCTTAGAGCAAGCCAAAAATAACAACGTTAAAGTTCTACTCACGGGGCGCAATGGCATTGATTATGAAGCGCATCGTCAGGCATTTGAGGCGGCGGGCATTCGTTTGTTGACTGGCGCGACAAGTGTGGCGGCGTTAGAAGCGATAGATGATAAGTTTGCCTTTATGCAGCAGTGTCATGAGCATGATATTCCCGTCGCCGAAGCGTGGCGCTTTGATAATGTAGCAGAGCTTGAATCACTCCTTGCTAGGCACGGTCATCAGCCTTTATGCGTCAAACCGGTCACTGGTATTTTCGCTCAAGGGTTTTGGCGACTTGATACCGACAAGGAAACTGACGCGCGATATGACAGCTTTGAGCATTTATACTTTACCGAAGAGAAAAAAATCAATACCACGCAGTTTATCAATGCTTATGCCAACAGCCTAATGGTGCACGAGCGCCCAATTCCTATGTTGCTGATGCCATATTTATCAGGGCAAGAGTACTCTATCGATGTCGTCTGTGAATACGGCGAAGTATTGGCGGCTGTTACTCGTTATAAAACGGGTAAAATCCAGCATATCGGCTACGAGCAAGCGGTCATGGATGTGGTTACTCCACTGATTAAAGCGTTTGGCTGCGATGGTATCGTCAGCGTACAAACCAAGGCCGACGATGACGGGCAGTACCGCATACTTGAGATTAATAGCCGTCCCTCTGGTGGTATCGGTTATACCAGCCATAGCGGGGTCGATTTAACCCAAGTTGGATTTGGCTATTGGCTTGGCTTAACCGATAAACCGAAGCTTGCGGATATTGCACAGCAAATCATGCCCTGCCAAGTACGCTCAATTATGGTTAGCGTGAAGATTGAAGCAGAAAATGCTAGCAAGTAAGTAAAAACAATGTTATAAAAAATTGCAAGACCGAAGGAAAATACATGCCAAATAAGCAAGTCAGCACGACCATCACCCTACCACGCGGCACTCTTGATTTAACCTATCAAACCAATTTTAGCGGCGACAGTAAAAACTACGAGTACGAGCTAGAAGACTTGCTTGGCTTTGCGCAGCGTATCAATCCTAAACGCGCATTTTTGTTTGTCTCAAAGGTCTTAGGTCGGCATATTCCAGTAGCCCCTAGTACCATGCGCCGTGCTTTTACGGATTTGGCAAACTTAGTACCAGATGATTTGCCTGAACCCATTTTGGTCATTGGTATGGCAGAGACGGCAGTTGGTTTATCTGCGGGAGTACATCAAGCACTACAAACGCGCTATCCCAATGCCTTACTACTCAACTCAACCCGTCACGCACAACATAACGACGATAATACTGAAACCTTACTAACGACTTTTAGCGAAGATCACAGTCATGCCAGCCAGCACTTAATTTATCAAAGTGCCGATACAGTAACGCAAGCGCAGCTACTAGCGAGCAAAACCTTGATTATGGTTGATGACGAAGCGTCAACAGGCAATACTTGCGTCAATGTCGTCACCGCTCTTCGTAACGCAGGACTGACCGAATTAGAACAAGTGCATCTAACGACATTGGTAGATTGGTCGCTAAATCAGAACCAAGCTCAAGCTGACGTAGATGACAACATATCTGCACGTTTGCCTAATATTGACTTTCATCGTCATCACTTGTTATCTGGTGCATGGATATGGACGGATGCGCCCAATCCTAAATCCATTACCATGCCATCGGTCGATACCACGGAAGCTGGCAGTCAGCCATTAGGCAACACTGGCAATTGGGGACGCTTTCCAACCCTAGACAGTACCGATGGTTTTGATAATTACCGTTTGAAGTTTCAAACCGCATTCAAGGTGTTTAATAAGCAAGCCCAATTTGAGAAAGAACAGTTTGACAATGCGCAATTGCCACAGCGGATTTTAGTATTGGGCAGTAATGAGTTTGTTTGGTTACCGTTTTTATTGGCGGAATGGCTTGAGACGCAAACCCAAAACGCTACCGTTAAGTTTAGTGCGTTGACGCGCTCGCCGATTGCCCTTGGTGGTGCGATTACCACGATGCTGAGTTTTAACGATAACTATGGGCTTGGTATGACGAACTTTGCTTATAATGTTGAGCCTAACGATTGGGACTTAATTATTTTGTGCGTTGAAACATCAGCGGATAGCGTCGATGACATGTGGAAAGATTTGGATAATGTGTTGGTGGTGAGTCCGACGCTTTAAGCTATTTTATAAAAGTTAGCTTACAAAGGCTATCTTATAAAAGCTGTCCTATTAAAACTATCCTTTAAATCTTACTTTGTTTCTTATATCTAACCCTTACGCACGCTTTTATGGCAAATACTATGACTAGCCCATTTTTTCAAGCCAATCCCGATATTATTAAACCTTATGCGTTGATGGATTTGGACGATACACTTTTTCAAACCCAACGTAAAATCGATACGTGGGATTTACCTACTGCTGAAGCCAAAAACTTAGTTTGTGCCACGATCAACAAACAAGGTGAGCCGTTAAGTTTTATGAGTCAGCGTCAAGCCGCATTCTTTAATTGGTTACTAGCTAGCACTGATCTAATCGTAGTGACAGCACGCGATCGCAGTGAAATCAAACGCGTTAAGCTGCCTTTTGATAGCTGGCAAGTCTTAACCCACGGTGCCATTATTCTTGATAGAGACGGTGCGCTACAAGCTCAGTGGCAACAGCGTATGCATAGTGAACTTGCGCCACTGCAAGATAAATTACAGCAGCTGAGCCAATTATTTGCCAATCACAGTAAAAATAACAATAGCCAGCTGGTATTTACACCGCATATCGATCACTTTAATAATGGTTCTGCTAATGAAAAATTGACTATTTACCTGGCTATTAAGCATGGACAAAAAGACCATCAAGCGCTAGTAGAGCTCGCTAAAAAGTTACCAACGTTAATACGTGATTTTGAGCAAGATTTTTATGTGCATGTCAATGCCAATAATCTGGCGATATTGCCGCACGCGGTTCATAAACGTCATGCGGTACAGTTTTTATTAGACCAGCATTTAGACCATCAGCGTCCAAGCTTTGGTTTTGGTGATAGCTTGGCCGATTTACCATTTTTGCAATTGCTTGACTGGTACGGCATGCCCAATCATGGTCAGCTACATGCGCGCTTTAGCTCGTAATAGTTTTTCAATAATAACAATAATAGAACTCACCTTTGTAAGCAGAAATCATCTTATGACCCATCCTATAGCGAACTCTAATATTCAAAAAATGCAGGAATACGGCTCAGGCAGCTATCTTACCAGCGACGTGACCGTACTGCTCGATATCGTCGATAAAGACGACGTTGCCGATGTTCCCGTCAGTCAAAAAGAAGCGCTGATCCAAAGCGGTCAGCGCCACTATTCTGACATGTTGACACTAGAGCATGCGCCGACTGCCATGCATGAGCAATTGTATCACCAAGCATTAGCGCAAGGTACGACGAGAACCGCGACAGATATTGCTAACTTGGCTTATACGCTACATCATATTTTTCAGCAAACGGTCAGTACTGAACGTCCATTAATATTAGTCAGCTTAGTACGCGCAGGTTTGCCCATTGGCGTATTGTTGCAGCGTGCTCTATCAGATAAGAAAGGGTCAGATAATGAAAGGTCAGATGCTGATAGCAACTATGCGCTGCCAAGTGTGCATTATGGTATCAGTATCATTCGCGATCGCGGACTTGATCCAGTCGCGCTACAGATGATATTGGATTCTTATTCAGATAGTCCGATCGTATTTGTCGACGGCTGGACGGGTAAAGGGGCGATTTATCAAGAGCTGGCTCGCAGCTTAGAAGTCTTTAGTGACCCTAATCATCCAAATTTTGCCAATATTTTCCATCAAGGTGAGAATGTTATTCCTCTATTAACCCTTGCGGACCCCGCAGGCGTTGCTTGGTTGGCGGCAAGTGAAGAGGATTGGCTGATTCCATCAGGTTTATTAAACAGTACGGTATCTGGGCTGATATCACGCAGTTTATATACTGAGCCACAATCGGGGCTACATCGTAGCGTCTTTTATGATAATTTGGTTGCGGTAGACCATAGCCTAGCCTTTGTTGAGCAGATTGATAGCACGCGGCGGGCGTTATCTACATCTCCACAATACTTGCAAACGTTTGAGCAACCTCGCTATCAGACGGCGGATTTAATCGATATGCTGGCAGCAGAGTATGACATTAGCAATCGCAACCGTATTAAGCCGACCATTGCAGAGGCGACACGGGCGATATTACGCCGTGATCCTGAGCGCATTTTGCTGGCCACTGCCGATCACCCTGATACGGTGTTATTGCGCCATTTATGTCGCGAGCGCGATATCAATATCACGGTATTAGGTGCTAAAATACTCCCCTATCAAGCGATTACGCTGATCAAGCAGCGGTCAACAAACCGTCCATGATTTATTAATGTATTGATGCTTGCGAAAGAAATGCATCAATCCTGCATCAGCAGCGCTGTTTTTATCATACGTACTTACGTTATGATTTTTTGCTATAACCATTCATTTATCACTATTTACGATGCCAACTATGTCCGATATATCGCACAACGAGTCCAACCTTTATAACAACAACCAGTCTTACGCCCACCTGATTACTGAGCGTCATGCGATGCTTAAGCCGCTTACCCATCATCCATATCAGTTGGGTGCCAGTCTTTATATGCCTGCGACGCGGCAAGATATTTGGCAAGTCATTACGCGCGACAAATTACCGACCATCAACAGTATTATTATCTGCTTAGAAGATGCGGTCAGCCATAACGATGTTGAGCTGGCGCTCATACGCCTGCAAACGCTGCTACATACGTGGGCGGCGCATGTCGATAGTATTAATGACCCTGCAAAAAAAGAAGACATTCAATCAAAAGCGCACACCAATCAACCAACCAGACCACTAGTCTTTATTCGTCCACGTCATCCGGCGATGCTAGAGCAGCTGGCAGATTTTGCCCATATTGATTTGGTCGATGGTTTTGTGATGCCCAAAGTTGATATGTATAGCTTGTCTAATTGGCGTATGGCGTCTCAGAATTTAAGCACTGAACAGCTATTGATGCCGACGCTTGAGACGGCAGCGCTATTTAATCCGCATCACAATCAAGAGTTGGCGATTGGCTTTAAAGAGGCTTTTAGCCAGCCCATTTTTGCCCTGCGTATCGGTGGTAACGACTTATTTGCCGCGCTGCGTTTACGCCGTCCTAAAAATAGCATCGTCTATGACACCCCGATTGGTACGCTCGCCTATCAGCTGCTTGGCTGCTTTGTACCACATGGTTTTTATCTTACCGCACCAGTATTTGAATACTTAGAACAGCCAACGCTGTTTATGAAAGAGCTGATGTGTGATGTAAACTTAGGGTTGGTCGGCAAAACCGTCATTCATCCAAGTCAGATTGCGTTGGTACAGCAAGCCTATTGCGTGCCGCTGAGCACCTTGGATGAAGCGCAGGCAATATTGCATAGCGAGGCAAAAGCGGTCTTTAAATATAACGATACCATGCTTGAGCCTGCCACCCACCGTGCATGGGCTACAGAAATCGTCAATCGTGCCGAGGTGTTTGGCACCCTTGATGATATGAATACCGACTATACGACCCGCTTATAAATAAAGACGTTAGCCTGACTCCTTTATAGTATTTTTTAAAACTGCTGCTTTAACGTTAATCTGTTAGTCTAAATTTCAATAAAAAAGCCGTTATCCTATTTAAGATAACGGCTTTTTTTATAAATACTTGGCTTTATTCAAGACGACTTCTACTTTAGCTACAACCTAAACACAATTTGCTAAAAAGGTATTAATCACTTTATTAACCTGCTCTGGTTCTTCTACCGTCGCTGTATGCCCAGCGCCCTTAATGACCGCAAGCTTTGAGCCTTTAATGGCAAAATGCATCCGCTCCGCTTTTGCATACGGTGTTGCTACATCTTCATCACCAACGATAATCAAGGTCGGCGTGGTAATCTCGCCTAGCTGATCATAAGTGCCCGAGCGTTCAATCACACCTGTAGTCGCCTTTACGACGCCACCTTTACGATTGCCTTGTAACATCGTGAGCCACGCTCTACGGTCAGCCTTACGCGACTTATCGTTCAAAAAGCTACTGCCAAACATAATAGGCATGACTTTTTGACTGACGCGCTTCATACCCAGCCAGCGGATAGCTTTCATCAATTTGCGATACTGTGGCACGTTTTTTGGGTCTTCAGGGTCTGCTGACGTTTCAAGTAAGGTCAGCGATAATAGTAGCTCCGGACGTTTTAGCGCGATACGCTGAGCGACAAAACCGCCCATCGATAACCCTAAGAAATGGCATTTATCAATCTTAAGCGCATCCAACAATGCTAGCGTATCTTCGGTCAGCGTCTCCATATCATAGCCTGATTTGCTAATCTCCGACTGACCTTGCCCGCGAAAATCAAATGCAATACAGCGGCAGCCAGATTTAAAGTACTCCACCTGCTTATCATACATCCGCGTATTCCACAGCAGCCCATGGGCAAAGACCATCACTGGTTTTTGCTTATCCTCCGGCGCACTGTCTTCATAATAAATATCAACGTCATTTACATTTATCATTGGCATAATTACTTCCTTGTTTTTTGCTTGTTGATTGCTTGTTTGGTTAACGAAATCCTGAACACTACTGCCATTTAGCATAATGCACCAAGCAAATACTTCATAGCGTTATTTTTGTACGGCAGATCTTATATATTCATTAAAATAAATATATAGCAAAACAAGGAAAAATGAAACATTTTTGTCCGTGCCTTTAGCGCCCACAAAACCCGCTTTTATAATCATAACAAGCTGCTATAGTAATCAGCTTGCATGACTTGTCATACCTAACCACCATATCCATCACAACCATATTCAGCATAAAATCCATTGTTATCCGCAATGCTTATCTGAAACTTCTTATTAAGGAAACCAACTATGTCACAACCTTTGGTCGAATATCACAGCGAAAACCATATTGCCACCATTACCATGAATGACCCTAAGACGCTAAATGCCTTTAGCACACCATTGAAAGGCGCGATTATGGATGCGCTTGATAAGGCTGATCAAGATACTGATGTGCGCGTGATTGTCCTGCAAGGGTCAAACAATAATTTCTCTAGCGGCGGTCATATTGGTGAGATGTTAGAGAATGGCATGGAATCAGAAGCACTTGTGGCAAAGCTTGATTTTATGCTCAGAGAAGTGGCTGAGGTAAGCTTAAAGCTACGGAATATTCACAAACCCATTATTGCCAAATTAGAAGGTGCCGTCGCGGGTGCTGGGATGAACTTGGCATTAACCTGTGATTTCCGTATTGCCGCTGATAATGCCAAATTCGTGCAAGCCTTTGTCAATATCGGTTTGATTCCAGATGCGGGCGGTATTTACTTGCTCAATCAATTGATTGGCGCGGCGAAAACCACTGAGCTTGTGATGTTGGGTGAAAAACTGACTAGCGACGATGTCGCGCGCTTAAACTTAGTCAATAGCGTCGTAAGCAAAGATGAGCTTGATGCCAGCGTATTGGCATTGGCAACGCGCCTAAGCAACTTGCCCGGTAAAGCTTTGGCATCAATGAAGCATATGATTAACGTGCATGCTTTTACAGGCTTAAATGAAGCACTCGATATGGAAGTTGACCAACAAACCATGATGGCAAAAACCGCTGACTTTGCCGAAGGCATCACCGCCTTTATAGAAAAACGTAAGCCCGTTTATCAAGGTAAATAAAAGCTTCTAACGCTATCTTCTGTACTGTCAACAAAAAGGTTGCCTAATCTGATAGCAGCCTTTTTGGGGGCATTTAATAGGATTAATTTCTGTATTTATGAAGAAGCAGAAGCGCTCTTATCGTAACGCGATAAGGTGAATATTTTATCGAAACCTAAGGTAAATACAAAGGTATACACCAAGAAAAATAGCAGTAACGCCGCCTCCATCATAAAGGCTTTGATTAAACCAACGTCATACCAAATCATATATAGCGGTAGGCAAATCAATACTAGACCGCCTTCAAATCCTATCGCATGAGCGCTACGAATTAATAAGGTGCGTTTTTTAACCTGCTTGCGCCGCTCCCACGCTTCAAAAGCCGTATTGTATAAAAAGTTCCAGATAACAGCGGCCAACGACACCATCACCGCAACGGGTAACGACTCTGCCGCATCGCCGCCGCTAAGTTTCATCAATACAAAGGTAGAAGCAATGATAGCAATAAGCTCAAATACAGTCACATAGACGATACGACGTTTGAGTGGGGATAAAGTAATCAACCAAAACTCCAAAGCACTTAAGTATAAAAAAAGTTGCCTAGCAAAGTATCGGTCCGTCCCGAGATATAGTCAAATCCAAATAAATTACGTAGCTATCAAGTCGCTCAATGAAACGTTGTTTTTCTTGCGTGCTGTGCCTACGCCGACAGAGGCTGCGAAAAACAACGTTTCATCTCGCTGTATCGTTTTTATATCGAATTAATTATAGAAAAGATCAATTAAGTGCAGAGCCACGGTTTCCGCCTGCACTTATATTATACATAAGATAGTATGGAAAATCAGCCATCACTCATAGCAAAAACCCCGCATCATCACGATACGGGGTTTGTTTTCAAAAAATTAAAAAGCTTTCGAATAAAAAACTAGGTCAACTGAGCAACGTTAATTTTGTCCGCTTCTTCAGTATAATCTTCCATACGGTCGAAGTTCATGTACTTATAAACTTCTGCGCCCATGCTGTTTAGCATGCCAGCGTATTGCTGATACTCTTCGTTGGTTGGTAGTTTACCAAGTACCGCCGCTACCGCTGCAAGCTCAGCTGACGCGAGATAAACGTTCGCACCTTGACCGAGACGGTTCGGGAAGTTACGCGTAGAGGTTGATACCGCCGTAGATTTCGGTGCGATACGTGCTTGGTTACCCATACATAGTGAACAACCTGGCATTTCAGTACGAGCGCCAGCCTGAGCATAGATGTTGTAATAACCTTCTTCCATTAACTGACGTGCATCCATCTTAGTTGGCGGTGCAATCCATAGTCGAGTCTTGAGGCTTCCCGCTGGTACGTCCTGCAAGAGTTTACCCACAGCACGGAAGTGACCAATGTTAGTCATACATGAACCAATGAATACTTCATCAATGGTGTCGCCAGCGACGTCAGCCAATGTCTTAGCATCGTCTGGATCGTTCGGGCAGCAAAGAATCGGTTCTTTGATTTCAGACATGTCAATCGTCATATCGATGGCGTATTCTGCATCTGCGTCAGCACGCATGAGGCTTGGGTTAGCAAGCCACTCTTGCATTTGCTCAACGCGGCGGCTGATGGTACGTGCATCGCCATAGCCTTCTGAAATCATCCACTTAAGCAAGGTGATGTTTGAGTTTAGGTACTCAGTTACTGATTCTTCAGACAGCGTGATGGTACAACCAGCCGCACTACGCTCAGCTGATGCATCCGATAATTCAAAGGCTTGCTCAACCGTTAGGTCTTCTAAGCCTTCGATCTCAAGGATACGACCATTGAACTCGTTGATTTTACCTTTCTTCTCAACGGTCAAATAGCCTTCTTTGATGGCCTGGTAAGGAATAGCATGAACCAAGTCACGTAGCGTGATACCAGGTTGACGTTCGCCAACGAAGCGCACACGGACAGACTCAGGCATATCAAGTGGCATCACACCAGTTGCCGCTGCGAATGCTACTAGGCCAGAACCTGCTGGGAACGAGATACCCATTGGGAAACGCGTATGCGAGTCACCACCAGTACCAACGGTATCTGGAAGTAGCATACGGTTCAACCACGAGTGAATGATACCATCACCAGGACGTAAGCTGACGCCGCCACGGTTCATAATAAAGTCAGGTAGGGTATGCTGAGTTTCAACGTCAACTGGCTTTGGATACGCGGCGGTATGACAGAACGACTGCATCACAAGATCCGCTTGGAAACCCAAACATGCCAAATCTTTTAGCTCATCACGGGTCATAGGACCAGTCGTATCTTGCGAGCCGACCGTCGTCATTTTTGGCTCACAGTACATGCCCGGACGGACGCCTTCTAGACCACAAGCTTTACCAACCATTTTTTGCGCAAGGGTAAAGCCCTTACCTGTATCGGCTGGCTCTTCTGGTTTAGCAAAGACATCAGAATGACCTAGACCCATATATTCACGAGCACGATTGGTCAAACCACGACCAACAATTAATGGAATACGGCCGCCTGCGCGCACTTCGTCAAGCAAGGTTGGCGAATTGAGTTTAAATTCAGAGATAATTTCATCAGAATCGTGTTTGGTGATTTTGCCTTCATACGGATAAATGTCAAATACATCGCCCATATTTAGCTTATCAACTGCAACTTTCTCGATTGGTAAGGCGCCAGAATCTTCCATCGTGTTAAAGAAGATAGGCGCGATATTGTTACCCAATACCAGACCGCCGCCGCGCTTGTTTGGTACGTATGGAATATCCTCACCCATAAGCCAAAGTACTGAGTTAGTCGCAGACTTACGGCTAGAACCCGTTCCGACCACGTCGCCGACATAAGCAAGCGGATAGCCTTTTTCTTTTAGCGCTTCGATTTGCTTCATTGGACCAACCACGCCTTCTTCGTCGGCAATGATGCCGTCGCGAGAGTTTTTGTGCATGGCTAATGAATGCAGTGGAATATCTGGGCGGCTCCATGCATCTTGCGCAGGTGACAAGTCATCGGTGTTGGTTTCGCCCGTGACTTTAAATGTCGTATAAGTAGATTTCTTTGGTACTTCAGGACGGCTTAAGAACCACTCAGCGTCAGCCCAAGACTGAATCACTTCTTTGGCAAATGCATTTCCCGCTTGTGCTTTTTCGGTCACATCATTAAACGCATCAAATACCAGTAGCGTCTTTTTCAGCGCATCAGCAGCTTCTTGCGCCACTTCCGCATCATCAAGCGCGGCAACCAACGGCTGAACGTTGTAGCCACCTTGCATCGTACCTAAGATTTCAACGGCTTTTTTCTTGCTGATCAATGGTGAAGTCGCCTCACCTTTGACAATAGCAGCTAAAAATGCAGCTTTAACATAAGCGGCTTGGTCAACACCGGCAGGAATACGGTTTTCTAACAAGTCCATCAAGAACGCATCTTCGCCCGCTGGTGGGTTTTTAAGTAGCTCTACCAATTCTGCTACCTGCTTCTCATTTAATGGAAGTGGTACAGTCCCTAGCTCAGCACGTTCTGCGACATGTTTACGATAAGCTTCTAACACAATAGTCGTCCTCGTCGGTTTGGTGACCAGTACATCACGTGAGTAGTCAGGATGACAGCCTACATCGATGTACTGCAATGAATAATTATCCGTGCAATCATAGCTCAAAACGCTCAAAATGTTAATGGCTGAGCCGCGAAAAGGCGCAGAATAACGCCATATTGGACATTTATTATAAAAATAGTGCCATAACCAATATGATTGACGCGGTTAAATAAAAACCGTGTGCCTGCTATACTTTGATAATCTCAGAACTTATCAGATATTCTTTTATAGCCAAAATACCCTAAAAACGCGACGGTATTGCTGATATCAATTTTTTGTAGCCTCTGTCTGCGTAGGCACAGCAAGCAAAAAAAATTGATATCAGCAGTGCGTGATGTATCGATATTAACTTTCACTCACTATATCAGTGAGTTTTTATATTCAACTTGATAAAACACACTTTACCAGTAAATATTAAGGATAATAAGATGGACGATAATGCCAATTATCAAAACGGTCTAAAAGTTCGTACCGAAGTCATGGGCGAGGAACATGTCAAACGCTCGCTTGACTCAGCGACGCCGTTCACCCAGCCGCTACAACACTGGATTATCGAACACGCGTGGGGCAGCACGTGGCAAGATGACACCATACTACCGCGCAAATATCGCTCGCTTATCACGATGGCATTTTTGATTGCGCAAAAAAGCCCTGCCGAGCTAAAAGGTCATATCCGCGGGGCAATTAATAATGGCGCCAGCGTCGCTGAAATCCGAGAGGTACTGATGCATAGCCTGCCTTATTGTGGTGCACCTGCTACCCAAGAAGCGTTTCGCGCAGCCGTAGATGTGCTAAATGACATGGACATTGATATCAATAAATAAAACTAGGGTAAAGATGCGCTTCATAGTAGTCTTATTAGTGATAAGACCCTATTTAGCGCTAGTAGTTTTTTGATTGTCTTAACAAGATTGCCCAAAAAACCTTGAGCCATTATCTGCTATAATAGCTGCATACATAAAACATTCTAATAATGCCAAAAACCCTTATCTTACCAAGGGTTAAGAGAACATTTGATTATGACAAACGCCGTACAAACCCACGTCCCCGCTGCCCGTGCAAAACCAAAAAAAGCCATCCAAGGCGAAAAGCTACGTGGCTACGACAAGGTAGCGCGCATCCCAATTAAAGTGATTCCGACCGTCGAGGCAAAGAAAAAGCCTGATTGGATTCGGGTTAAAATGTCGTCACCTGCGGAAGTAGCGCGTATCAAAGCCACTCTGCGTGAGCAAAAGCTTTACACCGTCTGTGAAGAAGCAGCTTGCCCGAATCTGCCGCAGTGCTTCGCTGATGGTACGGCAACCTTTATGATTATGGGTGATATCTGTACCCGTCGCTGCCCGTTTTGTGATGTTGGTCATGGTCGCCCAAATGAATTGGACAAAGACGAGCCACGCCATACCGCTGAGACCATTCAAGGTTTGGGTCTAAAATACGCAGTGATTACCTCGGTTGACCGTGATGATTTAAAAGACGGCGGTGCTGGACATTTTGTTGAAGTGTTAAATGAATCGCGCGCGCTAAGCCCAAATTGCTTGATTGAGATACTGGTACCAGATTTTCGTGGTCGTATGGATATTGCCTTAGACTTATTGACTGAAACCGCGCCAGATGTCTTTAACCACAATATCGAAACGGTGCCGCGTCTGTATAAAGCCTTCCGTCCAGGTTCAGACTATCAGCATTCATTAGATTTGCTTAAAATCTATAAAGAGCGCCGCCCTGATATCGCCACTAAATGCGGCTTTATGGTTGGACTTGGTGAGACCGAAGAAGAAATCTATGCGCTGCTTGATGATTTAAAAGCCCATGACGTCGATATGATTACCATCGGTCAGTACCTGCAACCCAGTAAAGACCATGCGCCCGTCGATCGTTATGTGCATCCAGATGAATTTCAGCGCTATATGGACTATGGCAAAAAGATTGGCTTCTTTAGCATTTGGGCAGGACCGATGGTACGCTCAAGCTACTTTGCTGACCGTCAATACTATGGCGAAGATTGCCCCGCGCCAATTCGCAGTAAAAAGGCGCTAGAGGCAGAAGGTAAGCTTGGCTGCTAGATTTTTAAAGCCTTTATACCTATAAAAAAGAGACCTATCATGGTCTCTTTTTTTGTGTTTATTTTTTATCTTTACCGTTATAGTCTAAAAAATCTGTAGAATAAAACCGCTACCAATATTGATAACTCTTAAAGGAAAACTTATGAAAAAACTATTTGCTTCGAGCATCGTCCTTACTACATTTGTCCTAGCTGGCTGTGCCACTGCTGACATGAATACCAATGCTGGCACGGCCATCGGTTCGGCAAACGAGATTGGGATGAATATTTTTAAAGCGGCTGTTGATAACCAATGCCGCAGTCAGATTGAAAAACAAAATGCTTGGCGCATTGCTAGTGTGGCGATGACAGACGCCCAAGAGGAAGAGATAAAAGGTCGAGTTTGCGGCTGCGTCAGTGAGCAAGCGCCACAGCAAGTGACCCTTGTTGAACTTGGCAATGCGGCAATTGATGCCAACTATCGCACACAGCTGGTCACTAAAGTGGTGGCAAAAACGCTGCAAAGCTGTTATGGCAGTATCGTTAAATAAGTAGCTGACAAATAGATGCTGAATAAGCGACTTGGCTAAAGGGTCTACTTCACGAAATAAGTTGGGTTATTCGTTGCACAACCCAACTTATTCATATAGATTATTTAGTACTGTGAATGATAAATGGAATTTATCTTTAACCCATGTCAAGGATGACTGATGAAAAGACGTGCATTTATAAAACTTGGTGGTCAGGTAACGATAGCCGGTACTGTGTTGACTCAGCTCAGTGCTTGTTCATCAGATGATGACGACGTTAGGCTGCCAAATAACATCGATGGTCTAGATGACTTGGATGACTTAGGCTATCAAGGCGCAGCACCTTTTGTGCATGGTATTGCCAGCGGTGACCCGCTCCAAGATCGCGTCATACTATGGACACGAATTACCAATGACGGTAGTATCCAAGCCGCCAGTATTCCTGTTGCTTATAGGGTAGCAACAGACCCAGCGCTGAAAAACATCGTCGCACAAGGTCGCGCAATAGCGACAGCGCAATCCGACTTCACCGTAAAGGTCGACCCCAAAAACCTACAACCCAATACCACTTATTATTATGCTTTTGAAGCACTAGGCTATCGCTCTCCTATTGGTCGCACACGCACCATACCACAAGCAGACTTGCCAGCAAGCGAAGTTGATCGTGTGCGCTTAGCCGTAGTTTCCTGCTCAAACTATGGCTTTGGCTACTTTAATGGCTATGCCAATATCGCTAAGCAAGCTGACCTCTCTGCCGTCATACATTTAGGCGATTATATCTATGAGTATCCAGAAGGCTTTTATCGCGATAACGATTTAAAAGAAGAGCGACCGCTAGAGCCAAAAAACGAGATTATCAGTTTAGACGATTATCGTCGCCGCTATGCTTGCTACCGTACCGATATCGATTTGCAAGAATGTCACCGCCAGCATCCGTTTATCGCTGTTTGGGACGATCACGAAATCGCAGACAATTCATGGAAAGGTGGCGCAGGTTTTCATACCGAGAGTAAAGGCAGCTATATAGAACGCAAAATGTCTGCCGTGCGCGCTTATCATGAGTGGATGCCTATTCGCGACGACACTAGTAATGAGCTAGACAGTCAATTACGTATTTATCGACGTTTTGAGTTTGGTAAATTATTCGATTTAAACATGCTAGATACGCGCATATTTGGTCGCGAAAAGCTTGATGCTAAAGCCAGTAACGAGCCTGAACGTCAATTATTAGGTCTTGAACAAGAAAACTGGCTCTATTTAAAGATGCTCGAAGGCAAACGCCGTCAAGCAACATGGCAAGTACTTGGGCAACAAGTTATTTTAGCGCCATTTAAAGGCACTTTTGCCACCAATTCTGGCGATATTTGGAATGGGTATGCCAGTGCACGCACACGTTTGCTCAACTTTATCGAAGAAAATAATATCTCCAACACGGTTGTTTTAACTGGGGATTGTCATGCTTCCTTTGCTTTTGATATTGCAAAAAACCCTTTTGAAGCAAGTAGCTATAACCCTCTAACCGGCAAAGGCTCTTTAGCCGTAGAGTTCGTCTGTCCTGCCCTAACTTCTTTACCCTTCCCTGAAACCGCAGGGGTTCAGCTAAACCCGCATCAGAAATTTAACAATCAGACCGAACGTGGTTATATGCTCCTCGATATCACTGAGCAGGCGTTTCAATGCGAATGGTATTACACGGACACCTTAAAAAAACGAGATGATAGCGTTAAATTTGCAAAAAGCTTGCTTACTCAAACCCAAACCAACTACTTGATTGATGGCAGTCAATCAAGCCCGCTTACTAACGTCGCTGCCCTATCTGCTGCTGATAAATCTATGGCAGTGAAAAAGTCTGCTGCTTTAAATGGCGTTTAACACAATACGCTCCGCACAGTACTTTGCACACTTAAGGTAAAAAAATAGTAGCCAACAAAAAGGGTGAATCATCTGATTTACCCTTTTTTATTACTCACTTTATTATTGAGAGTATTTATATAGTTTTGACGCAATTATAATGGTTCAATTTATAGCTTTTTTCTAGCTATAGCTCATTGTTAGGCGTCGAACGAATAGGCAAAGATGCAGTCGATGGCAATATTTTACTGCGATGAAAATACTTAGATGAGCCATCAATTATCTTATTCACTTCTTTGACTAAGGCATGGATGACATCATCATAAACGCCATGATATAACTCGGTCTCAAACGCTGTAAAAGGATGCTTACGCGATGCCGAACTGACTTCTGTCACGCCTTGCTTACTATAAAAAATATCGACGCGGCCATCGCTATTTAACACACAATTCAACTCTCCGCCTTCAAGCGCCATCTCGATACGCTCAGGCATAAAAATATAATCATCCACATCCATGAGCTTTTTTTCTACTTCTCTCTTAAAAAAAGATTTGATATCAAACATACATACACCCTTTGTCTTAAAATTTTAAAAACCTTTAGCACGTCTATTCTTATGGTCTTTATGGTATGCGTCTCGCATATTTGCTTATGATAGATCATGCTTTATTAATTTATACTATAAGGTGTACGGATACTTTTTAAGACAGAATATGTAAAACTGCGTTTGATGTTGGTAAAAAAAGACGCCGTCTAAGCGCCCCTTCTTTTTTGGTAAATCCAATCATACGATGGTATGTATCATACCCAACCTTTATCACGAAATAACTGCAACGTCTTAATAACGACTGTCATCTCTTCGGGTGTACCAAGTGTGATGCGATTGAAACCTGAAATCGAGGGAAACTCGCGACCAACGGCAATACCATGCTCACGCATTCGATCAATATAGGTTTGCACGTCACCCTTGACTTCATAAAAAATAAAATTGGTTTGCGAAGGTAAATAGCGTAGCCCCAGCTCATCGAGCGCCGTCTCCATTATTTTTCTTGCTTGATTGGTAGTTTGTAAACTATGCGCTAAAAACGCGTCGTTTCCTAGCGTTGCTATTGCCGCGACAGCACCTAACATATTGATATTATCAGTAGACATCAAAGACCCAATGTCTGCAATCATCGGCGGATTGGCAATCGCATACCCGACACGCAAGCCTGCAAGCCCAAATAGTTTTGAGAAAGTGCGCACGACAATCAGGTTATCCGATAACCCCTCTTTTATCCATTCAACGCCACTCTCAAAACTTGGATCGGTGATATAGCCAAAGTAGGCTTCATCCAATAAGAAATAGTGGTTTTTTGGCGCATTTTTTATCCACGCTTTGAGCGTATCCGTTTCGGTAATGATAGCCGTTGGATTATTAGGGTTGCACAAATAAAAAAGACTGATACCGTCAAATTGAGCAGCCGCTTTTTGTAGATTATCAAAGTCTAAATCATAGTTATCGCGCGTTAATGGTACTTTGACTACTGAAATACCTAATGAGCGGGCATACAGCTCGGCACAGCCAAAAGTTGGGTCTGGAATGATTAACTGAAACCTTGTATCTGTTTTTAATGCTTTGTCATGCAGCATTTGTACCACTGCTCTGATACTCTCGATTGAGCCATTGCCCAATAAAACCTGATTTTCAGATACGCCGTTGATAGCCCCTACTTTGCTCAGCAGCGTAGCGCGATGTTTATCAGGATAGCGAGCGCCGCCAGCCAAAGCATTAGCGATGGCTTCTTTAGCAGAGTCGGCCATGCCCAAAGAGTTTTCATTGAAGTCTAACTTGAGTAATTTATAACTGTTGTTATCGATATTATGTATGATAGGTAATCCGCCTACGTCGTCCATGAGTGATATAGCGCATGCCGCTGCTTCATATCATCTTAAGTGGCATTTTGTATAATTACAAGTTATCTAATAGCAAATTATTAGTTATTAATATACCTAGATAGAAGTACGTTTAACTTTAAATATCCCATAAAAAAAGGTGAGCTGTAGCTTATGCAACTCACCTTCTCTACAATTTATTCAGTCAGCATTAAACCATTAAATCAAATGCGCTTTTAATTCCAATACCTTATCGCGCGTTTTTGCCGCTTCTTCAAATTTCAAATCTCGTGACAGTTGTTGCATTTGCTTCTCAAGGCGTTTGATTTCTTTGGCCAGTAAATCAGGACTGCGCAAAATACTGATATCGACATCAGGCAGATTACTTTTTACAGGAATCATTTGATTGTCATTAGCATCAAGGTTTTCACCCGTATCAATTTTATCGGTAATACTACGGCGCGCACCTTTTGGCGTGATATTATGCTCAAGGTTGAAGGCGATTTGCTTTTCGCGGCGACGGTCGGTCTCCTCTATCGCTTTTTCCATACTGGGCGTAATACGGTCGGCATACAAAATCGCTTTACCGTTTAAATGACGCGCAGCACGGCCAATGGTCTGAATGAGTGAGCGCTCAGAACGTAAAAAGCCTTCTTTATCGGCGTCAAAGATAGCGACGAGTGACACCTCAGGCATATCAAGCCCTTCACGTAACAGGTTAATACCGACCAGCACATCATGGACGCCTGTCCGCAGCTCATGAATAATCTGCATGCGCTCAACCGTATCGATATCTGAGTGTAAGTAGGCAACGTTGATGTTGTACTCTTTTAGATAGCTGGTCAGATCTTCTGCCATTCGCTTAGTTAACGTGGTGATAAGCACGCGCTCATCAAGCTCGCGGCGTTTGGTAATCTCAGATAGCACATCATCCACTTGCGTCAATACTGGACGAATCTCAATCTCAGGGTCAATCAAACCGGTTGGACGCACGACTTGCTCGACCACCTGCTCGCTATGCTCAAGCTCATACTGTGCTGGCGTGGCGCTAACATAGATGGTTTTAGGCTTAATACGCTCCCACTCTTCAAACTTCATCGGGCGATTATTCATCGCGCTTGGCAGTCGAAAGCCATAGTTGACCAAGTTTTCTTTACGCGATCTATCACCTTTATACATCGCGCCAATTTGTGAGACCGTCACATGTGATTCATCGATAAATAACAGCGCATCCTCTGGCACGTAATCAAACAAGGTTGGCGGTGCCTCTCCCCACGGACGACCAGACAGATGCTGCGAGTAGTTTTCGATACCATTACAGTAGCCAAGCTGCTGAATCATCTCAAGATCATATTGAGTTCGCTCTTTAAGACGCTGCGCTTCAACCAATTTATTATTGTCACGAAAATACTCCAGACGTGGCTCAAGCTCCTCGCGAATGGTACGGCTGGCCGCTTCTAAACGGTTGCGCGGCGTTACATAATGCGATTTCGGATAAATGGTAATACGCGGCACACTTCGGACAGTTTTGCCGGTTAACGGGTCAAACCAAGTGATTTTTTCCACTTCATCATCAAATAAATGTACACGCACCGCTAGCTGCTCAGATTCCGCAGGATAAATATCTAACAGCTCACCGCGCAAGCGATAGGTACCGCGGCCAAAATCTAACTCATTACGGTTATATTGCATTTCAACCAAGCGCTTGATAGTCGCCGTCCGATCGATTTTGTCGCCGACGACGATATGCAAAAGCATTTTTAAATAACTTTCTGGATCGCCCAAACCATAAATACAGGAGACCGAAGCCACAATAATCGCATCACGGCGCTCAAGCAGCGCCCGCGTCGCTGATAGGCGCATCTGGTCAATATGGTCATTGATGGCGCTGTCTTTTTCGATAAAAGTGTCGCTGGCAGCAACATAGGCTTCCGGCTGATAGTAGTCATAGTAGCTGACAAAATACTCGACCGCATTGTTTGGAAAAAACGCTTTAAACTCGCCATATAACTGCGCGGCAAGGGTTTTATTGTGCGCCATAATAATCGTTGGCCGTTGGCACTCAGCGATAACCTTCGCCATAGTGTAGGTCTTACCAGAACCGGTCACCCCAAGTAACAGCTGCTCATCCATTCCGGCATTGACACCCTTGACAAGCTTTGCAATCGCTTGCGGCTGGTCGCCTGCGGGCTCAAAGTCGGTGACCATCTCAAAAGCACGGCTTGATATTTGCGTACCAGACGCGTTGACACCACTGATTTCAGCTTCGCCTTGCAGCTGAGTGGCCAATTGGTTTAACTGACGCGACGAGCGCGGTTCAGGCATTCGCATAATGGCTTTCTTCCTGACATTTATAAAAGGTTATAAGAGTTTAGATGTATAACAATATGGGGTCTAAAGCTCAGTTTTTAAAGGATCATCGTGGGTTTCATTTCCTATTTACACACATAATTAATGGCTAGAATTTGCGTTATTAACGGTAATTTTAAAACGACTACTATTCATTTAACGTCTATTATTTATAGGAAAGGCACAGAATGGCAGCTAAATTTACAAAGCTTTTCACGATTAACAAAGTCATTACACGACCACTTAACAAAGCCTAAAACCTAGGGGTTCAATCGCGCTCATAAATTGCTACTATGGGTACTGAATTAATGAACAAGCAGTATTAAGAAGCAATAAATACAAGCAACAACACGCTTAAAAGTTAATCCAACAACTAATAAAAACTTAAAATAATGGAGTAAATTATGAGAGAACGTTACGCAAGTGGTATAGATGACGCAACTGCCAAAAAAATGATCGATCTGTTGAATTCGAATCTAGCAAACTTGATCGATTTGAGTATGGACAGCAAGCAGTGCCATTGGAACTTGCAAGGTACTGGCTTTATTGGCGTACATCAATTGTTAGATGAGACATATGAGCGTTTGACTGAAGCATTTGATACAGTTGCTGAACGCATCGTTATCCTTGGTGGTAAAGCCAATGGCATCTCTAAACGTGTCGTTGAAGACTCTATCCTAGAGACTTATCCAACTGATATCACAGAAGTCGATGAGCACGTACGCGAGCTTACCAATCGTTATAAAACCATTGCCGCTTCACTGCGTGAAGGTATTGATACCGCGGGCGAGGCAGGCGATGAAGATACGGCAGATTTATTGACCGAAGTAAGCCGTATCGTTGATAAAGACGCTTGGTTCATCGGTGCTAATGCGCCAAAGAAATAAAAAGAAATAAGACGCGTTAAATGAGTTTATCAATAAACTTTTTTTAGAAACGTCATTTAGGTCAGTTTAAAAAAGGTCACTTATAAGGTGACCTTTTTTTATACCTAAAGAATTTAGTCTTATAAACTACTATAGGTCTAGAAAAATTGATTTTAAAGACGGGTATTAAAACGGGTTAGAATTAGACTAAAAAATAATGACTTTAAAATACGCCTTCAATAATCTGCTTCATTTGCGGCAATAGCTCGCTTAATTGCGCTTCAGTCTCGCTGGTATCTTCAGGCAAGGATTGCTGTAAAAAAGCCGCGGTAATTTGTGGCTGCTTGGCAAGGATACTCTGTCCTACTGCCGTATCATAAAATGCAATCTGGGCATCGACTTCAGCCTGCGTATAGTAAGTCTTAGCGGCACTGATATAAGCTTGCGTTAAGGTCTGCGCGTCGGCTGCATTGCCGATACCCTCAGTCATAATCTTGGCATATTGACCTAACACGCTTTGAATTTGCTCTTGTAGCTCGCGTTGGCGCTTATTTAACTGTTGGTCACTGGCGCGCTGATTACTACTTTGAGCCTGATTTTTGGTTTGCGTATTAATGGCATCAATAGCCGCTTGTTGACCATTGACGATAGACTGAATCTGCTCGTCAATATGCATCACTTGCATCAGTTTAATGATAGACACATCAGATGGTGCTTGCTTGTTCATTTGCTGCTTGGCAATATTCTTAGTGTCCTTACGAACGGTATTAGGTTCATTATGGACAATCAATTCTGCATTAGCATTGACGATAGGTGCTGATAGCAGCGTTGTCACCACCAAAGTAAGCAATGGATTGATACTAGTAGGACGCCGAGTGGTATTTTTTTTGGAAGATTTTAGGTAATTTTTCATATAAGACTCTTATTATTATAGGTGACGTTTATTTATTATGCGGCAATATTTATTTAAGCACACTGATCATCTGGCAAGCGTAAAATCTCGGCATTAGGAACGGATAATGTCAAAATCGCTTCTTGAAATAATGGATTGGCACGGAATTGGTTTTCAATATCTTCAAATTTTTGCGCGATTTGCTGTTCTTGTTGATTACCGGCGATATCGACCGCTGCCACCATAAATATTTTTTTGGGGCCGACCCACTCTAAGTGCAAGTAAGAGACGCTGTCGATATCAGGATGGTTCAATAGTTCCGTTAAGATATAGCAATGGGTTTTTTCTGAGACTTTATAGCCAACCAAAAAATCACGATTGCGGTTGATTAAAAAGATAGCAACCATACCAAGTAGTATGCCAACGATGATAGAACCAAGGGCGTCCCAAAATGGCTCGCCCGTATAGGCGTGCATGCCCATCGCTGCCGCTGCGACCACCAAACCGATGACCGCTGCCAAATCCTCAAAAAATACCCCGCGCAAAGTTGGGTTTGAAGTATTCACCACATAACCTAACGCACTGACATTAATAGCCTTACCATGCTTTTTACTTTGTAAATACGCCTGCACTAGAGAAAAACCTTCAAGCACAAAGGCCACTGCCAAAATAATAAAGCCAATGGTGTAATTGGTTTCTGTTTCAGGGGCATTCCATTCGGTGATACCGGTATAGATAGAAACAATCGAGCCTGCCATAAAAACACCAAAAGCGGCAATCATCGACCACACATATGACTCTTTACCATAGCCTAATGGATGACTGTTATCGGCAGGTTTGATCGCTTTTTTCTCCGCCACAATGAGCAAAGTACCGTTGCCAGCATCCGCCCACGAGTGCGCCGACTCCGCTATCATAGAAGCAGAGCCGGTCATAAATGCTGCAATCGTTTTAGCAATGGCAATAATAACATTCGCTCCGACGGCAATTAGCACAGTAACCAGCGACGAGGATTTCTCGTCTTCCTGCTTCTTGTCCTCCTGAATGTTTTCGAAGCTCGTGACGTTAGTGAAATTGAGGTTAGGATTGATAGCGTCTTTAGGATTGCTAGTATCTTTGGTCAAATTGGCAATAGAACGCGCACTGCCAGCACCGCGGGTACGAACGGCTTGCGGTGCTGGCTGATCTTTGGAAGGAATGTTTGATGATTCAGTGTTTTTTGAACTCATATGAGTCTCAATAAATGGTTAATATAATGATGTAAAACAGCCATCAAAAAAGTTAAGCCATGAGCGCTAACTATTTTTACTGTCTTATTTATCATTAAATTTAACCAAATCGCCGCTACTGGTCAGTAAGGTTTTCGTGAGGCTTTGTTTAAGTATTGATGATTTTGCTAGGTAAAATGCGCTTTATTTGCGGTTCTCATGTTGAGAAAGCTCACCAATCATATCCTTGTCGTTGCCGCTTTTATCCGTCATCTTCTCAGCGCCTAAGCTTTCGCTAATCATCTGATCAATATCGCAGCTCGGGCGATGTGAGCTTTGCATACGCAATTCTTTACGCGCTAAGCCTGCATCAAAACGGCACTGCTGCATCTCATTTTTAATCTCAAGCGCAGGCACAGGCGTCGGTTTACCGTTATCATCAATCGCTACCATGGCAAAATAGCAGCTATTGGTATGGCGAATCGTACGGGCGCGAACGTCCTCTGCTTCAACCCGTATGCCCACCTCCATCGATGTTCTGCCGACATAATTGATACTTGCAGCAAAAGTGACCAACTCTCCCACGTAGATGGGCTCGCGGAACATCACTTGATCGACCGATAGCGTCACGACATAACTACCACTGTAGCGACTGGCGCAAGCATAAGCGACCTGGTCGAGCATCTTAAGCAAATCACCCCCATGGACGTTACCAATAAAATTGGCCATATCTGGCGTCATCAGCACTGACATATACAGTTCATGATTTAAAGGGGCGCTTTTGGCAGTGGAGCTGGTATTGTATTGCGACATAATATTCCTTGCTGTTATCGTAAAACCTGTCTATTTTAAATATCCGTTATACAGCAGCCTCTGCTAAATCGCCAATAAAGACGGTTAGAGTGAGCGTAGCAGATATTCTTTATTGATTTGACTAGGGCTATTTATGCCTACTTTAGCCCTGTATTGGCGCGAAAAACCTTGTAAATGCTTTTATCTATCAAGTAAAAACGTCATCTTTCTAAAATCTGCAAAAAAAAGCTTGACGTATTTTTTATCTTTGCTAGAATACGCCCCACTTAGCAAGAACTCATTAGAGACTTTCTAAGCTTGCAGTAAGTCATAAAACCCTTACCGCTTATTCTCCAATAGCTCAGTTGGTAGAGCAACGGACTGTTAATCCGTGTGTCCCTGGTTCGAGCCCAGGTTGGAGAGCCATATTTTAGTCGTAAATTTTTTGAATCTTCTTTGATTCGATTATGGCATTTGCCAAGACCCTCATCACTTTGATGGGGGTTTTTTTATGGCTGGTGTTTTATTTCATAAGCCTATAAATAGCAAAAACCTTTCTCTTTTCTTCTTCTATTACCAGTCTTGCAGTGCTTGGTTAATCCACAAAACAAAATCTACAAATAAAGTCAGCTTAGCTTTTATCATCGCCCTCAGTTATTGACTTATCGTCTTTATATTAAACCTGCTATATCTTTGACCAACGATAAAATCATAAATAGCATTGACCCTTTAAAGCTTTACCGTTAAATTGGTTAGAGCTCCTATTCATACAAAAACAACTATAAAAAACTATTAAAGATAGCGCCATGACTATAGGTATTATTAAGCCGACGTTACTGAGTATTGGACTGATGAGCATGATGGGTTGTACTGCCCTGCAAACCAATACAAAACAGCCAAATACAGAACAAGCAAGTAGCTCAGCAACGGTTTATTACAACGGCAATATCATCACCATGGAAGGTGAGCAACCGCAGATGGTTGAAGCTTTGGTCACGCAGGCTGGCAAAATTGCTTATGTTGGCGATTTAAATACGGCGCAATCAAAATATAAAAATGCCGCTCAAGTGAATTTAAACAGCAAAACCTTGCTACCGGGTTTTATCGATCCGCACAGTCATTTTGATATGGTGTCAAACACCATGGGTCAGGCAAATTTAAACCCGCCGCCAGTTGGCAAGATAGATAGTATGGATAAATTACTACAAGCCTTAAAAGACTATAAAAAGGACAATAACATCGCCGATGGTGAATGGATCTATGGTTGGGGTTATGATGAGAGTCAATTAAAAGAAGGTCGTCATCCAACCAAAGCAGATATCGATAAAGTATTGCCTAATAACCCTGTATATCTGCAACATACCAGCGGTCATATGGGTGTCGCCAATAGCAAAGCCTTAGCAGCCCTGAATATTACCGCAGATACTAAAAACCCAGAAGGTGGTAATATTGCACGGGTTAAAGGTTCTAGCGAACCAAATGGTCTTGTTCAAGAAACCGCTATGTATCCATTTATGCGGCGAATGCTAGAGGTATTAGAGCCCAATCAAGCTAAGTTTTTTGAGCAAACCCAAGATTATTATGCCAAAAATGGTCTGACGACCGCCCACAACGGTTCAACAGCTCGTAATACTATTCAGTTTTTCCAAAAACAAGCCGATGCTGGCAAGCTGAAAATCGACTTAGTCGCATTAGCAGGTAGCAGTGATTTGGATGAAAACTTAGCGGACAAAGACTTTGTTTGGAAGACCTATCAAAACGGTTTTAAAGTTCAAGGAACTAAAATCATAGCTGATGGCTCGCCGCAAGGTAAAACCGCTTATTTCAGTCAACCTTATTTGACGCCAGTGCCAGACTGCAAAAAAGACTGTCGCGGTTTGCCGAGTATCAGCCAAGATGCGCTCAATGAGATGTTTGCCAAGGCTTATAAGCACGATAACCAGCTGTTTATCCATAATAATGGCGATGGCGCGACAGATATGATTATTAAAGCCCATGAATATGCGGTTAAAAAGACCGGACAAGCCGCTGATAAAGATCGCCGTACGGTGCCTATTCATGCTCAGTTTGCGCGCCCCGATCAGCTAGAAGCCTTTAAAAAATATAAGATGCTACCATCATTTTTTACCAATCATGCTTATTTTTAAGGTGATGTGCATGTGCAAAATTTAGGCAAAAAACGCGCTGATTTTTTAAGTCCGATAGCAACAGCGGATAAAATGGGGTTAAAATATACCAATCATTCTGACGATACCGTGACGCCTATCGATCCGTTATTTACCGTTTGGTCAGCGGTTAATCGCACCTCGCGCTCAGGCGAGATTATCGGCGCCAATGAGCGCGCGACCCCTTATCAAGCGCTCAAAGCCATCACGACCAATGCCGCTTATGAGTATTATGAGGAAAATAGTAAGGGTACCTTAACTAAAGGTAAGCTCGCTGATTTGGTTATATTAGATGCCAATCCGTTGACGGTAAATGCAGATAAACTTAAAGATATTCATGTGGTCACTACCATTAAAGAGGGTAAAATAATCTATCAGCGCCCGACAAAGTAAAACTATAATGACAGCATACTAAGAAAAAATTTAATGCTTTATAGTCAAATTCATATAATTTTGACTATAAAGTTTTTTCTGACTCTTTTATCTCAATATTAGGATTCGTTTATGAGTAACACCGAGCAAATTACCTCCTCCGACAACACCCATTATCTGCACCATACTTTTTTTGAGCCAAGCGATAATACCACGCCGATTACTGCCACCTTGCTGATCGTGCATGGCATGGCGGAGCACAGTGGCCGTTATGCAGAGTTTGCGCAGTTTTTAGCCGATAACGGTATTGCGGTCGCCACTTATGATCAGCTGGGTCATGGGCAGACGGTCAAATCAGCCAATGATTTGGGTTTTTTTACTGAAGAACATCCGGTGCAATCGTTATTAAAAGACGTTATTATCATGGCGAACAGCTTGAAAGCGCGCCATCCTAATGTGCCGCATTTCGTTATGGGTCATTCAATGGGCTCGTTTATCGTGCGTAACGTCCTCAAGCATCACGCCCAGAACTTTACTGGTGCCATCTTAATGGGTACCGCTGATGCCAATCCATTGACCAAAGTGCTATTACCTATTAATAAAGTACTGGCAAAAGTGGCGCCTAAACAGCCAAACCCAGTTTTTGCCAAAGTGATGAATAAAGTACTCAATAGCAAGCTTGATAACCGTATCTCTTCTTCAGAATTTGCGTGGTTGAACGAAGACCCTGCGGCTGTCGAAGCTTATGAAGCCGATCCATTGACGGGCTTTGATTTTACCAACAATGGGTTTTTGACCTTGTTTAGCTTAATGGAAGCGGGTCTCAATAAAAACTGGGCAACAACCATTGCCAGAGATTTTCCGATGTTACTGGTCAGTGGCGAGAACGATCCGATCGGCGATATGGGCAAAGGTATTCGCAAAATTGCCAGCCGTTTAGAAAAACAGAACTTTAGCAATATCACGCTACAGCTCTACCCACACATGCGCCATGAGCCGATTCATGAACAAAATAAACAGCAAGTTTATCAAGATATTGTAGACTGGATAAATAGCAATACTGCTGCCTAGTAATAACATGCTTGGTAACAACGTGCTTGATTAATTTAAACGACCACTTTTATTATCTTTTTTACCCTTCACCAACTTTAGGAATATTTATGACATTGCAACAAACCATTGAGCAAGCCTTTGAAAATCGTAACGATTATAGCCCAGCAACCATGCCACAAGACATACGCGACGCTATCAACGAAGTGCTTGAACAGTTAGACAACGGTAACTTGCGTGTTGCTGAGAAAAAAGATGGCGAATGGGTGGTCAATCAATGGGCTAAAAAAGCGGTATTATTATCATTTCGTTTAAACGATAACTATGTCCAAGCGGCGGGCGAATACGTGCAGTTTTATGACAAAGTACCGACGAAGTTTGCTGACTGGACGCAAGAGCAGTTTAAAGCAGCGGGCGTACGCGTGGTACCACCAGCGGTTGCTCGTAAAGGCTCATACATCGCAGCAGGTGCCGTCTTGATGCCATCGTATGTCAACATTGGCGCTTATGTCGACCAAGGCGCGATGGTAGATACGTGGGCGACGGTTGGCTCGTGCGCCCAAATCGGTAAAAACGTGCATTTATCAGGTGGCGTTGGTATCGGCGGTGTCTTAGAGCCGCTGCAAGCCAATCCAACGATTATCGAAGACAACTGCTTTATCGGTGCGCGCTCTGAAATTGTTGAAGGCGTGATAGTAGAAGAAGGCTCGGTAATTTCTATGGGGGTGTTTATCGGTCAATCAACGCGCATTTATGATCGCGAAACGGGCGAGATTCATCGCGGCCGTGTACCAGCGGGCTCAGTCGTTGTACCCGGTAGCTTGCCATCAGAAGACGGCACTCACAGCTTATATGCTGCCATTATCGTGAAAAAAGTCGATGCGCAAACCCGTGCCAAAACCTCCGTCAATGAGCTATTACGTTTGGCTTAGCTTTTCGGTGATTAAGTTTTAATTATGACGTTAATTTTTTATCAAAAAAGATGCTGAGGTTGACTCCAGCATCTTTTTTCATGCCCTATGGCAGTTTATTGCAAAACTTTACGTTATAATCTTCGTCTCGTTTGAATACCAATATTTCTAGAGTTAACCAGATTATTGACGCTTTTTTTATTTAATAAATGCTTGATGGCATTATCAATCCCTAACTGTACTTGTAAACCTTATGACTGAGCCCTTACTACGCACCTCGGCAATACCTGTCACTGACCCCGAAGCAGGGTTACGTTTGACCGAGATTTTTTATTCGCTGCAAGGTGAAGCGCTGACCTCAGGCTTGCCGACGATATTTGTGCGCTTGACTGGCTGTCCGCTGCGCTGCATGTATTGTGATACCGAATACGCTTTCAGTGGCGGCGAACGGCACTCGCTAGAAGCCATTATCGCGACCATCAAAAGCTATCCATGTAAGCGTATCTGCTTGACTGGCGGCGAGCCGTTAGCGCAGCCAAATGCCATTGAATTAATGCAGCGTCTATTAAATGACGGTTATGAGATTTCACTTGAAACCGCAGGGGCGCTGACGGTCGAAAATGTAGCGCCGGCAGTCAGTAAAGTGATGGATCTGAAAACGCCAAGCTCGGGTGAAGTCGATAAAAATCTTTGGTCAAACCTCGACTATCTCACCCAGCACGACCAAATCAAATTTGTCATTATGAATCGCGCCGATTATGAGTGGGCAAAGGCAACACTGTGTGAGCATCAACTTGATAAATTGGTCGGTACGGTTTGGTTTTCACCGATGTTTACTGTCGCAGAAGAAGTCGCTGCTAGTGAAGCATTGAGCAGCCCCGATGTGCCAGTATTGGCACGCGAGTTGGCTGAATGGATACTGACTGACGCCTTGCCTGTGCGTTTTCAACTACAATTGCATAAGATTATTTGGTCCGATGCTAAAGGTAAATAATCGCCTAATCTTGATGCGAATTGGACAAATCAATAGTTCAGATAAATAAGCAATCCAAATTCCAAACTAAACATCCTCTAAATATAGCCAAGGAATTTTAGAATCGCTATAAGGCGACCGACCGCAGATAGTACATTGAGTACATCTAGGGCCGGTAACACCGTAGCGGTTTAAAAGTGCTCTGACTATAGCTAAACAGCCGACTGCAAGGACGCATACATGGTTAAACTGATTTTACTGGGCTTACTGGCGGGGGCGTTCTTTAGCTCGACATTTATTTTAAATGAGCTGATGAGTAATGCTGGTGGCCATTGGTTTTGGTCAGCGAGCCTACGCTATGTCTTTATGTGGCTGATTATCAGCGCCGTTATTATCCTGCAACATGGCTTTGGACGTATTCAAGCGCTTGTGAGCATTTTTCGTCAGCACTGGCGCTTTTGGTGTCTTACTGGCAGTATTGGCTTTGGGGTATTTTATACCGGCATTTGCTATGCAGGCGACCACGTCACTGGCTGGGTGGTTGCCGCCACCTTTATGTTTACTGTCGTCACCAGTCTATTGGTACTATTGGCATTTGGGCAACGTTTCGATAAAAAGTTTATTATTTATGCCTTTTTGGTATTTATCGGGGTGGTATTGGTCAACGTCAGCGAAGGTTTGCGCGCCTCTGCCCTCGCCGATATTGATAGCGCGCCGATGGCAGAAATACTGCTTTACGGTGCCCTCCCTGCGCTAATTGCGGCTTTTAGTTACCCAATCGGCAATCAGCTGGTTTGGCAAGTCTCACACAATTCGCGCAAACACCATCCCCAGAAAGATAAGGCTAAAACGCAACAAGTAACAGAAGATAAGAAGCTCAACAGTGAACAAAGTCATCACGAGCATAGTAACCAAGCATTTGTCTCAGAAGCTTTCGATTTATCTGCTGCCCTAAATAGTGCAGCTGATAATAGCATGACGTTAAATACAAATCCTACCATCGAAGCTAAACCCGCCTCTACCTTACAAAACCTCATTGCCCGTATTCCGGCTATCGAGACGACACTCCTACAAAATGCCTTTAACAAAATCTGGCTCATGACCCTCGGTAGCTTGCCGTTCTGGGTGGCTTTAGGCGTACTTATACATCCCGAGCCACCCGCAACCACCCAGTTATTTAATACCTTGCTAGTAGCATTACTGGCTGGAGTAGCGGCGACAAGCATATTTTTTTATGCGCGTGAGCAAGCGGTGACCTCAAGTGAAGTCGCAGGCGTTGACTCCACCCAAGCCAGCGAGGTAATCTTTGCTTTGATTGGTGGTATACTATTGTTGGATAATGCCATACCATCAGCAATGGGATTGGTCGGTATTGGGCTAATTATTCTAGGACTGATTTTATTTGCAAAAGACGGTTGAGGCTAAAATAAGTCATGATGAATCACTTTATTTTCCCCGATGTTTTGCTGTATTTATTAGATATGGTAGGCGTCATTGCTTGTGCCATTGCCGGCACTTTGCTGGCGCAGCATAAAGGCTTTGATATTGCGGGTTGTATTTTGGTTTCTATGGTCAATGCCATTGGCGGTGGTACATTGCGCGATATGGCGCTCGATCGTCATCCGCTATTTTGGATGACTGACCTCAACTATGTCATTGTCATTACTATTACCTCGCTTATTCTACAAATTTTCTTTCATCTGTATCATAAGATTGATAAAGCCCTCAAATTCTTTGACGCGATTGGTCTCGCGGCTTTTAGTGTCATTGGTTTTAAAGTGGCGTTGGCGCAAGATATATCGCCGGTTATTGCGGTTATGATGGGAGTTTGGACGGCGATTATCGGTGGTTTATTGCGTGATATTATCTGTAATGAGATACCGTTACTGTTGCAGCGCGAGATTTATATCACAGCCAGTATTGCAGGGTCTGTAACTTATTTGGCGCTTGATTACTGGGGCGTTGACGCGGTTACCAATGAATTTATGATGTTATTTATCATCTTTGCCGTGCGTATGCTGGCGCTTAAATTCGATTGGCACCTGCCTTCTATTCGTTTGGTGGATTAATGCCGCAGCATAGAGCTATAAACGCCTAGCAACTATTAGCATCCTTACTTTAAGCGGTACTAACCTGCTAGCTTTCTGCTACTGTCTCTTTTACCAGCGCCAACTCTTTTACCAGCGCCAACTCTTTTACCATCAACTGCAAGCTTTGTTTACCGTTCCACTCGTTAATATCTAGCTGAAATAATACATGAACTTTTTCGGCACGGTAATCCCAAGCGCTGCTATCAAAATTGAACTGAATGGCCTCGATTGGATATTGTACGCCAGGATAACGCAGCGATAGTTTAAGGTGCTTATCCTTTAATATCTTAAAGCTTAGCACTTCAAATACACCGTCAAATATCGGCGGCGCAAAGCCATGCCCCCATATACTGGCATTGGCTAGATGCTCTGCAAACCATAAGCTAAAGTCAGCCGCTTGCAAGGGTCCATCGGTAAGTTTTTGCTCGGCAAAAACCTCATCGTCCATCTGCGCCATGACTTCGTTAAATGCAGCCACAAAGCCATCAAAATTACGACGTTTGATGGTTAAACCTGCCGCCATGGAATGACCACCGAAATGACTGATTAAATCAGGATAACGTTCGGCCACTTGCTCAATCGCATCACGGATATGCACGCCTGCGATAGAGCGCGCCGAGCCTTTGATGGCATCGTCGTCACCCGTACGTTCTATATCGGCGGGCGCAAAAACGATACTGGGCAGATAATGGCTTTCTTTTAGACGACCAGCGACGATACCGATAACCCCTTGATGCCAATCATCTTGATATAAAATAATGCTGCGGTTTTGATTATCAATTGCTGATTTTTCAGTTTTAGGCTGAATAAGAGTTTCACCGCTCTCGTCGGCATCATTATTGGCATTAGAGTTAGCAGTAGCTAATGCTTGCACAATGCTATCTGCTTGCGCGCGCATTTCGCTTTCGACATGACGGCGCGTACGGTTAAGCTGTTCAAGCTCTTGCGCCAAACGCTGCGCCGTACTCCAGTCATCGGTCAATAAGCACTCGATACCGATACGCATATTATCCATGCGTCCAGCGGCATTGATACGCGGACCTAAAACAAAACCAAAGTCCTGCGCCTGTAATTGTTTCGGGTCACGACCTGCTTGTTCAAGCAGTGCCAATATCCCAAGCGAGCAGCGACCTTGGCGAATGGCGTTTAGACCATGATGCACTAAAATGCGATTGTTTTTATCGAGTACGCCAACGTCAGCAATCGTTCCTAGCGCCACCAAGTCCAAATACTGGCTGACTTGCACGCTAGACTTGCCTGCTTCGCGGCGCAGTTTCGCCAAGCGACCGAGCACATAAAACGCCACGCCAACACCGACCAATGCTTTACTGCTAAAATTGCAACCGAGCTGATTGGGATTGACCACCGCTTCGGCAGGCGGCGTCTCTTTGGTAGTCAGGTGATGGTCAGTGATAATGACCGTAATGCCATCAGCCTGCGCTCGCGCGACGCCATCGTGGCTTGAGATACCGTTATCGACAGTCACAATCACGTCTGGATGATAGGTCTTGATACCCAATTCAACGATTTCAGGCGTTAGCCCGTAGCCATATTTAAAACGGTCAGGCACTAAAAAATCAACGACCGCGCCCATCTTGGTCAGCGCACGCATCATTAATGCTGTGCTGGTTGCGCCATCACAATCAAAATCACCCACGATTAAGATACGTTGCCCCGCATCGATGGCGACATCTAATAAACGTACCGCTTCCGTGATGCCGTGCAGCATCTCGGCCGGCAATAAACCGGACAAGCCTGTTTCAAGCTCATCAGGCGCAGTGATACCGCGACCCGCATAAAGCCTAGCAAGGGTCAATGACTGGGCGGCAAGAGGTTGCAACGCGGCGGGCAACTCGTCAATGCGAGTGCTGGGATAACGAGGGGTTAAATTTAGCATGAGGCTATTCTACTGGCTTTAGCAGGTGGTCACAACGGGAATTTTTAGCGCTAGCGTTTGGGTTTAGCATTTGCTTAAACATATCCTATGACCTAACTTACATGTCATGCAGCGGGTGCTAAACAAGTCTTCTAGACGGGTTATTTTTCAATGTCTCATTTAAATATCGCATTGCAAACCTTCTGCTTATTTACAAAAACGGTGCAGAGAGCCTGTAATTTTCTGCATTTTGCTACAAAGCAAGGATTGTATGGCGCTTATAAAGTCATAAAATGGTAAGCATCTAAGAAACTTATAAGAAAACTATAAGTAAGAAAACTATAAGAGACTTATCGTTTTTAAAAGTTTTACTATTATATTTTATATTAATTTTAAACTATCTTTTTACTTATTTTAAGGATTAAGGACGCTTTATGAAAACCACCCCCACTGCTGAAAAATTGCCTAATACCATCGATCCAAATTTAGATCTCGATAAAGTTAAAGAAGAATGCGAAAAACTGGTCAAAAAACGCGCTAAGCTTTCTGCTGGTGTTGCTATCGTTCCTGTGCCATTTTTTGACGTGGCAGTTGATGCCAGCATGTTAACCGTCCTACTACCTGAAATCAGCGAGCGTTTTGGACTGATTGAAGGGCGTCAGTCTGCCGTTGATTTAGAGTCGCGCGAGATTCACTGGAAAGCGTTAAAAGACCGTACCGTTGATTTTGCAGGTCTCATGGCAACGCGCGGTATCGTGAAAAAGACCGTCCAAGGTTTCGGTGGTCGTATCGCAGCCAAACAAGTAACTAAGTTTATTCCGTTAGGTGGTCAAATGGTTGCAGCTACTATGGGCTATATGATTTTTAAAAAAATCGCCACCGACCATATTAATGAATGCTATAACTTAGCAAAAGATATCCAGCAAAAGCAACATGGTAAAAATGTCTAAAAGCGTTTCATAATATAGTGAATGCACTTTAAAACAGATACAGTGCGACTGGGATGAATTTTTCGTAGCCTCTGTGATAGCAGCAAGCAAGGAAAATTTATACCAGTCGCCCCGCATAGCTGCTAACGTTTCGATTTTATCTTAAACTGACTATAGCTTAAAGACTTGAGGAATTTACTAAAGTTTTTATCACACGTCAAAAAAACCCAGCTAAGAAATCACTTAGCTGGGTTTGTTATTTATATTCAATTAAACAGCACTTTTATACTGAATAAATAAAAGCTGAATAAATAGAATATCTTATACAAAAATGCTAGCCACCATTTTTAGCAATCCAATTTTGCATCTGCTCAATCTCAGACTGCTGAGCGTCGATGACGGCCTGTGCAAGCTGACGCATTTCGGCATCTTTGCCATATTTTAGCTCTACTTCTGCCATATCAACTGCCCCTTTATGATGCGGTAACATACCGCGCGCAAACGCCATATCAGGTTTAGGATCAGCGATACCTGCCATCATCTCATCGTGCATAGCATCCATCCCATCAGCGTAGGCTTGCTGCATGGCTTTGGTATCAGGCGTGGCTTCAGCTGAATCAGGATGACTGGCCAGCCAGTTTTGCATTTGCTCAATCTCAGATTGTTGGGCGTCGATGATTTCTTGCGCTAGCTGACGCATCTCTTTATCCGTACCGTATTTCAGCTGAATCTCCGCCATTTCAACTGCCCCGATATGATGGCCGAGCATTCCTTGCGCAAACGCGGTATCGGGGTCGTTGTAATTCATCCCAACCATCATTGCATCGTGCATTTTTACCATCGAATCATTGTACGCTTTATGCGTCAACGACATATGCTCAGTGTCTGTGCTCATTGCTGACATATCATGATTGGCATGCGGGCTGGTCGCTGTGTTGGGAGACGTATTAGTGACGATTGCTTCTTCTGTAGCAGGCGCAGCGTTTTCATTAGCAGCCTCTTCATTTGCAGGCTGACAAGCACTGATAAGCAAGGCAGCACTGATACTAGCACTAAGCAAGGCTAGGCGTGAATGGTCAGTCATATTTTGTTGGCATGTCCGCCAGAAGACGGTGATGAGAGGTTGAAGCTTAAAAAAACCGCCTACGCACTTATCGACCAAATCAAAAATAACGCCAATTCTGATGCTGAATTTATCCAACTGGCGCGCCAGCATTCCGCTTGCCCATCAAAAGAGCAAGGTGGCGAGCTTGGCATTATTAATAAAGGTCAGACTGTACCAGAATTTGAAGGCGCGTTATTTAAAATGGACGTAGGACTGGCACCAAGCCCTATCGAGAGCCGTTATGGTTTTCATGTTGTCGACGTGCTAACCAAAGAGCCTGGCATTCAGATGACTTATGAGCAAGTCAGCCCTGCGATTCATAATAAGCTCAGCCAACAAGCGTTTCACCAATCGTTGTGCGATTACTTATTTACTTTAGCAAACGATGCCGATATCGAAAGTATCGAGATGTCGCTTGAACAAGAAAACATATTCCACGGCTAAGCCATTTGCTGTCAGTTATTTAGTATCAATCAGCTAATTTTTATACCATAAAGCAGTTGCTATGATATAAAGTGAGTCTTATGGTATAACGTATCTTCTTATGTTATACCATTGTGATGGCTGTATAAGTTTAATATAAATAAAATAAGTAGGGAATTATGATTACTGTCGCAGGGCTTACCGCAAAAATAACGCAGCGTATAGAAACGTATAACAATGACGATTTTCCGCTCAGCAAAAGGACAATCGTAAGCTACGATTTATTAGAGAGTCGCAATCATATCTTGGCAACGGATATCGTCTCGCCGTTTGCTGTCCCTAGACAAAATCTGTCGGCGATGGACGGTTATGCGTTGGCGCAAGGCAGTACGCTTGACGCCGAAAGCACGATTGCAATCGTCGGTGAGTCGCAAGCTGGCAGTCCTTATCGTGGTGACCTTGTCGCAGGACAAGGGGTGCGCATCTTTACGGGTGCCGTCGTTCCTGACAGCTGCGATACGGTCGTTATGCAAGAAAACACCAATTTTGCCGCGATAAAAGACCGTATTGATAAATCAAAGCCTTATACCATTACCCTTAGTCAAGCTGCTAACCCTCGCGACAATATCCGTAAGCAAGGAGAAGAGATCGAGGCTGATGAGACGGTATTACAAAAAGGTAAACGCTTAAATCCTACTGATATCAGCCTATTAGCGAATTTAGGCTTTGATAAAATCGATGTTTATCAGCCTTTGACCGTTGGTATACTTGCAACGGGCGATGAATTGGTGGCGATTGGCAATGAGCTAACCAGCCTAGCGCAAATCTATAACTCCAACACCCCGACACTAAAAACCTTACTCTCAAGCTTACCCGTTACTATTCGCGATTATGGCATCATTGCTGATGATTTAGATAAAACCGCCGCTGCCGTAACCCAAGCGATGCAAGAGTGCGACGTCCTTATCTCTACCGCTGGCGTATCGGTTGGTGACTATGACTTTTTAACCACCGTCATTGAGCAGCTTGGGCAGATTAATCATTATAAAGTCGCCATGAAACCTGGCAAACCGTTTGTCTTTGGCGAGCTGACGCAAAACCTTGCTAAGCCGGTACTATACTTTGGTTTACCCGGCAATCCCCTATCAACTGTCGTTGGCAGCTTAAAATTTGTCATTCCCGCTTTATGGCAAATGGCAGGCGCTGCGCCACAAGAGCAACCCATGCAGCTTAGCCTGACCGCCACTCTTAAAAACGATATCAAAAAATCAGCCGGACGAATGGACTTTCAAAGGGGCATTATGTCGCAGAATGCAGCTGGTGAATTTTACGTTGAAAGCTTTAGCAAACAACAATCCCACCGTATCAAGCAGCTGAGCCACGCCAATTGCTTTATTGTCTTGGCGCAGGATTCTGGCAATGTAGCCGCTGGCGAGCAAGTATTGGTTCAGCCTTTTCCTTGGTTATATAGCTAAACGCTCTGTTATTAATAAGGGCTGCACTATTAATCCTTACATAGTGACTTAATGGTTACATAGTTAATAACTCTTTATGCCATTAATCGTGAGAAACTGAGGGTTTACTAGCAAATTCTATCTACTACTTTGGTGGTAGTTTTTAGCTCACTTACGGTGAATGGTTATTTGCGCGCAAGCTGTCATAATTAACTATAAATAGAATTTTCTACTCACAACCTGAGGCAACGCCTAAAAGTACACACTATACTTAATATTAATGGTAATCATCTATGAACCATCTTGCCCCCAACGCAGGCAATGTACAACTGTACTCGCCTGCCGCTGCACCTGCTATTTCTGACGGTGACTCATCATCGAAAACGGCTCTCTCGTCGACGTATTCTCCGGTCACGCTCTCTCAACCATTAACCGATGGTTTCGCACGACGTCTTACCTACTTGCGTTTATCGATTACTGATTTTTGCAATTTTCGCTGTGAGTATTGCCTGCCAAATGGCTACCAAGGTAAACCGCCTAAAGGTGAGCTTAGCGTCACTGAAATTGCGACCTTGATTCGCGGTTTTGCCCAAGTCGGTACCAAAAAAGTCAGGATTACCGGCGGTGAGCCATCTATACGTCGTGACGTGGTAGACATTATTGGAACCATCAAAAACACCGAAGGCATTGAAACGGTTGCTATGACCAGTAACGGCTATAAGCTTGGCAAGCATTTGGCTGCTTGGCAAGCGGCTGGACTGAATCAAATCAATATCAGTATGGACAGCTTTGATGCCGCGACTTTTCATAAGATGACAGGCTTTGATATGTTGCCACAACTGCTGGCTGATATGGATACCTTACTTGCGACCACAGATATTAAGCTAAAAATAAACAGTATTTTAATGGCAGAAACCGCCTTTGAAAATCTGATGAATGCGATCGACTATGTCAAAGACAGAGCCGTTACCTATCGCTTTATCGAATTTATGCAGACCAGTGACAACAGCGATTTGTTTTTTGCCCAGCATGCACAGTCTAACATCATCACCAATTATCTAATCAAGCACGGCTGGCAAACCCATATACGTGGTAGCAACGACGGTCCAGCGATAGAATATAGCCATCCAGATTATAAAGGCCGTATCGGTATGATTGCCCCTTATGCTGCCCATTTCTGTGATAGCTGCAATCGCTTGCGGGTCAGTAGCCAAGGCAAGGTGCATCTGTGTCTATTCGACCAAGGTAACTACGATATTCGTCATTATCTCGAGCAAGATGATGTGGCCGGGCTTGTGAATACACTGCACAGCTTTATGCCGATTAAACCTGAGCATCATCATCTTCATGAATCAAACAGCGGCATGATGCATAATTTGTCGATGATTGGCGGTTAGAATCAAAAATATACTAATAATCAAATTTTTCATTTTTTATCACAATCGTATTTATTAAGGAACATCCATGAGTAAGCTGCAAGCACCCTTTACCCCGCTTAATATCGCTATTTTAACGGTTTCTGACAGTCGTACTCTTGCAGAAGATACGTCAGGGCAATACTTGGTCGACCAATTGACCGCAGCAGGGCATCAACTTGCCGACCGTCAGCTGATTATTGATGACATTTATAAAATCAGAGCCGTCATTAGTAACTGGATTGCCGACCCAGATGTGCACGCTATTATCACCACGGGCGGTACTGGTTTTTATATCCGCGACAGTATGCCAGAAGCGGTTGGCGTCTTGTTTGATAAATCAGTCGATGGCTTTGGCGAGATGTTCCGCTTAATCTCAAAAGACGATATCGGCATGTCGACGATTCAATCGCGCGCCGTGGCTGGTATGGCAAACGGTACGGGGATTTTTTGCCTGCCCGGTTCATCGGGAGCGTGCCGCACTGCTTGGGAAGGTATCTTACAAGAGCAGCTTGATAGCCGCACGCGTCCTTGTAATTTTGTGCCGCACTTTATGCGTACCAACCCAGGTCATGATTAATTCATGCTTGCAGTTGCAGATGGCTTAGTCCAATCAGACGAAGTGGATAAATCCAAGCGCTTAGCAGGAATCGTTATTTTGGCAGGCGGCGCCTCCAAACGTATGGGGTCGCCAAAAGCTGAGCTTATCTTGCCAACAGGTGAGCGTTTGCTTGATTATCATGTCAGACAAGCGCTTAAATTAAGCGCCGCGATGATGAGCAATCTACCTATCTTGATTGCCGATAATGGACGTGGTTTTAGCGTTCATACAGATTTGTCTAAGAAAAAACTGCCGTCGTCAGTTTTTTATATTGAGGACTATCTTTCGGTTGATAATATTTCGGTTAACAATATCTCTAGCAATGAGTTTTCTACTAGGCATAATAAACCGATTGAAACCGGCGGCGCGTTGGTGGCGATTGAAGCAGCGCTGCAATCATTAAAGCGTTTGGCAAATTCAAAGCCATTAACGAAAGAGGCAAACTGGCAGCAATCTTGGCTGCTGGTTATTAGCTGTGATAGCTTGATTCCTATCAGCGATTTATGGCAAAAACTGCAACCTTATACCACGCAGGCTGATGGTAAATCTGTCATTTGCCTAACCGATGACAGCCATTTATATCCATTATTAGGTTTATATCGTTTAAGTATTGAGACTGAGTTAAAGCAGTATATTGACGATGGACAGCGGCAAGTAATGAAATTTATTAAGCCGATTGTGCAGCCTGTACCCTTTTCCCAAGTATGGCAGGCGTTAACCAATTTTAATACGCCTAAAGATTTTGCAAGTGCTTGTTTAGCCTTGAACAACTCATAAAAAGGTTTGGTTAAAGAAAGCAACTTTAAGAAAAAATTGCCATTTAATAAGCACTGTATTTAAGAAAAACGAGCCATTTAAGAGACATAAAGAATGAATAGCGATAGTCAAAAAGACAGTAACCAGCTAACAAAGCAAACAACCAAGCAACCAAGCAATCAGTCTGGTTTATCGCATTTAGATAGCGACGGTGATATCACCATGGTTGATGTGAGTGGCAAGACGGCCAGTACCAGAGAAGCACATGCAAGCGGACAAGTGGTTTTTCCTGCGGAGATCTATACGCAAATCAAAGCTGCGGACGGCATGACCAAAAAAGGCAGCATCACTCAAACGGCTCACATTGCTGGTATCATGGCAGCCAAACGTACCCATGACCTGATTCCGCTTTGTCACCCCTTGCCCTTGGATAAAATTGGTCTAAGCTTTGCATACGATGATGCCCACCATAGCATTATCGTCACCGCTACCGTGAAAGTCACTCATAAAACCGGGGTGGAAATGGAAGCGTTAACCGCCGTTAGTGTCGCCTGCTTGACTATTTATGATATGACCAAAGCCATCTCGCATGACATTGTGATTGATAATATCCATCTCATAAAAAAAACTGGCGGTAAATCGGACTATCAGCATAAGTAAGAATGATTTAAAAAAATAAAGTTCTGAAAAACATAAAGTTAGACAGTAAATAAGCAGCTTATCAATAAGGGAGATTGCTATGAGCACCTTAGTAGAAAGCAATACAGACTCTAAGTTAGAAACCATGATGAATATCAACGTCTTATATTTTGCCAGCTTAGCCGATGAAGCCAATTGCCATGAAGAAAAAATCACGGTGCCACAGTCGACTTCATTGACCGAACTCTATGAGCATCTGCGCCAAAAGTATCGTTTTAGCCGTCCACAGTCGGAGCTGCGGGTGGCGGTAAATGACTATTTTGCTAAGTGGACGGATGAGATTTATGACGGCGATAGCGTGGTTTTTATCACGCCCGTGGCTGGTGGTTAATTTAATATAGCTTTTTATTAGCCTACTTATTTATTCTTCTTTATCAATTTACTTTTGATGAGCGCCGTAACTTTGCGCGATGCTTAAAAATTAAAAGTCTCATTAAACAATAGTATTAGTTAATAGGTAGAAAAAATGACAGACAACGTACATGGCCAATCGATGAGCATCAAACGTAGCATCGATGAAGCGTACCTCATCGCTGAACGTGATGGTTTTGCGCTGTTAGATACCGATATTGACGAAATTCGTCTTAAGAAAACGCTCGATAATGACAGCTGCGGCGCATTTGTCTGCTTTGAGGGGCGCGTACGCAACCATAATAATGCCACAAGCGTCAATCGTCTAACCTACTATGGCTATGAAGATTTGGCCATCAATCAAGGCCGCGCCATCATCGAAGAGGCCAAAAAGCGTTTTGAGATTACCCATGCCATTGCTATCCATCGCATTGGCGCGCTAGAGATTGGCGATGTGGCGGTTTGGGTTGGTGTGGTTTCTGCCCATCGCTATCCTGCTTTTGACGCTTGCCGCTGGATATTAGATACGATTAAAGCCGATATTCCGGTGTGGAAACAGGAATACTATCAAGATGATTCTTCAAAATGGCTGAGCAACAATGGCTAATTAATGGCTAATTAATGACGATTCACTCAATGACATTAATGAAAAATATGGAATCATATTAAACATATCGTTTAAAGAAAATTAAGCCAGTCTCCATAAGAATTGAGATATACTACAAAATTGTTAATTTTTACTGACTATTGTTCTTTTTTAAAGTAGAGGATGTAGGTTATGCAATCAAACCCATCAAATGCTCAGCATCAACCCATTACCAATTTGTCTTATTTAAAACGGTCTAAATCGATAGCAATATCGGTCGCATCTGCGTGCTTGGCTTTGACGTTAGGCGCTTGTAGCCAAGAAAATAGCCCTAATGAGACAGCAAGCGTTGCAGAAAACGCACCACAGACCACTCAACCTAGTGACACCATTCGCATTGCTGCCGCCGCCAATTTATCAGATGTAGTGCCTGAAATCATTGAAGGCTATAAAAAAGATAAAAATCTGCCCGATCAAGAGATCGAGGTTACCTTTGCTTCTTCAGGTAAACTATATTCGCAAATCACTGCCGGCGCACCTTACGATATCTTCTTAGCAGCCAATCAAGAGTTTCCCGCTAAATTGGTCGATGAGATGTTTAAAGGTGACAGCAGCCATACGCCGTTTACCTATACTCAAGGTCAACTCTCCATTTATAGCGCGACCAAGACGGTTGATAGTTTGAATCAGAGTACACTGACGGAGCTATTAAAGCGTGATGACAAGACGAAAATCACTATCGCCAACCCTGAGCTTGCGCCTTATGGCGAATCTGCCAAGGCTTATTTACAAGCACAAAACCTTTATGACTCTCTAACGGCACAAAAGCGCATCATTCAGGCGGAAAATATTGGCCAAGCTTTTCAATATGCGCACACGGGTAATGTCGATTATGGCTTCGTGGCTCAGTCGCAAGTGACCGCCATCAAAGCGACGCCCGAGCAATTCTATATTTTACCAGCCGACTCTTATCCTGCTATCCTGCAGGATGGTATCGTTATTACCGATATCGCTAGCGCAGCAGATTTTACCAATTACCTGCGCTCGCCTGCTGGCCAGGCTTATTTTGCTAAAGCGGGTTATTTGGCTGTTAAGTAGCTTGTTTGTAGCAATCTATCGAGAGAATAAGGACGGCTTACGTTTGCTCAAGTGCATTCTTTAGCCCTTGATATGCTTGCCTGCGTGAAATAAGTGAAATGTGCCATAAGTGTCACCTTATCAAGGCAAGCGATCTATAAATAAAGTAGCAGCATAAATCATGTCCTATCAGCGGCGCACTGGATAAAAGGTAGATAGATAATCACGCTATGATGTCCCAGTTTCTTATTTCAGACATGCTGCTGCCGGTATGGGTAAGCATCAAGCTTGCCAGCATTACCACCCTTTGCTTATTGTTATTTGCAACGCCACTCGCCTATTGGCTTGCCAAGCCTAGCTGCGGAAATGTCGTTGGGCGTATAAAGATTTTATTGATGGGCATCATTGCGATGCCCCTTGTTTTGCCGCCTACCGTCATTGGTTTTTATTTATTATTACTGCTAAGCCCGAGCGTCGGTATTGGACAATGGCTTATCGAGCATAATATTAGCCCTTTGGTTTTTACCTTTGAAGGGCTGGTGATCGGCTCTATCATCTACTCCCTGCCTTTTTATATTCAGCCTGTCTACGCTCAGTTTTTGCGCATCCCCCAAAGCGTGATGGAAGTGGCGAGCTTATTAGAGCCTAGCCGTCTTAGACGTTTTATAAAAATTGTCCTACCGCAAGCACGTATTGGTATTATTCTAGGCGGCTTAATCAGTTTTGCGCATACTATTGGCGAATTTGGCGTGGTACTGATGATAGGTGGCAGCATTTCAGGTGAAACCAAGGTTGTCTCTATTGCGATATATGAGCAAGTAGAGGCGCTAAATTATGAAGCAGCGCACCTGATGTCGGGGATTCTTATTATTATGGGTATTATTATGGTGACGCTGATTGCTGCTGTCAGTCGGCTTAATCAGCGCTCATAAACACTTGTTTTATAAACCACTAACAAGTCAAATTTCTTTTTTTAAGCAATCAAACTTCTGGCTTACGGCTTTTTTCGCCAAATCCAAATCATGGACATAAGCAAATAAAGCCGGCGCACCGCCAGTATGCCAAAACAACACACTATCGGTTTTCTTAATCTTTCCCCTACGAATCATATTGATAAGCCCGCCCATCGCGCGACCAGTATAAACAGGGTCGACCAATATCCCTTCTGTTTGCGCCGTCAAAGCAATCGCCTCATTTTCTAATGCACCCACTACGCCATAGCCTGCGCCAACATAATCAGAGTTAAGAATCAAATCTGACTCAGTAAATTTGTAATCTGTATTGATTAATTTTGCCGTATTATTAGCAAGCGCCAAGGTATATTGATCAAAGGTGACTTTATCGGTTTCGCCTTTATCGATATTGATACCGACAATTTGATAAGGTGAGTTAAAGGTTTTGTTGCCAAGCATTAAGCCCGCTTGCGTACCGCCAGAGCTTGAGGCAAATACGATATGGGTCAAGGAGAAGCCCATGCTTTGACGCTGCGATTCTAACTCTTTAAACGCCTCTACAAAGGCTAACGCCCCAAGCTCACTTGAGCCACCATACGGCACCACGTAGACGTTTTTACCTTGGTTGGTTAATTGCTCAACGATGCGAGGAATGTCCTCGCCTTTGCGATGATTGCCTGCCCAGTGGATATGACAACCAAACAGCTTATCTAGCAAGAGATTGCCATTTGCCTGCTCCGGCTCTTCACCGCCCAAGACTAAATGACACTCTAGTCCTAAGCTTGCCGCTGCTGCTGCTGTCTGACGGCAATGGTTTGACTGTATCGCGCCCGCAGTGATGATGGTATCGGCACCTTTGGCAAGCGCGTCACCGAGGATAAATTCAAGCTTACGAGTTTTATTGCCACCCAATGCCAGCCCCGTATTGTCATCTCTTTTCATATAGATTTTGGGACCGCCCAAGGCTGCACTCAATCGTTTCAGCTCAATCAGCGGGGTTGGAAAAAAGCCTAACGGCTCTCTAGGTATGTGGTTATATTCCATGTTATTTTCTATCCCTATTATCAATAGCCATGTAGAAATTATCTGTTAGCACAGCATACAATAGAAATACAAGTCACGCTGCTGCTATTTAAAATAAGCAGACACAAAAAAACCTCAAGTAAACTAATACTTGAGGCGAAACTTGCTTAAACTCGAGAGTTTAAATTCGTTTTCTAATACTACAGAAAATGGCGCAGCGGACGGGACTCGAACCCGCGACCCCCGGCGTGACAGGCCGGTATTCTAACCAACTGAACTACCGCTGCTTAGGTCGTCTTTAGCATTTCGTCTTCTAAAAGACCCACTCGCTAAATGAGTGGTGGGTGATGACGGATTCGAACCGCCGACATTCTGCGTGTAAGGCAGACGCTCTACCAACTGAGCTAATCACCCTTGCTGTGGGTGTGTATTATATAGATTTACACATGGCTGTCAAACCCTAATTGCTCTTTTCTTGCGTATTTTTTATTTATTTAGCAAAAATATCGATAAGCCTCTGTTTTTATTGGCTTTATATTTTCTATAAAACCAATATTTTTTTAGCTTATCGTTTATTTATCCGCTAGTGCGCGCTCAATATCTGCTGTAAGGGCTTCAGGCTTCGTCGTTGGCGCATAACGGTCAATCACTTGCCCATCGGTGTCAATCAAAAACTTAGTAAAATTCCATTTGATACCATCTGTCAGCAGTCCGCCCTTTTGGTCTTTTAGCCAAGCAAAAATTGGATGGGCATTTCTGCCATTCACATCGACTTTTGCCATCATCGGAAAGCCAACACCATAGTTTTTTTGGCAAAATGCACCAATCTCATCATGAGTTCCTGGCTCTTGCGCGCCAAACTGATTGCAAGGAAAGCCGATTACAACAAGTCCTTGATCTTTATATTGTTGATACAGCGCTTCAAGCCCCTCAAACTGCGGCGTAAAGCCGCATTTACTAGCAGTATTGACAATAAGCAGTACCTTACCTTTATAATCTGCAAAGTGTTGTTCACCACCCTCTAAACGTTCCGCAGAAAAATCATAAATAGCACTCATCGTCATCTCCTATCTCTGACTTTCGTTATCAGCTCTGTCCAAATCGATAGACAATGAGTTGATGCAGTAACGCATGCCTGTGGTCTCACGCGGTCCATCAGGGAATACATGGCCTAAATGCGCGCCGCAATTGCTACACGTCACTTCGGTACGGCGCATGCCAAGCGAGTTATCTTCATGCTCATCGATAGCGCTATTATCGATACTTTGATCAAAGCTTGGCCAACCACAGCCTGCATCAAACTTATTGTCCGACTCAAACAAACTTGCCCCGCAGCCTTTACAGCGGTAGATACCTTTATCATTGACATCGTTATAGACGCCGGTAAATGGGCGCTCTGTGCCCTTCTCGCGCATGACATGGTACTCATCTGCAGTCAGGCGCTCTTTCCAATCCGCTTCGGTCAATTGGCTGATTTCTTCTTTACTTAATTGATTGTCTTGCATCATTCGTCCTTATTATATGATTGATTATCTCATTTGCTGTATGTCACTCACCTATTCACAAAATCTATCGTTCGTTTTTATAAAACGATAGGCTTTATCTGCTGCTTATTGGCTGACTATTCAAGGCATTGCTTATAAAAGCCCTCACTATAGCAGTTTAACGTTTCAGGTTTAAAGAAATAACATTAGAGATAGAGAAGTAAAATATAGCAAATTATGCAGTCACCTAAATCAGTAAAGTTGTAATTTTATTAAACGCGCTTCCAACTTGCTTTTTCATTGCTGGAAAACTAGGATAAATTGCAAGTTATTCTTGCATTGAATACCAAATTTGAATAACTTTATGAAAAATTTGCCTTTAGACTTGCATTAGGAAATTATATGCAATAATATCTTGCATTAGGAATAGATTATCTTTTATAAAAGGCTCAAATAACAATGGCTGATAGCGAATTTCCCAAGACTCCTCAAAATACGCAAGCCGAACGACTGGTGCAACTGCGCCGCGATAAAGGCATGACCGCCGAGCAATTGGCGCAGGCGATGACGGCAGCAGGTGCCAAGGTGAGTCGTGGTGCGATTTCTAATTGGGAGCGCGGCACCAATGGCATCGTATCATCGAAACTACCAACCCTAGCGCGTATCTTAGGCTGTAGCGAAGGCTATTTATTACGTGGCGATTTGCAAAATAAAATAGATAGCGTTGCTAATTCAAATCAATCTATCAATTCTTATAATACAACCAATACTCATAATAAAAACGAAACGCCTACACCGCAAAGCGTAGCCCCTACTTCTACCGCAAATTCACAACCCAACTCGATAAGTGGTCACTCTATGAATCTCATTAAAAAATCTGATAAATTACAAAACGTTTGCTACGACATTCGTGGTCCGCTTTTGCAAACAGCCAATAAAATGGAAGCTGAAGGTAAGCGTATTTTAAAGCTCAATATTGGCAACCCTGCGCCGTTTGGCCTAGAAGCGCCGCACGAGATTTTGCGCGATGTGGCGATGAATTTGCCAGAAGCGACGGGATACTCGGACTCGCAAGGGATTTTTGCAGCGCGTAAAGCGGTCTTGCAATATTATCAATCAAAAGGTTTACTATCAGCTGTCGATGTACGCGATGTATATTTGGGTAATGGTGTCTCTGAGCTGATTGTGATGACCATGCAAGCACTCATGAACGATGGCGATGAGGTGCTTGTGCCAATGCCCGACTACCCACTGTGGACGGCAGCGGCCAACTTAGCAGGCGGTACAGCGGTACATTATCGCTGTAATGAAGACGACAATTGGCATCCCGATATTGAGGACATCAAAGCTAAGATTACACCCAAAACCAAAGGCATTGTGGTGATTAATCCCAATAACCCAACGGGCGCACTGTATAGTGATGAGGTGTTATTACAAATTATCGACGTCGCAAAAGAGCATGATTTAATTATTATGGCCGATGAGATTTATGACCGTATTCTTTATGATGACATGACGCATACGCCAATGAGTACCTTGACCGATGAGGTACTGGTATTGTCTTATAACGGCTTATCAAAGTCGCACCGTATTGCCGGTTTCCGCGCGGGCTGGATGATGGTGTCGGGTAAAAAAGACCACGCTGCCGACTTTATCGAAGGCTTAGATATGTTGGCGTCTATGCGCCTATGCTCAAACGTTCAAGGGCAATATGCCATCCAAACGGCAATGGGCGGCTATCAAAGTATGAAAGAGCTCACTTCAAAAACAGGACGGCTATCAAAGCAGCGCGAAATGGCGGTCTCGCGCTTAAATGCCATTAAAGGTATTTCTTGTACCATGCCGCAAGGGGCGTTTTATTGCTTTCCAAAGATGGATCCTGAAGTTTATCCTATCGAAGATGATATGGCGTTTATGATGGATTTATTGATAGAAGAAAACGTTTTAATGGTCCAAGGCACTGGCTTTAACTGGGATGCACCCGACCACTTCCGCTTGGTATTTTTACCCAATCTGCATGATTTAGAAGATGCGATGGACAGATTGGACCGCTTTTTTGCCAAAAAACGTAAGCAGTTTGGTACCGAGTAAGCATTCAAATCCTCATAAAAAAACGCTTATCAGCAGCTGCCGATAAGCGTTTTTTATTCTTTAGTAGAAAACTATAATAAATAATATACAGCTTTACTTTAAAAAATATTACTTAATAACAGATAGCTGATAGCTGACATCGAGGCCGCCGCAGGCAAGGTAATTACCCATGCCAGCCCAATAGGCTTCATCAATGCCCAATTGGTATCTCGATTGACGATACCAATACCAAGTACCGCACCAACCAGCGTATGTGTACTCGATACGGGTAGACCCATAGTCGACGCGCCCATAACGACCGCAGCAGCAGCCAATTCCGCGGAAAAGCCAGAAGCCGGATGCATTTTTGCTAGATTGGTACCGACAGTTTGAATGACTTCTTTACCGATAAACCAAAGACCAACGATGAGCGCCACACCAAAGGTCAACATCACCGCAGGCGGCACGGCAGCCTCGGTCGCTATGCTATTGGTACGGATAACGTCCATAATCGCGGCAAAAGGACCGACGGCGTTGGCAATATCGTTTGAACCATGACTAAAAGCAAAGGCAGAAGCAGTAAAGACCTGCATCCAGCTAAACATAATAAACGTCGCTTTGGTCAAATCTTCTTTATGCTTACCGCGGATACTCTTGGTATAAATAAAGGTCGCAAGCCATACCAGCGCCGCTATCATACCCATGATAAAAAAGCCTTGCAGCGTCGTCATATTGCTGTTGACGTTCTTTAAGCCTTTGAACACCACCAACGAAGTCATGACCGCGCCGCCTGCGCCAGCAATAAGCGGTACCCACTGTTTAAGGGCTTTTAGGGTATCAAGGTTGCTACGTTCGTGCTCAATCTTATAAAGCTGTTTGTAATAATCGGTTTCTAAATCCTCAATGTCGCAATCATCATCTTTATAGATTTCTTGATCGCGCAGCATCGCTGAGGTATAGGCCAGTTGCTCTGACTCGGTCAAACTTTCTAGATACTCTTTGTGGTTTTGCTTGACGGTTTTTTTATCGTCTTTTAGCGTCGCAATATGCGCTTCGGTTCGATCATTATATTCAATGATTTTTTTCTTAATTTGACCATATAAAAGGTAAGAAAATACGCCGCCTAACACGGGTGAGATGACCCAAGAGATAGCAATTGTTCCAATCGTACCCCAATCGACGGTCGATAGTGCCATGTCGGTACCACCTAAAGAGATACCGAGTACAATAGAGCTACCAACGACGCCGCCAATAATGGCATGGGTGGTCGAAACAGGCAGACCTTTTTTGGTGGCAAACAACAGCCAAAATGCCGCCGCGATAAGCGCTGAGAGCATGACATAAATAAACTGATTGGGCGAAACCGATAAACCATCTAAGTCAACGATGCCGCTGCGGATGGTATCGGTAACTTCACCGCCCGCCAGCACCGCGCCCGACACTTCAAATATCGCGGCGATACCCAAAGCTTGCGGAATCGTCAATGTCCCTGCGCCCACTGAAGTACCGAAGGAGTTGGCGACGTCGTTACCGCCGATATTAAATGCCATAAAGACACCAAAAGCCGTCGCTACGATAAATAGCGTCGTCTGCTGATGCATGGTGTAATCTAGACCCCACCATAAAAAGTAAGCGGTCATCGCAATCAGTAAAATGGCAAAAAATAGATTGATTCTCATAGAACCGACTGCTTTGGTTGGTCCTGTAGAACTGCTGCTAATACCCATACGTTGATACGTCCTGCGTAAGCTGATTGAAATTATAGGTGATTGATGTCATTGCGGCGCTATTGATGGTGTCGTTTTTACCACCCAACATCATGATAGCGTGTCCGCAACGTGGTTTTGACTTACTATAGTAGAATTACTCTAAAATCGATACAGTGCGACTGGGATGAATTTTTCGTAGCCTCTGTGATAACAGCAAGCAAGGAAAATTTATACCAGTCGCAAAAAGCTATAATGTATCGCTTTTATTTTGAACTGACTATATGTTGAATTTGTTTCTCGAAATACTGGTCTGAATGTACGAATTTAAAAATAGGGTTATAAAAAGTTACTATCTACTGCGCTCTATATTGTCCTGATAGTTCTGCGTGCTTGTAAATATTTACGCGCAAGCTTGCCCACCTATCAGCGAAAAACCTAAGCCACAAAATGCCATAAAGCCGCAAGTAGTCTTGCCAAATCGTCCGATTACAGCAGCTTGCGGCTTAGGTTATATAGTGATAGCGTTGGTTATAAAAAATCTGTTGTTAATAATCAAAACATTTATAGGATAAATACCATCTCTGACTGTCCAGCTATTTTGTAAGCAGGCAGAAATTATTACGCGCCTATTATATTAAATATAGACACAGATTGCATGACGATATTGCAAGATTTGTAACTACGAATATAGTACTCAAAAAAGCTGTCTATTTAGTAGAAAAATGTTGTTAATTTTTCCTAAGACTTCAGATAAAAATAATATTAAATTTTAAACTCGTATAAAGCCTTTATTACTTATCATGCATTTATTTAGTATAGTAGAATTACTCTAAAATCGATACAGGGCGACTGGGATGAATTTTTCGTAGCCTCTGTGATAACAGCAAGCAAGGAAAATTTATACCAGTCGCAAAAAGCTATAACGTATCGCTTTTATTTTGAACTGACTATATCAGCAGTGATAGACAATGCTGCGGATAGCTGCTTAATAGCGTGGTCTAATACCGCTAGGCGCGCTTGCCGCTTTTCATTAGTCGCGATGATTGCCCAAGGTGCATCTTTAGTATCAGTACGTGCCAACATATCAGCAGCCGATTGCACATAATCTGACCACTTATCACGGTTGCGCCAATCATCATCGGTCAGTTTAAACTGCTTATGCGGCGTCTCTTCGCGCGCCTCAAAGCGTTTGAGCTGCTCCTCTTTATCAATAGCGAGCCAATATTTGATGACTATCGTGCCAGCCGCCACCAAATCTGCCTCAAAACGATTGATTTCAGCATAAGCCCGCTGCCATTCTGCATCAGTCGCAAAGCCTTCGATACGTTCGACCAATACGCGTCCATACCACGTACGATCAAAGATGGCGATACGGCTGATACGGTCGATTTGTTCATTGGGCAGCTTGGTCCAAAAACGCCATAAATAAGGATGCTGCAATTCATATAGCATCGGTGCACCAATATTATAAATCTGATATTCGCGCGGATCGAGTGGCGCAACCAGTCTTTTGATCGCGCCGCCTTTGCCAGCCGCGTCCATTCCTTCAAAGGCAAACACCACATGCCGACCCTGACGCGCTCGTAGCAATTTAGCAAGGTGTGCTTGCTTATCGGCAAGCGCTTTATGATAGTCAGATTTATCTATCTCGGTATCGTCAATATTTATTAAAGTTTTAGGGATTGCTACAGGCTCGAATTTTGCTGCTTCTTTTATATTCTGACTTTCTGCTTTACTGCTTGCTAGCGCGGTTTGCATCGCCTGCAATACTTCATGACAAAAATGGGTGGCAGCCTCTGATTTATCATCGCCATTGATAATAATCCAGTCATCCTGCTGGCGTAATAGCACGGTTGCTACCTTATTAAAAGTATCGACGACCTGTTTACTTTTCCAATCGATTTGATATAAAAACTCTGGATCAGCTTCATCGTCATTTAGCCGCGCCTGCAAGGTTTCGATATCGACATGAAACCAACATTTAAGCAGTTTGGTTTGGTTAGCAGCAAGGTCTTGTTCAAAGGCTTGTAGTTTGGTGAGTTCTTGTTTTAAATAGTCTTGCCATTGGCCAATAGGCAAGGCGTTATTTTTCAGCGTCTTATTATTCTTATCTTCACTTTTTTTCACCTTAACGTCATCATCTAAGGTCGCCATGCGCATGACGTTATAGAGCAAATCCGCATACCAGTTGCCAAAATACACCATCACATCGCCATGCCGCGGCAGCGCTTTGGTATGCGCTTGCCATATCGGCTGATGCTCTAAAGGACAATCTCCGATAGTCGCTTCAACCTTGAGTAAGCGCGGGTCAACCCATTGCCGCAGCTGGGTGACCGCCGTGCCCTTGCCAGCCTGCTCCATGCCGTTGACCAACACTAGAAGCCCAGTTGGTTTATTGACGGTTGGCGGTGTTTGCTGCCGCGTGGCGCGCAGGGCAAACTGGGTGGTGACTAATGCCAAGCGCAATGTATCTTTGTCCATAGCAAAGATATTTAACGGATTGGGCGTTAAACGCTGCTCAACGACTTGCTTACTAAACTGGTCACTTACTGCTTCTGGTGCTTGGCTTTCAGTCGATTTATTTTTTTTGCTCATGTCCATACTCGCTTTATTATTAGATAATTTTTATACATCTCTTATTTATAGTTTTTATAAGTGTCCTATTTATATAGTGAATCATAGCATTGCGTAAAACCAGTAAATAACCCTACTATGTAACAGTTTGGCATTTGTATTCTGTGGTATTTTCTTTTAAGGTGAACAAAATCTTGCGCGCATGCTTTAATAGCTGCCCACAAAGATGAGAATTTAGTATTATCTCAACCCTTTTATTAGCAATTTTATTGCCATTTTTACTTTTTATAGGATTACCTGCCATGTCTGCGTTAGCCAATTTACAACAGCACTTAAACCGTTTTTGGGCGCTGCCACACCATAAAAATGCTGCCTTAAATACCAAGCTCAAAGAAGTGCAAACATGGCAACAGGCACGTATTAAGCGTACCCATAGCACGCTGTTTGAACAACCAAAAAACAAACCGATGGCAGAGTATTTTTTAACCCAGCTATACGGTGGCGATGAGTTTAAGGTACTGGCAGAGCAGTTAGATCGTATTCTCCCTAAAGCCAAAAAATTAGAGCGCCTTGCCAAAGAAGCGTCTTTAGAAGCGGGCAGCATGGGCATTCAAGCATCTATCTTGGCCATTGAGCTGGATTTACATTTGGCCGAGTGGTTGGTTGCGCAAGATTTAGCAGTCAATGAAGAAAATATGCTCGCCGCTTACCGCGCAGTCGATGAGGCTAATGAGCGCCGCATGCAGATTAACAATCTAAAAGAGGTCTGCTACCGTACCGATAAAGATTTGAATTCATTTATGCTCAAAAAAGCCTTTGGTCTCGCAAAAGGCACAGCTTATCGCCATAACTTCCAGCCGCTTTACGACTTTATCGATTCAGGCTTTAAAGCGATGAAACCGCTAAAAAGCGTCAGCAGTTTTATTGAACCGTTTTGTGAGCGCGAGCTTGAGATTATTGACGAAGTTCATGACACCGATAATGGCGGTAAGCCAGCAGCGTTTGGTGTATGATAGGGTCAATAGTGCCTGTGGCTAACTGACCGCTATAGTGCTTAAATAGGGTTTAAACCGTATGCAATCGGTGTTTAAACCCTATGCAAACAACGCTTAAATACGCCATCATAAAAACGAATACATAAAAACGAATAATAGGATAATCGTATGACTGATAACTCAAATAACAATGTCGACACCAATGCCGAAATCAATGCTACTTCTTCTCATGGCCATCTACAAGATAAATTGGTTAAAGACAGTATTGCTCATAATCAAAGCATCACCGCGCAAGTAAAAGCGCGTCAAAACCAAAGCGCTAGTACGACGCTGAATACCAATGCTGCAGCCGATAGCAGCAATAATAATGACTTTACCCAAGTGCAAGACTTACCAACCGGAACCCCACAAGGTCAACAAACGACTATGCCAAACACCATAAATAACAGCGCCAATCCTACTGCTGCGCACGCACAAATGGCCAAGCAAACGCTGTTTAACCAACGTGATGACATCAATAACCCGCATACGCCTGATACCGATGGTAATGAGCAAACCCATTTTGGCTATAAAACGGTCAATAAAGCAGAAAAACAAGCGCGCGTTGCCGAAGTTTTCACTTCTGTTGCCAAAAAATACGACATTATGAATGACTTAATGTCATTTGGTATTCATCGCTTGTGGAAACGCTATGCAATTAGTTTATCGGGCGTGCGTTCGGGTCAATACGTCCTTGATATTGCAGGCGGTACGGGCGATTTGGCCAAAGTATTTAGCCGTGAAGTCGGTCGCAACGGCCATGTGGTGTTATCAGATATCAATGCGGCAATGTTAGAAGTGGGCCGCGAGCGTCTTATCAATGCCGGCTGTAACAACGTTGATTTTGTCTTAGCCAATGCTGAAACTTTAGCGCCTTTTGATGATGAAAGCTTTGATTTGGTGACCATTAGCTTTGGTCTGCGTAACGTCACAGACAAGGATGCGGCGCTAAGAGCCATGTACCGCGTGCTCAAGCCAGGCGGGCGGTTATTAATTTTAGAATTCTCAAAACCTGTCTTCGAGCCGTTATCAAAAGCCTACGATTTGTATTCATTTACGGCGTTGCCGATTATGGGCAAGTTGGTTGCTAATGACTCTGAGAGCTATCAATACTTGGCAGAATCGATTCGAATGCACCCTGATCAGCAGACGCTTAAGCAGATGATGCAGCAAGCAGGCTTTGAAAACTGTGATTATCACAACTTGACCGCTGGTATCGTTGCGGTGCATCGCGGTTTTAAAGCTTAGTTTTAAAAAATCACAGTTTTAAAAAAGCACAAGTTTAGAAAAGAATAGCTGTAGAGCTGAGTTTTGACAACTACTTAGATAACCAAGCTTTTTATCATGTAAAAACGTCTGTCGTTGAGCAGGCGTTTACATCGTTATAACAGCCAATATTGTAATATGCGCCGCGCTTATGGCGCTCAACCAAACATTGTGAGGGCCTTATGCTGACTGTCTTACTTTTGGCAGGTGTCGAAAAGCTGATTAATATCGCCATTGCTAGCGATGAGATTACCAAAGCTGGTCTGGCACCGCTTGCGGGCAAAGTGTTGCGTCTCAATATGGGCATGCCTGAGATTAATCTAGACGTTTTATTTACCGAAGAGCGTTTGCGCTTTGAGCCGGTCATGACAGAAAGCGTGTTTGAGACAAGTGGCAATATGAATGAGCGCCAAAAGGCCAGCCTAGAGCGTTCGCGTCTTGGCCATAGTCGACCAGATTGCACCATTACCGTTGATAATCCTGCGCAGCTGCTGAATCTTATGCGCGGTGCTGAAGGCAACTTACCTATCGCTGGTGATTACAAAGTACTGATGCAGCTTAAACAATTGATCGCAGGTTTTGACCCTGATGTCGCAGGGCAACTCGAGCCCTTTATTGGCAAACCGATGGCCAGTCAACTGCACCTGCTTATCTCGCAGCTAAAAGGTAGTTGGCGTCATAGTGCAAAGCGCGCCTTTAACGATGTCAGCGACTGGGCCAATGACGTGGCGGGTAATGTTACTCCTGACCCGATGGAAGCCGCCGAAGTCAATGATCTAAAGCAGCAGCTATTAAAGCTGCGCGCTGACATTGAGCGTGAAGAAGCCAAGCTTGCCGCTATCAAAGATGAGCAAGCACGTTTAACCAATCATAGATAATAATAAATAGAGTCTATGACGAGCTAAACGTTCATCACACGTAGGCCTAGACTCTGCCCTATTTTCGACTTTTTAGAGTAACCCTATCTCATGCTACTATCCCATCGCGCCCGCTTGCTTGAACTTTGGCGTATTGCCGCCGCTTATCGTATTGATACCCATCTGTCTGTCGAAGAAGCGCCGCAATTGCAACCTTTGGCGCGTTTAATTCGCTTGCATCCAGCGGCTTGGGGTAAAAAACATCAGCCCAATGCTATCAAGTATGCGCTTGAGGACATGGGTACGTTATTTTTAAAACTGGGACAACTGCTCTCGACGCGTCGCGATTTGGTGCCGCCTGAGATTATCGAGCAATTGGTGCAACTGCAAGATAAAGTCAAGCCTTTCGACTCTGACGTTGCTATTGCCCAAATCCAAGATACCAAATACGGTCTTGGTCAATCTATCGCAGCACTATTTGCCCGCTTTGACGTTAAACCATTAGCAGCAGCCTCTATCGCCCAAGTACATACGGCTGCTTTGCACGATGGTCGCGAGGTAGTAGTGAAAGTGGTTCGCCCTGATATTCGCAACACCATCGTGGCAGACTTTGAGCTACTACGTGAGCTTGCTAATTGGGCATCGGCGCGTATCGAAGCGGCGCGCGCGATTCACATTGTTGATATTGTCGAAGACTATCGCCAAGTCATTCTGAACGAGTTAGATTTAACCTTGGAGGCGGACAATACGACGCAGATGCGCAATAACTTCTTAGGTTCAGCACTGATGTATGTGCCTGAAGTCTATGACGCTGCCAAAAACGTCATGGTCATGGAGCGTATCCAAGGCGTTCCTATCTCACAAGTTGAGGTGTTTGATAAGCTTGGTTATGACCGTGCGACACTAGCAGAAAAAGGCTTAACGATATTTTTTACCCAGGTATTTCGCGATAACTTTTTTCATGCTGATATGCATCCGGGTAATGTCTTTGTAGAAACGCCGCCGGTTAAAATACTCGCGGCAGATATGACAGCAGTTGACTTGGGACATGAGCCGCGCTATATCGGCCTTGATTGTGCCATTATGGGTACGCTATCAAAAGACGACCAGCTTATTGTCGCGCGCATGCTGTTGGCGGTAATGAATAACAACTTTACGGCGATGGTTGATATCGTCAGCCGTGCTGGCTGGATACCGCCCAATACCGATAAGCATGCACTCATGCGTGATATGAAACGCACTGTCGGTCCGATGCTGCAAAAATCCATTAACGATATCGATTTTGCTGGTGTTTTGATGCAAATTTTAGATATCGCCCGACGTCACCATATGAGTATTCCGCCGCAACTCATGCTGCTGCTAAAAACCTTGGTGCATGTCGAAGGACTTGGTCGCGACTTATATCCTGAGCTTGATATTTGGTCGCTTGCTAAGCCCATTTTAAGCGGCTGGATCAAAGAGCAACTCGATCCGATGCGTAACTTGCAAAATCTGCGTCAGCAGCTGCCAGAGATTTTATTATCAACGACGGATATTCCTAAACTACTAGACCAAGGTCTACAAAGCCTTGCCTCACAAGGCTCGCGCCAAGACAGTCAGCTACGAGAGATACAACAAATTCGCGCCGATATGCTAAACGACCGTCGCCGCGATTGGTTAGCGCTATCAGGTTTTGCGGTGTTTATTGCTATTGCCACACAAGTTGGTTGGTTTGCGCCTATTTTTTACCTATTGGCTATTATCGTCGTGATTTGGCGGGTTTTGGCGTAAATTGCTCTCTTATTTTCTAAGATTTTGATTTCAAACTACAACATTTGGTCAATCGCCATCTGCGTCAATACGCGCCCACGCGCCGTACGCAGCACATAACCTTGTTGTATTAAATATGGTTCAATCACATCTTCAAGCGTACCGCGATCTTCGGCCATTGCTGCTGCTATCGCTTCAACGCCTGCTGGGCCACCATCAAAACGCTCGTGTAATATTTCGATATAACGTCTATCTAAGTGATCAAGCCCGCGTCTATCCACTGCTAGCATATCAAGCGCACTACCCGCTATCGCGCCATTGATACTGCCATCTCCTCTAACTTGCGCATAATCGCGAACACGGCGTAATAGCCGATTGGCAATCCTTGGCGTACCGCGCGAACGGCGCGCAATCTCCACCGCGCCATCGTCACTCATCGGCACCCGCATCAGGCGCGCAGCACGGCTAACAATCGTTGTCAAATCAGCGATATTATAAAACTCTAAGCGCTGCACAATCCCAAAACGATCACGCAGTGGCGAAGTTAATAGTCCTGCTCGCGTGGTTGCGGCGACTAAGGTAAACGGCGGTAAATCAAGCTTAATAGAACGCGCCGCCGGACCTTCACCAATCATAATGTCGAGCTGAAAATCTTCCATGGCTGGATAAAGAATTTCTTCGATGACCGGACTTAGACGATGTATCTCATCGATAAAGAGCACATCGCCCGCTTCTAAATTGGTCAGCATGGCGGCCAAATCCCCTGCACGCTCAAGTACAGGCCCTGAGGTAGAACGCAGATTGCCACCCATTTCACGGGCAATAATATTAGCAAGCGTGGTTTTACCGAGCCCCGGCGGACCAAAAATCAAGGTATGATCTAATGCCTCGTCGCGACCACGTGCCGCGCCAATAAACACTTCCATTTGCTCACGCACCACTGGCTGACCGATATATTCAGCCAATAATGCCGGTCGAATATTAGAGTCAGGCGCATCACCTGCCCCTTCTAACGGATTAATCAAACGATCTTGCATCATAGGTTTTATCATTTTATTAAAATCATTATTTTTAAAGGACTAAATCATAAACAGCATAACCAAACGCTGCGCATAAGTCATGCAAAACATCATAAAGCAGGTAGTCAATAAAGCACAGCCTAAAACAAAAATAAGCGACAATGACTGTCGCTTATTTGTTTAGGATTGCTGATACCATAAAGTACCGAGTAACAATCAATTAAAAGTAAAACTGTCATAAGTTCAGAGGCGATACAGGGGTAAATTTTCCTTGCTTGCTGCGTTCCCAGAGGCTGCGCAAAATTTATCCCTGTATCGCTGTAACTTTTCTAATTGAATCTACTATAACAGGCTTAAAAGCCAGAGAGCTGTTGCAAAGTGGCTTTTAACAAGCTTTGTGTATCGGCAAAGGTATCACCATTACTTTTCGCTGCTTTAATCGCTTGCTGCGCTTCTCGTTCTTTATAGCCCAAGCTAATCAACGCACCTTCTACCTCAGCGATAATACTGCCTTCAGCAGACATGGGCGCAGGCTGAAGCGCAAACTCTAAATTGCTATTATCAACTTCGATATTTTTCAGCTTATCTTTTAGCTCAATCAATAAACGCTGTGCGGTCTTTCTACCGATACCGGGAATACGCGTTAATGCCGTCTCAGACTCTTGCTCGACGTGCATTTTTAGCTCAGCCGCTGACATCGCAGACAGCATCGCCAGCGCCATTTTTGCCCCAACACCATTGATTTTAATCAATTGGCGAAAAACATCGCGCTCTTTACGATCGATAAAACCAAAAAGCAGCTGCGCATCTTCACGCACGTGAAAATGCGTCCAAATGCTTGCCTGCTCATTAAGACGCAACTGACAAAATGACGGCAGCGGCAGCTCTATATCGTAGCCTACGCCAGAGGCAGTCATGACACAGGCAGTTGGTGCCATCAAATACTGCACCTGCCCCGTAATCAATCCAATCATTAATCCACCACCCTTTATAAGATTTGCGCTAAAAATAAGCGGCTGTTATGTATCGCTCAATGAGCATGTTTTGCTAACCACGCTTATTTATAAAAATCGACCATACCTTCAAGGCTGATTGGACGAATTTTATGCGCCTGACCCGCTGAACCAAAGGCTTGGAAACGATTGGTACAGATATCTGACATCGCAACCATAGAGGCTTTGAAATATTTACGTGGATCAAATTCGCTAGGATTTTCTGCCAAGAATTTACGGATAGCGCCCGTTGATGCCAAACGTAAATCGGTATCGATATTGACTTTGCGGACGCCGTGCTTAATCGCTTCAACGATTTGTTCAACCGGCACACCATAAGTCTCCCCGATATCACCGCCGTTTTCATTGATGACTTTTAGCCACTCTTGCGGCACTGACGACGAACCATGCATCACCAAATGGGTGTTCGGGATACGCGCATGAATCTCTTTGACGCGCTCAATCGATAAAATATCACCTGTCGGTGGACGAGTAAATTTATACGCGCCATGACTGGTACCAATAGCAATCGCTAGCGCATCGACATTGGTGTCTTTGACAAACTGCTCGGCTTCATCAGCACTGGTCAATAGTTGCTCGTGATCCAATACGCCTTCTGCACCTGAGCCGTCTTCTTCGCCTGCCATGCCAGTCTCAAGACTACCTAAGCAACCAATTTCACCTTCGACAGAAACGCCGCACGCGTGGGCCATTTTCACCACTTCGCGGGTCACGCTGGCATTATAATCATAGTCCATTGGCGTTTTACCGTCTTCACCGAGCGAGCCGTCCATCATCACCGATGAGAAACCTAGCTGAATGGAGCGCTGGCAAATCGCAGGTGACATGCCATGGTCTTGATGCATCACCACCGGAATATGCGGCCATTCTTCAATCGCAGCAATAATCAGATGACGTAAAAATGCTGACCCTGCATAACTACGCGCGCCCGCACTGGCTTGCACGATGACAGGTGAATCGCAAGCGTCGGCCGCCATCATGATGGCACGCATCTGCTCTAAGTTATTGACGTTAAAGGCAGGGACGCCATAGCTGTGCTCAGCGGCATGATCCAAAAGTTGACGTAAAGATATTAAGGCCATAAAACGCTCTCTGATTAGATTTTAAAATAAATACTTGTAACGATTTGGTGATTACAAGTGTTCTATCCTCGCTGCAAGGTAGTTAGATCGACAAGCAGCACTATAGAACGGGTAGGAAAAAATGCAGGATTTTTACTAGCAATTATCACGCGCAGATTATAGCAAATTTTGCCCACGCTTCGTAGCGGTTGAGCGACTATTTATTAGGCTCACATTATTAAGCTCGATTAAGCTTGCGGTTTTATTGAGCATACCGATTGTATTGAGGTTACAGCTTTGGTTTAATTGATGAATGATGCTATTGCATACTTTACTTTTAGCAATGCATAAAACGCAAAAAGCCTTGGTCATCACCAAAGCTTTTTAGTATTTCGAGGCTTATAAGACCGCTATTGATTATAGCGCTATGCATGCAAGTCAATTATTAAAATCAAATAACTTGCATGAATCATAACTGCTTAGCAATCAATTAATACTGTTGTTCTGCTTCTACTGCGTTTTCACTGGCTTTCTCTTCAACAGCAGAGGCACCATCAGCAACCACGCCAGCAGTAGCGGAAACGGCTTCATTTGCGCCAACTACAACTGCTTCACCAGTATTTTCTATCGCGTCAGTCGCAGCAGCACCAGCTGTTTCAGCGCCTTCAGCAACTTCGGTGCCAGCGTTTTGAGCAGCAACTTCAGCATCAGCAGCTGCGGCTTCTGTTTCAGCAGCGGCAACTTCTGTGTTAGCAGCAGCGTCATCACCAGCAGACTCAGCAGCAGCTTCCGTTTTATCTTGTGTTTCTTGGCTACATGCAGTAATTGCAAAGGTACCAGCAAGGACACTAGCAAGTAACAAATGACGTTTTAACATAATAAACCTCTCGTAAATAAAGCATGCCAAATACATGATTTTCGCTATTTTATAGAGTGCAAATTGGGCATGCAATCATAATTTTCAGTATGGAAACAAATAATTACTACTTAATAATAAGCTGTGACCTTTCACGCTCACTTTTATCCTGCAGCTCTCATACAGACAGGCCAAACAACAATAAAACCAAACACGGTGGTCACTTTATTATTTTTATAGCCTACCCCAGATGCTCATAATAAGTTGTACGTCTAATGTTACTTAATTGATAAATGACGATAAAACGATTACTCGCCGATTTGTAAAGCAGCGACTGCTGGCAACACTTTACCTTCTACAAATTCTAAGAACGCGCCGCCGCCCGTTGACATATAGCTGACCCCATCAGCCACTTGATATTTATCAATTGCCGCTAACGTGTCACCGCCGCCCGCAATCGAGAACCCTTGGCTATCTTTAACCGCGTTTGCCACGATTTGCGTACCTTGACCAAAAGCATTGACTTCAAATACGCCGACCGGTCCATTCCATAAAATGGTTTTTGCCTTGATGATAGCAGCTGCTAATTGCTCGGCACTCTCTGGCGCGATGTCTAAAATCATGTCATTGTCGCCAATGGCATCGACCGACTTAATAGTGGCGGTAGCTTTCTGTAATGAGCCGTTAAAGTCCGCAAAATCAATCTCATTTTTATCGGCCACGACCACATGCTCTGGCAATAAAATCTCAGTTTTATTCATAATATCACGCGCTGTATCGACCAGTTCCGCCTCATATAATGATGCCCCAACGCTATGACCTTGCGCTGCCAAAAAAGTATTGGCAATACCACCGCCAACGATAATCTGCGAGCAGACTTCAGCTAAGCTATGCAGTACTTCAAGTTTGGTCGAGACTTTTGAGCCACCAACGATTGCCAGCATCGGTTGGGCTGGCGTTTCAAGCGCAATACTCAAAGCATCAAGCTCAGCGGCCAATAAAGGTCCAGCGCAAGCGACTTTGCCCGCTTGATGCATAGCTTGGGTCACGCCTTCGGTTGACGCTTGCGCGCGGTGCGCCGTACCAAACGCATCCATGACAAACACATCGCACAAATCCGCATATTTTTGCGCCAACGCTGCGTCGTTTTTCTTCTCGCCGTTATTAAAGCGCACGTTTTCTAGCAGCACGACTTCGCCTGCCTTGATTGCCACGCCTGCCGTTAGATAGTCTTTATTTAAGCTGACTGGCGCAGCTAGCTTATCGCTTAAATAGTCAGCAACTGGTGCAAGCGAATAGATAGCTTCAGGACTGCCTTCTGTCGGACGACCGAGGTGTGAGCAAACAATCACCGCCGCGCCTTTTTCTAACGCCATTTTGATGGTAGGCAAACTGGCTTGCAGGCGCGCATCGCTTGCGACTTTGCCATCTTTGATAGGCACATTTAAGTCTTCACGAATCAACACCACCTTATCCGCTAAGCTCAGCTCACTCATACGCAAAAAATTCATTACCTGCTCCTATGCATCATCTATGGTTAATCTACAATATGGCTGTTTGCTAACTGCAAAACGTTTTACGAAATAGTCATTTTAAAACATATATTATGGGACGCTCTTAGGCTTGAATTTACAAAACTGTCCAAGCAAGAATTTCAAGCGGTGTATTCTAGCAGTTTTTAGTCTTCTCTTATAAAGAACTGCGATAAATTTTGCGCCATAGTTTTATCCATTTAAAAATCGACAAAATCTCAATCGTAATCAGACGCACTAAAAACAGTAACATTTTGTGGTGGTACTTCATCGTTAGGCTGTTTATGATAAAGGCGTGTTTATGATAAGCCGCGCTGGTTGACAGAAAGCCGCTTATGATAAAGTCTATTATTATAATCAGCAATAAACCTAATAATAAAAATAAGCCTTTAGGAGAACGCTATGAGTATCAATATTGAAACTGCCAAACAAGACCTGCTAAACCTAAAGGAAGAATATGAAACTCGCATTGATAAAATCGAAGACCATATTCAAAACCCGCAAGACGACCTCAATGAGCATTGGGAAGATCAGGCCATCTCATACCGTCAAAACGACATGCGCGCAAGCTTGATGGATGAAGCGCGTCAAAGCCTTATCTACGTCGAAAACGCGCTAAGTCGTATTGAAAACGGCACCTACGGTGAATGTGAAGTGTGCGGTAAACAAATTGAAGCGCAACGCTTAAAAGCGCTGCCATATGCTACGTTGTGTATGGAACATGCAGAATAATTTTTAACGGCTATTTTAAATAAATGTCACTTAAAATAATGTCATTTGAAATAAATGTTAGCTTTAAAGATTAAAGAATTGATATAACTTTCTAATCAAGCAGGCGTTTGCCATCTGCTAAGCGCCTGCTGCCATTGCTGACAACGCGCGGCAATTTTCTCTACAGGCAAATCCATAATATCACCAACGACCGCCACATAGGCAATTGGCAAACCTGCCAGCTCGGTTATATTTTCCGCCGTCAATCCCCCTATCACGCAGATATCAATCCCTTGTTGACAACCTTCAATGAGCTGCTGACGCGAAATAACATGGGCATTAGGCTTGGTATTTGAAGCAAAAACAGCGCCCATCGCCGCATAGCTTGCGCCATCTTTTTTTGCTTGTTTGACCAACGCTACATCGCCGTGGCAAGTTCGCCCAATAATTTGTTCAGCTGCAAGATAATGTTTGGCATCATCGATAGCGCCATCTTGCTGACCTAAATGCACCCCGATGCCAAGTTTTTTGGCAAGTGCAGTGTCATCGTTCATCACAATATCGACATTATAAAACTTTGCTAAGCTGACTATCTGCCGCGCTTCCTCATAGAGTTTTTCTTTGCCATTTGCCAATTGTAAGGTTTTTTTACGGCGAATTTGCAATAATGCTACCAGCCCTGTTGCTAATGCTGCTTCTAGTTTTGCATATAACACTGTAAATTCATCATCATTGGTCAGTAAATACAGTTTGGGAGCGGGTGTCATAGCCGATGTTTTGAACATATCATTTTTCCTCAAATGGGCTCAAATTTGACCCAATAAAAAGGCTGTTATATTACATAACAGCCTTATACATTAATATTAAAATAGCACGCTTATACGGTACGGCGAGTCGCCAAACTGTTTAAGATATTTTTAGCATCACCCCAACGTGTCGCTGAACTGTTTGCGCCCAAAATCACGATAATCGCTGGACGATTATTAACGCGGGTTTCCATCACCACGCAGCGCCCTGCTTCATTGATAAAGCCAGTTTTTGAGATACCGATTGGATAGCTGCCATCACGCACTAAGCTGCTGGTGTTGTTGGCTTTATAGGTACGGTTGCCGCTTGAGTAGTTAGAGACATAAAAGTCATAGCTTTTGGTGGTCGAAAAACGACGAATGACATCGTAGTTGCCAGCTGCACGTACCATTTTAACGAGATCATTTGATGAAGCGACATTACGCTTATCAAGACCGGTTGGGTCACCGAAGAAAGCGGTGGTCATGCCCAAATCTTGTGCTTTACGGTTCATAGCGCGCATAAAGGCACTATAACCACCTGGATAATTACGCGCTAGGCTTTTTGCGGCTGGGTTTTCTGATTTCATCAATGCCATAAGTAGCATCTCAGCACGGTTCAAACGGTCACCTGACTTAAGGTTTGAGCTGGCGCGTTTTGGACCGACGAAATCTTCTGGATCAAGGGTAATCTCTTCACGCATGTCAAGACCGGCGTCTAGCACCACCATTGCGGTCATAAGCTTGGTAATACTTGCCATCGGACGGGCAATATCAGCAGCCTTTTCGTAGATAGATTCGCCGGTTTCAGCGTCGATGACCGCAACACTGCGCGAATCGGTACTGATTGGAATCATACTACCGCTGTTAAAACCACCACGATAAGCGGTGTTATAGCTGTTGGTGTTATTGAAGCTATTATTGTTGCTACCAAAACTATGGGTATTCGTAATATTGGTGGCACCGTAACCATTGTCTACTTTTTTAATCGCCGAGCTATTACTGCTGTTGTACATGATTTTACGCGCTTCAGATAAGCTGTCGGCACCGCCCCAGCTCACACGAGCACTAGACTCAGAGCTAGAACTACCATTAATGGTAAGTGCCGCTTGTGCAACACTGCCCAAACTCAATGAAATCAGAGCAGCGATTAATTGCTGTTTGGTTAATGGTAGTTGCTTCATTATGCCTCCTGCAGCCGCGTTGCCATTAGTTAGATAATCGGTTACATACTAACTAATATCAACAACGTACGTAGCGTTTGTGGTTGTGTTTGTAGATACTCGCATAGAGTTTTTGTATTTTTAGTGTATCATGGTTTGCATTTAAGTTTAATCTACTAAATCAATTAGATGTCGTTTTTTGACCACATTCAAATTTTACTACATTTACTTTATATCACAGCAATATTAATTAACAATGGCGCAATATAGCATTACATTTAAGCTTATAAGGGCACAATTGCAAAGTTCATATAAAAGTATGATGCTTAATATAAGGGGATTTGTGAGTTTACATATTTTAGTCAATAAATTTATAGCAGCTGACATTTATAATAAGGCAGTAAAATCATTTAGATAGTTTAAGTTTAACAGTGCACCCTTTATTCTGACCAATAGAAAAGAGTATAACTATGATTCGAGTACTAGTAGTAGATGATCATGATTTGGTGCGAATGGGCATTAGCCGCATGTTGGCAGATAGTGCCGATATTGAAGTCGTCGGCGAAGCGGATAGTGGCGATATGGCGATTAAACTGGCAAAACAGCTGCGTCCGGATGTGATATTGCTCGATGTCAATATGCCAAACATTGGCGGCCTTGAAGCCACCAAACGCCTCATCCAGCTTGATATGGGCTTTAAGATTTTGGCCGTAAGCAGCATGTCAGCGCAGCCTTATCCGTCGATGCTGATCAAAGCGGGTGTCAATGGTTATATCACCAAAGGGACGCCGCTTGATGAGATGATACGCGCGGTGAAAAAAGTCTATCAGGGCGGGCGTTACTTTAGTCAAGATGTTGCCGAGCAATTGGCAGATGTTTTGTTATCTGATAATGCCAGCTCACCTTTTGACTTATTAAGTGACCGAGAAAAACAGGTCGCCATGATGGTGGTAAATTGCCAAAGCCCGCAGCAAATCGCTGACCAATTATTTGTCAGCGTCAAAACCATTAATACCTATCGTTATCGTATTTATGAAAAAGTTGGTGTCGATAGCGATGTAAAATTGACCCATTTGGCCATTCGTCACGGGCTTATCCAACCGTAAGTCGCTATGCGCATGCATTTTAGGCGTCTTTTCTTTTATGACGGTTGATTTATCAGGCCTGTAGAAATACTGAAACCCTTAAAGCCTATGAAATCTCTAAAGTCTGCGCCGTCGAAACCTATGAACTCTATTAGGAGCGTCGTCGCGATTGTGATTGATTATTTTCAGCGCGATGACACCTTGCCTTTGCCGCAGCTGCGCAGTCTAGGTTTGATTTATAGCAGCTATCGCTTTGTCGTTAGCCTATTTTCGATGTTGATGGTGTATATTACAGCGCGCGCTAGCGACGGCACCTCATTGCCAAGTTTTTTGCAGCAGACCGCGCTCAGTTTCTATGTACTTTTAAGCTTAATATTACTGGGTTTATTTTATGTGGTGACGAAGCATCCACGGCAACAGCTGGCGTTTGGTTTGGCAGTAGACGTCATTATTTTAAGCTTACTACTCTATACCGCTGGCGCGCCTGATTTGCAGTTGACCATGCTGTATATGGTCGTGGTGGCCGCCAGCTTTATGCTGCTGCATAGCTCGCAAGCGCTGATCATTACCTTACTGGCGATTATTTTTGTTATCTATCAGCAGTTTTTTTATGCGATTGCCAATAGCATGAACTTGGCAAATTTGGGTGATGCGCTCCTGATGTCAGCCAGCTTTTTGGCAGTCGGCGGTTTAAGTTGGTCAATCTCGCAGCGCTTGGTACAAGTTGAGAAAGTAGCGGCACGCCATGCCAAAGAAGTCGAACGCTTAAACGTTATCAATCAAGAGGTCATCACCCAAATGGCCAACGGTGTTATCGTCATCGATTGTGAACAAGTGGTTTTAGCCAACCTTTCGGCTTATCAATTACTGAGTATTCCAAATGCTACGGCAATGGAGGCAGAGTATGTTGAGACAAATGCTGCGCTAAGTAGCTCGCCAAACAGCTTGTTAAACAATTCTTTAAACAGCCATGCGAACAACTCTTCAAATAATATTAAAAATCATATTGCAAACAAACCACTCGCCGACTTTCAGCAGCAGCTTCGCGCGCAACATCTACAGTTATTTGAAGCTTGCTTATCGATAGAGACGGGACAATCTCGCAGTTTTATTTATGAGTTGCCAGCTACTGCCAATGCCTCTGTCTTTGGTAAGCTTCGCGTTGAAATTATCCCGCTAAAAAATGACAGTAAGCTTGTCATTTTAGAAGATTTACGCCGCGAACAAGCCAGCGCCCAACAGTTAAAACTGGCCTCACTAGGGCAACTGACCGCCAGTATTGCTCATGAAATAAGAAATCCTTTAGCCGCTATTTCGCAAGCCAGTCAACTACTGATAGAAGATATTGAAGAAAGTCAGGCCATAGAGAGTGCAAGCGCAAATGATGCGTTGGCTGGCAATCATGAGCTTTATAAAATGATATTCACGCAAACAAAGCGCGTTAATCGTATTATTGAAGACGTTTTAAAACTCTCTCGTCAACAGATCGCCAATCAGCAATTGATTGCCATTGCTGACTGGATGCCAGAATTTTTAGCAAACTACTTTCAAGGTCACGATGTTTTTTTACACAGTCATGCGCAGCCGACCATTTCGTTTGACCCGCATCAGTTAGAACAAATCTTTATCAATTTGATTAACAATGGCTTACGTCATAGCAGTTATGCTCACCCTCATGCCGTTGTGGAAATCGAGATTTATTGTGCCGACAACGATGTTATAATTGATATATTGGACGATGGAACAGGTGTAAGCACGGCGGATTTAGACCACTTGTTCAATCCATTTTTTACCACTGATAAGGCGGGTACGGGTTTAGGCTTGTATTTATCGCAAGCATTTTGTGAGGCCAACCATGCACGCCTACTTTATATTGCAGAACACAAAAAAACCTGTTTTCGTTTGATTGTACCTGCTATTGATAACGCAGCCATTAATAATGACGCAGTTGAAAACTTAGATAGAACCTGTTTTTAATGCCTTGCAGTATTTTAAGACAATGAGATGATGTATGACCACAACCGCGCTAGTCGTTGACGATGAAGTAGATTTATGCCGCTTGATGCAAATCACCTTAACCAAAATGGGCATCAAAAGCGATGTGGCTTATACCTTATCGCAAGCCAAAACCTATTGGCAAGCAAACGACTATGATTTTTGTTTGACCGACTTAAAACTCCCTGATGGGTCAGGCTTAGAGTTGGTTAAGCATATTAGCAGCAGTTCAAGTACGCCCATTGCCGTGATTACCGCGCATGGCAGTATGGATTTGGCGATTGAAGCACTGAAGCTGGGCGCTTTTGACTTTGTTAATAAGCCGCTTGAACTGCCGCGCCTGCGTCAATTGGTTGAAAATGCACTCAAGGTTATTCATCAAGATAACGCCGCAAAGTCAACGCCTGAGCGCTCACCTGAGCAGCAAATGCTCGATAGCCGTCTGATTGGCGACTCAGCTGTCATGCACCCGCTAAAAAATACCATTTTAAAATTAGCGCGCTCACAAGCGCCAGTGTTTTTATCGGGTGCCTCAGGCACTGGTAAAGAAGTGGTTGCGCGCTTAATCCATGATTTAAGTCCGCGCCGCGATGGCAGCTTTGTGCCAGTCAACTGCGGCGCAATTCCATCAGAGCTGATGGAGTCAGAATTTTTTGGTCATAAAAAAGGCAGCTTTACTGGTGCTGTGGCTGATAAACAAGGATTGTTTCAACAGGCTAATGGCGGTACGCTATTTTTAGATGAGGTCGCCGACTTGCCACTAGCGATGCAGGTCAAATTACTGCGCGCCATTCAAGAAAAAACCGTGCGCGCAATCGGCGATACTAAAGAAGTACCGGTTGATATTCGTATCCTATCAGCAACGCATAAGGATTTAAATCAGCTGGTACAAGCAGGTAGTTTTCGCCAAGATTTATACTATCGCATCAATGTTATTGAGCTTAAACTGCCGACGCTTAACGCAAGACGTGATGATATACCGATATTGGCCAAGCACTTTTTGTCCCTGATTGCCGATGAATGGCAATTGGATTTGCCGCCAACGCTAACCGAGGCTGCGTGCGCGCGCCTGCAACATCACGACTTTGCTGGGAACGTTCGCGAATTACGCAACATCCTTGAGCGCGCGATAACCTTAGCGGAAACCTCCACTATTGATGCCAGTCATTTAGGCTTGGCTGATGTAGACAACCAACAATTAGAGAACGCGCAAGAAGCTATTGCAGGAGTAGCGCAAAATAACAACGCTGACAAAGCGACCCTTTCGAGCAATACTATTTTAGATAAAAGTGAAAGCTTGGGAGCGCAATCTATAAAAGATAATGCGGAAAAAAATAACGTAGAAGCCGTAGAAAAAGACGGCACGCAACAAGCAAAAGCTACTGTATCTCCTTATCGCACCATTACGCAGCACTATCCTTCAATGAACGCGCGCGCTGCAGCCAGTCCTACAGCACAACTTGATAAAACAGCACCTAGCGCTATGTCAGAACCATTAAGCAATGAAGCTAATGAGCAAGAGAAATTAGATAAATCAATAAAAGAAGAAGTTGTCGCTGGTCAATTACCCGCTCAAGGCTTAGAGCATTATCTACAAGAACAGGAAAGGCAGCTGATTATTACCGCCCTTAAACAAACAAACTGGAATAAGACCCAAGCTGCTGAATTGTTGGGTACCACTTTCCGCTCGTTACGCTATCGTATGTCAAAGCTTGAAATTGCTGAAAATCAGTCTGAATAATATATAAGCGCTAACCGTAAGACGACAATTAAATCAGCTCGAAAAGTCTCAGTTTAAATGCTAACGAAATTAAGGCTTAGCTTTAACAGCCGGTTTTTCAGTCGGCTTTTCAGTCACATGGTCGATAAGCCTGTTGTTTTGAGTCACTTTATTTTTAATCGCTTTAGTCTTAGTATCATCTTGATTAGGATTATTTGCTGCTTGAGGCTTGCGTACAAAGCGAACACCCGACGGCAGCGCTTTTTGCCTGAGCAAATCAAGCGCCTGTTGCTCCCATGTGCTCTCATTTCCTGTTAAAGTCACATCAGGCGCTACCCCAACCCCATCTATTTTTTTACCCGAAGCGGTCATGTAATGAGCAACGGTCAGCTTTACTGCCTGCTCGTCATTCAGCGGTATCACGGACTGCACCGAACCTTTACCATAACTGACTTCGCCTAAAATAGTCGCGCGTTTTTGCGCTTGCAAACTACTGGCTAAGACCTCAGCCGCTGAAGCAGAATAACGATTTTGCAACACCACAACTGGCATGGTATCTAATAACGCTGCACCTTGCGTCGATAGTGTGCGGGATTCGCTTTGACGACCTTTGACTTGTACCACATCGGTATTGGTCATAAATAAACTGGCAACGCTTACCGCTGACGCCAATACACCGCCTGGGTTGTCACGCATGTCTAATAAAACGCCCTTAACAGGCGCATCCAAATCAATTAACCCTTGTAACATCTTTTCACGGCTATTGTTTTGAAAGGTGGGTAATCTAACAATAGCCATTCCATCTACCAGCCGCGTTTCAATAACTTGTGGATGGTTGTGATTACGCTGTAAAGTCGTGGTATGTTTACGCCGGCCTGCTTTTGATGTCACCACATCTACTTGGGTACCTGCAATGCCCGTTAGCAATTGCTCAATGTCATTACTTTCTTCGTCTTCGCCAAGTTTAAACTCGTCTACTTGGTGCAAATAATCACCAACGGCAATGCCTTTTTTATCAGCAGGCGAGCCATCAACCACCTCAGTAATCACCCAATAGCCTACTTTAGGCTGATACTGCACCTTGATACCGATATCGCCGACGTCGCCTTCAGTAAAAGCGCGCAGATTCTCATAAGCTTCTGCATCCAAAAACTCAGCGTGGCTATCAAGCTTGGTCAACATCCCGCTCATGGCGTTGCTAAATAACTCTTCGTCATTCACCGTATCCACATATTCGCGGCGTACCAAATCAACGACAGCCACAAAGGTTTTAAGCGTTTCAGGCGAAATGGCTTTTAACGATACTTGCGCAACTTCAGCGGGAATATCGGTGTTTATCACGTCTGACTCGTCATTTAGCGCGCTTTCATCGGCGACAGCATCTATCGAGTCATCGACTTGATCGGCAGATTCGAGCATATCGGCGATATCTGATAAATCGTCGGCGCTATTAGCTTCCTCGTTATTATTTAAGGATACATCGTCGTCATTAAGACCAATCAATTGCAAGCTTGCCGTGGGATTTTCGCCAGTATTATTGATTTTACCGTTATTGTTGGTAGCAGCTTGTGCTGGCATATTGACCACACCCAGCCCTACCACACCGCTAATAAGGGCGGGTTTTAATAGCTGAGAGCCGATTGATTTGACATTAAAAGACTTTATTTTAAAAGATTTAGAAGCAATAGATTTAGAAGTAATAGATTTAGAATCAACAAGCAATGGCATGATGATATTTCTCAAGCTTTTAGACCGCAATAAGGATAAAGGGCGAATTGGACGCATAATAAATTACTCAAAGAAAGGATTTGGTTATTATTTTTATAACTTTTGGATTATATGGATATTTATGATTATAAAGTTATTCATGAACAATGTCGTCTAAAATAACACTGAGCTTCTACCTAAGACTAGGACAGTATTGCAAGTAACTTAAACAATATGTATCAAGCAAAATGCGGGGATGCGCAAAAAAAATGCAAAAAAAGGGAAAGATACTCAATATCTTTCCCTTTTTATAAAACTCAATAGCTTTAGCAGTAGTAATAGACTGCTAAATAACCCTATTAAATGTCTCGTTTATGTAGCCGAAAGCAGTAAGTTTTTACCGGTCATCTCATCTGGTTGCTCGATATCCATTAATGCCAAAATCGTAGGCGCGATATCACTAAGCTTGCCGCCGCTACGTACTTTTACGGCTTTCTCACCAATATAAATCAATGGCACCAGCTCAGTGGTATGCTGCGTATGCACTTGGCCGCTTTCGTAGTCTTGCATCTGCTCACAGTTGCCATGGTCAGCGGTGATCAGCATGTCGCCACCCGCAGCGCGTACCGCTTCTTCTAAACGACCAATGCACACATCCAACGCCTCTACCGCTTTGACAGCAGCTTCAAAGACACCTGTATGCCCGACCATATCGCCGTTGGCATAATTAACCACCAACACATCATATTTACCAGATTCGATAGCAGCGACCAGCTCATCGGTCACTTCAGGCGCGCTCATTTCTGGCTGTAAATCATAAGTAGCAACATCAGGCGATGGCACTAAAATCCGCGTCTCGCCTTCATATTCATCTTCGCGGCCGCCGCTAAAGAAAAAGGTCACGTGCGCATATTTTTCAGTTTCAGCGATACGTAGCTGGGTCTTACCTTTATCTTGTAAATACTCGCCAAGCGTGTTGGTCAAAGACGCTGGATAATAGGCAATACTGGTTTTTGGATTGTCCGCTAGCACGTCAGAATACTTCGTCAACATCACAAAAGCAGCAAGCTTTGGTTGCTTATGACGGGCAAAACCAGAAAACTCATGATCTGGTAGCACAAAGGCTTGCGCAAGCTCACGGGCACGGTCAGCGCGGAAATTCATAAAGATAAGCGCATCATTGTCATCGACCGTATAAGGCACTTCGTCACGACCAATCACCACCGTTGGATTGATAAACTCATCAGTTTCGCGTGCTTTATACGCCGCTTGTATGGCGCCATCGGCACGTGTTGCTAAGCGATCGGCTTTACCTTCGGTGATAAGCTCATAGGCTTTTTGCACGCGGTCCCAGCGATTGTCACGATCCATTGCATAATAGCGCCCGATAATACTGGCAATTTGCACGCGGCCACCTTCGTAATGGTCATTAAGCTTAGCAATATGGTCACGTAAGCGGTTGATGTACTTATCAGCAGATTTGGGCGGCGTATCGCGACCGTCTAAAAAACAATGCACAAAGACATTTTTGGCACCGTGTACCAATGCCGAATGGCACATGGCTTCGATATGATCTTGGTGCGAGTGGACGCCACCATCAGACAACAATCCCATAATATGTACGTTACCGCCAAGCTTATTTGCCGCTTTCACCGCATTAACTAAGGCTTCGTTTTTATAGAACTCACGATTGGCGACTTCATTTGAGATACGAGTGGAGTCTTGATAAAGCACGCGGCCGGCGCCCAAATTCATATGGCCAACCTCTGAGTTACCAAACTGACCATCTGGCAGACCGACATCTTCTCCTGAAGCCGATATCAATCCATGCGGATATTGCTGATAAATCTTATCCAAATTTGGCATATGGGCGGCAGCAATCGCATTATCCTTATCGTCTTCACGATGCCCAAAACCATCTAATATCATTAAGACATGGGGCACTTTTTTATTTTGCTCGCTATCTTGCTTATTATTGAGCTGAGCCTGACTATCGTCGATAATTTCTGCTTGTTGCTGGTTATGGGTCATGGATTACCGCTCCTCAAGTGAATGAACGCCTAGAATGCTATCTTAGGATGTTTACAGTCCTCTATATTAACACATATCTCGAAATAGCTGAAAAATCGCCCTTTTAAGCCCTTAAAAATTCTGTCATTTCATGGTAGATAAAGTAAATACTCAACATCATTCATGCTGCTCATTAACCCTACGTAGCAATCTGTAAATCGTACTTGCAATCACTCAAGTCATTGTTTAAGATAATTATATTCTGAAGTGTTGGCTAGTAGATGTTTATTCCCTGAGCCGATAATGCTTTACCAGGATGTGGTACCTATTGCCTCATTGTGTATGCCTGCACCGCTTGCGGTGTCTCAGGAAACCTGCAGAGGCAGTGACGCATCCGCCCTGAACTTCACGGTTCATGGGTCACCATCTTACGGCGGCACTTCGGTTGTTTTATTCAGTTATTAGCTATTTTATTTATAAATATTATCTTTTATAAAAATAGTTTTAACACTCAAAAAGCCCCTTTTATTAACGGTAAAAGGGGCTTTTTTTATGCCGGCAAAAATGTCTATTTAATAATAAATTGATTATTCGTCATTGGCAGATTTGGTAATTTTCTTCACATCTTTAGGGATGTTTTTAGCCGTCCCATCGACAGTAGTATGTTGTTTAAACACATTGCCAAACGGATTTTGTTGCTGCTGACCAAACGGATTTTGATTGTTCATACCACCAGCACCGCCAAATGGATTTTGACCGCCCATGCCGCCTGCGCCACCAAACGGGTTTTGTCCACCCATCTGTTTTGCCATCATCTCCATCATTTTTTGCTGATTGTTCATAACGTAATTATTAGCAAAGGCTTTGAGCTTTTTTTGCACCGGCGGCAATATCACCAGTAAGGCTAATAAGTCACTGAGCACACCCGGAATCAGCAGCAAAAGACCCGCCGCTGCTACAGCGACACTTTTAATCATGGTTGATTCTTGTGGACGCATAGCAGGGTTCATCATACCGCCCGCTTTCATCTGCTGCGCCATTGGATTGAGTGCTGCCATCCCTTTACGTATAAGAGAGATACCGATAACGGCGGCGATAATAAACCACATAAATACCCACCAACCGCTCATAAACTGCGCAAGTAAATACCAAAGCAGCATCTCGATAATAAACCAAACGATGGCAATACCAACTATCTGACCCATAAAGTGTCGTCCTATAAGATAAAATCTAAAAATTAAGCGCCATGCAAATTAATATGGCTAACATATGATGTATATGGGGATTGATTGCTATACTATCAAACTTACGGCTGATTTTTAAGCCATAAAACAAAATGTAAGTAAGACGGAATACTATGGCAATTATTATCGGGATTGACCCGGGTTCGCGCATGACTGGTTATGGCATTATCCAACAAACGGGCGACAAACTAACGTATATAGACGCAGGCACCATTCGTACAGATACCAAAGAGATGCCTGAGCGTCTAAAGCGTATTTTTAATGGCTTAACGCGTATCACCCAGCATCATTTAAAATATGGTGACGAGCCGATTTATACTGCTATCGAGCAAGTTTTTATGGCAGAAAACCCAGACTCAGCGTTGAAGCTCGGGCAAGCTCGCGGTGCGGCGATTGCCGCTATGGTCGCTCTTGATTTAGAAGTATCGGAATATACCGCTCGCCAAATTAAGCAAGCGGTTTGCGGCTATGGTGCAGCGGCAAAAGAGCAAGTACAAGAGATGGTCTGCCGCATTTTGGCGTTAGATATGGTGCCCCAGCAAGATGCTGCCGATGGTCTTGCCTGCGCCATTTGCCATGCGCACTCAAGCCATTCCATGAACAAACTCATAATGAATAGCACCATGCGTGGACGCGGCGCATCGAAGAAAAAAGGCCGCTGGCGTTTGACCGAAGAAGAATTAGGGCGTGTCCTCAATTCATCTTGCAATGAATGATAGTACACGCCAGATAAAGC
>CAUPWW010000003.1:0-220018 GCA_963515535.1 uncultured Psychrobacter sp.
TCTCACAACTCCATTGTATTCTTGGTCGAAAACAATAGATTAGTGAGGTGCTCTTATTTTTTCAATCACTTTCGAAGTTGAGAGTGGGGTATATTACTATCTATCAGTAAGAATATTCGCTTGCATCTAGCTGGCTTTCAAGATTTTGTATTGAACTGTCCACATCATTAAGTTGAGACTTCAATTGGCTAGCCTCACTATCTAAGTCAGACGCTAAATCGTCAAGTTCTGATTGTGATTGAATAAAGCTGAATTGATAATACATTCCACTAATATTGTCAGCTGTCTGATGAGCATTGTACATTTCACTTTGAAGATTTTCGATTTCAGCTTTGCTATTTTCTATAATCAACTTATATTCTTCGATAGCAGCGTAAGCATCATCTAATGCAATCTCGTTTGATTCTTCGGCTGATTTCAGACTGCTTGAATAAGACCAAACAAAAAATAAAACTAAAACCCCAATTATACCAATGCTAACTTTTTTATAGTTCACTTCGTTCTCTCAAATACAAACAAAAGTAAATTATAACAACATATTATCGGGTGTAGCTATATAACTTATAAAAAACCGCCCAAACCATTCAAGGAAGGAAAACTGATTAATTTAACATAATGAAGACGGCAGGATTTGAACCTGTGACGTTAGAATTATGAGTCCTGTCCTCTGACCACTACACCCCCAGTGTATTGCGCTACCATCTGCGCTATGGGCCCGTAATTAATTACAAAACTCAATCTTATCTACAAAACCTTGAGCACCTTCCACGCCTCTATTTGCTCGGTCCTTAAGAAACTGCAGCCAATAATCTTTGTCGCACGACTCGGTTACCTCTTGATAATAATCATAGGCCTCTTGGTTGGTTAGATCGCACATATCAGCTTCCATGCTAAATCGTAGACATAAAAAAGCCCGATATGGAAAATCACATATCGGGTACAAAAACGTAGGCAATAAAAAAACGAAAGAACCGGAGAGTTATCTTTCGTTCAAGACATTCATATTTAAATCAATTTACAATTACTGCCATTGTAGAAAATATAACACTACAGTGCGGCATGGGTCAAGTCATATAATAATACCTAGACAAGCCTGCTCTTCCTTGCTTTATTTTTTAAATTTTATTAAGTGGATTAGTACACTACATCATCATTTCTTCACTAATAGAGTCTCCTTCGTGCAAAGCATTAAAAAGCTTTACCTCTGCAACCTTTATTAATGCCTCTCGCTTAGCATAGGTGTAATTTTGAGTAGCATTCGAGTCAAACAAAAGATCTTCGCTGTTCTGTTTTTGCCATTCAACAATACTTTGTAAAAGCTCAGCGCAATAAGCCTCTCGAGCTTCATCAAATAATGGCGTGTCAATGGTAGGAGCATCACCAATATCATCTGCGACCGTAGTGATTGCTAACATCATAATGGCATCAAAACTTTGTGGGCTAACTTGTATGTCTTTTTCCTGTTTTATATCTAACATCATCTTACCTGCTATTTTCTAATCAAGAATTTGTATGACGCTATACTAGATTCTTAATGTGACAGACTAATGACATCATCATAATTACATGCTTTCAACCAGCTTACAGCTTATTGCTAGGTTAGATCTATACTTGGCAATATCATTATTAATACAGTGGACCAACTCTTCTAGGTCATTTAGCATCTGGCGTTGGTAGCATAAGAAATAATTACTGTAAGTTCTGTCATTCATTTTTATCCCACTAAACAACAATCGTCCTTCAACCGTGTAGATAGTCCACAAATCATATAGCTCAAAATGCAATGTCATACGTGCTACAAGCGACGATAACTCCTTTAAGGTTTGCTTACCGCCCCTAGGTGCTTCACGGCCATCTACGACGCATCTATCGAACATCTTAAGCGCAAGATACTCTACGACCATATCAAAGCACTCTGACCAGTCCCATAATTCGTTATCACCCCATACCAACAAAGACGCCAGCGCTTTAGCGTGACGACTCTCAATCAATGCAATAGCAGCTGCCTTATCCTCCCAGTTCACTTCAGGAGGCAATCCACCTTGGCCAATATCAAACTTAACGGTCTTGGCACCCATGCCCTGCTTTAACCATTCACCGCTGAGTAATTCTAAGCGTGGACTGGTGCCGAATCTTTTAGCTAGTAAGTTGGTCATTTTGAGTCCTCAATTTAATTAATCAATATACTTTTTTATACTGCGTTATTTCGCCAACTGTCGTCTGTCATCAATCTCACATAAGACGATATCAACACGGCCACCGGGGACGATCTCTTTGCCTCGGTACGTGTGTATCTCATCGACCTGGCTATCATTTTTTATAAACTGAGCTTCTTCCAAGGCGTCCAGTATCAGCTTATTGCGATTATTGTAGTGGCATAATAAACTTGGACAGCGCATAAGAGGTTTATACTAACCCAAAGAAGGAAAATAGTATGACCACCAAACGCAACCAATATACCCGAGAATTCAAATTAGAAGCCATCAGCTTAGTTGTTGACCACAAACGTAAAATACCTGACGTGGCCAATTCTTTAGGAATAGGTAAATCCACTCTACAGAAATGGCTGAGTCAGTACCGTCAAGAAATGACTGGCCAAGCACCTAAAGTCGGCAACGCCTTAACGGATGAGCAGCGCGAGCTTCAAGAATTGCGCAAACAAGTTAAGCGGCTGACTATGGAGCGTGACATCTTAAAAAAGGCTTCCGCTCTGCTAGCCTTGGACAGCCTGAACGGCTATCGCTAATCAGTCAGCTTGCAGAGCAAGACAAGCATGTTAATAAAAGTCTTCTGTGCAAACTGTTTGGCGTGATAAAAAGCAGTTACTACTATGGCATGCAGCCCAAGCCCACCAGTCTTGAAACCGTCAAGCACAAGGCATTAATTCGTCAAATATTTAACGACTCAAAGCGCTCAGCAGGCGCTCGCAGCATTGCCGCCATAATAATGAATGAACACAACATCAAGCTATCACGCTATATGGTAGGTAAACTTATGGCGCAGATGAGGCTTAAAAGCTGTCAATTGAAGACGCACAAATACAAGCACGCTGACGAGGCGCATAAAACGCATGACAATATCCTAGCTCGCAACTTTAGCCCAACAGCGCCCAATCAAGTCTGGACGGGGGATGTGACTTACATTCGTATCAAGGGTGGCTGGTGCTACCTAGCCGTTGTTTTAGATTTATATGCTCGGCGTGTGGTGGGCTTTGCTGTATCAGGTTCCCCTGATAGCGTGCTGACCGCTAAAGCCCTACAGATGGCGTATCACACTAGGCTCAAACCCAGTGGCGTGCTGTTTCATTCCGATCAGGGAACCCATTCCACCAGTAAGACATTTGCTGAATCCGTGGCCAGTTGTGAGGGCATGACGCAAAGTATGAGCCGTCGCGGAAACTGTTGGGATAATGCCCCAACCGAACGATTCTTTAGAAGCTTTAAAACAGAATGGATGCCCAAGGGCGGCTATGAAGATATTACTGAAGCTAAAAGCGCCATTATTGATTATATCTGGGGCTACTATCAAATCGTGAGACCGCACAGTTTTAATGATTATTTAACACCGCTAGAAAAAGAGAAACGCTACTTTAACCAAAACCTCTTATCAGATGTCCTAAATTAGTTGACCACTACATTCTTACTTTCTTGGTCATAGTAAACTCCTGTTAATACGCTTAGTTTACCAAGTTTATCTCTACGGTTTCTTCATCATAGCTCAGCTTATAAAGTGTTGAAATGCAATGGCTTAATAACTGATGAGTAGGATGAGGAATCCTTCTACTTTTTAGCATAAACTTTATCCATTACAAATAAAATCACAACTTCCTATTTATAAATACATTGACAGTCAGCCTTATTAACGTAATAATAATCTAGATGTTAATGGTTATCAATAACGCTTAGGTGTTTTTAATTCATATCATCGATTACTAATTCTATTGCCTTGCTTGACTCGCAATACTTATTGATTAAACCTTTGTTATTTTTATCTCTATTCTCCGCTACCTTATATTTTCAGTTGCCATTTACTTGACGGTTATATGAATGAACCGCTATGTGATTTTTTGGCTTGGATAACCCTTTATGGCTGAAACGCTTACTCGTTATGACACCGATAAAACCCCATTAGCAATCGCTGATAAAGCCATGTTTATTCACCATCTTAATGAAGAGCATCAAGATGAACTTGCGATGTTTATCAATGCCTTTACCCCTGCCTCAGTCGGCGAGTACGATATAGTATCGATAAAAGAGCTGTATCCCGACGGCCTTTTGCTAGATGTTATGACAATGAATCGGTATCAAAATAACTCTAATGCGTTAAAATATAGCAGTTCTACCGATAACAGCCTCGCTGAAAACCTTTCTAGAAAAAGCCCTGTCTGCTATTTATTTCTAGTAGACAGGGCTTTTGCTGTTTATAGTTAATTGTTAAGAACAGCCTTCGACCAAATAGATTGCTTCTGGTATCCCAATATCGATACTTTCTACCTCACCTTTTAACAGACTTTGCTTATCTGACGTCCAATCACTCGCCTTTATTTTATGCTCGTTAAGCGTTTGACCGCCCTTAATATAATATTTAATTTGTAAGGGCAATTTATCTTCTTTACTATCAAGCTTAATATTTTCAGCTTTTAAGGACTCTCCAAGCTCGGGTTCTTTTATCACTTTAAAATTGACGTTAGCAATCAAGTTATAATATTCACCATCAACCGCGTATTTATCGACTTCATAAGTCAGCTTATTATCATGCGCTTGCATCACCTCTGCTACTGCATCGCCAACATGAATACCGGTATAAAAAGGTATGTTTGGATCTTGAATAGCAATCAAAGCAACTTTGTCATCGATGATCTGATATAGCACGGAAGCACGTTTACCGTACTCTTTATCTATATAGTTTAGTGCTGGATTACTGACGTAATAGCACTGCTCGTTGTCAGTTTTCTCTTTGGTCAGCCCTAGCTCACTCAGTAATTCTGGGCTAATAGCCTGCCCAAAGCTTAGCGTTTGGTAGCCCGATGGATTAACGGTTTTATCATTGGATAACTTTTCTGCTTCGTTATTTTGTGTTTTATCCGCAGTAGCAGCACTTATAGGCGCAGGGTTTATAGAACTATAATTGATAGACGCATTATCTTTCTCAGCCATATTTTTATCTATATTATCCGTTTGCGCCGTGGCATTATCATTTTTATTTTCATTCGAATTTGCAGGCTGCGAATCACAACCTGCCAGCAGTTGTGCCGTACCAAGCAATATAGTGGTAAGCAGCACCGTTTTAATCGTTTGCAAAGATGAGCCTTGGGTAAAATATAACATGGCAACGCTCCTAAATTTGGATTATCCATCTTCATAAAGCATAAACAACCATCACTACAAAACCGGCGTACCCTGCGTGCTAAAAGCAAAGCCTTTATTGCTAAAATTACCAATCATCACGGCCTCGATGACAGGCTTAACCGTCTCATCGATGCCTTCAACTTCAATGATAAATTTTGCTCCAGAGCCGCCTTTATCCTCTTCTTTTTCGACGATATAATTTAACGTCGCCATGGCGGGCAGCTCAATAGGTTCTTTTAAATACGACTTTACAAGGTCGCCATCGGTACTGTAATAATCTATCTTATTAATATAGAGGGATTTTTTTAAGGTAGTATTGCGCACGCTTAAGGTCGCAGAGAGTAAAACCTTACGATTATCCCTATCAGTATAAATATCTGAATAAATCGGTACATAAAAGGTTTGTTTATAGCCAAACTGGCTGTGATCGACTTTTTTAGACCGCTTCTCAAGCTCCTGAATGGGATCTTGGTGCTTCTCTGAAAACATGACATTTGGGTTTTGTTTCGACTCATCGCAGCCACTAAACAGCATGAGACTGGCAAAACATAGCACGGATAGGCAGCTCTTATTCATAACGTTATCCCTAGCGGTTAGTGTACTTTAACCCCGACACTACGTAAAAAAGTATTGATATGTTTGTTAGCACCATATACCACTAGCACATCATTTTCTTGCAGGACTTGCTCTGCTGTCGCCAGTCCCTGAATGCTAGGTTTGCGCTGCTGACGGCCAAAGCTGTCTTCGTAATGCTCATAGCGCATGGTGCTCAATAGCTTAATATTAAACCTATTTTCTAGCTGTAATGTCGCTATTTGTTTGCCAATCAAAGGAGTGGGAATAGCAATCTCGACAATACTAAAGTGCTCCGTTAGGCTAAACGAGTCAACGTAATAACGCAGCGATAGGCGTTTTGCCCAGCGCATCGCCGATTCTTTTTCAGGATGAAAAATATCATCGACGCCAATTGCTTGCAGTACTTTTTCATGTAAGGGATTGATACTACGGCTGATTAAGCGCTTGGCTTTGAGGGTTTTAAACAGCGCCGTTGCCATAATATTGGCGCCTTCGTCTTCGCCAACCGCCACCACCACTATATCGGTATCCATAATAGGTAAGCCATTGACCGTATATTCATCGGTGGCATCCATGCAGATAGTATGAGTGATGGCTTCTTTATAGGCTTCAACTTTTTGCATACTGCTATCAATGGCGATGACTTCATGGCCTTGGCTGGTCAGCGCCATCGCTAATGAAGACCCAAAACTGCCCAAACCTGCGATGATGTATTTCATAATACTCCTTGCCGCTCGCAACTGCATAACAGCAGTCATTGCAACGTATTTAGTTAATACCTAATGATTTATAAATTATTTTTTAATTAACATTCGTTTAATTGATAGTAATCTCTTCAGTCGGATAACGATAATTACGCTGATATCTATTTTTAAGTAAGGCAATAAATATCGTTAACATTCCCACCCGCCCGACAAACATAATCACCGAGACAACCAGCTTATTAAAATCCGATAGCTCAGCGGTTAAATTTAAGCTCAAACCAACCGTACTATAAGCAGAAAAGCATTCAAAAATCACTTTAATCAAATCAAGCTCGGGCTGATCGTAACTGATCAGGGTGACACCCATACCAATGACAAATAACGACAGCCACATAATAGAAAATGCTCGGCGGATAGAGATGTCAGCAATTTCGCGTTGAAATACTTCAACCTTGGTCTGACCACGGGCTAAGCTCAAAGTATTTAATACGGCGATGGCAAAGGTGCTGGTTTTTATACCGCCGCCGGTTGAGTTTGGTGACGCCCCAATCCACATCAAAAAAATCGTCAGCATAATAGTTGGAAACGCCAGTGCATCCATATCGGCAATATTAAAGCCTGCCGTCCGCGGTGTGGCGGCCGTAAATAGCCCTGTGATGAGCTTCGCGTAAAAACTTTGATGCTCAGCAAGTATACCGTTGTATTCAAACAACATGACCCCAACCAGCCCAATAAGCAATAAGGCGCCGGAGGTAATTAGCGTAATACGGCTATTGATACTCAACAGCCATGGCTGATAGCCAAATCGTGGGTCATTATGAAAAAGCGCGCGCTGCGCACGGTGGCGCAAATAACGCAGTAGATTGACGACAATAATAAAACCCATGCCGCCAAATAAGAACGTGGTACTAATGATAAGCTGCAAAGGATAATTAAAGCGCAGCGACTGATCGTATAAGCCTGCACTAAAGGTCGAAAATCCTGCATTACAAAAGGCAGAGATAGCATGAAATACCGAGAAATATACTCTTTGGGCAAAGCTCATCCCTGGCAAATCATAGATACTTATAAAAATCAAAATAGCAGCCAATGCTTCAACGCCAAAGGTCACATATAAAATGGACTTAATGGTGGTGACCATATCGCCGATGCGCCGTGAGACGTTCATCTCACTGATACTCAGCTGCGTCTCATAACTGACCCCACCTTTAAAAAAATAGCTAAAGTAAGTCACAAAAGTCAAAATCCCCAGACCGCCGATTTGAATCAAGCCGATGATAATCATCTGCCCAAACGTGGTAAAACGGGTTGCCGTATCCACCACAATCAGCCCTGTCACACAGACTGCGCTGGTAGCCGTAAACAGCGCATCGACAAAGGATATCGGCTCAGTGGTGGCATTCGGCATCATTAATAGTGCAGCACCGACCAATGTTACCGATAAAAAGCTTAGGATAAAAAACTGGCCCGGGTTTAAAAAAGCACGGTTAAGGCTAAAGTTATTGTCCGATATCTCACGAATAAAGGTAACAAAAACCGCAACCTTAATCGCCACAAAACCATCCACCGGCATCGACAGCCCTGAGCGCACTAGCTCAAAAAAATGCACCGCCAACAGTATAAAAATAGCACCGCTGGTCAGCAAATCGAAAACCGCAACTTTATTGACCGCGCCTTTGTTAGTAGACAATCGCGACTTTGAGCGCAGATAGCGCCATACCGTGGCTAAAAAGCCCAATAGAATAATGATTAAGTAAAAAATATGAAAAATATGCTGTAGCCATGTCGTGAGGTTAAAACCACTATCAATTAAAGCAATTCCGATGCCAATGGCGCTGATAACAATAGTGACTCTATTCAACAGCCGATACGGTAGGGCTGGATGCATAGCATGATTCCATGAGAAAAATGACGTTAATACTTTACGCCTTTTTTTTTGCCATTCCCTAAAACTGTTTTTAAATAATCGTAACCAGATATGACATTTTTTTGCTTGTTTTTGGTGCAGCTGTAAGTATCGCGTGCGCAGTAGAATGGAGAGCTTTTTAGTAGCAAAACGGCGGCATGAAAAAACCCACTTATCGGTCAGTAGAGTTGCTATAGAAATGGTTATTAAAATTTAGAAGCTGACTAAAACAAGGCATTATTAAAAGGTATTGTTAAATTATCATAATCGCTATGTTGAATTGACCGAGGAAGCTAAACGACAATAAGCCTAAAAGCTCAAGGCTAAAAGCTTAAAGGTAAGCAATTTAAAGGTAAGAAACTCAATCTATAACAGCTGAACGAATATGAGCGGCGGGGAAAACGGCGCTAAATGTCGAGCCTTTGCCTTCTGACGATTCAATTTGCAAAGTCGTGTCATATTGATATAACACATGCTTTACAATCGCCAGCCCCAGCCCCGTACCACCTGTCGCACGACTGCGCCCGCTATCCACTCGATAAAAACGCTCGGTCAATCGCGCGACATGCTCGGGCGCAATACCAATACCATCATCACTGACGGCAAACCGACAGCCTTCTGCAGTCTTTGCCCAGCTGATGACGATATTACCTGCTTTTGGCGTGTATTTAATCGCATTAATCACCAAATTGGATAACGCACTGTTTAAATACATCTCCGAGCCGTAGAGACCATCATAGGTGTCTATCTGTAAATGCAGCGTATGGCCATATTCTTGGTTGTAAGCCTGCGCGTCGTCATAGACATGCGTGAGCAGCTTGGTCATATCAATATAATGCAGCTCATGCGTCTCTTCGATTTCAATCCGAGACAGCAGCAGCAAGTCATTGACCACTCTATTCATGCGCGCGGTCTGCTGCGTCATTAATTCAAATCCGCGTCGCCATTGCCGCGGCATGTCTTCTTGATCTGAAAAATTCTCCAGATAGCCCATCAGTACAGTCAATGGCGTTCGTAACTCATGCGAGACATTTGCTACAAAGTCGCGGCGCATTTGCTCTAAGTGTTGTAAGCGGGTCACATCATAAATAATCAGCAGCTTTTCATCGCCAAAAGGCGTGAGCTCACATTTAAGATAACGGTTAGGGTCTTGCCATGACTTCATATGTACACCATCATTGGGTGTCACCATGCTCTGATAGTATTGCCGAAACTCAGGGACGTTAATAAAGTCAAAAATACTTTTGCCATGATCCGCTGACTGCAACAATAACAAATCCTCGGCGGCCTGATTCCACCACTCCAAACCATCATCGTCGTTTAGCAAAATAACCGCATCTCGCAGTGCGCGTAAGGCACTTCTGATTTTTTTCAGCTGATCGGTGGAGTATTGCTCGATGTCCTGTTGCTCAATATCCCTTGGCGTTATCATGTGTTTCTCTCTTTTTTATTACCAGTATGATGCTTAGCACTTATTATTAGCACTGACTATTCTTAGCACCAAATATTCTCAGTACTTATGCTTCTCAGTACTCAATATTCTAAATATTTATGCCTCTGAGCACTGAATGTTCTTAACGCTGGTTTCCTGCCTCGTAAGCTGCCTTGTAAATAATGGGCTATTTTTCAAAATCGATAGCGTTATTCAACCAGACTCGAAAACCGATAACCGGTACCGCGAACCGTTTGAATCAAGGCACTGCAACCATAAGGCTGTAGTAATTTGCGTAAACGCCGGATGTGCACATCAATCGTACGATCTTCGATATAGACATTGCCGCCCCAGACCTGATCTAGCAGCTGGGTGCGCGTATAAGCACGCTCGGGATGACTCATAAAAAACGCCAGCAAGCGATATTCTGTCGGTCCGATATCAATGACTTTATTATCAGCGGTGATACGCTGGCTTTTAGGATCGAGGCTAAGCTTGCCTATTTCAATTGGCTTATCGCTACTAAGCGCACGACTACGGCGTAATACGGCTTTGATTCTGGAGATTAATTCACGCGTTGAAAATGGCTTGGTCATATAGTCATCAGCGCCCGCGTCAAGCCCATGAACCTTGCTATCCTCTTCACTTTTGGCCGTCAGCATAATTACTGGTATCTCGCCCAACATCTCATCGCTTTTGAGCATGCGGCAAAAATCAATACCGCTTTTATCACCCGGTAACATCCAATCGAGCAAAATCAGCGCGGGTCTGTGATCGACCACTTGCTGATGCGCCTCTGCCACGTCAGCCGCTTGTAAACTCTCAAAGCCCGCCATCTCTAGCGTCATTACCACCATCTCACGAATTGCAGGTTCATCTTCGACAATCAAAATCTGCTCATTGCGCATACCATCGCCTCATTATTGAAAGACAAAAAATTGGAAAACAAAAATACTAAGCCCTTATCAACGTCTGCCCATTAAACGGCTTAATTATGACAGTTTGATGACACAGTGACTCGATACGTTAAATGCTGCGCCTTAAACATTGCAGCTCAAACACTGTACTTTCAGCCCTATACTTTAAGCGCTGTGCTTTGAACGCTTAGCCTTAAACCCTTACGCCCCAAAAAAAACCAACGGCTCATCATAACGAATTTTGCGCTAGATAGCAGCCACAATCCCCTTAAACGACTGCTTTATTGGGCTGCGTTTTTAATTGACCAACTTTTTTCATGAAAATGTCTTATTTCATCAAACTGTCATATTTGCTCGGCACAATGTGCTCATTGACTACCGAGCGTCTTTGTAGCAAAACCTTGTAACCAAACATCGTTAGCAATACATTACTAAAAACCTGGGCAGCGACATTGTTATTCATAAACGCCCCATACTTAAATCTGATTACTTTCTAGGAGAAACAATGCGTTATTCATTAATGGCTTTAGCAGTCGCGAGTACCTTTACCTTAGCTGCTTGTAATCAACCCCCCAATAGTAATGAAAGCAATGAGCCCCCTACTTCGGCGCAATCAACCACCACGCCTACCGACACCGCAAACGTTCAGTCGACAGACGTCCAATCAACAGACAATGTGTCGATGAATATCACCGGCGCTGGCGCCTCTTTCCCGCAGCCTATCTATGCTAAATGGTCAGATGCCTACAATAAAGCAACAGGCGGTCAAGTGAACTATCAGTCGATTGGTTCATCGGGTGGTATCAAACAAATCGTCGCAAAAACCGTTGATTTTGGGGCGTCCGATGCACCGATGACGCCAGCTGAATTAGAGGAAGCCGGTCTGATTCAATTCCCAACCGTTATCGGCGGCGTGGTACCTGTCGTTAATATTGATGGTATTAAGCCCGGACAATTAAAGCTCGATGGAAAAATGCTAGCTGACATCTATCTTGGTAAAATCAGCAAATGGAATGACCCTGCCATCGTAGCCATGAACCCTGATTTAACCCTTCCTGACGCGGCTATTACCACGGTGTTCCGTTCAGACGGTTCGGGCACAACCTTTAACTTTACCGATTATCTAGCCAAAGTTTCAAACGACTGGAAAGACAGCGTTGGCGTCGATAAAACCGTGAAATGGCCAACCTCAGCAACCGGTGCGGGCGGTAAAGGCAACGAAGGCGTCTCAAGCTATGTGAATCGTATGAAAAACTCTATCGGCTATGTCGAGTACGCCTATGCTAAGCAAAATGGCATGTCACACGTTGCCCTGAAAAATGCTGCCGGTAACGTCGTGCAACCGTCTGCGCAAACATTCGCCGCCGCTGGGGACATTGATTGGTCAAAGCAAGAAGGCTTTTACAAAGTCATCACCAACTCTGAGACCGACCAAGCATGGCCTATCGCTGCTGCGACCTTTATTTTAGTCCACAAACAGCCGCAAGATGCTAAGCAAGTAGCAGGCGTCCTTAACTTCTTTGACTGGGCTTATACTCAGGGCGATGATGACGCAATGAGCCTTGATTACGTGCCTTTTTCTGATACGGCCGTGGCTTTATTTAAAGCGAAATGGAACGAGGTGGTAGATAGCGAAGGTAAGCCTGTCTATACCTCAGCACAGTAGGTCAGGAATAAGCTAACTAATGCCATCAAGCAAATACTGAAAAGCGTGTTTGCTTGGTGACGTCTTAGCCGTAGTGAACTTAATAGATGCTTGTTATAAAACACAGTTTATTACGGTAAGACGCTAAAGCTAAAACCCCTAAGATTTTTTACAATCAAGCTTTCACACTAGCAAGCGTTAACACAGTTAATCATTAACATAATGAAAAGTTAGAGCGATAAACAACAGAGGCTTTTATGGCAGACCTAAAATCCCAACTGGCAAAACAAAAACGCTTTGACGCGATTTTTGTTAATGCCACTAAAGCATTTGCAATCTTGGTGCTCTTGTCGCTTGGCGGCATTATGCTGTCATTGATTGTCGGTGCATGGCCAAGTATCACTGAGTTCGGTTTGGGATTTTATACCAGTAATAACTGGGATACGGTGAACGATCAATACGGTGCGCTTGCACCCATTTACGGTACGGTGGTCACTTCACTCATCGCTATCTGTATTGCCGTACCAGTCAGCTTTGGGATTGCTATCTTTTTAACGGAACTTTGTCCCAATTTTTTGAAAAAGCCATTGGGTATTGCTATCGAGCTGCTGGCAGGCATTCCTTCTATCATCTATGGCATGTGGGGCTTGTTTGTCTTTGCACCGTTTTTTGGTGATCATATTCAACCTTGGTTTATTGAAAATATTGGCCCCCTACCTATTATTGGTAAAGTTTTTGCCGGTGCGCCGATGGGACTGGGTATGTTTACCGCCTCATTAATACTGGCAATTATGATTATTCCCTTTATCGCCGCTACCATGCGCGATGTTTTCTCTGTGGTGCCAGACCTGCTAAAAGAATCCGCATACGGTATGGGCGCCACTACGTGGGAGGTGATGTTTAAAATCATCTTACCTTATACCAAAGCAGGTGTGGTTGGTGGCGTGATTTTGGGACTTGGTCGAGCGCTTGGCGAGACGATGGCTGTTACCTTTTTAATTGGTAATGCTTTCAATATCAGCCCAAGCCTATTTACCTCTGGGGTGACCATTACCTCAGCGCTGGCCAACGAGTTTGCCGAAGCGTCAAGTGAGCTGCACTTAGCGTCATTACTACATTTAGGGTTAATCCTGTTTGTCATTACCTTTATCGTTTTGTCGATATCTAAACTCATGCTCATGCGTATTGACCAAAAAGCAGGTAATTAAACATACTATTTTAAAAGCCAACAAAACCAATCAAATCAAAACAAGCCTAAACAAACTAAAACACGCTATTTGCCGCCATTATTTGACTCAAGAAGGACAAACACTTCATGACTTTAGCACCAGTCACTACTCAAACGACCCAGCCAAGCCAGCCTTCTGTACGCTTTGAAGACCGCTACAACAAGCGTCTTTATAACAAGCGGCGTTTTATCAATAGATTGGGACTTGGGTTTGCCTTATCAGCGCTTGTATTTGGTTTGGTTTGGCTGATTTGGATTTTGATGACGTTGTTTGTTGAAGGCATGCAAGGTTTAATCGAGATGCCTGTCTTTATGGCAGATACCCCGCCACCGATGGGCGAAGGTGGTCTACGTAATGCCATTGTTGGCTCAGCAATGTTGGCTTTTTCGGGCTTAGCGATTGGTGCGCCAATCGGCATGATGGCGGGCATTTATTTAGCAGAATTTTCACAGGGCAGTATGTTGGGTAAAGTCACCCGATTTTTAAATGATATTTTATTGTCTGCCCCATCCATTGTGATTGGTTTGTTTATTTATGCCTTGATGGTCAAAGGACAGAGCTTTTCGGGTTGGGCTGGTGCATTAGCGTTGGCGCTAATTGTGATTCCTATTGTCGTGCGGACGACGGAAAACATGCTAAATCTTGTACCTAATACCCTGCGCGAAGCGGCTTACGCACTAGGTACGCCAAAATGGAAGCTGGTCAGTACCGTGACCCTGAAGGCTGCCAAAGCCGGTCTGACTACCGGTGTGCTGCTCGCTTTTGCGCGTATTACCGGTGAGACCGCGCCTTTGCTATTCACCGCGCTAAACAACCAGTACTTTAGTACCGATATGAGTGAGCCAATGGCTAATTTACCCAATACGATTTATCAATTTGCCATGAGTCCTTATGACAACTGGCATGCACTGGCTTGGGCAGCAGCGTTACTCATTACCGCGACCGTATTATTCTTAAATATTGCGGCGCGCTTTATCGGTGGCAAAGACCATAGCAGATAATTTAAGGCTAAAAAACGCACAGCTGATAGCAAAAAAACACTTCTATTTAACAAAACTTTAAAACAGATGGATACCATTATGACTGATGTATTAGAGAGAAAAGCGACTAAGCCGATGACAGATACCAGCAGCAAACGCCGTTTACTGGATGACGCTATGTCTAACAATGGTCAGCATAAACAGCCAGATATTGCCCATCTTATCAAGCAAACGATGGCGGACATGCCTGATAACATGCCGCCTGCTAAGATTACCATTCGCGATTTGGACTTTTATTATGGTGATTTTCAAGCATTAAAAAACATCAATATCGATATCCCAGAAAAAAAGGTCACCGCTTTTATTGGTCCCTCAGGCTGCGGTAAATCAACACTACTACGTACCTTTAACCGTATGTATGACTTATATCCGAGTATGCACGCTAAAGGTCAAATCACCCTTGATGGCCAAAATATTTTGGCCAAAGATACAGATGTGAATTTGCTGCGAGCGCGTGTTGGTATGGTCTTTCAAAAGCCCACACCCTTCCCGATGTCCATCTATGACAACGTCGCATTTGGCGTGCGTCTCTATGAAAAGCTGAGCAAAGTAGAATTGGATGAACGTGTTGAGTGGTCACTAAAAAAAGCGGCATTATGGCTAGAGGTGAAAGACAAACTAAAAGCCTCAGGATTGTCACTATCTGGCGGTCAACAGCAACGACTGTGTATCGCTCGCGGCGTAGCAACGAAGCCTGAAGTTTTGTTATTAGATGAGCCAACGTCCGCGCTTGACCCTATATCCACTGGCGCGATTGAAGATTTGATTACCGATTTAAAAAACGACTATACCATTGCTATCGTGACCCACAACATGCAGCAAGCCGCACGTATCTCAGACTACACTGCCTATATGTATTTAGGAGACATGGTAGAAATGGGCGAAACGAATCAAATATTCACCAATCCCGCACAAAAAGCGACTGAAGATTATATTACCGGTCGTTATGGCTAAGTTGCTGTTTGTTTAAAGCAAGCATTTTTAGTGGTCATTTATCACGCTACTCATTTTGGCAAAATTTTATGAGCAACATCAATACGATTAAGGAAGTAAGCATGGCGATAACGGCAAAGCATTTATCAAAGAGTTTTGATAATGACTTACATGACGTGATTGAGCTGTTTATGCAAATGGGTCACATGGCAGCAGAGCAAGTCATGGTTGCGACACGCGCCTTGATAGCTGCCGATGAGACGACCGCAAAAAAAGTGATTGAAGATGATCATCTAATCAATCAGCTAGAGATTAAAATCGATGAGCAAATCATTTTATTAGTCACCAAGCGCCAACCAGCCGCCAATGATTTGCGTTTAGTCATGGCGCTTAGTAAAGGCATTGTTGATTTTGAGCGTGTCGGTGACGAAGCAGAAAAAATTGCCCGTATGGCCTGCAAATTGATTAAAGATGGTGCCTCTCCAAGAGGTTATTCGGAGGTTCAGCATTTATCCAATCAGGTGCGCCTGATGCTGCTTGATTCGATTGACGCCTTTTCGCATATGAATCCACAGCAGGCATTTTCCGTATTGCAAAGCGATACAGTGGTTAATGAAGAGTATCAATCTGCCACTCGCGCCTTGATGACCTATATTATGGAAGACAGCCGCCATGTGTCCAAAGTGATTAACATACTTTGGGTATTACGCGCCTTAGAACGGGTGGGCGATCACGCTAAAAATATTGCTGAGTTGGTCATTTTTTGCACCAGCGGCAAAGATGTGCGGCATACAGACTTTATGCAAGTCGAACAAATCGTCCAGCAAACGACTGATGCTGGCCGGCATGAGCAATAATATTAATAAATAGACAGAAAAACCTTTCTCAATTAACCCCTCTTCAAGGCCTTTATATATACTTAGTTATACATCTTTCTTAAGCGCCGTTACTTATATTAAAAACAGTTTAAGCCTATCTTTTCTAGTCAAGAGTTTGCCACGCTCTCATACTTATTCAAAAAAGCCATTATAGGCCTCATAAATAGAGATCTATAATGGTTTAATCCTATCTTTTCTCAGGTGGTATAAGAATTTTCTGATGTAAATACTTTCTCTTTACATAATTTCCTTATTATTAATAAGTTAGCGATGGACAGTAAAAATCATCCTTTTCAGCTATAACTGGGCATTGGCGCTATCAACCTCAGCATATACCGCTGTGCTACCGTCTTTGTTGATTTGCATCACTTGATAAGGTGAGAATTTATTTTGGTACTCCATACCAGGGCTACCCATTGGCATACCGGGTACGGCAAGGCCAATAGCCTCGCTTGGCGGATTGGCTAGAAACTGGGCTATATACTTGGCAGGCACATGACCTTCGAATACATAACCATCGCTCGTGACCGCTGTGTGACAAGAGCGCATATTGCTCGGGACACCATAGCGTTCTTTAAAAACTGCTAAGTCGGCAACATCTTGTCCCGCCGCAGTCATACCGTGATGTTCGGCATGGCTAATCCACTCTTTACAGCAGCCACAATTGGCATCTTTATAAACTGTCGCAGAGACGTTTCTTAACGCATCACTGTTACTGCTAGCGCTCGGAGTCACCGTTTTAGGCGTTTGGACTTTTGAATTCTGGCTGTCTGTTGCCGTCTCTACAGTCGCTGTGGTTGCAGCAGTGGTATTGGTTTCGCTACAAGCAAATAACGACGATGTCACTGTCAGTAGGATAAGCGCACCAAACAATTTATGCTGCTTAAAAGTTAAGTTATGGTTATAAGGTTTCATACATACCCTCTCGTCATTTATTGTTTAATGTCGCATGTGATATTTATAATCAAAAAAAGCTGTCTTTCATTTTTAAATTTGGAGCAATACATTAAGCGTTTGACCCGATATCACGACACTATCATCATACATGCATGATACATGAAGCCTTCTGACTAACAGATGACGTTAAGATTACAATATTGTCATTCTCCCACTTTGAAATTTTCACAGAAAATTTATTTGACAATTTTTAAGAAAAAACAAAAGGGCAGTACTAGGGCGTGTCTTCATTTTAAAAATGGTGATAAAAATGAGATAAATTGCAGTCAAACAAGGAAAATAGCGCCATTAATATCGGGATATTACCTAGCTATTTGATGAAGTTTGGCAAAATTTAGCCATTTTTAGCCCATTTAGATGTCCATCGATTGAATTGAAGACACGCCCTAGCGATAAGTGGTTTAATTATGTCGTTTTTTATCAAGTCATCAAGAGCCGATTAAAACAGATTTATTTAATAAAAATGCAAAATTACTGCTACCCGCCATTTAATAACCTTGTAATTGCCTAGAGCAAAAGCTAAAAACTGAGCGTTTAAACCGCTGCTCTAAGCAATTCAACCATCACTATTAGATTATTGTCATGAAACCATCTGATTAACTTGCAGCAAATTTATGATTAACGCAACTCATCAACGACCGCCAGCATAGCGACCAATGAGGCTTCCCCTAATTTAATAGAACGCTCAGGTGACCAACCTGTATCTTCAAAAGGTAAATTGGCATTCTCTTTAAATGGCATCTCTAAAGTGTTGGCAAGGCAATCAAAACGCTCGGCTACCCAGTGGGTGGCAATCGTCATATTTGCTGTGCCCGGCGCATCAATGTCATAGCCAAATTCAGACTGAAAATCGGCACTGGCCAATTTTAAGACTTCTGAGAATTTATCACGTAGATGGGCAAGGCGGTCGTTATAGCTTGGCGTGCCCTGCGAGCCGGCAAGGAACACATACGGTAGCGCTTCATCGCCATGCACGTCATAAAATAAGTCAACACCTGTTTCTTCCATTTTGTTGATGACATGAAATACTTCAGGGCTTTTTTCTAAGCTTGGGTTTGCCCATTCACGGTTTAGATTCGTCCCTACCGCATTGGTACGCAGATGCCCGCGCACACTGCCATCAGGATTCATATTCGGTACGATATAAAAATTGGCTTTTTCTAATAACAACTTAGCCGTGGCATTATCCTCGTCTAACAGACTGTTTAATAGTCCTTCAACCAGCCATTCAGCCATTGTCTCGCCCGGATGCTGGCGCGCCGTAATCCAGATACTGCGCTTCTTGCTATCACCATCACCGACTTTTACTAAGGTTAAGTCGCGTTTATCAAGCGTTTCACCCAAATGTTCTAAACATGCGAGCGGATGCACTTGCACCGCCGCCAATAAGTCTTGATGACGCTCATAACTGTAAGGGGCGAAATACGCAATTTGAATACTTTCACATGCCAATTCTGCCGTTATCGTTAACTTACCATCCTTATAAGAGGTTGGCAAACGGAACCAATACTCGCGATCATAGGAAGCCACCGCTCGATAATCCTCCCAGCCTGCAAGGTAGGACGCCTTCCCTGCATTCATAATATTGAGTACGTACTGCTCGCCAACTTCGCCTGATAGACGAAAGTTAAACCACTGAAAAAACTCTCCACCCACGTCTGGACGAATCGCCAATTGAATGTTGGTTTGATCTTCTACATTGATAACCTCAATATTACCGGCATCGAAACTTGCGCTGATATGCATAATCTTTTCCTAATGGTTTTTGTAAATTACAAGACAGATACTAAAAAAACTTATACTAAACACCATATTTTGTCCATCGTAGTAGGATGGACTTTATGGCAAACTTATGATGAAGCTTGATGGCTAGCTTAGAACACCATATAACACGTTAAAATAAGGATAACATGTGACTTCAGGAAGAAGCGTCCCAGCAAATAGCCCCCTTATCATATCTCCTATATATGTTGCGCCCCATCACTTTGCTGATTATCTCTCTCATCAGCAGCGCTACTGCTTGTTCTTAGATATCGACGGCACGCTTGCTGATTTCACCTTGAATCCAAAAGACAGCTTCATCCCCGCCACCACTTTAACACTTTTACAAAACGTACAGAGTCATGGCGTCAAAATCGCTGCTGTTACTGGGCGCAGTCTAGCCGAAGCGAAGCAAATGCTGGCGCCGCTAAGCTTACCCATCGCTGCAACGCATGGACTAGAAATAGACTTTGAGGATAACGACTTCACTAATAATACGAGCGTTTCATCCGTCGACAGCGCTGAGCTTGCTATTATAAAACAAGCGCTTATCCGCTCTTGCTTGCCCTACGATGATTTTATCATAGAAGACAAGCCCTACTCCGTTGCCCTCCATTATCGTCAAAACCCCACCTTTGCCGATATCGCTTATCGCATTATAACCACAATCGTACAGAGCCATACCGATTGGATAGTAAAACAAGGTAAGTATGTCTGGGAAATCGCGCCCAAAGACGCCGATAAAGGCAGTGCAATTTTGACCTTATTGAAACAATTTCAGGCTAACAATAGGTTTTGTCCTATCTTTATAGGTGACGACATCACCGATGAAACAGGATTTATGGCAGTACAAGGCGACAAGCACATGACAGAAAAAAGTCGCTTTATACAAAATAACGAACCTCGAGAGGATTCTAAACTACCCATAAAAGGTATGGGTATGAAAGTAGGTTATGACGGCACTGAACCGACGTGTGCCCATTATTATGTCAATAATATTTTTGAGGTCACGGTATTGCTTGAGAGCTTTTTGAAGTTTTGCCAACAGCGCCCAACCTTATCGTCCAAGTTATCTGGTTTAACAGAGCAAGAGCAAGTGGCACCGCCGCTAATAGACACTAACCGACACCCATTAAAAAATACCACGAGACCACTGACATGAGCCGCTTAATTGTCTTATCTAACCGCGTAAAGATGCCCGATAACCACCCTATGGCGGGCGGGCTTGCTGTCGCATTACAAGACGTCTTAATCGGCAAATCAGTCGTTTGGATGGGCTGGAATGGCGAAGTCGTCAATGACAACAATGCCAATAACACCGACGCCGCCAATACCTTTAGCAGTATTCAACAACGCTTTATGGCGCGCGCCAATGCAAAAACCCGCGCAACACAAATCACTTATATGACCACCGCTTTTACCACCCAGCAATATCAGCATTTTTATTGCGGTTTTGCCAATAATGTATTGTGGCCACTACTGCATGAGCAAACAGCGCTTATCAGCCAAGCAGCAGATGATTATGCTGGTTATCAAGCGGTCAACCGTTTATTTGCGCGCCAATTAAAAAGTATTATCCAGCCTGACGATGTCATTTGGGTGCATGATTATCATTTTTTAAGTGTGGCTTATCATTGCCGAAAGCTTGGCATCAACAATCGTATTGGACTTTTTTTACACATTCCTTTTGTGGCGCTGGATTTTTGGCAACAGCTTAAGCAAAGCGCTGAGCTCATTCATCATCTGGCGCGTTATGATGTGCTCGGCACCCAAACCCAGCAAGGATGCACCAATTGCGTTGACGTTTTTCAGCATTATTTAAAAGACAGGTTGTCAAAAAATCGCTTTAACGAAGAGAGATTTGAAAAAGAAAGTGTAGATAAAGAAGACTTAGTAGTAAACAGCTTAGCAGAAAACAGCTATGTCGGAATTACCCCCATTAATGTCTTACAAAAAAACCGACCTTTTACTCATGCTTACCCTTACCACTCATCTAGGATAGCATTAACGCTTAATTTAGACTTTAAACCTCATCATTCTTTATTAATTAATGCCTATCCTATCGGTATTAATGTCGTAAGGATCCAGCAGCAGGTCAGTCAGTTAGCGTCGTCTTTACCTGCACATTTGACGCAGCATAATGTATATAAAAAAACTGACAAGACGACGACACAACAAATTATCGCGGTAGATAGAATTGATTATTCAAAAGGCTTATTAAGACGTTTTTCAGCCTATCGTGACTTTTTGGAGCATTATCCAAGCTATCAAAATACGCTGCAATTATTACAAATCGCTTGTCCTAGTCGCTTAGATTTGCCAACTTATCAACGGCTTTATCAGGAAGTAAAGCACACGGTCAGCGAGATAAATCAGCAATTTTCATCTGACAACAGTGCTTGGCAAGCGATTAAATATAGCGAAAACGTCTTGAACCATGAGCCCTTGATGGCAGCATTTTGGCAAAGTGATATCGGCTGGGTCAACTCATTAAAAGACGGTATGAATTTGGTGGCTAAAGAATATATAGCCGCTCAGAATCCTGATAATCCGGGGGTGCTGATGCTTTCTCGCTATGCAGGAGCCGCTGAGCAGATGCAAATGGCGGTCATTGTCGATCCACATCAGCCTACGAGTATGATAGAGGGGTTAAAAGAGGCACTGACGATGCCATTAAAAGAGCGACGATTGCGCCATCAAGCATTGTTACAAGGGCTACATCAAGATGACTTATACGCTTGGCAGCAACGCTTTTTAGACGATTTATATTTAGCGAGCCAACATGATAATAAAAAACGGTTAGCAGATGACGGCGCTTTTGAAGCCATTCAAATGTCTGATCCATAACAATAATTAGGAGACTGTATGCAAGTGCCCGATGCCAAAAACGCTTTATTAGTAATTATAAAATCTGCTATAGACGACGCTATACGCGCAGAAAACCAAACTATCGACAGTTTGGCGATGACCGCTAAATTGCGCCGTAAGATATTAACGATTCTAGTCGGTTATAGCGACGGAATTCCTCACCCTGCTAGTGGTGCTAGGGCTATTTCCGGTGCTAAAAATGCTATAAGTGAAGTCGATACGACGAACGCTCAAAACAATAAACAGGCAAGCCGGCCAAATCAGTCTAACACCTTGATTCGATGGCAAGTGCTGGCTTACGTGTCGAGCCTAGATTTAACGCTTGCGAAATGGTTTGAATCGCATTTGGATGCGTTAAGTATTTTGCATGAAGTCGGCTACGATAAAGCGCCTCAAGGCTTATGGGCGGTTTGGGCAGCAGAAGGACACCCCGACCCGATACGTCATACAGAGGGCAAAATCAGCGGTAGCAAGGCATGGTGCTCGGGCGCCAACCTCGTGGATTATGGGTTGATGACTTATCGCGATGAGCAGGGACAAGCGCAACTATTGATGGTGGATATGCACCAATCTGGCATTGATATTAATAATAACGCTTGGCAGGCCGTGGGCATGCAAGCCACTGATACGGCGACCATACAGTTCCATGAGGTAGACGCCATTAATGTAGGTACGCCAAATGCGTATTTAGAACGGGTAGGATTTTGGCATGGCGCGGCAGGCGTTGCGGCTTGCTGGTACGGTGCGGCCGCTTGCATTGCCAATTATTTAATAACTGCTTATCAGCATAAACCCAATGATTATAAAGCCATGTATTTGGGTCAAATCAGCACAGCGTTGGCCGTTACTCAGCAGTATTTTTATTATGTTGCTGACTTAATAGAGAGTAAGCCGCAGCAAAACCATGAACTTGCTATCCGTCAATTACGCGCCAACGTTGAGCGAGTAGCACGCCAAGTGATGGAAACAGTCGGACAAGCATTAGGGGCGGCGCCGTTTTGTGGCAATGCCCACTTTGCGAGGTTAACCGCAGATTTGGCGGTATTTATTCGTCAAAGTCATGGTGCCTTTGATTTACAAAAAATCGGCGAGCTATCTAGAGGTTTCGACCGCGCCGCAAACAGTGATTCGACAGACAGGCAGGACAATATATGGCAACTGTAAACCACAAGGTAAATGTGGTACGAAACTCTTCTGATCTTCATATTCATCAGGCAGAAAATAATACGCAAGCCTTAACAGACCATAATGTGATGTCGACGCACTTAGCGCACTTAGTCAAACCTGAGCATCCGATTGTCGGTGACCGCGTCATTGAAGGCGATGGTACTAGCGCCGATGCTTGGCTAAACTGGCAGGGACTGCACGACTTACCTCGACTAGATATAGCAAAAAGTTTCCCGCCGCAGCAGCGTGTTTGCGTATTTGCGCCGCATCCTGACGATGAAATATTGGGCTGCGGCGGACTGCTACAACGACTGGCAGCCAACGGCAATCCTATCGTCCTTGTGCACGTGACTAACGGCACACAAAGTCACCCTGATTCGCAGATTTATCCGCCGCACCTGCTTGATACTATCCGTCCGCAAGAAAGCTTAGCAGCATTAGAGGTGTTAGGCATTGCGCAGCAGGTGACCTGTATGTCTTTAGCGCTAACCGATGGTGATGTTTTTGCTGAGCGGGCACAGTTTCACCAAAAATTAGCAGCAATTATTCAACCTGATGATATTTTAATCACGCCTTTTGTACATGATGGGCATCCCGATCATGAAGCAACAGGACAAGTGGTCGCTGCATTTGCTAAAGAGCATCAGCTCGCCTGTTATCAAGTGTTAATTTGGGCGTGGCATTGGGCGAAGCCTGCCGACAGTCGTATTCCTTGGCACTGCACGTTCAGAGTGGATTTAACGCCTGAGCAATTACAACGCAAAACCGAGGCCATCGCCTGCTTTAAAAGCCAAATAACCGTTGATGAAAGCACAGGCAACCCGCCTATTTTATCGGCTCAAACCATCGCTAGAATTAGCCAACCTTGGGAGGTTTATTTATATGAGCCACAATCTTAAATTGACACCGCCAGGGCATGAGGTCGGTAATTTTCAGGTGTCTACAACCGACTTACGTACTGTTCATACTGATTTGCCAAATGGTAAAAAAGAGATGACAGCTACGGCTTATTCAGAAAGCTATTTTGATTCCTTATACAACGACAATAGCGATCCGTGGCAGTATCAGACCCGCTGGTATGAAAAGCGCAAACGCGATATGTGTCTAGCGGTGTTGCCGCAAGCAAAATATACCAGCGCTATTGAATTAGGCTGCGGTAATGGCGTGTTTAGTGCCCTACTTGCCAGCCGTTGTCAGACCTTGGTTAGTATTGACGGTAATAAACAAGCGGTACAACTGGCTAAGCAGCGTTTGGCAGATGTTAGGAATGTAAAGGTCATACAGGGTGTCATTCCCAGCGTATTACCGACTGCGAAATCGCATTTTGATTTAATTGTGATTAGTGAAATTTTATATTATTTATCGGCAAATGATATTGATACTGTCATCGCTTGGATTCAGCAAAATCTTGCGGTAGGTGGCACGTTACTATGCTGCCATTGGCGCTATGACATCGATGGCTTTACCATGACGGGTGAAACGGTACACCAACGTCTGCACCACGCGTTTAATAGAATAAGTAATGAGGTAAACTCTGCGCAAATACAGCAAGTTGATAGTCAACACCCTACCTTTACCCATCAAAGTAAAGTCGTCGATAGCGATTTTTTATTGGATGTGTGGCAACGTTCGGTAGAAACGGTGGCTATGCAAGAAAACTTGGTTTAACGTTAAATCCGCCGAGTAAAATGCATGAATACTACAAATATCGCTATCGTCATTCCTGCTCATAACGAAGCGCTGACCATCTCTAAATGCTTGGCATCGGTGCAGAGCGCCATTGAGCAGCTGCCCTCTACCATTACCGCCACTGTGCTCGTGGTGCTCGACAGTTGTAGCGATGACACACTCACATTGGTCAAGCACGCTGGTGTGGATTATTTATGCTGTGATTACCGGTGCGTGGGACAAGTGCGAGATTTGGGCATTCGTCATGCGATTGCCTCTGGCGCGACTTGGCTTGCCTGTACCGACGCTGATTCGCTTGTCACAGCAGATTGGCTAACGCAGCAAATCGCTCATATTAATCATCAGCCGACTGCTATGATATGTGGCGTTGTGAGCGTTGATGACTGGGCACATTTAACGCCCCAAACCCGCAAAGACTATATCGCTCACTATCAAGATAAGATGGGACATCGCCATATTCATGGGGCAAATTTGAGCTTTAGTAGTGCAGCGTATCTCGCTGTTGGCGGTTTTGCTGCCCTGCCTTGCCATGAAGATGTCGATTTGGTTAAAAAATTTGAGAAGCAAAATTTTGCTATCACTTGGAGCAATCGCGTTCGGGTCATTACCAGTAGCCGCTTACAAGCGCGGACGGCAGAAGGTTTTGCCGCATTTCTAGCAAACTTAGAAACCAGCCATTCACAGTAATTTATTTTAAAAAGTGTGACAGATTTTATAAAAATAGGGCGCTTATGACAAGGCGTATACCTTGCTAACACAATAAATCTATCGCTAAGACTAGGGTAACACTCTACACATCGAGGCTACAGACAAGGCAATTATCCATGCTTATATTAGATTTGTCAGCTCGGGATTTATGCCAGCTGATAACCCATAATTGAGAAGTATAACAAAGCGAATTGATGGGTTTTAATAGTTAGATAGTCAATAAATTAATCTAATAATCGGAAAAGGAATACCACTATGAATGAACATACGCTAAAAGGTGATTGGAACCAACTTAAAGGCTCAGTAAAACAGAAATGGGCGGATTTGACCGACGACGATCTCATGCACATTGAAGGCAGCCGTGATAAGTTGGTTGGCCGTGTCCAAGAACGTTATGGCCATAGTAAAGAAGATGCCGAACGTGAAGTTGACGATTGGCGCCGCAGTAATAACTACTAGTCCTAGATTTTAAGATTAATTTTAAGATTTAAACAGCGTTTAAGACTTATTATTTATTGATGATAAGGCGTATTGGGCATGGTGGGTTTTTACCTATAAGTGTCTAGTACGCTTTTATCGTTTATAAGGTTCATTATATTTTAAACAATCCATAACCGATTATGATTTAGCGTTACCCTCTTCGTCGAATTTCCCTTACTTTTCTTTTCTTAAACCCTCATCATTTTTTCCTAAAAATTTTTTGAAATTATTAAATCATTATATTTCGGAAATTTTGCTACTCGTCCAGTAACACAAACCTCTTCTAAATCGTATTTTACGTACTGAAAGCTGTGAAAGCAGCTGTATAAATTACGTAGTATTACACTCTTAAATATTCGCCAACACTTAACAGTCTTAAGGTTACCGATTTTTATATTACTATTTACCGGGTAATCAAAGAGACAATAATAACTACTACATTATAACTATTAATACATTCGTTTTTCGCATGTGTGTTTCATTCATGCTTTTTCCCCTATTCTCGTCCGTCGTATGTGCCTAAGGATAAGCCATGACAATTCATAAAAAGAATCTTTTAGCTTCTGCCTCTCTCAGCTTTCAGTTAATGACACGGTCTGAGCCACCAGAACTGGTGATTGCGACTATCCAATCTTTGCTGGCTGTTAAAGAGGCGACTGATGAGATACTTATTATTGATAACAACAATACAGACACCTCACTATATCAGCCTTTGGCCGCTTTTTGCGCCAGTCTAGATCCAGCACTTAATGTCCGCTTTTATCATATTGATGCGGTAGAAGGCTTTAAGGCAGGCGCGTTAAACTTGGCGTTGGGGCTTATGAATCCAGACTGCTCACACATTGTGGTGGTTGATAGTGATTATCAAGCACTTCCGCATGCAAGAATATCTATTACCAATGCTATTAAGCAATATCCAAACCATACGCTTTTACAGTTTCCACAGTTTTACCGCAGTGCTGGGCAAGTGGACACGCACAGCGAGCTTAACCATTATTTTAATCATCATTTATATCGCCCCTTTAATCGTAAGCGTGCACTATCAACAGGCACTTATGCAGTGATACGCCGCGCAGATCTCTTGAGCTTAGGCGGTTGGTCAGGTGCCTCGATTACTGAAGATGCGCAAATGGGCGTCTTGATGCATAAAAAAGGGTTGCGCAGTCAGTTCATACCAGAAGTCATTGCGACAGGCCTATTACCTACTTCGTTAAATGATTTGATGTGTCAGCGTCGGCGCTGGATCTATGGCAATATGCAGGTGTTAAGCAACTATTTTTCCATAGCCTTGCCCACTAAAATTCAAGGTGCGAAAAGTTTGGGTAAACGTTTAGCGTATACGCGCGCGCACCTCTCGCAGCTCAGTGCTTGGATAAACTTTACGGGTTTATTTATATTTTTGCAGCTAGCGGTCTTATTTATCCTTGGCTACGCACTTCTAAAAGCTCAATTCTCAGATGTCACGCCTGATATTTCCCTACTCACGCCTTTGTACTTGGTCTATGTCAGTTATGGCATTTTTATCATACGGCGATTATGGGCATATTTACAGGATAAAGCGCCACTAAACAGACAGATTAATAAAAACCATCAGTCTAGTATCAAAATACGTGTCAGAGCATGGTTGATGCATCTGAACTTTTGGGAGCTTGGCGCGCTATCGTGGTTGCCTGTGTTATGGGGTAGCGAAAAACCCTTTGTCTGCACGCCAAAGCAAGAATACATTCGTACTCAAAGCTCATTACGTCGTGCCAATATGGTGGCGTTACCCAAGCTGATTTTGCTGCTCAATATCATCACTGCCGTTATAGTGGCACCGTTTTCGCCGCTTTATTCTCCACTATTATTTATCTGTGCTTTGATGATTTGTATGTTAAAAATTGGCGCCGCAAAAGTGGCATTTGATAACTTTACGGTTTCTAAGAAAAATTCGTCTAGTATTAGCATTAAATCTAAACCTGCCGTTGCCTCGGCTATTAATCGGCCTCGTAAACAAACCAAAAGTCTAAAGCCATTACAACCTGAAATCCATACGTTATTTGAAGACAAAAAAATTATTAATTCTTAATAATTGGCTTTAAGCATTTATTTTTAGCTTATTAATTTGAAATTTAGCCTATTAATTGAATAATACTTAAAAACGCCTGCAGCAGTCTATTGATAGCGAATCAACGCTTTAGAGGGTTTTAGCACGTTTTAAGCATTTGTTTTATTAAGACTGCCTTTTTTATTTATTTACCATAATCGCTCGTTTTACTTTGAGGTACTTATGCCCATTGCTGATCCTATTAATTTTATAAAGGCTATTGACAATAATGCTGATAATGCTGAACGCTCTGCCCTATTAGCGGATAAACCTTTACGCATTGCGATGATTGCTCATTGCTTATATCCTATTGCTCAGCCCTTTGCTGGGGGGCTTGAGATGATTACTCAGCTTATATGTGATGAGCTTGTCTCCCAAGGCCATGAGGTTTTACTTTATGCGCATCAAGATAGCCAAACGCAGGCTCGCCTCGTCCCAATGCTAACCCGAGAAGAATTTGATAAGACTGTCTATCCGAATGAGCATGAGACTTTAGGCATGAGCCGCGAGGAGATGTATCAGTATTTGGTCTATCAGGATGTGCTACGCGATATCATCGAGCGCGATGAACGTGGTGAGATTGACATCGTGCATAATCACAGCCTGCATCATATCCCGATGATGACCGGTCAAGCGTTTGGCGCGCGGTTTTTTACCACCTTTCATACGCCTATTTTCCCGCAATTGCGTTTGGCGCTATTGACCTTGCGCCACGGTACACGCATCCAGTTTACCGCTATCAGTAAACACCAACAGCAGCTTTTTTCAGAGTTTGTGCCATCAGAAGTGGTTTATAACGGCATTGATGTAAAATCCTTTGATGCTAATATTGCGTCTACGGATGATTTTACTCATGAAAATGGTGAAATTTATTTCTGGTTTGGACGTATTTGTCCTGAAAAAGGCACGCATTTGGCCATGCAATACTGTATGGAAGCTGGGAAAAAACTCATTATTGCTGGTCCCAAAAGCAACGCAGCGTATTTTGATGAGCAAGTTGCCCCACTCTTGGCTCAAGATGGTGAAAATGGCGCGCAAAGACTGTTTGATTATGTCGGTCATGTCACCAAAGACGAGATAAATCGCTACCTTTGTCGAGCGACTGCCATGCTATTTACCAGCACATGGGATGAGCCGTATGGTTTGACACTGGCTGAGAGCCTAGCGTGCGGTACGCCAGTAATTGGCTTTGATGTCGGTGCTAGCGCCGAGATTATCACACCAAGCACCGGCGTTATCGTCGCTAAGGAAGATAAAGATGCGTTTATTAAAGCCTTTACTAAGATTCAAAGCATCTCACGTCAAGCCTGCCGAGAACGCGCCTTACAGTTTTGTTCCGTAGCAGCCATGGTAGCAGGCTATCTAGACTTGTATAAAGCGGCAGTAGTAGAAAGCGAGCAGCAGAAAAAAGGCGTTGAAACTGCAGCAGATACCACTCTAAAACCGAATCCATTTAACCACAGAAACGGCAAAAGCAAAAAAGCAGAGCCGATAATCGGTTCAAGCAGTGGCTTAAATAATATAATGGAGCGAGGATAATGCGGCTTGGTTATTACGCTCATCATCACGGCTCAGGGCATTGCCGCCAAATCGATAAGCTTGCTGCCTTATTACCCACTGAAGCAAGACAGCAATTAACGGTATTTACCAGTTTAACGTCCGATACCTATACGTTTGCGGCTATAGATGAAGCGCAAATTGTACGACTACCCGCCGAAGATGAACGTGCAGAGGATGTACTCGCTGGGCGCGCAGGACAATATTGGCAACCAGCCAGCCTGCATTATTCGCCCGTCGGTAATAGCGATATTCAGCAGCGCAGCCATAAAATACTGGATACCATTTATCAGCGTCGCATTGATTTGATGATTATTGATGTCAGTGTTGAAGTCGCCATGCTATGCCGCGCCGCCAGTATTCCGTATCTTTATGTCAGACTACCCGGTCTTCGCGATGATGAGCCGCATCTAAACGCTTTCGCTGGTGCGCTTGCTTTACTGGCCCCTTATCCTCGCACATTAGAATCTACCAAAACCCCTGAATGGACAAGTCAAAAAACCCTCTATCTTGACTTTATCAACACTCAGCAAAAAAATGTGCAAACTTACCAAGATTTTATAAAACACTTAATGCAGCTTACCACTGATAAAAAAGCACTCTCTTTGATGCTAAATGATAAGGATAAAGATACGCCAACTATCGTTAGCGTCATTAAAGGCTACGGCGGACATCAAGCCATTGATGCAAAACTGCCCGAGCTGCGGCAGTTTTTGCCACATGCTTTTATTATATCGCTTGGTCCTATCGACGAGGATAAACGGCATTATGTTGACATCGCAGTCGACGTAAATGATGTAACGCCATTTATCGAACATAGCGATTATCTACTAATGGCGTGCGGTCTAAATGCCGTCGCCCAAGCCTATGATTATGCGACGCCACTAGTCGTCCTACCTGACGACCGCCCCCACCAAGAGCAAGAAGTAATGGCAGAGGCGTTGATAGCCCGAGGACGCGCTTTCAGTTGGCAGCAATTTAAAGCCTTAATGACCACAAGCGTCATACACAAGTTAAGTGGAGAAATTGCCAACCAATCCGCTCAAACTCAGTCCTTAACAAAGCCTGATAATGCAACACTTAAGCAAAAATCTGTACAGACAGCTCAAGCGTTTATGCAGAGTATGGCTGAGTACCCAACAACTAAAGCTTGGTTTGAACAATGGTTGCTGCCGCAGCTTACATTAAAGCCTGAACGTTAAATGCAATAGTTATCAATAACGTCGTAGTAAAAACATAAAAGCCAAATTAATAAAAGAGGCGCTGACAAACAATGATCGTAAAACCCACCATCAATCTTAATGCGGTTTCTGAGCATGTGCCGGTAACGGTGATTACGACTTGTTATGGACGCAATCGTCACCTGTATAATCTGCTTAGTAGCCTTGCGAATGGCAGCGTTAAGCCCGATGAAGTTATTATTGTCAATGATGATACCGACCCTAAACGTCTGGCTGATTTTGCTTTAAACATTGTTAAGATTCCGATGAGCGCAGGTTTAGTGGACAGCGCAGACCATCAAACGTTAGAACATCAAACGTTAGAAAAATCGGACAAAACGGAATTTGATATCGGTCATAATCGCAATATTGGCGCCGCGCGTGCCAGCCATGACACGCTGATATTTTTGGACGTTGATTGCATCGTAGCGCCGAGCTTTATTGAACAACTAAGCGCAAAGTTAAGCCAGTATCCAAACGCTCTACTAATGGGACAACCGCGCTATTTGACGCGACCTTTATCAAACGAGGAAAGCTTTGCGTTGCAAAAGGGCGCGCTGACTAATGATTACTTAAATCATCTATCTGTTTATAATCCTTATCGTGATAACTTCGATGCGAAACAATCGATTTCTACTAAGACAACACCGACAGCTATTAAAAAAACAAATGATTACGGCGCTTTTTGGAGTTTATGCTTTGCGATTAAACGTGAACAGTTTGAGCAAATAGGGGGTTTTGATACGCAGTACACCGGTTATGGCGCAGAAGATACCGACTTTGCCTTTACTGCCCGTCAGTTAGATATTGCTTTTTATCTGACCGCCGACCTTATTTATCATCAGCAGCACGCCGTCTATCGCCCGCCTCTCAATCATTTGGAAAGCATTATCGTCAATGCCAATCGTTTTTATCAAAAATGGCAATGCTGGCCGATGGGCGGCTGGCTTGAACAGTTCTGCAAAATGGGATTGATTGATTGGACGAACGAGCAATCAAATTCAATTACGCTGTTACGCCAGCCTAGCAGTAAAGAGATAGAGTTGGCCTATTATCCCGATGCCGCCTACGTTTAAATTACCAATCTCCCCTTGCCTAATACTGGCGTATGATCTCCACCTCTGGCGGCGGCGAACTCATTTCACGGCGCTCAAATTCCCAATTATGCCCTTGCCAAAAATGCGCGGTTTTATCATTGTCATTAAAACCTATCATTAATAATTGCAGCGGTAGCGGAGCTTTTTGCAGCAGCTGCACATGCTCGCGCGCCGCTAATAACAAACGATACAACAAAAATCCTGACGAAGGGGCTGAAGAGTGAATATCTGTAAAGTAAGGATAGTCCTCAATGACCGGATGGCGCTCCGATAACACGCTATGATGCGCCGTATCCTGCAATAACACTTGCACTACTGGCGGCAACGTCAGTATGCGATCATCATCAATCGGGTCATCATCGGGACTTGGGTCATCACTGGGCAAAGGAAATTGATAAGGCTGATTGCTCAGTAAAATACCTAATGGTGCCGCTTTTGCCATGCGCTTCATCACCGCGACATTGTTGCTCCTTGGTGGCAAACCAAAATGCAGTTTACTATCGCCAATTTGGCGAAAAAACAACAATTTAGGCAGGCTACTGGCAAGCGGGTGGTTGGCAAAAAAATCAGCATTAATAAAATGGTTAAATAATACCAAAACATCGTCAGGGCGTAATAACTGCTCAAGTTTATCAGTGCAAATAGAAGGGTTATTGGCGATAAAGACGATGCGTTTATTTTGCTTTAACGCGGTTTGGATGTTGAGTGGCAGGGCTGTAAATGCAGCGGCTTCTTTGCTTATTTTATTCAAATTATCCTCATGATTAGGGGCTGGTGATTGCGATATTGATAATTTGCTATTTAACAAATTTCCAAAAATTCAAGTCTGTATAAATGGCTTACCTTTCTACCTTAATATACCTCACTTTTTCACAGAAAAAAGCCTATCCAAAAATAATATTCATTGTATTGTATTGACTATTTATCTTAACCCCAGTTCGGGATAAGCCACATTGTAACTCATTGATACTATTTACAATGTTGCTACCTGTCCCTGCTGAGGCATGTTTTTGATGGTGGGTTTATAGGGAAACCAGCAATAAGCAATTAAACCCGACAGCAAGTTTGTGATAAACCCCGTGACACTACGATGGCGTGAGTGTTCGATTTGGCACAAGTTTTTAAGCTCTCCAAACACCGTTTCAACCAAAGAGCGATGATTGAGTAGTGCCTCATCCATAGGCTCAAGTAATTGGGGTTTCATATTACGCCGAAGTTTGGTTATCAACGTAGTATCACTGTGTTTTGTGAGCCACTCGTTTAGTGCTTTACTGATATAGCCTCTATCCCCAAACACCTTGCCAAACACAGACGTTGCCATATCCTTAACAGGCACTCTGTCATCCGTATTACCCGCAGTGACTTTAACAGATACAAGCTCGCCCTTATGATTGATAATGGCATGCAGCTTAAAGCCGTAAAACCAGCCCATACTACCTTTACCTCTTTGCGCCATACCTTCAAAGACTTTATGACGGTAGATACGCTTGTTATGACAAACTGCTATCTTGGTTGAATCAATATAGCTGATACCCGTACAGTCGCCCATCATGCTTTGCAAGTAGCTGCACAGTGGCATGATACTGCGCGGCATAAGCTCTATAAATCGCGAGTAGCTCGGCAGGTTTGGAAACTCCTGTTTCATCATGCCATGCATATGGTGGTAGTAAAAAGACTTAAACTGTCGATACCGCCGTTGATGAAACAGTACCAAGATGGTCATCATCTCTGCTACACTTATCTGGCATGCTCTTAACCTTTGGTGTCCCGTTGCGATTAAGTGAGCGTCAAACTCAGGTTTGAATTGCTAATAAAAGTCGTCAATATGGCAGTATAGTTCGGTTAGGTTGTCCATGTAAGAAGTCCTTTTTGCTTAAGTGGTCTTGGTAAAATTACTTTAGCAACTTCGGACTTCTTTTTTTATCTTTTTTTTGAGCCCTTATCCCGAATTGGGGTTATGCAGTATATTTTTTGGCAACTGATATTCTACTGCCGTAGCCGCTGCTTATGACAGATAATTGGTCGAAAATAGATTATTGCAAATAGCCGTTTTTAGCCATGATGTTTGGCGGCAACTCAGTTTCGCCCAAGGCTTCTAGCAAATTAATCTCGATATTCCTTGATAAAGCGGTCAGCGGTAATTGATTAGCTGCCAGTCCAAAAGGCTCTTCCAACTCTTCACTGAGCGCATCCAAACCAAAAAAGGTATAAGCAATAACGCCGCAAATCAAAGGCGTCACCCAGCCTAAAGAAGGTACCAAACCAAAAGGCAGCATAAAGCAGTACAAATACGTCGTGCGATGCACCAGTAACGTATAAGCAAACGGCAATGGCGTGCTATGAATACGCTCACAGGCGGATAAAACCACCGTCATCGAATTGATGCGCTCGTCCATATTTTGCAGCATATGATCTGACGTCAAGCGCTGCTGTCGACAATGGCCAAGCTCTTTACCGAGCAGACGCAGCAGATAATCCGGCAAATTTTGCGCCTGTTGCATGCTGGCATGATAAACGGGCTCAACAAAACGCTCCACATCTTGCCAAGGCGCACTGTCACGCAATCGATGACGCAGCGCATGAGTAAAAGCGATGCTTAAATATACCAATCGGCGCTGGCTATCGTGCCCGTCCTCACTCTCATCATCTATATAAGACAGCACTTGACGAGTAAAGCTGCGCGTATCATAGACCAATTGCCCCCATAGCCCTCGAGCTTCCCACCAGCGCTGATAACTGGCGTTATTGCGAAAACCTAGAAACAGCGATAAAGCAATACCAAGCAAGGTAAACGGCGCGACGCTATAAGAAGAAAAAGAGCTGGGAAATCCGTGCTGAATATTGGTGATAAAGGCACTAATTAAGCTAATGAGCAAAATCTGCGGATAGACCTTGGGCAGAATGGAGCCACGCAAGGTAAAAAGCAGTTTGATGGCGCTTGGCTTTTGCTTGACGATCATTTTAACATCCTAACGAATGATGCTTATAATTGGTACTTATAGAATAAAACTAGCGTTTTTACAGGACGAAATGATAACAGACTAAAGAGGTATGAGCAGAAAAAACAGCGATTTATGCTATTTTAATTGGCTAGAAATTTTTACTACGTACTTATTCAATAAATTTCTACAAAATCATCGGTTGTTATAATGATGTAAGGATAGCAGGTACAAGGATACACGGCAGCTGTCAGCGTTTAAAAATTCGATTATAGTAGGCAGGTAATAATTATTTAAATAAAGAAAACTCAAATAAATCGAGGGAATACACCATGAAAAAATTAGGATTACTTGTCGCGGTATCGGTGGGCTTAAGCGCTTGTGCAGGTGGTATGAGCGGTGGCAGTACGCCGGGCAATTCAAATAATATTGTCACTCAATATCCCGTCGAAGCAGCCATGCTCAATATTTACACCAAGGCCCGCAGTCAAAGCCTAGTGGCGAACGTCGGCAATCAAAAAGCCTCTGCTGACATCAAAGTCACGCCCAAAGGCAGCATGGTATTTAACAATAAACAAGTACAGGGCGCTGAAGTAAATACCATTAATAAAGTCAACAATCAAGTCACTGATCAATCGGTCGCCATTAATTACTTTACCCTCAATCCATTGGTATTCCATGGTTTCACTGACAGCTCCGGTAAGTACTCGATCTCTAATCAGACCACAACCATTCCCAAAATGGCAACGGTTGGTTCATCAAGCAAATTGATTACTGAAGATGTCTATGCCGATAGAAGCATGCGACAAAAAATAGGCACTTATAATCAAGATTGGTCTTTAACCAGAGACAGCAATAATACCGCGTGGTTTTGTATAGAAACCTCGGCTAACTTACTACTCAGTAACGATCCTAATGGCAGCTCGTCAGAATGTTATAAAATCAATGCGCGCGGCGATATTCTGGATAGCAAAGTAACGATTAGCCAGCCGTCTACAAATGGCACAAAAACCATTACCTTTACCAGTCGATAATTTTTATAAGCTGATGGCTGTTATAAGCTGACAGCCATCAACTTGTCAGTTATTTAGGATTTACATGGATAAAATGAGTGAATGGGTACTCGGCATCATGGCAAAGTTTGGCTACTTTGGCATTATATTTGCCATGTTTGCTGAAAACGTCTTCCCGCCCATCCCATCTGAGGTTATCATGCCCGCTGCTGGTTTCGCCGCTTCTAAAGGCGAGATGAGCATTGTCTTAGTTATTTTAACTGGGACGCTTGGCGCGGTGCTGGGTGCGCTACCCTTATACTATTTGGGCCATAAATTCGATGAGCCGCGCTTGGTCGAGTTCACTGAGAAATACGGCAAATACGTGTTTATTAAACCTACTGACATTACCGATGCCAATGCATGGTTTGACAAACATGGCAAAATGGCAGTATTTTTTGGGCGTATGGTACCGGGCGTACGTTCGCTCATTTCCATCCCTGCTGGCATGAATAAAATGTCGCTCTTACCCTTTTTGGCGCTAACCGCTTTAGGCGCCAGCATTTGGACCGCGATATTGGCGCTAGCTGGGTATTACCTGGGTCAAAACTATGACGCTGTCGCAGGCATCTTAGCCCCCTATTCTAAAGCCATTGGTATATCAATCCTGTTTGTTATTGTCGGCTTACTCATCAAGCGGCGTTTGTCCTATCGAAAAAAAGCGGACGATAAAAACAATGATAAAAATAGTAATGAGCATTGAATATTGGATCATAAACTGCCTGCTACTGTAATAAATTCGATATAGCGAGATGAAACGTTGTTTTTCGTAGCCTCTGTCGGCGTAGGCACAGCACGCAAGAAAAACAACGTTTCATTGAGCGACTTGATAGCTACGTATCTGATTTATTTGGATTCGACCATATCGTAGCAACAGCCAACTTAATAACAGTAAATCTTAATATCGACTTAGCTTTGTTAAATTCATTAAAAATTCCAAAACTCCTTCCTCAAATTTTAATGTTCTTAAATTGCTCCTTTCTAATGCACCAAATGACAAAAACACCTAGCTAAATTTATAACTCATCAGTATAAAAAGCGTGAACGAATATTGCGCAAATGATTCGCTTATTTATAAACATTCATTTAAAATATATCTTATGGAAGCCAATTTATTAGCTCACCGCTTTTATAGTTTTGTTGTTGAATCTTATCATTCTATAGTGATTTCTGCTTTTCACAGCTATTACCGCTAGGATGCTAAGAAGTGATAAAAATCGAGCTTTATTAAATGAGCCACTTATTTTCAATTTTGGAGAGTCTTATGCGTCTTTTTAACTCTACAACCTCTGAGCCTCAAGCCCTTAGCTATTCTAAACTTGCATTAGCTTGTCTTCTTGCCCTTGGTACGGTGGGAATGGTTGGTTGTGTTAAATCAACCCCTGATAAGGCGACGGCAACCAGCGTGGAAACCACTCAATCCACAAAAGACAGCAAAGCGCCAGCCACCAAAAATGGCGAGCTACCAGTGATTGATGCGGTTATCACCCATGCGCCTGAAGTACCACCACCTATTGATCGTGACTATGCGGCAAAAGTCATCGTAAAAATGGAAACCGTAGAAAAAACCATGCGTCTAGCGGATGGCGTTGAGTACAACTTCTGGACATTTGGCGGGCAGGTACCGGGACAATTTATTCGCGTACGTCAGGGCGATGAAATTGAGTTTCACTTATCAAACCACCCTGATTCAAAAATGCCGCATAATATTGACTTACATGCGGTCACAGGTCCAGGGGGCGGTGCCGCTTCTTCATTTACCTCTCCTGGTTATACCTCGGAATTTAACTTTAAAGCCTTAAAGCCAGGCTTGTATGTCTATCACTGTGCGGTAGCGCCCGTCGGTATGCACATCGCAAACGGTATGTATGGTCTAATTTTGGTTGAGCCAGAAGGCGGTTTACCGAAGGTTGATCGTGAATTTTATGTCATGCAGGGCGATTTTTATACCAAAGGCAACTATGGCGATAAAGGCCTACAACCTTTTGATATGGAAAAAGCGGTAAAAGAGCAGCCAGATTACGTGTTATTTAACGGTTCAGTTGGCGCGCTTACCGGTGAAAACTCATTAAAAGCCAACGTCGGTGAAACGGTTCGTCTATTCGTTGGTAACGGTGGTCCTAACTTAGTGTCATCATTCCACGTGATTGGTGAGATTTTCGACAAGGTCAACATGGAAGGCGGTAGCGCTGAAAACCATAATGTTCAAACCACCCTTATTCCTGCAGGGGGCGCTGCGATTACCCAGTTCAAAGTAGATGTCCCAGGCGAGCTTGTGATGGTTGACCATTCTATTTTCCGGGCATTTAACAAAGGTGCGCTTGGTATCATCGATGTCAAAGGTGCAGAGGACAAGAAAATATATTCAGGAAAAGTGCGTGAAGAGGTCTACTTACCTGAAGGCTCAGCAGCATAAAGTCTTGGCAAAACAAACGCTTGCCAACCGTTGAACAGTGGGAATACGTCGCACAAGCCTCTACCAGCAATAAAAATGGTAGCTTGGAGGCCGGTTACAACCAGCGCATTCTTGATTGGTATGCTAAATCGGCAGGCAACAAAGACCAGCTTGCCGATGTCGGACAAAGCCCTGCCAACTATTGGGGCGTCAAAGACATGCACGGTTTGATTTGGGAATGGACAGAGAATTTTAATAATAGCTTGGTCACTGGCGAATCACGTTCAGACAGCAATCTAAACCAAGAGATGTTTTGCGGCTCGGGCGCAGCCGGTGCAGTCGACCCAAGTGATTATGCAGCCTTTATGCGCTATGGTTTTCGCTCAAGCTTAGAAGCCAAATATACGGTGAGTAGCCTTGGTTTTCGCTGTGCTAGTAATTAATTTGCCCTAACATAGCACCCTTTTAACACAGCCCCTACTTTTTATGCTCAATTGAATTTAATGGTATTTAAGGATTGTCTTATGAAAACAATAAAAACTATTCAAAATACAAGTTCACAAAATATAGTAACTCAGCCGTTATCTCATGCTATCAAACTGACTTTGACTACTGGACTCTGTATTGGCTTACTCGCCTGTAGCAATCCTGACGCGACTAAATCGGCGGCGACGCAAGATAGTCAACCTGATACTACTTTTGAATCTAAGGTTGCGACAGACAATCATCATGACATGAAAAACATGGAGCATAAACAGATGAATCATGCTGATATGAACGCGCAAGAGCCAGCAGAAGCGCTCGGGCAAGAGTATTCTATCTATCAAGCAGGCGGCGACTGGACAGACCATCGTGGTAATAGCTTTGAGCTTGATAAGCTTGAGGGTAAAAATCAAGTAGTGGTGATGGCTTATACCAGCTGTCAGCATACCTGCCCTATCTTGGTGCAATCGATGAAACAGATGTATAAAGAGATGATGCCTGAAACGCGTGTGCAAACGGAGTTTTTACTAGCAACATTAGATACTGAGCGCGATACCGGTGATGTGATGAAAAACTTTGCTGAGCATAATAATCTTGGTGATAACTGGCGCCTGATTCGTAGCGATGAAGCCAGCACCCGTATGCTTGCCAATACCTTAAATATCAAATATCAATTTGCCGATAATGGTGATATTAACCACTCTAACTTGATATCTGTATTAGATAAAGAAGGTCGTTTGGTCGCCCAAGGCGTTGGGGTTGCTGACTCTGGCATTAAGCCATTGATTGAGTATTTAAATAGCCATAGTTAAGCATTTAAAAAACATACCTATAGTCAGTTCAAATTAAAATTGTTATAAATCTAAACGCGCTACTGGTATAAATTTTACTTGCGTGCTGTTATCACAGAGGCTGCGCAAAATTTATCCCAGTAGCGTTATGTCATTTTTAGAATGAATTGACTATATAAAGCCACATTTTTAACCTTTACCTTAGTTTTAAAGTATCTGTATTTTAAAGAAAAAAAACACCGCTCATCTAAATAGACAAGCGGTGTTTCTCATTGTGTCATCAGCTACGGCGCTGATTTTAGCGTTAAGCCTTTCAGTAAGTATTTAGTTAAGCACTTAAACTGCCAAAGCCAGACCTTTTTTGACGCGCATATCGCCGGTTTCAACATAACGCTGATGCCAAGATAAAGATTCATCGAGCAAATGCGGCGTTTGCATGCCAGCAGTCTGTGCAGCACGGTCATAATAATCTTGTAGCATTGGGCGATAGTCTGGATGCGCACAGTTATCAATGATTTTTTGCGCACGTTGACGTGGTGACAAACCACGCAAGTCCGCCAAACCTTGCTCAGTGACGATAACCATCACATCATGCTCAGTATGGTCAACATGTGACACCATCGGCGTGATGCATGAAATAGCGCCGCCTTTTGCAACTGACGGGCTGACAAACATTGAGGTAAAGGCATTACGCGCAAAGTCGCCAGAGCCGCCCAGACCATTCATCATATTGGTACCCATGACGTGGGTTGAGTTGACATTACCATAAAGGTCACACTCAATCATCGCATTGATAGCGAGCACGCCAAGACGACGCGATACTTCAGGATGGTTGGTGATTTCTTGTGGGCGCAAAATAATACGTTTGCGTAATTCTTCGATGTTGGCATTAAAACGCGCCAACGCCTCTGGGCTTAACGACATCGCCGTCGCTGACGCTTGGGTCATCTTGCCTGACATAATCAAATCTAACATACCGTCTTGCAATACTTCGGTATAGCCAGTTAAGTTTTCAAAGGGACTGGCTTGTAAGCCTGCTAATACCGCATTGGCAACGTTACCAACCCCAGATTGAATCGGCAATAAGTTGGCTGGCATGCGACCTTTTTTCACTTCTTCATGGAAAAAGTCGATAATGTAGCCGGCAATTTTGGTTGAGCACTCATCAGGATCGGCAAATTTACTGTTGCGGTCAGGTGAATCCGTCAAGACCACGGCGACGACTTTATCCAAATCACAAGTTAAGTACGGCTCGCCAATACGCTCACCCGGTGTGGTAATCGGAATCGGTTTACGATGCGGCGGCAAACCAATGTCATCAAAAACATCGTGCATACCTTCTAACAATAAGCTTTGGCGGCTATTTACTTCTAAAATAATTTGATCGGCATTGTGCAACCATGCGTTATTGGTACCGATAGAGGTAGATGGAATCAGGCGACCATCTGGCAAAATACCGGCCACTTCAACCACCGCCATGTGCATGTCACCATAAAAACCAAAGGTGCTTTGCTGAGCGACATGTGATAAGTGCATGTCAAAATAATGCGTTTCACCAGCGTTGATTTGCTTACGTAGCGCAGGCTCTGACTGATAAGGCGTGCGCATCTTGATACCATTGGCTTCAGCCAAGACGCCGTCGCATTCTGCAGCGGTCGATGCGCCGGTTAATAAACCGATTTTGAATTCTTCGCCGCGCGCTTGCGCCGCTTTCATACGCTCTGCTAATGCAGCTGGGACGGCTTTTGGATAACCTGCCCCCGTAAAACCACTCATTCCAACATTCATATCATGCAAGATAAATGTTGCTGCTTGCTCTGCTGACATGATTTTTTCACGCAAACCTTCGTGACGAACGCGTTCTTCGTGGCTAATTGCACTCATACCTTTTTTCCTAGTAACTTCCTTATTAACACCAAACCCTCAAAATAATGAGACGTTTGATACCGAAACAGCAATAAAATACAATGGAGTATATTAACAACTTTAGGATAAAAGACAAGTTGCTTGTCTCAAATTTTAATTTACGCCCTTAAAAAATACTTTTAAAAATTAACAATAGTTCATATAATTACAAGACATGAGATTTGTTTTTTGATTATTCTTAAAGCAATAACTTGAAGCTTTTTAGCTATATAAAGTTAAAAAATATCAAATAACTATACAGTAATTAAAAACACTATTAACTAAATTTCAAAATACTCTAAGATTAATTTTAGTCTTGATGGAATTCTAATAAGGATAGAGGGTTCTTAACTGCTAAATTTATGAGAAACCTAGATAAGCTATTGATATTAAAGATAATTATACCCTTGTCTTTTAAGGAGTAAGCAAATGCAAACCTATAAAATACAGCTCTTATTTTAAATAAAATGATAGTAATAAACATAAATATTATTTTTCTTACTCTAATAATCGTATAACTATTAACTATCAATCTTTAAGGATTAAGAGTTGGTTTTTAATTTGTGTGCTTATTTAATGCTCTCTAAAAAGTGACCGTGTTTTTAGATAAAGCCGTATTTTATATCAGCTATATATCCTCCTATTTATTATAAACCATATTTTATAAATGCTCTATTAATGAAATATTGTTCTATAATTAAAGAAAAATTATATTTATAAAAAAGCATGTAAAGCTCAACACTTAATGCAGCTACGACTATATTTAAGGTAAGATAATAACCCATGCTAGGTTGTTCACAATTCTATCAAAAGTAGGTTTATCAAAAGTTAAATGCAAAACTAAGGACAGATTATGATAACGGAAGAGCACGTTTTGGCTTGTATTGATGGTTCAGCGGTGACTGGCTCAGTCTGTGATTATGCCGCGTGGTACGCCAGCAAGCTGGATATTTCGGTGGCATTATTGCACGTAAGCGACGTCGCAGCTTCGGTCAGACGCGATCTATCTGGCGCCATTGGCATTAACAGTCGCCAGTTTTTGCTTGATGAGTTATCTGAACTCGATGAGCAAAGGGCGCAAGTAGTCAACAACTACAGCAATGCCTTAGTACAAGATGCAAAAAGTCATATACAAAACGGCTTTAAAGACATGAAGGTTTGCATTTATCAACGCCGTGGTAAGCTGCTGCCAGCGATTGATCATTTTCAGGAAAAAAATCGCGCCATCGTCATGGGACGACGCGGTGAAGACCATAAAAACAGTCGCATCAATATTGGCAGCCAAATCGAAACGGTTGCCTGTGCCTCTACCATACCAGTATTGATTTGTTCAGAGAAATTTAAAGAGCCGCAGTCGTATATGGTGGCGTTTGATGGCAGTAAAACGGCGATAAACGCCATACACATGCTCACAAAGAGCAAACTGTTAAAAGGCTTACAAGGCCATATCGTCATGGTCGGTCATCATAATGAAGCTTCTAAAAAAAGCCTTAGTGGCGCGGCTGCACACTTACAGGCAGCTGGTTTTAGCGTCGATACCCATCAGCTATCAGAACTTGATGCGGTTGAGGGCTTACTTAGCTTTCAATTTGAAAATAACATCGATATCATCGTCATTGGCGCTTATGGGCGCTCTAAGCTTCAGCATTTATTTTTGGGCAGTACTACAACAGAAATTATTGCTAGCACCTTATCGCCTGTTATTTTGGTACGCTAATTCTTCCTAATTCCATGGATTTAAAGGCATAATAAATATTGTTTACTTTTATTGAATAGGCAGCACAATCTGCACCACCAAGCCTTGAATACCGTCTTTGCGGTTATAGACATTGATCTGACCTTTATGAGCGATGATGACCGCATGAACGATGGCCAATCCCAAGCCGTATCCGCCTGTTTCCCTGTGGCGCGCACTATCAAGGCGTACAAAGGGCTGGAAAATACGTTCTAAGTCTTTTTCTGCTACCCCGCCGCCCTCGTCTGTGATGCTAATTTGAATGGCATCTCTTTTATTATCGAGCCTTACTTTTGTGACTTCGGCAGTAACGGTCAAATCTGCAGGAGTGTGCATAAAAGCATTACGCATGATATTCTCAAGGGCGCTATGCAACTGTTCTTGATTACCAAGCACAGTCAAGGACGCATCAGATGACGATGATAAAGCATCGGGCGGCGTCCATTGCCAGCGCACATCTTTATGCTGAAACTCAAAACAAACGTCTTTACCAATCTCAGTGATGAGTTCAATAATATCTACGGCATCATTTTCTAAATTATCGATGGTATATTGCTGCATTTGCAAAGATTGAATATGAATGATTTGCTCAATCAGCTCATTCATGCGTGCCGATTCCTTATCGATACGGTCGAGGTAGCGGCTGGCATTGGGCGCAAAGTCGCGCGTCAGTTCAGTCGCCACATCAAGACGCGCCAGTGGCGAGCGCAGCTCATGCGAGATATCACTGAGCATTTGCTTGCGCGCAAGCTCACTCTCCGCTAAGCGCGTTGATAATTGAGCCACATCTTTTGCCAATAGTCCTAGCTCATCAGAGCCTAATTCTGATAACTGCGGATTTGCCTCATAGTCGCCGTCAATCATACGGTGCACGCTATGTTGCACCCGACCGATGCGCCGCGTCAGCGTACGACTGAGCCAAAAGCAGACCAAAGTACTAAAGAGGATAATCAGCAGTAAACGCACGGTAAAATTACCGCGTTGCAGCGCTAAAACATCAGCAAAACGCAAATGCGGGCGCAGCTGTATAATGGCCGTTTGCCCGTCCGGCAAGTCTACGGTTAAATCTGCCAGTTCTGGGCGACTATTAGAGTCAAAAATTACTTCTCTACTCGGCATCGCTGGATACAGTAATTCATTAATCAAAGAAGGCTTTTCATAGGCGCTGTCATTTTTATCATTATGCGCTCTACGATTGTCAGACATGGCATGCGATGGCAAGGCATGCTCTACGTCCTGCGTGTTTTTTTGACGCTCTTCTCTATAGCGATAACGTGGAAAAATAATGGCGCCCTGCTCGTCATAGATTCTGATTTGACTCATCAGCCGTCGGTCTTGACGGTAAAGTTGCCTGACTGCCAATAAATCACCAGCTTGTAGCGCCGCGACCACTTCTTGCCGCTTGAGTAAAAGACTGTCAATTTGCACATCCATCCGAGCGCTTAACTCTTTACCATTGAGCCAACGTTCTACCATAACAGAGATGATAGAGGTGATAAGCACCGTCAATAACAGACTAAGAAATAGCCGCCAAAATAGCGTGATTCGTGGCTTAAAGATTCGTGGATTAAATGTAGCATTAGGCATCGATGCGTCCGTCTTACAGTACTAACTGATAACCTTTACCACGAATCGCTTTGATAGGCTCATCGTGAAAAGGTTGCAGTTTTTTACGTAGGCGCGACACATGCACATCAAGGCTGCGATCAAACGGCTGCAACTCACGCTGTAAGACATGTTGTGACAGCCACGCTTTGTTCACCACCTCGCCTTTTTGTTTCAGTAGCGCCAATAATAAATCAAACTCTGTACCCGTCACTTGTAACTCAACGCCATCTATTTGACAGATACGCTGATTTTGGTCCAAATGCAGGCGACTCTCTGGCAGTGGCGTGTGCTCGGAGGTGGCCGCACCCGATACGCTAATACGGCTACGTTTAATCACTGCGTTAATACGTGCCAGCAGCTCACGCGGATTACAAGGCTTGGTAATATAATCATCTGCGCCAAGCTCCAGCCCAATAATACGATCAATCTCCTCACCTTTTGCTGTCAACATAATGACGGGAATATCGCTAATCGTTGGCAGCTGCCGCAGGACACTGAGCCCATCTATCTTTGGCATCATAATATCGAGCACCAATAAATCATAAGGCGCACTATCATTCATGGCTGATTTTAAGCGTTCAATGACCGCTTCGCCATCGTGTACACAGTCGCTTTGGATGCCGTGATTATGCAAATACTCTTGCAGTAGTTGGGTCAACTCTTCATCATCATCACCCAATAAAATATTTGCCATCGTCATCCTCCTCTCCTTTCTACTTTATTGCCGTTCAGTCAAATGATTCCAAGCATGCCATAGTATGGCTGATATTATCAGGCAAGCGCCCATCAATGCGCCACAAACGTTACCTTTCTTAATATTTCATAAATGTTCGTAACTTCTAGCTGCCGTATGATAGCGGCTATCAGCAACAAACACCGATGGTAAGTAAAGGTTAACAGCGCCTATTCGGGACACTTAACCATTACCTATCAGACAAAAAACTTTTTTATTAATAAATAACGTTTGCTCCATAATTTACGGTAACAATTAAGGTAATGATAATGAAAAAACTATTGATAGGCTCAGTATTCGCGATATCTAGCGTCTTAACGGTCACGGGCTGTACCAGTGTCAACGCCACCACCGATACGACGCCAGCAACAACGACTAACATGCAAAAGCACCATACAGCTGGCATGAAAGACGGCATGCGTAAAGGTGGTATACATAAGGGTGGCATGAAAGGCGCTATGGCACAGCTTGATTTGACAGCGACGCAGCAGGCGCAAATTAAAGCCATTATGCAAGAAAAATATAATAGTCATAAAAACGACCGCAGTAAATATCAAGCAGAGCGCGCGCAAATGCAACAACAAATGCAAGCGTTGACCAATGCCAAAACTTTAGACACGGCAGCCGTCAACCGCCTAGCCGATCAACAAGCAGCAAAGACCAAACAGCGCTTTATTGAGCGCGTGCAAACCGAGCATGCTATCGCACAAGTGCTAACGCCCGAACAGCGTCAAAAAATGGCGCAATTAAAATCAGAAAGAAAAGCAAAAGGTCATCACGGTGCAAAAAACCGTCAGATGCACAGCAAACACCAGCAGTAAGGTCAGTACTGGCAGTAAGATGTGTCATTGACGGCCACTCTTAATGAAAAATATTATATTTAAAAGATATATTCTAAAAAACGCATCGGTTAACCGGTGCGTTTTTTTATTGTTTCTTTTTTTATTGTTTCTTTTTTTATTGTTTCTATAAGTACTTCACTCATTTAAATGGACTATAGACCTAAAATTTAGCGCCCGACACTTATTCTATCGAACCAAAACGCTGTTGATACATTGGTAGCATGTTAAAGAGCATTTTGCCCATTGCAGTACCATTACCTTGACGATAATACTCGCCAAGCTCAGCGCTATATTCTTTTAAATGAATGCTGTTATTGGCGGTTGGTATCTGACTGTTACTCGGTAAGTTGGGAAACGCCTTATCTTGAGCACGGATAGGCATATATTGCGTAAGGGCATCGACAATGAGACTGCTCTTTTTTGTGGTTTCCATACTCAACTCACCATTTGACTCACCACTTGTTTCATCACTGGCATCGGTTGATAGGTAATGGCGACTGTGCTGCCATTGCAATTGACCGCCTTTACTAAAACCGTATAATTTTTGCACAGGCAGATTTGCAGCTGCAGATAAAGTTGGTGAGTGTGTTTCGAGTAAACCTGTTTCTTGTGTTCTCAGCATTTTATCATCAGCAAAATCTTTCATTTTTACTAAAACTTGTTTGACCATCGATTTACTGGTGATTTTACTGTCCGTAGGATAAAGGTCATCTTGCGTATCAGAAACATTTTGGGTTATCAGCTCAGGATATTGCTGAGTGATGAGTTTATAGAAGGTGCCCATATAGTCTTTATATGCCTGTTCATCGCTCGCACTACTTTGGACACGGCGAATGATTTTGGCACTATTGAGCATGGGTGCTAGCTGCTTTTCAGGTAATTTGGGTGATAGCGACGTCAAAATATTTGGGGCAATAAAATCAAACTGGCTCACATCAGCTTTGGCATAGATGCTGTCTTCTGCTTGAATGTGGCTTTTTATTACGGCACGACCAAAATCTTTCGGTAACGTACCATCATCAAGGGCTATTTTTAGCCATTTATTTTGCCATTTGGTGCCCAACTTATCATCGGCCAGCTTTGATGTCAGCAAAGCAAAATTGTCCGCCCACAGATAGAGGCTACCAGTTTTAAAATCAATATAAATAGGTTGATTGATACTACTATGATGGTTACGCGCCGAATACTGCGCACTACCCAGCATGGTAAACTTGCCTGCCAGCGGCTGATAAACACCCTGCGCATTCATAGATAATGGCTTTAGCAGATAAGCATCCAGTAATTGCGATTTTTTGATATCTAGTGTAGATTTTTTGCTGTCATATTCATTAAATAGCTTTTGGTAATAAGGTGAGATGGTAGCGGCGCTAGCAGAATCTATAGCAGATGATGCTGACACCGCGACCTCGGCCGCCGCGTCTACCACGTCCTCCGCTGCTTCCTCAACGCTATAAGCCGTACTATCATAGTGGACCTCAGCCCATGCTTCATAGGCTGCTGAGCAGGCTAGGTACGATTGCTTAAGTGCCTCACGCTCGGGCGCGTAATCAATCGACGCAACCTCTTTTTTCTGGGCTTCTGCCTTTGTTAATAAGGCTGCATAAGCTTGATCGTGATTATCTTCGCAATAGCTATCAACATCGTCTGATGCCACCAGTTTTGTGCTATCGATATCTGTAAATTGATGCTCATTACTAATCTCAATATTACTATGATAAGCAAAAGACTGGCGGCGCTGCTGTTGTAATGCGCTGGCCAATGCGTTTTTTGCAACGCTTGGCGCATTATCTGCCTGTAAATTTTTCGATTGACCAAGATTGTTAGATACATTGGTAGACTGGCAAGCCATTATCAATAATGTACTGGCAACTAATGTACTAGAAACCAATGCACTAGAAAATAAAGAGCTTATCGTCATCATTGATTTAGAGCACAAGGGATTTATCTGCTTTGCTGTATTAATGGATAAGGCCACATTTAATTTTTTCATTTTCTCTATCCTTGAAAGGCGTTATATTTTGCTAACCGTTATATGTTGCTAAGCGTTGGACGACGATGATGGATACTGAAAATATATCAGCGTATCAGCGCCTATCATCAAACGAGGGGCTTAAAACAAGGTGTCTTCTGCTGTGTCTGTGGCATCATCATCAGCATAATCCACACTTTCCTCAGTTACTCCTGCCTCAGTTGCTTCCACATAATCATAACGCGCATAACGTGCTTTCTCTAACCTCTCTTTTTGCTGACGCTGTGCTGCAAGCCAAGCATTGCCATCGATAGCGACCGGTGCCTCTGCGCCAAAAGACTGTACCAACAATGTCGCTAATGGGTGTTTATTAAAGCTGGCATTATCATAGCGCGTCTGATTCAAGACCGTGTTTTGTGAACCAAAAAAGTCACTGCCGATATTGGTTCGTTGCTGTTTTGCCAATAAATGGTCTGAGCCATCTAAATAATAGTAATTAATATGATTAAAAGAAATAGGACTCACCGCTTCTATCAGCTGTAGCAATCCGCCAACATCTGCACTTTGATAGCCTTTGTTATACAATTCCATCTTAGCAATCGCAGCTTTCAACACATGATCATCAGGATAGTTTTGTGGGTTTTGGTCAATATGCTTTTGCAGCGAGCGTGAGATGTTTTTAAATATTTTGCCTATAATCTCGCCGCTTTGACGACTGCCAAAATAGACTTTAACCGCCCTATCAGCGCCTACCTCTTTAGCAAACTCATCATCCCGTATATCTACAGCACTGAAATATTCTGGCTCTAATTCCGCCATACTGTTTTGTACGGCGTTAATGACCGCATCATAAATAACGCTTGGCGGTATTTGAGCAATAGAAGTAACCGCTTCAGGTAAACCAAAATTCACCGTATGGGTAGTCATTTGCTCGGGTAACGGCGTATGCTCAGGATTGGCTAGCGCCAAGATAGGCATCAATGCCGATGGATCGATCGTCGCTGCCCCTTTGTTAAAATCAAGAGCAAGCGGTAGTTGAATCGATGAATGGATGGTCGGCGCAACATAGTCGTAGCTGTAGACACTCTGTAGCTGCTTTTGTTTGGGCTTATAATGACTGACGCTATTGAGAGTCAGGTATTGATAATGGTAGGCATTCATTGCCTGAACTTGTTCAGGGGTACGGATAAACATATTGATAAGATTGGTCATTAACCCCGGATAAGCACGAACAGCGTTTTCATCTTGAATACCCTTTGCCGTTTTACTGGCTTGCATGTCTTCATAGTTACGTAACCAATCTTTTGATTTGACGCGACTTAAATTAGATAACAAACCACCAGCGTCGCTTTCGTATGGACTATCATCTCTCTGATTGCCGTATTCATTGTAGCCATTCTCGTCATAGCCCTCTGTATCGTAACCATACTTATCGTGACCATATTCATCATAACCTTCACTATCATAGCCATATTCGTCGTAGCCGTTTTGATCATAACCTTCCTCATCATAGCCATTTTGATCATAGCCATACTCATCGTAATGACGCTCTTCTTCGGCAGTGCGCGCAGCGACGGCAGCAGCTACCGCTTCAAAGGCAGAATCGCCACTATAAACCTGATCGTTATCCTCAATATCATTATAGCCGTCAATGTCTTCTTCGACCGCCGCCTCATCTGCTTCTGCTAGATTTTCATACTCATTAATATCTTCATCAGTAGCACTGTTATAAAGATACAGCTCGAGCAATGTTCTAAAAAAACTGCTTGAGCCAGCGTCAATACTATCGGCTTTAATATAGGGAGTGGAATGATAATTAGCCTGCGATACTGACACGTGCTCCGTCGCTAAATGCTGACGAATAGCGCTCAGTAGACGTGCCTTAGCTTGCACTTCTGGGTTTGGGCTTTTAGTTTGGTCAAATAAACGCTGATAACGTTCAGCATTCTTATCCAATTTGCTATTAAACATTTTGCCCTGAGTTTGGTTTTGCTGAGTATCAGCAATACTAAAATCTATGCCTGTCATGGATAAATTGGACTGTGATGATAAGCCTGTCGTCGTTTGACAACCCATTAACGTCACGGTGGCACTTGCAGCAGTAAGCGTATAAAGCACGCAGACAGCAAACTTAGTAGAAGACTTTTTATAATTTGTGAATGATTGAGCTACCAAGCTTTGAAAATGAGGCGGCAAGGTGCGTTTAGAAGAGCTAAGCGGTGACATAAAAATCCCTTTATCCAAGCTGGTAAACAATTGTGAAGGCAGTATTAAGGCTGCTATTTATAACACAATATATTACAGATTAGTAACGCAAAGGAATTATTTTCAGCAAAAACGATAAGCTGCTTAGATAAATATTGAAGCGCTCTTAATTCTCTAAAAACTAATGCATTGTTATTATTGCAAAAATTAAAAAATCGCCATCAAATATGCTCTTTCTGTATACAAGGGTCTTTACCACAAGCAAATATGCGCTTTATAGTTTTCATTAATTGTGTCTAAGCCTTTGGTACAATCTAAAATTTGACAATTGGTCTATTCATAATAACCTCTAGAGATTTTGCTATAGTAAAGCTCATAACAAATTTTCGTTGTCATACAATGATGAATATTTGCATTATTTTTAGTTGAAGCTATTTGTGTATTTCATGAATAGCAAGCACAATAAGGCCTTATCTTCTTATCTACGTAAAAAGGAATTTACGATGCGCCAATCACTCTCAAAAATCCATCAAAACGTTCACGGTGATACTTCTCGTTATAAAACAAAAATCAAAACTGCTATCTTATTGATAAGCAGCACTCTATTAATTTCTGTCTCTGCTCACGCCGCAGAAACCAAACCTACGACCGCAAAAACCACTATTAATCCAACCTCGATTAATACCAGTGCGATTAATTTAGCGATTATGGCTGATAATCCGACTGTATTGTCCGAAACTCAGCGTATTACAAAATCTAAATCCTCCACCCTAGCGCCAAAGACCGCCACAGGCACAGCCGTCGTTAGTGGCAAGATAGCCAAAACCGACCAAGCTATTTACTCAGCTGACGCCATTCATCACCCTGTTTGGGCAAAAAACGGCATGGTCGCCACCCAAGAAGCGCTGGCCTCTGATATCGGCTTACAGATTTTAAAAGATGGCGGTAATGCTGTTGATGCTGCTGTCGCCGTTGGCTTTGCGTTAGCGGTTACGTTGCCGCGTGCGGGCAACATCGGCGGTGGTGGATTTATGATGATTTATGACGCTAAGCAAGGCAAAACGGTTGCACTCGACTATCGCGAAAAAGCGCCGAGTAGCGCCTCGCGTGATATGTATCTCGATAAAGACGGCAATGCGGTCAGTGATTTATCCCGCTATCATGGTTTAGCGGTTGGCGTGCCGGGCACCGTAGCAGGCTTGCTTAAAGCGCTAGACAATCACGGCACCATGAGCCGTGGGCAAGTTATGGCACCAGCGATTGCACTGGCAGAAAACGGTATTGAAGTCACCGCTGGCTTGTCCGAATCATTAGAAGCGTTGAGTGACCGTTTACAAAAATGGCCAAGTACCAAAAAGATATTTTTTAAACCAGATGGCAGCGCCTATCAGCCGGGTGAGCTACTACGTCAACCTGAGCTAGCAAAGTCACTTAAACTGATTGCCGCAAAAGGGTCTGATGGTTTTTATAAAGGCGAAACCGCGCGTAAATTGGTCAAAGCCATCAATGAAGCAGGCGGCAATATGAGCTTGCAAGACTTAGCCAATTACAAGGCGATTGCTCGCGTGCCCGTTAAAGGCGATTATCGTGGCTATGAGATTGTATCTATGCCGCCGCCGTCCTCTGGTGGTATCCATATCGTGCAAATCTTAAATATCTTGGAAGGTTATCCGCTAAAAGACTACGGTCAAAACAGCGCGCAAACCATTCATTTGATGGCTGAGGCGATGCAATTAGCTTACGCCGATCGCGCAGAATATTTAGGAGATACTGACTTTATTGACGTGCCTGCCAGTGGTTTAACCTCACAAGCTTATGCCGATAAACTACGTAGCTTAATTAATCCAAATAAAGCCACACCCGCAGCAACGATTAAAGCGAATAATCCCTTACCATACGAAAGCGATCAAACCACGCATTTTTCTATTGTCGATAAAGACGGTAATGCGGTGGCCAATACCTATACGCTGAACTTTTCTTATGGAACGGGGCTGGTCGCTGAAGGTACGGGTATTTTGTTAAATAATGAGATGGATGATTTTTCTGCGAAACCCGGCGTGCCCAATGGTTATGGTTTAATCGGCGGCGATGCCAACGCAGTTGAGCCCAATAAACGCCCGTTGTCTTCGATGAGTCCGACGCTGGTATTTAAAGACAGCAAACCTTATATCGTTACCGGCAGCCCTGGTGGTAGCCGTATTATTACTACCGTCACGCAAGTCATCTCCAATGTCATTGACCACGATATGAATATCGCTGAAGCCACACACGCGCCGCGTATCCACGACCAATGGCTGCCCGATGAAATTCGTATCGAAAAAGCCTTAAATGTTGATACGATTAGAAAACTAGAATCAATGGGACACAAGGTAAGCCCGCAAGCAGCGATGGGTTCAACCCAGTCGATTATGATTACCCCAAATGGCGTTTATGGTTCTTCTGACCCACGCATAGTCGATGCCGCGGTAGTGGGTTATTAAAGTTTGATAGTTTGTTTTAAAAGTTAATCTTTTAAAAACGATAGCAAATAACGCCGTTCTCTAGCCTTTATCTTGTCCTCTATTATTTATGCTTAACCCTATAGAAGGCATTTTTGGCTAAACTTACTAAAACTGTTTAACCCTGATTAAACTTGCTTTTTCTACCCTCGCCCTCTCTCTTATACGTTTGAATCGGTGGCTGTCTGCGCCAAATAATGCTATTATTGACGACCAGCTTTAAAAGCTCAAAATATCAATTTTCGCGTCCTATCACTTCTTGAAAAACCATAAGCTGTATGATAATAAAAAAATTTATTATCATACAGCTTATTCCCTTTTGATTGCACCAGTAAGAGTCTTCTATGGCATTTGTACACCTTGGTATCCACAGCGAATATTCCATTACCGATTCTATCGTGCGTATCAAGCCGCTGATTAAAGCGGCGACGGCAGACAATCAAAGCGCGCTGGCATTGACCGATTTATCCAACCTTTATGCGACGGTGAAATTTTATCGTGCCTGCTTGGGTGCTGGGATCAAGCCCATTATAGGCAGTGAAATCATTATGGATAATGAGGACACGCGGCTGGTGCTACTGGCGATGGACAATGAAGGCTATCAAAATATCACCCGTATCGTCTCACTTGGCTTTACCGAAGGGCGCGCCGATGCTGCCAATCATGGTGTGCCAGTGGTGCAGCGGCGTCATGTTTTAGAGCACGCGGCAGGTGTCATTGTTCTATTTACCGAAAAATCCGATGTCGGTCAGGCGCTGGTCGGCTCCATGCCAGAAAAAGCTGACGAGCTGCTTAGTGAGTGGCAAACGCAGTTTGATGATCGCTTGTATTTTGCTATTAAGCGCACCAATCGCTCAGGCGAAGATGCTTTTATTAAAGCCGCTATTCATGCCGGTGCAAAGCATCGCATTCCTATTATTGCTCACAACGACGTGCGTTTCTTGGAACAAGAGGATTTTGACGCTCACGAAGCGCGCGTTTGTATCGCAGGCTCGTATGTACTTGCCGATCCCAACCGTCCACGGCTATATTCAGATGAACAGTATCTAAAAACGCAGCAGGAAATGGAAGCGCTGTTTGCCGACATTCCGCAGGTCATTGATAATACCTTGCGCTTAGCCACGCGCTGTAATGTGACTTTAACCCTTGGCATTAACGTTCTACCTGAATTTCCTGTGCCTGAAGGCGAAACGATTGAATCGTTTTTCCGCGCAGAATCAAAGCGCGGCCTTGATAGACGGCTTGACAGGCTGTTTCCTGTTGCCGAGCGCTCCGATAATTGGCAAGAATTTCGCCAAAAGTACGATGAGCGCCTAGAGTACGAGCTCGAAGTAATCCTATCTATGGGCTTCCCCGGTTACTTCTTAATTGTGATGGACTTTATCCGCTGGGCAAAAGCCAATGGCGTGCCAGTTGGACCGGGTCGTGGTTCTGGTGCAGGCTCTTTGGTCGCTTATGCGCTCAATATTACCGACCTCGACCCCATTCATTACGACTTGTTATTTGAGCGCTTCTTAAATCCTGAGCGTGTTTCAATGCCCGATTTCGATATTGATTTTTGTATCGAAGGGCGTGACCGCGTCATTGATTATGTGGCGCAAACTTATGGGCGTGAAGCGGTCTCGCAAATTATTACTTTTGGTACCATGGCGGCAAAAGCGGTGGTACGAGACGTGGCGCGGGTGCAAAGTAAATCGTATTTCTTGGCCAATAAAATCTCCAAACTTATCCCAAAAACCCCGGGGATTACGCTTAGCCAAGCGCTTGAGCAAGAGCCGCAGCTAAAAGACTTGATTTCTAACCCTGATAATATGGATTATGAAGATGCCATTGAGATTTGGGAGATGGCGGTCAAATTAGAAGGGGTCTGCCGTAACGTCGGTAAACATGCCGGCGGCGTCCTAATCGCCCCGCATAAAATCACCGACTTTAGTGCCATTTATTGTGATGACGAAGGCCACCGCGTCAGTCAGTTTGATAAAGACGACGTCGAAGCCGTTGGTTTGGTGAAGTTTGACTTTTTGGGTTTACGTAACCTAACGGTGATTAACGCCGCGGTAGAAAACATCAACCTGCGCCGCGCACGCGAGGGCAAAGAGGCCTTGGTGTTAGAAGACTTGCCGTTAGATGACAAAAAAGCCTATCAGCTGTTGCAAGAAGCCAAGACCACCGCCGTCTTTCAGCTAGAAAGTATGGGCATGAAAAAATATTTGGCAAAATTGCAACCGACCAACATCGAAGACGTCATCGCCATGTGTGCGCTGTATCGTCCCGGTCCGCTTGATGCGGGCATGGTCGAGATGTATATCGACCGTAAGCACGGCCGCGAGGAAGTCATTTATGACCATCCTAACCTTGAGCCAATTTTAGAAAATACCAACGGCGTTATTGTTTATCAAGAACAGGTGATGCAAATCTCGCAGGTGATGGCCGGATACAGTTTAGGCGGCGCGGACATGCTACGCCGCGCCATGGGTAAGAAAAAACCTGAAGAAATGGCCAAACAGCGCGATATTTTTGTCACGGGTGCGAGCGTGCAAGGTATTGATGAAGCAACGTCAGGCGGCGTTTTTGACTTGATGGAAAAATTTGCCGGTTACGGTTTTAACCGCTCGCATTCTGCTGCTTATGGCGTCCTTGCTTATCAGACTGCTTATCTAAAACAGTACTATCCTGCCGAATTTATGGCAGCGGTACTGACATCTGATATGAACAACACCGATAACGTGGTGTTCTTTATCAATGATTGCCGTGAAAATTTCGGCTTAACCGTGGTTAATCCGTCAGTCAATCGTAGTGAATGGCATTTCGTTGCTGATACGCCGACCAATATTATTTATGGTTTGGGCGCGATTAAAGGTGTGGGTGAAGGCGCAGTTGAATCTATCGTTGATGCGCGCCGCCGCGGAGGTCCGTTTAAAGATTTATATGACTTTTGCCGCCGCGTTGATATCAAAAAAGTCAATAAGCGCACGCTTGAGGCATTGGTCAGTGCTGGCTGTTTTGATGACTTTGCCGCAACCTTACGACCTGACTTGCCAAGCGATGCCGCATACGAGATTCGCGGCGCGCTGATGAGCCAATTGCCAAGCGCGGTACAAGCGGCGGAACAAGATCGTCAAAACAATGAGCTTGGCATGATGGACTTATTTGGTGAAATGGATGGCGTGGTTGCTGCGCCGCCGCTAAAAATGACGCCAGAGCTGATTTGGGGTGACAAACATCGCCTAAAAGCGGAAAAAAACACCTTAGGGCTATATTTAACCGGACACCCTATCGATGAATATCGTGAGGAGCTCAAACGTTATACCTCAGGCGTACGTCTCGATAAGCTCACGGATACAGGCTACAACGGCAGCTGCTACTTTGCCGGCTTAATTATTGATATTGCCAATTTTGGTACGCGCAACGTCATCACCTTAGACGATGGCACCTCACGCCTAGAGGTCAGCTGTTATGCCGAGCGCTTTAATCGCGTAAAAGAGCAATTAAAAATTGACGAAGTCGTCGTTATCAAAGGCAGTATCCGTGAGCGTGATGGACGCCTATTTGCCCGCCTTGATAATGCCATGAGTATGGTTGATGCCCGCCTGCGCTGGCTGAAAAAAATCAGCATTAAAATCCACGGTAGCGATATTAACCTGCTCATGCGTATGCAGCCACTACTAAAATCGGCTCAAGCAGACATCATTCCTGCGCCGCGCTTGTCTTATCATGATGAGCAGGACGAGCAAGGGAACGGGAACAGTAACAGCGCTTACGATCCATCTATAGGTGGCAGCTTATATGATGAAGATGGCAATGATTTATTAGCCTTAGAAAATGATATACATCAAGATGCACTTCAAAACAGCAGCTATGCTAACAATGCCCTTAGCAACACCGACGCTTCTATTAATGATAACTGCTTGCCGCTTGGGCTGAGTATTTATGAAGAATACGGTATTGCCAACGTCGGGTTATCTGAGCATTGGCGCATCTACCCTAACGATGACAATTTACAACAATTAAAGAGCATGGTTAATGAAGACAATTTACATTTTCATTATAGCTAATACTTTGATAGTAGCTAACCTGAGTACTTTAACTTTTAAAATATTGGACACATGATTATGACTGAACATCCTAACCATATAAATACGCCAACCGATGACGAGATTATCAACGATGAGCAATTTGATGATATGCGTGAGTTGTTAGAAGAGGACTTTGTTGATTTGATACAAGTATTTTTTACCGACAGTCACGAGCGTATTGTCAAACTAAAACGCGCGCAACAAGAGGAGGATAATGTCAACGGCTATGAGCTTGCCCATGCGCTAAAAGGTGCCAGTGCCAATTTGGGCGCAACCCGATTGACCCGCCTGAGTAGCCAGTTACAAGAAGCTTGCCGTGAGCGTCTTATTGGTGACCAAGCTGGATTAGTTGAAGACGTCGCCGTAGCATTGCAACAGACTGAACGAGAAATCAAACAAAGACTGGGGCTATAATGCGTAACGACTCTGCCTCAACTTTAATGCCGTCAAAAAATTTAGCGTCTTCAACCGTCAGCCACACAGTAAGCGATTATCTGTCTTGCTTGCAAATCGTGATGGTCAATACTACCCTGCCTGCTAATATTGGCTCAGCGGCGCGCGCCATGCACACCATGTGTTTATCACGTTTAACGGTCGTCGATCCAAAGCTGCCCATTGATGAAAGTAGTGTCTCGCACGCAGCAGGTGGCAGTGAGGTCTTATCTTCAGCCACCATAACGCCGACGCTCGAATCGGCGATAGCAAATTGCCAGCTAGTATTTGCTGCTAGCAGCCGTAGCCGTCACATGCCACGTCCTGTGATCACCCCAACGCAAGCTGCTAAAATCATGTTTGATTTTATCGATAAGCAAACGGCTTTTGATGTAGCCATTGACAGTAAAAGCTCGCAATCTAACGGTAAGCCCAATATTGCCATTTTATTTGGCCGTGAAGATCGCGGCTTGACCAATGAAGAGCTGGCCTGCGCCGATTATCATATTCAAATCGATGCCAATCCTGCTTATCCAGTACTGAATGTTGCCTCTGCCGTGCAAGTGATTGCCAGTTTTATTTTTGCTTATGCGCAGACGCATGCGCAAACAACTAGTAGCGATAAGGATGAAAGTACAAACGCTCAACCTATGCTAAACGTGCATTTGCGCCAGCAGTGGGATGAGCCTGCCATTACCCAGCAGCAGCTGCAACAGCTTGTGCAGCGGACCACCGATTTGATGGTTCAGCGCGGTTTGGCCGACAGCGAGCATTTAAAATCATTACCAGCGCGGCTGTCGCGTCTTGGCTCACGCATTCAGCTGGATCAAAAAGAGTATCAGTTATTAAGCGCACTGATTGCTAAGCTTAGCAAACATTAGAAACATGGTTTTATCGTTATGTTTTTAGCGCCATTTAGCATTTATTCGCAGGACTTGTCTTTGAACAGATAGAAGTCTGAGCCACACAGATAAGACAACACTGTATTTTACAACTCAAAGCTGTTATAACTTTAAAAGATGTCATTGTGATTTTTCTGACAGTATTTTTCTGACAATCGATAGGACGCTTTATGTCATTGCCAACCTCCTTGTTCAAATCGCTTGCCCGTATCAAAAAAGACCTACAAGAAGATGTCGAAGCGGTATTTAATCGCGACCCTGCTGCGCGTAATAGCCTAGAAGTCATCTTGACCTACCCTGGCATTCACGCCCTGATTTTGCATCGCGGCGCGCATTATCTTTGGCAAAATGAGCAAAAACTGGCGGCGCGCGCCATTTCTTACGGCTCGCGTATCATCACTGGTATTGAGATTCACCCTGCTGCCAAAATCGGCAAGCGTTTTTTTATTGACCATGGCGTCGGCGTAGTGATTGGCGAAACGGCGGAGATTGGCAATGACGTTACTCTTTATCATGGCGTTACCCTTGGTGGTGTTTCATGGAATAATGGCAAACGTCATCCTACCTTAGAAGACGGAGTCATTGTCGGTGCCGGTGCTAAAGTGCTAGGGCCATTTACCGTGGGTAAAAATGCCAAGATTGGCTCAAATGCCGTGGTCGTTAAGCCGGTCCCTGCAGGGGCAACGATGGTTGGCAGTGCCGCCCGTATGATTTCAGACCATCATGATGAAAAAGGCAATCCTATTGTTACCAAGGTAGAGGACGCCAAACAACAAGAAAAAGCGGCGCAAGCAGGTGCAACTTCTGACCAGCAAGAAACAGACCTTACCTCTAACACTGCACGAGCGACGGCGTTTCAAGCTTATGGGATTGACCCTTCTTCACAAGACCCTGTGGCTGAAGCCTTTGCTAAAATGCTCGAGCACATTCAGCAATCAGAAAATCGACTCGATCAACTGCAAGCCGCTATGTGCAAAATAGATCCAGATTTTTGCAAAAAAGAATACGATAAACTGTGCTTAGAAGATTTGGATGTTATCGGTCGTGCTGATATGGATGCAGCTGGCAATGAGCAGAAATAAATTGCTTGCTAGCTTGGAGATTAAATAAAAAGAGACCAAACAACCTCTTTCTTATTTTAACCAATAGAGAAATAGCGCTGTATCGACTAGCTATCGTCAAAATATTCTAAAAACGCGGCGGTATTGCTGATAGCAATTTTTTGTAGCCTCTGTCTGCGCAGGCACAGCAAGCAAGAAAAATTGCTATCAGCAGTGCGTGATGTCTCTATATTATTTTTACTCGCTATATTTAACAAACAACATTTATAAAAATGACGAGTCGGGCTGGGTCAAAAACTCTATTTCTTCGCTACTTGAAACCCGTCCTAAAATGTCATTACGATGCGGATAACGACCAAAACGATCGATAATCACTTTGTGTTTGAGCTCAGCATCTATGGTGTCTGCATTGGTATATTGCTTAAATAACTTTTCTGCTTGGTGATGAATCAGTTTTGATTCACTGTGCATATAAGGCATCAATACAAACTTACGTTCATCCACCGTTTCAAGCGCCTCTAATGCTCCGGCAGCCACCGCCTCTTGCGCAAGTACAAGGCACATCGCATCTTGGGCAAAAGCCGCTGGCGTATTACGGTAAATATTGCGCGAGAACTGGTCTAATATAATAATTTCTGCTAAGCGCCCTTGTATGCTGCTACGCCACGTATAAAACTCTGCCGCCGCTGCTTGCTCAAGCAAATCACTGTATCGCTCTATTAGTAATGTATCAAAATCCTCATTTTTTTCAAAAAACTTCTCACTACCTGCCTCATTAAAACAGAAATTTAATAGGTCTTTGTACATTATTTCCTCACTACATTCTCTAAAGAAATCAGCCCAAAACATTATTCAAAGCTATGTTTAAAGCTATTCTTTAAAAACATACAGCATTGACTCTTGGTTTCATAACAACTAAGGAATATTTAGAAGTTATGTCGTGTACTCTCTCATTATTCATAACTAAAAAAATAGGAAAACTCATGGCTCGTTTACAAGACAAAGTTATCATCATCACGGGTGCCGCCCAAGGCATGGGCGAAACTCATGCACGTTTATGTATGGCGGAGGGTGCTAAAGTCGTCTTGACCGATATTAATACTGATAAAGGCGATGCCTTGGCAAAAGAGCTTGGCGCTAAAGCACTATTTATCAAACATGATGTCACCAATTAAGATGATTGGGAACAAGTCGTTAAAGAAACACAGGTAAAATTTGGTCAAATCGATGTCTTAGTAAATAACGCGGGTATTACCACGCACAAATCTATCTTGGATACTTCTTTGGAAGACTATCGCAAGATTTTAGAGATTAACCAAGTATCGGTCTTTTTAGGCATGAAAGCGGTTATTCCAACCATGAAAGCAGCCAAACAAGGTTCTATAATCAATACCTCATCGATTAATGGTTTGGTTGGCGGTGCTATCGGTTATACCGATTCTAAATTTGCGGTACGCGGTATGACAAAAGCCGCAGCATTAGAGTGCGCACCTCATGGCATTCGCGTGAACTCCATTCACCCAGGCGTCATCGCTACACCAATGATTATGCAAGGCGATACCAAAGATGCAGTTGAAGCTTTTGCTAAGAGTATTCCGATGAAACGCGTGGCGCAGCCAGAAGAAGTCAGCGGCATGGTGCTATTTTTAGCATCAGATGAATCAAGTTACTCAACAGGTTCAGAATTTATTATTGATGGTAGTTTGACGGCGCAGTAAGGATTTTTGCGCTAAACCTTGTGAGTTAGATAAAAGCTGGGCATTTTGTCCAGTTTTTATTTTGAGATTTTTTCAGAAATATAATAAGCTATCGAATACCAAGCATTCGATAGCTTTTACTCAACTCTTAATAACAGCTCAGCTACTTCATTTAACCTCTTTAAAGCCCACTCAAAATCAACTCTTCAACCCCTGCTCTTTCATGGGCCTTAAATGGATAACGATCTGCCATGATTATCCATTGCTCTGAATTTTTGACTATTTTTTTAGGCGCCAAATAATTGCTTAGGCTATTTTCTCTATCGTCTAATTTTATTAGTAAAATATCAATATCCATAGCGACTTTTTTTATAGGGTTTTTTATTGATTCAGAGCAACGCTGTCTACCGCAATCACTCTCAATTTTTTTAAAAGTCTGCTGCAACTGCTGCAGGGTCATGGCAGATGTAAGGGTTAAATAAACACACTGATTGGTATAGTCAGGTTTTGGTAGCTCAGGTGTCGCGGTAAAATCAGGATTTTGAAATGCCGTTGATAGCTGTATTTCACCTAAAGCCGCAAGCTGTTCTCGAGCGCGTGGTAAGTATTTCTCAGCTTGATAATTACTACCGAGGGCGAGCAGCACTGCCGATACAGAATGCGTTTGCAGCTGTTCAGGCGCGCACTGTTTTAAGTCTTCAAGATTCAAATCAGCCAATGCTCTATGTGTCATCAGATTAACTATCTTGGTTTACATTGGATTCGGCTATTGAGCCTTTGGCATAACGGGTGATCTGCACCCCAACCGCATCCGCTTGTTGAATAGCAGTTGGCTTGGCAACGCTGAGCGTTATTTTATGACAGTTATATTTTGCCAGTAGCTTATCAACGATTTGACCAGCCAAATGCTCAAGCAGCTGCGCTTGAATGGCTTGGCACCATGCGCTCACATCATCGCAGACCGCTTTGTAATTGAGCGCATCATTAACATCGTCTGACACCGCCGCTTTACTAATATCCGTCTCAAGCGCTATGTCAATCAGGAGTGGCTGCGTAATAGCGCGCTCCCAGGCATAGACACCAATCACCGCCTCTACTGTTAAGCCTTTGACAAATACCACATCAGATTCGGTATGAAACATGCGCTTATCCTTATTTATTATACTTTTATTTTAAAACAATTTTACGATAACGCCTCGTCGCGCAGGCGCGCAGCTTTTAACGCTTTACTCGGACGATGGCGCCATAAGTCAATACTAAATAATAATAGTCCAAGCCAAATCAAACCAAATACCGCCAGCCGATGTAAATCAAAAGGCTCGTTATAATAAAATACCGCTAAGAAGAAAATAAAGGTCGGGGTCAGATAATTCATAAAACTTAGAATACTAAAAGCAACCATCTTAGTCGATTTATTAAACAACAATAATGGTATCAGCGTAATCGGACCTGCCAGCATCAGCAGCCAAATGTTTGAGGTAAACCAAAAACTTAACTGACTACTCACCACGTCAGCTTGCCAAAACCACCATAAACAGATCGGTACTAACATGGTGGTTTCTACAAACATGGCATCGACCGCCGTGAGCGGTGTTTGGCGCTGGATGGTGCCGTAAGTACTGAAACTAAAGGCTAAAATCAGCGATATCCATGGCAGGCTACCAATCATAACGACTTGAATCAGCACCGATAATAGCGCAAAACCAATAGCCACCCATTGCAAAGGGCGCAAACGCTCTTTAAACAAAATCATCGAGAGTGCCACGCCAACCAACGGCCCGACAAAATAACCCAAACTGGCTTCAAGAATGCGGTCGTGGTTGACCGCCCATACATAAGTAAGCCAGTTGGTGGCAATAATCAAACCCGATATAAAAGAAAATGCTATCCATCTCGGGTTTTGCTTTAGCGTATCAATCCATTGCCAGCGCTTGGTCAGCACCAATACGATAAGCAAGCAGGCAAAGGTCCATATAATGCGATGGCCGATAATCTCGGTCGCATCATAAGCAGCGAGCTGCTTAAAGTATAACGGAAATGCACCCCAAATAAAGAACGCTGTTAGCGCGGTGGCAATACCGCGTCTGGTTGTTTGAATAGGAGCAACGGGTTTTTTGACAACATTTTGAGTGGCCATAAGACGATACAACTTTTTAGAGCAAAGCGCGCCCTTACCTATTCTTAAACCATTATCAAATGATAAAAGTAAGGGCGCAGGGTTACTACGTAGAGGGTAGAAAGTAAAAAGCAATGCGTTGATACCAACTAAGTATCAACACATTGCTCACGACAACAACTATTATTAAATAAATTTTATAACAAGTTTAAAAATTTAGCTTTTGGACTTTAACAGATCCAGAAGATAAAGCTTTAAACTTTAGAAGTTAATAATATTTTTTTCAGGTAAATAACAACTTCAATATTAAGCCGCCCCATTATCAACCTTGATAGACATACCGATTTGATTGGCAAGCTCAGCAAATCCTGGGAAGCTGGTATTAACGGTTTCAACGCCTTCAATGGTGATCTGCTTCGATGCACGCAAGCTGGCAACCGCAAAACTCATGGCAATGCGATGGTCATGATGCGAGGTGATATGCCCGCCACCAAAGACAGGTTGGCTGTTATTTACAGCGTCATTTTGACCTTCACCGCCTTTACTTTCAATGCCCTTACCTTCAATACCTTTACCTTCAATAATCAAACCATCCTCAGTGACGGTACAATCAACACCGAGAGTTTGTAGCCCTTCTGCCATCACGGCAATACGATCGGACTCTTTCACGCGCAACTCTTTCGCACCGGTTAACACCGTACGACCTTGGGCACAGCTGGCAGCGATAAATAATACTGGGAACTCATCAATCGCTAAAGGTACTAAATACTCTGGAATCTCAATACCTTTTAGGCTTGAGCTGCGAATAGTGATATCTGCCACTGGCTCGCCGCCGACATGGGTTTCATTGCTTAGGCTGATATCCGCATTCATCAATTTTAAGATATCTATGATACCCGTACGCGTCGGATTAATACCCACTTGCGTTAGGGTCAGCTCGCTGCCCTGACTGATAGCTGCGGCTACCATAAAGAAAGCCGCTGATGAAATATCAGCAGGCACTGCAATATCACCGCCTGTAAGCGTACCGCCACCTTTGACGCTGACACGATTGCCATCAACCATCACAGGATAACCAAAGGCTGAGAGCATACGTTCGGTATGATCGCGGCTAACTTCAGGTTGAATAACGGTCGTGGTACCTTCTGCCCAAAGTCCCGCCAATAATAAGCAAGACTTAACCTGTGCAGAGGCAACTGGCATATCATATTCCATACCTTGGAGCGGCTCACCAACATTCGCACGACCCGTAATGCTAAGCGGCGCGGTACCATTATGACCGGTACTTTGAATGACGGCACCCATTTCACGTAATGGTGCCGCCACACGTTCCATCGGACGCTTGTTTAGACTGGTGTCGCCTGTCAGCACACTATCAAATGACTGCGCCGCTAATATACCGGCAAGCAGGCGCATACTGGTGCCTGAGTTGCCCATATATAGTGGCGTTTTGCTTGGTTTTAGACCGTTCATACCGACGCCATGAATGGTTAATTTACCTTTATCAGGGCCTTCAATACTCACGCCCATATCACGAAATGCTTGCAAGGTAGCTAGCGCATCCTCTCCTTCCAAAAAACCTGTGACGTTGGTGACACCTGTGGCAAGGCTGCCAAGCATGATACTGCGATGCGAGATAGATTTATCACCAGGAATGGTAATAATGCCAGAGACGGTATTGCTAGGAGTAATATTATAAGAAGCTGACATGGCAGAAGTATCCGTATAAGGGGTGCTGGCTAACATATGGCCAAAATGTCGCCGTGCGGCTTGCGCACGGCCCAAAAGTCCCATGAGGGCGGTCGAATCTTTATCAATGATAAGCTGGCGCATATTCTGTAGATAAACGCCATACTCGTCAAGAGCGCTTATAATCGCGCTTTGGTTGGCAAAAAATATATCATGCCACATTTTAGGGTCGCTGGCGGCAATACGGCTAAAGTCGCGAAAACCGCCTGCAGCATAGCGAAACATATCTAAATTGTCATCATGACTTGCCAGCTGTTCAACCAAATTAAACGCCAGCAGATGCGGGAGATGACTGGTATGTGCCAATATTGCGTCATGACGTTCAGCCGCCATCGGCATGACCGTCGCACCTACTGCCTCCCATAACTGCTGCAGCTTAGCAATGGCGCTATCATTAGCCGTTGGTAGCTCGCAGATAATCACGCTATGATTGACGAATAGAGTGGCGCGCCTGGCATGATAGCCTGAATTTTCCGCCCCAGCAATCGGGTGCGCAGGGACAAACCCCGTTGGTAGCGAGCTAAAGACCGCTTTTGCCGCCTCAATGATATTAACCTTGGTACTACAGACGTCGGTAATGAGGCAATCAGCAGCAAGCTGTCCGTTATCCATCGCGGTTTTGATATCGACAAACACAGCCTTTACCGCTTGCACTGGCACGGCAATGATAATTAAGTCGCTGCCCGATACCACTTCACTTAAGACGGCACTACCCGCATCTAGCAAACCATGTTGCATGGCTTCATTGATGCTTGGCGCGTGTCTATCAACCGCCACCAAGCGCGCACTTAAATCAAGGTCTTTAATGGCTTGGGCAAGACTCGCGCCAATTAGCCCGAGACCGATAACACAGACTTGCTCAAATAATGGCGGCTGAGTATGTATAGACGATTGCATATGATTGTTTTGGTTGGTTATGGGTTGATTGCTTAGGTTTTGATTACTTATATCTTGATTGCTTAGGTTGTTTTGCTGGCGACTCACGGCGTTTCTCTTTCAACAAACCAGCATCAGTAGGGATAAAGCACACTGATATCGGCGTCGTAAAATTGATTTATTTTTCGATTAAAATACGGATAATTACTCTTTTATTAATCTTCAGTCAGTATTGAGCGCAAGGTGTCAATCAGGCGCATATTATCTTCTGCAACCCCTACCGTCATACGCAGCCAATTGGGCAAACCATAACCTTCTAATGGACGCACTATCACGCCCTGCTCTAGCAATGCTTGATAAATGGCAGCCGCATTTATGTCTTCCATCTCAACTTCTATTTCAACCATGATAAAGTTGGCATGCGACTTAATAAACCCTAGCCCCAAGGCATCAAACTGCTTTTCTAACCAGCGCATTTGCTCTTGGTTATTAAGTCTTGTTTTTTCAATAAAGTCTTGGTCTGCAAGCGCCGCATTGGCAGCAGCTAAAGCGACTCTATTAACGTTAAAGGGCTGACGAATGCGATTGAGTAAATCGGCGACAGCGACTGAGCTTAGCGCATAACCAACTCGCAAACCTGCTAATCCATAGGCTTTTGAAAAGGTACGTATAATAACCACATTCTCAAATGTATCGAGCAGCGCTCTATTATTACTCTCAGGACTATATTCGATATAGGCTTCATCTAATACCACCAACACTGAGCTTGGCACACTAGCGACAAAAGCACGTAATTCTTGCTGCGTAAGCTGGGTGCCGGTTGGGTTATTAGGATTGGCGATAAAGACTATTTTGCTATTAGGGTTGTCCGCTACCGCCTGACTCATCGCTTTTAAATCATGACCAAAGCGATGAGCAGGCACCTCTATACCTATCGCGCCTTGCATTTTGGCCAGCATCGGATAAACGATAAAAGCATACTGACTGTAAATAATCGCATCATCGACGCCAGCAAAACTACGCGCTAAGATATCAAGCAAATCATCAGAGCCATTACCTAAAGTAATCTGGTCGACACCAACATCGTTAAAGTCAGCAAGTGCTTGTTTGAGATAATAACCATTGCCATCAGGATAACGTGCCAGCTGACCCAGTTGGTCAGTGATCGCAAGCGTGACATGCGGTGAGCAGCCCAGTGGATTTTCATTACTAGCAAGTTTGACCACATCTGAGACACCGTACTCGCGTGTCAACTCTTCAACCGCCTTGCCCGTCTGATAAGGCATTAGCTCCAAAATACTGTCATAGGCCAGCACTAGCGGTGATAAATTTGACTCTGTCGACTGAGATGACTGCATGATTTATCCTTGGATGTGATATGGCATTTACTGTTGATGAATCCCTACTATTAGAACCATTCTATTAAGCCAGCTTTATAGCACGGCTTTTGGATAAGAGCCTAGAATGCGCAAATCTTTGACCAATGGGCGGATATCCGCAATCGCTGCACTCACATTTGCGTCTTCGATGTGGCCATCCATATCGATAAAGAACACGTAAGCCCATTTATTTGGACGTTCAGGACGCGTCTCGATACTGGTCATCGACACGCCATGATAAGACAAGGGCTTTAAGATTTCGATTAATGCGCCTGCTTTATCATGCGCTGAAACCATGATGGAAGTTTTATCTTGACCCGATGGCGCAATCGCTTCGTGACCGATAATCAGAAAACGCGTGGTATTACTAGGATTGTCTTCGATGTTTGAATACAGCTTATGTAAATCGTACTCTGCCGCTGCCACATCACCAGCGATTGCCGCTGAATGCCACTCGTTTTTGAGACGGCGAGCCGCTTCACCATTGCTCGATACCGCCACACGCTCAACATTTGGGAAATTAACATCAAGCCAATGACGGCACTGCGCCAAGGATTGCTGATGCGAGTAAATACGGCTTAAACCATCAAGTTTGGTATGCTCAGCAACCAAAAAGTTCTGATGAATAGGCAGCTCAACTTCACCGATTATCTTTAAGCTAGAAGATAAGAATCCATCTAAAGTATGGTTAACCACGCCTTCTGACGAGTTTTCAACTGGTACCACGCCATACATCGCCGTACCCGCTTCCACTTCACGAAACACATCAGTAATGGTGTTTAGCGGCACGGTATCGGCGGCTTTACCAAAATGTTTTAAAGCGGCGGCGTGGGTAAAGGTGCCGACAGGGCCCAAAAACGCAATGCGCTGCGGTGCTTCCAAGTCAAGGCAGACTGACATGATTTCGCGGAACAAGCGTGCCATTTTCTCATCGGCGATGGGCCCGGTATTACGTTCCATTACCGCCTTTAACACTTGCGCTTCACGCTCAGGACGATAAAAAATAGGATTGGTTTTTTCGGCGTCAGGACTATTGGCAACGTGGTCTTTTTTTACCATCGCTACTTGCTGCGCCAATTTGGCACGGTTATTAATGAGCGTTTGAATTTCGCAGTCAACTGCATCAATACTTTGGCGCAATGTGTTTAAAAACGCTTTATCAGTTGCAGCCCCATCAACACTTGCAAGGGTTTGGTTTAGATTGTCTACATTTTGCTCTGGTGACTGCTCACTCATTACCGCCCATCCTTTTTCCAATATTATTGCTAAAGTTATTGTTAAATTTATGACTGTTGTCTATTAGCTAGGCAACCTGCTTATTTTAATAAGAAATGTTTGCTTAGTTCTTATGTTTAGCGAGCCAAACAGTGGATCGGCTCTACTATAGCAAAAACTATCGACAGTGCCCATTCGTAAATACGCGCAAATGAGCAATTTGCCATAAATCTTAGCACAGTTATACACAATAAACGCTATACCCTATAAAACTATCAGGCTACAACCGTCCAAATATATGATACAGTTTAAAGATAGCCATTAAATTCACCATACCGCCATGATAAATCGCTTTATAAATAAACATTATCATGGAAAACCGACTCAAATAAGAACATCAAAACGCTAATTGACCATATCAAGGATATCTGATGAGCGCATTACAACAGCTTCGCACCATGACCACTATTGTCGCTGATACGGGCGACCTTGCCGCCATTGCGCGTCTAAAACCCATCGATGCTACGACCAATCCTAGCCTGATTACCAAAGCGCTGATTCATCCAGACAATGAGGCGCTGATGTCAGAAACCATGAGTCGCCATCGCGGTGATGTCGATGCAGTGATTGATGAATTAACCATTCAAATCGGCTGTAATATTTTGGCAGTGATTGAAGGCCGCGTTTCAACCGAAGTCGATGCACGCTTATCTTATGACACTCAAGCCACCATTGATAAAGCGCTCAGCTTTATGGAAGCCTACCAAAAAGCAGGTATTGATTCAGAGCGCGTATTGATTAAGATGGCCGCAACCTGGCAAGGGATTGAAGCGGCACGTTACCTTGAAACGCAGGGTATTCATTGTAACTTAACGCTGTTATTCGGTCAGCATCAAGCGATTGCTTGTGCCGATGCAGGCGTGACCTTAATCTCGCCTTTTGTTGGGCGTATTTTAGATTGGCAAAAACGTCAGCAAAACCGCCAAAACGTTCCAGCCTCAGATGATATGGGCGTACAATCGGTCAAGCTTATTTATCAATACTACAAGCAGCATGGCTATAAAACCCAAGTGATGGGCGCAAGTTTCCGCTCAACTGAGCAAATATTGGCACTAGCAGGCTGTGATCTATTGACCATCGCGCCCAATCTTATAGATGAGCTGGCAGCGATGGAAGTTGAGGTGACACGCCAACTGTCACCAAGTATGTCTATGGAGTTGGCGGACATGGCTAAAGTCAGCTTAACCCATGACGAGTTCAGTGCCGCTTATCAGCAAGATATCGTCACCCAAGACTTATTACCCAAGGGTATCGATGGCTTTATCGGTGCGCGTGATGAGCTTGCGCAAATGCTCGCGGCGATGCGTAATTAAATACCTTGATTATTATTCGTTTTAGGCTAGTGAAGCGTTCGCCGCTTATAATGATCACATTTGAAATTCAAGATGAACCCACCAAGTGCGACTGGGATAAATTTTTTGTAGCCTCTGTGATAACAGCAAGCAAGAAAAATTTATATCAGTCGCGCATCGCTAGTAGCATAGCGACTTTATGTTGAACTGGCCATATCACGAGTGCTGAAACTACCTCAGCATGAACCTCTTGTCATAAAAGAAATTTGCCTGCTTCTATTAAGTTGGCTATGATAAGCGACTTTATATAACAACAAGCAAGGCTCGATTATGAAACGGCTAGCAGTGATATTAGCAGGTAGTACGCTTGCAATGAGTGGCTATGCGGCAAACTGGTTAGAGGTCTCAAAAAGCCAAACTGGCTCTGTTTTTAGCTTAGATGTGGATTCTATCGAACGCTCAGACATTCATATTATTGATGAAAAAGAAGTCGAAAACATTACTGTCTCAATTCGTAGAACCTATCCTGCGCCAAAGGATAGCGCAAAAGACGCTAAAGAAAATGAGGCGAAAGCAAAAGAGAGTAAAGACAAAGGCGCTAATAAAACAGTGAAAGAAACCAGCATTCATCATAGCGACCAACAATGGCTTATCTCATGTAAGGACGCAAGCTACTATCAGCGTGCTTACGTCAATTATGCAGCTGACGATAAGGTATTAAAATCTTGGCAATCTGATAAGCCGATATTAACGACCAAAGACTTTAAGCTGACCAAACCAAAAACAATCAGTCGCTTGCTCGTCGAACAGGCGTGTAAAAGTTATCAGCAAACTAAATAGCGTAACGTAAAACGAGTTAAGACAAACAGGTAGCATAATAAAAAGCGCGCTGAACTATTGATTCAGCGCGCTTTTTATTATGCTAAAACTATTTCTCTAAGCTTTTAAAACCGTATAAACAGGCACGGGGAAATCGCCGTGCAAAGCAACCAAATCTAACAATACCAAGGCGCCAACTACCGTATGCTGTGCAGATTTACACAGCTCATAAGCGGTCATCAACGTGCCGCCTGTCGCCAAGATATCGTCGACCAATAATACCCGCTCAGGCGGTAAGTTATTTTGCATCTCAAGCGTGTCTTTGCCGTATTCTAACGCATAAGCTTTGTTAGCAACCGGTGGTGGTAATTTACCAGGTTTACGTAGCAAAATCATACCTTTACCCAAACGTCCCGCCAGCAAACTGGCAAATACAAATCCACGCGCCTCTACGGCGCCTAAGCAATCGACGTCATCAAGCAAACCTTTAGGCAAAGCCGCCAACATCTCATCAATCACCGCATTGATATGACTGCGTAGTAACGGTGTAATATCATAGAAATCGATACCAACTTTTGGGAAGTCTGGTACGGTGCGAATGATTTGCCAAAATGGATGATCGGTATTGAGCGTAGTAGATGAATCGGTTGTGGTATTGGTCTTGGCTGATATAACGGCGGCATTCGCGCTCATAATAACCCTTAGCTTATAGAACTTAAATAATGAGATGACGGTGGTAAACAAGGCATCAATCGCTAAAAATAGCGGCGAGAATTATAGCACAATCGGTTTTATCGTGGCGGCAAAATTGGCAAGAGCAGCACACCTAAAACCTTGAAAATGACGCCTAAGCACTTGATAAAAGCTGGTGAATCTCAATATACAAGTGTAAACTTAACTATGAAAATAACCGCTATATGCTAAACTACGTGCGTTTTTACGCGCGAAATGTTGACTAGAAAGGCTAACAAATGCTTAAAAACGCCTATTAACACCTATTAACATAGTTAGTAGAAACGCTGGTAATAGAAACACCAGTAAATGTAATACTGGGAATAATCGATAGGACTATTTATGAAACGTTATGAATGTATTGTCTGTGGCTGGATATATGACGAAGAACTCGGCTGTCCTGAAGAAGGTATCGCGCCTGGTACCAAATGGGAAGATATCCCTGATGATTGGACTTGCCCAGAATGTGGCGTTGGTAAGCTTGATTTTGAGATGCTCGAGTTTTAAGCCAACGACCATCTAAATAGGATACTTCATGACAGAAACAAACCCCATCAATACTGCGCCTACAACCTCAGAAGCGCCTGAAACTTTAGAAGGAACGGGCAACGCTTCCTTGCTTGATAACGAAAAGCTCAATGACAAAATGCTTAATGATGCCACGCCTAGCTCTAGCTCTAGCTCTCCACAGCTTGACGCGCCAACGATCACTTACCCTACGCCTGAGTGGCAAAAATTTGGCGAGCATGCTTGGTATCCGTCTGACTTGAGCGAGCATCTTTATCAAGCAATGATAAATATCGGTGATGGCATTGAGCTGTGTGTTGAAGCCGGTGGTGATCCCAAGAATCCGCCGTTACTTATGATTATGGGGCTTGGCTCACAAATGGTGTTTTGGCCAGATAATTTTATTAAGCGCTTTATTGATGCCGGTTTTTTTGTGATTCGTTTTGACAATCGTGATATCGGCTTGTCGTCCAAAGTACAAATCGATGGCTTGCCGCGTATCAGCCAATTAAAAATGATGATGCGTCTGCAAACGGGGCTATCTAATAAGGGCGTGCCGGTTGCTTATAATTTAACCGACATGGCAGAAGATACAGCGCGTTTAATCAAAGCTTTGAAGCTTGGTAAAACGCATCTGCTTGGCGCTTCTATGGGCGGGATGATTGCGCAAATCGTCGCTGCCCGTTATCCAATTTTGGTACAGCGCATGGCGTTGATGTTTACCACCACCAATCGAGCATTTTTAAAACCGCCGAAACCCAAGCAGTTATATACCCTGATCAACCGCCCAGAGAGTCATTCTGAGCGTGATATCGTACGGCATAGCGTCTGGTTTATGAAAACGGTTGGCACACCAGGGCACGTCAATGTGCGCATGGTACGTGACATCGCCAAGATACGTTATCAGCGTAATTTTCATCCGCTTGGTACGGTACAGCAGCTCAATGCTATTTTAGCTTCAGGCTCAATTAGCAAATACAGTAAGCAAGTTAAAGCGCCAACCATCGTGCTGCATGGTAGCGCTGATGGATTACTACCTCCCTCACAAGGGCGAGTGGTTGCAAAGACCATTCCTAATGCAAGCTTTCATTTAATCGAAGGCATGGCACACGACATTCCTGAATATTATCAGCCTTATATGGTCGATTTGATTAGTAAGCACTTGCTAGAAAAATGACCGTTTACGTTTAAGGCTAGTCCGCTTCAAGCAAAAAAAGAGTGTCAGAACGATAGATTATTGGTCATTCTGACACTCTTTTTTTTATCGGCCCATTTAAGCGTGATATTACATGATAAGTCTTAAGTATCAATCACAAGCAATGCTGTCACCCTCTTTATCAATACACATTTTATCGCCATCTTTTAAATTACCAATCCATGCTTTGCCCTCTGTAAATACAAATGCAGGTTGGTCTTTATAATGATCACTTGTATTCACGCCACCATTTTCAAAGCGAAAAGGAATCACCAATTCCCCGCCTAAATTGACAAAGCCCCATTCATTATCGATACGCACGCCCGCCAAGCCTTCAGAAAATGGTCGCACTTCATCAAACGAATAGGTAATCATAGACACATTATTATCATCAACAAAGCCCCATTTGCCGTCTTGTTGCCGTGGCTGCAAGGTGGTAAAACTACGGGACGGTGGTAACTTCTGCGCAGCTTCATTGCTGCTAACAAGTGTACTTTTCGAATTTTGACTAGCAGCCTTGCTATTTGGATCAGATGTGGGTTTGCCATTTTTATCCAGCCAGCTTATAGCGTCATTTTTGCGCACGCGCGTCCTGCCGCCGCGGTAATCATCAATATCACTAATGCCCGCGGCAAAGGGTACGATTGTCTTGTTAGCCGTATCGATAACGCCATAATGACCGTTTTGCTTGACCACAATGCGACCTTCAGAGACGGGGCGTGCCCAATTTTGTCCCTCTTTGAGCATGTCGTACATCGCAGGGATTACCTCGCGACCTTGCATGTTGACATAACCGACTCGCCCATTGCGCAGTACCGGTAGCAGACCGCCCGATAGCTTATCGGCATCTACTCTTTGATAGCGTAATAAATCAACCACGATTTTACCTTGTTTATCAATCAAAGCAACTGGGTCGCCAAAGTCTTTTATCGCTAAAAAATAGCCGCTACTAGATGTACAGGAGACATTTTTATAATAGCTTTTGGGTATTTTACAACTGACTGCTTGGGCGCTTGGCATCAAAAGCAAACCAGCCGTTAAAACGCCTAGCGCAAAACTGCCGCGCGACCGTTGTGGCGATAATATCAATGCTGAGGCTCTCTGTTGTTTTAATAAAAAACATCGCTGCATAAACAAACCTAGGCTAAAAAGTAATAAAAGCTATTTGCTATTTTAAAATGTCGCTCTTTTAAAACAGTACGGACTTCAAAAGCGAATAGACGATAGAGTAACAAATGGCGGCGTTTGCGCCAATGGCATTCCTGTAAGAAGGTAGCTGGTTTATTTGGTTATCGTACGCCATACGTCATTATAAAATAAATCGCGCCAAACCATTCCATTTTAAGCGCAAAACACTGACAATATGGCCTGCCTATATAAACCCGCTCTTGAGCGAACAACATTAAAAAAACGTCTTAAAAAAGCATCATAGTAATGAGATAAGGATATTGCATGGCTATCGCCTCTTCACGCTCCGCCGCTACTGGCTTGGTCATTGGTTGCGTTATTTTTGGTTTGGGCAGCTTGATTGTCGCCCATGTCGATATCGGCGGCTGGGCAATGTCATTTTGGCGACTGGCTATTTCTGGCGTGGTGTTTGCTATATTGGCTAAAATGACAGGGCAACGACTTCCGCGCTCAAAACGCGCTATTTTTTATGGTTTATTATCGGGTGCGTTTTTAGGACTCGACTTGGCGCTGTGGCACGAAAGTATTTACGCGGTTGGCCCGGGCATTTCAACCTTACTCAACAGCTTGCAGATTTTCTTTTTAGCCGCCATTGGTTTTTTATACTTTAATGAGCGGCAATCTATCTTGCAGCTGGTCAGTTTGTTTTTAGCCGTGTTAGGCGTGGCGATGATAGGCAGCCCTGAGTTTGCGCAAAATACTGCCGCGACTTGGGGTTTTGTCACGGGCATCGTCTCAGGCGCTATGCTTGCCGCGTCGATGACCTTTATCCGAAAAACGCATGATACCGAGACAACGCCAATATTTGTACTGATGCAACTGGTGAGTATCGGCGGCGTACTGGCGATGATTATCCCGATGCTGGTATTTGATATGGGTAATATTTTGCCCAATACGTGGTCTGAGATTGGTTGGATATTGATTTACGGTACGGTGATGCAGTGCCTAGCGTGGGGGCTTATCGCCTACTCTATCCCTAAGCTGTCTTTGGCGTTGACAGGATTATTACTATTAACCGAGCCTATTGCCGCCTTAGTCATTGACTATAGCTGGCTTGATAAACCGATTAACACCCTGCAATGGAGCGGCGCGCTTTTGACCATGTTTGCCATTTATTTAGGGTCGTTAAAACCTAAACCACGCGCGCTACGCCGTTATCGTTTTTTTGCCAGATTTTATAAACGAAATTATAAATAAATCGGTAATGAATAAAAGCCGTAATAAGCAAAAGCCACAATACTTATTGTGGCTTTTTTTATGGTTAACAAAGCAATCTTTTTGACGGTTAATCTTTTTGTCTATTAAATAAGGCATTAAGGACAATCGCCGCCAAAGTAGCCGTACCAATCCCGCCCAAATCAAAGCCGCCCAAATGCAGGCTAAAATTGCCCGTACCCATGATAACGGTGACCGCGGCAATGATTAAATTGCTGTTTTTACTAAAGTCGATGTGACTGTCTATCCAAATCTTTGCCCCAGCAATCGCAATCAAACCGAACACCACAATAGATGCGCCGCCTAATAAAGCAGATGGTATTGTCTGAATAATGGCACCAAATTTTGGTGATAGTCCGAGCAAAATAGCAACAAGGCCTGCTATCACAAAAATCGTCGTGCTATAGACTTTGGTCACGGCCATGACACCGATATTTTCTGCATAAGTGGTCACCCCTGTGCCACCAAAGCCTGCTGAAAATGTCGTCGCCAAGCCATCAGCAAAAAATGCTCGACCCATATAAGGTGTTACGCGCGCTTCGGTCATACCTTCGACCGCTTTAAAATGCCCTAAGTTTTCGGCAATTAAAATAAAGGCGACAGGCGCAATCAAAATAATCGCACTCATCTCAAAATGCGGCGTATGAATACTGGGCAGACCAAACCATGAAGCCGCCGATACATTGCTAAAATCAATCGGTACGCCATAACCGAGTATATTGGTCATGACAAAATAAGCAATATAAGACAAAATTAACCCAACCAGCAACAACAGACGGCGCAGCATACCGCGGGTAAACACGGCGACCCCACTGATGAGCAATACCGTCAGCGTCGCCATCCATGCATCAAACTGGTTGGCAGACACCCCTTGAATGGTCACAGGCGCTAAATTTAGACCAATAATCATCACAATGGCACCGGTGACAATAGGCGGCATCAAACGCTCAATCCAGCCTGTACCCGTCTTCATCACCAACAAACCTATCAAGGCATAAATGATGCCGCAAGCCATGATACCGCCCAAGGCGACATTCAGATTGTCATTGAATCCCACACCCGCATAAGCAGTAATCGCAATCACAGGACCGATAAAAGCAAAACTTGAGCCCAAATAACTGGGCATGCGCCCGCCAGTAATAATAAAAAACATCACCGTACAAATACCAGACATCAAAATGGCTAAATTGGGGTCAAACCCCATTAATAATGGCGCAAGTACGGTCGAGCCAAACATGGCAAACGTATGCTGCACCCCTAATAAAACACTCTTGGCAGGCGGTACGTATTCATTAATACCGACTGGGTCGCGATCCAAGTTGCCTTTATAAGGACGCCACGTTGGAAACCAACGACCATTATCAAAGTCTGGATTGTGCGGATAACTCACCGCAGCTGTATCGATGCCAGCCGCTGCTAATGCATTATGAGGCTCTGGATGATTGCTCTTTGGTGCTGGAGAGTGAGGTTCAGGTGTTGTCATGCGCTGTCCTATTTGAGCTAAGAGAATACCAATCAGCTAAAAACTGTTAAAAAGCCACTGTAAAAATACAACTGTGAATTGAGTCAAAACGATAATAGTGAAAATATATTTCCTTACAGTAAATATAAATCGCTACATAAATGGCATTAAAAAACATGCTCGACTGTTTGCGCCATTCTCTACACTATCGTGATGGCTGAATTACAGGATGTTACAAGGATATTGGTTGCGAGCATGATAACGGAGTTCTCTGATAAATAAAAGTTATTATTCACTCGCCTCGTGTCCGCCTATACTGATAGGTATTCATAGATAACGTCGCAAATTTTTGAATGCTTAGCTTTTTATTTAAGTAAACATATAAAAAAAACGCTCTGTATCGTCATAGTACGGTATTTATCAGAGAGTTTTTGCACGGCTATCTATTATTTTTTCACCCCAGTACTAAGCCCCTTCTACAACAGACGCTGATGCACTGACAATTTCTTGGTATTTTTATGATTAGTGTTTTTGACCTATTTAAAATTGGTATTGGGCCATCAAGCTCTCATACCGTTGGGCCTATGGTGGCAGCCAACTTATTTTTGACGTCATTGCTTAAACAAAGCGCATTGACAACGATTAAGAATATTGAAATCGAGCTTTATGGTTCTTTGGCTGCTACTGGTAAAGGGCACGCAACCGATACGGCGATATATTTAGGTTTGCTTGGACATACGCCAAGCACCATTGATACGTGCTTAACTGATGAATATCTAGCGCCTATTTTTACAGATAAGCAGCTTAATTTATCGGGCAAACATAGTATCGACTTCGATATTGAGCGCGATATGTATTGGTATGATGATACGGTCTTGCCTTATCATCCAAATGCCTTGACCATCCGCGCGATATTGACCGATGGTAGCAAATATCAGCAAACTTACTATTCAGTTGGTGGCGGTTTCGTTATTAACGAAGATGACGCCAATAATCCCGATGAGGACCATGCCAGCCCAACGATTGATATCGTTCCCTACCCTTTTAATACTGCCGCAGAATTGCTCGACCAGTGCCATAAGCATGGACTAAGTATCAGTGAGTTGGTACTTGCTAACGAATGCCATTACCGCAACCAAGCAGACGTCTTTAGCTATTTAGATACGATTTGGCAAGTGATGCAAGACTGCGTAACCCAAGGTTGTAAAAATAGCGGCATTTTACCTGGCGGCCTTGACGTTAAACGCCGTGCCCACGATTTACACAATCAATTATGCGCTGAAAAAGGTCTACCTATCGCTAAGACTGACAAGCTGGCAGCAATGGATTGGGTCGATTTGTATGCGCTTGCCGTCAATGAAGAAAATGCCAATGGCGGTAAAGTGGTCACGGCACCGACCAATGGTGCGGCGGGCATTATTCCGGCGGTTTTGCATTATTATCGAGACTTTTTGCCCAACTATAACCAAGCTGGCGTGCGTAAATTCTTATTAAATGCCACCGCTATCGGCAGCTTAATTAAACAAAACGCTTCTATTTCAGGTGCGGAAGTTGGCTGCCAAGGCGAAGTCGGTTCAGCCTGTGCCATGGCAGGCTCAGCATTGGCTGAGATAATGGGCGGCTCGCCAGCGCAGTGTTTGAATGCCGCCGAGATTGGGATTGAGCACAATTTAGGTCTGACTTGTGATCCGATTGGCGGTTTGGTACAAGTCCCTTGTATCGAGCGTAATGCGATGGGCGCTGTCAAAGCCATCAACGCCGCGCGTCTTGCCTGCCGCGGCAATGGTCAGCATTTTGTTTCACTCGATAAAGCGATTGAAACCATGAAGCAGACAGGCGCTGATATGTCTGATAAATACAAAGAAACCGCACGCGGCGGTCTGGCTATTTATGCTGATAACCGCATTCCTACTGCGACCCGCGGCGTCAGTGTGAATTACAGTCAATGTTAATATAAAATACGTTTACCTTTTTATGTCACCAAAAAAAAGCCTCTAATCATTAGAGGCTTTTATATAATAAGCTACAACTAAAATTATTCAGCAGTTTTTGAAATCACTTCATTTAGAATCCAAACAGGTTTCACCACTTTCGTTGCTTCATTCATAACCGCTTCTTGACGCACATCTAAGACATAACGATAGTTTGGCTCATAAGTAAAGCCTTGAATATCACCATTTAGAGGCGTGTAGTTTTTCTGATAAGTCTGACGATATTGTAGGCACTCTGACTCAACCATAGTTCCACTCGCGGTTGGCAGCTCACATACCGCTTTAAGTGGCGCTATTTCAATTTTGAAACTTGGAATATTTACCACTTTCACATTCATAGGCTCGCCTTCAACCACCATCGTACGCTCATCATTCATACCCATGGTAGAACAACCTGACAAAACAAATGTTGTCATCAATGCCGCAATTGCTAATTTTTTCATTATTTAATCCTCAGTTTATTAGTATTAGTCATTACCTTTCAAACTCATTTTAATCAATTATCACTATTCAAAAGGTAGCAAGCAGTCATAAAGATACTGTTAATCAGAAAATCAATTTAAGCTCATATAAAATAAAAACGAGCTTAATTGATACAAACTTCCTCAACTATTAATAGTACCGTCTATTGTTTACTGCAATCAGTCAATCAGTATAGGGCGCGCAGCTGCCTACCCTCTATAACTGCTTTGTAAAGTAACGTCAGCTTTTGCAAATGATGTTAATAAACGGTTTTTATCAGGCCGTATTAAATAAACTGTTTTGAGGAAAAAAAACGCTCAAGACTCTGAATAAAGATAGTTTGAGCGTTTTTATAAAATGATAAACAATTTTTAACTGCGATAATCGGCATTTATCTTAACGTAATCATAAGACAAATCGCAGGTATAAACGGTATCCTCGGCATCGCCGCGCGCCAAATCGATATGAATGGTAATCTCAGGACGGCTCATGACCTCTTTGCCCGCCGCTTCCGTGTAATTTGGCGCAACGCCGCCATTTTGACAAATCATCACCTCATCTAAGTAGACATCGACTTGCTCGGTATCCAAATCGTCAATACCCGCATAACCAACCGCTGCCAAGATACGTCCCCAGTTGGCATCACTGGCAAAAAATGCGGTTTTGACCAGTGGTGAATGCGCGACCGCATAGGCCACATCGCAGCATTCTTGCGTGATTTTGCCACCCGTGACTTTAACCGTCATAAACTTGGTTGCGCCTTCTCCATCTCGTACAATCAATTGTGCCAAACGTACAAACACTGATGTCAAGGCCTCAAATATCGGCTGATAATGTGGATGCTCTGGGCTGTCGATCACCTCTGAATTTGCCGTTCCGGTGGCAATCAACACGCAGCAATCGTTGGTTGAAGTATCGCCATCGACAGTAATGCGATTAAAAGACTGTTCACTAATCTTGTTCAGCATTTCTTGCAATAATTCGGCGGCAATATTGGCATCGGTGGCCACATAGCCAAGCATGGTTGCCATATTAGGACGTATCATACCTGAGCCTTTTGACATCCCAGTAACATGATAGCTGCTAGCGTCAACATCGACCTTTTCACTGGCAAGCTTTGGAATCGTATCCGTCGTACGAATACCATTTGCTGCTGCTAACCAATTATCAGCGCCCAAACTGGCTAACGCATTGCCTAAACCTGCGATGATGGCATCACTATTTAATGGCTCGCCTATCACGCCTGTCGAAAATGGCAACACAGAGCTGACGTCCACGCCAGCTTTGGCAGCTAAAGCGGCACATATATCAAGTGCACGGCGTTTACCGTCAGCGCCAGTTCCAGCATTGGCGTTGCCAGTATTGGTGATTAAATAGCGCGGACTGGCTTTGGCAAAATGTTCTCGTAACAAGCGTACTGGTGCCGCACAAAAAGTGTTTTTGGTAGTGATAACGGCAGTGTTGGCGCTATCAGCAATCTCTATCACCACCAAATCATCGCGGTCTTTGTAGCGTACGCCTGCAGCGGTAGCGCTTAGTTTAATCCCATCAATAGGATAAATCGTATTAGGTACTGCAACGTTGCCGACAGCCATCATTCAATCCTTATTCATCAATGCTAATGTATTATTTATTGGTTATTGGTTATTCATTTTTAGTTGTGTAAAACTGGTACTAAAAATCTGATGTTAAAAGTCTAGGGTTCAAAACCAGTTATTATACTTTATTTAAATCAAACGCTGCCCAAATTGGCGCGTGGTCAGACGGTTTTTCCATGCCGCGTAGCTCATAACTGATACCCGCATCGACACAATGGTCAATCAAATCTGCCGTACATAAAATGTGGTCGATACGCAGCCCGCGCTTAGGATCATCATTGAAACCGCGACTGCGATAATCAAACCAGCTATATAATTCGGTGCTGTCTGGATAATGCAGGCGATAAGTATCGGTCAGTTCTCGCGCCATCAAGTTACCATACCATTCGCGCTCTTCAGGTAAAAACGAGGTTTTTCCATTTTTAAGCCAGCGCTTGGCATTGGCCTCGCCGATACCAACATCGATATCTTCTGGGGCAATATTCATATCACCCATGATAACCAGCGAGCGCCCTTCTGCTTTTAGCGTATCAATATAGGTTATCAAATCCGCATAATAGGCACGCTTCATAGGAAACTTGGTCGGATGGTCTTGGCTCTCGCCTTGCGGAAAATAACCGTTAAGCACATCCACTTCGCGACCGTTAAGTACATAACGCGCATGGATAAAGCGCTTTTGTGCCTCTTCATCCTCTCCCGGAAAACCTTTTTGCACAAAAATAGGGGCAATTTTAGATAACAATGCGACGCCGTAATGCGCTTTTTGACCAAAATACTCGACGTGATAACCCAAACCTTCCACATCTGCGAGCGGAAACTGCTCGTCATGTACTTTGGTTTCTTGCAGGCCGATTACATCAGGGTCGATAATCTCTTTTATCGCTTCTAACTGATGTTGACGAGCGCGAATACCATTGATATTAAAACAAACAAAACGGGTCATAAATTATCCTATCATTATGAATTAAAACAAAATCTTTCTATAACAAATATTTTTATAAAAAAAGCAGGGAGCGAGACATTATAAATAAAGGCTTATCATAACAGACATCGACCAGTCTAGCTGTTGCGCGCCTTTATCTCTTAAGATAGAGTAGCTATCATGAATAATAATCTAGGCATTATTACTTTTTATTTTTATAACCCTACCTATCAACCTCTCAAACTTTACACGCTATTAATGCCGCAAACCTACTGAGCAATATAATGATGACAACCATGAATAAAAATTCCGCTGCAAAATCGATGCACACAAGCACCCCGCTATTCGCTACTGATTACAATGTCTATATTAACCATACTGATGCTGGCGGTATCGTCTACCATGCCAATCATCTGGTGTTTTTTGAAAACTGCCGTCGCGACTGGTTCACCAAGCTTGGTTTAAATGGCTATTTTTTGCAGACCGATGATGGTGAAATTCAGCATTTTGTCGTCAGCCAAGCAGATTTGCAATATAAAAAAGCCATTTTATTAGATGAGGTCATCAATGTCCGCATTGATAAGGTTGAGCTAAAACCTGCCAGCATTATATTTTATCAAAGTATCCATCGCTTAGCGCCGAATGACAATGATGACCCTCAGAAAAGTACTGCCTTTTCAAACACTACTTTATTAAGTCGCGCTAAAATCGTCATCGCTTGCGTGCAAAACCAAGTCACGCCAGATTCTGCAAGCAATCATGGCGCACCAATGCGTCCTATTCGTGTACCGCAAAAATTAAGCGAAACCATTAATCAGGCAATAACCGCACTTAGTATTGAATAGTAACTGCACATAGTGCCGATTTATTCTCGTTTAAAGTTTAAGTAAGAACACACTACTCTTTCACATATCGCCATTCCTTTGCAGTGATATTTTTAGGCAAGACTTAGAAGGTTTTCTAATTTATCTACCGTATTTATCCAAAGACCATCTTAAATTTCTATTAAAATATTAGCTCGTTTTACTACCACCTCATCGATGGTCTTTTTTCTCCTATAGAAACATTTATTTATAAACATTTTATATGTACTGGCCAGTACTCGCATGCTAATATTGTCTTTACTTAGATTCATGCTAATGTATTGCTTAAATGTATCATTATATCGTCGATACATTATATTTTAGTTGCAAAAAGATTTAGTAGTCCGTCAATAGATAAGGATGTTATCAAACTCAGCGGCCATTGCTTTACGTCAGCGCTGATTTTTTTATTGACACGGATACGACTGCTTGCTGATAGAAACTTAATTGAAATTCCAGGACGCTGACTATGACGTTGAATAAACCTTGGCTTGCCCAATATCCTAAGAGTGTGCCGAAAACGATCGATCCCGATAGATATGGGAGCATCGTGGAGCTGTATGAAGAGTGTTTTGATCGCTTTCGTCTGCATCCTATGAGTATCTGTATGGGTGTAACCCATACCTACGATGACATTGATAAGGCTTCTCTTGCCATCGCTGCTTGGCTACAAGCACAAGGACTGCCTCAAGGCAGCGTGGTCGCGCTGATGATGCCAAACGTGCCGCAATACTTGCCAACCATGATTGGTATTTTGCGCGCAGGTTACGTCTGTACGCCCGTCAACCCCCTTTACACTGGCCGTGAACTGCGCCATCAGTTAAATGACTCAGGTGCGAAAGTTATCTTTGTGGTGGATAATTTCGCTCAAGCGCTCGAGCAAGTGATTGATGAGACGCAAATCAAGCGTATCGTCTTATCAAAAATGGGCGATATGATGGGCCTCAAAGGTATTTTAGTAAATACCATTATCCGTCAAGTCAAACGCTTGGTGCCCAAATACAAGCTGAACGACCCTAAACATGAAGTCACGAAGTTTCCCGATGTGCTCAAAAAAGGCAAAAACCTACCCTTCCAAAAGCCAAAAATGACTTTGGATCAAAAGGCATTTTTGCAATATACCGGTGGTACGACTGGACTATCTAAAGGTGCGATTTTATCTCAGCGTAATATTGTCGCAGGAGCCATGCAATCAGAAGCATGGACGCGCCCTATCACGTCAGAGATTAACGAAGTCTATATCAATATGGTCATGGCGCTCCCGCTGTATCATATTTTTGCCTTTATGCTAAGCTCACTGGGTATGCGTTCAGGCTATACCTTTATCCTGATACCCAATCCACGCGACATCCCTGGATTTATCAAAACTTTATCTAAACAACCGTTCCATATTTTCCCAGCGGTCAATACGTTGTTTAAAGGCTTGCTTGATGATCCAAACTTTAAAGACCTTGATTTTAGCTCGCTACGTATCTCACAGGCAGGCGGTATGGCAGCGACCGAACAGACGGCAGCGCGCTGGCTTGAAACCACTGGTTGCGCTATGATTGAAGGCTGGGGTATGACTGAGGGCGTGGCTGTTGGCACTGCCAACGTGATTACTGACCGTACGTTCAATGGCACCATTGGCGTCCCAGTTCCGAGCGTTGATGTCATCATCATAGATGAAGACGGCAAACGCGTCGGCGTCAATGAAGCTGGTGAGATGTGTATTAAAGGTCCTAACGTTACTTCAGGCTATCTGAATAGAGACAGTAGCGAAGACTTTACTGAAGACGGTTACTTCCGCACGGGCGATATCGTCAGTATGGATGAAAAAGGCTACTTTAGATTATTAGATCGCAAAAAAGACATGATTTTGGTCTCAGGTTTTAACGTCTTCCCGAATGAAGTAGAATCTGTGATGCTTGATTGTGAAGGCATTCTTGATTGCGCGGTGATTGGTGTTCCTGATGAGCGTCAAGGGGAAGCGGTCAAAATCTACGTTATTCCTGCTGACAATAACGTGACCAAAAGCTCGATTAAAGAATTTGCTCTCGATAATTTGACCGGCTATAAATGTCCGCGTTATATTGAGTTTGTCACTGAGCTACCAAAAAGTAACGTAGGCAAAGTTCTGCGCCAAAAACTGCGTGAAAAACATATGGCTGATAATCCTCAGCTATAATTAAAACAAATATCTATGCTCAAAAAGCGCTCTAACTAAACGATAGAGCGCTTTTTTTAAAGGCTTATGATTTCATCTTGGTAAATGTCACCTTTTAGCGACAGCGTTATTATTTATATAGTTATTTTTAAGAGAGCTTTATAAAACCGCCTAGTAAATATGCTTATATTAGCTTTTCATACTTATACGATTAACTTGTATTAACGCAAAAAACATTTCATCTTGTACATTCAACCATTTATCGGATTTCACTTGCAACATAGTTTTGTTCTTTTATCAAATTTAACTATATACGCACAAGTTTCTGTATTATAATAACTGGTTCAATAGTAGTTATGTTAATGTAACGCCAAAATATGTTACGCTATTGTTTATGATTAGTTAGTACTGATAGTATCCTCGATAATTGGCTATTTAATCTGCTTCAGTAGTTGTTTCTCGTAGTTAAATGCCTTTCTAGTCAAACAATCTTGTAATTAAATACATTTGTATCAAGGCCACCGTATTTTAGCAGTATGTGAATAAATGGGATAGCACGCGACAAGCCACCGACTATAGGATGTATCATCTATAGAGCAAGAGTGGGTTTGTTGACAGGGATGTGACTACTTTTCTATAAAGCCTTAACTTATCATAAATTTAAGGACATTAAGTATGACCACTGATAAACCTTGGCTTGCTCAATACCCAGAAAACGTACCTAAAACTATCAATCCTGATCAGTATGAAAGCCTTATAGACCTCTATGAAGAATGCTTTGATCGCTTTCGTATGCACCCTATGACCATTTGTATGGGTGTGACTCACACCTATGGCGACGTGGACAAAGCTTCTCTTGCCGTTGCTGCATGGTTACAAGCGCAAGGAATTCCTAAAGGCAGTGTGGTTGCACTGATGATGCCAAACGTGCCGCAGTATCTGCCAACGATGATTGGTATTTTGCGTGCAGGCTACGTTTGCACGCCGGTTAATCCGCTCTATACGGGTCGTGAGCTGCGCCATCAATTAAATGATTCTGGAGCTCAGGTTATCTTTGTGGTGGATAATTTTGCCCAAGCGCTCGAGCAGGTGATTGAAGAGACGGATATCAAACGTATTGTCCTATCAAAAATGGGCGACATGATGGGATTAAAAGGTATTTTGGTCAATACGGTTATCCGTCAGGTCAAACGCTTGGTTCCTAAATATAACTTGAATGATCCTAAATATCACGTTACCAAGTTTCCAGATGTGCTAAAAAAAGGCAAAAGCCTACCATTCCAAGCACCAAAAACGGCTTTGCAACATAAAGCGATTTTGCAATATACCGGTGGTACTACAGGACTATCTAAAGGCGCGGTATTAACTCAGCGTAATGTCGTTGCTGCAGCCATGCAGTCAGAAGCATGGTTTCGCCCTGTTACCTCAGAAATTAATGAGGTTTATATCAATATGGTCATGGCGCTACCGCTGTATCATATTTTTGCTTACATGCTTAGCCTGCTTGGCATGCGCTCAGGTTACACTTTTATTTTGGTACCAAATCCGCGTGACATGCCTGGATTTATCAAAACTTTATCCAAACAGCCGTTCCATATTTTCCCAGCGGTTAATACTTTGTTTAAAGGCTTGCTTGATCAGCCAAACTTTAAAGACCTAGATTTCAGCTCACTTCGTCTCTCGCAGGCAGGTGGTATGGCAGCAACCGAACAAACAGCGGCGCGTTGGTTAGAAGTGACAGGCTGTCCGATGGTTGAAGGTTGGGGTATGACTGAATGTGTAGCAGTCGGCACCAACAATATCGTCATTGATCGTAAATTTAATGGTACGATTGGCACGCCTGGTCCAAGCGTTGATATTATTGTTATCGATGAAGATGGCAAAGAAGTAGGCGTTAATCAGGCAGGCGAGCTGTGCATCAAAGGTCCAAATGTCATGTCGGGCTACTTTAATAAAGACAGCACCAACGACTTTACTAAAGATGGTTATTTCCGTACGGGTGATATCGTCAGTATGGATGAAAAAGGTTACTTTAGATTATTAGATCGCAAAAAAGACATGATTTTGGTTTCAGGATTTAACGTCTTCCCCAATGAAATCGAGTCGGTTATGCTTGATTGTAAAGGCATTATTGATTGTGCAGTCATCGGTATTCCTGATGAGCACCAAGGTGAGGCAGTAAAAATATATGTCGTCCCTGCCGACAACAATGTAACTAAAGAAGATATCAAAGAGTTCGCTCTCGATAACTTGACCGGTTATAAATGCCCGCGTTATATCGAGTTTGTCAGCGAGCTACCAAAGAGTAATGTCGGTAAGATACTACGCCAAAAATTGCGCGAAAAACATATGTCAGACAACCCGCAAATCTTGTAGTTTCTAATACTGTAAAGCTCCAAAAATAATAAAAGCCCGCTATATTCTATATAGCGGGCTTTTTGTTGTTTTCATTCTTTTTTCATTTCTGACATCGATAATAAAATACCCGCTATCAGCTAACTCTATTGACCATTTGTAATGGCAAATGCTTCATGGCTTGCCCAACAATAGACCAAGGTAGGCTTGGTACACAAGCTTCGTCTACCTCCGCCTCAATCGCCGCGACAATGGCCTTTGTACCTGTTTCGGCATCTACCTCGAACGGTAAAGGCTTGGCGTTTTCGTTAATTTCGGTCCGCACATAACCTGGATAAATAGTCGACACTTTAATCGGCAATTTGGTCAATAACATATCCGCACGAATGCCCTCTGCTAAATGCGCCAAACCCGCCTTACTTGCGCCATAAGCGGTTAAATGCTTAGGTAAACCGCGCATCGCTGACATACTAGATATCACCACCAGATGACCGCTATTTTGAGCTCGGAAAATATTCATCGCCGCTTCACATTGGGCAAGCGCTGAGATGAAGTTAATCTCGACGGTTTTGCGATTGGTATCAAAGCGCCCTTTGCCAATGCGGCGGCTATCACCGACGCCCGCATTGACCACCACGCGATCAATATAACCAAAATCCGCTGCGAACGCATCAAACACCTCGAATATCGCATCGTAATCACTGACATCCAAAACACGGTATTCAATACGAATATCAGGATACTGCGCCGATAGCTCGGTTTTTAAATTTTCTAAACGATCAGTACGGCGGGCGCAAATGGCAAGATTATAACCAAGTTTTGCAAATAACTTTGCCATACCCTCGCCTAATCCAGAGCTTGCGCCAGTGATTAAAATCGTTTTGCCATGCCCAACCTGCTGCTTATTTAAACCTTTAAGATAACGCGCCGGCTGAATGGCACTAAATAACTGATTTTTATGGTGGTTAGCGCTACTGGTCACTAAGTTTATTAATTTATTTTTCATAAACCATCCTATTGGTATTGATATAAATGAGGTCGACTGTCTATCATAACGTAAATCTACAGAGTAAGTTTAGCAGTTATAGTGTAAAACAAAGATGCAAGCTACTTAAAGCCGCGTAGAATCAAACTACTTTTACGCGGTAATGATTGATTTTAAAACCTTAAAAAGCGGCTACCTAGTTACAGTAACCGCTTCATGATGTTTTTAATTAACTTCTTAATTAGCTGGCTTTAAGACTTTGATCTTTGTTTGTTAGCGCCAAGTCACAAAGCGCTTGCCTTCAGCAAATAAATGACTGTATTCGTTCAAAGACAACAGGCGACTCCGTTCATTTTTAAGCGTCAGCGATGTCACGCCAGTGTTGACCAAACTTTTATTGATCTGATACGCCGTCGAGCTACCTTGTTGTAATAACTGCGCAGTGATCGCAGCGATAATACCACCCGAGGTAAACACCAAAACCGTACTATCAACGCCTAACTGCAAATTGGCAACTTGTTGACGTACTTGCTCAAGCGCTTGCTTGGCACGCTCATTAAACTGTAGCCAGCTTTCGATATAATCGCTGTCGTTTTCGCCCGCATGCCAACGCTGCATCGCGTCGTCAAACAACTCTGCCAGCCGTGTGACTGGCACCTCTGCTTTAGCAATCTCAGCAGCAATTCCCACACGGCTAGAAAAAGCAGGATTGGATTTTATCAGTACATCTTTATGATTAAACTCATCAAACTGCGGCAGTACATAGCTATCAGGCTCATCTAAATTGATGGCAGTTACGCTTGGTTTTTCGTTACTCTCGCCAAAAGATGACTGATAACTTTGCCAAAAATGGCGCGCAGAATCTTGCTGCCTAACCAAACTACCGCTAAAAATCGCATCGATTCGGCGCTGGGTCATTGCATAATGCTGACCCAGCATTTGCGCCTGCATACTACCAAGCTCTGAGAGCTGATCATAATTCTCTTGCCCAAATGACGCTTGGCCATGACGGGCTAAAAGTATGGTTGTCATAAAACATTGCCTTATTCATCGTACTTTTTTCAATTTTTTAGATTGAATCAATGGCTATAAATTTGTGCATTTACTATGCGTTTAAAGCGTTTATTCTTTAGCTTTAGAAATATTTTGTCCAAAATAGCTTTTTGGTAAAACGCCCTTGATAACCGTTTGAATCGGACTTGGTAGTTGCTCGACCGTCGCCGCATCGACGCCCATATCTTGCAGGTGCGGTTGCACGTGGCTCGTAAATAACGCCTCGCCTTCATACTGAGCAATCAGCTTAAGACATTTAGCATGTAGGACATGGACGATAATCCAAAAGTTCTTAAAAGCTGGATTGCTGGTTTGTTTATGATAATAACGATAATAAATCTGCTGCACGATACCGGCTAGGCGAAACAGACCAAACACTTCATAAAAGGTCCAGTTGTCTATGTTAAGGCCAGTTTTTTCAAGGTAATAGCCCACTACTTCATCGCGGGTCATCATACCTTTTAAATGCGTTGGCTGACGGCGAGATTGCTGCATGATGATGTTGTCATTTTCTTCAATCCAATACGCTAACGCGCTGCCCAAATCCATCAAAGGATCACCCAAGGTAGCCATTTCCCAGTCGAGCACCCCAATGACCTTGGTCGGATCATCGGCCGCCAAAACTACATTATCAAAGCGCCAATCGTTGTGAATAAGGCAGGTCTTGCTATCGGCAGGCGTGTGTTTGCCAAGCCATTGTCTTACCAAGGCAAAGCTTGGCACATTGGACGTTTTGGCTTTGACATAACGCTTATCCCAGCCTGTCACTTGGCGCTCGCAATAACCTTCGCCGCGACCAAGATTTACCAAATCAGGGTGCTTGGTATAATCGACTTCATGCAGCTTAATCAAAGCGTCGATGACATTGGTACATAACTCGCGTGTTTGCGCTTCGTTTAAATCGACGCCTCTTGGTAAATTGGCGCGCGGAATGATGCCTTCCATTCGCTCCATGACATAAAAATCTGCGCCAATAACGTCTTCGTCAGTACAGAGCGCGACCATTTTTGGTACATAGGGATAAGCGTCCTTTAAAGCTTTTTGCACGGTATATTCGCGCACCATATCATGTGCCGATTTGGCTTTGGTGCCTTTTGGCGGACGGCGTAAAATCAAATCTTGGCCGTCACCTTCGCCTTCATATTGCAGCCGGTAAGTCCAGTTTGAAGCGCCACCGGAAAATTGCGTCACCGTTGGCTCGCCTTTTATATCAACGCCTTGCTCGCGTAGCCAGTCGCTGACCGCTTTGGCGTCAAGCTCTTCGCCCTCGCGCACTTCGCCGCCTTTATCTAGGACTTTATTAACGGTTTGATTGTCAGTAGCGCTGCTGTTGGCATGGTTTTCAGTTGCCATAAGACATTCCTTATCGTGTGGTCGTTTACTTTTACCAGTTATTTGTTGTTTATAAAAGCTTAAGAGTTAAAAATTCACTATCAAATCATCGATAGTGAATTTTTGGTCATATAATTTAAATGACAATGTAGCTGACTTTTTAGGATTTAGCAGGTTTAGACGAGCGACTAAATCCTTGACGTTTTAATTCTAATTTGGCAATCATGGTTTTATGCACTTCATCAGGACCATCGGCTAAACGTAGTGCGCGAGCTTGGGCAAAGAAAGCAGGCAACATCGTATCTTGACAAACACCCATGCCACCGTGGATTTGAATCGCCATATCAACCACTTCTTGCAAGACAGTCGGTGCAACGACTTTAATGGCAGAGATTTCAGTTAGGGCCGCTTTGGTGCCCTTCGCGTCCATTTTTTGCGCCGCATATAGTGTCAATAAACGCGCTTGGTCAATTTTGATACGGGCGTCAGCAATACGCTCAAAGTTACCACCCAGCTGTAGCAGTGGCTTGCCAAAAGCAGTACGCTGCATACCGCGCTTAACCGCGAGCTCAAGAGACTTTTCGGCAGCACCAATGCAGCGCATGCAATGGTGAATACGACCTGGTCCTAAGCGACCTTGTGCAATCTCAAAGCCCATACCTGGGCCACCGATAAAGTTACCAGATGGCACACGCACATTGTTAAAGCTGACTTCGCCATGACCGTGCGGTGCATCATAATCACCAAACACTTTTAACATACGCTCGATGTTAACGCCTGCGGTGTTTGCTGGCACCAAGACCATCGAATGCTGATGGTGACGGTCTTTATTCTCATCAGGAGTATAAGCCATAACAATCAAAACATCGACGGCAGGGTCACCAAGACCTGATGACCACCACTTACTACCATTGATAACAATCTCATCGCCATCGACGACAGCAGTCGCTTGCATATTGGTTGCATCACTTGACGCCACATCAGGCTCAGTCATACAAAACACCGAACGCGTTTTACCTTCCAATATCGGCGTCAGCCACTTGTCTTGCTGCTCCTGTGAGCCATAACGCCACAACAGCTCCATATTACCGCTATCAGGAGCATTACAGTTAAAGACATAAGGCGCGAGCAAACTGCGACCCGTCAGCTCGGCAATCGGTGCATAATCGGTAACCGACAGCCCAGCGCCAAGCTCATCATCAGGCAAAAACAGATTCCATAAACCTGCCTCGCGTGCTTGTTTACGTAGGCTCTCGTACTTTTCTGGCCAATGCCATTTGGTCCAATCGCCGTCTGGATTTTGCGCATGACAATCCGCCCAAAACTGTGCTTCTATTGGTTCGATTTGGGTTTCGATAAATTCTTTGACTTTGGCATGCATGGCTTGACCATGTTCGCTGGCGCTAAACTTTAATGTGTCGGTAGACATAGTTGACATCCTTTTCTTTACTGATGGTTAATAATTTTTATAAAATTCACATAGAGGTTTCATAAAAAGTTTCATATAAATCCTATAAGTGAACGTGCGTGTACTCTGTTTTGAATGCCTCATTTATAACACAGCATTTACGATTAAACAGCAAAAAAGGCGCGACCCGCTAGGACACGCCTTTTACAAAATACAAACAATGCACGATTCAGTGTTGGCATGTTAAAACGCTAACTACCAAGCAACCTTATGATATTTAGACTTATTTTAGGATATTTAAGCGAGTGTCTAAATCAAAGCGTGCCAATGCATCTGGTAGCTTATCAATTGCCATGCTGAGTGTTGCTTCTGCGGCTTGTGACAAACCCAATTTTTCGGCAAGCGTTGGCTTTTGTCGTGAATGCAGCGCATACACTTCATTATTTTGCATACGCTCTAAAATATAACTGTCAGAGGTTTGCAAGCTATCAATTAGGTTAAGTTTTAGCGCATCTTCCCCATACCAATGCTCACCAGTGGCGACTTTAGCGACATCCAACGTTGGGCGATAGGTATTAACGAAGTGTTTGAATAACTCGTGCGTCTGCTCCAGCTCTTCTTGATATTTGGCGCGGTCTTCGGCGTCATTTTCACCAAACACGGTCACGGTACGTTTGTAGTCGCCTGCGGTAAACATCTCGTAATCGACGTCATGGTTTTTGAGCCATTTATGGAAGTTTGGTAATTGCGAGACCACACCGATTGAGCCAATCACCGCAAAGGGCGCAGCGACGATATTGTCGGCGACGCACGCCATCATATAACCGCCACTGGCCGCGACTTTGTCAACACAAACAGTAAGCTTTAGACCAGCATCTTTTAAACGAGCCAATTGTGCCGCTGCCAAGCCATAACCATGAACCAAACCGCCGCCCGATTCTAAGCGTACGACAACTTCATCGCCTTTATTAGCAGTACTAATGAGCGTACTGATTTCTTCGCGTAAATGCTTCACCGCTGTGGCTTTGATATCGCCATCAAAATCAAGCACAAAAACTTGCTGCTTCTCATCGCTATTATTCTTTTTGCTTTTGTTTTTTACTTTTAATGCTTGCTTGGCTTTTTTCGCCATAGTTTTTTTAAGTTGTTTAAGCGCCGCTCTACCTTGCGTCGCCTCCATTAGGTGTTCACGACGTTGCTCTTGGCTTTTATTAAGATGAATAACTCTTAGCTCAACAGGGTTTTTAGCAGGATGAAAAAGCATGAGCAGGATTCCTTGATAGTTGAAATAAATAATTTTAATAGATAATTTAAGTGGTTTTAATACGGTCTAATAATTTAGCTTGATATGCGCACAGTGACTAGTATTTTCAAGCAAAATGACAATATTTAACTCAAGACAAATATTACTGCATAAATACCACCACTACTGATACGTCCCTGCACTTCGTTTGAACACTACTGATTGGACGCCACAGGTTGTATAACAAAGGCAGATTAGGCATAATATGCGTTTACATCAAATTTTCTGCAGCCAACGTGATGACCATTTGTCTTATATCGCGTTATTCGTGCTTTTTTAGCTAAAGGCTCAAAGGCACGGCGCTTATATTGCACGCTAGCGGCTGCATTATTGTATTTCGAATTGGGCTGACAACTGGATAATTATATTATGACGCAAAGCACTATGACGCATAGCGAATACCGAGACGAATATTGCGGCGCTGTAACCGAAAGCTTACTTGAGCAAACCATTAGTATCGTAGGCTGGGTACATCGTCGTCGCGATCACGGTGGCGTGATTTTCTTAGACATGCGTGACCGCGCAGGTATCTTGCAGGTCGTCGTCGACCCAGACACGCCAGAAGCGTTTGCAACTGCTGATGCGGTACGTCCTGAATATGTGCTAAAAATTACTGGCCGCGTACGCCGCCGTTATGAAGGCACTGAAAACGCTAATATGACCAGTGGTCAAGTAGAATTATTGGGCAAAGAAATCGAAGTTTTAGCAAAATCTGAAACCCCGCCTTTCCCATTAAATGATGAAAAAACCACGGTATCAGAAGACTTGCGTTTAAAATATCGCTACCTCGATATGCGCCGCCCGCAAATGCAAGAGCGTATGGTTTTTCGTGCTAAAGCCACTTCAGCCATTCGTCGTTATTTAGATGACCATGGTTTCTTAGATGTTGAAACCCCTATCTTGACTCGTGCCACGCCAGAGGGCGCGCGCGATTATCTGGTGCCTTCACGCACTCGCCCAGGCAATTTCTTTGCTTTGCCGCAGTCGCCACAGTTATTCAAGCAATTGTTAATGGTGTCAGGATTTGACCGCTATTATCAAATCGCTAAATGTTTCCGCGACGAAGACTTACGTGCGGATCGTCAGCCTGAATTTACCCAAGTTGATATCGAGACTTCTTTCTTAAACGAAGAAGAAATCATGAATATCAACGAAGGCCTAATCAAACATCTATTTAAAACCATGATGGATGTTGAGTTTGAAGACTTCCCACGTATGACTTACGCGGAAGCGATGCGTGACTACGCCTCAGACAAGCCTGACTTACGTATTCCATTAAAATTGGTTGACGTTGCTGACTTAATGAAAGACGTTGATTTTAAAGTCTTTGCCGGTCCTGCCAACGATCCTAAGGGCCGCGTTGCTGCCCTACGTATTCCTGGCGGCGCTGCGCTCAGTCGTAAGCAAATCGATGCTTATACTAAGTTTGTGGGTATTTATGGTGCGCGCGGCTTGGCGTATATCAAAGTCAATGACGCAAACAATATCAATAACGGTGTCGATAAAGAATCTGGTCTACAGTCGCCTATCATCAAAAACATGACTGATGACGTATTGGCAAGCTTGATTGAGCGTACGGGTGCAGAGAGTAATGATATTATCTTCTTCGGTGCGGATAAAGCCAGCGTGGTAAATGATGCAATCGGTGCGCTTCGTCAAAAAATTGGTCTAGATCTTGAGATGCTGACCTGTGAATGGGCGCCACTTTGGGTGACTGATTTCCCAATGTTTGAAGAAACCGATGATGGACGCTGGACCTCAATGCACCATCCGTTTACTAAGCCAAAAGGCTCTGTTGAAGAATTAAAAACCAATCCTGAATCAGCGCTTTCTATCGCTTATGATATGGTCTTAAACGGTACTGAAATCGGCGGCGGTAGCTTACGTATCAACACCCTTGAGATGCAAAAAGCGGTATTTGAAGCGCTAGGTATCGATGAGCAAGAGGCCGAAGAGAAATTTAGCTTCTTACTTGATGCTTTAAAATTCGGTGCGCCTCCGCATGGCGGCTTAGCCTTTGGTTTGGATCGCCTTATCATGCTCATGGTCGGCGCAAGCTCTATCCGTGACGTGATTGCCTTCCCAAAAACCAAAACTGCGGAAGACCCATTGACGCAAGCACCTGCGCCAGTCGATAGCAAGCAGCTACGCGAGCTTGGTATCCGTGTACGTGAAAAAGCGCAGCCTGATACCAGCAAACCTGCTCAATAAATGGTTTAATCATGCGCAGATATTGTTTGTACTGCCCGTTATGTGATTCATCATCGTGTGAACGGTCATGAATCCGTATCATATTTTTAAAATCGTGCCACTGTCTGTCTTGCAGATGCTGGCACGTTTTGTTGCGTGGGTAATATTATGCCTACCAAATGCTAGTATCATGCGTACTGTGCGTATCAATATGGCACTGGTTGCGCCGTCGTTATCTGCTCATCAAAAACGCGCATTAACCAAAGACATTATTTATCATCAATGTTTAACCAGTATCGAATCTATTAAAAGCTGGGCGATGCCGCCGCAGTGGAGCATTGAGCAGATTCGTGACGTGCATAATAAAAAGTATTTATTAGAAGGGCTTGCCAATCCCAATGGTATGCTAGCGATTGTCCCACATCTCGGTACGTGGGAGATGATGAACGCGTGGCTTAATCAGTTTGGCGCGCCAACGATTATGTACAAACCTGTTAAAGGTGAGCTGACTAACGATTTTGTCTTGCAAGGTCGCTCGCGTCTTAATGCCACACTGGTTCCGACCGATAGTAGTGGCGTCAAAGCCGTCTTTAAAACCTTAAAACAAGGCGGTTTTAGTATCGTGTTGCCTGATCACGTTCCTGAACCTTCAGGCGGGGTTATCGTGCCCTTTTTTGGTATTGAGACTTTAACCAGCACATTGGCGTCAAAACTGGCAAGCAAAACCAAGTGTGCGTTGGTTGGTTTATCTTGTATCCGCCGCGACGATGGGCAGGGTTTTGATATCTATTGTTATAAGTTAGACGATCCAGCGCTCTATGATCGTAATACCGAAACTGCTGCCCACGCGCTCAATATTGCCATGCAGCATATGATTGAAGCTCATTACAGTCATTATATGTGGGGTTATCGCCGTTTTAAACAAATCCCTTTATTAGACAACCCTTATAGGGCTGACGAAAAAGCTTTGGCTGATTTTATCAACGGTAATATCCAAAAACATGCCTTATATGATAATAAGCAAATGTCTAATAATTCTAAAGTTTAATTCTAATAAGCAACATTCGTACAATCAGTTAAGCATCTAGAGATATCGTCAATGATAGCTATGCTAATATGAGCAAGCGGTTATTTATTAGGATATTTTTTGACTAAATAATGACTGAACAAATCTTCATTGACTTTAATATGAGTACATTATGGCGACTGACGTAACCAGCCTTTCATCGACCGAGCAACTACAAGCCGATCATAGCACTGCCGAGCAGCTTTATATTATTTGTATGAAATGGGGCGATAAATATGGTCCTGAATACGTCAACCGTCTTTATAATATGGTTAGTCGCCATTTGACCTTAGATTTTCAAATGGTTTGCCTAACCGATGATAGTACTGGCATCGACCCTGCAGTTGCTTGTTACCCCATTCCAGAAATGGATTTACCAGCTGGTCCTGAACGTGGCTGGAAAAAGCTGACCACTTTTAAGCCTAAATTATATGATCTAAAAGGTGTTGCCTTATTTTTAGACATCGATATTGTTATCGTCGATAACATTGATGCTTTTTTCACTTATGAAGCTGAGTATGAAGACAGCGTCGTCATTATTCGTGACTGGAAAAAGCCATGGCGCATGATTGGCAATAGCTCGGTTTATCGCTTTAATATCGGTACGGGTACCTATCCTGATTTGCTCGCAAACTTTGAGCGCAACTTTGAAACCATTCGTACGCAGGTTCGTCATGAGCAAGCGTATTTATCTAATTATTTACGTGAATATCACCACCTAGAGTACTGGGATAAAGACTGGTGTGTCAGTTTTAAATATCAGTGTATGGCACCTACTCCTTTAAATTTCATACGTGCACCGACGTTACCTGAAGGCGCAAAAATCGTTATTTTTCATGGTGAGATTAATCCACCAGACGCCATCAAAGGTGGCGGCGGTAAATGGTATCGTCATGTAAAGCCTAGCCCTTGGTTGCAAGAGTATTGGGTGTAACTAAGTCATAGAAACATCTGGAACTCAACATGGAATTACCTCCTAGCGCCACTTTTAATATTGACAATCAGAGTGTTGGTATTTCTGCTTTTGATGCAAGAGAAGCCGAGCAAAGCCTTCACCAGCAAGCAGTCAATATCATTGCTTCTGGGCCATCGATTGCAGATTTAGCATTTGCGGACTTAGTAGATACGGCAACTATTTTTGTGAATGGCAGTATTAGCCTAATGGCTCAATACAATTTTACCAATGTCGTCGGTTATGTCATTAGTGATGCGCGCTTCGTCAAACATCAACCAGATATTTTAAACAAGTACTACACAGGCCAGCCTTTGTATGCAACTCTAGCAGTGTTTGAAGCATTAGCAATCTCACACCCCAGCATGATAAGCAAATACCATAATGCAATGCGTATTATCTATCCTGCCGATCGAGCTTGGAGCGTAAAAACAAATAAGTCTTGGTTTGGTAGGCTGCTATCAAAACCACTCTCACATAATAAAAAGATACCGCTAGCATTATTGGCCAATCAACCTAACTTTGTTATCAGTATGCAGCATAAGCCTGCGCCTATCGGTCTGTCTTTAGATATGACATATGGGTTTATAGAAGCAGGAACAGTAGCTTACGTCGCCGCCCAGTTGGCTTATTCACGTCATGCTGGCACGATTCACTTATATGGGATTGATTTATTGAATAATAACCAACCTCGATTTTATGAGAGTAAAGGCGATAGCGCGCCTTGTAAATTAGATAAGGCAATTAATGATCGGATTGTGCCGTCTTTTAACCTGCTAGGTAAGATTTATAAAGAAAATAACGTGCCTGTTGTAAATCATTCACCAGTCTCTCAGGGTCTATTTAGTGCACTAGATTAATTGCTATTTTTTAAATGAATTAGTAGATAAAAATTTTTGGTCAGATACACGCTTCAATCAATATATAAACATTTACGAATAGGGTTTGTATTAAATGACAGCACCGAGTGGATGGCAAAGAAAAGTGATTTTACTGTTTAAAAGTGAAAAACGGTTAAATGCAGGAAAAATCGTCAAAACCTTTATGAATAAAAGCCTTGATGAGATGAAAGCTTCTCTAATCACAGATGCTATGTGCGATGCTTCAGCCTTAACGCATAAACCGCGAACCAATGATTTAACTGCTCATTTGGAGAATTTAAAACATCAGTTTATCGGGCAATCAGAGCTTTGTTTTTATCATGCCACACTCGTAGTCCTATTACGTCGAAATTATAAGTCCAAAGAAATCTTTGCTGAGTTTGAGCAGTTATGGAATACAGAAACAGACTATCTGTTAGAGCATTTGTCTTTACGCTGGGTTGTTTCTGCCTGTGACACCTTTGTTGATCATTCAACCGATAGCATCAGGGCTGCTATTTTGATGAACATCACTACGCTTGTGACTACTTTAAGAGTTTATGAAACTAAACAGTTTTTGCTACGACCTGCTACTTGTGAATCTTTGCCCCTACTCGACGATAACATTGAGGCGTTTTATCGGAGTGACATCCCTTTATATGACGGTTTAACTTATTTTCGTGTGGGCTCCGATGATACTTTAAAGAACATGCGTAAGCGTTACGAGAGTTTTTATGGGTCCGATAAGTTAGCGACGACAATGCTATTATCCGTTTTTGACAAGCTTCAAAAGAGCGACAGTGCTTTTTCCACCATGCGCTCATTACACAAGAGCGAAAAATCTAAATGGTGGTTAGATTAAAATCAGTTACTAATACTACTGGATATATTTGAAATACTTATCTAATATATCGCCAGAAAACTCCACCATTCATGTTATATTCTTAAATTTATAGAGCTTTCCATGACTTCAGCTTCAACTCCATTATTCTTCGAAAAAATCAATGCGCCGGATAGCTTTATCGTATGTTGTTTTTATACCGATAGTTATCGCAGTCATGCTTTAAACTTAAAGGAATCTCTCGATAAATTTAACCTCAATTACTACTTTAAAGAAGTGGAAGACGCGGGTTACTGGGAAGCAAATACTCGCATCAAACCACACTTCATTTTAGAATGTCTAAAAAAATTCCCTAATAAAAATATTTTATATTTAGATGCCGATGCACTGGTCAAAAAACCTTTAGATTATTTTAATACTATTGATGCTGATGTCGCATTTTATAAGACTAAAGGACTGCCAGGCATGTCGCACGACTATCTGGCTAGTACTATGTTTTTTAGCAATACTGCCAATACTATAAATTTAGTAGAACAATGGATAACCGAACAAGTAGACGGTAAACAAACACAAGTGGACCAAGATAGTTTGGATGTCGCTATGGAAAAACTTGGCGACACTTTAACCGTAGAAGCACTCAATCCCGGTTATATAAAAATATTCGATAAAGACTATGATGGTGATATTTATATTGAGCAATATCAGGCCAGCCGCGGTCATACTAAACTTAAACGGCAAAAAATACGACAGCGTAATAGAATAGCGATTATTACTGCTTTAATTATTATTGCTTTAGTAGCTTATGGCCTATTAGCATTCTAACCTCTATGTATTTTCTAATAACAGAGCATAAAATATAATTAAAAAACAGCACAGTAGCAATAGAGTTCTAACTCTCTATTGCTACTGTGCTGTTTATTTTTTATTATACTGCACGTTTTTAGGAACATGATTATAAACGCCTTGTTAAAAAACTTCGAAGACTACTTTTAGTTTGGGTTTTAATCTTCCACGTCGCTTCATTACAATATAGGTTTAACCATGAAAATTTTAATAACAGGTGGCGCTGGTTTTATAGGCTCTGCTGCCATACGCCACATCATAAACTATACTGAGCATCAGGTTTTAAATATTGATAAGCTAACTTATGCGGGAAATTTAGAGTCTCTGGCTGAGATTGAGAAAAACCCTCGATATTTTTTTGAATCGCTGGATATCTGTAACACTGCGGCTATAGAATCTGCATTTAATCGTTTTCAGCCGAACTTAGTCATGCATTTGGCGGCAGAGTCGCATGTGGATCGATCGATCGATGGACCTGCCAATTTCATTAGCACCAATATTGTTGGTACCTATAATTTATTAGAAGTTGCGCGCAAATATTGGCACACCCTTAACGAGGTAGATAAAGCACTCTTTAGATTTCACCATATCTCAACTGATGAAGTTTATGGCGATCTAGACAATACTAATGCTTTATTTACGGAATCAACACCCTACGCTCCAAGCTCACCATACTCCGCTTCTAAGGCCAGCTCAGATCATCTGGTACGCGCTTGGCATCGTACTTATGGTTTACCCACTATCGTTACCAATTGCTCAAACAACTATGGACCCTATCACTTCCCTGAGAAACTAATTCCATTAGTTATCCTTAACGCTTTAGACGGTAAACCCTTACCTATTTACGGTAAAGGCAATCAAATACGAGATTGGTTATATGTAGAGGATCATGCTAAAGCACTTTATAAAGTAGTTACCCAAGGTGTCATTGGTGAAACCTATAATATAGGTGGTCATAATGAAAAACAAAATATTGAAGTCGTCACTACTATTTGTCGTATTCTAGATGAGCTACAACCTCGCCCCAGTGGACAGACTTATGAATCTCTAGTTACATACGTGAAAGATCGTCCAGGACATGATTTACGCTATGCAATAAATGCCACGAAAATGCAAAGAGAGTTGAATTGGCTACCTGTCGAAACCTTTGAAACGGGAATACGCAAAACAGTTGAATGGTATTTGGAAAACCTTGAATGGTGCCGCAGAGTACAAGATGGCAGCTACCAACGTGAGAGATTAGGAGTAAAGAGTTTATGAATACCAAGGGCATCATTTTAGCGGGCGGTTCCGGCACTCGTTTATACCCTATTACTAAAGGCGTATCTAAACAGCTATTACCTATTTATGACAAACCTATGGTGTATTATCCGCTATCAGTACTGATGCTAGCAGGTATTCAAGATATCTTAATTATTAGCACCCCTGATGACATTGATAGTTTTAAACGCTTACTTGGTGATGGTAAGCAGCTAGGTATCACTTTAAGCTATGCCGTCCAGCTAAACCCTGATGGTTTAGCCCAAGCATTTATTATTGGCGAACAATTTATTGGTGATAGTAATGTTTGCTTAGTCTTAGGTGATAATATATTTTATGGTCCTGGTTTTTCGCCATTACTGCGTAAAGCTGTGAGCCAAAAAACAGGCGCTACCGTCTTTGGTTATCAAGTCAAAGATCCTGAACGGTTTGGTGTAGTCGAATTTGATGACAATAAACGTGCCCTTTCTATCGAGGAAAAACCCACCCAACCTAAATCTAACTATGCGGTCACAGGGTTATATTTTTACGATAATGACGTGGTCAGTATAGCCAAACAAGTCAGACCCTCCGAGCGCGGTGAGCTTGAAATTACTACTATTAACCAGTTATATATACAACGGGGTGACTTGAAGGTTGAACTCTTAGGTCGTGGGTTCGCTTGGCTCGATACTGGCACTCATGAAAGTCTTTTGGCAGCTGGCATGTTTGTAGAAACTATTGAAAAACGCCAAGGTTATAAGATAGCCTGTTTAGAAGAAATTGCCTATATTCAAGGATGGCTGAGTAAACAAGACTTACAGGAAATCGGTACTGCTCTAAGCAAGAATAGCTACGGACAATACTTATTGGACTTAGTGAAATAAACATGAGAAATACTATCTTACATATCGCTAGTAGTGAAAAATTCATTCCACCATTCATTAATTTTATTAAAGCGAATTTTAATTTTGAGAATCATGATTTTTTATTAACCAAAGGTATGTCTCAACAAGATATTATTCCTACAAACAATATAAAAATCTTATCAAAGAATACTAGATTTGGTAAAACTAAGCATTATTTAAAAGTAATTTTTAAAATGCATCAAGCTGATAAAGTTATATTACACAGCTTAGCAGATCATAGTATTGTCAAAATTTTATTTTTTATGCCGTGGTTACTAAAACGCTGTTATTGGGTGATATGGGGTGGCGACTTATACTCTTATCAATTTGACAAGCGCAATCGTAGATGGCGAGTACGGGAGTTTTATAGGCGTCCTGTCATTAAGCACATGGGACATCTGGTCACTTATATTGAAGGTGATATCACACTAGCAAGAGAATGGTATGACGCTAAAGGCGATTACCATGAATCGCTTATGTATCTTAGTAATTTATATAAAACACTAGAGGTTCCAAAAAAGCAGAACCGCACGATAAACATTCAGTTGGGCAATTCGGCCAGTCCTACCAATAACCATATTGAAGTTTTGGAGATGCTATTACCGTACAAAGAGCAGGATATCTGTATTTATGCTCCCTTGTCCTATAGCGATCAAAATCACGCGCAAAAGGTAATAAAATTAGGCTGCGAGCTTTTTGGCGATAAATTTGTTCCTCTGACTGAATTTATGCCTTTTGAGCGCTATTTAGAGTTTTTAGGTAACATTGATATTGCTATTTTTAATAACAATCGACAACAAGCGATGGGAAATATCATCACTTTATTAGGTCTTGGCAAGACAGTTTATGTACGAAATGATACGACACAATGGCAATTTTTTCAGGATAAAGGCTTGCAGATATATAACATTAATGATTTTAGCTCTTTGGACAACCATTATCATGAAGACAATGTCAACAAGATAAAATACTACTTTTCTGAAGCAACTTTAATTCAACAATTAACAAGGTTATTTTAATATGGCTTATTTGACAGCAAGCGAGCTGGTACAAAAAGGATTTAAGTCGTTGGGCAAAAATGTAAAAATTAGTGATAAAGCCAGTATTTATGATGCTGAGCAAATAGAGATAGGTGATAATTCAAGAATAGATGATTTCTGTGTGATATCAGGACGCGTACAAATCGGTTCTTTTTGTCATATTGCACCCATGTGTTTGGTAGCAGGGGGGCAAGAAGGAATATATTTAGATGATTTCTGTGGACTGGCTTATGGAGTAAAAATCTTTTCCCAATCGGACGATTATAGCGGAGCAACTATGGTTAGTCCCTTAGTTCCAGCAGAATATAAGAACGAATCAAAGAAAAGAGTTGTTTTAAATCGACAGGTCGTTGTAGGTGCTGGCAGTATAATTTTCCCTGGTGTAAATATAGCAGAGGGATGCTCTATAGGCGCAATGACTTTAGTCAATAAAAGCACTACAGCTTGGGGCATATATGTAGGTAATCCTGCCAAGAGAGTTAAAGAAAGAAAAAAAGACTTGTTGGTATTAGAAAAAGAATTCTTAGAAACGCTGAACACTAAAGTGACCCATAGCTGAGACCTACAATGATTCCTTTTAATAAACCGCCTTATACCGGTCATGAAGATCAATTCGTACTAACAGCAATGCGGAGTCACAAAATATCAGGCGACGGCCCATTTACCGAACTCTGTCATGACTGGTTTAAGCAAAATCTACCGTGTAAAAAAGCGTTACTGACGCCTTCTTGTACTGCCGCTTTAGAAATGGCAGCTATTCTCATTGATACAAAGCCTGGCGATGAAATTATCATGCCAAGCTATACCTTTGTTAGTACCGCTAACGCCTTTGTGTTACGCGGTGCTACTATTGTTTTTGTTGACGTTCATCCTGAAACCATGAACATAGATGAAACCAAAATTGAAGCAGCTATCACTGACAAAACTAAGGCCATTGTCCCTGTACATTACGCAGGCGTTGGCTGTGAGATGCAGACTATCATGGATTTGGCTAAGCGCTATAATCTATATGTCATAGAAGATGCGGCCCAAGGTATGATGAGCACTTACGAAAGAGTAGCGCTTGGCACTATTGGTCATTTAGGCACGTTTAGTTTTCATGAAACCAAGAACTATACTAGTGGCGGTGAAGGTGGCTTATTAATCATTAATGATGAATCATTTATAGCACGAGCAGAAATTATTCGCGAAAAAGGAACCAATCGAAGTCAGTTTTTTCGGGGAATGGTCGATAAGTATTCTTGGGTTGATATAGGCAGTAGCTATTTACCTAGTGATTTACAAGCAGCCTATCTTTGGGGACAAATCGAGCGGTGTACAGAGATTAATCAAAATCGTTTAGAGGCTTGGCAGTACTATTATGAATCGTTGCAAAGTCTCGAACAACAGAACAAGATCCAACTCCCTATTATTCCCAAACTCTGCGCCCATAACGCTCATATGTTTTATATCAAAGTTGAAAATCTCGCCTTACGTAGCAGCATTTTGCAGTATTTAAAAGACAATAACATTATTGCAGTCTTTCACTATGTCCCTTTACATAATTCTATAGCTGGAAAAAATCTAGGATACTTTAGTGGAGAGGATAGCTTCACGACTAAAGAAAGTGAAAGGTTGATAAGACTACCTTTGTGGTATGGAATAAATAAAATACAGCAAGACCAGGTTATATCTGCTATAAAGACATTTTATAGCTAACAGAGCATTTATTAGCTTTGTACTTGGCTTACTAATCCAATCTATGCTGTAAAATAGCTTTCTTATCTGACTAGTAATCAGTATTACTTCGCAAATAATTTTTGGCTAAAATAGTTCTAAAGCTGATTTATAGTAAATTGAACCGGAGCAAAAAATCAGCTAAGAACTATGTAAATATTAGCTTTTAAATAAACGCGAAAAAAATGACTTAGTATCTTTTTGACGAGTTATCTTATTGCCTTTATAACGCTTATGCGTTTTTTTCGGAAAATGACCAAACGGCGAAACGCGATAATCATCTAGTTTATATCCAGCAGCAAGTGCTTCATTATAATAGCTATCAAATAATTCACTAAGCTCAGTTCTTGGATGTGGCATTATTTTACCATCGAACCAATGTTTAAACCCCTCCTCCTCGACTCTTGCAAGCGCGTATTTATGACTAAACTGCGTGCCCATATCTGAATAATGTAATATCTTAATCTCTTCTAACGGTAAGTCTTCACCATCGATACAATTATAGCTATCTTCATAAGGCTCAACGAGCTGAGGGTTAAACTTAATTAGATCCATCATTTTTTGATGACTATCAACATCTTGTCTAAGCTGCTCAATTGGCAGTATCTTGCTTTTCGCTTTGGTACAATCCCATAGGCAGGTACATAACCTCGTCATATCAGCATTCGTTTTAGCAGCTACAATAGCTTGGCCTTCAATAGGATGTTGCCATAGTTGAGCCAAGTCGCTCAAGATGACCACATCGGCGTCCATATAAATTGCTCTGCCAGAATAGTTACAATATTCTGGAATTGCCCAACGGAATCCTGAAAAAGGGGTTGCCCACTTAGCCGTATTCCAACCTTCCCCTGTTTCAGGGTTAGAATACCAATAACTATCTGGATTGCGTGATAGCTGCATCCATATGATTTCGACTGGCGATTTGGTATGTTTATGAATACTATACTCTAGAACCATCATTTGCTCTAAATCACAGTTATTAGGATCGCATCCTACAAAAACTTTGATAATCTCATCACTCATAATTAAATCCTAATAATCAAGTACAATAAAAATTATTATATGTTAATGGTTTTTAGTAACGAAAAATTCATACTACGACAGATAAAAATCGTGCCCGACTATACCTATCTATCAATTGTCTCTATAATACGGAAAAACTTATAGACCAGACTTACTTTAAGTTGGTTATATTATTATAAGGCTCGTATTATGACACCCACTGATAACTCGTCCTCTTATGCTCAGCCTATAAATACTGACTTAGATAACAAGTCTGAACAGCCGCATGTAAAATCCAAATCTTGGCGCTGGTTTGGGTTATTTTTAATGGCTTACTTTTTGATTTGGTCCATCATACCAAGCTTTCTCGCTAGTAGTGTGCCCTTTGATGTTAGCGAAGGTATCAACTGGGGCAGCGAATGGCAATGGGGCTACTATAAACATCCTCCACTGTCATCATGGGTATTATACAGTTTTTATCAGCTATTTGGTCATGTCGGCCCTTATTTACTCAGCCAATTATCTGTCTTACTGACCTTAGTCTTAATTTATCAGTTAGGTAAGAAGATTTGGTCACTGATCACCGCTTTAATCGGTAGCGCGTTAACTTTAGCGGTTCTGTACTACACTTACCCTAGCCTTGAGTTTAATCACAATGTCGCGCAGTTTCCCATTTGGGCAGGGTTGTACTTAGCGTTTTATCAATCTTTGACTCATAATCGTCTCAAAGATTGGATATTACTAGGTGTGCTCGGTGGACTTGGCATGCTGACTAAGTACACGGTGATATTTTTACTGATACCAATGGCCTTGTATTTAGTGTTGCCGAAACAATGGCCACTTTTAAAACAACCAAAACCGTGGATAGCGGCTTTTGTTATGTTGGCCATTTTTGCACCGCATTTATATTGGTTAGCAACGCACGATTGGCTGCCACTTAGTTATGCCAGTGGACGCTCGCAAGAGGTGGCTACGGGGGCATATAATATCAAGCGGCATTTTAGCTGGATAGAATTTGTTACTGCTCAGCTTGTCGCCCATATTCCGCTATTTATCATGCTTGCTTTTAATCGCAAGCGTTTATTAAAGACTGGTGATTACAAGCGCAGCTTACCGCATAGTGCATCCCTACTTTGGTATATGTGGTTATCGCCACTAGCGCTATTAGTCATTTTAAGCTTAGTATTTGGGGTGGGCCTGCGTGATATGTGGGGCATGCCAATGTGGGCATTATCGGGGCTGCTCGCTGCCTCCTTGATAGCACCTGCCACTCAATTATTAACCGCCATCAAGCTACGAAAAGCTCTGACTATTTGGTTGTCCCTTGTCACCGTACTAATGATAGTATATGTCGGCTTTGGCGATAAGATTCGGCATAAGCCTTCTCGTATGCAGTGGCCGGAGCAGGCATTGGCAGTTCAAGCACAAACCACTTGGCAGTCACTGAGCAGCTGTACGCTTGATAGTGTTTCGGGCGATCGCTGGCTTGGCGCCCTGGTCGCGATGAATAGCGGCTTTCCATCGCAAATGATATCGGGTCCTGCCAATCACTCGCCTTGGATGAACACCCAGCGCCTGCAAGAAAATGGAACGTTAGTCATGTGGCAAGAGGGCGAAGAAGCTATCGTACTGCCGCTGCTTGATGATGTTGATGCTATTGCCACTACTGAAGTAGAGAATAGCCATAACAAGGCTAATGTCTTAATCAAGCAGCAGGGTCAATGGCAGATTGATTGGCGTGACGGTAAGATAGAAAAGCCGTTATTGATAAACTGGGTGGCTTATGTTCCAAGTCGCTGCTTTCAACATCTAAAATAGAGCCTTTTTTTATCAATGGCTGGAAACAGCTATTTATATGAATAAAATAATTGAGTGTTTATGCTAGATCAGTTGTCACAATCTCGCCCTTATTTGTCGATTATTATGCCTGCGTACAACGATGCGGAAGCCTTACAAGCTTTTTTGCCAGAAGTCTTTGCCTTTACGCAGGCTCTTCGCACTCCGGTAAATACAGCATCGGCAGAGCAAAATATAGAGGGCCCAACATCAAGAATAGCAAGCTGTGAGATTATTATTGTTGATGATGGTAGCCGCGACAACTTAGTCGAGGTAGTCACACAGTTAATACCTACTCGTCCAGCAAACACCGACTTAGAGCTCATACGTTTATCGCGTAATTTTGGTAAAGAGCCTGCGCTCAGTGCTGGATTGGCAGCGGCGCGAGGCGAGATGGTAGCTATGATTGATGCCGATGGACAGCATCCTTTGTCAGTGCTCAAGCAAATGCTAACGATGATTGAGCAGTCGGGCATCGATATGGTGGCCGGCATTCAGGCCAATCGCCCACATGAAAGCAGACTTGCAAAAACCTTAAAAGGCAGTTTTTATCATTTTATCCAAGACAGCCAGCGCTACGAGATTCGTCCCAATGCCGGTGATTTTCGGGTGATGAACCGCAAGGTACTAACTGCCCTACGCTCATTACCCGAGCGCCAACGCTTTATGAAAGGTTTGTATGCTTGGGTTGGCTTTAATACGGTTTACTTACCCTTTACCGCTGCCAACCGTGATACTGGTGAAAGTAAATTCAATTATGGCAGCTTGTTTGAATTGGCTCTCGTGGGTATTACCTCGTTTTCCCAGCGACCTCTGCGACTGATTTCACGAATAGGTTTTGCGGTCTCTGCATTGGCCTTTTTATACGGCTTATATATTGTGATAGATACGTTGATATTTGGCAGTGATGTCGCAGGATGGGCAACGGTCGCCGCAGGTATTATGTTTTCTACTGGTATTCAATTGGTTTGTATTGGCGTGATTGGCGAATATGTCGGTAGACTCTATGAAGAGGTCAAACAGCGCCCGCTGTATTTAATCGATGAAGTCATTAATAGTCGCTCTGCCCATACCACTCATAAATACGCTGATGACTACTCACAAGCGGCTACCGATAATACGGTGAGCAAACCAGCTGATGAATAAAAAAGTAGAAACGCAATCGAATTCTATGCAAGCCCTCTGGTTTCTAGCCGTTGGTGCCAGTGCTGCTTTGGTGCACTTTTTAGTATTGGTCAGTATCGTCAATTTCACGACTGCCACGCCAGCTTGGGCAAACGTAGGCGCTTTTTTAATCGCTTTTGTGGTGAGCTTTTTCGGGCATTTTTATTTAACCTTTAAACAGTCGGACCATTCAAATAAGAACGTCCAGCACAAAAATAATAATAGCAACAGTAAAAAAAGGCACCTATCTGCCCTAGGAAAATGGTTTAGCAGTTCCGCAGCAGGCTTTATTGCCAATCAAGGCTTATTCGTTATGGGTTTACGATGGTTTGGTGAGCAGTATTATATAGTGATATGGTTGTTAGTCACGGGCGTTATCACGGTCATGACCTTTGCATTGGGCAAATTTTGGGCGTTTAAATCATGAATAACTTTGAATTACTAACTTTATGACTTATCAAAAACAAGCTGTTCCGTTATCTAACAGTGCCCGTCCTGTCATTATTAACGTTGATGATTTGGGGCTGTCTACTGCCGTCAACGACGCGGTTATTCATCTTGCTGAGCTTGGGCGTATTGGCGCCAGCAGCTACATGGTTGGCGGCACAATTACGGATAGCGATATCAATTGTTTGAACAAGCTTAATGTCGATATTGGTTTGCATTTAGATTTGACCGGGATATTCCCTTCCGCGCTCCGTGGTTCTCTAAAATCAATCATTATTGCAAGCTATCTACGCCGCCTTGATTCCACACAAGTAACTTCCATTATCAAACAGCAATTAGATGGATTTGAAGATCGCTTTAATCGTGCGCCTGTATTTATTGACGGACATCAACATATTCATCAGTTTCCTGTTATTCGTGAGAGCTTGATTAAAGAGCTAACTAACCGCTATAGTGATGAGATAGCAAAAGACATGCTGAGCGCACGCGTTACTACACCGCTTATCAATGACGTAAAGTCTTGGATCATTTATATACTAGGTGGTTATGCTTGGCGAAAATCTTGTCAGCATCATCAAATTCTAACCAATGATAAATTTGGTGGGGTTTATGGTTTTGATGCTGATCGTCAGCAATTAGCAATGTTATGGGAAAAATGGCTGCAAAGTGCGCCGTGTCATACAGCCAACGTATCACCTACACTAATTATGTGTCATCCTGCTATTCCTGACAGTGCAAGCAATAGCTGGCAGGATGAAATCAAAGGGGCTCGTGAAATTGAGTATGAATGGCTAATCAGTGAAGACTTTGAAGAGTTATTAGCTCAGTATGAAGTAAAATTGATGCGCTGGTCAGATATAACATTAACCTCTTGAACCTTTAATAATTATCAAAGCCATAATAAAAATGACGCAATGATAAAGAGAAAAAAGCTAAGACGTAAAACAGTCTTAGCTTTTTATTTGACACAATAGAATGGTAAAAAATTAATCAATAAAACTTAACCAATCCATATATTTTTCATTGCGGCCATGTACCACATCAAAGTACAAGGTTTGCAATTTCTCAGTCAATGGACCACGGCCCCCATTACCAATGACGCGGTCATCGTATTCACGAATAGGTGTCACTTCCGCCGCCGTACCCGTCATAAAAATTTCATCGGCTAAATAAAACTCATCACGAGTGATACGGCGCTCAACGACTTTGATACCCAAATCTTCAGCAAACTGAATGATAGTACGGCGCGTGATGCCATCTAATGCGCCGCCTGCTAGGTCTGGCGTATGCAGCTCGCCATTTTTAACCAGGAATAAATTCTCGCCTGACCCTTGGCAAACATAGCCTTGTGAGTCCATTAAAATGGCTTCATCATAGCCATTACGCGTGACTTCTTGATTGGCCATGATAGACACAGGGTAGTTACTTGAAGCTTTTGCTTTACACATGGTCACATTGGTCATGTGATGGGTAAATGATGAGGTTTTGACACGGATACCGTTTTTGATACCGTCTTCACCGAGGTATGCGCCCCAGTGCCAAGCAGCAACCATTGCATTGATGCTATTGTCATGTGATGACAGACCGAGTTTTTCGGCGCCAACCCAAATAAGCGGACGAATATAGGCTTCTGCCAAGTTGTTTTGTTTGACCACGTCTTTTTGAGCTTGCTCAAGAGTTGCGGCATCATAAGGCACTTTCATTTGAAAGATTTTAGCAGAACCCAGTAGGCGCACGGTATGTTCTTTTAGACGAAAAATTGCGGTGCGATTGTCAGCCGTTTGGTAAGCTCGTACGCCTTCAAACACCGCCATGCCATAATGCAGGCTATGCGTAAGCACATGAACCTTGGCATCTGGCTGCTCAATCATCGTGCCGTTCATCCAAAGCTTACCTTCTTGTGTTGCCATATTCATTTAATAGTCCTTATGCTAGCGCTGACGTCTAACTTTTGTTGTTGAATGTTAAGTAAACAAATTGATTAAAATTGCCTGCTGGCGCTGAGTGCCTATTTTTAGGGGCAAATTTTTCTATGGTTAAATTTAAGGTGCCAGTGATTATATCACCGGCACGTCAAGCAAATACAATATTTTAGTTTATCACCACATGGCTTTTATTCATACACCGTTGAATAAAATCCCTGTTAAAGCCCTGCGCTTATTGCGTTAATTTTATACTGCCGCCGCATTATTTTACAGCAGCGTTATTCTGCTGATTCCACCCCCATCAGATGTTGCCACTGCGCTTGTACCAGTGCGCGCGTCTCTGTCCAAAGTGACTCATCTACCAGTAACGATTGCTCCGATAACGCTAACTGATGGGTCGCGGCGCGGATGCGTAAATAAGCATCGGTCAAATCTTGGCAGACCTCTACCTCCCAGATACCAAGCGCGGCGACTTCTTCAAAAATACGGACGTTATCACTCCATTTGGTCAAACTGGGATGCTCATGCGAATAAGCCAATACCGCAAATTGCGCGAGAAACTCAATATCGACAATGCCGCCCGCATCTTGCTTAAGGTGGAATTTGCCCGCTTGCTGCTGGTGCTGACTGGTGCCCAAATGCTTTTGCATTTTAATACGCATACTGGTGACTTCGATACGAACTTGCTCAATGGTGCGCGGTAGAGACAAAACGGTGCGACGAATGTCACAAAAACGCGCAGTGACGCGCTTATCACCGCAGATGGCCCGTGCCCGCACCAGTGCTTGATGCTCCCAAGACCACGCCTTCTCAAGCTGATAAGTTTCAAAGGCATGACAAGAAACCACCATCATGCCTGCATTACCCGAGGGACGCAGGCGCATATCGACCTCATAAGCGCGGCCGTCACGGGTTTGGGTATTAAGATAAGTCATTAGCTTTTGCGCCAAACGGGCGGCAAACTTCATACCACTGACCGATTTTTCACCCGTGGTCATACCCTGCTCTTTTATTTTATGCAAAAACACCAAGTCTAAATCGGATGAATATGACAGCTCAAGCCCGCCAAGCTTGCCATAGCCAATAATAGCAAAGCCGCAATCCGCTTCTGTGACCGGATCACCATCTTGACCAATTGGGTAACCATAGCGTTTGACGATTTCGGCAAAAGCACGCTCAAGCGCGGCCTCTAGCACCACAGCAGCTATATAAGTTAGTGAGTCCGATACCTTCATGATTGGGCGCTCTGCCAATACATCACTGGCAGCGACCGCCAATACTTGGTTTTTTTTAAATAACCGCAGTACGCTTAAGAGCTCCTCTTCATCGCCCGGCTCTACGCGCAATAACTGTTGGCGTAAGATATCACGCAGCTCAAGCTTGTCTGGCAGATGACGATAGCGCTGCTGTAAAAACGTGTCTAAAAGCACCGGATACTGTGCCAATTCTTTTGCAATCCAAGGGCTCGCCGATAACATCGGAATCAGCTCGACGGTTGCATTGGGATTTTCTGCAATCATCACCAGATAAATAGAACGGCGGCAAATGGCTTCTAATAAATTTATTAAACGCGGCAAAGCAGTATTCGCAAGCTGCTGCTCTTCATGGGCAAGTAGCGCGTGCACGATTACAGGATAGGCATCGTCTAAACGCTCACGCGCCTCATCGCTTAAATTGGCCACCATTTTCGACTGCCAAAAACCTTGTAAACGCTCGCGATTTTCTTTACTCAACACCTCATTTAAGCGGGCAATTTGTTCATTTAAACGTTCTGGCTCAAGCTCGTCATCGTCTTGATCGGGTATTTGCCGTTCGGTGACCATCCGCTCAAATGGTACATTGACATGATGACGATGATCATTTAGCGTCGCCAATAACGCTGCCCAGTCAGCAAAACCAAGGGTGAGTGCCAAGTTATGCTGCCACTGCCCATCATGAGGCAGACGCTGGGTTTGTTGGTCATTGATTGCTTGAATAGCGTGCTCAAGACGCCGTAAAAAACGATACGCCGCTTGCAGCTCTTGATAAGTAGTTTCTTCTAAATACCCAAGCTGACACAGCGCCTGCATCGCTGCCAAACAAGACTTGACCTGTAACTGCGGATGCCGACCGCCGTAGATAAGCTGAAACGCCTGAACGATAAACTCGATATCCCTGATCCCGCCCGCGCCAAGCTTGATATTGTCTAAATCTTCACGCTGCAGGACTTGGTTTTGAATCAGGGATTTCATTTCTCTGAGCGCCGAAAACGCACTATAGTCAACATAATAACGAAACACAAAAGGCTTAATCAGCGCTTGTATGTCGTCAAAAAACGGCTGCTCGATGTGCCCAACCACGCGTGCTTTGAGCCACGCAAAACGCTCCCATGCCCGCCCATGCTGGGCAAAGTACTTCTGCAATGCGGATAAATGAATCGCCAAATCGCTGCCATCACCCCACGGACGCAGGCGCATATCGACCCGAAAGACAAAGCCATCAGCGGTATTGTTATCCAGCAATTTAATCATGCCTTGCCCAAGCCGCGTCATAAAGCGCTTGTTGTCTATGCTACGTGTGCCCTTAGCTTTGTCACCATTGGTCTCACCGCGCGCCTGATGGACAAAGATAAGGTCAATATCACTGGATAAATTGAGCTCATGTGCGCCAAGCTTACCCATGGCCATAATCACCATGTCGTCTGTTTGTACTTGACCTTGCGCGTTGATAAAAGTCGGCTCACCGTACTTTTTGCTCAGATGCTGATAGGTATAATCTTTGGCAAATAAAATACAGCCATCCGCGAATTCTGACAGCTCATCGGTCAATTGCTCAAGTTCAATCATTGCCAAGGCATCTTGCCAAATCCAGCGCATCATCAGCAGCATACGCAAATGGCGCAAACCGCTCATGACTTTGTCTTCATCAGCAAGTTGGTAATTATCATCCAACGTATAATCTTGAATAAGATCATCAATTTGCTGGCGCGTTAAGGTGCTCTCTAGCGGATAGCTGCGCAAAAATGTCTGACAAGCGCCGGTACGACTTTGCCACACCTGATAGGCAAACTCGCTCGCGGTTTGTAGCACCTGTAGTTGCTCTGATGTGGGCTGAAAGCCTGTACCACTTGGTACGGAAGATAGCATAACGACGACAACTCCTTGCAGCATAAAGCTATAAAAAGCCCATGAATGGAAAAAATTGCTTTTATAGTGTTCTTATAATAGTAAACAAGGCGACTGCACACCTTTTAATTGGCGCGTTTTATAGTAGCATAAATCGTGCATCATGCTAATGACGGCAGTATAACCATGCAAAATCAATGCAAAACTCAGCAACGCACGAAAAAAGTCTGAATAATGCTACAATAGTAAACGCTTAAAAAATAAGCCTAAAGCATTAAAAGATTCAAGCTACTGCGTTTTTTCTTCATATTCATAAATCATAGGTAATGCCGCGATTATGACGACCTCGACTCCGCTATTATTGATTACCGCTGACCCCAGCCATCCGCTAGCCCATATCGCGCTACGCTATGCTCGTACTTATCTACAAACTGTTGAAATAAATGATGAGGCGGAAAATAGCGACCAATTTCAAAACTCACACGCGCCATTGCATGTTTTTTTCTATGCCGATGCCGCCAATACCGCTAATCGCTTGCGCTGGCAGTCAGCAGACCAGATGAATATCACTAAAGCATGGCAAAAACTTGCTAAGCAATATCAATTGAAACTGTCCGTTTGCGTCAGTACAGCGCTTAGCCGCGGTATTTCAGATAGCGAAAATAGTACACGCCATCAATTAGATAGCGAAAATCTGGCCGCTGGTTTTAAGCTGGTTGGACTGAGCGAGCTTGCCATGATGATGCAAGGTGACTGTCGTTTACTGCAGTTTTAAACAGCGTTTTGCATGACAACTCGCTGTCAAAACAGTCAACTGAACAATAACCAGATTCAATAGTAGTTGGCCATAATCAGATTAGGAATACATCATGAAATTACTCATTCGCTTGCACACAGCTACCGAGATGGCAAGCTATGAAGGCTGTGCGCTGGCTTTAACGTTAGCGACTTTTGGTCATGAAGTGCAGCTGTATTTGGATGCATCCGTCTTCGGTTTTTTAATGCAGCCTGAATCACGTTTGCATGGCATGATTCAGTCGCTTGAGTTATATGGCATGCCAGCAGCTTGGTTACCTGACGATGTGTTTAGTGGTTGGATTACGGGTATGTTACCGACAGATTTGGCGACGCAGCTGACCTTGAGTCCAGAATTTATAAATTCACAAGATTTTGATCAAATTTTGGTCTTTTAGCACTATTTTTTAGCAATATTAACGCTTAAAAAACCAAACTTAAATGATTAAGAACCGCAAGTTTTAAACAACGGCATGATTTTCACTATCAGTAAGTTATTCGCTTAAAATTAAAATAAACATGGCAAGCAATGGAACCCAAATATGGCAACTTTATACCAATTACATAGCACAATGGATACGCTTAGGCGCTGCACCGAACAGATGGCATCGACATGGCGGGCGGGTGACAGCATTGTATTACTAGGCACAACCGTGGCTTTTATTGACTGGTTTAATGCCTATTTGGAAGACATCGAAAGGATAGAAAAAAAGGAAATCGCGGCCATTTACGCTCTTACTGAGGATGTGGCGCAGCTTGATGACAATACCGCTGCCAAGCTAAATTTACCTGCCAAATTCACGGCCATTTTAAGCGATGATGAATGGGTAGCCTTAACTCAAAATACTTATACGGGTGGTGCTACCTTTGATAAAGTGGTAACAATTGCTTTATGCTAAATTCTAAAGATGATATTATGCCTGCTGAAACGGTCACAGTAGCATTAGACCAAGACGGGCATTTATGCGACCATACAGTTTGGACGCCTGCGATTGCGCAGCAGCTCGCTGACACTCTAGATGTGGCTCTACATGCTGAACATTTAGCCATCTTACAGCAGGTACGCGCATTTTTTGTCAAATTCAATCACGCGCCAGCGACCCGCCCGCTGATTAAATGGCTACAACAAACCTTACCTGAGCATGACATCAGCAATCAAAAGCTTCAGCAGCTATTTAATACAGGCTTGGTTGCCCGTCATGTCAATCGGCTTGCAGGCTTACCAAAACCGCCAAATTGCCTATAAAATACATGGTTTATAAAAAAAGCAGTAAAAAAGTGGTTAGAGAAAATTAAACGACTAATTTTCTTTAACCGCTTTTTATGCCAACCACCTTACCCGCTTCTTTATCTCTGCTCTATTTTGCGTCATAAACTGCCAAGGTGTCATAACCGATACTGCGACCTTCATCGCCGTCAAACCCTTGCTGACGCCATACTTCATACAAGCATATTGCCACGCTATTAGATAAGTTTAAACTGCGCGAATCAGCAAGCATTGGTAAGCGTAGCCAGTTATCAGCACCGATATCGGTACGGATATCCTCTGGCAGCCCTGCCGTTTCAGACCCAAAAACCAGCGCCACATGATGTGATGATGGGCTATTAGAGGCACTGCTATCTAAATGCTGAGTCGTTTGTCCGCTAAAATCATAGTCATAAAACGGTTTACTCAGCTTGGTCGTCAGCGCGGTGATAATCTCGCAACCAGCCGCTTGCAATGCTTGCTTAGCTGCTGCCCAATCATCATGTACTTGCAGATGAGCGTATTCATGATAATCGAGACCTGCACGGCGTAGCTTTTTATCATCGAGCTCAAACCCTAACGGCCTGACCAAATGTAGCTGCGCCCCACTATTGGCACATAAGCGTATAATATTGCCAGTGTTGCTAGGCATCTTTGGCGCTACTAACACGATATGAATGGTCATACAAACTCCGTAAATGATTTAAGCGTTTGGCTAAAGTGATTCAGCAGGCGTAATCAAAAGTTACAGTTTACTGCTAATAATTACATTTTGATACTGGGCACTGATTTTAACTTTGTCTATCATGAACTCAATGGATAACGAGATAATTTAAACACATTGTCCTTGTATCCTGTAACCCCTCAGTGAAACTTAAGCAAAACGCTTAGTCTCACTGTTATGACTTATAACAATCTATCTTTTTTGAGGAAAAAATTATGAAAAAATTAGTTATCGCTTCTTTGACTGCTATGTTTGTACTAACTGGTTGCAACACGTTTAAAGGTCTTGGTCAAGACGTATCAAGTGCTGGTAGCGCTGTAACTGGCACTGCACAAGACGTACAAAACAAAATCTAGGTCTGAGCCTTTTTAGACTTATATTAAGGAAGCTTATCATTTTGTAAGCTTCTTTTTTTGTCTGCCCACTTTATAAAAACACTCTTAAGATCTGATTAAGATATCTTCTACCCAGCGCCGTTGGCTGTAAATGTTCATGCTCATCTACCAATAACCCTTGTTGAATAAGTTGATTGACCTCCAAATTGATACTGTCATAGCTTAGCCCTGTTCGAGCTTCAAACAAAGACCATGTCACGCCTTCATGTAAACGTAAGGCATTAAGCATAAACTCACTGACCAGCTCATCACGCGCAATTGCCTGCCAGCCGACCATTTTTGGTGCGCCCTCTTTTTCTCCACTATTATTTGCACTATTAATAGGCTCATTATCAAAAGCAATATAGTCTTTTGGCAGACGTGATTTGCTAAAGCGATAAATTCCGTTCTCTCTGGATGCTTCTTTAAACGCCTCATCAGACACTTTGTCAGCCGTTAATTTTTGAGCCAAAGATTCATTGAGCGTGACTTTACCATGCGCACCAGCACCAATGGCCAGATAATCGCCAAACTGCCAATAATTTACGTTATGACGGCAAGGTTTATCGGACGCACCTGCCCAGGCCGACACTTCATAGTTGTCATAGCCCAAACGCTCAAGCAATGTCTGCCCCGCTTGCTCGATATCTGCCAAACTATCTTCATCGGGTAAAATCGGCTGACTGCGATAAAACACCGTATTTGGCTCAATCGTTAGCTGATACCAAGAAATATGTGTAGCACCTGCGTCATGCGCCATTTGAATATCGTTCAGGGCTTCACTCATCGTTTGCTGCGGTAGCCCATGCATCAAATCGACGTTGATACGTTCAAATCCAGCGCGACGAGCGGCTTTAATTGCTGATAACGCTTGGGCTGGATTGTGAATACGCCCCAGCGTGGTGAGCTGGCCGGCAGCAAAGCTTTGTACGCCAATCGACAAACGATTGATGCCTACGTCTAAATACTGTGCAAATGGTGCATGCTCAAGGGTGCCTGGATTGGCCTCCATCGTCACTTCAATGTCACCTGCAAACTGAAAAATCTCACGCAAACCGTTAAATAAACGCTGATACTGGGCAATGGGCAGTAGCGACGGTGTACCGCCACCGATAAATATTGAACTGATTTCTCGCCCTTGGGTTAACGCTTGCTGTGACGCTGCATCAAGTAATAGCGTATCGACGTATTCATCGTACATAGATAGCTGACTGTCTACCGGCAGCTCATGCGAATTAAAATCACAATAAGGGCACTTTTTCACACACCACGGAATATGGATATAAAGTGCTAACGGAATATCTTTCACTATAAGCGCACTTGTTTCGTTACGATTAGTAGCATCAAGATTATTCGAAAAATGAGAGGATTTGATATTTGACATAAGCGGACTTATCTATAAAGGAGTAGCTGCGGTCATCAGCAGAAAGTAGCGCTAGGATAACGGCTGGGCGCGCTAAAGAAAAGCCTAATCAGCATAAATTGGCCATAAAAGTATTGGGAACAATCGGCGTTTGCAGCAATAGCTGATAGTGGTAATGCTAGATAAGCTCGATAACTACAAAGAATAGAAATGAACACACAATGAAAATAAATGATGAGCAGCTTTTAAAGCCATCACTATTAAATCGTTATGATTACATTAATAATTTTACAAGGATAAAGACCATGGCATATTGGCTTATCAAATCCAATCCACGCTGTTTTAATATAGAGGATCTGCAACGTGCGGGCACGGAGATGTGGGATGGCGTACGTAATTACCGCGCCCGCAACTTTATGCGCGATGATATGAAAGTTGGTGACAAAGCGTTTTTTTATCACTCTAGCGCCAAGCCTTCTGGCGTCGCTGGTATCGTGACCATTAGCAAGGCCGGTTACCCTGACACCACACAATTTCATCCCGAACATCGCCATTATGACCCCAAGGCAACCGAAGATAAGCCACGCTGGTACATGGTAGATGTTACTTTTGAGCAAGCGTTTACCGAAATATTGCCACTAGCTCAGCTTAAGTTTTTGCCGGCGCTTGAGGATTCTTTATTGCTAAGAAAAGGCTGTGAGCAATTAACCATTTTGCCGCTTGAACCCAAGCATTGGAACACCATTATGGATATGGCTGAAGCGCTGAATTTGTTACCCGATGCGCTTGAGGCGTCTGATTTAATGTAATCGTTAACGCATGGCTTATAGACCTGTAAGATTTAAAAAAGTTCTAAAAATAAACGCTGTAATGACAACTTCCTTGATACTTACTACTAAAGCGTTGACACCATGCCTTAGCTTGTTTCATATTTTTTTATGAGGGCCTGTTGATTCTACATACGAATTGACGGGTTATTTTGTTTTTAGAGCCACCCGTTTTATTTTTTTACTCTGTCTGCCTATGATTACTAACAATGGCTAAAAATGGACTTGCTCATATTATTTATCGGAGTATTATCGTCGCACCAATCCTATTTCACTGTTTCGCTATTAACTTGTTGATGGCAGCATTTGCTCATCCACAATAATTACTGCAAAGAATAAAAAGTTGCTCATTATGGTTTTCCCATTATCCTTTAGAGATTTTAAAAGTTACAGCTTACGCTTAGGCGTACTCGCCCTCCCTATCTTAATTACCCAGTTTAGCCAAGCAGCGCTTGGTGTCGTCGATGCCATTATGGCCGGTAAAGTCTCCGCCCTTGATTTGGCAGCCGTGGCTGTCGGCTCCGGTATTTGGCTACCACTGTTTTTACTAGCCACGGGTATTTTAATTGCCACCACGCCGCTTATCGGCGAAGCCATCGGCCAAAACAATCATAGCCAAGTGCCACATATTACCCAGCAATCGTTATGGACGGCCGGCGTCATTGGTATTATTGGCTTTATCATTGTCAATCTGGCGCCCAACATACTTGGGGTAATGGGTGTGCCTGACACTATCCAACCTATCGCTGCCCAGTATTTACATGGGGTATCGTTCGGTTTTCCGGCAATCGCGGTCTATGCCGTGCTGCGCAGTTATTGTGAGGCGCTTGGCCGACCTGAGCCGGTGACGGTTATTAGTATCATCGGACTGCTTGCCGATATTCCGCTTAACTATATTTTTATCCATGGTTTATTTGGCATGCCCGAAATGGGCGGCGCTGGTTGCGGAGTAGCAACGGCCATCGTACTTTGGATTAATGCCCTATTACTAGCGACATATACCGGCTTTACCAAACGTCAGCAATTTGCCAGTACGCGCTTCTTTTATGCTTTTGCCAGTCCCAATCGCGCCCAAATTAAAAAATTACTAAAACTTGGTATTCCGATTGGTATCTCTATCTTTTTTGAAGCCAGTTTATTTAGTTTAGGGGCACTAGTTATCAGTCCGCTCGGTGAGATTGCGACCGCCTCGCATCAAGTAGCATTGTCCGTGACCTCGCAGCTGTTTATGATACCTATATCAGTTGCGATGGCGCTGACGATTATGATATCCAACCGCTTTGGTGAAAAAAACCTGATGGCGCTGCGTCAAGTGTTAACTACAGGGCTTGTATGGACGGTTATCATCGCGCTGACGTCTATGCTTGGCGTTTGGTTGTTTAGACCGCAATTGGCGGCGGCATTCACCGACAATCCTGTGGTACGCGCCCAAGCCATGCACTTACTCGTCTTTGCCCTCGCTTATCAATTATTTGATGGCTGGCAGGTCAATGTCGCTGGTATATTACGCGGTATGCAAGATACCACTGTGCCGATGTGGGTGACACTATTTTGTTATTGGTTGGTTGCTTTACCACTTGGTGTCTATCTGGTGCGCTTTACTGACATCGGCGCGCAGGGTTTTTGGATGGCGCTCATCACAGGCTTATTCTTATCGTCTATATTACTAAGTCTGCGTCTGCGCTATCAGCAAAAACGCCTGACAACATTATGGGCTTGATGCCGTCGCTTGGTTCAAACGTAGCGTCTAGTAACCATGACTGGCGCTACCTTATGACATCGACTATGATAAAACATTGAATATTTCTTACGCTTAAGCATGCTTACGTCATAATATGTAAAAAACTCAGTTAACAACTGTACATCGATTGCTCATTGGCGTGAATATAGGTATCATTAGCAATTACCAATACAATATTTAGTTACACTATTTTTTTCTAGAAATTAGTACAAGGCAAAATTAAACTTATGGATATTGAAAAAATACGCACCCTGATCGCACTCATGGAAGAAAGTGAACTGGTTAATTTAGAAATCAGCTCAGATGACGAACACATCAGTTTGACTCGTCACTATGATGCGCCCGCACCGACGATGATGGCTGCCCCTGCCGCAGGTTCTGCACCTGTCGCTGCCCCAGCAAAAGCCGCCGTCAAAGCTGGCAGCGTTGAAACCTCGCCAATGGTAGGTGTTTATTATTCAGCCCCAAGTCCTAACGACCCACCATTTATAAAGGTCGGTCAAAAGGTACAAGCAGGCGATACGCTTGGTATCATTGAAGCCATGAAAATCATGAATCCTCTTGAAGCGACTCAAAGCGGCGTCATTGATGAAATCTTAGTGGATAATTCTGAAGTGGTACAGTTTGGTCAGCCAGTCATACGCTATAAAGCGTAACGCTATCTACCAACCTTTACTTTGTAATGATTGAGACCTCGTTATTATTCATAGACATCAGCGCTCGATTTGTCTAAATTTGATGTATCGCAGTTTGCTGTTGCGATGTCTAAAATAGCGAGGCTATCAATGACTGCCGCTTTGACAAGGATGACCCCATGATAAAAAAACTGCTCATCGCCAATAGAGGTGAGATTGCCCTACGTATCGTACGAGCTTGCAAGGCGCTTGGCATAGAGACCGTCGGTGTCTATTCAACGGCGGATGCCAATTTAATGCACCTACGCTTTGTTGATGAAGCAATCTGTATTGGCAAACCCAACGCCAACCAAAGCTATCTCGATATTAGCACCATATTGACCGCCGCTGAAATCACTGGCGCTGACGCCATTCACCCCGGTTATGGTTTTTTGGCAGAAAATGCTGAGTTTGCTGAACGCGTCGAAGAAGCTGGTTTGACCTTTGTCGGCCCCAATGCTGACCATATTCGCTTAATGGGTAATAAAGTATCAGCCATTAATGCCATGAAAAAAGCAGGCGTACCAACAGTTCCTGGTTCAGTGGGTGCTGTCACTTTGCACAACGCTGAAGAGCAAGCGCGCAATATAGGATTTCCGCTTTTGATTAAAGCTGCTTCTGGTGGCGGTGGCCGCGGTATGCGCGTTGTTGAGCGTTTTGATGAGCTTATTGGCCAAGTACAAGCCGCCAAGCAAGAGGCTGAGCTGTGGTTTGGTGATGATACCGTTTATATGGAGCGTTATCTCCAAAATCCGCGCCACGTAGAAGTACAGGTACTGGGCGATGGTAATGGCAATGCTATTCATCTATATGACCGCGATTGTTCATTACAACGTCGTCACCAAAAAGTCTTAGAAGAAGCCCCTGCCCCAGATATCCCTGACGATGTGCGTCAGCCTATTTTAGATGCTTGCGTCAAAGCTTGTGAGTTGGTGAAATATCGCGGCGCCGGCACCTTTGAGTTTTTATTTGAAAATAATGAATACTTTTTTATTGAGATGAATACTCGGGTGCAAGTTGAGCATCCAGTCACGGAGATGATTACCGGTATCGATGTGGTCGTTGAACAGCTTAAAATCGCTGCCGGTTACGGTTTATCGTATCGTCAAAGCGAGATTGAAATTCAAGGCCATGCGATAGAATGCCGTATCAATGCCGAAGACCCAGCGACCTTTATGCCTTGTCCAGGTACAGTGAGCCAGTTGTTTTCACCAAGCGGCGCGGGCGTGCGTTTTGACTCGCATCTCTACCCAGGTTATGAGATTCCAAGCTATTACGATTCCTTAATTGGCAAGCTGATCTGTCACGGTCAGACGCGTCAGCAAGCGATATCTAAAACCCTGCATGCGCTTGACGAATTGGTGATTGAAGGTATCAAAACCAATATCTCTTTGCATCGTGATGTGATTTTAGCGGATGATAACTTTGTTAATGAAGCGCAAAACATTCACTACCTAGAAAGAGAGTTGTTAACGAATAACAAAGACAAGGCGAGTTCTTAGTCTTTTTTTAAGCACAAAACCAACAAAAGACCGCTACCTGAAAAGATAGCGGTCTTTTTATATGTTCAAATTTTACAAAGAGATGCTCAAATCGTATAAGTAACAATACAATGCTAAGGTAATATTCTGCTGAAATTCATAAAGCATTCTGTGCCCTCAGGATCGGCGCACCACTGCATTTTATTGCCATCATGATTTAAAAACGCTATTAATGCCTCGCCAGTTTGATCTACCTGATTGCCCGAGCAATCGACTTCGTTATTATCATAAATCGTTTTTAGCGCAATAATCGGCAAGCCTTCATCACGATGGGTGACTAAGTAGCGCCCGTAAGTCCATTCTTTACCGCTGACCGCCCACATCTCATTATCGGCCGCAAAATTATAAATCTCTCGGCATTGAGTAGACTTAGCGGTTGCGGTTAGCAGGTTTTTACTGTTACTTGGCTGCACCTTGACGATACGCTTTTCATTTTGGGTCAACACGCCGCCTTCAGCGTCAGCGCTTACTTTTGGCTCATCAATTTTACCTGCCAGCAACTTTGGCGCTGCTTGCTTGGCTTCTGCCTCTTTGGTCATGGTGATACCACTGTCTAAATCTATCTCCCACTGTCCGGCAATAGCGGGACTGATATGGGTGGTAACGGTGGGTTTGCTAACCGCTTCACCGTTCACCGGCAGTGACGCTAAAATAGAAGCCAATGTAAATGAAGCAAAGGATAGAGGTTCCATAATTAACCTTTTTTCATATTATAATAATTAAATGTTACGTACATTAGCGTAAGTCTTAGACACCAAAAACACAAGTAACATTATGCTATTGATGCTATATGCTATTGCCCGTACCGCTTTCATCAGTGACAGGCTTGGTTTGAAAAAACCTTTATAAATAGGTCATTTGAAGCGCTACTTCTTTAATATTGCTTCAATAATAATATGGCCAATATTATAAGTCTCTATACACAAAAATAACGCCATGGCTTATTTGCGCGTTGCAAAAACCATGGCGCTATAGACTAGCATCTTAAACCGAGCTACTTTAGCATCAGCTAAAGACAATATTAAGCAGCAACTGGGCTAGCCGCTTGAGCAAAAGCGGATAATGCGCCTTTAAGCATTGCTGATACGGTGCTACTACAAGTCCCAATGCCTGAGTAAACCTCACCATCGACATTCAACTGAATGTAAGCGGCGGCATTGGCGTTGGTTTTGTTATCTTTATTGGTATCATCATCAATACCATTAGCGCTATTGTGCTGCGGATTAATCGCATGCTCAGCGTAGTTGATAACATGGATAGATTTGCCTGTATGCTGCGCAAGTCCATCAATAAACGAAGACAATGGCCCGTTCCCTGTACCATCAATAGTAATAGCGTCACCATTCATCTGTACTTGACCGTTAAAGTACACTTCGCCACCTTTGTTATTGACACTATAATCTAAAAGCTCAAAGCTGCCTTGTTGCAAATAGGTCTCTTCAAAGGTTTGTAAGATTTCATCGTTTTGCAATTCACGGGCAACGCTTTCCGCTTGTTTTTGTACCACACCGCTAAAGTCAATTTGCATCCAGCGCGGCAAATTAAAGCCATAGTTACGCTGCAAGATATAAGCAACGCCGCCTTTACCAGACTGGCTATTGATACGCACCACATCTTGATAGCTGCGACCGATATGCGCCGGATCAATCGGCAAATAGGCAACATCCCAAACGTTATTGGTTTCATCTTGATGTTTTTCATTGTAATCAAGAGACTTTTTGATGGCATCTTGATGCGAGCCACTAAAGGCGGTAAACACAAGCTCGCCAACGTATGGATGACGCGGATGTAGGGGCAAGTTATTACACTCGCTCACCACTTGGACGATTTCACTCATATTACTAAAATCAAGCTCTGGATCCACCCCTTGGCTAAACAAGTTCATCGCCATTACCATAATATCCATGTTACCCGTACGCTCACCGTTACCGAGCAAGGTACCCTCGATACGATCGGCGCCAGCAAGTACGCCAAGCTCGGCAGCAGCCACCGCGCAGCCACGGTCGTTATGCGTATGCAAGCTGACGGTCACATGCTCGCGATTGGCAAGATGACGACAGAAATACTCGACTTGGTCGGCAAATACGTTTGGCGTTGAGGCTTCAACCGTTGCTGGCAAGTTTAAAATCACTTCTTGACCGTTTTCAGGCTGCCAAATCTCACAGACTGCCTCACAGACTTCGACTGCATAATCTGTCTCAGTTTGACTAAAGCTCTCAGGAGAATACTGGAATACCCATTCTGTTTCAGGGTATTTGGCTGCATATTCAACCAACATAGTCGCCCCAGCAATGGCTATCTCTTTAATTTCTGCTTTATTTTTACCATATACCTTTTCACGTTGAACGCGGCTGGTTGAGTTATAAACGTGAACGATGGCACGCTTCGCCCCTTTTAATGACTCAAAGGTTCGGGCAATCAAATGCTCACGCGCCTGTACCAAGACTTGCAAAGTCACATCATCAGGCACATGATTTTCTTCGATTAATTTGCGCGCAAAATCAAACTCCACCTGGGCAGCTGATGGAAAACCAATTTCAATCTCTTTAAAACCGACATCAACTAGAGTTTTGAAAAAACGCATTTTTTGTTCAATCGTCATCGGATCAATCAGCGCCTGATTGCCATCACGCAGATCCACGCTTGCCCAAATTGGTGACTTCTCAATCGTTTTGCTCGGCCACGTGCGATCTGGCAGCATAGGTGCAAACGCAAATGGACGATACTTACGGAAATCAAAAGCGGCATTTTTTGGCGTAATCTTCGCAGGCGCGCGGTCTGCATTGCGTGTAGCTTGAGTAGGCATAACCAATCCTTAGACATGTAAAAATATGAGTTGAAGTGTCGATTTTTAATCGATAACAATGAATACATCACTGTTTATCATACGAGATAATAAACACTTATGCCATTATAATAGCAAAGTTACTGCGCTATAAATCTGCTTTATTGTACTATTTTTTATTAAATATTAGTGGATAAATCTATATTTTTACCTATAATTGAGTTATTTCACTAATAAGGCGCTAGAACATGATAAATAACCATACGAACGACTTATCATTGGCAAGTATCGATGATACCGATAGACAGCTGTTGCGCTTATTGCAAACCCAAGCACGGATGAGCATTACCGAGCTTGCCGAACGGGTCAGTTTATCGGCGACCCCTTGCGCGCGTCGTATTAAACGCTTAGAAGATGCAGGCATTATCACCGGTTATCATACCCAGACCGATGCCCAAAAACTCGGCTACCCTTTGGCCGTCTTTATCGCCATTAGTATGGATCGCCATACCGCCGATCGTTTTGAGCAATTTGAAGATAAAATTCAAAGTTTTGATGAAGTCATTAGCTGTAGTATCGTCACTGGCCGCACCGAAGACTACTTAATTAAAGTGCGCGTACGCGATATGGCGCATTATGAGGAGTTTTTATTGCACAGGCTCAACCGTATCGAAGGCGTCGCTCAAGTGCATACCAGCTTTGAGTTACGGGAAGTATTTAACCGCAGCGTGGTTTAGTTTGACGCTGAAAAAAGAAGACTAAAATTAATCCTACTAATAAGCCGATAGCAGCCACCATTAATCCAGCATTAAAATTGTCCTGTTGCCCGGCCAGCGCCACCGTGACCAGCGGGCCTATGAACTGCCCTATTGCATACGCCAACGTCGCAAGCCCAATCAATAAGTTAGAGTAAGCGGGATTGATATTTTTAATCAAGTTAAGCGTCATTGACACCATGCCAACGAAGGTTAAGCCTAAAATCACGGCATTACCGTACAAGCCAATAGCGCCATCAAACCATAGCGGCAAACACATGCCAAACGCTTGCAATACCGTTAACCCCATCAAGGTTTTACTCTCGCCAATACGCTTAGCAAGTGCGCCCCAAACAGGGTTCGATAGCATGGCAAAGATACCGACCACGAGCCAAATCAGTAACCCTTCATAGCTTTGCGTAGTCAGGCGCTGCGTTGCCATAACTGGTAAAAAAGTCGCCGACGTAATATAGCCGAACCCTGCCAACACATAACTTGCCGACAGGAGTATTATCGCCTTAGTATGACCAGTAGCTGCTTCATATAAAGAACGTTTAAAATTACGATAAGCTTGCTGTATAGATAGGCGCTGATTGCTGTGATTTGATTCAGCAGCTTGTAAGTTAGATGAGTGTGAAGCAGGCGAAATCAGGCTTTGCGGTCTAATGGCATAAAGCAGCCATAATAACGGTAGACTGATAAGCCCTGCTACCAGCCAAATGATATCGAAATGATAGCCGAGTGTTAATAACCACCATGTCAAGACGGCAGAGGCGCTGATACCAACGCCAATGCCCGCATAATGTAAGGCTGACAGTACCGAGCGGCGCTCATGACTAAAGCTTTGAATCACCAGCGATGAGCTTAAAATCATCGCCACCCCACTTGCAATACCTGCTAGCAGCCGAATGACATACCAAGCATTTAGCGACAAATTTGGCAGCACCAGTAGCATGGTGGTGATAACACTTATTATCGTCCAAGATATAAGCATTTGCCATGTCAGGCGCTGAGGCACAAACATCGCAATCAGCGCACCAATAAAATAACCACTATAATTGACCGAGGCCAGCCAACCTGCAATGACCGTCGTTAAGGATAATTGCGTCATAATATCAGGTAAGGTTGCGGTAAATAAAAACCGCCCAAACCCCATAACCACCGCCAAACAATACAAGCCTATGCAAGCAATTGCCGTTTGATTGGTAATAATAGTAGCAGCACGGCTTTTAAAAGCAGTCATCATGACAGAGCCATTTTGTGGCAATAAGCACACAATCCTTTGTGTTAAAAGCAGTCAAAAGTAGTGATACATAACCAGTTAAAAATAAAAGAGTTATAAAGATAATGCTTACTATTAAGAGATATTTCGGATTGGAGGACTTACCTGCTGAGCTACTTCTGTTTGTCCTAGCATTTGTACCCGCTGATCGCTAAACATATCCATATCGGGGGCAAGCGTGCGCATGAAGCGATCAAAATAGAGCATCTGCTTGGTCAATAAAGCAAAATCACGGGGAAAATGAATACCATGACGCTTACCGACCTCAACAATCTCTAGCATCATTTTATTTAATTCATCAGCTTGTTCTTTACTATTAAAAGGCACGCCACTAGTAAAGGCTTTGTCTTCTGCCATGATGGTTTGCATCATACGCTGCAAATCATTGCCCAATGCCACGACGTCAACTTGGTTGCCGCCATGGGTCATCTCCATATCGACCATATGACGTGCCATCGCTTGATAGTCACTGTCTTGCATTGCCTGCATCATTCCCATACAGGCGCGCCAGCTCTCAGCTTTTAATTTACCAACGATACCGAAGTCTAAAAAGCCAATACGCCCATCGGTTAATAACATCAAATTACCGGCATGCAAATCCGCATGGAAGCTATTGCACAGCATAAGACTTGCAAACCAGGTGTTTAAGGTATCTGCCATCACTTGCGCTGGGTCAGTACAATACCGACGCATGGCCAACTCATCTACCATAGAAACGCCGTATAAGCGGCTCATGGTCAGCACACGCTTGGTGGTCAGCGTCTCATAGACGGTTGGTGCAACAACGCGTGTATTTCCTGATATTGCTAAAAACTGCTGAAAATCGCGGATATTTTGCGCCTCAGCAATAAAGTCGGTTTCGGCTAGCATGCGCAAACGAATCTCATCGATAATTGGGGCAATACTGGCAAAGCGCATCGAAGGCATTAATAGCTCAACCAACTTGGTCACGCCATGTAAGACGCCCAAATCCGTTTGCATGATGGTTTCAACGCCCGGTTTTTGCACCTTTAGCACCACCTCGTCACCATTATGCAAACGTGCTGCATGCACTTGAGCTATAGAAGCGGAAGCAAGCGGTTTTGGGTCGATATAAGCAAATTTATCCTCAAGCGTCAGGCGATCAGCGGTCAGCTCTTCTTTTAAAACTTGCTCAATATAAGCATAAGATAGCGGCGTCGTTTGATCCAAACAGCTCTGAAATACCTCTACATATTCGCGCGGGAATAGTGACGGCGTACTGGCGATAAACTGGCCGATTTTGATGTAAGTCGTACCCAATTGTTCAAAAGTTTCTTTTAGCAGCATCGCATCAGGCTTTTCACCTTTAGCAATTCTCAGTGCAGACAAACCAGCAACGCTTGCCGTTTGGCGCACACGATTAACAACATTAAAGGTATGCTTTAATAAATGCGGACGATGAATTTTCATAAAAAACAACTATGACAATAAAAGAAGATGTGTGAGTAGTTAAAGGAAAAATGGATAAAGTAAATGATGGTTAATCATGGATTGTAAAATGCTCGGCACAAACCGGACAATGCGCATCTTTGCGATAGCCCATTAGCCGCTGCTGCATCTGGCTACCATCCCATATTAATAGCTTATTTGTCAGTGGATTTTTGGTTAAGCCTAAATATTGTAGCGCAGCATTGGCCTGCAAACTCCCCATAATCGCGGTTGTACTAGCAAGCACGCCTGAATTAGCACACGTCCGTTCATTCGCCGCCGCATCGTCTGTTACCGAACCAAAGACGCAATGATAGCAACCAGTATCCAAATGCGGCTCATACAGCGCCAATTGTCCTTGCATGGCTATCGCTGAAGCAGATAATAACGGAATCTGGTAACGCACACTAATACGATTGATAATATCACGGGTAGCAAAATTATCCGTGCAGTCTAAAAGCAAATCAGGCTTATCAGAGGTCATCTCAAGCAGCTCATAAGCATTGTCTTCGCTCAATCTGGCCACGGTCCCACGCGCCCTAACCAAAGGGTTAATTTTGTTCAGCATATGAGCTGCCGTGAGCGCCTTAGGTTTGCCAATATCTTCAGGTAAAAACAGCGTTTGCCGCTGCAAATTACTAGCTTCAATCACATCATCATCAATCAGCTGTACTTGCCCAAGCCCCGCTCGCACTAGTGTTTCAGAAGCAGGACAGCCAAGACCGCCTGCGCCAATCATGACCACGCGCGAGGCTTTTAGGCGTAATTGAGCGTCGATATCCCAGCCATCAAGCAGAATCTGCCGCGCATAACGCAGCAATTCTGCATCTGTTAGCTGCGCTGTTTCTTTTGAGTGCGCCATATTTATCACCAAAACCCATCACCAAATTTATTCTTAAAACACTACTTTTGAAAACTTAGCTTTTGAGAACTTACTCTTAAAAACCAATTATGGCAGCTGACCCAAAGTCACTCTGTCATTACCACCAAAGTCTTTAAGCGTTTGTACGTGAGAAAATTTATTATCAGCAAATAGCTGACGAACGGCTGCCCCTTGATCAAAGCCATGCTCAATTGCTAAAAGCCCACCTTTACGTAAGTGTTGCGGCGCCTGCTCGACAATATGCTCTATATCAGCAAGTCCATGATTGGGTGCACTTAACGCGCTAATCGGCTCAGCGATAAGGCGTGCTAAATGCTCATCCTCTTCATCAATGTAAGGCGGGTTGGATACAATCACATCAAATAATGGCTCGTTATGATGAGACAACGCCTCAAACCAACTGCTTTGGATAAATTCAATATCGGCAACGTCATTTACCGCCGCGTTGTGCTTAGCCACTTTTAGCGCCTCTGCTGATACATCAACGGCAACGACCTGCCAGCTTTCTGTCTGAGCTGTCTGAGCGCTTGGGCCGTTTAGATGGTTTTGTTTTAACTCATGCGCGAGACTAATCGCAATGCAGCCTGAGCCAGTGCCTAAATCTAATAGACGCTTTTGTTTATAATCGTCATCGGCACTTTTTGGTTGAGCGTTTATCCATGTTAATACTTGCTCAATCAATACTTCAGTATCGGGTCTGGGTATCAAGGTATGCTCATTGACTGTAAAGTTCAGCGACCAAAATTCTTGCTGACCTGTTAAATAGGCCAACGGCGTACCTTGCTGCATCTTCTTAATGCCGGCATGAAATTGCTCAAGCTCGCTATCGGTCAATTGATAATTTTCATCCGTGATTAAAAATAAGCTTGGCTTATCAATGACACATAACAGCCAATCCATGAACCAAAACGCGGGCAAATTGCTATTTTGACTCTCATTTAACCATTGCTTAAGCTGTTGTTTTATTTGCTTAATACTTTGTTCGTTATTAGACATTATAACTGCTCTTATTTACGGCACATTTATTCACCGTCGAACGATTCATTCATTGTCCAAAACCTATTTACCGCCCTCGCCATCACTGTCGCCATAAATATCATCATTATCGCCAATGACGATATGTTTATCGACAAAGTAAATCAGCGCCAGAATCGGGATACCAATGGCAAAGGTAAAAATAAAGAAGAATGGATAGCCCATACTATCAACGATAGAGCCTGAATAACCACCCAACACTTTAGGAATTAAGGTCATCAATGAAGAAAAAATAGCATACTGTACCGCGGTAAAACGTATAGAGGTCAACGCTGATAAAAAAGCGATAAAGACGGCGCTAGCAAGCCCTGCCGCTAAGTTATCAAATATCACTGCCGTATACATAATCGGCAAATTGCCCGGATTATACGTTAAAACCACGAACAACAGGTTCGTTGCACAAGCCAGTATAGCGCCAATCATCATGGCATGCATGATGCGAAAACGTTGGGCTAGCAGGCCGCCCAAGAAACCGCCAGCAATGGCCATAATCACGCCAACCAGTTTTACCGCATTGGCAATATCGGTTTTACTAAAGCCCATGTCTTGATAAAAGACGTTTGATATCACCCCTGCCACAATGTCAGATATGCGATATAGACCAATCAATGCTAATAACAACAGCGCTTTTTTTCCGTAGCGCTTAAAGAAATCTAAGATCGGCTCAATCCACGTTGCCATCGCGATTTCTTTTTTGACTAAGCCTACTTTTACCAATGCATAACCTGCTGCCAGCGCTACGGCTAAGCTTGTTAGCAAATGCAGCGTCTCACTGATAAAGCTGACAAACACGCCTTCAAACTCAGGCAATCCTTGTCCTATCAAAACATAGGCGGCGATAAATGCGACGACGGCAAACACAAACAATAAAACCAATCTGACATAGTCTTCCCGGGTTTCAGCCACTAATGGCGCTTTATTAATAATTTTGGGCTGGTTAATCATAAAGTATAAAAGCAGCAGCGGTGCGCACACCACCAACGCTATAAAGTAGAACTTAATGCTCGGCATGGCTATCAGCGGTATCAGCGCAATGCTACTATCAAAAACTTTATTAATCAGAATATTGACAAGATATATAGCGCTAAACAACAACGCTGGTATTAATAGTAATGCTGAATAGATTAAGAAAACTTTAAGATTACTTTTTTGCTTGTGACTTTGTAAAATCTCAGCGGTTGGCTCATAACTGGCAAAGGTGGTCAGTATACCTAAAGTCATCACCCCAGCCATAATATAATAAGTATTACGCCACGCTTCATAACTATAAAAGCTTTCCGTCGAGCCAAAATAATCTGCTAAATATAGTGCGCCTGCCCCAGCGACAATCATACCAATGCGGTAACCTGACACATAAATAGAAGACAAAATAGACTGCATCGATGGCGGTGCCAGCTCAATACGATAAGCATCAATAACGATATCTTGGGTAGCAGAAGAAAAACCCAGCAAAACCGCCGCGCCCGCCATATAAACCAAGACATCTTCGCTAACAGGATTGACCGTCGCCATCAAAAAGATAGCCAATACAATGAGCAGCTGTGATACCACCATCCAGCTGCGGCGGCGGCCCAACCATTTGGTCAAAAAAGGCACGGGCAGCGCGTCGATTAATGGCGCCCAAATAAACTTAAATGAATATCCCAATGCTGCCCAACTGAACATGGTGACAACGCCGCGGTCAATTCCTGCTTCTCTTAGCCATAGCGACAAACTGGAAAAAATAAGCAAAATGGGAATACCCGCCGAAAACCCCAAAAACAGCATGATAATGACACGCGAATCTAGATAAGCCTTGGCGGCTTCTGCCCATGATTTTTTGGCAATCGGTTGTTCAGGCGTTACAGGTTGGATGGCAGACATAATCACTCACCAAAAATTGAAACAAAAAAGGCAAAAGCCAGCGTTAGGACAAAATTGAATTATGGTACTTGAGAACGCTAACCTTGACTAGATGTTTTTGCATTAACTTAATAACCACAGCATTGAGTCATTTCCTTTATTTCAGAATAGTAACATCCTGTATCATTAGCTCACCTAACTATTAAAACCCTCTTTATTTCATTGTCTATTGCATCAAGCCCCTATTGTCAATTTAAGAAAAACATATTATTCTATATTCCTAATCAGTATAAATTCATAGCCATTTATTATATACCAGAATAATAGCTTTGATTTACACTAGCGACTTATTAAATACTTGTAGGTTTTTATTTTTATATACAGACGAAGTTTGTATATTTATACATAGGGTTAAATGATGGCAATCGACGTAGTAGTCAATCAGCGGCATCTACAAATCCAGCTCAAACAGTTGGAAACAGTGTGGCATACGGTAATCAATGGCTATAATTTGAGTCAAGCAGCTACCGTGCTGCATACCAGCCAATCGAGTCTATCAAAGCATATCGCGGCGCTTGAGAACCAGCTCAAAACTGAGGTGTTTGTGCGCCAAGGCAAACGTCTAACAGGGCTGACGACCATGGGTACGGCGCTGATGCCGCATATCGAATCTATCTTTGCTGAAATTCGTACCATTGAAAATCTCAGTTTAGATTTTAATAATCCAAATATTGGCACACTGACAATTGCAACCACGCACACGCAAGCGCGTTATGTATTGCCAAAAGTGGTCAAAGAATTTAAAGATCGCTTCCCTAAAGTTAATTTAATTCTGCAACAAGCAGATCCCGAAACTATCGCCCAGATGGTTATTCGTGGGCAAGCGGATATTGGCATTGCGACCGAATCTTTGTTGCACAACGATTATCTACGCTGCTATCGTTATTACGACTGGACGCATCGGGTCATTGTACCAAGCGACCATGAGCTGGCGGGCTTAGAATCCATCGATTTACCGACGCTGGCAAGCTACCCTATCGTCACTTATCACGGCGGCTTTACGGGACGCGGCGCTATTGATAAAACCTTTAGCGATGCAGGACTTGAGCCTGATATCGTACTCGCAGCCCTTGATGCCGATGTGATTAGCACTTATGTCGGACTGGGATTGGGCATTGGTATTATTGCCGAAATGGCATTTGAACCAAGCCATTATCATAATTTAACCGCCATTCCTGTCGATCATTTTGGACGTTTTACCAGTTGGATGGCGGTACGTGATGATGCAGAAATCCGTCAATACGGACGCGCCTTTATGGAGCTATGCCAAAAGCAATTTAGTCAGTAGCTTTGAATGTAGTGAATAGCTTTTTAAAACTCAGCACTTAGGCAATTCATAATAACTTCAAGCATTCTGCTTAATCATGATTTCTTTGATAAATACAAACGGCACCGTTCTCAATAGATAGCGGTGCTTTTTTGTTCTTATACATGCTGCGAATTATTACGATTTGTTATTATCTTAAGGGCTGACCTTTATATTCTCTATAACTGCCCCATCATATGAGCTATTGAATCATCAGCCTGCTTTTTATTCCTGATATTTAAAAACTAACTATAAAAACGTCGTTACAAGGCGGCAACATAAAATAGGTGAATCATGAGCAACACAATTCCATTATCATTTTTAGATTTAGCACCTGTACCCGAAGGCAAAACCATTGCTGAAGGCATTGCCCAAACCGTTGCTATCGCGCAGCAAGCAGAAAAATCTGGCTTCAACCGCTATTGGATGGCCGAGCATCACAATATGCCGGGTATCGCTAGTGCCGCAACCTCAGTATTACTATCGCATATTGGTAGTCAAACCAAGCGCATACGCATCGGGGCTGGTGGTGTCATGCTACCCAATCATGCGCCGCTTATCATCGCTGAGCAGTTTGGTACCTTACAGGCGTTATACGGTGACCGTATCGATTTAGGTTTAGGCCGCGCGCCAGGTACCGATGGTGCAACATTTCAGGCGCTGCGCCGTCAAATGCAAGATGCCGATCGTTTCCCGCAAGACGTCCAAGAGCTTATGTATTTCTTAGGTGATGGCACCGATGACAGTCCTGTGCAATCATTCCCAGGGGCGAAATCTAATATTCCTATTTGGATACTGGGCTCGTCTCTTTTTGGCGCCACTCTAGCAGCGCATTTAGGCCTACCCTATGTGTTTGCCTCGCATTTTGCGCCGCAGATGATGGCACAAGCGATTAATACTTATCGCGAACAGTTTAAACCATCAGCGCATCTAGATAAGCCTTATGTAATGCTGGCGGCTAACCTGCTACTGGCTGACGACGATGCAACGGCGCATTATCACTTTACCTCAGCGCAGCAAAGCTTTGTCCGCTTGCGCCGCGGTGAGCGTGGACAAATGCCTATGCCAACTCATGATATGGACAGCATCTGGAGCCCTGCGGAAAAAATGATGGTAGACAACGCTTTATCGGTGTCATTTGTTGGTTCTGTCGAAACGGTCAAACCAAAACTGGCAGAATTTATCGCAAAGTATCAACCAGATGAGCTAATTGTCACCGCCAATGTTTATGACCAGGCAGCACGTCTGCGTTCACTGGAACTTACACCTGAGCTAAACTTGTTTACTTTACAATAACCCGCGCCGCTTGCATAATTATTGATAAACCTTAAGGAGATTATGGTCATGGAACCTTCTGCCTTTATCGGCTCATCAATATTTTTATATATCGTCGCTTTTATTGTGGTCTTGATTATTGGCGGTTATTTGACGTATCGTGTTAGCCCTAAACGCAAACATCGCCGCGTGAATAAGCACGATAAAGACAATATGAAATAACGACAATAAATGTTAAAAGTCCCCTTTTCTAATTTAAAAAAGGGGACTTTTTTATAACGACTGTTTTTTTTTATTAAAAGCCAAAGCATCTCTCATATACCTAACATTATTACCGGCGCTATATCCAACCTAATCCGCGTAATATCGCCGCGCCAAACGCCATGCCAAACATTGCCACCACGGTGGTAAATGCTAAAATATTGGCTGCTAACACGTCATTGCCACCCATCGCTTTTGCCATAACATAGCTTGCGGCAGCTGTTGGTGACGCCACCATCAAAAATAGGACGCCCAAGTGCACGCCTGACAAGCCAAAGCTTAGCCCAACCGCAATGGCTATTAAAGGTGCAATAACGATGCGGCCAATGCTGGCTTGCATAGACAGCCCAGATGGATGCAGCATCGACTTTAAATCAATACTTGCACCCGCACAAATCAGCGCCAATGGCAATGCTACCGCAGCCAATAAGTCGCCAGTTGTATGAATGACGCCGCTAATAGGTGGCAGCGGCAGGGCTTTATAAGCAAAAGCTGCGACCAAAGCGATAATTAATGGATTGGTAAACAGTTTTTTGACAATCATTATGCTGCGACTGACCCATGTATCGTCCGCGCTTTTAGACACTCGGCTTAAGGTAATGACCGCTAAGATATTAAATAATATCGTCACCACCCCCATATAGACGGCACCAATACTTAAACCCTGCTCGCCGTAGGCATTAGCAACGGTCGCCAGACCGATAATCGCCATATTACTGCGAAAGATACCTTGTACAAACACCCCTTGGTCGGCAGGTTTATCGACAAAAGCCTTGGCATAAATCTCTGCGCCTATAAACAAAATAAAGGTCACAACCATACCAGCAATGATTAAAGTCATTTGTTTGGCATAATCGACCTCACTATCAACCACGCTAAAAAACAGTAAGCACGGCAAACAGTAATTAAAGACAAAGCTGGATGCTTGATCGATAAAAGCTTGGCTTGCCTCACCGCGCCTTTGCATAAAAAAACCCAACCCCATCAAAACAAGGTTGGGCAATACGATGGTAATGGCAAAAATAATAGCAGCGGTCATAAATAAGCTCAGCTTAGCAATATATCCGAAGCTATATTGTTAAATGAATAAAAAGTCATGATTAGTAGTTGGTTTAAAATGAGTTAGCTTAAATTAAAGCCACTTTATTATAAAGTATAAACGCCATTGTTGCTGTTTTGAATACTAATCTGACTTTTTTACCCACTCGCCGTCATCGTTTTTTTCATAACTGTTTTCAACAGCGGCCCATGCGGTAGCAAACCAGCGTGATTCATCGTCATATTGCTTACTGGCGCTATTAAATGCGGCCAAAAAGATTTCTTGGGCATGCTTTGGCAGATTATCTTTTACCGAATCGGGTAATTCAGACAATTTATCGTAAGGCATATCATTACTCCTTGCTAATTATTTTTATTTTATCCTACTCTTAAACGAGTACGTCTTAAATTATCAAGTTTTACATCGGCAAACTGTTTTGAAATTGTTAAGGTATTTGCCATAAAAAAACCCGTAACGCTTTGTCATTACGGGCTTCTTTTATAACTATAGTTTAAAGCTTTAAGATTTGCTAAACCATTATTATGAGTTTAATGCTGCTTGGGCTTTTTTCTGCTTCTTGACGGTCATCGCTAATAGCTGAATGGCGGCAGGCGTGACCCCGCTGATGCGTCCCGCTTGGGCAAGCGTGGCAGGACGAATTTGCGCCAGCTTTTGCACAATCTCATTGGACAATCCTGACACCACACTATAGTCAAAATCCATTGGCAAGGCAGTATTTTCCAAACGCTTCATCTGATCGATATCTTCTTGCTGACGGTCAATGTAGCCGGCGTATTTAACAGAAATCTCAATCTGCTCACCGACTTGGCTATCAACCTCAGAACCAGTAATCGCCGCGATATCCGTAAAATGTATTTGCGGACGTTTTAATAAATCGTAAGCAGTTGATTCTTTAGACAGTACCTCGCCTGTCTGCCTGGTCACTTGCTGACCTAAAGCATTAGCAGGGGTTGCCCAAATGTCTTTTAGACGCGAGGTTTCGGTAGCAATGGCTTCCATTTTTTCTTGATAAGCTTGCCAGCGTACGTCATCTACCAAACCCAGCTTGCGACCCGTCTCAGTCAAACGCTGATCAGCATTGTCTTCACGCAACAGCAAACGGTATTCAGCGCGGCTGGTAAACATACGATATGGCTCAGTGGTACCATGCGTAATCAAATCATCGACCAGTACACCAAGATATGCTTCATCGCGGCGCGGCGTCCAAATATCAAATTCACTATTTTCACAGGTGACCAGTGCCGCATTGGTGCCGGCTAACAAACCTTGTACGCCCGCTTCTTCGTAACCGGTCGTACCATTGATTTGACCAGCAAAGTACAAACGATCGATTGATTTGGTCTCAAGCGTTGGTTTTAGGTTCTGCGGATCAAAATAATCATATTCAATCGCATAGCCTGGACGCGTGATGTGTGCGTTCTCTAAGCCTTTCATACTATGAATAAAGTCTAATTGCACATCAAACGGCAAGCTGGTTGAGATACCGTTTGGATATAGCTCATGCGTGGTTAATCCTTCTGGCTCAATAAAAATCTGATGGCTGTCTTTATCGGCAAAACGGTGAATCTTGTCTTCAATTGATGGACAATAACGCGGACCTACACCTTCGATTTTGCCCGAAAACATCGGTGAGCGGTCTAGATTTTCACGGATAATGTCATGGGTACGCGCATTGGTATGGGTGATATAGCAATTGACCTGTTCAGGATGCATGGACACATCGCCCATATAGCTCATCACCGGCAGCGGTGTATCGCCTGGCTGTACCGTCATTACGCTAAAGTCAACGCTACGTGCATCGATACGTGCTGGCGTCCCGGTCTTCAAGCGACCCACCGGTAATTTCAATTCACGTAAACGATCTGCAAGCTTGATAGAAGGCTGGTCGCCTGCGCGTCCGCCTTTTGAATTTTCCAAACCAATATGAATGACACCGCCTAAAAACGTTCCTGAAGTCAGCACCACAGTTTGGGTGTTAAAAATAATCCCCGTTGCCGTCACCACCGCCGTCGCGCGACCATTTTCGACCAAGATATCATCTGCCGCTTGTTGGAATATATCAAGGTTTGGCTGATTCTCAAGCGTATGACGAATGGCGGCTTTATAAAGGACGCGATCCGCTTGCGCACGCGTGGCACGCACGGCAGCACCTTTACGGCTGTTTAACACCCGAAACTGGATGCCAGATTTGTCCGTCGCTAATGCCATCGCACCACCAAGCGCATCAATCTCACGTACCAAATGCGACTTACCAATACCACCAATCGCAGGGTTACAGCTCATCTGCCCTAGCGTCTCGATATTATGCGTCAAGAGTAACGTTTGCGCACCCATACGTGCGGCCGCCAAAGCAGCTTCTGTGCCAGCATGACCGCCGCCGATCACTACCACGTCGTAATTTTTTGGGTATCGCATGTATGCCTCACTTGACCCTGAACGCAACCGTGAGCGTGATGCTATGTCAAATAGCATGGCTGCCGGTCAATAAACGTCAGTCGAATTTAAAAAAAGAGATAACGACCTAGATAGAATAGACAAGCCGTTAAAGATAGGTAAAATAGCCGGTAATTATAACAATTTTTTACTGCTGAAAAAACATTATACGAAAAACTATTTAAATTAACTGCTATTGCCATTAATCATAAAGGTGCATCAATAAAAGCTTGATAAACCTCGAATGGATTTATTTACCAGGACTGAGCGGTACAATGCGGTCAGCCTGCCCACTGGCCAGCATATGGTGGCTGCCGTAAGCTTCTGGGTTAATCTGCAAATAGGCATTCATCTGCCCAATAGCGTCGCCGTCATTGGTCGCCAAGATTTGCTCTTTAATCATCTCAACAGGCGGCAATGGCAAGTTTTTTAGCAAAGCCAAACGCTGAGCGTTATCACCCTTTAGCACAACCATCTCAATAAGTTGCCGCGCATCAATGGGTAAATCAGGGGTGTTTTGCGCCAATAATGCCAAATGATAAGCACCAGCTGCATCTTGATCCGCGACGATACGCTGCTCAATGGCAATATAAGTCGCTTCAGTTGCGCCGCCTGCTACGCTAAGCTGATGGATACATTTAAGAGCAGAATTTGGCTCATTGCCCGCCATATCGATTAAACGGGTTGATTCGTTTTTTAGATACTCGCGGCGTTTTTCGATAGCCGCTTGTTCAGCCGCCTCCTGCTGCTCCGTTAATTCTGTGTTTGGCAATTCCGTGTTTGCTAAGTGATTACTCATATAACTCTCGCTTTTAGGCAAAATATATTTATCTTGGACACTATATGGGGCTAAAAGCGATAAAAACAATAAATTGCATAGACAATAAAAAACCCGAATAGCCATTCCTCTTCATGAAGAAAGGCTATTCGGGTTTACTTTGCTGCAATTTCTAAATGATTTATTGAGGCTTATCAACTGCCCAATAAAAACGCTTAATCATTAAGCAGCTGGGCTATTGGCTTCGACCAATGGCTTAAGCTCACCTGATTGATACATCTCTAAAATAATATCTGAGCCGCCCATCAGCTCGCCATTGATCCATAATTGCGGGAACGTTGGCCAATTAGCAATCTTCGGTAACGTAGCACGAATTTCTGGATTCTCTAAAATATTAACATAAGCAAACGGGCGGCCAATTTGGGTCAAAACCTCAATCGACTTGGCAGAAAAACCACACTGTGGAAACTGCGGTGTGCCTTTCATATAAAGGATGACTTTATTGTCTTTGATTTGATCACGAATCAGCTGTTCAACATCGTTTGCAGCAGTATTTGGGGGTTGCTCACTCATAAAAGCTCCTATTTATTAAAATCGAAAATTATTAAAACTATTATCAAAAAAAGATATGTCACACTAAATTTAGCCTGTGGCTGCTACATGGGGCGATTGCCGTTTATTGCAACCCTCATCACTGACTACTAAGCCATTTGGGATTAAACATCAGGCGTATTAACATCTGAAACGTTAACATCAGAAATAGTATTGCTAGCCATATTGTCGTCAGACATCGTCATATTTGGTACCAATAATACCACGGCATTGGCCATAATGCCCTCTTGGCGACCAGTAAAGCCCAGTTTTTCAGTCGTTGTGGCTTTAATGCTGACATTACTCACAGTCGTTTGCAAGTCACTGGCGATATTTTCGCGCATTGCCAAATTATAGGGTGCCAATTTTGGGCGCTCACACATCACAGTAATATCAGCATTGCCTAAAGTATAACCGGCAGCTTGGACTTTACCATACACATAACGGAGTAGTACGCGCGAATCCAAACCCGCATGCGCGGCATCGGTATCTGGGAAATGTTGCCCAATATCCCCAAGTGCCAATGCACCAAGCAGCGCGTCAGCAAGCGCATGGAGCACCACATCGCCATCAGAATGCGCAAGCAAACTATGGGTATGCTCTATCGGCACGCCTGCTAATATCACATATTGCTGCTGCTCGCCCGTATTATGAAACGCATGGACATCGATACCTTGACCAATTTTTATCATTATTATTCCAAGTGAATTACTAAGTGAATGAAGGGTGATTAAAATAATTTAGAACCGCTATCTAAATTTCTAAAGCGCTTTTAGGCAACTTGAGCGTGCATAGCTCGCCACCGCTTGCGATTAACTGTTATAATATGACGCTTATTTTATCACAATACCCCGACCAAAATACCCCGTCCAGAAAACGAGATGACCTCATCAGTTGACTAAGTTTATCACTCTTAGTCGTTTTATTGATAAATAGCGTCATGTCACACTTTGGATGAGGTATAAATTGTTGAGCAATTTTATGTCAGCCACGCCAAACACCGCAAGTCTACCCGTTTTAGACGCTTTTAGCATCCATCGTCCTTTGACGCTTGCCGATATTGACAATCCTAGCAGTAAGCATGTCATCGTCGGTATGTCAGGCGGCGTCGACTCTTCCGTATCTGCCGTTTTGCTCCAGCAAGCAGGCTTTAAAGTGGAAGGTCTGTTTATGAAGAATTGGGAAGAAGATGACGGCACCGAATACTGTACGGCGATGGACGACCTAGCAGACGCGCAAGCGGTATGTGACAAAATCGGTATCAAGCTGCACACCGCCAACTTTGCGATGGAATATTGGGATCGCGTTTTTGAGCATTTCTTAGCAGAGTACAAAGCCGGACGCACCCCAAATCCAGATATTTTATGCAATAAAGAAATCAAATTTAAAGCATTTTTAGACTATGCTTTGACTCTCGGTGCTGACTATATTGCCACCGGTCATTATACGCGCCGCAGCGTGAACTATGAAAATAACAACGGCGAAACCGTCGCCCAGCTCTTGTGTGGACTGGATGATAATAAAGACCAAAGCTATTTCTTGCATGCGGTCGGCGGCGATAAAATTGCTAAGACCTTATTCCCCGTTGGTGAGCTTGAAAAACCAGTCGTGCGTCAAATCGCTGAAGAACATGACTTGGCGACGGCTAAAAAGAAAGATTCTACTGGTATTTGTTTTATTGGTGAGCGCCGTTTTAAAGACTTTTTACAACAGTACTTGCCAGCACAAAAAGGCGATATCGTCACCGACGACGGTCATGTGATAGGTCAGCATGATGGCTTGATGTATTATACTTTAGGTCAGCGCGGCGGCATCGGCATCGGCGGCGTCAAAGACCGTCCAGAAGAACCTTGGTTTGTACTGGCAAAAGATTTGGACAAAAACCGTTTGATTGCCGGTCAAGGTCATGAGCATCCGATGCTGATGAGTAATGAGCTGCAAGCTTATAAGCTTGACTGGGTTGACGGATTGCCGCCTGCTGATATTTTTAGCACGGAAGGTTTACGCTGTATGGCAAAATCTCGCTATCGTCAGCCCGATCAGGCCTGCCGTGTTTACGCGCTAAATGATGCCGGCTCTGAGGTTCGTGTGGTATTTGATGAGCCACAACGTGCGGTGACGCCTGGTCAATCAGCGGTATTTTATATCGATGAGGTGTGTCTTGGTGGTGGTGTGATTGCCGCCATCGATGCGCCTTGTGGGTTTTGATTTTAAATAACTTTCAACCTTTCTTCATTTTTGCTTATTTTTATCACTTTTACTCCTGTTACTTTTGACAACTATTTGAGGCATCACTATGACTCCACTTACCGCTCTCTCCCCAATCGATGGCCGTTACGCATCTAAAGCCGACAGCTTACGTCCTTATCTTTCTGAGTTTGGTCTTATTAAAGCGCGTGTCACCGTCGAGATCCGCTGGTTACAGTCGTTAGCAGATAATGATGCCATCGGTGAATTATCAGCGTTTGATGCCGACACCCATGCTTTTTTAAATAGCATTGTTGACGACTTTAGCGAAGCGGACGCGCAAACGATTAAAGATATCGAAGCGACGACCAACCATGATGTCAAAGCGGTTGAGTACTTTATCAAAGATAAGTTTCGCGGCAATCAGCAGTTAGAGGACAGCTTGGAGTTTATCCATTTTGCTTGTACCAGTGAAGATATTAACAATTTGTCTTATGCGCTTATGCTCAAAGACAGCCGCGAGCTTGTGGTTGCTAAAATGCAGCAAGTGACCGATAGCATCGTTGACTTGGCGATTACTCACGCTGATCAGCCCATGCTGTCACGCACGCACGGTCAAACGGCCAGTCCAACGACGCTAGGTAAAGAGATGGCCAATGTCGCTTATCGCTTAGCTCGTCAAATCAAGCAAGTTGGACAAGTCGAGCTACTCGGTAAAATCAATGGCGCGGTCGGTAACTACAATGCTCACCTATCAGCCTATCCAGAAGTCGACTGGCAAAGTCATGCTGAGCAGTTTATCACCGAGCGCCTTGATCTGACATTTAACCCTTATACCACTCAGATCGAGCCGCATGACTATATCGCTGAATTGTTTGATGCGGTCAAACGTTTTAATACTATATTAATCGATTTTAACCGTGACATTTGGCAGTATATTAGCTTAGGCTATTTTAAACAACGCCTAAAAGACGGCGAAGTCGGTTCATCTACCATGCCACACAAGGTCAATCCGATTGACTTTGAAAACTCAGAAGGCAACTTGGGCGTGGCCAATGCCATGCTAGCGCACTTAGGGGAAAAGCTGCCTATCTCGCGTATGCAGCGTGATTTGTCAGATTCTACCGTCCTGCGTAATATCGGTGTCGGCTTGGCACAAAGTATGATTGCTTATGATGCGTGCCTAAAAGGTGTAGGCAAATTAGAAGTCAATCCTCAGCGTTTAAATGACGACTTAGATAATGCCCAAGAAGTATTGGCTGAGCCGATTCAGACGGTCATGCGTCGTTACCGTGTTGAGAACCCGTACGAGAAACTTAAAGCCTTGACCCGTGGCAATGCCATGACACGTGAGGCCATGCTGACTTTCATAGAAAGCGATGAATTATCTGCGGTTTCAGATAGCGATAAAGCGCGCCTACGTGAGCTGACCCCTGCGACTTATACTGGCAATGCCGCTGAGCAAGCGCGCACCATTAAAGAGTGGATTGCAAAGATTTAATCTTTGATCAAGCTTAAAGTAGCTAGCGGACATATTTTGAAATAGATATAAATGAGTAGGACTGCCTATTCATTTATATTCAGAAAAACATTAACCTTACCTACTATTACTTGTCTTAAAAGACAGTTAGTTAATGGGTAAGGTTTTATTTTTTATCTTTTTTATCATCGTCATCACTGTCGCCTGGTATGATGGCTTTACCGACCGCCACTGTACCTTTGACCACGCCTTTGGTGGTTTTATAAGCGATTTTAGCCGGCACGGTCACAACCTTGTGCACACAAGCTTGTAATAAAAATACGCTGGCGATAATAACGATAAAATGTAATTTTTTCATAAACTTCCTACGATTGATAAGGTGTTCTGACAACAACTATTCATACGGTAATACTCGCTATCAGCTAGGCGATAATCATAAACCATTAAAACTTTCCTATAAAGTCATCCTGACTATTAATTTTTCCTAATTTTTATATGGATTTACCAATGAGCGCTATACCCCTTTGTTTACCTGATAATATGACCCCTGAGCAGTTCTTAAACGAGTATTGGCAAAAAAAACCGCTCCTTATTAAACAAGGCTTACCGCAGCTAATTGGCATGTTTGAGCCAGACGATATGCTTGGCCTTGCTATTGAAGAAGACGCAGCTGCACGCCTGCTCACCCAAGCCGCTACTAAGCAAGACGGCCTCGCGCAGTGGCAACTTAAAAAAAGTCCCTTAACTGAAAGCGATTTTGACAATTTGCCTGAACAATGGACCTTACTGGTACAAAACCTTGAGCAATGGTCGCCTGAGCTTGGGCAATTGTGGCAAGCGTTTGACTTTATCCCGCAGTGGCAACGCGACGATATCATGGTGTCTTATGCACCAAAAGGCGGCTCCGTCGGCAAGCATTATGACGATTACGATGTATTTTTGGCACAAGGCTATGGCCATCGTCGTTGGCAACTTGGCAAATTTTGTGATAAAAACACTGAGTTTGTCGCCGATGAGCCGATCCGCTTATTCGATGACATGGGCGATATTATCTTTGATGAGATATTAGAAGCGGGCGACGTACTTTATGTACCGCCGAAATTATCACACTTTGGCGTCGCGCAAGATGATTGCCTGACTTTTTCTTTTGGTTGCCGTCGTCCAAATTTAATGCAAATCATCGACAGTCTGGCGGATATTGCCACCAACGACAGCGATTTGTTTATTCCTATGCTACTGCCACAAGCACTACAAGCGTCAGGTGAATTGACAGCACGCAGTATCGAGGCGATTAAAGAGCAGCTACTACAAATTCTACAATCTGAGCGCGGTGATGAGATTATTCGTCAAGCGGTGTCTGAAGTGGTGAGTAAACGCCAGTATGATGCGCTAGTGCCAGAAGAAACACTAGATACCGATGAGTTGATGCAGGCCCTATCAGATGGCGCGACATTACAAGCCGACTATAGCAATCGTTTGCTTTATAGCCAAACCAATGATGGCGTGACGCTATATGCCAACGGTCAGCGCCTTGATGGTTTGGATGCTGCTGCGGCCGCTGTGCTAAGGCGTTTAGCCAATGGTGAGCATTTACAACGTCAAGATGTTGAGGGTATTGACCCAGACGATTTGAGCGAATGGTTAGAGAATGGTTGGATATGGTTAGATTACGCCGAGTAATATAATACTTATAACCACTCGCCAATTATGAGTGTTGTTTAAAAAATTTACCTTGAAATAAGCTGGCTATTTGTCAGCTTATTTTATTTTTATGTCACCTCTTTTTTATACCGCGCCTTTTTTATAACGGCTCATGCCAGCAATGACGGTTTCTTCAATCACTCTATCGTCGCCAAGCATCATCAGCACAAATAATTGCTCATCGAGTGATTTCGTCTGCATCATACGGCGCGCGAGTAGCTCTGTCGCGCCCATGTCTATTATTATAAAATCTGCTTCTTTATCAGGCATAAAGTTACCGATTTTATCGTCTAATAATAGCGACTGCGCGTTACCTAAAGTAATCTGATACAAGCCTTGATGCGCGGATAATGGTTTGTTTTGTAGTTGTTGCACTTTATAAGTTTCCGATAAGGTCGTCAGCATCGACAAACTGGTCCCTGCGCCGACGTCGGTAGCGATACTGACACCGGTATAGCTCAAGGTTTTGGACAAATCAAACAAACCACTACCCAAAAATAAATTTGACGTTGGACAATGGGCAATTTGCGTACCAGTATCACGCAGCACCTCATACTCTAGCGTTTCAAGATAAATGCCATGCGCTAAAGTAGTACGCCGACCCAACAAACCCATCGCATGATAAACGTCAAGATAGCCCGTATGTTTGGGATAAAGCTCACGCACAAAGGCAATTTCAGCCAGGTTTTCAGCCAAATGCGTTTGCAGATACACACTGTCATGGCTGCGATATAACTCACCAGCCATTTGCAATTGTTTGGGCGTTGAGGTAATGGCAAATCTTGGCGTAATCGCGACATGTTGACGCCCGCGCTCATGCCATTTATCAATGATATTTTGCGAATCGCGGATGCCCTGCTCAGCTAGCACACACAAATGCTCAGGCGCATTTTGATCCATCAGTACATTACCGGTAATCATACGCGTATTGAGGCGAGTACTTTCTTCAAAAAACGCTTCAACAGACTCAGGATGACTGGTCGAAAACACCAAAGCGCTGGTCGTACCATTGGCAAGCAGCTGGTTTAAAAAGAACTTTGAGGTATCATGCGCAACCTGTGGGTCACTAAAATTGGCTTCGGTGATAAAGGTGTAATTGTTGAGCCAATCAAGCAATTGCTCACCAAAGGCGGCAATCATATCTATCTGCGGATAGTGGACATGAGTGTCAATAAAGCCTGGCATGATAAGCTTGTCTTGATAATCGTGAATCTGTACGGGCGCTTTGCCCTGTTGTGCGTGACTACTGACATATCGCGCCATGATTACATTTTTACTGCCATAATCTAGCACGCGACCGCTTACATTATCGACGACCAAAGCACCTTCGGCAATATACTCAGGATAAACATTAACGCCTGCGATTACAGGACGCAATATGATGTTTTGATCAACCACTGGTAGTGTTGCATCATTGGCATGTGTATCATTAGTGCTTGTATCGCTGGTATTGGTACTTTTTTCTCTTTCGACCAGATTTTCTTCGGTCAGATAATGCAGCAGTCGTGCTTGATAAATATGTATGGTCATAAAGGCGTCTCATCTAAATAGAGTAAAAGGCAATAAAGTTTTACTGATAAATGCTAATTAGAAATAATATTTATGCTTGATGATATAGCTGCAAAATTTGACTGGCTATAGATACCGCAACGGCCATGGGTTCTTTACCGCCAATCTCAAGGCCAATTGGCATCGTTACCTTATCAACGACTTTCTCGCTATAACCACGCTGTAGCAACTTTTCTCTAAAGCGCGTAGCTTTGGTCGCCGAGCTGATACAGCCGATATAAGGCCGCGCACTGCTTTCCTTTAATGCAGTCTTTGAATCAGTAGCTAGCAAACAATCTAAAGCTGCGCGCACCAAGTCAAAATCAAGACTGTGATCATGGGTCATGACTAAAATAAAATACTGCGTGCCTTTATTTGTAGATAGTTTGCGAGCGCCATTAGCTAGAAATGGGCGGATAAAGTCAACCGGATCGTCGTCAATATGCACACGGATATGCGCTGGTAATTGATCATTCACCTGTCCATCCACTGTGCCAGATTCAGCGCTCAGATAACGCTCAAACATCTCAGGACGACTGTCTATCCAGTCAACTTGGCATGGCAGCTCAGCCAGTATGCTCATTAATGCGGCAGCTACGTGGCCGCCACCAAAGACCAATAGCGACATCGGCGGTGTCAAGTAAAAGCATTCAAACATCACCGTCACGCTACCACCGCAGCATTGTGCTAACTTAGCGCCCAATGGATAATGTTTGGTGTAGACTGCTTCACGGCGTACCGCCTGTGCTTTTGCAGACCTGCCTGCTTTTAATGGTTGAGAGGAGGCTTTTGATTTATTTGGCTCAAGCTCGCCATTTAATAGTTGCCGCGCTGTTAGCGTCACATCATGCTCTAAACTCCCACCGCCCAATGTATCGCAGCAGTCATCGAGCGTGACAATCATTTTAGATTGGAGTTCGCGAGGTGCCGAACCATTGACGGCAACGACCGTCGCCAATACATGCGCAACACCCTGCTGCTGATATTGCGCCAGTCCCTCATACCATTTCGTTGGTGGCATCGGCGTGATAAGTGACTTATTCACTGTGCGCAGGTCCACGAGCTGTTGATACATTGGGGTTTTCTATCGCCTCAGGCTCTTCATCAAACAATTGACCTTCAGACGCAGGCGGTGTCATGTCTGTCGCATGCGCTACTTGCTGCGGCAGTACGCGATCGTCATCAATGCCGCAATCATCGTCAGCTGGCGTTAAGCTTTCAACGGTTTCGGTATCTGGTTTAGAAGCGATTTCCCACGCTTGACCTTGTAGACGCATGACGGCTTTTAGTACTGCCTCTGGCGTCGCAGGCATGGTTAGCTCTGGGTTCTGCTTATAATCCCCCAAGCTTGCGATGGCATTATTAATCGCACACCAAACGCTCGCTGCTAGCATAAACGGTGGCTCACCAACGGCTTTAGAATTATAAATGGTCTGCTCTTCATTTTTACGATCGAACAGTTTGACGCGCCATTGTTTTGGTAAATCATGTGCCGTCGGAATTTTATAATTAGCCGGACTGTTAGAAGCAAGCTTGCCTTTTTTATCCCAAATAAGCTCCTCAGTGGTCAGCCAGCCCATACCTTGCACAAAGCCTCCTTCAATCTGACCAATATCAACGGCAGGATTAATCGATTGTCCGACATCATGCAAGATATCACAGCGCAGTACTTTGTACTCTCCTGTTAAAGTGTCAATCTCAACCTCGGCACAAGCAGCGCCTAAAGCAAAGTAAAAAAACGGTCGACCCCACGCTTTTGAGCGGTCATAAAATATCTTTGGCGTTTTGTAATAGCCAGTCGAAGACAAGCTGATACGGTGCTGATAAGCGAGCAAGACAAAATCTGCAAAGGTAAGCACTTCTTTAGTACCGATATGAACGTGATTGCGCTCAAAACGAATATCTTCGGCGTTTACTTGAAAATGCTCGGCAGCAAACTCAAGCAAACGATTTTTAATGGTGATACAGGCATTTTGCGCTGCTTTACCATTCATATCCGTACCCGATGAGGCAGCAGTCGGCGAGGTATTGGGCACTTTATCGGTGCGAGTAGCTGTGGCTTTGACGGTATCTAAATCGACATCAAATTCATTAGCAACGATTTGGGCAATTTTAATATATAACCCTTGACCCATCTCGGTGCCGCCATGATTAACTTGAATCGTGCCATCGGTATAAATAAGTACCAAAGCGCCAGCTTGATTGAGGGTTTGCACGGTAAATGAAATACCGAATTTCACTGGCGTTAACGCTAGACCCCAGCGTTTATCATTGCCTTCAGCTTCAGCCTTTTTATTTGCTTCGATAAGTTGCTGACGGCGCTTATCGTAATCGCTATCCTCTGCGAGTGTCTGCATAAGAGTCGCCAAATCAAAATGCTCAATCGGCTGACCATAATGGGTGCTTTGACCATTTTGATAGAGATTAGCCAAACGCACGTGCAACGGATCTTTTCCTAAGGTATAGGCGATATGATCCATCATATATTCGGCGGTTAGCAAACCTTGTGGCCCGCCAAAACCACGATAAGCGGTGTTAGATACCGTATGGGTCTTGCAGCGGTGACCTGCTATCTGCGCGGCTGGATAATAATAGGCATTATCACAATGAAACATCGCCCGATCGACAATAGCATCGGACAAATCAGGCGAATAGCCACATAGTCCTGCCAGCTGCATATCGACGCCAAGTACTTTTCCGTCCTCATCGACGCCGACCTCATAGCGATTGGAAAACTCGTGCCGTTTGCCCGTCACCACCATGTCATCTTGCCGATCTAAGCGCATACTGACTGGCGCATTTTGACGCTTAGCCACGATAGCGCACAGGCACGCCCACGCCGCCGCTTGGGTTTCTTTACCGCCAAAGCCGCCACCCATGCGGCGCACAATGCTAGTCACCGCATGAAACGGTAAATCGACTACTTCAGCGACCAATTGCTGCACTTCGCTTGGATGCTGCGACGACGTATAAACTTCAAGACCGCCATCGTCACACGGCACAACATAAGATACCTGCCCTTCAAGATAAAAATGCTCTTGCCCAAGCATATGAATATGCCCTGCAATACGTGTCGCTGCAGTATCGAGGGCGGCTACGGTATCACCGCGCTGCATAAAGTGGCTCGGCCGTACAAACTGCGCTTGCTCTAAGGCGTCATCGATAGTCAAAATGGCTGCTAATGGCTCATATTCTACCACCGCATTTAGCACCGCTTTTTTGGCGGCACGGTGACTGGTCGCGACGACTGCAAACAAGGTTTGTCCCACATATTCTGTAACTTTATCTACCATTAATGGATCGCCATCGAACACGGGCCCGATATCAGTTTTGGCAGGCAGGTCTTGAAAGGTAATGACATCAACTACCCCGTCCGCTGCTCTTACCGCACTCAAATCCATATTTAAGACACGTGCATGGGCATGGACACTTTTACCAACAGCTAAATGTAGGGTGTTTTGCGGTTTTAACATATCATCGACATAGGTAGCCGTTCCCATCACATGGCTGATAGCACTGTCATGCTTGACTCCCGTACCGATTCTATTTTTTGGCGGGCGCTGTCGGCGTATACTATAACTGTCAAATAGTGAAGAATGATGGCTCATAGTGTCTCTTCCTTGTATTCTTTATAAATGGCGATAAACGTTAAGCGCTCGCAGGTTGTATATCCGCGACCAATTGCTTACCGCATTTAATCATTAAGCGCTGCACGACATGCATACGATACTCACGACTGGCTCTAACGTCCGTCATGGGTGAGACATCCTTTGCCAGCTTTTGCGCTGCCGCCGCAAAACTGGCAACTTCGGCAGATTGTCCAATCAGTATTTCCTGACAATGTGTCGCCAATAAAGGAATCGCCGCCATACCGCCAAGACCGAATTTTGCATTTTCAATCGTCAACCCATCTGCTGCCAAATCGATTCTCGCTGCCAATAAACAGGCAGAAATGTCGTCTTCATATCGCTTACTAATTTTATGAATGTATAGATGCTGATGGTCTTGCATCAGCGGAATATGCAGGGCGACGATATAACTACCAGCGCGCAGTTTGGTCTGTTTATAATCCAAGAAAAATGCCTGCAAAGGTATGAGCTCATCAGTATAAGCCTCTTCATCGGCACCACTATCGTCAATGGCCGCGCAGTGGCGCAGATGAATATGCGCATCTAATGCCAATAAAACTGGCGGTAGATCACCAATCGGTGAAGCATTAGCGATATTACCGCCGATGGTGCCCATGTTGCGGATTTGCGGTGAGGCAATGCGTTCAAATAAATCGGCAAAGCTCGGAAAATACTCTTCAAGGATAGGCAGCAGTTGCTTATAGCTCATACCAGCGCCCAGCACTAAAGACTGTTTCGTTGTTTGCTTATCAGTGGACGTATTGGCATTTGTAAGCGACCAAGCTTTTAGCGCCTCAATCGCCGATAATTGCACAATCACTTCATGATCAACCAAGTGCTGGGTCACACTTAAGCCCAAATCGGTACCGCCCGCCCAAATAGTTGCGTTTGGATGCGCGGCTAACACCTGATTGAGCTCGTCAATGGACTGCGGAATAAACAGCTTACGTGAAGCTTGAGTAAGCGCAGGCTCAATAGTATTGCTAGCAGCATGTTTACGGTTTGCCATTGCATCGGTTGCCAGCTTTATCGTTAAATCTTTGGCAACTACTTGCTCAGCATCGCGCTGCTTGCCGATTTTACCCATCGCTAAACCAGCATCAATAATAGGACGATAACCAGTGCAGCGGCATAGATTGCCTGATATTGACGCGACAATATCATCGTAACTAAGATCGTCCGACGCCAAACCTGCTGCCAGTTGCAAACGATGGTTTTCATAAGTACTCGCCAGAGTCATGACAAATCCAGGCGTACAAAAACCGCACTGCGAGCCATGACAATCAACCATAGCTTGCTGAGCTGGGTGCAATAAGGCGCAATCTGGGTGATTGGTTGGATTATCAGCGATATAAGCGGCCGTTATGAGATGATGACCATCCATCAATGACAGTAGCGTGATACAAGCATTAAGAGTATAAAAAGATGCTTGCGTAGATTGGTCTGCGTCATGAGCAGGCAAGCGCTGCGCCATGATGGTACACGCGCCGCAGTCGCCACTCGCGCAGCCTTCCTTGGTATCGGTTTGCTTTTCGTGCAGACGCAGATACTCAAGAACGGTGGTGTTCGGGTTTAGATCAGTGACTTGTTTGTACTGACCGTTCAAATAAAAACGAATCATAGCAACACTCGGCTGTCAGAATAAAAGGCAGATAAAAACTATAGTTTTATCTGAAATCGAATATAAAATGTTAACAATCAATATCTGCAAAGGTCAGGCGTCCATTACGACACTGCCCTAAGGTAGTATTCAATTATCATGTTAATAACATTTATACGATGACGATCATCATACCTACATCAATACTGATAGTTATACGGGTATTGAATAAGCTGACTGCCTATCTGACTACTGACTACTGACTACTGACTTGCTCAGGCTTAATCGGTTTGCGGTTTGAACTTTTTAATTTACCAGTCATTTATAAATACGAGCGGTAAATCGTAAAGCGGTGATAAAGGTTTGGGTATAAGCGCGGCTAACTACCCAATTGGAAAAACGGAGAATATAAGCATGGGTCACACTCCTTTTTTAGCTTAAAGTACTTCAACATTCCGTATTGAAGCTGTCTATTAGCATTTAATGAATAAATGCTGACTAAACGGTTAACTTATATTAGCACTAACTTTATTTCATTTACAACTCAAAAAAGCACAATATTTTGTCTAAAAGCCCGAATTTTTTTGGAAAATACGCTTAATAAGCTAACATGTTTAATTTTTTTTAGTCTTAAAGAAATAACAGAAACAAAAAAAACGGTCAGCAACCATTCACCAAATTGATTGGAAAATAATTACCGACCGTCATTGTTGCGCTAGTGGCGTTTTATTTAAGCATAAAAATCCTGATTTAGCCTTTTAAGCAGTTACTCAGTGCCAAGCTCAAGCAAACTGGCATTACCACCAATCGCTGTGGTGTTAATCGTCCTTACCCGCTCAGTGACAAAGTGGTAGAGATAATCGGGCGTTAACATCTCTGACATCCCGTCCATATCGGTCACCGCAATAACCTGCGTCAAGATACCATCGGTTTTAGCAAGCTCTTGGCTGATGGCTTGCACTTCGCTTTGGTTACCGGCGACCGCAACTTGCGCCAATCGATCGATATATAACAGCGTAATCGTTTGCGAATCATTAGCAACGCTTAAGACATCATCGCTGATGCCAGTGTCATACAATATTTTTGCCGCTTCAACACACATCTCACTCTGACTTGGACAATGTAGTATCACCTCGTTGCCAGTCAGTAAAGCTGCAACCAGCTGACCAAGCACAGCCATCGCGCGCGCAGATTCGCGGCCGATAACCATGGTCTTGCCGCGCGCAGTCACGTACAAATCATTAGACTCACCTGTTGCGCCCGTCATACGCTGCACCTCATCGAGCATCGGCGCGGCATTTAATAAATGGGTAAATAAACGCTGGGCTTTATTGGCATCACCAGTAAGCAAGGCCAATTTAGCAACAGCCGCTTGCAGATAAGTTGCTCGCTCTACCGCGCTTAATAACCGCCAAGCTTCACAAACTTGGGCATGATTCTTTTTAAATTCATTCGCCATCTTGCTACTCCTTATGCGATTTGGGTAAGGGTTTCAGTGCTATTATTTTCTACCGCCGTGTTCGACTCAGTACACAGCTGCATCAGACGCGCAACGTAATGCGGTCCGCCAGCTTTTGGACCCGTACCAGACAGACCACAACCACCAAACGGCTGCACGTTAACGACGGCACCGATTTGGTTGCGGTTAATGTAAGTATTGCCGACAAAGGCACGGCGCTCGATATGCTCGGCGATATTTTCAATACGGCTGTGGATACCCAAGGTCAAACCAAAACCTGTGCTATTAATCGCATCGATAAGCTTATTCAAATCGCGCGCTTGATAACGTAGCACATGCAATATCGGGCCGAAGTGCTCGCCGCCAATCACATCGATACTTTTTACCTCAATCGCGGTTGGCAAAACAAAGGTAGAGCACTCTTCGCTGACTACCGAGCTTGCGCTCATCGGTGTCTGCGCCAAAATCGTCGCCGTTGGTTCAGCCGCCATACGCTCGATATGCGCGTCCAGACTTTGCTTGGCATCGGCATCAATCACTGGACCGACATCGGTTGCCGCATACAATGGATTGCCGACGACCAATTCTGCCATCGTGCCTTGTAACAGCTCGATTAAATTGTCCGCTACTTCTTCTTGCACACATAAGATACGGCACGCAGAACAGCGCTGACCTGCCGAACCAAAGGCAGATAATACCGCATCTTTAACCACTTGCTCGGGCAATGCGGTTGAATCGACAACCATGGCATTCTGACCGCCGGTTTCGGCTATCAATACTGGCAACTCGCCATTGATTTGCTGATGCAGGCTTTGATTAATATGCTGCGCCGTTTGGGTTGAGCCGGTAAAAATAACCCCTGCAATATTATCGGCAGCGGTCAATGTGCCGCCAACTTCACCAGCGCCAACGACAAACTGTAAAGCGTCTACGGGCACGCCAGCTTGATACATCAGCTGTACAGCAAAATGGGCGATTAAGCTGGTTTGCTCAGCAGGCTTGGCGACCACGGTGTTGCCTGCAGCAAGGGCTGCCATAATTTGACCGGTATAAATTGCCAAGGGGAAATTCCACGGGCTAATACAAACAAAGGTGCCGCGCGGCTTATACACTTGACGTGATTGCTTGCCTGCTAAGTCGGTAAACTCATAAACCTTAGCGTCGAGACGTTCTGCTTCATCGGCATAAAAACGGCAAAAATCAACGGCTTCTTTGATTTCATCAATGCCGTCTTGCATGGTTTTACCTGCTTCGATTTGGCAAAGTGCCATCAATTCAGCATAATTTTCTTCATATAAGTCAGCAACTTTGCGCAAAATAGCCGCGCGCTTGGCGGCAGGGACAGCTTGCCATGCGCTTTGACCTGCAACGGCAGCATCAATGGCTTGCTGGGCGATGTCAGCATTGGCGTGGGTAACTTCGCCTGCGATAACTTCGTGGTTCCAAGGCGCGCGTACGGTTTGCGACACAAGTTTTTCAGAGTTACCTTCGACTTTATGTGCACCAACTGCGTTGCCGTTAATGACAGAAGTTGCCGACCAGGTTTTATGCAAGTGGCTATCAATCGCCGCTTTAAACGGTAGCCACTGCGATTCTACAAAAATATTAGGCCCAAAGCTCGCTCGGCGGCTGCCATAGATATCTAACGGTAACGGAATATCAGGATTATGTAAGGTAGCATTGCCCAATAACTTGTCGTACGGATGCACCGTTAGCTTATCAATGGGATAAGACTTATCTAACAGCTGATGCACAAACGAGCTATTGGCCCCGTTTTCAAGCAAACGGCGTACCAAGTACGGTAGCAAATCTTTATGAGCGCCAACGGGTGCATAGATACGCACGGGGATTTTATAAGATTGCAGAATATGGTCATAAAGGGCATCGCCCATGCCATGAAGACGCTGGAACTCAAACTCTCGGTGCGTGCTCATGGTCATGATTGAAGCAAGCGTATGCGCATTATGGGTAGCGAACTGTGGCCAAATCAAACCGCGTAGATGCTCTGACAATAAGAAGCGCGCACAGGCAAGATAAGCGGTGTCCGTGCCTTCTTTACGGGTCCAGACTGGATAGCCAGACAGTCCCTTTTGCTGCGCCAGTTTGATTTCAGTGTCCCAGTACGCGCCCTTTACCAAACGCACCGGAATACGGTCACCGACTTCAGTTGCCAAACGCGCAAGCCACGTCAGAACGGCAATCGCACGTTTAGAGTAACCTTGTACCACCAACCCTAAGCCATCCCAACCGGCGGTTAAATTATCACGGTAAAGAGACTCAAACAGCTTTAAAGAAATCTCAAGACGGTCTGCTTCCTCCGCATCGATACTGATATCGACATTAACCTCACGGGCAGCTTCAATCAATAACAAGCAACGCTGACGCAGTAGTCCCATCACTTGCGCTTCTTGCGTCGCTTCATAACGTGGATGCAATGCCGATAACTTAATAGATACCGACGGTTTTGGCATACCTTCTTTTACCTTGATGCTAGCCGTCGCTTTAATCGCATGCAGGTAATCGTTAAAATATTTTTCCGCATCTTTATGGGTAATCGCCGCCTCACCTAGCATATCAAACGAATAGGTATAGCCCTTATTACGATAAGGTTGGCTGTTTTTGTTGGCGCCCTCAATGGTTTCGCCAAGCACAAACTGATGCCCCATAATGCGCATGGCTTTTTGCATGGCACTACGAATGACCGGCTCGCCCATTTTTTTGGTCATACGGTCCAAAAACCCAGCAGCGGTAGTATCGCGATCAATACTGACAACGCGGCCCGTCATCATCATACCCCAGGTCGAGGCATTAACCATAAAACTGTTGTCATTTTTGATGTGCTTTTTCCAGTCAGCGACGCTCATTTTATCGTGAATAAGCGCGTCGGCGGTGTAATTGTCTGGCACCCGAATCAAGGCTTCTGCCAAACTCATGAGCAAGATACCTTCTTGGGTATCAAGGCTATACTCAAGTAATAATGAATCAACCATTTTTACGGCTTTGCCATCATTACGCACATGCTCGACCAATTGGCGAGTCTGCGTAGCAGCCCCTTCACGCTCTGCATCCGTTGGTTTGGCGAGCGGCAACAAGTCTGTCAACCAGCGCTCCTCGTCCACACTATATAAAGGTGAAATACGGGAGAACAGCTCGTTCGACGATTGACTGAGATAAGCGGGCTTTAATATATCGAGCGGATTAAATAAAATCGGCTCTTGCGGGGTAAATTGGTCTACTGGGTTCATAACAACTCCATAACTATCGTTTAAAAACCATAATAAATGGTGCGGTAGGAGCTTTGATTGCTAAAGATATAGCGGCAGTTATTGTCAAACATTATTAAAATCTCATCCTTACTATTCTTGATAACAAACATCTTTACTATCTAATAGTGGATAAATAATAACAACTATAGAAATAAGCCAATCAGCAATATACAAAAGACCAAACAGCGCCATTATAAAACGAGAAAATCCAGCATAGGCTGGAAACGGTCAAGTAGGTCGTTTTAGTGTTAAACGGGCTACGTTAACAATATAAAGGCAACAACAAACAGCTAAGCGGCATTAGTGCCTTCTTCTTGTTAGTAGTGAAAGGAGGTGATGCTCAAAGGTAAGTGACGTTTTATAGAGGTTTACGTTCATAAAAGCTAACATTTATAACATCTGAGTTTTATGGAAACTTAAAGCCTAATAAACACTTATCTGTCATCTTATAGGTTATTAATTCACTGTAAGAAAAACCTCTACGGCGTTGATTGAGGTGATGCGCTTAACGTTGCCATGGTAGCATGAAAAAATTTTCCAACCAACGAATTTACCTATTTTAACCAAACAAAATACTGTTTAAAAACAAATGGTTATTAACTGCTTACTAGAAATGACGCTTTAGTTATAAATTTATATTTACTATGCTAATTAATCGTTTTTGAATCAATGACTTGTCTTTATTTATTTCAGCCATTTAATTTAAACCCATGCAGAATATGAGCGAATCAATAACGTAATCATTTTAATTTCGTGCTGAAGATATAGTAGATTCAATTTAAAAGTTTTACAGCGATACAGGAATAAATTTTGCGCAGCCTCTGTGAATACAGCAAGCCAGGAAAATTTATACCTGTATCGCCCCTATATTTATGACAGTTTTACTTTTAATTGACTATAGTTGTTTATGGTATTTTTCTTTACGCATAAAAAACCCTTCTCATTTAAAATAAGAAGGGTTTAATGATTAAAACTGGCTGTTAAGCTGAGTATTTATCTAGGTCGTGTCTTCATTTAAAAATGGTGATGGTAATTTAAATTGCAATCTTAGATAAACACAATCTTCGCAAGTAACACGGCCGTTAATATCCAAACGGGAATACTCACGTCCGAGAACTTACCAGCGACGACTTTAATAGCAGCAAAGGTAATAAATCCAAGCGCGATACCATCAGCGATTGAGTAAGTTAATGGTGTAAACAACAACACAACGACAACGGGCGCCGCCTCTGTTAGATCCAACCAATCAACATCTTTTAGAGTACCCATCATCAGTACAGCAACATAAAAAATCGCGCCTGCTGTTGCATAGCCTGGAATCATACCAGCAAGTGGAGCAAAAAACATACTTAATAAGAATAGCACCCCGACCGTCACAGCGACTAATCCAGTACGTCCTCCGGCTGCAATACCTGACACACTCTCAACAAAGCTAGTGGTCGATGAAGTACCTAGTAGCGTACCCGCAACCGTGGCGCTCGAATCTGCCAGTAGCGCTTTGCCCATATTAGGTATTTTGCCATCCTTACCAATTAAGCCTGCTTGATTGGTCGTTGCAATCAACGTACCAGCGGTATCGAATAAATCGACGAATAAAAAAGCAAAAATAACACTAATCATCGCTACGTCAAATGCACCAGCAATATCAAGCTGCATCAGCGTTGGCGCTATCGGCGGCGGTGCCGATATAATGCCAGTAAATTGTGTGTTACTAGTAATTAAGCTAATAAGCGCTACCAATAAAATCCCTATCGTGACGGCGCCGGGTATTTTTTTATGCGACAAGCCAACGATAACAATAAAGCCCAATGCCGCCATCGCAGGTGAAAACGCGGTCATATCGCCCAGCCCCACCAACGTTGCGTCATTATTGACGATGATGCCTGCGGTTTGTAAGGAGATAAAGGCCAAAAAAGCACCGATACCAGCAACCACGCCTTGTTTAATACTGTCCGGAATAGAGTTTATAATCAATTCACGAACTTTAAAAAGGCTTAATAATATAAATATACAACCGGACAAAAATACTGCGCCAAGCGCCGTTTGCCACGCGTAGCCCATCCCTAAAACCACACCATAAGTAAAGAAGGCGTTGAGTCCCATACCGGGGGCTAGCGCGACTGGCAGGCGAGCATAAATCCCCATAATAAAACACCCAAATGCCGCAGCAAGACAGGTGGCGACAAATACCGCACCTTTATCCATACCCGCATCAGCAAGGACGTTAGGGTTGACAAAAATAATGTAAGCCATCGTCAAAAACGTGGTGACACCGGCTAAAATCTCGGTTTTTATCGTGGTGTTTTGACCATTAATACCAAAATAGCGTTCGATTGCGTTCATAAGAGTCGCTTCCAAATTGCAGTAAGTAAACTATCATTATCTAACTGTATTGATAAGTGTCGCTTCCAAATTGCGACGCTCGATGCTCCGTTTAAATCAAACATATAAAAATACACCCAAATTGCGACGATAAATGACGCTTCCAGATTGCGACTGTAAATGACGCTGATACACTAAGGTTAGAGACGATGTTTTTAATCCGTTAGCCACACATAATTTAGTAAAGACGAACCATCATGAAAAATGACAGCAACAAACCATAACATTCTAGTGAAATTCGCTTAAAATTTCAATGAATGGCGACATCTTCTTAGTATAAGAGTGCAAATTAGTTGACCATATGGACAATATTATAAAATGCTTGTGCTGTCATCATTTTTTTATAAAAATTTATCGAGAGCAATTTATGCGCTGCTATTAACATATTATTAATGATATTTGCGTGGTTTAGCAGTACACTAACGAGTTAATATAAAACCCTCTATTAGATTGACTATTATTCATTATCCATGAGCCGCTTATATGCCTGAATCCTTAAATATTATCGACCTAATCACCCAAGCCAGTTTATTGGTACAGATTGTGATGGCATTGTTGTTATTAGCGTCATTACTCAGTTGGGTGATTATTTTTCGTATGAGTGCACGTCTTGGTACCGCCAGAAATTTTGACCAGCAGTTTGAAACCTGGTTTTGGTCAGGGGAAGATTTGGCAAAGCTGTATCAAGGCGTCCAAGGTTCACCTGAGCGCCAAGGGCTTGAGCAAATTTTTTATGTTGGATTTTCTGAATACCTAAGAATGCATAAAAAACGTCAGCCTAAAGATGACATTATCGACGGCGTTGAGCGTAAGCTGCGGGTTGGATTGGGTCGTCAGCAGCAATTATTAGAGTCGGGGCTAACAACGCTGGCAAGTATTGGTTCGGTGGCGCCTTATGTCGGTTTATTCGGTACCGTTTGGGGTATTATGAATGCCTTTTTGGGACTGACACAAAGCGAGCAAGCAACCTTGGCGACTGTCGCACCGGGTATTGCGGAAGCTTTGATTGCTACCGCTATGGGTTTGTTTGCTGCTATCCCTGCGGTGTTGGCCTATAACCATTTTACCGCCAAAGCGAGCCGACTATATGACTCTCGTGCCTTATTCTGCGACGAGATGACAGGCATGCTACAACGCGAAACCAGTATTGAGATTCCGCAAGCGGGTACGCAAGTAAGTCAAGTCAATCAAAGCGTTCAAAATAGCCAAAGCACTCAGGTAACTGGTCTATGAAACAAAGCCCTTATCGCCGCGAGAAAAAAGCGCTAAATGCGGAGATGAACGTCGTTCCTTATATCGACGTCATGCTCGTGCTGCTGGTAATATTTATGGTCACAGCGCCGATGCTGATAACGGGCGTCGATGTTGATTTGCCAAAAGAGCAAACCAATACCATCAGTCAAAGCCAGCTACCTGTGATTGTCTCCTTGACCGATAGCGGCGAGATTTTTATCAGTTATGAGAACAATATCGACCTGCCGATTAGTGAGCCGGAACTGATTGATACCTTAACCAACTTGCAAAATCAAAATACCGATGCGGGCGCTCAGCCTTTACAAGTAATGATTAATGCTGATAAAAACAATCAGTATGGCGCTATCATGACACTGATGGCAACCTTGCAACAAGCAGGCATCCAAAAGGTAGGACTATTGACAGGTGCGCCATTACCCGCGCCTTCTTTATAATCTATCTACCCTGCTTTTAGCTTAAATTTGATTGGCTCAGCTGGTTATAATAAAGTCGTTCATTTGATAAATATCGTATTTGAGTATCCCAACTATGCGTAATGCGCCCACCGTTTATGTACCGACCGAACCTGAAGGTAACGGGCTGACTTTACCGACACTTTTAAGCTTGTTGGCACACGGTCTTGTGATTGGCATACTGGCTTATACGTATCAAAACATGGAAGTCGAGACCGCAGGTAGTATCGAAACCGTGATGATATCTCCTGAGCAATTGGCTGAAATGCAAGGCGAGATACTGGCCAATCGTGCCGCAGCGGCGAGCGCGATGCTAGCCGATAGCGGTGCAAGTGGCTCAGCAACCAATATGCCAGAGACCAGCTTTGATGACAGCGTCAGCTACGACAATCTAAGCGAGCCGATTTCGCAGCGCGTGCCTGTTTTTACTCGTTCTGATGAGGCGATGAACCCTCGCCCGATGCTGATGAGCGAAGAGCAACACCAGCGCCTACTTGAGCAAAATCAAGAGTATGAGCGCAATATGGCTGAGTGGGCAGCGCAGTTGGATGAATCTGTATTAAATGAGCATGATCAGGTTGAACAAGACAGAAGAGCGCAGCTGATAGAAGAGCAAAAAAGACTGCGAGACTTTCGTAGTAAACAAAACAATCCGCCTAAGATTAAACGCCCTACTGCTAATGATCGAAATATAGAAATCAATACAGGCGGCTCAGGTAGCGCAGGCCAGACGCTTAGCTTAGGAGATGATGGACAATCAACACTGTCTGGTGACGCCATCACTTCTAGCACTGCAAAAGGTAGCAATCGTTCGGCATCAAGCAGTAGTCGCGGCGCCAGTAATAGTGAAATCATCAATTTAATCAAACGCAACTATAACCCGCCGACAGCTGCAAAAGGCTCAACGCAGCGTGCTACCTTGACTATCACAGTCAATGCCAGTGGCGCTGTCGTCAATGTCTCAGCGTCAGGCCCTGATAGCGCGGTCAATGAAGCCGCCAAACAAGCGGTGCTCAATACCGGCAGCTTACCGATTGATGCTGATGACCCAAAATATCCCACCTTTACCATACAGTTTAAGGGCAGCAATTAAGCAGTTGCCCATACACGATATTATTGCTAACGTTACCTTAAGCAACTTGCACCCGCGGCGATATTATTTTAACGTTATCATTGGTTTAGCATTTATAAACACAATTTCCCCATCTAGGAGTTTGACTTGGTTATGCGCATTCATAAAAAACTATGCCTCTCTTTACTTGCCACTACCTCAAGCTTATTGCTTGCTCCTAGCGTCTTGGCGGCGCCTGTCGTTTTAGAATTGGATTATGAGATTCCGGTACAACAAAGCCAAGTGGCTTTTGTCTCCTTTGCTGGCGATTCTACCTTATCACCGATTATCTTAAATGATTTGAGCAAAACTGAGCTAAAAGTAACCAGTCAAAACCTACCGCAGCAGCCGCACAGCAGTAGCGAGTTAGCAGGTACCCTGCCCGTTTGGCAAAGTATGGGCATTCCTTATCTTGTCATCGGTAGCACGCGCAGCAATCGCGGTAAAGTGGTTACCGATTATGAAGTCATTGAGGTTAAAACCGGACGCGTGTTAGAGGGCAAGCAAACGTTAACCGCTGATAATAATAAGGAAAGTTTGCGTTACGCCGCGCACGTGATTGCGGACAAAGTATATGAGCTCATCACTGGCATCCCTGGTGACTTCTCAGGGCGTATTGCTTATATCGAAGAAATCGGCACTGGTAAAGAAAAAATCTCGCGCTTAAAGGTCATGGATGCTGACGGCGAGAACGCCAAAACCATCACAGAAGTGGCAGGCTCTATCTTCTCGCCGACTTGGTCACCTGATGGCAATCGCATTGCTTATTCGGTACAGCGCGATAAATCTTACCCTATTATTTATATTCAAAGCGTAAGCGGCGGCGGGGCTACGCCATTAACCCCATTCCCAGGTAGCAACCTTAGTCCGTCATTTTCGCCCGATGGTAGCAAGATATTGTTTTCTAGTAGCTTTGAGGGCAGCGCTGATATTTATGAGATGAGCGCTAGTGGCGGCCAACCACGACGTCTGACCAATTGGCCAAGTAGTGAAGTGCAACCAAGTTATGCCCCTGATGGCAAATCTTTTGTCTTCGTTAGTGACCGTGCAGGGTTTAACAAACCTCGCATCTATCGTTATGAGTTTGGTTCAGGCCGTACCACGCAAGTATCAAATAGTGGCTATGCGACCAGCCCGCAGTTTAGTAGCGATGGCTCGCAAATCGCCTTTTTAAGTGGTCGTTCAGCAGCCATCATGAACAGTAGCGGCGCCATTACTGCGAACTTAGGTGCGACAGGTATCGATGAAGCACCAAGTTTTTCACCGAATGGTAAGCGCGTGGTTTTTGCTTCAAAGCAGGGCGGTAAAGGCGTACTGACTATTAAGTCCTTAAACGGCGGTGAAGCATTCGGTAAATCTGGTCAAGGTACTATCCGCTCTCCAGTTTGGTCATCTAGCCCTAGATAACTTAGATAACTTAGATAACTTAGTCATCTTTATTGCGTAAAATAGGCTTAGACTGGAATGAATGCTCAAAAATAAAAAAGCGCTCGATGAACATATCGGGCGCTTTCTTATTTTACCAACAATGACAACTTGATTCTTATAGTAGAATTACTCTAAAATCGATACAGTGCGACTGGGATGAATTTTTCGTAGCCTCTGTGATAACAGCAAGCAAGGAAAATTTATACCAGTCGCAAAAAGCTATAACGTATCGCTTTTATTTTGAATTGACTATATATCAGCAATCACTTTTAAAAGTTATGAGCTAGAATAATAAAAAGCATTACTCATCCCTATTCATCACTTGGATCACTAGCCGGCGGCACAGCGTGTCTCAATTGTTCAACATCTGCGGCGGTGACCGTATCCGTATAACCATTTAAATCAGTGACCACGTACTGCGTGACCGCTGCCATCTGCTCATCGTTCATCATTTTATGGAATGAAGGCATACCGCGAAAGCCATTGATTAAGATATCAATGATGTAATACTTAGACTGCATTTTACTGTTATTGGCAAGTGGCGGATAATAGCCGGCACCATAAGCACCCTCGCCTTTGTGCATATGACAAGCAGCACAAGAGTCATGATACAGTTTTTTGCCATCTGTCGTCACAAAGGCATTTGTCCCCTCGAACTTGGTTTCCCACTCAGCAATACTTGGATCATTGTCCATAGTAGGAAGTGAGCTTTGATCAACGACATTGATAGCAGGTGCAGTAAGCTCTTCACGGCTCATATAAACGCCGCCCCAGCTACCGGTATTACGGCTTGCTTGATAATCGTCCGTTACGATGGGGTCTTGCTCATGTAGAGTTGCCACCGTTTGTACATCGTCTGATTGTTGACTACAGCCTAAAAGTGCTGCACTACTCATCGCACCCAACAACATCACAGTCAGCAGTTTATGGGGCATTTCTCTCATGACTTTTTTCTTCACGATTGCCTTCTTTACGATTGCATTGTCCATGATAGCCTCTGAATTTTTATAGTTATTCATATTAACCCAGCATTTTTGCTTTTTTATGTAGGCGCTTGGCGGCATCCATGCCAGATAGAATAGCGCCTTCTTGCCATGCTGGAATGTGTGAGCAATGCTCGCCCGTCAGTACAATACGGTTATCAATACTGCATAAGGTGTCATAATGCTGACGGCGGGTCGACTCATTCCAAATACCATAACAACCCAACGTCCAAGGAATGCGGTGCCAAACGACTGACGTACCAGCGCGGAACTCTTTTGGATACTGCGGGTGAATATACTTACCATAAGCAAGCGCAACATTGATACGCTCCTGCGGGGTTAACGTATTAAATTTATATGAGGTCGGTCCATAACCATAGGCCCCTAACAATACCCCAGTACCGTCTTTAAACATATTTTCTGAAGGATAAGCAATTTGGGCTATCGGCATATCGGTATAGGTCAAGCCACCATAGATCCACTCGTCTTCTTCCCAAAAGCGGCGATTAAACTCTAAACCTACTTTATAAGAAGTTTCATAAGGTACCGCTGCCATCGCTTGTTTCATGGGTTTTGAGACATTAATATCAAGCTGGGTCAATACAGTTAATGGAATATTACAGACACACCAATCAGCACGGATGGTCTTAGTCGCGCCATCTGGACTGTTGCTGTCAACATAATTGACCGTAACGCCGCTTTCATCTTGATGAATCTTAGTCACTTTGGCATTGAACTCAATCATATCGCGGCATTCACGGGTGAAAGCATCACCGATTTTACCCATACCGCCAACAGGTTGAAACATCGTTGGTTGATGCGCATAGGTCATATGGTTACCATAAATATCGGCCCACATGCCCGAATCTAATATTTCGCTAACCGGTAAAGGCTTTGATGGGGTTTCATCAGGCATCAAGCCACCACCCGGCAAGACACTATAACCACGATGCTTACTAGTAGCATTGCTGGCGCGGTAGCGGTAGTCTTTATCGAGCACGCCCCAACCTTTTAAGCCTTCAAGTAGCTTTTCTTTGTCTTCTTTATTGACCGAACGATCCAAACCGCCAACATTCACCGCTTTTGACAATAATTCTGCTACGTGTCCTTGGATATCATTTTTTACATCGCCTAAGCGCTGCGGCACACCATTAAAATGAGTACTACGGTGCAAATAAGCGCGGTCGTTGGTTTGAATAAAGGGTTGCATCTCAACGCCAAACTGTTTGCAGTAATGGAAAACGGCATAGTGATGACTTGGTAGACGCCACGGCCCACCATTAAAATAGTTGCCCTCTTCAAAATCACAGGTGACCTCTTCGCCGCCAAGCTCGGTATACCTATCGCCACTATTCAGCGTCCAACTACGACCGCCGCCACGATTTTGAAACTCGAGCACTTTGACGTTATAGCCAGCTTTACGCAGCTCATACGCCGCGGTCAGTCCGCCAAGACCGGCACCTAAAACGATGATGCTAGCACCGGGAGGCGCCCCTTTTAAATCCATCGTTTCTTTAAAGCTTGATTCTGAGGCAAATCCTAACGTCGTCATCGCCTGATACATGGCGGTCGCGCCCGCTGTTTTACCAATCATCGAGAGCAGTTGGCGCCGCGTTGGTGATTGAAGCATGTCTTTCATAATAATATCCTTAAAGTAGACGTTCGTACATAACAGTAGGCACTTGTTGTATTTTTAGTAGTAGACGCTTATTTCATTTATAAGTGCTTGTAATATAAGTGTCTGTAACTTAACAGCCTGGCTTAATTCTGCGTTTATTTGCCAAGCTGTCATGGACTACCGCCTTGCCGATGATCCCTGTCTGGTAATAAATTCTAAGCCCGTTGCAATAGTTAAACTATAATTAACGACGGCGTCTAGAACGTAAAATGGCTCTTACAATAAATATGACAATCAAAATAGCGACAATGATACCGACAATCGCTAATAAGCCTGCATACTTAATTAAAAAAGGTTTTTCAACGCCTGTAGACGCGATTCGCTCAATATCAGCAGCACTGACCTCACTGTTTGCATGACCGCCAAAGCTAGTACGAACATAGTTGGTGATACCCGCAATCTGCTCACTGCTGAGCTCTTCTGAAAATCCTGGCATGATAGGTGAGGTATTAGTCGCACTCTCTACCCCATGCAAAATCATATTAACAAGGGCATCAGGTTTTTCGCGGCGCAGACTGCTCAGTCCAACGATAGGCGCGTAACGCGCGTCAGGTTGGCCATAACCATCAACCCCATGACAACTGCCGCAAGCCGCTAAGTATAATGACTTTGGTGAGTTACTACCGTTACTTACTTCTGACTTCGCTTGCGCCAAGTAGTCTTTTTGCGCCAGTAAGTCATGCGTGATTGATTCGTTCACAGGCGTTGGCAAGCGCGCCACATTGACGGCATTGACCTTGTCTTCGGTTTGGATAGCAGGGATGGCTTTTAGATAAGAGGCAATCGCGCTCAAATCTTCATTTTTAAGATAACGCGTACTGTGCGCGACCGCTTCACCCATCGGTCCGCCAGCATAAGCGCGCTGATCAAGCTCACCAGTGCGTAGATACGTGATAATATCTTGCTCGCTCCAACTGCCGATACCGCTCGACTCGTCAGGGGTGATGTTTGGCGCATGCCAATTACCAAGCGGCGCGCCTGATAAATACATTTTTTTATCAAAGCCCATGGTGCTATTACGCGGCGTATGACAAGTGCCGCAATGCTCGAGATTGTTGACCAAATACTCGCCACGTTTTTGGGTCTCATTTAGACCGTCGCGCTTTTCAGTAGAAGGTATATTTAGCAAATTCCAACCAATCATTAAGCTACGGATGTTAAAGGGGAACGGTAATTTGGTTTCTTGTTTAGGCGCTTCATCAACAGCCGGTACGGTTTGTAGATAAGCAAACAAGGCGCTGATATCCTCTTCTTTCATACCGCTATAAGAAGGATATGGCATTGCAGGATATAGCATATGGTCAGGCGCTCGGCCTTTTTGTAAAGCGTTTTTTAAATCTGCTTCGGTATAATTGCCGATACCGTAACGTTTAGAAGGGGTAATATTGGTTGAATAAATTTTCCCCATCGGGGTTTCAATCGCTGTGCCGCCCGTGTAATTCTCACCGTGACAAGCCATACAGTCAGCAGCACGAGCGATATAGGCACCGCGGTTGACAAGCTCGCTATTGGCGGGGCTTACATTAGGTAAGCTAGCATCGGGTAAATTGGCATTAGGAAGGTTAGCACCTTCAGCCATCGCGGCGCTGGAGGTAATACCAATGACAAGCATCGATAACATCACAGAAAGTGGCTTCATAATATCCTCATATAGCTGGCACCTAGGGTGTTGTAATTATTATTAGAACGATTGGTCAGGATAAGACATTTGATATTGAGTAAAATTATTGACAATAACGTCAGTACTCAACGGATAATCCATTGCGTGATGTAGCAAATCGTCCAGTAAAATGCTTAATAAAGTGGCGTGATAAAAACAACTTAATAAAGATAGTTTCTAAATAATGTCTGCTCACCCCACTAATGTAAAACTATTTCGCCACTATTACTTAAATAGTAACTCATTCACCGCAGACTTTTACAAAAGTTAAAAAAACCTCTTAAGAGATTTAATTTATATTAAATCACTATGTATTTTAATATTATAAATTTTAGCAAGATAATTAATCCTTTGAAAAACAATGACAAAACCTAGAAAATTTATGAAATCCATTGTTAAAGCGTGAAGATAAATCACTACATATAGCAAAAAACGACTTCTACACTTGTTATTACAGGTTTCAAGCGTACATAATGGATACATAGTGGCCATTTACCATCCACCTTACATTCCAAATAAGCGTTGCCCTACTCGCAAAAACCCTTTTGCCTGATGCAGCATGTTATTTATGATAAACGCTGTTTAATATCACCAACCATTGCCATGTTGCCAATAATGCTCGAGATGTTCTTATGAAATTACTCTTCTTTATATTTACGTTGGCAGCGACAATCCCTGTAACAGGTTGCCAATCTTTTCAATTTGTCGAAAGTCCGATACCTGTTGAAACTGTCTCTTCTAAAAGGGTGTCTTCTAAAACGCTTATTGTGGAAAATTTATCCAACGCGGGCAAACCCGCTAACGCTATTTCTACTCAAACCCCTTCTACTACAAATAATGGCCAATAAAAAAAGCAGCTATCGGTTTGATAGCTGCTTTTGTAAGTGATGAATAATCAATAGAAATATTTAACTTTAATCTTCTGCAATGACTATTTGTTGTTTGGGCTGATGCTTGATAATAGTCTTAGCCAAATGATCGCCAAACCAAATGGCGGTATCAATATCGCCTGCGCCAGGCGTGAATTCAGGCGGCCCATCTAGCGACTGTGTCATCAAACCCAAAAAGCTTGAGAGACGATTTAAATCATGCGCTTCATGTCCTGTTGGCATCAGTGGTAAACCGATCCAATTCATTCCATGCTGCATGGCATAGAGACAAATCTGCTGCAGGGCAGCAAGTTTGTCACCGCTCAGGCCACCAGAATTGGCAAACCCGGCTGCCCACTTACCTTCCCATTTACGATGATACCAACGCTTAGAGGTTTCATCCATAAAGGTCTTAAAGCCTGCGGTCACGCTGCCCATATAGACGGCGCTACCAAACACCAATAAATCCGCTTGATCGACAAAATCCCAATCAACGTCATGGACATCGACCGCCTTAACCTGCGATTCTGGTAACTGTTGACGCGCACCCGTCACCACTGCTTCGGCAACGCGTTTGGTATGCCCATAATTACTATGATAAATAACCGCCATTGAGACGCTAGCGAGATTGTTCTCATGCTCTAAAATGGTAGACGGTGTGGCAGGTGTATTCATACGAACTCTAATAATGACAATTAAAAATGAAATAAAAATAGAAGATAAAGAGGTGAACCAAACGAACTATCCAAAATTGCTGCGAGTAATAATCAATGCCATACGTCCGGTTGCAGGCTGGCCAAGATGCGTTTGACGTCGATAAGAATAATAATGCATGTCAGCGTAGCTACAAGGGATTTCGGACTGATTACTGATTATAATACCTGCTGCACCTAATTGGTCAGCCGCAAGCTTGGGTAAATTCAGCTTAATTTTATCCGCTGTAGAAGTTAAGACGTAACGCTGTTCAAAGCTATCAAGATGCTGTGATGACAAGACTTGATTATCTATACAGCCTGCCAGCAGCTTATTTCGTACTTGGCTGCCGACTTCATAATTTTCTTGACTGATACAGACGCCAATCCATGCCGTGATTGGTTTATCATCATCAAAGCGCTCGGCGGTTGCCTTTATGACGCCGCACGCCAGCCCTTGCCAGCCTGCATGGATAGCAGCTATCTGCCCCGTTGCGGGCTGGTATAAAACAATCGGTACACAATCGGCGGTCATAATCGCAAGACCTAAGCCCACTTGTTGACTGACCATGGCATCGGCATCTAGCGGGCGTATAGGTAGCGCCATCGCATCGACATCATAAATCTGCTGCCCATGAACTTGATTGAGCCAGTGCAAGCTATTAACTGGCGCACGCTGCCCCGCCGCTAATTGCTCATTAATCGCCGTTAATAGACGCATGCGATTGTTTAAGACTATTTTGGCGTTATCATTGACATGCAAGCCTAAATTTAGCACACCATAATTTGCCTGATTATCTATCTCATTAGCCGCTTCACTATCATCGCTGCTAAAAGCTGCCGTTTGAAAAACCGTCACGTCATCAAGCTGAGCAAGCAAGGTAATAGGAAGCTGGTTTTTTAGGGTAGTCATGGCTGATTTACCATTTTTGTTATTTGCATCATTATGGTTAGGGCTTATCGCTTATCGTTACTTTTTAAATAAATATGTTTTAAATAAATAACGCTAAACGGGTATCGTCTATTAAGCGTTATTCTTCGTCGTAGCCATCACTTAACACTCCTATTAATTGCTGCATATCTTCAGGGATTGGCGCCGTCACTTCGATGTCCTCGCCAGTCGTTGGATGCACGAAACCTAAAGTATAAGCATGCAATGCTTGACGCGGGAAATTATTGATTGCCTGACGCTGCGCTTCTGTCAAGCCCGCTCGCAATTGACGACGACCACCGTAGACGCGGTCACCGACTATCGGATAGGTAATGTGGCTTAGATGCACACGAATCTGATGCGTACGTCCTGTTTCAAGACCGACATCTAATAAACAGTAGTTATCGTTCAGCGGTGTGACATTCAATAAATGCGTCACCGCTTCGCGCCCTGCTGTCATCACCGTCATTTTGGTACGTTGATTGCGATGGCGACCAATCGGCGCATCGATACGGCGATGACGCAGCAAACTTGCCGCATCCCCTGCGACCACGCACTGATAATGACGATAGACAGACTTGTCTTTTAATTGATCCATCAAAGCCATTTGCGCGGGCTTGGTTTTACCAATTAACAGCAGTCCCGAGGTATCTTTATCAATACGGTGTACCAATCCGGCTCGCGGCAAATGGTGTTGCTGCGGATAATGATACAGGAGCGCATTGACCAAAGTGCCGGTCTGATTGCCAGCGCCGGGATGGACAACCATACCGACAGGTTTGTTAATCACTAGGACATCATCATCTTCATAGACGACTTCGATAGCGATATTTTCTGGCTGATCTTCGCTATGCTGCTGCAGTGTCGTCGATAAATGCAAGACATCACCAGCTTTGACACGGATTTTCGGTTTTTGTACCGTCCCGTTATAAAGTAAGCTGCCATCAGTAATCCAGCCTTGTAGCTGGGCACGCGAGAAATCGGCAAATACTTTTGATGCCAGTTTATCAATACGTAAGCCCGCTTCGTCTTCTATGACGGTATGCGTGACATCAATAACGACCGGAACCGCTTGCCCAGCAACTACGACTGAATCCTCACTGTCTGCGTATTCATCTTCATCGCCGACAATATCGTCATCGACCAATTCATCAAACTCATCAGTGGACATATCCGGCGTTTGCTCATCAAGCGCGTGCTGATGGCCATTTAATAATTCATTTGGCATTGGTAACTCTTGTGCTGACATATCGGTCTCTAACGGTTGTTTCTTAGGGAAATTGGTCGTCATAGCATCATTATTCATTCATAGCAGATTGATATAGGGCAAAGTCGCTTACAGCTTTATAAGCTGACTTCATAAGTAAATAGGATAACAAAGCTGGCGGGCGCTTTGACCTGCAAAAATAAGCGAGGCCAAAAAAAGCGGCCATCATAAAGCGCATTCATATCGTCATAGTGTAACATGCTAAGCGACCAAGCCCTACAGAAGCTGCGCGTTATCTGCGATTTTATCGTTACCTTTTTATCATTACCTTGTTCTGAGGAACTACGAAAAACTGTGCAGAACTATATAGATTACGCTGCCATGCGATGGATATTATTTGATAGATTAGCTCTCTAAAATATGACATGGCTGTAATTTACTGTATATTTGTCCTTGTCAGCCATATTCAATATCGCTCGTGACGACGGCTCATGCTAAACTACAGACCGAAGCCAACATACATAAAGTATGAGCGCTTTAACTACAAAATAGATAACGAAAAAATAGACGAAGCAGGCGTTATTCTATAAAGTAAGCGTTGTTTTGCTGTATGCTATGGCACTGATTTTTTAAAATAAGAACTTTTAAAATAATTTATTTTATTAATATGAGCAAAATGGCATTCGATAAGAACGATGTTAATAATGAGTGCGTTTACTGCTAGCGCCTATTTAGTAGCAGACCCTTAATGGATGCCGCTTGCATCGTTTTTTATTATTACCCTTATTACCCTTTTATAATTTAGCCTAATAGCGTCGCTGCTATTACGCGTCTTGTGTCGGAGAAGAAGTATGCAAGCTGTTGGCAATACGTTTATCAAACTGTCCTCAATCACCCTACTGGCGTTAAGCGTCAACTTGGTGGGTTGTCAAACGTTTAAAAACCTAACTGGCGGTAAAGACGTGGATGCGGTTGCCACTGCTGAGAAGTCTGAGCAAGGATATTATAACGACGCCATCGCTCAGATTGATAAGGGTCGTTATACGCAAGCTATCGAAGATTTAAACAATCTGCGCACTTTTTATCCAACGGGGCAATATGCCGAACAAGCCTTGCTTGATGTGATGTACGCCCAATACGAAAGTGGAAAGTTCGAAGCGGCCGCCGCCAGCGCTGAGCAGTTTATCAGCCTATATCCTTCTAATCCGCAAGTCAGCTATGCTTACTACGTGCGCGGCGTGGCCAATATGCAAGGCTCATCAGAAGGTCTAAAATTGTTTAAGCTCAATCAAGCTGAGCGTGATACTGCGTATTTGCGTATTGCCTTTGCCAACTTCCAAGAGCTTATCAATAAATACCCCAACAGCCCTTACGCGCCCGATGCTGCTCAGCGTATGACCTTTATCTATAATCAGTTTGCCGAAAGCGAGATGAGTGCCGCCAACTGGTATGTCGAACGCGAAGCCTATGTCGCTGCGGTCAACCGTGCTAAATGGGTGTTCCAATATTATCCATTAAGTGAATCTGTGCCTGATGCCCTCGCCGTATTGGCTTATAGCCATGAAAAGCTCGGTCTTAATGACTTAGCAAATGAGTATAAAACGCTATTGCAAATCAACTATCCAAACATGCTCAGCGCTGATGGTCGCGTCAAACTTAACACCAAACGTGAGCGTACTCTATTTAATAAACTCACCTTTGGACAATTAAACCGTTTTAATAAAGATACCTCGGTTGCAACAGGCAACTACAGCGGCGCTACCAAAACCCAAGTGATTCGTAACGCCAATCAATTAAGATTGCCAAGTGATAATGCGGCAGCAGCGAATGCTAACGCACCGCTAAATATGTCTCCTAAGCGCGCCAATAGCGGTATCAATGTAGGCTTAGGTTTGCCTGAAGCATCGACTGAGCGCGTGACGAGCCAATCGAGCACTGGTGATACTGCTAGAGAAGCCGATGTCGATCCACAAAACATGAACCCTGTACGCCGTACCACATTACCTGCTGAATAAGTTGTTACCGCTCGCGTCTATTTTAGACGCTTAGTATCTATCATCAAAAATAAGGTCAACGTTCTGTTGGCCTTATTTTTCTGTTTTTACTTCTTATAATTTTTATCTACTGTCAGTTTTTTCCTAGCTGATTGTCGATGCTTAATATAATCGTCCTATGGTAAACTGTTTTTTGTATGAGCATTCCTAACCATATTCTCGAACAATTAAATAGCCAAGCTGACTTAATCAGTATCATTGGGCGTCATACCACGCTCAAACGTGCGGGTAGTGAATATAAAGGCTGCTGCCCGTTTCATGGTGAAAAATCGCCGTCCTTTTATGTCAATCCACAAAAAAACATCTATCACTGCTTTGGCTGTAGCGTTGGTGGTAATGCCATCAGTTTTTTACGTGATTATGAAAACCTTACCTTTATCGAAGCGGTTAATGAACTGTCCAAACAAACGGGCATCGAGGTGCCAAAAGAAGAGCCGCAAAACGTTAGCTATCAGCGCGCTAAGGCCAAACCAAAAGCCGCTATTAAGCCAGTAGCAACATGCCAGCAATTGGCTAATAATCAGTCAGAAATCGATAAGCAGCCATCAATAAACGCGCCAGCTTATAACGATTATCATAATTATGATGATTATCCACCGTTAGATGCTTACGATTCTGCCCCTTATACAACCGATGGCTATGATACTCATTATCAAAGTAATAGCACCTATCAAGGCGATGCCAACTATCAAGATGCTAATAGCTATCCGCCTGCATGGTTGCCAGAGGATGATAACGCTACTGCCACCTATGACGATGGCGGCTCTGATAAAGACGGCAATCTGTATGAGCTATTGGAGCAAATCCAGCAGTTTTATCAACACAATCTCACCACTCATCCGCATGCCAAGCATTACTTCTTATCGCGTGGCATCACTGAAGACACCTTCGCGACTTTTGGCTTAGGCTATGCGCCCTTTGGTTGGCAGCATCTTGAGCATCAATTCCCGCAAGATATCGAAGGACTTAAAGCTTTAGGTTTAGTGCGCAAATCAGAATCTGGGCGCGATTACGACCTACTGCGTGACAGAGTGATTTTCCCGATTCGCGATAACCAAGGTCGCACCATTGGTTTTGGCGGTCGCGCGCTTGATGACGAGGTGAAACCCAAGTATATAAACTCCTCTGACTCGCCCGTTTTTCATAAGCAGCATGTCCTATACGGCTACTATGAATCTCGCCAGCAGCGCGCTGATAACTGGTTAGTGGTCGAAGGCTATATGGATGTCATTGCCTTGTATCAAGCGGGCATTTATGGTGCGGTGGCGTCGATGGGTACGGCGATTAATGAGAGCCAAATATCACGGTTATTGACATTAAACCCTACCCTGACATTGAGTTTCGATGGGGATAGCGCAGGCCAAAAAGCCGCTTGGCGCACCCTTGAAGTGGCACTGCCTGTACTTGGTGATGATAAAGAGCTGCGGTTTTTAACTCTACCAAATAACCATGACCCTGATACCTTCATTAAAAGTCAGGGTACGGACGCCATGCGCGAACAAATCGCCAATGCCATGCCGCTATCGCAATATATTTTTGCTTATTTGAGTGAGCGTTATGATCTAAGTCTGGTCGAAGGCAAAGCCAAGCTGATGTCACAAGTGCGCGCGTTGACCACTGCCCTGCCTAAAGGCAGCAGCTTTCGCTATTTGTTAAATAGCGATATCTATCAAAAGCTGGGCGGCAGGCGCAACCAAAACAAAGACGCAAGAGATGCACTGTTAGATTTCGATGGTGAGATGACCATCAGTCAGCAGCTGCAGCTGTGTTTTTTATTCCAGCCGCGCGCCTTGATTGATGATCCTATCGAAGCCATTTGGCAGCAAGCAGGTATTCATGAGCTGCAGCTACCAGCGCATATTAAACAAAAAGCCTCGGCCGATATTCTGCGTCCGCTAGCATGGGAAGATTTACAAGATAATGCCCTGCTCGATATCGTCAGCACCATTAAGCGCTGTCTTAATTATCTGCCAAAAGACGCCAATGCTGCGGCGCACTTTATTTTATCGAATGTCAAACCAACCACCCAAGAAACGCTTAGCAGTGATTGGGGCACGTTTTATAAAGCCCTGACTGCTCGTAATGTATTGAGCTTAGATGGCTTGGTCGAAGAGCTGGTCAGTCAACTTCTTGAGCGCCATATGAAGAAAAAAATTCAAGACTTGGTGAAAAACCCAGACAACATAAAACTGGCGATTGTCCGTAAGCAGTTACAGTTATTAAACGACTGGCTACGCGAGCAGCACGCAGAGCGCTCGGCACAGATGGCGACGGTGAAATCTTAATAGCTAGGCAAAATTTTATTTATCATCGGTAGCCCTTTAAAACCGCAGCCACTGCCCCCACTATTAATAATTATGCCCAGTTGCATATTGAGTGCCAAAGCAAGCACTGGCTAAAAAATGATAAAAACGTCATGGCTAAGAAATAATCATCCATACAGATAATAAATGCCTGCGAGATTCACTAGCTTGTGCTTGATGAGGCTGGTCTGTGTTAAACTGTGTCGCTGTATATTTCTAGCCCGATTTAATAGATGACAATACGCCCATATTATTGAGTAGCATTTTTGGTGCAAGCACAATTTTAGCGAACAACTTTTAAAACGTTTTTTAGACTATTAACGTTAAATGTCGTTAGGTTTTGAACCGCCATTTTAAGCAAGTCTAAGTAACGGTATTTTTTAGGTAAACGTGTTTTGACGTATTTTATGCAGGAACCATTTTTAGCGGTTTTTTAGTATTGTAATTGTCGTATTTTGAGCCTTTATTCATATCCACTCATTTTTGTTATTATTGACAACCTTTACGCCATATTTTGATGAATCGATTGATTATATCAACGCACCCCGTAAGCGTTAGCGAGTCACAATATAAAAATGTCCGATACAAGCAAGCGAGTATTTATGAACGATAAGTCAGTTTCTAAGTCCACATCTCAACTGGCCACCTTAATCCAAATGGGTAAAGAGCAAGGGTATTTGACCTATGCCGAGGTGAATGACCAACTGCCCGACTCTATTACTGAAAGTGATCAGATTGAAGATATCGTGCAAATGCTAACGGACGTTGGCATTAAAATTTTTGAATCTGCGCCCGACGCCGATGACATCTTGATGAACGATGATGCAAGCGATGATGACATGGCAGCTGATGAGGCTGCAGCAGTATTGGCCTCGGTTGAGACCGAGCCAGGTCGCACCACTGACCCTGTGCGTATGTATATGCGTGAGATGGGTACGGTTGATCTGTTGACCCGTGAAGGCGAGATTGCCATCGCCAAGCGTATCGAAGAAGGCATTCGTGACGTACAGCATGCCATGGCTTACTGGCCGGGTACGGTACAGTTTGTCCTTGATGAGTATGAAAAAGTCCAAGACGGTGAGAAAAAACTGTCGGACGTGATCACAGGCTTTTTAGACCCTGAAACCGAAGAAGACAAAATCGCCGCGCAAGAAGCCAAAGATGCTGCTAAAGAAGAGCGCGAGCGCATCAAAGAAGAAAAAGAAAACCTACCTATCATCAAAACAAAAGCCAATGCCAAATTGGTGCTTGATGATGATGAAGACGAAGAAGATGAGGTCGAAGAGGAAGCAGAAGAAGAAACCAGCGGTATCGACCCAGAAGAAGTGCGTCTGCGTTTAGAAGAAATCGAACATTTATTTATCAAAGCCAAGCAAGCCTTGCTGGATTATGGTCGTGGTAGTGTAGAAGCAGAAGCGGCTTATGCCCTGCTTGCCGAGCGCTTTATGATGCTCAAGCTGAACAATCGCTTATCAGACCAAGTCATGGCGATTATGCATGATGTTTATGACGATGTGCGTAAGCTGGAGCGTCAAATCATGCGTTTAGTGATTCGCCGTGGCCGTATGCCGCGTGACGAGTTCCGTAAGACTTTCCCAAGTAATGAAACCAACGTCGATTGGCTCATTGAACGCATTAAAGGCAAACCTGCTTTTGCTGGCACGCTTGAAAAAGTCGCTGATGACGTGATTTTATTGCAGCGCCGTATTCGTGACTACGAGCAGCAGCTCGACATGAAAATCCATGATATGAAAGACGTTGCCCGCCGTATGGCCGTCGGTGAAGCAAAAGCACGCCGTGCTAAAAAAGAGATGGTCGAAGCGAACTTACGTCTGGTGATTTCTATCGCCAAAAAATATACCAATCGTGGTCTGCAATTCTTGGATCTCATCCAAGAAGGTAATATTGGTCTGATGAAAGCGGTTGATAAATTTGAATATCGCCGCGGTTATAAGTTCTCAACCTATGCCACTTGGTGGATTCGTCAGGCAATCACTCGCTCTATCGCTGACCAAGCGCGCACCATTCGTATCCCTGTACATATGATTGAGACCATTAACAAAATAAACCGTGTCTCTCGTCAGTTGCTACAAGAAATGGGACGCGAGCCGACGCCTGAGGAATTAGGCGAACGCTTAGAGATGGATGAAGTCAAAGTCCGTAAAGTGCTAAAAATTGCCAAAGAGCCTATCTCAATGGAAACGCCAATCGGTGATGATGAAGACTCGCACCTAGGCGATTTCATCGAAGATGGTACCATTTCAAGCCCAGTTGACGATGCGACAGCGGCTGGCCTTCAAGAGGCCACGCGCGATGTCTTGAGCAATCTGACTGAGCGTGAAGCGCGCGTGCTCAAAATGCGCTTTGGTATCGATATGCCAACCGATCACACGTTAGAAGAGGTCGGTAAGCAGTTCGATGTGACCCGTGAGCGTATCCGTCAGATCGAAGCAAAAGCACTACGTAAATTGCGTCATCCATCACGTTCTGAGCATCTGCGCTCGTTCTTAGAAAATGACTAATTTAACTAGACAGTATTTATTGTCTAAAAATCTCTTAAAACCACATCAAAAAAGCTGAGCTGGTCTCAGCTTTTTTGTGGCTGCCAAATATTAATTCGCTATCTTTGGCATCGCGTGATTGTTAAGAATATATTGTCGTCTGCATTCTAGCTCTTGAATAATAGGCCTAATGCCCTTATAAATAGTCGATAAAGCACTTATCATATTTTAATAAAAAATAAGGACCACATCATGACTGATGATCCAAAAGACACCGGCAACACAAGCACTAACAGTTCAAATACCGAAAACCAGGGCAACAATGCTAGTCAAACCTCTAAAAGAGAGGTTAAAGTGACAGAATTGGTCGCCAATGACGGTATCTTAAAAGGTAAAAAAACCGACGTGCAAAACCCTGAGCTGTGGCAGTTCCCAATGAACTACCCAATGAGCATCATCGGTCATGAAGGTGAGCATGACAGCTTACTTAATGAAGTAAAACTTATCCTTGGTAGCCAATTCCCTGAGTTTGATTTGGCCTCTATGGAAGTCAAACCCTCAAAAACGGGACGCTTCCATTCGGTACGTGCCAATTTATACTTAACCGATGTTGAGCAAGTGAACACGCTTTATGCGGCGCTTGATAATGCAAAAACCGTACGCATGGTGGTTTAACGTCAGTTTTGTAGATTTAAAAAAATCCAGCCCGTTTTTCATCCGAATCGTCACTCATATAGGTGGCGATTTTTTATTGTCTGCGGTACAATCTCTACCCGAAATATAACTGCTATTTAGACAATTGGCCCTTATAAATTTAGCCAACAATAAAAAGTAAATTCGCGCCATTTTTTACAAAACTTTTATTATTTTTCTTATCGGCGTCTAACCCTTATCCCATCGTCCTTTGCCAAAATTTGGACATGCTTTACCCTCGCATCAACATAGTTTACCCTTAAAATCAATATAGCATTTTCAAAATTTTCCCGCTATATTGTGTCCACCTGCTAACAAATACGCTATATGTAGTGCTCATTGATTTAAACCATCACTATGAGCCGCGGCATCGTTTTGCCTAAAGAAAACTACCATGGCAGATTTCTTGTCTTAAAACAGATAGCGTCTGAAAGATAGCGTGACAAAGCATGTCTGCCAGATTTAACCGCGCAGCAGCCTATAAAGCAACATTATAAATAATTACCAAGCAATCAACTTACGAGGTCAGCATGACACATATTGATAAAATCCAAGTCACCAAACGTGATGGTCGATTAGAGCCGATTAATTTAGATAAGATTCACAAGGTTATCGAATGGGCGGCGGACGGTTTAGAGAATGTGTCGGTATCGCAAGTTGAGCTTAAATCACACATTCAGTTTTATGACGGTATCAGAACACGTGATATTCACGAAACCATCATTAAGTCAGCAGCTGACCTTATCTCTGAGACCACGCCTGACTATCAGTATTTAGCCGCCCGTCTTGCTATCTTCCATTTACGTAAAATTGCTTATAATAAATTCACCCCGCCGCATCTGTATGACCATGTCAAAACGTTGACCGATGCTGGTAAATACGACGAACATATCTTAGCCGACTATAGCCGCGCAGAATTTGATGAATTAGAAGAGTACCTCGACCACTGGCGCGATATGAATTTGGCTTATGCTGCCGTTGAGCAAATGGCGGGCAAATACCTTGTCCAAGACCGCGTGACCAAAACCGTTTACGAGAGCCCGCAGTTCTTATATATGCTCGTTGGCATGTGTTTGTTTGCCAATTATGACAAGGGCGAGCGCTTAAGCTATGTCAAACGCTTTTATGATGCGACCTCACAATTTAAAATCTCGCTACCAACGCCTATCATGTCGGGTGTACGTACCCCATCGCGCCAGTTTAGCTCGTGTGTCCTAATCGAATGCGGTGATAGCCTAGACTCTATCAACGCCACCACCAGTGCCATCGTCCGTTATGTCTCGCAGCGCGCTGGCATCGGCATCAACGCTGGTCGTATCCGCGCCCTTGGTAGTCCTATCCGTGGCGGTGAAGCGCAGCATACTGGTTGTATTCCTTTTTATAAATTATTCCAAACGGCGGTTAAATGCTGCTCGCAAGGTGGCGTGCGCGGTGGTGCTGCAACGCTGTTTTACCCACTATGGCATCTAGAAGTTGAGTCGCTCCTCGTCCTAAAAAACAATCGCGGCGTCGAAGACAACCGTGTCCGTCATATGGATTATGGCGTGCAAATTAACAAAACCCTTTATACCCGTTTGATTAAAGGTCAAGATATCTCGCTGTTTTCACCGTCTGATGTGCCAGGCTTGTATGATGCCTTCTTTGAAGATCAAGACAAATTTGAAGCGCTCTATACCAAGTACGAGCAAGACCCTAACATTCGTAGCCGTCAAATTCCAGCGACAGAATTGTTTAGCCTCATGATGCAAGAGCGCGCCAGCACTGGTCGTATCTATATCCAAAACGTCGACCATTGCAACACTCATAGCCCATTTGACCCGACAGTTGCACCGATTCGTCAGTCAAACCTCTGCATGGAAATCGCCCTGCCGACCAAACCACTTGATAATATCAATGACGAAACTGGCGAGATTGCCCTTTGTACGCTATCAGCGGTCAACTTAGGTAAAGTTGAAAACGTCAGCGATATCGAAGAGCCAGCCGAACTAATCGTCCGCGCCCTTGACGCCCTGCTCGACTATCAAGACTATCCTGTTAAAGCGGCTGAAAACGGCAGTATGCGCCGCCGTACCCTAGGCGTTGGCGTGATTAACTATGCGTATTACCTTGCGAAAAATGGCGTGCGCTATTCAGACGACAGCGCGCTTGGTCTGACCCATCAAACCTTTGAAGCGCTGCAATACTATCTCTTGAAAGCGTCAAACAAATTGGCCAAAGAGCAAGGCGCGTGCCCTGCCTTTAACGAGACGACCTACTCGCAAGGTATCTTGCCGATTGATACTTATAAAAAAGACTTGGATCAAATCTGCCAAGAGCCGCTACATCTTGATTGGGAAACGCTACGCACTGAGATTACCACTCACGGTCTGCGCAACTCTACCTTAACCGCCTTGATGCCGTCTGAGACTTCCAGTCAGATTGCCAACGCCACCAACGGTATCGAGCCACCACGTGGTTTGGTGTCTATCAAAGCGTCAAAAGATGGCATCTTAAAGCAAGTCGTGCCTGAGATTGATAAGCTAAAAGATCAATACGAGCTACTATGGCAAATGCCAAACAACGACGGTTACCTAAAGCTGGTCGCTATCATGCAAAAGTTCGTCGATCAAAGTATCTCTGCCAATACCAACTACGATCCTGTTCGTTATGAAGGTGGTCGTGTACCGATGAAGATATTGCTTAAGGATTTGCTAAACGCGTATAAGCTGGGTGTGAAAACCTTGTATTACCATAACACCCGTGATGGTGCGAACGATGCTCAAGCGGATATGGAAGATGATTGTGCTGGCGGTGCTTGTAAGATTTAAGTAAACGATGAATGGCGGGTTTGGCTTTTGGGTTAAGCTCGCCGTTTTGTAACGAACTATACAAGACTAAAGTGAATTACAGAGCGGCTATAGCATTGAAAGTTGAGCCAAAAAATGGAATTTTAATATAGGCGCTAACTATGTCATCTGATTTATTTGGATTAGACAGTGTATTAAAGATTAAAAAAAGTGGAGTCAGAAATGTTTTTACTCCTCATACTCCTATTAACAGATTCGATCATTTCTTTGGTAGAGAAAAAGATGTAAAAAGAATGATCAGTCTAATTGATAGTCCAGGTCAACACATATTACTTTATGGTGATAGAGGAGTAGGAAAAACCTCTTTAGCGAAGACAACATGCTCCTTCATTCTTAATAAGATTAATAAAGGTCTATTTTTTACTAAAAGTTGTGATAGTGAAGATGTTTTTAGCTCTTTGTTTCTTGAACCTTTGCAACATATAGGTTGTGATACCTCTGTTCAAAGTATAACCAAATCTTTGAAACAAACAGGTGACGCATCATTAAATGTAGTAGTAGCTAAGGGTGGATTACAGAGTGAAAGGCAATCAAGTACAGTCTTTAAAAATCCTGCAAATTTGAACTCACCATTTTGGATTGCAAACCAATTGAAAAATCTAGACTGTATTTTCCTTTTGGATGAAGTAGATACTCTTGTCAATGTAGAAGATAAGCATAAATTAGCAGAGCTTATCAAGGCACTTAGTGACTTAGATTCATCGTTCAAGATTATTTTGGTAGGAATTGCAAAAACTGCTAGTGACTTAACAGCAGGTCATCAATCAGTTCAAAGATGTTTGAAGGAAATTCGTCTTGAAAGAATGGATGATGAAGACATTAGAAAAATCATTCTAAATGGGATGAGACAAATTGAAAAACGCCCAATTGATGAGGTTGTGGACAAAATTGTTAATATAAGTTCAGGCTTTCCTCACTTTGCACATTTAATATGTTTGAAATGTGCTGAAATAGCTATCGAGACTAATAAAACGCATATAGAAAGCGAAATTTTAGACAGAGCACTTGATTATGCAGCAACGGACTCAGAAGGTACATTAACTGAATCGGTAGATGCTATATTAAGAACTATAAATAAACCTCAAGATTACAAATTGCTTCTATTAGCAGCAGCTAACTGTCAAAAAAGAGACTTTAGAAGTAGTGAAGTAACTGCGAAATTTAAAGAGCTATTTAATATTGATATCACATCTGCAAAACTTAGCAAAAGGTTATCGAAGTTAACCAATGAAGATATTAGCAATTCCATCCTTATAAAAACTGGTAGAGGCTGCTTTTCTTTTCAAGATCCAAGAATGCCTAGCTTTATTAAAATTTCATTTAATAACTCTAGAATTATACCTACTTAGCTATAGATTGCGCCCAGCGCACCGATGATATACAAATTGTTTTTAACGGTGCGCAAGGCGCACCCTACAAAATATACTCAAATAGCAAAGTCGCTAAGAAAAAAACAGCGATGCCCTAACAAGGCTTTTTAGCCCCGACTATAGCGGTATCCTGCTGACGACGATGGCGAAGCAGTCTGTGGCTGAACGTAGTATCGAGTCAACAGGAATGCGGTCAGACACGATAGACTGCGCGCCAGCGGCTAGGTAGATATAAGCGGTAGGCGGGATTAGCTACTCAACATTCATATTATTAAATAAAACCCTTTGGCTTTACCGCTATAATCGAAATATACAAAGAATAAAAACGATGGAGGTCATAGACGTGCAATATACCGCAATCATCAAAGACGGTGGTTTGTTTATCCCTAACGTATTTTCCGACCTAAATGATGGCAGCTCGCATATCGTGCAAGTAGCAGTCGATATCGACGACGTTCGTCAGCAATTGAATAGCAGCGCAATGCCAAAGATGGACGCGCCAAGAGCAGCAAAAAAACCCGTTAAAAAGCAGACAAAAAAAGAAGTACAAAAAGCCGCAGAGGTAGATACAACATCGCTAAGTAAAAGCGCTATCGATGAGCTAGAGAGATTGGATGATAGTGAGCTTAGCGAGATTTTTAAAGCGTATATGAATGATGGACAACAACCAACGCAAATATCTTTAGAGAATTTATAACGCTCTTTTGCCAGTATTTTAAAACCAAACTTTAAACTTTTGATTCACAACTGTAGCACTTATAAAGGTGGAACTATGACTTACTCGATTTTTTCTCAAACGCCAAACAATGCGCTAACAGAGCCGATGTTTTTTGGTCAGCCAGTCAACGTGGCGCGTTATGACCAGCAAAAGCACCCTATCTTTGAGCAGTTGATTGAAAAGCAGCTGTCGTTCTTTTGGCGTCCAGAAGAAGTCGACGTTTCAAAAGACCGTATCGATTATGGCAACCTGTCGTCGCATGAGCAGCATATCTTTATCAGCAACCTAAAGTATCAGACCCTACTCGACTCTATCCAAGGTCGTAGCCCAAACGTGGTGCTATTGCCACTGGTGTCTATCCCTGAGCTTGAGACGTGGATTGAGACGTGGACGTTTTCTGAGACCATTCACTCGCGCAGCTACACCCATATCATTCGCAATATCGTCAATGATCCCGGCGTGGTCTTCGATGACATCATGCAAAATGAGCACATTTTACAGCGTGCGTCTGATATCGCTAAGTATTATGATGACTTGTATTATGACTCACAGCTTTACAATATGTATGGCGCGGGCACGCACACCGTCAATGGCAAAGAAGTGACCGTTAGCTTAAAATCGCTAAAAAGACAGCTGTATTTATGCTTGATGGCGGTCAACGTCTTAGAAGCCATTCGCTTTTATGTGTCGTTTGCCTGCTCGTTTGCCTTTGCTGAGCGTAAACTCATGGAAGGTAACGCTAAGATTATTAAATTAATCGCTCGTGATGAGGCGCTGCATTTAACGGGTACGCAGCATATCCTAAACTTGATGCGTAATGGTCGCGACGATCCTGAGATGGTCGAGATTGCTAAAGAGTGTTTCGATGAGAGCATCGAAATCTTTACCAAAGCGGCGCAGCAAGAAAAAGACTGGGCGGGTTACCTGTTTAAAGACGGTTCAATGATTGGACTAAATAAAGACATTCTTTGCCAATATATCGAATATATCACCAATTTACGTATGGAAGCGGTTGGCTTGCCAGTAGCGTTCCCGAACTCAAAATCGAACCCGATTCCATGGATCAATACTTGGTTGTCGTCTGATAACGTGCAAGTGGCGCCGCAAGAAACCGAAATCAGCTCATACTTAGTCGGTCAAATTGATTCAGATTTATCCAATAGCGATTTTGACGATTTTGAACTTTAAGAGCTTTGAGCTCTAAACCTTAAAACGTTTAACTTTAAGCAGATTATTGTCATGGCGTAATCTTACTATTTTAAGATTACGCCAATATCGTTTTAGTAAGATTTTATGTTGAAAAAGTACCATTAAAGGCACTTTATATGCGATGGGAAAATTAAGATAAGGTTGAATTATGACTTGGGTAATGACGAGTAAGAAGCAATTCTACTTGCATGATGACGAAAGTCTGCTCGATGGATTGCTACGCACCGGACACGATATCAATTATCAGTGTAAGGAAGGCTATTGTGGCAGTTGCCGCATCAAGCGCATCGCCAGCTCACACGTTATTGATTATCCGTTTGAGCCGCTTGCTATGATTGAAGAAGACGAAATATTGCCCTGCTGCTGCCGCGTGCAAGGCGTCATTTATATCAATCATGAGCTGATAGAAAAATAGCGGCGACATTCATAAAGTTATTCTTAAAAGTAAAAACATTAATGAAAAAGCGCGCTATCTTCAGAATAGTGCGCTTTTTTTATTTTTCAAATTCTACAGTAATATGTGTAAAACATACTTTTATAAAGGTGCACCATCTCTTTCAAATAGCTGCAATAGCTCTTCGCGCATACGGTCACGCTCCGCTTCTGACATCATGGGCACTTCTTCTCCATCATCTTGTAGGCTAGGATCGCCCATACCGCCAAGCGTTTCATCGTGAATAACGACAGGGCGCGCCATTGGCTCTTGCGCTGGACGCTCTTCTAGCAGGATTTTTACTTGCTTGTTTTTGCCTTGGCGCAAGACTTGAGCATTAAGCGTGGTATTCGGCGCTTTACGAGCGACATACTGGATTAAGGTATTGGCATCTGTCATCTCGATACCGTCGATTGACAAAATGATATCGCCAATGCGTAAGCCACTTTTAGCCGCTGGACTTTTAGGCACGACATTAAACACTTCTACCCCAGTTGAGGTCTCAAGCTGCGTAGGATCTCGCAGCTGTGATTGGATTTCAATACCCAACCAACCACGGCTAACCTTTCCATCTTTAATAATCGCATTCATCACTTGCTCAACGATAGCAGTAGGAATCGCAAAACCAATACCCATCGAGCCACCAGAGCGCGAGTAGATAGCGGTATTAATACCAATGAGTTCTCCATAAGCGTCAACCAGCGCGCCACCTGAGTTACCCGGATTGATCGCCGCATCGGTTTGGATAAAGTCCTCAAACTTATTAACACCCAGTCCTGTTCGCCCTGTCGCTGAGATAATCCCTTGCGTTACTGTCTGCCCAACCCCGAATGGATTACCAATCGCCAAGGCCACATCGCCAACACGAATAGGATCTTTACGGAAACCAAGCGGCGTCAAGTCGGTCATATCAACTTTAATCACTGCCAAATCACTGTCTGGATCAGTACCAATCAATTTCGCACGACTCTTGCGCCCATCATTAAAGGCAACCGTAATTTCATCAGCTTTTTCAAGAACATGAGCATTGGTCACGATATAACCGTCTTCTGAAACAATAACCCCAGAACCCAAGTTGGTATTGCCTTGCTCTTGGGACGGTCCACCATGAAACTCAAAAAATCGGCGCAATACTGGATCGTTCATATAAGGATGCTCGGCCATCGTCTGCGTGGTATAGATATTGACGACAGATTGTGACGCGCGCGCAACGCCATTATGATAAGAGGCAATCGGTGCTGGCGTATCAGACGCTGGCGCTGATGTTTGCTGCTCGGCAGGCGTGGTTCTGGGCGGCTCCCACGCTTGCTCTGATGCTGTCTTCATACTCGTAAACAACCAAATAAACGCTGCAACCACTATCAGCAACAAAATCCAAGGCAACCACGTTAACGCGCCAGCCTTGTTATTGGTATTCCGAGATGACGACATATAAAAACCTCTCTATTTTAAAAATAGTTTTGTGAAAACAGTTTGATAAAAACAGTGAATGAATGATGACTATACGCAAACGCTTCTCGTTGGGCAATGATGCCTAATAATATCTAAGACAAGATTGAATAATATAAGCGCTACAGATTCTATAGATTCAGGTATGTAAATTATAACTGTCCATACCGATAAATAGTAACGTATCGTGTACCGTTTCAGTTATCCGCGTTATCTACTCTTTTACAGCGCCATGCTAAAATGGCCCTATTAAATATTCTAACGACTTAGAGCAAAGTTAATTATAAACAGACATTTGGCTTATTCAGGGCAATACCTACCGCATTGAACGCTCGAAATCTGCAAATAACAAACAATCAAGAACCGTCCGTAACGTCAACAATTATAAGGAAAGATTATGACTGAACACAATAGCTCGACTGAATCCTCAAGCCAGCTTTCAAATCAGTTCTCAAACCAAACCTCAAGCAAAACCATTAGCGCTCAAACCTTAACGGATTTTTGTGACGACTACTTATCAGCAGCAGCCTTTAAAGACTATGCGCCAAATGGCTTACAAGTAGATGGAGGAATACCTATCGGACGTATTGTCACCGGTGTCACCGCTTGTGAGGCGTTGATTGACGCCGCGATTGCTGATAATGCCGATGTTATCGTGGTGCATCACGGCTATTTTTGGAAAGGCGAGCCTGCGACCATTACAGGCATGAAAGGTCAGCGTATCCGCAAACTGATGCAGCATGGCATCTCTTTGATTGGCTACCACCTGCCGCTCGACGCCCATCCTATCATTGGCAATAATGCCAAACTTGCTGAGATACTTGATATGAACATCGTCGGCGCGCTTTATCCTCATGAATCGCATCCGGTTGGTAATATTGCCACCTGCCAGCCACAAAGCGCCCAAAGCCTTATTACCCAGATTACCGCTGCCCTCGGACGAATACCGTTACATATCCCCGCTGCTTATAACGCCGCACCAAACGCTGAGCCTACGCAAGCGGACAGCAGATTGATTGAACGCGTGGGTATCTGCACGGGCGGCGCGCAAGATATGATTGAGCAAGCAGCATTGATGGGCTGTGATGCTTTTATTTCTGGTGAAATATCAGAGCGTACCACCCATAGCGCTCGTGAGCTTGGCATTGATTATTTTGCCTGCGGTCACCATGCAACAGAGCGCGGCGGTATTCAAGCGTTGGGCGAACTGCTGGCTCAGCAATTTAACTTGCCAGTGACTTTTGTCGATATCGATAATCCAGCGTGATAATTAAGCCAGCATGGTAATTAAGTTGTTCTACCGAATTTCCGACTAAATTTTTTATTATTTTAAGGGTTAATCTTAAAGTTTTAAGCCGAATACAGAAAATCCTGCTTAGCGCAGTCTTTTCTTATAGCGTTTTTTGTCATAACCTTCCCCAAAACAAGGACGTTTTTTACCGTTTATAGTGCTATTGTTAAGTTTTATCGCTAATTTATTAACTCGACTTGAATAATACAACCAATATCCGCATATTAGTTCCTGAAGAAAGAATGTCTTGTCATGAGACTTCCCATTTTTATAGCTTCCGGTTATGGCGTTAAAATAAATGTCACGGTTTAAAATCTATTTTTGTAGTTTTTGTAGTTAAAGGACAAGATTTTCTACGGTGAGATTTTAGATACTATCTTTGCATTGTTTAGTTTGAATATTCTCTTATGAGGTAGTATTTCCCATTTTTAGCGTCGCGATAAGATTAGAGCAAAATTTCTCTGATGGTGTTTTTTTTACTCGCTAGCAGACAAGGGGTATTACTCATCTTTATCGCTGAGCAAACCATATTATTAGCCAGCTCCTCTACTACAAACGATTCAAAGAGTAGCTCGTGATTAATATAAACGCAGCAACGATTAAGTGCAGTTGTACGGCGCTTATGCTGTATATTTGTCTCAATAATTTATTCATGACCTTACCTATGTTTCATATGGTTTTATAGCCAGTCTTTTAATCACTAACTCATTTTATAGCGATGAAGGAATCATCCGATTTATACCCTTCGCGCTGTGGTGCGTCTTTTTTTAGAATGATGTTTGAAGTGCCTGTTTTATCTTCTAAAGAATAGCTACCTGTGAGTTAAGTGATAAAAAGACGGTTGTGCTAACGGTTATATATCGAATGTTAGCAGCGACATATGTAAACAAGATGACAGCGACCTTATGCTATTTATCAGGCTGATGTGATCTAAAATGTAACGCCAGTTTATGCCACTTATATAACCATACGCTTTTTATGAGTATATAAACCGCATAAATTGATCAAGCATTTTTATGGTATGCAGGATGGCTAAAATCAGGAGACATCCATGCAGCGTATTACTTATCGTGTGAAAGTATCTGCGCAAGGGGCCAAACGCCGTATTTCTTATTTACTGCGTCCATCTAAGCGCTTACTGCACACCAAAAGTAACTTCGTTTCAGCAGTTGCACCTATTAAAGTGACTGGTTTCGCCAAAACCAAATTTTCCAAAACCAAGAAATTGGCACAAGTATCAAGCATCGCTCTGCTCTCTTTACCGGCTGAAAGCTTGACCACGATGAACGCGCCCGTGCCCACCTATGCGCACGTTATGTTAGAAAATACCCTAACGGTTGCTGCTGTACCAGGTGATAGTACTTACTTTGCAACCGACGGTTTTCAGCACGGTTTTGGCTATGATTTAGTGCGTAGCTATGCCGATGAGCTTGGCGTCGACATCAATCTCAAAGCTTATGCTAGCGAAGAGGCGGCGCTCAAAGCCGTAAAATCAGGTGATGCCGATATGGCTTTGACCACCGCCAGCACCCAGCTAAAAAGCCAGCTAGATTTGGCTTCTGTCAATGTCAGCTGCGGCTATGACGCCAGTTTAACCAAAAATGGCCTACATCCTAAAGTTAGCTGGACATTTAATTCCGCCAATGATCCGTTATCAAAAAAGGCCAGTTACTTTTTGTGTGATAACATAAAGCTTGAACACACGCAAAAATTGGCGGCGTTTTATAATCAAAACTTGTTAAAAGATGCTTATAGCCAAGACCATTTTAAAAAAACGTTGACAGAAAAACTGCCCGACTATCAATCATCGTTTCAAGAGCAAGCGCGCAACTACAATCACGATTGGGAGCTACTGGTCGCGATGGGCTATCAAGAATCGCATCTAAATGCCAATGCCGTGTCTCCAACGGGCGTGCGCGGGATTATGATGCTGACCAATAACACCGCTAAGGCCATGGGCGTCTCTGACCGCGTTGATCCTTATCAAAGTATCGGCGGCGGCGCGCGTTATTTGGAGCAAATGAAGGCGGATTTTGCTGACGTGCCAAAGACTGACCGCATCTGGTTTGCCCTCGCCGCTTACAATATGGGCCCAAATGCCGTAAAAGGTATCCAGCGTCAGTTAAGAGCCGTTGGCATCGATGATAAAAGCTGGGCAAATATCTATGCTTATTTATCTGAAAACAGAGCATCAAATAGCCGCTATGGTCAGGCGATGCATTATGTGAGTAATATTAGAAGTTATCTTGAAACCATTAAAACGCAAACGGTTTAATATGGTTTTTGGTAAAAACTTCTTAATAAGTGCTTAGCGCTAAAAGCTGTAAATAAAAACCATAGAAAATTATTGCAATAAAAAAGCTGCCCTTTCAAAAGAGCAGCTTTTTTTAATGCTTAAAATTTATTGAATGCGCCTATATTAACGTGCTTACATCAATAAGACTGTATTAGCGATTCGGTACGGTTAAACGTTGACCGCGTTGTAACATGGTATCGACAGCAATGTTATTCATATCGGCAAGCTCTTTGGTAGATACGCCATACTTACGTGCCAAGCCAATCAAGCTATCGCCTGAGCTAACGGTATAGCTGACGGTTGCTTTTGGTACTTTGATGGTTTGACCACGTTGCAATTGAGCGTTGGGCGCCAAATCGTTGGTCGCTGCCAAGTCCTCTACCGAGATGCCAAACTGACGTGCTAAGGCAATAAGCCCATCACCCGCTTTCACTTTATAGTTCTCAGTGTTACCAAGCCTTTTGCCGCTGCTACTTGCGCTACTGGTACTGCTAACGGTTTCTGTACTGCTGTTCTTACTGGTGTTACTGTTAGTTGTGCTAGGCGCACTTACCGTACCATTTGCAGGAATGGTAATCGTCCGGCCAAGGATTAAATTGGAAGTGGTTTTTAAATTATTCGCCGCTGCCAAATCACTCAAACCAATATTGTAGCGCTGAGCAACGCCTGTCAAAGTATCGCCTGATTTGACTTTATAGCTGACCGCTTTGTCATTGAGTTGGCGATCGACCAACTCTTTAGAGACGGGCACTTTAATTATCTGACCACGCTGTAAGCGCGCTTTGGCATCAAAGTTAGGGTTGACGGCTGCCAACTCTTCAGGACTGATACCAACACTATTTGCAATACCGATTAAAGTATCGCCCGATTTGACCTTATAGTTGGTGGTTGCCACTTTGCTTGCAGGAGCACTGGCTTTCACAGGATTGCTAGCGCTACTCGAGGGAGTATCTGTAGCGGTAAAGTCTACATTAGCAGGCACTTTTAAGGTTTGGCCAACATACAGTGAGTCGGTCGTACTGATATTATTTAAATTTGCTAAGGTGGTAGTCGGTACATTAAATTGACGAGATAAGGCAATCAGGCCATCGCCCGGCTTGACTTTATAGTTTTTGGTAGCCGTACTGGATTTACTGGGTTTGGTAGATGGCGCAGCAGGCGTACTGGCAGGCGCAGTCACTTTACCGGGTACAAGCCACAGCTTTTGTCCACGTAGCAAGTCAGCTCTACTGCTTAAGTTATTATAGCTTGCTAGCTGTGTGACCGATAAACCAAAGCGATTTGCCGTACCGATTAGTGTATCACCACCTTGTACTATGTAGCTTTCAGGCTGACTTGCGGCGGTACTACTAGCACTGCTTAATGGCTCAATCGTTTTAGCATTATATAAATATAAGGTGCTACCAGCTAGTAGCTTGGCACTAGCATCTATCTGGTTCCATTCAGCGATGTCACGCCAGCTGACACCCGCACGACTGGCGATATTTGCTAAAGTATCACCACGTTTTACGGTATAAGTGCTACGTTCGCCTGTAGGTTTCGGCTTATCGACTGATTTTTTAGGAAAGCTCAGTTTCTTCTCTTTTCCTGTGGCTTCCAAAATAGACTGCTGCGTCTGTACTGCTGATAGGTTGATATTACCATCGGCATTGATGACATTGGTTTCAGGCGTACTGATACGAATTTGGTTGGCAATATAATCACGTTCCGCTTTACTTAATGGCGGCTCTTGAATGATGGTATTGTTTTGCGTGATTTGCGCCGATGTGGTCGGTAAGCTGTTACTACTTTTTAGCTCAGCATTAATTTTTTTGGTTTCAGCCGACGTTATAGGTGGCTCTGTGTGTTTTGACGGACTGTAAACCGAGCTGCTGGTCGGTGAAGCTGTCGGCGGAATATAGCTGGTGGTTTGCTGCGGTACGCTCGCGCTTGCTACATAATCGGCAAGACCACTTCCGGTCGTAGGCAATGAACCGCCACTAGGATAAGGCTTATTGTTATAGCTAGGCGTGGTAGAACCTGAGTAGCTAGGCGCTGTGCTGCTCGTATTACTAGAAGCAATCACGTTACTAGTGCCATTTCCTCTCAAAGCAATAAGCTTGGCATCTATCGCTGAGCTGACATCGTTTGGAATAATAATACGCTGCGGGCCTGAGGCGTCAACGCGAGCAGAGGTAAGCGCGGTATTCAGTCTTTCTAACTCATCATAGCTGACCCCAGTCACTTGTGACACTTCCGCTAGGCTCACCCCATAATTGACCGGTACACTACGGAAATGCTGACGGTTAGCAATGGCAGGTAGATAAACGCCATATTGCTCAGGCTTGGCGACGATTTCGGCAACCGCCAAAAAGCGCGGCACATAGTTCATGGTTTCAGTCGGTAATCTGAGCGACCAATAATCGGTTGGCAGCCCGCGCGCCGCATTGGCGTCAATGGCTTTTTGCACTCGGCCAGGACCAGCGTTATAAGCCGCTAATGCCAGCTCCCAACTGCCAAACTGGTTATGCAATGCGGTCAAAAAGTCGTAAGCCGCGCGCGTTGACTCAATCACATCACGGCGACCATCATAAGTGCTACTTTGATTTAGACCATAAATGCGTCCTGTACTTGGGATAAACTGCCATAAACCTGCAGCGGCGGCACTACTAGTACCACTTGGATCGTACGAGCTCTCAATTACGGGCAATAACGCAAGTTCGGTTGGAATATTACGGCGTTCAGCTTCTCGCACCGTATGGTAAAGATAGCGACTGGCACGGGCAGTTAAACGGTTTAGATAGTCTTGACGACTGGTAAACCAACCTTTTTGCGCTTCGATACGTTGGTTATAAACAGGGCGTCCACCATTCATACGGTAGCCTGCGCGCAAGCGATTCCATAAGTCACCATATTGTTGAATGGCAAGTTTATTACCTTCAACCATCGTCATATCAGTCGCTTCTAATAAATCTGCTAGCTCATCTAAGCTCTCGGCATCCAAGAACGCCGTTGAATAATCCGCACTGCTACTTGGCTGCGCGGCTTGTTGGGTAGGACGTTTGTTAACCACAGCTGAGCTGCCGGTCGCACCCGTCTTTTTTACCGCTGAGGTATTACTACAAGCACTGATAAGTAAAGTTGACACCGCAAGCGTCAGTGGTAAAGCGATAAAGGAGCGAGATTTTGATGACACAGTAGACATGATAGTGGCAGTTTCCTAACAACAATAAGTGATAAAATAAAGTTAATCGACAGTATAGTACGCAATATCAAACAAAAACCAGCCTAATATAAAAGATAATGAGCAAAATAGCATCTACCCTACTTTTTTTGGTGCATTATTGTGATTATTAGACAATTTGTTAAGCGGCATTCATAGGGGCATGGAACATTGATCCATACTCATATATTGTTACGCCTTAAGAATACGTAACTAGACTCTAGTTAATGGTCACTTGTGAGACCGCGCGTAAAAGCACTGCATTACCCGTAGATAACGTCAGTGTGACCCGCGATGAAGTGACAAATGAAACTTTTTGACCGTCTTTTACCCAGCTTTCATTGGTGGTGACATTGGCTTTTGCTTGATCGCCCGTAATCACAATGTTATCCACCGTAATATCGTAGCGATAATTTGACGTATCACGCCAGCTTCTTTGCAGCAGTTGCAGATAAGCGTCTTTATCAAGGCTGGTGGTTTTGCCTTTTCTCGACATCGAAATCAGCGCATCATCAGACACCAAGCGCGCCACTTGACTGGAGTTTTGGCTATTGGCAGCTGACTTCATAGCAGCGGCATAGTTTTTTACCAATGATTCAGTCATGGACGCCGCTTGCGCGCTGATACTGACAGCGCTAGCAGCGGCAACTATTGCCGTTACACCCGCACTTTTCATCAATAGAGCCAGCAGCCCTTTTCCCCATAGTCGCTTCATAATATTCCTTAGTCATACTATTATCATTGTTGTCGTTAAAATAAAGTACCATTGTAGTCATACGTCATTTGGCTGAACATTGACATAAAACCTTAATTTATCACTTATTTATAAAATATTTTTATGTTTAAAACTTAGATTATTTAACGGTATTCAGGTTATTTAACGACTTATTGTTATGCTAGTTTTAGCCTATCACGCAATTCTCACAGCCATGTGACACCCTGTGTGATTATTGCGAACCTCAGTGTCATACAAATTTTTTATTTAGTCGCTTAATCAAAGGTGTAATTAATGGCTGTGTTTTCTCTAGCTACTTTTTAATGCTTATATTTTCTAATGCCTGAGCTTTAATGCCTGAATTTTAATACTTGGGCTCATTGTGACCGTCTTCATAGCGTTCGTCATCACTCAGCTTCATGCCTAAACGCTCAACGCGTCTGTCCATCATCTGCCTAGCCAAGGCTTGCATGTCTTCAACGCGATCTATCTCATCTACAATCTCAAGCCCTAATAAGGTTTCGAACACATCTTCTAAAGTTACCAAGCCTTTAACTTCGCCGTACTCACCGACAGTAATGGCAATATGAATTCGGTTTTTCAGCATCAGCTCTAATAAATCAAACAGCTTCATCTTTGAAAATACAAAAGTAATATCACGTTTAAACTGGGTCAATGGTTTATGAGCAGCATGGTTAAACTTTGCCAAAAGCATGTCGGTTTTTAAGACAAAACCAGTGATATTGTCCAAATCGCCATCATAAATTGGTAAACGCGAAAAAGTCAGTTTTGGCCGATCAACCAATAAATCAGCCACGGTTTTATGCTCTTCAAATGCAAGCATCACCGAACGCGGGGTCATGATATCTTCAACTTTAATCGCTCCAAATGCCAATAGATTACGAATAATACGCGACTCTAATGGATCAATCTGGCCTGATTCTTCGCCAATGCTCGCGAGCGCCGCAAATTCACGGCGGCTAAACGCTTGCGGCTCTTTACCGCGTACCAGCAGTTTGGTTAATTTTTCTGAGAACCAGATTAAAGGATAAAGCAGCAAAATAATACCGCGGACAAAATAAGCAACCATGCCGCCCAATTGACGCCAATAGATAGTGCCTAGAGTTTTTGGCATGATTTCGGATAAAAACAAAATAGCCAAGGTCATGAACGCCGAAAAAAGTCCAAACCAAGCACTACCAAAGACAATCGTCGCCTGCGCACCCGCCCCAATCGAGCCTAAAGTATGCGCCACAGTATTTAACGTTAAAATGGCTGCCAACGACTGATCGATATTATCGACCTTTAGGCGTTTGAGCATGTTGGATTTTTTTGGGTTCGTTTCTTGCAAGTCAGCAATATACGACGGCGTCATGCTGAGGAGTGCCGCCTCGGCGAGCGAACAAATGAACGAGATGCCAATGGCAATGAGCACAAATAAAATAAGCAGTAGCACGCTACTAGCAGTAGGATTTGCTACCTCACCTGCTGCCCAAACCGCTTGTGGTAGCAAAGAGGTTAGCAATAGAATAAACGCCGAAAACGATTTGCTATTAAAGCGTGTCATATAAGAGCGATCGCTGTCACCCATCGTCGGGGGAGGTTCAGCAGAGGCGTCTTTACGACAAGCGCGAGGACGGTATAAGCGAGGTACAGACATAAAAAAGGTAAACAAGTTAGGTAACCTAAACAAAGAAGAAAAAGGAAATCACAATATATCATGCGCAAGCGCCAGCAGATAGAAAATAATAGCCGATAAATACGAATGCTTTTCTACCCAATCATTAAAAACGTGCTCAAACCACTCTATTATACAGCCATTCTGTTTATGATACTGGCAATTTGCGATAAATAGCTATTATTATCAATTGCTTAGAAATATAGCTACCCATATTTTTGAAAATTATAAAATAATAACAACTTTATATTAACTTAACATTTGGCTTGTTATGTCTACTGCATAATTGCCCTTGCTTTGCTTATAATAACAAATCCTCTATCACTATAACTATCATAGCCACCCCATGAATTGCAACAAAAACGCCCTCAGCCTATGATTAACAGTTACCAAGCCTGAGATTTTTTGTTACTATGCGTGTAAATTTATTCTTATCTATGACTTACTGAGAGAAATTATGAGCTTATTCATTCAAGCGGCCCATGCGGCACCAGAAACTGCCGGCGCTGCGTCAATGTTTGGACAAATCTTGTTGCCGGTTGCCTTTTTTGCCATTTTTTACTTTTTGGTGATTCGCCCACAGTCTAAGCGTACCAAAGAGCACCGCGCGATGGTCAACGCCTTGACCGTTGGCAGCGAAATCATTTTTGCTGGCGGTCTTATGGGTCGTATCAAGGCATTGGAAGGCGATTATGCGGTTGTGAGCTTAAACAACCATACCGATGTTAAAGTGCAACGTGCGTCCGTGATTTCAGTATTGCCAGCTGGCACGATTGAAAGCGTTTAATTGTCATTTAGAAATTCAATAATTGACAAACTTTTATTGAGCTTAATTGCTGCCAGTTATTAATTATTGGTTGTAATGACTGTAAAATGACCGTACATTATTTACGGTCATTTTTCGCTTTACTGTTTACGCTTAACCGTTTTTTGCTTTACTATCATCGCGGATGATCGCAGTGGTGCAGAATTTAGTACGACTACTAACACACAATAGTAGCTCTCCATTTAATCACCTGCCATTGTTATCGCTAACTTCCCATCTGCTAACTTGTGGCCTGCGTCGCCAGTAGTTTATCAACTTAAAGAAGTGATTATGCAATATCCCGCTTGGAAATACTTACTCATCGCCGTCGTGCTTATCATTGCCGGTCTATATGCGGCCCCTAACCTCTATCCTGATGAACCTGCCGTACAGATTACCAGTGCCGCAGCAGGTACACAGCTATCTGAAGGTATTTTGACCCAGTCTAAAAGCTTACTTGAAGAGGCTGGCATCAATAATCATGATGGTACCTTTGAGGGCAACAGCGCGCTGGTGCGTCTCGATAATCCAGTCGATCAGCTAAAAGCTCAGGAAGTGCTGCGTCAGAATTTGGGCGAGGACTATGTGGTCGCACTAAACTTGGCACAAACGACCCCAGAGTGGTTGCGTGATATCGGTGCAAAACCGATGAAGCTCGGGCTTGATTTGCGCGGCGGTGTACGTTTTGTACTAGAAGTGGATATGGATAAAGCGCTCGAGCAGCGTTTGACCAGTGCCAGTCGTGATATGCGCCGTGACTTACGTGCTGAGCGTATTGCGGTTAAAGGTATCAAAACCGAAAAACGTGGCGTGGTGCTGCATTTCGCTGATACCGATACCCGTAACCGCGCACAAAACGTCCTACAAGGCTCGATGGGTAATACCTTCACGCTACAGTCTTCGATTGATGAGCAAGGTCCTGCGCTGATTTTAGCGTATAACGATGCCACTTTAGATGAAATCAATAGCTACGCGGTCAACCAAAACTTGACCACCCTACGTAATCGTATTGCTGAGCTTGGGGTGACTGAAGCTTTGGTACAATCGCAAGGTGCTAGCCGTATCGTCGTTGAACTCCCAGGCGTACAAGATACCGCTGAGGCAAAACGTGTTCTTGGTCGTACGGCCAACCTTGAGTTCCGTATGGTTGCTGAAGGTGCTGAAAACTATATGGGCGGTATTCCGCCTGCTGGCACTGAAGCGTTTCCCTTTGAAACACTCGATGGTCCGCCAGTATTACTCGAGCGCCAAGCGATTGTCACCGGTGATAAAGTCACCAATGCTCAGACAGGCATCGATGAAAATGGCTCGCCTGAAGTCAGTATTACCCTAGATAGCGCTGGTGGTAAGCTGATGCAAAATGCTACCCGTACTGCTGTCGGTAAACAAATGGCGGTGCTGTTTATTGAAAACAAACAACGTATCGCTTATAAAGAAGACCCAGCGACTGGTGAGACGGTTGAAGTACGTACACCGTATGCAGAAACCAAAGTGATTAACCGTGCCAATATCCAAGCGGTACTGGGCTCATCATTCCGTATTACTGGACTTGATAGTAGTGCAGAAGCGGCTGAGCTTGCACTCTTATTACGTTCAGGAGCGCTAGCAGCACCGATGTATTTCGTGGAAGAGCGTACGATTGGTCCATCACTCGGTCAAGAAAATATCGAAAAAGGTTTATTCTCTACGCAAGTGGGTTATTTGTTAGTTTTCGCGTTTATGATTGTTTTCTATCGCTTATTTGGCGTCATCGCCAACGTGGCCCTAGCAATTAACGTCATTATTATCATTGCTATCATGTCAATCTTAGGCTCATCACTCACCCTACCGGGTATTGCTGGTATTGTCTTGACCATTGGTATGGCGGTAGATGCCAACGTGCTGATTTTTGAGCGGATACGTGAGGAGCTGGCAAATGGTGTCCGGCCAAAATCCGCCATCGTCGCAGGTTTTGACCGTGCTTTTAGTAGTATTTTCGATGCCAATATCACAACCTTACTGGTCGCCTTTATTTTATTTGCGATAGGTACGGGTCCGATTAAAGGCTTTGCGATTACCCTCGCGATTGGTATTGTCAGCTCGCTATTTACCGCCATTTTGGTGACGCGTGCGCTGATACAAATTGCTTACGGCAAGCGCAAATCTATCAAACGTCTGAGCATCGGTTAGGAGAAAACTATGGCTATCGATAATAACAATCCGCTAGAACAAGAAAATAACCCAGATCGAAATGGCTCAAACGGTGAAGCAAATACTACTGGTACGCGCCGCCGTAAAAAACCGCGCCGTGATGGCAAAGGCAGTAATACGCAAGCTAATAATCCTAGAACCTCTAAATCGACCGGTTCAAAAACACGCCGCGGTGGGAAAGAAAATCAAGCCTTGGCGACCCAAGCATCTGGTAACACAGCAGCGGTTGATCCTAATTTGATGTTAGGTGGTTCTGCCGAAGATGCCGCTGCTTACGCAGAAGGTGGTATCAAAGCGATTGGGGATCAGCGTATCATCCCCTTTATGAAGATAGAAAAGCCGATGGCCATCTTATCGCTGCTTTTGGTCATTGGTAGTATTATCGCGATTGCGGTCAATGGACTGAACCTAGGTCTTGATTTCACCGGCGGGGTGTCAGCAGATGTGCGTTATGAGCAGCCTGCTGAGCAAGCCGACGTGGTAAACGCGCTAGCCGATAATGGCTTTGACGATGCGGTCGTACAGTATCTAGGTACGCGCCAAGAGCTTTTAGTACGCTTGCCACCCCAATCAGATAACGTCGACGGTCTAAGCACAAGCTTGAGTAAAGCATTGGCATTGCCTAATAATAACGTTGAAATCAGTAACGTTAATATCATCGGTAGCCAAGTCGGTAACGAAATCTACTTAAGCTCAGTTATGTCGTTGGCACTAGCATTGGCTTGTATGCTTGGCTATGTCGCCCTACGCTTCCAGTTTAAGTTGGCGCTTGGCGCAGTACTGTCGCTATTCCATGATGCGGTGGTAACCATCGGGGTCTTTGCCTTATTTGGTTTTCCGTTTGATTTAACTGTCCTAGCTGCTGTACTGGCGTTGATTGGTTACTCGCTGAACGATACGATCGTCGTTTATGACCGTATTCGTGAAAACTTCCGCCGCGTGCGTGGTATCACGCCGCGTCAAACAATTGATTTGTCATTAACAGAGACGCTGCGCCGTACGATTATGACCATCTCAACGGTACTCTTAGTTGTCCTTGCAATGTTATTCTTAGGCGGCGATGGTCTATACTGGTTCTCAGTGGCGCTGTTTATTGGTTTACTTGCGGGTACTTATTCTTCAACTTATATCGCAAGCTCTATTCCTTTAAGAATGGGCTTATCACGTGATGACTTTATCGTGAAAGTAAAACCTGAGTTTGAAGAAGAAATCGTCACCTTTAATGATCCAAAAATGTATGAGCAAGACTAACGCTTGTATAAAAGCCAATAACTAGACTTTTAGTTATTCAGCCCACAAACGTTATTACGATAAAAGCACCTAAACTCTAGGTGCTTTTGTCTTTATACTATTTTTATCCATCTTTTAATCTTATTTGATCAGTCATCACTAAACTTTTCCACTTTATTATATGGTTATATAAGCGACTACGCTATGTCATCTACCCTACCGCCCAGTGCTATGCCGCCTATTGATACTCGCTATGCGCGTATCATCGCGATTGCCTTACCTGTGTTGTTAGCCAATCTGGCAATGCCGCTACAAAGCGTCATTGATACGGCGATTGTCGGTAATATGAATGACGCTGCCAAGCTTGCTGGCATGGGTTTGGCTATTCAGCTGCTGTCGTTGATATTAGTCAGCTTTAACTTTTTGCAATACGCCTCATCTGGTCTTTCTGCACAAGCACTCGGTCAACTTGCTAACAATAGCTGTTCTAAGCAAACGCCATCGCCGCTGCTATCAATTTTGCAGCGGGCTTTGTTACTTGCGTTTATGATTGGCGCAGTGTTACTTATTGCAAAACCTTGGCTCATTGATTTTGGCTTGCAAGCGCTTTCTGCCAATCCTGATAGCGGTCGTGCAGCCAAAACGTATTTGGACGTCCGTTTTTGGGGCGTTATCGCAGAGCTGATGAACTTTGCCTTTATCGGCTGGTTTGCCGGTCAAGGCAAAACCCGCTATATGCTTTATCAGCAAGGCTTTATCGCCATGCTTAATATTATTCTGACCTTATTTTTTGTTTATGTGCTGCAGATGGGCTTGGTTGGAGTGGCATTAGGGACGACCATTGCCTTTTGGCTTGGGGTGGTCCTAGCATTGTGGCTTAGCCGTCAACATTTACAAATTTCTTGGCACGCGTTATTTGCGGCTAATAAAGAACATTTTACTAAAGATAAGATGCTTAGGCTATTTTCATTAAATAAAGACATTTTTATCCGTACGCTTGTTTTAACCCTAAGCTTTGCTTGGATTACGCGACTGTCTGCGCAAAGCGGCGATGTTATTTTGGCCGCCAATGCTATTTTACTGCAGGTATTAAGTATTTCAGCCTTCGCCCTTGACGGTGTAGCGGTATCGGCAGAAACCTTAAGCGGACAAGCAGCAGGACGACGCGATTGGCCGCGCTTTCGTATTATCGTTAAACGCACAGCCGTGGTCAGTTACGTCCTTGCTATTATGCTAAGCGCGGTTTGGTGGCTTGCGATGCCAACTTATTTGGATTTTATGACCAATATCGAACCCGTCTTTACGCTGGCTTATGACTATCACCTTTATGCGGTATTATTGCCACTCGTTGGCGTTGGCGCTTATTGGCTCGATGGGATATTTTTTGGTTTAACGGCTGGTAGCCTCATTCGTAATGCCGCGCTGATATTGGCGCTTATCTTTTTCCCTGTAAGTTGGCTGCTCTACCAACAATGGAATATGACCGGTATTTGGCTTAGCGTTTGGTGCTTATTATTATTAAGATTGATTATTCTTGGCGGGTTTTTATACCGTGCCCATCAAACAGGCAGCTATGAAAAATTGCAGCCTGACGCTTAGTGATTAGAGCTTGCAGCCAATACGATACGCTTTAAAAAAGAAGAAAATAAACAGTAAATTAAAGTAAGAAAAATTAGGATGTTACGTGACTACTCAATCTAATGAGATAAACCAAAATCAAGCCTTTCATTACCATTGGGCAGAAGGCTTTAAAAAAAGCTTGCCAGTCGCCATGGGTTATCTGCCGGCGGGCATCGCCTTTGGCGTGCTCGCTCAAGTGGCGGGCGTGCCTGTGTGGGCGACTATTATGCTAAGCGTGGTCTTATATGCAGGTGCAGCGCAATATGCGTGTCTGCCGATGCTGAGTGCTGGGCTACCGATTGGCAATATCGCAACCAACATTGCCGCCATTAACTTACGTCACGTCTTTTATGGTATGCCGTTATTGCAGTATTTGCCAAAAAATAAAATAGCCAAAACCTACTGTTTATTTGCTTTGACGGACGAAACGTTTTCAGTGATGACCAGCTTGCCAAACGAGTCGCGACAAGCACTCATGCTGCCGATTAGTTTATTTAACCAAAGTTGGTGGGTAATAGCTGGGGCGATTGGTGTGATGATTGGTAGCGCTCTAAGCGATTTAATACCGCATTTAGATTTTGCTTTGGTGTGTCTGTTTGCTATTTTGGCTTATGAGCAGTTTCAAAGCATCAAACGTTACTTCCCGATTGGCATTGCGGTGATTGCTTTGATGATTGCCTCATTATTTACCAGTAATTGGTTGTTACTCGTCGCGATTACGATTTGTATGCTACTGATTTTAGCGCGTGGTTTTTGGTTACAGCGCAGTGTACAAGGAGGCCGCAATGAGCAGTAGTTATCTGATTCTTGCCACGCTGGCGATGGCGGCCGTGACCTTTATTACCCGCGCGCTCCCCGTTTTAATACCTAAAAAGCTGCTAGATACGCCGTGGCTGCATCGCTTAAATGAAAGTCTGCCGCTGTCGGTGATGGTATTACTAATTTTAACCAGCCTTTCTTATCAAGGCTTAGCAGAAAATACGGCTCTAAACAGTGCTGAAGTACACTTATTTATGGCGCAAATTGGCGCATTATTATCAGTATTAGTCGTTTATCATCTAAGTCGTCAATTACTGGTCAGTATGATCGTCGGTATCGCAGCGATTAATGGTTTTTTATGGCTATTTACGCGTTTTTTGGGCTGATGAAAAGTTTAGTTTATAGAGTATAATGACTTTAAAAAGATACAACGCGGCTGGGATGAATTTTTCGTAGTCTCTGTGATAACAGCAAGCCAAGAAAATTTATACCAGTCGCCTGTGGCTGTTCATTCATCATTTTATTTCATACTGATTACATTTATTTGGGCTCAAAAAAAGGCTGGAATCCTTGCGAATCCAGCCTTTTTACTTACTATCATTTTAAAGTGTTTATTGCCTTACAGCTCTTCTACGCCCATCATATCGACTGGGGTATCAGCAACGATTTGTACGCCTTTTTTGCCTGTTTTGGCGGTGTCGTTACGTTGCTCTTGTAGATGATCTAGATATGCTTCATTGATTTGCCCAGTGATGTAGCAGCCATTAAATACCGCGCAATCAAAGCCTTCAACCTTACTATGCTTAGTATCTTTAACTGCTTCAATCAAATCGTCCAAATCTTGGAAAATTAGGCGGTCGGCACCGATAATCTCACGTACCTCTTCAACGCTATGACCTGAAGCAATCAGCTCGCTACGTACTGGCATATCGATACCGTAAACGTTTGGATATTTAACTGGCGGCGCAGCACTGGCAAAAAACACCTTACGGGCGCCAGCATCACGCGCCATTTGGATAATTTCATGACACGTCGTGCCGCGAACGATTGAGTCATCAACCAAAAGGACGTTTTTGCCTTTAAATTCCAGTGGTACGGCGCTTAGTTTTTGACGGACAGATTTTTTACGTTGCTGCTGACCTGGCATAATAAAGGTGCGACCGATATAGCGGTTTTTCATAAACCCTTCACGGTATTTGACGTTCATCTTGAGCGCTAGCTCCATCGCTGAGGTACGCGAGGTATCAGGAATAGGAATAACCACATCGATATCGTGGTCTTCACCCCATTCTGCAAGGATTTTATCAGCCAGTTTTTCACCCATACGTAGGCGTGATTTATAAACCGAGATATTATCCATAATAGAATCTGGACGGGCAAAATACACATATTCAAAGATACAAGGCGTGTATTCTTTTTGCTCAACGCACTGATGCGTATGTAGTTTATGGTCCAAATCAATAAAGATCGCTTCGCCTGGCTTGACATCACGGACAATGCTAAAGCCTGAACCTGTCAAGGCGACTGACTCTGACGCAACCATATATTCTGTGCCGCCGTTAGCAGCCATACGCTTACCAAAAATCAGCGGGCGGATACCGTTTGGATCACGGAAGGCCAGTAAACCATGACCCGTAATCATGGCAACCACGCCATAAGCGCCTTCAATACGGCTATAGACCGCTGTTACTGCTGCAAAGATATCCGTAGGCGTTGGATGGGTTTTATTGATATTTTGCATTTCATGCGCAAGCACGTTTAGCAACACCTCAGAGTCTGAGTCGGTGTTTAAATGACGGCGATCTTCTTGATACAAAGATTTTGCCAAACCTTCAGCATTGGTCAGGTTACCATTGTGCGCAAGGGTAATACCATAAGGCGAGTTGACGTAAAAAGGCTGTGCTTCGGCGCTACTTGAGGTGCCAGCGGTCGGGTAACGGACGTGACCGATACCAAACTTACCCACCAGTTTTAGCATATGACGGTTCATAAACACGTCACGTACCATGCCATTTTCTTTACGTAAATAAAGACGCCCATCCTGTAAAGTCACAATACCTGCCGCATCTTGCCCGCGATGCTGCAACATGGTTAAGGCATCATAAAGAATTTGGTTGACCGGCTCATGAGCTGCGACCCCAACGACTCCACACATAGTTGTATCCTATTTTGTACCACACATTGATAACACAATAACGGCTGATAAACATGTCTTAAATGTTTGTCTATCTTTTGCCGCAAAGCTGATGATCTTGCTGAGAATAATGTCTTACGGACAATAAATAAGGCTAATTATCCATAAGACAAGTTAATGATGATAAATAGAGGTGTATTTTACGAATATTAAAGACGCTTGAATAGCCTTTTTTAAGCGCTTAGCATGCCTTTGAATCTATAAAACTTAAGACTGATTGACCTGATCCCATGCCATACCAAACATATCTGAGACCAGTTCTTTACCCATGGGCGCATAAGGCAGTAATTCAGGTGCGAGTACCGAGGTTTCCCATTGCGGCATTTGTACCAATAATGGTGCGCTGACGCTAAGTACCACCAAAACCATAAGCACGTTTTTTGCCGCGCCAAGTACCCCGCCCGCCATTTTATCAAGGACGCCAAGACGTAAGGTTTTAAGTACGCCAGAAAACACAAACGCAACCAGGTGCATAATGGCTAAAATAGCAATGACAATCACTAAAAACGCCAGCGCCATTTGCAACACAGGATTCTCTACCATACTTGATAATTGCGGCGCGACCGAACCTGCCAGACGCGTGGCAGCAATAAGTGCGATAAACCAACCAACTAAGCCGACCGCCGTCTTAATCAGACCCACCTGAAAACCACGCCATAAGCCAATCAGGACAACCACAGCAATCACAATGTCTAAACCACTCATGTTTATCGCCTCATTTGCATCTTATATGGTGTACTTCAGTAAAGTTAAAAAGCTTGCAGTTTTAATAGTCTTTAAAAGGATTAACCTTCTATGGCATCCTTATTATTCCATCGCATCATAGTAGCCACCGATAGATTGAATGCAAGACTGTACCAACCCAGGCCCTTTATAGATAAGCCCTGAATATAGCTGCACCAAATCTGCACCTGCTTCAATTTTTTTGACGGCTTTGTCACCGCTATCGATACCACCAACGCCAATCAACGTGACCTTACCACCCAACTGGTCAGAGAATTGTTGTAGAATTTGCGTACTAATGTGGCTGACCGGACGACCGGATAAGCCGCCTGCTTGGTCGCCATCGGGCAAATCTTCAACGCCTACGCGGCTCAACGTGGTATTGGTGGCAATCAAACCATCAATTTCAAAGTCCAGCAACTGCTGAGAGATGTAATCGACTTGTAATGGCTCTAAATCGGGAGCGACTTTTAGGACCAAAGGCACATAAAAACCATATTCGGTTGCCAGCTGATTGTGACGATTTTTGATGATATCTAATAATTGGGTTAACGCTTCACCGCTTTGTAGGTCGCGCAAATTTTTGGTATTCGGCGAGGAGATATTGACCGTAATATAAGACGCATGCGGATAGACACGCTCTAAGCAATAGACATAATCATCAGCCGCATTTTCAACCGGAGTCGCAGCATTTTTACCAATATTGATACCGATATTGCCTTGGTATTTACAGCGTTTGACGTTTTCAATCAGGTAATCAACGCCTTCGTTATTAAAACCCATGCGGTTAATAATGGCATCGGCTTGTTTGATTCTAAATAGTCTCGGTCGATCATTGCCAACTTGCGGTTTTGGAGTGACCGTACCCACTTCGATAAAACCAAAACCCAACTCTGCTAATGCATCGATATAATCGCCGTTTTTGTCCAAACCGGCGGCAAGTCCAACAGGATTGGCAAACTGCAAGCCCATACAGTCGGTTGGCTGCATTGACTGACCATATACTAAGCCCAACACACGCGCTTTATGAGCTTTATCCAATAAAGACAAGGTCATCTCATGCGCGTGCTCGGGGTCCATATTAAACAAAAAAGGGCGAAGTAAGGCGTAAGACATAGTAATGACAGACCCTGCTTGAAAAGAAAGAATGAATAAGAAAAACCAATGCGGTCAAGCGCTGCGATTATATCAGCTTAACTGAAATAAGACCAAAGTTTCATCAGGGAAATTACGCCATACCCTGCCAATAAATCAGCGTTAACACTGTCAATTGACTGAATAAACCTAGTAAGAAAGCCGATAATAGACAGCATTTTTATCCACATTTACTACTTATTGATATTTTCAGATTAAGGCACTGGGCGGCCATCGGTGAGCGCAATCCAGCCACGCACAATACGGTACAGATGCCAAATAAAAGTAAAGCCCATCACCATAAAACCTAAAATAGCCACTAATACTGAGCCGACGGCAATGTTATTGGTTTCAGCGAACATACTGATGCCAAAACCGCCTAAAGCAAAAGTGACAATAAGCACCCCAATGGCGAACAGGACAATGCTGTACCAAAATGTCTTAATTTGCCAATCAAAATGGGTAGCGAGCCAAGTACCGTCAGCATCACGGCGTTTGGCGTAATTCATAAAGATAGGCACAATCCATAGTAGCCCAGCGGTAAAATAGCTGAGCACATAGAGCAAATAGGTGATATGGTTATATGTCGTCAAAGAGCGGCGTTTATCATCACTCATTGTATTATTAGAATTATTTATCATGCTATTACTCGTTATGTTCTGTGGTCTGTAGTTATTTTTATTGTGACAAATTGTCAGGTTTTCAATGTGGTAATTTTTAAAGCGTTAACGTGGTTAAATATTTTTCTTACATAATTGACTAAAAATATTAAGAACTGACGGTCGCTTGTACTTGAATGGCCTTGGTAACCAGATCTTGCTGCATCGAAAGTTGAGTAAATTGCCAACCTTGCTGTTCAAGCTGACCAAGTGCGCCACTCACCACCGCTTGGCTTGGATGGGTAAAGCTCAGCTGCACCGCATCGCCCGCCGCAATGACCTGCGCATCAGCAATCCCTGAGTTATTTAACAGCGCACTGATACGGCTAGCCGGCGGTATCGCTTCAGCGCCATCTGCTGAATTGGTAGCATTTAACGCATTGCTATCAATATTACCAGCTTGGGCACGCAACCAAAAATAGTCAGCAACCTGCTCTTGATACTCATTTTTGCTCGCTTTTGCTGCTTGATTGACGCTATAGCCGCCATAACCACCGACAAATAACAGCAAAAACGCCGACAATAGCAGTAAGGCTAATTGGTCACGCGCAGACAATGCTTGCCAACGTGTCGCTAGAACATTTTGAAAGCTACTCATCCGCGTTGATAATGCACTGCTTTTAGGGTCAGTTGCTATAGTGCTGCGTTTGGCGAGGCGTTGTAATCTTTTCATGGTTACCCTTTATTGCTAACGCTGCTACTGTCTATAACATCAACGGTCACTTGACCACTAAACTGCCCTTGCTCATTGCCGTTGACTTGTTCCAACTTAGCATTTAAGCCTTGAGCAACTAACGTATTGGTAAATTGATCAAGGCTGCCGCGATCTGGTGCAATCAGCATAAAGCTAAGCGCAGTTGGCTGCATGACTAACGCCTGCGCGCGTAATGACGACTGTTTAATCAGCGGTGATATACGTGATAATACCGCGATGTGAGCGTTAGGCGCTTGGCTATCACTACGCAGTTTTGGTTGCAACTGCACTTGTAGCTTTGTGCGCGTACTAAGCGGCTCATTAGGAAACCAAGACTGATACTGAGCGGCAATCTCGGTTTTGGTCGCCGCGGTCGCCGCCTGATACTGATACCATTGCACTCCATCGGTCGCCATCTGTAATATCAGTGCTGACAGCGCCACCATCATCGCCACCCGCAGATACGGTGATAATTGTGAATCGGTCGATTTAATAAAAAAATTCAGCGCATGACGTTCAGGAATTTCAAGCGGTTTAGGCGCAGCGGCTAGCGTGGTTAATAATAATTGATGCTCGGCAATCATTGCCGCCGTTTGAGTAAAGGCATTGGCAGTAGTTTCATGCTTGGTTAAATCAATATCATCGAACGCAGGCTCATTAACCCTACCAGTCGCGTGGCTCGAATCTACAAAGGCGTCATCAATAGCTGGTAATAGCAGCACTTCGCTTAAATGCGGAAAACGCTCAAAGATTAAAGGCAAGTAACTGACGGCCATGCCTTGATGTAAGGATTGGCGCAGTAGCATGGTGTGGTTATCTTGGTACAATACAATTTGCTGACCTGCGCCCTCTTCTGGCGTTGGCAGTAATAAAAAATCAGGCAATAACGCTACGATGTTCATGCCCACAAGCTTAGCGCTTTGCTGCCATGCTTCGATATCGCTTTGAGCCAAAGCATAGAGATGATGACTACTCTTCTCAGTCATGTGGCGAATAGCTAACTGTTCAACCGGCGTCAGAGAGGTTTCTTCAAATAAATACTGCTTACCGCTTATACCCAATTGTTTAAGCTGAGCCGTATTTAGCTCAGACTCTACTTGTAAGACATGGCTTGATGGGAAATACAGACAAACCGATTTTTGGCTATTGGTTTTATAGCTACCATAGATATCATGCAGCTGTTGCCAGCCGTCGACCAATTGCCATTGTTTTATGTCTTCATGCCAGACCACTAAAGGACTGTGCTGCGCTCGTAACCAAACATGTAACACCAAATGTGTCCTTAATTATCCAAGCTGTTGTTTAGAGTCATTGCTAATTGAAGCTGTCATTTATTAAAGCTATGGTCTAGCAAGCATTTAAATGTTTTATGCGCGTGTGTATTATTGATACTAATAAGGTTGTTCTGGAACAAAGCGGTCTATCTCGGTTGCCATACCCGCCAGCACAAAATCCATCTCAAACACGCGCGCTTCTGCTAAAGAGAAGGATTCAGGATAATCACCCGTTAGCAGGCCTGCGATATGAGCAACGATAGACATGTGACAGACGACCACCAGACACTCCACTTCAATATGACCAATGTCAATGAGCGCCTGATGGGCATCGTCGGACGGCGTGATATTCTCTTGTATTTGTGAGGGCACGTTAGGAGCGCGCAACTGTAATTCAGCTAGCGTCTGCTGCGCCCGCTTATAAGGGCTCACGACAAAACAGTCAGGTTGATAATGGGTGGTAATATATTCTGCCGTTTGCGCCGCTTGCTGCTCGCCAAAATCCGTCAATTGCCGCGCACTGTCGGGGCGCGTCTCATCTTCTGCTTGACCATGACGCACTAAGATAATTTTCATAATCTTAACCACCTTGTGTGTTACGTTTACCTGACTATTTTGATGATAAAGCAATGTTAACAATGAAATAGCTACATTCTACTAAACGCTTTACTTATTATCGTCAGCATCTTTTTTGTACTTAGTCTTGCTGGCGCTTTGCATTTGCGCCGTTAGGGCAGCATTACTATGGTCATGCTCCATGACAAACTCAACATCACTACGAAAGCCCGCTTCCATAAGATGTAAAGCAACGCCAAGCGCCGCTTTGTCTTCATAAATGACTGCATGAAGCGCATGGGTAATCGGCATATAGATGCCTTCTTTGGTGGCTTTTTCATGTACCTGCTGAATGGTGTTGACACCTTCAGCGGTTTGACCCAATTTTTTGACCGCCGCATCAATGCTCATACCGCGACCAAGCATATTACCAATACGGTAATTGCGGCTCAGCTCTGAGCTACAAGTCGCATATAAATCACCAACGCCCGACAGACCTAAAAAAGTCAGCGGATTGGCACCGGCATGGACGCCAAAACGGCTCATTTCTGCTAAACCACGGGTTAATATCATGGCTTTGGTATTTTCGCCCACTTCATAAGCTGCCGCCATCCCCATGGCAATGGCATAAATATTTTTTAGCGCGCCACCAAGCTCAACACCGCGAACATCATCACTGGCAAATACTCTAAAGAAAGCACTATGCAGCGCTGCTTGTACCGCATGGCGTAGTGGCTCAGAGTCACTGGCAATAACCGTAGCAGACGGCATATTTTTCATGATTTCTATAGCAAGGTTTGGGCCTGACATTACGCCAAAATTCACTTCCGGTAGCTCATCTTTAATAATATCACTCATCAAAGCAAAGGTATCTTTCTCCATACCTTTGGTTAAAGAGACAATAGATTGCCCGCTAATAAAGGGCGCGATACTTTTTAGGGTTTCGCGAAACGCAAGACCTGGGACAGCAATGAACACAATATCGGTATCTTTGACCGCCGCCTGTAAATCATGACTGTATTTGAGGCGATCATCAAGCTTATAACCGGGCAAGTATTTTTTATTGGTCTGCGTCTTTGCCATAGCCTTAACAGTACGTTTATTGCGTACCCACAGCGTGGTATCACAGCCATTACGGGCAGCCAAGTTTGCCATCGCCGTACCAAAGCTACCGCCACCTAAAAATGCCAAACGCAGCTTGGTTGGATTGTTATGGATTTCTGCCATATTTTTTGCCACCGCAGACTCAACCGCGCTAGGATTTATCTTCTTACGCCCTAGCCCAGATTTGGTGGCACGCTCAATGATACTGGATAGCAAACTGTTTTGTTTTTCAGCACCTTGCTTGTCTGTTTGACTGTCCTCTATATTTGCATCTGTCTTTTTATCATTAGCGCTGGTCATATTATTTTATCCGTATTGACTGACTGAATTATGAATAGAATTTGTGCTGAGTATACAGTGAGATTGAGGGTATGTTTCAACAATTATTGATATAGAACCGTTATTTTATTGAAATAACGTGACCAGTTTGGTCATTGTTTTGCTTTGCTGTATCACGTCATAGCAACGCTTACTTTTTTGAAACATCGCTGTAATCATAGACCTGTCTGGACGCTATGACTCAAAACGCAGTAATGGCTCAATATCAATCGGCTTGCGCGTTGGCATATCGCAAGGACTGCTGCCAGTATAAACAAAAGCCGTGACATAATCATCTGCGCCAACACCAAAATAGGCTTTGACGGCAGGCTCATTAGCCAATAACCCCGTACGCCAAACCGTACTAAAACCCTGAGCTTGTAGTGCCAAGATAAGGTTTTGCACTGCTGCACCTGCACTGAGCATTTGCTCAAAAGGTGGCACTTTTTTATGCACTTGCATATGGGTGACGACCGTAATAATAACCGGCGCACGCAGCGGCATATTGTAGGTTTTCTTGCGTGATTTCTCAGACAACTCTTCGCCCGCTTGCGCCGCTTGTGCTTCAGCAGCCGCTAAAAAGGCTCGTCCCAAGTCGTGACGCGCATTACCTTGGGTAACGATAAAGCGCCACGGCCGCAGTTTTTTATGATCAGGCGCGGTAACCGCACAGTCAATAGCGGCTCTAATCTGGCTTTCTGTCGGGGCCGGAATGCTTAAATTGCCGATACTGCGTCTTGATTTAATCCAATTAATCAGCTGTTCATCGGTTACTTGCGCGTTTGCCCCTCTCGGGCTTTCGACTTGATTTTCTTCCCTATTACTGTTCAGTTCGTTACCGTTATCCATATTATTTTCAGAACCATTCATATTTTATCCTTATATATTATTATGCAAATACCTTAGCAAGGTACCTTACGCCGCTTCTGAGCCTTCGATACGATGATCCATGCGCAAATAATCTTCTGACTGCATCTCAAGCAGGCGTGAACGCGTCCGCTCAATCTCAAAGGCCAATTTTTGTCCTTGATAGAGCTCGAGAATTGGCTGCTCTGCTCTTACCAACAGTTTGACGCGGCGATCATAAAACTCATCAACCAGATAAATAAAACGGCGGGTCGGATCGCGTAAATCATCATCCAAAGCGGGCACAGAATTGATTAACACCGTGCTAAACTCTTTGGCAATCTCGATAAAATCAGACGCTGAGCGTGGCTCCATACACAAATGACGGAAGTCACAAAATAAAATATCTTCGGTACGGGCATTGATTTTGATTTCGCGACCATTGATGGTAATAGGCGCGTTGCTGATTTTTTGATTGTTAGACAAGCTAGCGAAACGGTTGGCAAGCCAGTGGTGATTGGCCTTAGTCAACGGCGATTCATATAACTCCGCTTGCTGTAAAACACGCAGACGATAATCAATACCAGAGTCAATATTCATCACTGTGGTATGACGCTCAACTTCGGCAATGGCTGGCATAAAGCGATCACGGTGTAGACCATCTTTATAAAGCCCTGCTGGCTCAATGTTTGATGTCGCAACCAAGGTCACGCCGCGATTAAATAGCATGGTAAACAAATCACCTAAAATCATCGCATCTGAGACGTTGGAGACAAAAAACTCATCAAAACAGATAATCACTGCTTCTGCATAAATGATATCCGCGACTTTTTCTAGCGGATCGCTTTGACCTTGTAGTTTATTTAGCTCTTGATGGACGCGCTGCATAAAGTGGTGAAAATGCTGGCGCATCTTACGCTCAATGGTCAAAGAGTCGTAAAACATATCCATCATCCATGTTTTACCGCGCCCCACCCCGCCCCACATATACAAACCTTTGGGAGCCGCAGGTTTTGACTTTAAAAAGCTAAAAAAGCCTTTTTTTTGCGCCACGCTATCATTGAGCTGATGATACAACCCATCTAAATAGCTCATTGCCTGATATTGCTGCTCATCTCGAGTAAACTCATCAGTGCTAATGGCCTGCTCATAACGTTGCAAGGGAGATAAACTCATAATACGACTCATCATTAGACAAAATAAATATAAAAAACTAACAGTATGCTTAGATAAATTGGTTCAGACACCAGCTGGTTTTACTGCGACTCTTTAGAGCCAAAACTATGCTCTTCTAATAAACCTTTAAGCTCAGATAAACGTCCGTGAAAAAAGTGCCCAGCGCCATCAACGATACTAACCGGCAGTCCGAGACGCTCAGCAAACTCCTGCATGCTAGCAGGCGCAACCACATTGTCTTCATTACCATATATCTCAAAGGTTTTCTCAATCGGTAAGCTCAAATCATCAGTGGCGTTTTTTTCAACGGAAGGTGCGATAAGGGCAACGTTTGCTATTTCAAAATCGCCCAGTCCCCAAATATGCGGCGCTACCATGACTTGCTCAGCGACGCGCGCTATCACATAACCACCAAAGGAGAAGCCACCTAGCCATAGCTTACGAGCGTTGGTCTGCTCTGCAATCCATTGTAACACGGTCATCGCATCGACTACCTCCCCATCTGCGTAGTCGTGTTCGCCGGTTGACTGGCCAACGCCGCGAAAGTTAAAACGTACCACATGCATGCCGTTATCACGCGCAAAACGATACATGGTCGTGACCACTTTATTGTTCATTGTGCCTTCAAATAATGGATTGGGATGACAAAGCAGCGCCACGGTATCGGTATTTGGATCGTTAGGATTATCATTTTGCCATAGCGCGTCGACTTCGAGCACGCCAGCAGGAGCAGGAATCAGTAGCATAAATTTACTTATTGGTTAAAAGTGAATACCTTAATTATCCTTGATATGGTTTATATTTCAAGTGATTTGCTGTGTACCTGCAACGTTGCACACAATAACCGCCTAGACACTCACCACAGCAATACGTTAGATTCATCCAAGTGGTTAAGCATACAGTTAACTTATCGGAAAAAGGACATTATTATGAAAATTTTTAATCAAACCGCTACTTTAACAGCAACAGTGGCTGCGGCTCTGGCTTTGAGTGCTTGTCAAAGCATGCCTTCTTCACCAGTGATTCAGCGCGCTAACTCGATTTATGAAACCACAGGTATCGCTGAGAGCAAGGTCAAAGCTCAGCAAAATGCGATAGACAGTGCGCAAAAAACTTGTGGAAGAAAACAAGTGATTATCGTTGATGACAAAGTCAAATATAACGGTATTTTAAATGAGCAAACGGGCCGTATGGTCGGACAAGCGGGCGCAGTCATCGGTTCAATCTTTGGAACGGGCACGCCAGATTTATCACGTAAAGATGATTATGAGTATATGATTAATTTTCGTTGCCAATAAAAAATGATAATTTAATAAAGCTCTTAGCCAATAAGTTTGCGAGATAACTATTATATAGTCAATTCATTCTAAAAATGGCATAGCGCTGCTGGGATGAATTTTGTGCAGCCTCTGTGATAACAGCACGCCAGTAAAATTTATACCAGTAGCGCGTTTAGATTTATAACAATTTTAATTTGAGCTGACTATATTCATCTATATTTATCGCGGCTTATTGGCTTTACTTTTTGTCGCAGCACTTTTGGGGTAAACTATCCTGTCTGGTTTTTATACCTGCAACCTTTACTTTGATGAGTGAATCTCACGCCGTTAACCTTTAAGCCTTGATTACCTTTGGTCTCCTATTATGCGCAAACCCAATCTAGCAAATATGAAACAAGTCAGCTCTAAAAAAGATAAGGTTTTAGCGCCTGCCAAAGATTTAGCGACCTTAGAGGCGGAACTGGCTGAGCAAGAAAACAGTCTTGAAGTCCGTTTAGAAGATACGGTTTTGCGCCTAAGTGATTACTTGTCGGCGGTCGATATGGTCATCAAACAGACCTTTAACCACCGCGTATGGGTTAAAGCTGAGATTCGTAATTTATCGAGCAAAGGCGGGCATTATTACTTTGAGCTGGCAGAAAAAGATGACGACGGCAAAGTGATTGCCAGCTGTCGTGGTAATCTTTGGCGCTTTAAAGCGGCGCGCGTCTTAGCAAAGTTTGAGCGCGCAACGGGCATGCCGCTTGACCGTGATTTGACCGTACTACTCAAAGTATCGGCAGGCTTTCATGCACAATACGGTTTCTCACTGACGATTGAAGATATTGACCCAAGCTATACGTTAGGCGACTTGGCGCGGCAATATGCGGAGATGGTCGACCGCTTGACTGGCGAAGGCTTATTAAACCTCAATCAGCAGCTACCCATCCCATTTGATATCGAGCATGTTTTAGTCATTGCCCCTGAAAAAGCGGCGGGATTGGGCGACTTTCAAGCCGATGCCGACCGCCTAGCCAGTACCGGCGCTTGTCATTTTCATTACCATAATGCCACCTTTCAGGGCAATCACGCGCCAGGCGAAATTCGTCAAGCTATTGTCAGCGCTCAGCAGCAGTTTTACGACACTTATCAGCGCCTACCTGATTTGTTAGTCATTATCCGTGGCGGCGGTGCTGTTGGTGATTTGGCGTATCTTAATGATTATGAACTCGCTGCTCTCGTTGCCGAGCAGCCTATTCCCGTCTGGGTTGGCATTGGCCATGAGCGTGATAAAGTGATTTTAGATGAAGTGGCGCACACTAGCTTCGATACGCCGTCAAAAGTGATTGCTGCTATCATGGCGCATTTAGCCCAGCTCGTCACGCAAACACTGCAATACCAAGCGCAAATCAAACAAGCTGCCAAGCAGCAATTAAACACTGCTGAGCAACAGACAACACGTCAATTAAGCCAAATACAATCGCAAACGATTGGTCAATTGACCGCCCTGCAAAAAGACAGTGATTATGCTTGGCAGAGTATTCAGCAAAGTGCCCAGCGCCAAGTCAAACAAGCAGCCAGACGAACCAGTGAGCTGCGAGTCCAAACTCAAAATTCTGCTTATCAGCAGTTAGCAAGCGCATCGACGCACAGTCGAATCAATAAAAAAACGATTATGCATAGTGCCCAGCACCAGTTACTACAAGCACGACGTAATAGCGAATATCTGCGCGATATTGTACTCTTGCATCGGCCTTCTCGCGTGCTTAAGCAAGGCTATACCATGCTGACTGACGCAAACGACAAACAGATATTAACCAGCAGTACGCAACTTTATGCTGAGCAAACGGTACATATCGTCTTAAAAGATGGTAAAGCAAAAGCGCAGATTATTGATGTAAATATTGATAAGTAAGAAATACAACCTACCGCCCATTCAACTTAATCAAAGACTTTATTTTAAAATTAGGAAGCCTTATGACAACCCCTGCCCGCAAACGTAAAAAAACCGCCCCAAAAACTTTTAAGGCGGCGTACGATATTTTAAAAACCAATGCCGCTGAGCTACAGCAGCAAGACGAGCCAGATATTGATAATCTGATGACCACGGTTGAGGAGTCGATTGCTGCTTACCGCGTTTGCGAGACTCGCATCAATGCCGTTCAGCAAGCGCTAGATGCTGCTTTTGCTGAAGATGACAATACAGAGGACAGCGACATTTAAACTAAATTAAGTCAGCTCTATTCTGGCTTATCGACTTCAAAAACTTGGCGCAAATAGGCAAGATAGGTATCATTATTGATCATGGTCTTGCCTGGGCTGTCTGACAATTTGGCAACTGGCTGCCCATTGCACTCAACCAATTTTAAGACGATATTAATCGGGGTGATACCCATATCATTGGTCAAATTGGTGCCAATGCCAAAGCTGGTTCTTATTTGTCCTCTAAAGTACTGATGTAAATTCCACGCCTTATTTAAATCCAATCCATCGCTAAAAGTTAAAATCTTGGTTCTTGGGTCTATTTTTAGCTTCTTATAATGAGCAATGGCTTTATCGCCCCAAACATACGGGTCGCCGCTGTCATGACGCAGACCATCGAACAGCTTGGCAAAATATAAATCAAAGTCGCGTAAGAACGCATCCATCCCGACGACATCGGTCAGCGCAATACCCAAATCGCCACGATATTCATGTACCCACGCTTCAAGCGCCGCTTTTTGTGAATCACGCAAACGCACATCCAATGCCTGAAATGCCTGCATAAACTCATGTGCCATCGTTCCTATCGGCGTCATGCCAAGTTTTTTTGCTAAATAAACGTTTGACGTACCGCTAACGATTTTTGGTTCCGCTTTGTGTAAAGTCTCAACCACATGCGCTTGCCAGACTTTGCTAAAACGCCTACGAGTACCAAAATCAGCAACAATAAATGGCGGTGTATTATTATCATATTTTTCCTGCTTTACCGCATACTGATGCAATAACTCAACTTTCTTATCTAGCCTACGCTGCCCTTCTTCAATAACGCTGGCATTTGATAAAGCACTAAAATATAGCTCATTCACAATGGCTAGGACAAATACTTCAAAAAACATCGCCTGAATCATCGGCCCTTCGATATCAATAAACAAGCGGCCTTTTTCGTCGGTGCTAACGGTGATAAAACGGCGTTTTAGCTTAAATAGTTCTAGGGCGTGTCCTCAATTCATCTTGCAATGAATGATAGTACACGCCAGATAAAGC
>CAUPWW010000004.1:0-211129 GCA_963515535.1 uncultured Psychrobacter sp.
TATGTATTGGTATAGTCATAAACGGATGATACTATATATTTTGGGTTTGGTATTAGTTTAAAATGAAAGTGAAGAATTAAAGGAGTAAAAGAAAACAGTCATTAAACCCAATAAAAAACTGGATAAAAAAATTAACGACTAAATCTATAAGCCTATTTTAGCGCTTATAGATTCAGTCGTCATGGTAAATACGAGAGTGTGTGCTATTAGCGCAGCGCCTGTCTGGCCTCATTTATCACGCGAGCGTTACCCTGTGCTTGTCCTGATTGCAAGATGATTTGCCAAAGGTTGCGGCGGCGAGTGCTGTCTTGAGCGACGGTCAATCCTCGGCGTGCCATCGCTTCAGCCTTACGCGGTTGGTTCTTTTTAAGAGCGACTTGCGCCAAATAAAAATAGACGGCTGATGATTTGGGCGCGAGGCGCTGCGCACGCGTAAAGCTGCTCTCAGCGGCATTGAGATTGCCTGACTTTAATTGCTCTGTACCTGTTTGCATGAGGTTCCTAAAGGCTGGCAAGTTGCTGTTATTGGCGGTGCTTTGCTGACTGCGCTGCTGTGAGTTTTGCCGCGCCCGCTCCAATAGCTCATTATGCGAAGGGATCGATGGTTCGGATAGGATGTAATCTTCACGAGAAGGCGTAAGGATGATGGTATCTTGGCTATCGGGCTGTGTGATGATTGGACTTTGTGTTGCTGGCGTATAGACCTGTTCTGCTTCGGATGACTGTATTGTCGAAGCCGGTTGTGTAGGCACTGTATTAGGCACGGTAGAGTACTTATTATCATCGCCTTTAACAATGGGTGCTTGGGTTGCCGTTACTGATGGTTCTGCAGCTGGCTGCTGATTTTGAGCTACTGACGTTTGCGCAGGAGACGTTTTTATTGCTATCGGCGCCGTTTGGCAAGCACTTAAACTTAATGCGCCAATAGCGGCACCAAGCGTTAGGATAATATTCATTAGCTTAGTTTGCAGGTTAAACGGCGCAACTTTAAATCGAGCAATTTTAAATGGAGCAGTGTTAGCCTGCTTAGCGGTGATAGTTTGCTGTATCAATAAAGCCATGTTAAAACCCTTTTTTAAGTCTTAAAAACCCTAGAACCACTCAACGGCGCGGTCATACCAAGTGTCCGCACGATTGCTCGACCCGCCCTCTTGCTCAGCATTATCAGCATCGCCATCGTTGTTATCCGTATCAACGGCTTCGCCATTAGGAATATCTAAGCCTTCACGGCGGCGCTGCTGATTGATAGAGCCTTGCTCATTTTGCCATTGTATCTGCTCGCGGGCACGCTCTTGCTGATATAAGCTAATAGCACAACTGCTGGCTTCTTCGGGTAGATACGCTGACATCACGGGCAGATAGCGCGCATCAGCACAGCGTTCATTAGACAACTTGCCAGAGTTGTTCTCAAGCCATAACCACTCAATTCCTTCGGGCTCTGGCAGCGCAACAGGGGTCAGTTTGAGACGATTCATATAATCGACCCAAACTGGCAAAGCGCCACTACCACCGCTTAGACCGATGGGTTTATTGTCATCACGGCCGACCCAAACCACGCTGACATAATTGCCACTGTAGCCCGCAAACCAAGCATCACGGTAGTCGTTGGTCGTACCCGTTTTACCCGCAAGGTTTAAGTTGCTGCCAAGCGATTGTATGCGTTTGGCCGTGCCATTTTTAACCACGTCTTGCAAGGCATAGTTAATCAAAAAGTTGGTCTCAGGCGGAATACTACGCTGGGTATTTAAACCGGTACGCTGCAAAATATGTCCGCGATCATCAATAACACTACGAATACTATGAATAGGCGTGCGGAAACCACCGGTAGCAAATACTTGGTAAACGCCCAGCATATCCATTGGGCTAAGATTGACCGAGCCTAACAAAGCCGAAGGATAAGGCGGGATTTTCTCTTTTACGCCCATGCGCTGTAGCTGTTTGGCAAAGGTATTAACGCCAAACTCCATACCCAAACGTACCGCGCTGTGATTATAGGATTGCGATAAAGCGGTGGTAAATGGCACATAACCATGGTCGCGATTATCATAGTTCTTTGGATTCCACTCAGTACCGTCACTCAGAGTAACCGTAATCGGCGAATCATCGACCGAGCTTGCCAGATTATAACGCCCGCTTTCAAGCGCCGTCATATAGATAATCGGCTTTAATAACGAGCCGACTTGACGCTTAGCATCGACAGCACGGTTAAAACCGGTAAATTCACTGCCACTACCGACCACTGCTACCAGCTCGCCGGTTTCAGGATTGGCACTGACCAATGCACCTTGTAAATCTTTGGTTTTGCTACCACGACGACGTAGCTCACCAAGTTTTTTCTCGACCGCTTTGTCCGCTGCCAATTGAGCAATAGGATCTAAGGTACTGATGATAATCAGACCTTCGTTTTTTAGATCATCAGAATAATAGACTTTATTCAATTCACGCTTGACGATATCTAAAAAATCAGGGAACTGGCTTTTGCCTTCAACGGGTTTATCCGCCACATCGAGTGGTTTTTCTATCGCTTTTTCGTATTCTTCTTGGCTAATTTTACCAACCGCTAGCATATTGCTCAGCACTGTATCACGACGCGCTTTTGAATCGTTTGGATGGCGGCGCGGGTTATAAACGCTCGGGCCTTTTGCCATACCGACCAGCAGCGCCTGTTGGTCGAGGCGCAGCTCTTTGAGTGGTTTATCAAAGTAAAATTGTGATGCCAAACCAAAACCATTGATAGAGCGGTTGCCGTTTTGACCCAAGTAAATCTCGTTTAGATAGGTTTGCAAAATTTCATCTTTACTGTAATGCAGCTCAAGTAGCACCGCCATCATTGCTTCATTGGCTTTGCGTTTCATGGTGCGGTCAGAGTTGAGATAAAAGTTTTTAATCAGCTGCTGAGTGATGGTCGAACCGCCTTGTCTAGGACCACCGGTAAAGTTGTTTATTACCGCGCGCGCGATACCGCGTATCGAGACGCCTTTGTGCTCATAAAACCCGCGATCCTCGGTAGCAATCAGCGCGTCAATCAGTGGCTGCGGTACTTGATCGAGCGTCACCACCATGCGATCTTCGTTACTGTCTGGATAAATACCACCGATGTTTACTGGCTCCAGACGAATGATGCCGGTTTTGGCAGGTAAGGTACTTTGTACCGACTCAATCTTATTGCCAGCAATGGTCATTTTGATGACTTGCTCTTTATCGACGTCGTTGGCGCTATAGGTAAAACCGCGTGTATGGATAAAGTAGGTATTGCCAGATTTATGGTAGGTACCGGTGCGATCATAAGCCTTGTTGCTTTGATAATTGAGCAGCTTAAGCCAAGTTTTTATGGTGTCTGTATCGACATTGGCACCCTGATACAGCTCTAGGGGCTGCGAGTAAACCTTAGCAGGAAGGTCCCAGCGCTTGCCCTCAAACTTGTGGGTAATGGTGCGATCAAGTTTGACCAAATATAGCGCCAACAGCACCATGGCTGCGATAATGACAATTAATAAAATACCACTAAACACCACGCCGCGCTGCTGTGAGAGTGGCGTATTGATAGCAGGCTTAGACGACTGTGGTCGCTTAGAATTAGACTTTTGCACTGATGACACACCATTTTGGGATAAAAAACTGCCTCATAATGACGCAAATTGACAAATTTTTCAATCTATCATCATCAACGCCCGCATTCATTAAGCAGGCGTTAGACTTTCGTAGTAGGTGTTTTAGAGGTATTAATGTTTTGGGATAAAGGGCTGGGCTGCTTACGCCGCGCGCTTGTAGTATAATGTTTATATTAATAATTAGGTTGATACCAACAGTTTTATCGACCGCTTTTATTAATAGTTTTTACCGATTTTTTTGGTCTCATTTATGCCAATATCATTGTGCCAATAACGTTGTGCCAATATCTATGTAAAGTAGCTGTGTTAAAGGCAGATAATTCAATCGCTTTTTTACATAGGGGTTGACTCTCGTTAATCAGAGCAAGTTTATTAAAAGCCGGTCGGCTGCAAGTAAACTTGACGAAAGGAAATAGCGCGATTATGTCTAGTATTCCCTCATCCATGCCAGCAAATAACCACCGCCACTATCAAGACCACTCGATTACTGAGGGTCTGGTGCTGCCGCTTGCCGGTCATTGTTTTCATTGCGGTGATCCGGTACCAGAGCCGCCGTTTCATACCGATATTTTAGGTCAGTCGCGCGAGATGTGCTGTATGGGCTGTCAGTTGGCATCGCAAAGTATCGTCGAGGCAGGGCTTGAGCAATATTATCTTGACCGCTCGGAGATTAACCGTACGGCAAGTTTACCCACGCAGCTGACGCGCCTCGAAGCTTATGATCACGATGAAATAAAATCTCAATTTGTTTACGCCCAAGATGGCATGTCGGTAGCCGAGCTGTCGGTCAATAATCTGCGCTGTGCGGCCTGCACGTGGCTGATTGAGTCGCGTTTAGATGAGTTAGATGGCATCAGCCAATGTCAGGTGAATTTAACCAATCAACGTATGCGGGTGATTTGGAACGAAGATAAGCTGCCGATTAGTCGTATTTTGGGCGTTATCAATGAGATTGGCTATGAAGCCAAGCCTTATCGGCAAGATACCCATGAGGCCATGCTGGCACGTCATAACAGTCAGATGCTATTGCGGCTTGGTATCGCGGCGCTCGGCTCGATGCAAGCAATGATGTATGCAGTGGCGATTTATTTTGGTGAATATAGTGACATGTTGATATTTCAGCGTGATTTTCTACGTTGGGTGTCACTATTTGTAAGTACGCCGGTGTTCTTTTATGCCGGTGTGCCGTTTTTTACCTCAGCATGGTCAGCGATTCGTGCCCGCCAAGTCAATATGGACGTACCGGTTAGTATCGCCTTAGTGGTGACTTTCTTTGCCAGTCTTTATGCAACCATCACCGGGCAAGGGGAGACGTACTTTGACTCGGTCAGTATGTTTATATTTTTCTTATTAGCAGGACGTTATATCGAGCATAATGCACGCCTAAAAGCCGCTACCATGGCCAATGACTTGGTGGTGGTCGAACCCGTCCTGGTCCAAAAAATTGCCGAAGATAAAGACGCGGCGGCGCGTATCTTGCAGCTTATAGAGCAAAATAGGCTTAATCATACTGCCCTTGATAGTGACGCTCTTTCTGATAATAATACTGAACAGGTGCTTAATCCAAATAATAATTTAGCGACAAAGGGCACTAGCACTAGCGCAAAAACGATGCTCGACTTTAAGCAAAGTATGGATGGCAATATTCAGCAATTGACGTCACGTATCGCTCAAGAATGGCAGCAGGTAAAACATAAACCATCAAATATAGCGCAGACAGAAGCCGTGCCAGAAAAAAGGCAGATGGTGACCGCCCACAGTTTGCAGGTGGGCGATATCATTATAGTGGAAGCCGGTTCTGAGATTATCAGCGATGGCATTTTGCTCAGCCCAACCGCCACTGTCTCGCAAAGCTTGCTAACCGGTGAGGGTGATTTAATCATCAAATCCCAAGGCGATTATATCGTTGGCGGCGCGCAAAACGACAGTCAGCCGTTTGAGATGTTGGTCACTGCATTGCCAGAAGACAGTCAAATAGGCTTGATTGATAGATTAATGAATCGGGCTATGAGCGAAAAGCCCAAACTTGCCCAGCAAGCGGATAAGCTGGCACGTTGGTTTGTCGCGCGGATTTTAGTATTGTCAGCTTTGGTGTTCATTGGCTGGTATATCGTTGAGCCAAGCCAAGCGATTTGGGCAACGGTGGCGGTATTGGTGGCGACCTGTCCGTGTGCGTTGTCTTTAGCAACACCGATTGCGCTGACGGTGGCGACCAATCGTTTGGCGAGTTACGGCTTTTTGACCACGCGTGGCCATACACTGCAAACTCTTGCGGAGATTACCCATGTGGCGTTTGATAAAACGGGTACGCTCACTTATGGTAAGCCCAATTTATTAAATATCGAATTATTGGCAAGTAATGATAGGGCAGGTGCTAGCAATGAAGAAAAAGATAAGTTATTAGCGATTGCCGCCGCGCTTGAAGTGGGCAGCCGCCATCCGATTGCTCACGCTTTGCTCACTGCCGCTTATCAATTACATCTGCCTGCGACGCAGTCGTTACAATACTATCCTGCAGGCGGGGTAGAGGCAATGATTGATGGTGTCCTATATCGCATTGGTCATGTCGATTTTGCCTTAGATAGAACCGGCCATGCTGCTAATGCGGATAACGATTTAATCATTGATTTAGCTACTCATCGTGCTAGCTCCGCGGTGGTATTGTCTTGTCAAGATAGTCAGTCAAGTGCATGGCAAGCGCTGGCAGGTTTTTACTTTAACGATAAGATACGTGACAGTGCGCCGTCTATGCTTGCCGCTCTCAAGAAATCAGGTATTGAGCCGGTCATGCTAACCGGTGACCCAAGTCCGCAAGCACTGGTAATGGCGGAGGAGTTAGGCATGAAAGCCGCTTATAACGGTCTGTCGCCAACCGATAAAGTCAATCATATTCAGGCGCTGCAAGCAAAAGGCGCCATCGTACTCATGGTTGGTGACGGTATTAATGATGCGCCTGTTTTAGCAGCGGCAGATGTCTCAACTTCGATTGCGGGCGCAGCAGATTTAGCGCAAGTGTCGAGTGACAGCATCATTTTAAATGGTCAAATCGAAGCCATTACCGCAGCAAAACGCATCGCTGATAAGACAAAGCGCATTATTAAGCAAAACTTACGCTGGGCGCTGATTTATAATAGTAGCGTCTTGATACCAGCGGCTTTAGGCTATGTACCGCCTTGGCTTGCAGCGATTGGTATGTCGTTAAGCTCATTATTTGTAGTATTAAATGCGCTGCGTCTAAAGCGTGCTTAATGTAAACCAGCTTAAATTTATTTATATAAACCTCAAAAATTACCCACAAAAAAACCGTCTTTATAAAGACGGTTTTTTTATTCAAATAACTACTAAATAGGGTTTAGATTAGTCTTGCAGATAGCTTAATAAACGCATAAATTCGATATACATCCACACTAGCGTCGCAAGAATACCGATACTAAATAACCATTCGTAGTCTTCTGATATGCCCATCGCCACACCGCGATCGATATTATCAAAGTCCAGTAGCAGCGTAAAAGAAGCGATAACAATCACAAATAAGCTAAAGCCAATAGCGATAGCGCCACCTTCGAATAAGAAAGGTAAACTCGAACCGAACGCTAAAGATAGCACCCACTGCGCCACATAAACCAACATGATAGCAATCAATGCTGAGGTGACGATTGAGCGGAATTTTTCAGTGACTTTAACCAATCCTGAGCGATACAGGCCTAGCATGACCGCTGCGGTGACAAAGGTCGCACACATCGCAGTGACTGGCACGCTTGGGTACATGCGCATAAAAAACAGCGAGATACCCCCTAAAAAGATACCTTCCAATAACGCATAAGGTACGGCAAAGGTTTTGGCTTTTTGCGGCTTAAAGGTGATAAAGATAGCAAGACCAAAGGCGGCAAACATACTACCAAACGCTGCCATGGTGATAAAACCTTGTGATAGACCTGCCATTAATGCATAAAAGAAAAATCCAATACCCGTAATCGCCGATAGTCCAAGCAATAAACTGGTTTTTTGAATCACACCCTTTACCGTCATCGGCGCGCCGCCAACGGCAAGCTCTGCGCGACTGACAATAGGATTTGCCATAAAGTTGTCCTTTTTAAAATATAAATAACTAAGATGCCAGCTACTTTAGCAAAACCGCCGTTATTGTCAACTGTGTTTACGTGAGCGCACACAAGGCATCACATGGCTATCGAGCCTTAATTAACTAGGGAATATCGACATATAAAGCGGTAATGAGTAGCAAAACAAATACGCTTAAAAGTGGCGTATGATAGAGGATATATGGGGCCAATTACGACAGTTAACAACGAAACTTCATAAACATGCTAGTCTAAGCGCTGATTTCTCGTTATCATTGCACTGTATTTTATCGTTATGCCGAGTCGTTTTATGGAAAACTCAGCGCAGTCCGCCCGATTGCCGCATTTACATGAATCAGAGCTGTTTCATGCCATCAAAAACCCAGCGTTTAGGCGCATTGGTTTGATGGGTCGCGCTGGAAAACGCAGCGTGACCCAAAGTCTGGTACAGATTGCCAAAACCATCAATGAGATGAATCTCACCTTAATTATGGATTTGCAAACGGCCAATTTACCCACCTTAAACCTCACCGAAATTGAAAAAGTTAAAATCGTCAAACGTAGCTTGATTGGTGAGATTTGCGATTTAGTCATCGTAGTAGGCGGCGATGGTTCGATATTGCATGCCGCCGAAGCCTTGGCGCGTTATCGGGTGCCAGTTCTAGGGGTCAACCGCGGTCGTTTGGGGTTTTTGGCCGATGTTAAGCCCAATGAAGCGGCCTTTAAACTACGGCAAGTATTGATGGGTGATTATCAGTTAGACCACAGGTTTTTGCTGACCATGGAGATTCGCGAAGGGCGAAAAATCATTCACGAAGATATGGCGCTCAACGATGTGGTGCTGCATGCGGGTAAATCGGTGCACATGATTGATTTTCAGATGAAAATTGACGGGCACGATGTCTATCGTCAGCATAGTGATGGACTTATTGTCGCGACACCGACAGGTTCGACCGCTTATGCGCTCTCTGGCGGTGGTCCGATTATTCATCCGAGTATGGATGCCATTTGTTTGGTGCCTATGCATCCGCATACTTTATCCAGTCGTCCGATTGTGGTGAGTGGCACCAGTGAAATTTGTATTCGTATTCATGAGGACAACCGTACCCAGCCGCAAGTCAGTGCCGATGGTAAGCCGAGTATCGCGCTCGACCAAGAACAGCGCCTTTATATTCGTAAGCATCCTGATAAGCTGACCTTGCTCCATCCGCCAGGGTTTGATTTTTATGAAGCCTGCCGCACCAAATTACACTGGAACGTCCATGCCGAAGAATTCAGTATGGACATCGATGATGATATTATAGAAGAATAAATGCAGTGCTAGATTTCTCAAAACAGTACTGGATTATAAAATAGTCGCGGAGAGTAGGTACGATGGACAAACAAACGATATTAGCAAGTGTCACGCCAGAAGTGGTAGAGAAGTTTCGCCAAGCCATTGAGCTGGGTAAATGGCCGGATGGTCGTAAGCTGACGCCTGAGCAGCGCGAAACTTGTATGCAGGCGGTGATGGTTTGGGAGCATGAGCATCTGCCGCCAGCCGAGCGTACCGGCTATATTCATAAACCCGTGCGAGACGACGGCTCTGTCGTGGGCGCGGAATGTGATGTCGAGCACGAGCATCATTATCCCAATATGCCCAATCCTAAAGGGGCAGTACAACCCGTTAAATTTCATAATAAATAAGCAGCTTTATCGCAGTTAATTGAGACAAGTAAGCGGCTAAGCAGCATTAAGCCAAAAGCACCAAATTGAAAGCAGTAAACAGAAAAAAGCCACGCTAATTATATAGCGTGGCTTTTTTAATACTTTTAAAATAGATAGTTAGCAAAAATAGAAAGCTACAGCGCGCTAGTATCAACACTTGGACGCGGCGTTAATGGATTTTTTTCCATCAAAAATCCTTGCCAGCCCCAATGTAAAAAATTACGGATATTGGCATGGTCGGTACCTTTAGGCGTCGCCAACACTTTGGCGTAATGCTCACCGAATAGCTTTAGCGTGTCTAATTGATTTAAGCCGTGGTGTTTTGCAAAACCAAAAATCTTCGCACTGCCCTCATTTTCGCCAGCCGCATTATGCAGCATACCATTAACAAAAGGCACAGGCGTATAGCGATAAAAATCATCAATAAAGCTGATGACATCATTGAATCCAATGGCTTTTTTATTCAAACCATTAAGTAGAGCCGATACATCTGATGGGCGAATACTCATAAATAAATGACCTCAAAGCAGATTAAAAAGCAAAAATAGAATGCTTGATTTATGCTCAATAATTATTGATAGTTAGATAATTAATTAACAAGCGAATAGCTTAGCGATTAAAATAGTCTTCATCATCGAATGAAGGTGCAAAGCTGCCTTGCTCAAGATGCTGCATTTGCGATTGTACCGTGCGTTCATGCTGAATACGCTGATAAATCTCTTCGCGGTGTACCGCGATATCTTTTGGCGCATTGACGCCGATTCGTACTTGATTGCCTTTAACGCCTAAAACAGTCACACTGACCTCATCGCCAATCATTAGCGTTTCACCCACACGGCGTGTCAAAATTAACATGCGTCACACTCCTTATGTCGCATCAACAGATTATTACTCATCAGATTGCGTCTCAATTACAGGACATTACTCTCGTACTAAATAGGCAGAGCAGTCATTATAAAAACTCTGCGCCACTTAGTACTCATAGCAGTAATGATAGGTAAATTCATTTAGCCCAAATGAAAGCCCCATTATAGGGGGCATAACAGATACTGTCACGGATTTTCACAAAACTATTAGGTATATACTTACCTGAGCAATAGTAATAAAAGAAAATAGAGCCTAAAAAAGACTCTATTTAATCAAAATTTTACTAAAAAATAATCGCTACTTAACCCATCATTATTAAGCTAGAGGTAGCTTGCAGCAATCAATGTATAGCCTTTAAGTTTTTAAACTTTTAAGCAATTATAACCCAGCGATTGTGCTGTCGCCGTCTTCACGGTCAAGACCAAAGGCGGTGTGCAATGATTTCACCGCTTTTTCTAAATGCTGCTCTTGGATAAGTACAGACACTTTGATTTCACTGGTCGATATCATTTGAATATTGATGTTGTTTTCGGCCAAGGTTTGGAACATAAGGCTAGCAACACCAGCGTGCGAGCGCATGCCAACGCCAACCAATGACACTTTTACCACTTCGTTATTGGCCAATATCTCTTTGGCACCAATCTCATCTTTCACTTCATCTTCTAGCACTTTCATGGTTTTATTCATGTCCGTACGGTTGACGGTAAAGGTAAAGTCGGTGGTGCCATTGGTCGATAGATTTTGCACGATCATATCAATTTCGATATTGGCGCGACCAATGGGGCTTAGGATGGCAGAGGCGATACCAGGATGATCGGGTACACCGCGCACAACGATTTTTGCTTCGTCGCGATTAAAAGCGATACCTGAGATGATTGCCTGTTCCATGTTGTCTCCTTCGTCTATCGTAATTAGGGTGCCGACATTGTCTTGAAAGTCTTGGTCGAAGCTACCATCGTTGTTTTCATCAAAGCTAGATAATACGCGCAGAGGCACGCCGTATTTGCCAGCGAACTCTACTGAGCGAATCTGTAAAATCTTAGAGCCAAGGCTTGCCATTTCAAGCATTTCTTCAAAGGTGATTTTTTCAAGTTTTTTGGCTTTTGAGGTGACGCGTGGGTCGGTGGTATAAACGCCATCGACATCGGTATAGATTTGGCATTCATCAGCGCCCAAGGCTGCGGCAATGGCAACACCTGTGGTATCCGAGCCGCCGCGACCTAAGGTTGTGGCATTACCTTCTTCATCGATACCTTGGAAGCCTGCCACGATGACAATGTTGCCCGCATCTAGTTGCTCACGGATGTTTTTATCATCGATGCTTTCGATACGCGCTTTGGTGTGGGCGCTATCAGTTTTAATGGCAACTTGGCGGCCGGTGAATGAACGGGCGCCAATACCGAGCTCTTTAATCGCCATCGCTAGTAAAGAGATAGAAACCTGTTCGCCCGTTGAGACCATTTGGTCGTATTCGCGTGGATCAGGTTGGCTGCTGATTTGGCGTGCTAAATCAATCAAACGGTTGGTTTCACCGCTCATGGCGGACACAACTACGATCACTTGATGACCGTTGTCATGCCAACATTTGACTCGTTTGGCGACATTTTTGATGCGGTCGATACTGCCCATCGAGGTGCCGCCGTATTTTTGTACTATTAACGCCATAAAAATCTACCTATTATTCACCAGTGGCCATCTGTTACTTATCGACATCAATCTGTATTAATCCATCATGGCGCGGTTGGCAATGACAGTGCAAGATTCATTTTAATAACGATAAAGCCGAATTATAAAAACTGCGCCCTTTATTTGCTCTGCTGCTTGACTGTTTATAGCTAGTTATAGTTAGTGACTTGCTATGCTGCCAGTCAGTCGTTAAGCGTGCTACTTTATACCATATTAGCGGCATAACTTTAAGTGCTAGCAAGCATTAGATATATGGCGATTGGTTATAATCGTTATAACCAATCCCATATTATCCCTAATTTCTAACCAAAACTTTTAGCCAAGCTTCTCTGCAATCCAAGCGCTTAGTGCGCTGATAACTGCGCTCGTATTGGCAGATTTTGGCGCACCGCCTTGGGCATAGTCAGGTTTACCGCCGCCTTTACCGCCAAGCTCGCTTGCCAAATGACGAATAATGTCGCCCGCTTTGACGCGATCGGTCAGCGATTTGTCAACGCTTGCCGCCAGTGCTAGCTGCTCATCTTTATCACCAATTAGCACGATGACGCTGTACGGCAGTTTTGATTTCACATCGTCTATCAGGGTACGAATGGATTTGCCATCAACGCCACTTAAAGTGCTAATAAGTACAGAAGTACCAGCGATGGTCTGCACCTCATCAAGCAAGTTTGCCGCTTGGGCGCTGGCGATTTTTTGCTCTAAGCGTTCTAGTTGTTTTTCCAAATCACGCTGTTTGTCTGCCATGGTGCGCACACGCTGTGCAACCTCTGGACGTTTGACTTTTAGCTGAGCTGCAAGCTCGCTCAGTTGCTGCTCGCTTTGCTGCATATTTTTAATGGCATTCATCCCAGTGACCGCTTCAATACGGCGAATACCCGCAGCAATACCTGATTCACTGGTGATTTTTAACACCCCAATATCACCAGTACGCTGCACATGCAAACCGCCGCACAGCTCGATAGAAAACGGTTTGCGTTGACCATCAACGATACTGTCGGTGCCCATGGTCAAAACGCGTACATCATTACCATATTTTTCGCCAAATAACGCCATCGCGCCTTGCTTCATCGCTTCATCGATAGACATATGCTCGATACGGGCAGGGGTGTTGGCTTGAATTTGCTCATTGACAAGACGTTCGATACGGCTGATTTCAGCAGCGCTAACCGGTTTGTCATAAGAAAAGTCAAAACGTAATACTTCGCTTGAGACTAATGAGCCTTTTTGTGTGACTGCATCGCCCAGTACTTCTCTTAATGCGGCATGCAATAAATGCGTCGCCGAGTGGTTTTTGGCACTCGCCGCACGAATGCTTGATAATACTTGTGCATCAGCCATTTGCTGAGCGTTAATTTCGCCCATGGTGACCACGCCATAATGAATGATGGCTTGACCAGATTTTTTGGTGTCTTGCACTTCAAAAACACCTGTCGCTGTGCGAATCTCACCCAGCTCGCCAACCTGACCACCGCCTTCAGCATAAAACGGGGTACGGTCAAGAACGACTACGCCTTCCATGCCTTCAGCCAAGCTCTCGGCTGGATTGCCGTCTTGATAAAGCGCATGGATAATAACGCCGTCTTCTTCAAGCTGTTCGTAGCCGACAAAGGTGGTTGGGTTGTCTACTTGAATGACACTACTATAATCAACGTCGAATTTGCCCGCATCACGCGCACGTTCACGCTGTGCTTGCATGTGCTCATCGAATTCTGCTTCATCAATCACAATGCCGCGCTCACGGGTGATATCAGCGGTCAAATCAAGCGGGAAACCATAGGTATCGTATAGCTTAAATGCCGCTTCACCAGAAAGGGTATCGCCATCTTTTAGACCTTCAAGCTCGCTGGCAAGCAGGCGTAAGCCTTGCGCTAGGGTTTTGGCAAACTGGGCTTCTTCTTTTTGAATGGCATTTTCAATTGCGCTTTGTTTGTCTTTTAGCTCGGGATAGGCGTCGCCCATCTCAGCAACCAAAGGCGCGACCATTTTATAAAAGAATTCACTGTCCGCGCCAAGTTTATTGCCATGACGTACGGCACGGCGAATAATACGGCGCAGTACATAACCACGCCCTTCGTTACTTGGGGTCACGCCATCAGCAATCAAAAAAGCCACCGCACGGATATGGTCGGCGATGACTTTTAATGAGGATTGTTGCTCGTTTTCAATGCCTAAAATTTTAGCTGCCGCATCCATTAGATGGACAAATAAATCTATTTCATAGTTGCCATGTACGCCTTGCATAATGGCGCTGATACGCTCAAGTCCCATGCCAGTATCGACGCTTGGCGCAGGTAGCGGTAGCATGGTGCCATCTTTTTGACGATTAAACTGCATAAAGACGCAGTTCCAAATCTCGATATAACGGTCGCCATCTTCTTCTGGCGTACCGGGCAAACCGCCTTCGATATCAGGGCCATGGTCATAAAAAACTTCGGTACAAGGACCGCAAGGACCAGTATCGCCCATCGTCCAAAAGTTATCAGAGGCGTACGGTGCGCCTTTATTATCACCAATACGGATAATGCGCTCGCTCGGCAGGCCGATGTCTTTATGCCAAATATCAAAGGCTTCGTCATCGGTTTCATAAATGGTCACATACAGGCGATCTTTATCGATTGCTAGCCACTCAGGCGAGGTCAAAAACTCCCAAATATAAGCAATACCCGCCTGCTTAAAATAATCACCAAAGGAGAAGTTACCGAGCATCTCAAAAAACGTATGATGGCGCGCTGTATAACCGACATTATCCAAATCGTTGTGCTTACCGCCGGCACGCACGCATTTTTGTGAGCTTACCGCACGCGTATAGTCACGCGGCTCCATGCCCAAAAAGGTCTCTTTAAACTGATTCATACCGGCATTGGTAAATAGCAATGTCGGGTCATTATAGGGAATCAAGCTCGACGAGGCGACGGGGGTGTGCTGCTTGCTTATAAAAAAATCGATAAAAGCTTGACGAATATCGGCTGTTCGAGATGGCTGGCTCACAGCGGCTCCTTACTGACGAATGGTTTTATTAAATAGAATAAGTAAAATAATTTTGCAAGCGATTTTAGCACAAACGTACCAAGCGTGTTGAAGATTCATCAGCAAACGCAGCGGAAATAAGGCTTAATTTTCTTTGTTAGGCAAGCGCTTGTATTAAGTGGCTAGGATAAATTAAACCGCCAAACACATCAGTTGGTTAAAATGGTCACATCGGTTTTATCGAGCTTATCTTGAATAAGCGGATGCGACTCAATCACCTGCACGGGCATATAGCGTAGCTGTAAGCGTATCGGTAAATAATCCGGAAAATGTTCCGCCATATCTTGGTTAATAATCGCTTCGATTTGCCGAACGTCGTATGAGCTCGGCGTCGTCTCGCCGCGAATCACCGCCCGCACGACTTGATGGGTAGTGTCTTTATCAAACTGGGTATTGGTCAGCACGTTACCCTTATCACTAAAGTAGTTATTAATCGTTTCTTTGACGCTACTTTCAAACCCTTGCTGCTTGGCGTTGGTTTGTAGGTTGATGGTTAAATAGGTCCCTAAAACGCCCAGTAACAATAACGTCACCGCATTACGCCGTAAAAATGTCAAATAGGTTTTGGATTTATAATCATCATCGACCAAGCGACGAAAACCTAGTAGCCATAATACCAAAGCGTTGGTAAATTGAATGGCGATAATATTGGTCAAGGCCAATAGCAGTGCACCAAGTCCCATTTGCATCTCACCATTGGCAAATAAAATCCCACTGGCGGCAAGCGGCGGCACCAATGCCGTAGCCACGGCGACCCCAACCACAGCGACCGACAGGTGCGGCGAAACCATGGCATAAGCACCTGCCGTACCACCAGCTAAGGCAATCATTAAGTCCATCGAAGTCGGCTGGGTGCGCGATAGTATCTCTGCTGTTAGCGGTTGGTCTTTATGTAGCCAGCCGACGATAAAACCGACCAATACCACCAAAGAGATGCCAAGAAATACTGTAATAAGCGATTTGCGTAATAGCGGCATACGGTGGTCAATAATCGCCAACGCCACGCCAGTGATAGGGCCGAGCATCATTGCTACCAGCATCGCGCCGATGACGACAGCCGCCGAGTTGGTCACCAATCCATAGCTTGCAATGATAGCCGAGAGAATGTTCATGGTGAAATACATTTTACTCGGTAGCGCATTGGCCTCGATTCTTACGCGCACTTCTGGATAGTCTACTTTTTTATTACTGAATTGCTCGGCGACAAACTGTTTATAAGACTCAAGTTTGGCTTCTTTTTTCTCTTTGACCTCGTCGTCTTCGCTATCTTTTACAGTGTCGTCTGCATTATTTTCGTCTTTCACCGTTCTACTTTCAACCGTTCTATCACTGGTTTGGCTGCTATCTTGAACTTGAGTAACGTCCTGCTCGTTTTGCTTGCTATCTTCTTTATCGTCTGTGTTTTCTATATTTAAACTTGGTTTTGAATCTTCTTGTAGGTTCTGTTTAGTGAGTGACTTATCAGATTGGATATTGTTTGAATTTGTCTGGCTAGAATCAGTCTTATCTGTTGGGCTGACCTCAGCTTTATCCTTTTTCTGAAAAAAAGCTTCGGCTGTATCGGTAAAGTCAATGTCTGCATTATCATTTTTAGACTCATCGACAGGTTGAGAGTCGTCAACGTCTTCGTTTTCTGGCGTTTCTAAGGAGGCAACCACCACATCGGGTGCCACAGTTTCCATTTTGATGGTTGCCTCAGGCACTTGCGCATCTTTTGACGCTTCTGCTAATGCATTATCGCTATTACTTTCGCTATGCGCCTGTGCTTCGATAACAGCCTCGTTGTCGATATTGTCAATGTTGTCAGTCTTACGCGTGGCTGCAAGCTCGCTAGCGTTTTGAGGGGTATTTATTGGCATTGAGTCTTTATCGGTATCAGATGAGGTCATAAAAGAATGCTTTATTAAAGAACAAGGTTAGAAACCAGTAGGTAACTAAAATAAGTTAAACGCAGCAGGTTAAGAATTCCAAAACTAACAAGTAGGAAGTCTACTATTGTAATGATAAATGTCCAATAGCGTGTAAATTTCTTGTGCCTAAATAGAGGGAGATAAAAGACAGATAAGCGGATAGTTTGGCTATATTTCCAAGAGAAAAATGCCAAGTACAAATCAATAATTATAATATGGCTTTTAATATGAATCACTTGCTATAAATGGGCTGCGGGTCTATAAGAAAAGGCTTACTATTTGTGTGGATTTGGTGTATAAAGGTGTTATACCCACACAATAAATGAGGAATACATCATGAACTGGCCACTATTTTCTGTTATCTATTCAATAGCCGCAACCGTGTCCGTCGGTGTATTAATAATTGCCGCTTTGGTCACAGGATTTAACCAAATCCCGCACATCCAAATGGCGGTTGCCGCAGGGATCATTGTATCCATTCCTGCTGCCTTATTTTTTACCAAAAAAGTGGGAAGTATCACGGGCAAGGAAGGTCATAAAGCCTAGGGCTACAAAGCTACGACTTTAAAGCTGAGTTATTTCAAAAGCTAGCAGTTTCAAAAGCTAGCAGTTTCAAAAACCCGCCACCATAAAAATTAAAAATAGAGAAAGGCAGCTTAGCTTTAGACTTTATATAAAATAAAAAACAGCCCCTAAAAAGGAGCTGTTTTTTTATTGCTTATGATGTGTTGTTATGCGTTTTCATTAATAACAACTATTTTAACTCAACGGTGGCGCCATTTTCGATATTGGCATATACCTCTAACACATCCCAGTTGGTCAAACGGACGCAACCAGCGGATGCTTGGCGGCTGATACCTTCAGGTTCCGGTGAGCCATGTATACCATAAGATGGCTTAGACAAGCCCATCCATACCACACCGACAGGGCTGTTTGGACCTGGTGGTAGCATATATACTTGTTTATCTGACCCTTTACCAACGGTCGCTTTATACCACGGCATTTTTACTTTATTAATGATTTTAAACGTCCCTTGCGGTGATGGCGTCGCATCACTTCCGACTGTTGTTGGATAAGTGGCGACCAGTTTATCACCGTTATAAGCATAAAGGGTTTTGTCGGCTTTATTGGCAACGACGCGATTAATCCGCTGTTTGAGTGGATCGCGCGTATTTAAAACGGTGATGGTTTCGCCAGCTTTATACTGTTTGTTTTTATTTAACTTGTCTAAATAGCGCACATCCATATGGAAGCGCTCACCTAACATCTCTTTGATGTCCTGATAATACAAGCCTTTCATTTTCGATTTGGCTTCTGCACTAGCAGGCGTGGTAGCAAAGTTGGTTTTCACATCATCTTCGGTGATGGTATAAGTCACTAGCACTGGCTTATTGGCTGGGATATTTTTATTCAAAGCGTCCCACGTTTTTTGATCCATTTTACCAGTCGCAGGCAAGCCTTTCATGGTTTGGAAGTTAATCAGTGCTTTTTTACTGTTCATACCCCAGCCGCCATCGATAGCGCCCGGTGAAGCGTGATTCCAATCCAATAACGCCTGCATTTTGATGGTCATTGCGGAGTTGACCTTCACGTTCGGTGTCCAAGTGGCACCGTTGACTTGTCTGGCGTAATTAGACAGGTTTAGCGTGGTATATTTTTTACCATCGACATCTTCGATACTTTTGATAGAAGTATCGGCTGGGCGGTTATTGGCTATTGCTGCACTAGGAGCGGCAACAGCTTGGCCATCACTGATATCGTCAGTGCTATCAGACTGTACATCTTTACGTGCCAGTTCTTCGACGCTCATATTATCGGCGCTGACGCTTTGTTGCTCTGCATCCATTTGTTGCGCGTCATTGTCGTCCGCGTCAGCTTCCTGTTTTTCGTCAATCAGCTGTGTCATACGATCAGGTGATTTGGGTTTTAACGCGGGTGTAGCTACGGTAGGCGCACGACTATCGAGTGAACTGCTGCGGTTTTCTTGCACGTTAAGGCTGACTTTTTTAGCGAGACTATTCTGAGCAGGCTGAGCACTACTAGGCATAGAGTCAACTTTACGTACTGGTAAGGTGCGCGTATTGTCGGCAGGGGCAGCAACAGCGCCGACACTGGCACTAACAATCGCAATAGATATAGCGGTAATAAGAGGCTTCATTTTCATCATATTGGCTTACTTATGGTTATAACTAATGTGGCTATTATGCGCATAATTTGGGCGCTTCGCAAACTTTTGACACATCTTTTTTCGTTTAGTGCTTGCTAAACGTCAACGGTTGACGTATTCACTACAGTTGCGAAATAATTTAGTCATGCTAGTTATCAAACAGCATTCACATTTGGTTAGGGTCTTGTTTATTTGCTTTATCGTTAAATGCTAGAGTAATAAGAGGTTAATGATACATTTACCTATCATAAAAGTTGCCTTATTTATTTGCGGTAGTTTTTTGCGTTAAAAAACACAGTCATTGGCGCAGCGCAAGGTTTACGTCTATAATGTATGACAAGTTTTTATTTAATAAATCGGCTGTTAAAAGTCAGCGATTTAACCCATCCGCATGTCGTCGATACGCGTGCAATCAGTAAGGTGTGATATGTCAGAAGACCAAACCATGAGCGCAGAAGAGTTTCAAAATCAGTACTTTGCTGATGAGTCGCAAGGCTTAGAGGATGAGATGACCTACGATTTGGAGTCAGGTCTGCTTGGTGAAGATGATGAGTTTGCCAACCTGCATGCAGAGCTTGAAGAGGCGCGTGAGCAGCTGGTCAGCATCCGTGATTTTATTCGTTTTGCGGTTACGCAGCTGCGCAACTATGATGTGGTCGTCGCTCAAGGAACGACGGATGAATTTGCCGAAGCGTCGGCGATTGTGTTGCACACGCTGTCCTTGGATTGGGCAGCCAATGATCAGATTTTAGATTGCCGTTTAACCACTTCAGAGAAGCAGCAGGTACTGGGCTTATTAGAAGAGCGCATCGCTGAGCGTAAGCCGTTGAGTTATCTCATTAATTTATCGTATTTCTGTGACCTGCCTTTTTATGTCGATGAGCGCGTCCTAATTCCACGCTCACCAATCGCCGAGCTGATTCGTCAGCAGTTCCATCCGTACTTCGATGTTAATGAGTTGGCAAAGCCGCTCGGTATGAGTATGAACAATCAAGCTGCCGCCTTCTTTGACCATGGTTTAGAGATTAAGCAGTTGGCGCAGCCTGAGCGTATTTTGGATTTGTGCACCGGTTCTGGTTGTATCGCTATCGCACTTGCTACCCGCTTTGTTGATGCCTTAGTCGATGCGGTTGATATTGATAAAGGAGCGCTGGAAGTTGCGATGGTCAACGTCGATCATCATGACTTAGGTCATCAAGTTAATGTGATTGAGTCTGACTTATTTGCCAAGATTCCTGCTGAGCATCAATATGAGCTAATCGTTACCAATCCTCCTTATGTCGATGCCGCGATTATGGCCGATTTGCCCCCAGAGTTTTTATATGAGCCAGAACATGCGCTCGCTGCTGGTCAGGACGGACTGGATTTGGTACATCGTATCTTGTTTGAAGCGCCAGATTATCTTAGTCCTGAGGGCTTGCTGGTCTGTGAAGTTGGCGATAGTGAATGGGCGTTAAAGCAAGCGTATCCTGAAATCCAATTTGATTGGTTGAAGTTCGCTCACGGTGGTCATGGTATTTTTGCTATTACCTATGACGAGCTTATGACTCATCGTCAATTATTTGCCGCTTATGTGCAATTATTAGATGGTAATCAATAAAGTGAAATTGACACTGACACTAAATTAAAAACAGCAATTAAAAAATCGACTGTTTAAGGATAAATATGGCTGGCAATAGTATTGGACAGGTTTTTACGGTAACGACGTGCGGTGAGTCGCATGGGGCAGGACTGATGGCCATCGTCGATGGTGTGCCGCCAGGTTTGGAATTGTGCGAAGCAGATTTGCAGATAGATTTGGATCGCCGTAAACCTGGGACGTCTAAATACTCGACCCAGCGCCGTGAATCTGATGAAGTTGAGATTATCTCTGGGGTATTTGAAGGTAAGACCACGGGCACCTCGATTGGGCTTTTAATTCGTAATACCAATCAAAAATCAAAAGATTATAGTGAAATAAAAGACACTTTTCGCCCCGGTCATGCCGATTATACCTATAGTATGAAATACGGCTTTCGCGATTATCGCGGCGGCGGGCGTTCATCAGCCCGTGAAACGGCTATGCGGGTGGCGGCAGGTGCTATCGCTAAAAAATACTTGCATGAGCGCTTAGGTGTGCAAGTGCGCGGACATGTTACCCAAATTGGCTCAGAATACAGTCAAGTGCTAGACCCAAGTCAAATCGACTGGGATTTTGTCAATAGCAATCCGTTTTTTTGTGCAGACGCCGATGCAGTCAGCCGCTTTGAGGTCTTGATAGACAGCTTGCGCCGTGAAGGCACGAGCTGCGGAGCACGTTTGGAGATTATCGCAAGCGGCGTACCAGTTGGATTGGGTGAGCCAGTCTTTGACCGTTTAGATGCGGATATTGCTCATGCCATGATGAGTATCAATGCCGTTAAAGGCGTTGAGGTCGGTGATGGTATGGCGGTGGCAGGGCAGTTTGGACATAGTTCTCGTGATGAGCTGACTCCTGATGGTTTTACGGCCAATCATGCGGGTGGCATCTTGGGTGGTATCTCATCAGGACAAGATATCCGCGTCAGTATTGCCCTCAAACCTACCTCTAGTATTACCACGGCTGGCAAGAGTATCAATACAGAAGGTGAAGCAATTGAGATGCTGACTAAAGGTCGTCATGATCCTTGCGTGGGTGTACGCGCGACCCCCATTGCTGAAGCGATGTTAGCGATTGTGTTACTGGATCATTATCTGCGTCATCGTGGTCAAAATGCCGATATTAAGCAACCAGTCCAATCGATTACTTAGATTTTCTGCTATACATTTATTTGCCCTTTGTCGCATCTACTGCTGTTCTATTAGATACGTTAGAGGGTTTTTTTTATGCATGCTTAAAACTGTAATGATTCAAGTTATATTTTCTAATTTAAATATTCTACGTCTTGCTTAATCAAACAAACAAATCTCGTTTTATTTAGCAGTTGAAGGAACTTAAAACATGAGTAACTATTTAGATGCCGTTATTGTCGAACATAATCCCTCACAAAAAAAGATAGACAGAGCCGTGATTTGGCTGCATGGCTTGGGCGCTAGCGGTCATGACTTTGAGCCAGTCGTACCACAGTTAGGTCTTGCGGATAACATAGCAGTACGTTTTATCTTTCCGCATGCGCCTAATCGACCAGTGACGGTCAATGGCGGTATGGTCATGCCCGCATGGTATGACATCTTAGAGATGAGCCTTGAGCGCAAAGTCGATATTGCTCAAATCGAACACTCTTCGCAGCAAATTTATGACTTGATTGCGCGCGAAATCGAGCGCGGTGTCAAGCCGGAGCATATCATCATCGCTGGGTTTTCGCAGGGCGGGGCAGTGGCGTATCATGTGGCACTTGGCTATCCACAGCGCTTAGCAGGCTTGATGGCGCTGTCTACCTATCTGGCGACCAATGACCATATTAACTATAACGCCGCCAACAAAGACATGCCGATATTGATTGAACACGGTACGCATGACCCCGTCGTGCCTGTGGTTCTAGGCGAGCAAGCACAAAATTTGTTATCGGAGAAAGGCTATAGTGTCGTTTACCATACCTACCCGATGGCGCATCAAGTTTGTATGCCGCAAATTCAAAATATCGGTAAATGGATGAATAAAGTTTTGGCTTAGACAATTGAGCTGTAACTTAATGTAATACAGAAGGCGTTTAGGTTGAAAACCGATAGGCAGGTACTATATAATAGTCAGTCTTATTGGGGATGTTCTGGCTTCGACGCTGGTGATGAAACTCAATGATGCATGTCGAGAGTGTATGTCCTCTCGTTAATCAAACATATATTGTTATAGTCGCAAACGACGAAACTTACGCTCTAGCAGCTTAAACCCTGCTTACTGCGCTGCCGATTACCTATAGTTGGTTAGCCCAGTTGAAGCGTCCGTATATAGGTTCGCCACAAGTGATTGTCTCAATCGCTTGGGTTCAAAAGTAGAGACTCGTCCAATCCATCCTGACTGTCGGATCGGTGCGGACTAAAACTAAAGACAGAAACTAAACATGTAGAGTCATGAGCGTAATGCTGGCGGACGCGGGTTCAACTCCCGCCATCTCCACCAAATATTTTAAAGAAAGTCAGTCACTTAGGTGGCTGGCTTTTTTTTATGACATTATTTTGATATGGCTGGCTGACAGACGACCGTTGCCTTGGTTTTGTCTTGCATGGTCTGCGTGCCAAGTAAGTCGTAGTGCGCTAGGTGATAAATCAGCTTGGTGCTTTGTTGCAGCGGCTGCCAAAAAACCAAGGGGAATGTGTAAAAATAAGCCAATACGGTTACGTATACCAAGCTACCGACTTTTTGATACCCATGCCTGTTATTGAGGGAGAAAGGCGATCTGTTAGGTGGTTTTTTATGAATGGGTTAGGAGTGGCGCTGTTCTTTAGAGACGGTTGAGGCTCTAGGTCTCCTTGTACCGCAGCGAATCCGATATTATCTCTAATAGATGCTCAGTGACTTGGCGACTTGAGATGAAGAGATACCTTTTTCGGTCTGTTCTCTCTTCAATAATATCAATTTTGATATCCAGATTATAAACTATAGGTCTTTCAGTTATGATATTTCCTTACATGCTACTAATCTATTTTAGAAATAGCATTTGCGAAAGCGAGTACGTACTGAGCGTGGTGGTTGCTCAACATGGAGTGTGACAGTGAAAAAGTTCGAAGAAATTTGTCTCATTGTGATTGACGATATCAAGTCTGGACGAAAAAAAGTAGGAGACAAAATACCCTCCATTCGAGCGATGGCCGAAAAACATAAGGTGTCCAAAAACACCGTAATCACGGCTTATAACAAGCTGCTTGAGCAGCACTGGATCAAAGCGCTGCCCAAATCGGGCTTTTATGTGGGAGAGGATTTGTCCAACACACCCATGCTAAACGCGACCCCGTTTTATACAGGTATTGACTTGTTGGAGCAACAAATGGTCAATCAGTCGCATCATAAGCCTGGGGCGGGCCGCTATCCCAAAGAGTACATGGACAAGCTCAACCTTGAGCGCTATTTGGGGCAGGCTAGTGACCGTTTTGGGAGTGAAAGCGCTGAGGTGGCACATTTTGATCGTGGTAATGGCGATCCTGCTGGCAATGTATTACTGCGAGGGCTGCTGGTCGACATCCTAAGCAAGCGCGCTATGACGGTTGAATCGCAAAATGTTCTATTGACCTATGGCACCAATCACAGTTTGGACTTGATCATTCGGCACTTTTTGACCAGCGGCGATCCAGTCATCGTTGAGTCTCCCGGATATTATCCGCTATTTAGTAAGCTTGAATTACATCAAGTCGCTATCAATACCATTAAGCGAACCAAATTGGGCGTAGACGCTAATCATTTAGAAGCCCTTATTATTAAATCTCAGCCCAAGATTTTATTTTTGCAGCCTTTTGCACAAAATCCGATGGGTACAGATTTGACGTATCAGAACATGGCGGAAATTCAGGCATTATGTACTCACTATAATGTGCTTATTGTTGAAAATGATCCGTTTTTATTGGCAAGAGACGACGCTGCCAGTTGCTTTTTTAATCAAACCTGTCCTGTGATTTATGTCAGTAGTTTTTCAAAAACGGTCTCTGCGTCGATCAGATGTGGCTTTGTCGTCGCCTCCAAATCGGTGATCAAATCACTCACACGGCTTAAGATGATTACGGTGATCAACACCTCATCCATCATGGAAAATATCCTCAACCATCTGATCACCAGTGGCGCTTTGACCAATCATTTGCAAGCGCTCAAGCATCTGTCTGCAGAGAAATCAGCCACTGCCATCACTCAGCTAAACAAAATCGACGGCCTGACGCTGTATCCGCACAATCCCAGTGGTAATTTTTTGTGGTTTCGTATTCCGATGGACGATAAAAAGGCGGTAGAAGCCGCTAAAAATAATAATATTTTCATCGCGCCTGGTAGTTTGTTTTTTCCCTCCGATCCGACGTATTTTGCCTTAAGGGTCAATAAATTCTATATAGACAAAACCACGGTTAAGTTTATTAAAACCGCTATTTTTAACCATCATTAACGCTTATGTTTATGCGTTATATCAAAGCATACATTTTGCTTTTGACAGTGTGGGAGATATTTTTTGTTTAATAACATGATACAAAACCTGCCAGTATTTCTTAAAAATGCATCGATAATGACCGATATTTTTGTCATTTTGTTTGATGAATCGCACCGCCCATTTTCCTAGTAACTGCCTGCCATAGCATAGAAATGTGTGCCCAAAACGGGTACAGTTTTCTGTCAAAACGTTCATCTGTACCCTTGGAAGCTTCCTGCGCCCGTGATATTTCTAATAAAGCTGATGCCAGTGAGTCACCGATGGAGAGGTGAGCTGGTCGCGATATCACATGGAAGAGGTTAACGTTCACAAGGAGAAGGAATGTGTTGGCATTACTTGGGTTTTTGACGATTTTCGTATTTTTGGCGCTGATACTGACCAAAAGGGTGTCTGTCATTGTGGCATTGATTCTTGTGCCTGTCGTTTTTGCTTTAATCGGCGGCTTTGGCGCGGAGCTTGGCGGCTTTATGCTAGACGGCATCGTGGGTGTGGCACCAACGGGTATCATGCTGGGGTTTGCCATTTTGTTTTTTGGCGTGATGAACAATGCAGGTTTGTTTGATCCGCTTATCTCGCGGGTATTAACACTGGTCAAAGGCGATCCTGTCAAAATCTGTATCGGCACCGTGGTGATCGCCATGGTGGCGCATTTGGATGGCTCGGGCGCCTCGACGTTTTTAATCACCATTCCAGCCTTACTACCGCTATATGACAAACTGGGTATGAAGCGAATCATACTGGCGGGTTTGGTGGCGCTTGGTGCAGGTACGATGAACATGACGCCTTGGGGCGGCCCAACTGCACGTGCGGCGGCGGCTTTAGAGGTGAGTACCGCGCAGTTATTTAATCCGCTTATTCCTGCGTTTGTGGCAGGTGTAGTTTGGATTGTATTTGTGGCCTATCTTGTGGGCAAAAAAGAGCGCAAACGCTTGGGCGTTCAAGACATGGAGCACAGCCTGCATGATGAGCTGACGGAAGAAGAGCGCGATATGCGTCGTCCCAAGCTATTTTGGTTCAATTTGATATTAACCATAGTTACTATTGTGGCGTTGGTGCAAGTTTGGCTACCGCTGCCGATCATCTTTATGCTGTCATTCGCCATTGCTGTGCTTATCAATTATCCCAAGCCTAATGACCAAATGGATCAGATCAAGTCGCAATCGGTTGGCATGATTACCGTGGTGTCCATCATTTTTGCGGCAGGTATCTTTACGGGCATTTTATCAGGGACAGAGATGATTTCTGCGATGGCGACGGCGCTGGTGCAGATCATTCCAGACGCGGTGGGCGGTTCAATGGGCGTCATCGTTGCCGTCTTGAGCATGCCTTTAAGCCTCGTCTTTACGCCTGATGCCTATTATTTTGGGGTGATGCCAATTTTGGCACAGACCGCGAGTGCATACGGGCTGGATCCTGTCCAAATTGGTCAAGCGTCTATGCTGGGACAAATGACCACAGGATTCCCGCTTAGTCCGCTGACCGCATCGACGTTCTTATTAATTGGCCTTGCGGGTGTGGAGCTGGGCGATCATCAAAAGTTTGTCTTTAAATGGGCGTTTGGTACCACGCTGGTCATGACCATTGTGGCGGTAGTCACAGGCGTGATCATTTAAATAAAATAATCAGGAGTAAGGAATGAAAACCATCAAAATTGGGTCTGGCGCAGGTTATGCCGATGACAGATTGACGCCTGCGCTTGATGTCATGACCTACGGCGACGTGGACTATATCGTGTTTGAATGCTTGGCTGAGCGTACGATTGCCATTGCCCAGCAGCGCAAAATGCAGCAGCCGAACGAAGGTTATGACCGTTTACTTAAGTATCGTATGGCGAAAGTACTGCCGCTTTGTGTCGAAAAAAAGGTCAAAGTCATCAGTAATATGGGGGCTGCCAACCCCAAAGCCGCTGCCGAAACGATCAAACAGATCGCCGAGCAGCAAGGGTTTCATGGTTTAAAAATCGCTGCTGTCACAGGCGATGATGTGTTTACAGACATTGTGCGTTATCAGAATGAGACACTGCTGGAAAACGATCGCACCATTGCAGATCTTGGCGATTCTATCGTCTCGGCCAATGCCTATATTGGTGCCAAAGGTATCGTGCAAGCATTGAGCGCTGGCGCAGATATCGTCATCACGGGCCGCGCCGCCGATCCGTCGCTCTTTTTGGCGCCGATGGTGTATGAGTTTGGCTGGTCTTTTGACGATGCCGATTTGATTGGCAAAGGTACAATTGGCGGTCATTTGATGGAATGCGGCGCTCAGATTACAGGTGGTTATTTTGCAGATCCTGATTATAAGGAGGTACCTGAGCTTTGGAATGTTGGCTTTCCTATCTTGGCGGTGACAGAGGATGGGGGATATACCGTGACCAAGCTGCCAACTGCTGGCGGGTTGGTCTCTGAGGCGACGGTAAAAGAGCAGTTGCTGTACGAAATTCATGATCCTGCCCGCTATCTTACCCCAGATGTGATTGCTGATTTTTCTAACGTGTCTGTGAAAGTCATTGATAACGATGTGGTTCAAGTGTCTGGCGGATCAGGCAGGCCCAAAACAGGTTTGCTTAAAACCAGCATCGGCTATAAAGACGGCTATATCGCAGAAGCGGAGATCAGCTACGGCGGTTCAGGAGCAGTAAAAAGGGCTATGCTTGCCAAGCGGGTCATCGAAAACAGACTGGCCGCCGAGCATATTAAACCGATTGAGATACGGTATGACTTTATCGGTCTCAATTCGTTATACAGCAATGAGCTTGCCAGCACGGCGGAGGCGGCGGAGGTGCGACTACGAGTGGCGGCGCGTACTGCGGATAAAACCATGGCACAAGCCATCACCCGAGAGGTTGAATCGCTATACACCAATGGCCCTGCAGGTGGCGGCGGTATTCGCTCACACATTCAGGCCATCGTGTCTATCGGCTCCATCTTGATTCCAGAAACCGATACGGACATTACCGTCTCATATTGGGAGGTTAAATAAATGAAACTACGTGAAATTGCGCATTCTCGCACTGGTGACAAAGGCAATATCTCCAATATTTCTCTGATCGCGTTTGAGGAGAGTGATTATGAATGGATCAAAGATAAGGTAACCGCTGCCGTGGTCAAAGACTGGTTCCAAGACATCGTTAGAGGAGAGATAATCCGTTATGAGTTGCCAAATTTAAAGGCTTTTAATTTTGTTTTGTATGGGGCATTAGGCGGCGGGGTGACCAAGTCGCTGGCGCAAGATATGCATGGCAAGAGCTTAAGCTCAAAGCTGCTGGATTTGGAAATATAGATAAGAGTCTCTAATAGAAGAATAAATACCACAAAGCCCCTGGTATCAGGGGCTTTGTGGTTTTATAAGATAGTATAGAACCATGTAATGGTAATGTGGGTAGCGAGTGAGATTGCAGAATGGAACAAGACTAAGATTGTTGAGCGCTCAGAATAGACTTATAAAATCATCTTAACGACGAGTAAGTTGGTTTATTTTTCTTTAAGGTTAAACTAGGACAGCCCCTTTTACTTTATTGAAAGGACAACAGCATGACGTGACTGGCGTTAACCCTTTAATGAAAGACAAAGCGTTTGGGGCATTGCTTGCTGATAGAGCCTTTGACACGGATTGGCGACTGCTAGACTGAAAAGAGCGTGGTAGCAAAGCGGTCATACCCCCTAAACGCTCTGGTTTAAAGCAACGAGATTTCGATAAAAAAATGTACAAGTGGCGTCATTTAATCGAGAACTTCTTCTGTAAGCTGAAAGATTTCAAGAAAATTGCCATGCGTGCTGAAAAAACGGATGAGTCGTTTGCTGCGAATATCTATTTAGCAGCGACGATTATCCTTTTACGGTAATTGTCAACACACCCTAGTTATTGAGATAAGTATAGTAATGATTGGGGGCATTTTCAAAGCTACTACTCATTCAAATAAAACTCAGCCATGCTATCGAGCTGCGTCTTAACTTCTTTCCAGTGAGGCATGACCTGAGTAAGCAGTCGCCAAAATCGGTCACTGTGATTGTATTCAGCAATATGACATAGCTCATGCAATATCACGTAGTCGATACATTCTTTGGGGGCTTTAACCAAATGCGGATTGAGGACTAAGTTGCCTTGAGTGGAGCAGCTGCCCCATTGTTTTTTCATCGATAGTATCTTGAAAGTAGGGGCATTATTAACCCAATTAGCTTGAGGCAATACGGCAGCAAGGCGCTCTGCAAATATCGTTTTGGCCTTGATGTGATACCAGCTATCTAACAGTGACTTAACTTTAGTGGCTCGATCGCTTCCGTCACTGGCATTGCTGTCATCATGAGTTAAGCTAACCGTTAGCTTGCCACGAATGAGCTTCACACCAGCGACTTGCTCAGGGTCGACAATCACCTTTAACACGTATCTGCGGCCCAAATAGAACTGGGTCTCACCACTGACATAGCGTCTGGGTAGCACGTCGCTTTTCTGCTTGGCAAAGTCTTGCAGGTGCTGCCATATCCAGCGAGCACGTTTTTTCACTGAATTATGTATGAACTCATCTGTCACTTGCATCGGTACGGTGACTACTACACGCTGATCAGGATGCACCTTAATACGTAGCTTACGAGCTTTGTCCTTACGTATCACCTCATAGCTTATTTTGTCTTGTCCATAGTGCAAATGATGCAGCAGACCATCAGCTTTGGTAAGCCTCCTATCTTCGATAGGCTGCTGGTCATTGTTTGCTGTAGTGTGCTCTAAGCGACTTGCCATGACTAGTGACTCCGAGAGATACCATGGCGAGTGATATCTATTACTTTATCAGACAGCTTTTTAGCATTATCGGTACCGATGGCCTTGAACAATAGCTTTAGCAGTCCAACCCTGATATCTTTTTCCATTTGTGACGGATTCAGTGAGTTCTCAGCCACTGCTTTATTAACGACTTCATCGATATCATAGGCACAGCTGACAAGTGATTCATCGTCTAAGTCGTTTTCTTCTAAGAAGCTTGCAGCAAATAAGTGTTTGAATAACCCAAAGTAGGCTTGTGCATGCTTGTTATGTTTGCCTGACTCATCGATAAACTCATTAGGAACGTCAGGCACTTTGCGAGCTTTGACCTCTTGCTCGAAGTCAGCAAACATCATGTACTGCTTGACTGGTGCATCGAACATGGCCTTAGCATCTTCAATGGCTTTTTTGAGAAGCTTGGAGAAGTGCTCTTGCGCATAAGGGTCGTCAGCCAAATCCTCTTCAATCATCTTAGTGACACGGCTAGTGATTTTGTCCGTTTGGTTACGCGCTTCGTCATCACTTAGTGCTTCAGGTTTGATGTCCTTGCCCATGTTACCGACTAGATAAGAGCCTTTAGGCTCTCTGACTTCTATACCTGCGATATGCTTGTTGAGCAGGCTACGAATGTCATCCTCAAATTCATCAAAATTGATGGTTTCATTGGCATCTTCACGTGCCTGTTTACGTAGCTGCACAAAGGCCTTTAAGTCTTTTTTATAACGCTCTCGTTTAGCGTCAAAAAAGCTGTCTTCAAAGTAGGAGGCCGATTGTAGTGCGACTTTCATCACATTAGCAAACTCAGTCAAAGCGGCATAAAAATCATCACGCTTCTTTAGGTGCGTATCGACGAATGTACCCTCTCGCTCTTCTATTTTAGGCGATAACGACTGACGCAGGGCATTGCCATCTTGTTTGTTGGCCACATCAGCAAAAATCGCCCAGACTTTTTTGTGTAGCATCGGCAGTTTTTTGTATTCAGAGTCCATGGCATGGTACATACCCGCCAAGTCTTCAATGTCAAAGCCACCTTGGGTACGTTCCGCTAGATCTTGGTATTTTTCAATCGTGGTATCGAGCTCTTTTAGGATGCCACGATAATCAATCAAATAACCGAACTGCTTTTTGTTATGTAAGCGGTTAACGCGAGCAATGGCCTGAATCAAGTTATGACTCTTTAGGGGTTTGTCAATATATAGCACAGTGTTTTTGGGTTCATCAAAGCCCGTCAACAGCTTATCCACCACGATCATAATATCTGGGCCAGCATCCTCACCAAAAGCGTCGATGATGTCTTTGGTATATTGGGTATCGTCCATACCGTATTTGGGTGCAACGTTATTCTGCCACCAGTTTTGGACGATGTCTTTACTCTCGGCGTCGACGACTTCATGACCTTCACGGGTGTCAGGCGGTGACATAGCTACGACTGAGCTGACCTTGCCAATGGCATCTAAGGCTTGCTTATAGCGAATGGCAGATACTTTAGAATCACAAGCCAGCTGACCTTTTAGGCCTTGCTGTTTGAAGTTCTGAAAATGATCAGAGATATCATGGGCGATCAGTTCTATACGCCCTTCGACTTGGTAGACTTGGCCTTTTTTAGAAAATTTACGTTTAAGATCTGCTTTTTGCTCACTGGTGAGCTTTTGGGTAATACGCTCAAACCATTTATCGATTGCGACATCGTTGGTGTTCAGCTCAGGGATGCGCTCTTCATAGAGTAGGGGCGTGACCGTTTTATCGGCTACCGCTTGCTGCATGGTGTAGGAGTGAATGATGGTGCCAAATTTGTTTTCGGTCTTATCATCTTTAAGCAGCGGTGTACCCGTGAAGGCGATAAAGGCGGCATTAGGCAGAGCCTGCTGCATACGAATGTTATTCTCACCGTTTTGGCTGCGGTGACCTTCATCAACCAAGACGATGATATTCTCACTGGGATTATAAAACTCATCATATTGCGCCGCTGCACCAAACTTATTGATGATAGAAAACACAATACGCTCGTTACTCTTGCCGATCTTTTTGGCTAGGTCACGCCCAGAGAGCGCTTTGGCTAGGCGGCGATCTTTATCACTCAGCGCACCGGCTGAGATAAAGGTGCGGGCGATTTGGTTCTCCAAGTCTATTCGGTCGGTCACGACAAACACACGACACTTGGCAAGATTCTCAAGCCAAATAAGTGCCTTGGATAAGAACACCATCGTGTACGATTTGCCACTACCTGTGGTATGCCAAATCACGCCACCCTCACGGCTTCCTTGCTCGTCAAAATGACTGATGCGCTTAACTAGGGCTTTAATACCAAAGACTTGCTGATAACGCGCTACGATTTTACCTGCTTTACTATCAAACAGCGTGTAGTAGCGGGTCATGTCCAGCAGTCGATCTGGGCGCAGTAAGCTTATGATTAGCCTGTCTTGATCGGTAACGGCAAGCAAGCCTACATCAAGCAGTGATTGATATTCACGCTTATCATAAGCGCTCCGCTGAGCAAATAGATGGTCAATTTGAGCGTTATCTAAGGGCTGGTTTTTTAGCCGATAAAACTCAGACTCGCTGATTTCTTCTTCGATCCACTTAGACCAAAACTTTTCAGGGGTGCCGCAAGTACCGTATAAACCTTCATGACCATTCACAGCAAGCAGAAGCTGACTATAAGCAAACAGATGCGGAATGTACTTTTGACCTTGATTGCGGATGTGCTGCGAGATGGCTTGCGCATTGGTCGATTGATGCGGATTGTTTGAGTCGGGGCGTTTGGCTTCTATGACCACCAGCGGTAAGCCGTTTACAAAGCAGACGATATCGGGGATGACGTTACCAGTTGCATCAGCGTTTTGCACGACCATCTCTTCGGTCACGTGATAGGCGTTATTATCAATGTTTTGCCAGTCGATGAGCTGAATGGTCGGCGAGGCTTTTTTGCCATCGATAAATTCGGTGACGCTGACGCCATAGAGTAGGGCGTCATAAAGCTTTTCGTTAGCACGAGTGAGTCCTAGGTTCATCGCAGGATTTAGCTCGCTGATGATCTTGTCGATACCAGCATCAGACAGATGATGCTGCTGACCTTCAAACGGAAAAGTCTGAGCAGCTAAAAACCCACGCAGTATAGGCAATAGCATCACTTGATTGCTGCTATTGGCTGATGTCTGTAGACTTGAGCTTTTAGGACTGCGTAGCTGTAAGCATTCCTCAGGGGAGAGGTAGCGATAGCCCAAATTCATAAGTAAGGTAAGGGCAGGGATTTTTGCGCTGAATTCTTCAGCGAAGTTGATGCTGGGATTGGTCATTTTAGTATTCTTATGGTTATTGCTTGATAAGTGTGATGCTTTTAAATTGATTGTAGCCGATACTAGCATAAAAGATGTCATAAAAAAGGCAACAAAAAACCGCCAAGGTTGCGCGTTACCCAAAGGGTACTAAGCGTGGCGGTTATGTTGGGTATAGATTAGTTGATTGCTTTTTCTGTGTCAATACAACTTTTTATAAGTATTTTCGCAAGTGAGTAAAGTTAATAGCTTCTATGCCGTGACCTGCTGCAAAACCATACAGATCAAGATCAGCTGTGAGTAAAACGCATTTATCTAAATGACAAATATCATATAAGGCAGCATCCGATAGCCCTAGTTTAATAAATGCAGGACTTATTATAATTTGCTTAGCGGCTAAGTACTTTTCATCGACTTGTAAAACAAACTGACTCAGATAGCCAAATAGCACCTGCCGCTTTGCCCCTTCAAACCAATCGAGTAAGTTGGCGGTTTCGGTCAAGACTTGCGGTGTGGTAACAATGGATTTAAAACCTAATAGAGTTTTGTCCAGTATTTGAGCGTCAGCCGTTGTATATTCTCTGGTACGTTTAAAGCTTTCAACTTCTCCATCACCCAATTGCGCTACTAAATACATTGTCAGTAGATTGGCATCGAGGAGGACATTTTTTGATTTATCAACATAATGATGGGACATCACTAACCTACATCACGTATCAGCATACCTTTAAAGTCGCCATCTTTCGCACCGATACGAAAAGTTTTATACTCTCGTAAGGTTTCTTTTTCTATGTTAGTTGGTGCAAGCGCACTCATTACTGAGTAGGAGCTCGGGGCAGTTTCTTTAGTTTTGACTCTATAAGAATCATAGCCTAATGTGATTTGCCATTCATTGTCAGGCTCTTTAAAGACCACCTCTTCTAGTCCTAAGTTTTTGATGTCTTCGCCTGCAAACAAATCTGCCGCAAACTGTCGAGCAAGCTTTACCGCTTCAGTCACTTCAATCATGTCGTTTACTCCTAATAAGCTTTTAATTCATTTTAAACTATTTAGCTACGCTAGGGTGTCTGTAACGCAGCCTGCTATAAAATTATTTACGGCTATACTATTTAATCAACCCGCACCCGTTTCTTACCCGTCAACAACACCTGCATCAACGCCTTTTTCTCTTGCTGTAAATCAGCCAATTGCTGCTCAAGCAATTCGATTTCTTTATCGGCGTTGGTTAAGACGGTGGCGATTTTTTGTTGTTCATCAATTTTTGGTATTTGAATCTTAAATGTTTTGAGATCTGTAAATTTTAAAGCTGGCATCGTAGATGAAGCTGCCAAAACAGATATTTTTTTAAAATTATATCTCAAAAACTTAAATAGATAAGCTTTACTTAACTTTGCTTTATCAGGTGATATTAAGAATAAGTTATTTGCAATTACACCTTCATAACCTCTACATGTAAGACCTGCTTCACCATATCTAACCATCACAACATCGTGTTTATCTACTTTATAGTAATTGCTCTTAGGAGCAATATATCTTGCTGGTTCACTTTCTTTTGTATAATCCACGATTCGAATAAACCTTACCAAACCATCTTCTTGTTCAGATGTCTGTTCATCAACTCCAATTTGAAATCCCTGTGAGAACTTACATATACTGCCTAGAGTACTTTCTTCCCACTCACCCTCAAACCGCTTACCGTTCTCATCAAGCAAACGCTTTTTACCGGTTAACAACTGCTGCATCAAGGCTTTTTTCTGCTGTTTGCTGTTATCAATTAAACGCTCAGTGGTGCTAATCGCGTTATCCCAAGTAGTTAAGATTTTGGCGATTTTTTGTTGTTCGGGTAGGGGTGGTAGTAGCAAAGGTAACTTACTAACGAGCTTGAATGAAATTGCTGGCATTGTCGAGGAAGTTGAATTGCTAAATAAAAAGTTTTTAACTACTGATTGGTGTGCATAAAACCACAAGAAATCTTTTAACAGAAAATTTTCATTAGGAGTTACTCTGAATAGGTTGTTAGCTATAGCACCTTCTAGTCCTCGTACTAAATCCCCAGCACCAGCACTACCATAACGAATCATACTCAAATCAGTTTTATTGACGATGTATTTATCCGAAGGCTTTGATATATATCTAGGAACCTCATCAGGATTAACATAGTCACTGATTCTAAGAAATCGAATAAGTTCATCATCCTTAATTTCTGATTGCAGCTCTGCATCTACTTGAATTCCTTGTGAGAACTGTGCTACATCACCAAGAAACTCTTTCTTCCAACCATTAGGCACCATAACCAAGCTCCTTAAGATAGCTATCCATCTCAGTCTCTAAGCTAGCAAGCTCATTTTTTAAGCCCAAACGCTCTTTACGCACCGCTACAAGGTCAATCTCTGCCTCAGGCTCAAAGGTATCGACATAACGCGGAATGTTTAAGTTAAAGTCGTTCTCTTTAATCTCATCAAGGCTGGCAACATACGCATACTTATCGACAAATTCGCGGTTGTTATAAGTCTCAATGATTTTTGCCAAATTGTCCTCGGTCAGCTTGTTTTGGTTCGAGCCGGACTCATATTCCGAGCTGGCATCGATAAACAGTACCGTATCGTCCGCTTTATTCTTCTTAAATACCAATATCGCCGCAGGAATCCCCGTCCCAAAGAATAGCTTTTCCGGTAAGCCAATCACCGTATCAAGCAGGTTTTCTTCAATCAGCTGCTGACGGATTTTGCCCTCACTTGAGCCACGGAACAGCACGCCATGCGGCACCACCACGCCCATACGACCGGTGTCGTTCTTTAGGGTTTCAATCATATGAGTGATAAACGCATAGTCGCCCTTGGTCTTCGGCGGCAGACCACGATGAAAGCGACCATGCTCATCATCAGCGGCATCTTCATAACCCCATTTACTTAGCGAAAATGGCGGGTTGGCGGTCACCACATCGAAGCGCAGTAGCGAGCCTTTATCATCAAGCAGCAGCGGATGACGCAGGGTGTCGCCCCATTCGATACGGTGGTTGTCCTCACCATGCAAAAACATATTCATTTTTGCCAATGCCCACGTCGAGCCAATCGCTTCTTGCCCAAACAGCTCATAGTTTTTGCTGCCTGAGTTTTTGCGCGCCATTGCCCCACATTTGATGAGCAAAGAGCCAGATCCGCAAGCAGGGTCGCATATTGCATCGCCCGCGACAGGGTTTAGAATAGTCGCAAGCAGGCTCGACACCTCAGGCGGGGTATAGAACTCGCCAGCACTAGCGCCCGCATCTGCCGCGAAGTGCTTGATCAGATACTCATAGGCATTACCAATCACATCCAAGCTACCGACCCGTGACGGGCTAAGGTTCATCACCTCTTTGCCGTAGTCTTCAAGCAAATGCCGCAGTAGCTCGTTTTTCTTCTTCTCATTGCCCAAGCGGTCGGTGTTAAAGCTGATGTCTTGGAACACGTTTTTCAGCTTATTACCGTTGGCTTCTTCAATGGCGTGTAGTGCCTGGTCAATACGCTGACCATTGCCGGGCTGATGACGCTGCTCGTACAAATCCCAAAAACTGGCACCATCAGGCAACACAAAGCGCTGATTGTTCATCAGCTCTTTGACCAAATCCGCATCGCCATACTCATCCATCAAGGTGTTGTATTCATCACGGTACACATCAGACAAATACTTCAAAAACAGCATGGTTAAGATAAAGTCTTTGTAAGTATCGGCGCTGATTACACCGCGAAAGGTGTCACAAGCGTTCCAAACCGCTTTGTTGATCTCAGCTTGACTAATAGGGGAGATAGGAGTTGCAGCCATGTCAGGATGTTTCCTTAAATGAGTCTATGGTTTATAGTTGAAGGATTGATAGTTGTAGGAACTGATAGTTATCGTGTTATTGGTTCAATACATCTTGCGCACTATATTAGTTTACTGACACGCTTTAGTCTATCGCCATTGTATCAGTGTCCGACATTGAGCGTCGCATGGAGAAAGAGGTTTTCTGACTTAACGTATAGGGAGGGGAGGAGCGTCATTCTAAGAAGGCTGCTTAAAAAATAACAGACACAAAAAAACCGCAGACCATAGTTGGTTTGCGGTTTTTCGTACTTCTATAATGGTACCCGGAGCCGGACTTGAACCGGCACGCTCGTTAGAGCGAGGGATTTTAAATCCCTTGTGTCTACCAATTTCACCACCCGGGCAAAACTTGTATTATCCAAAAGTAAGCTTTCTACTTGTTAGATAGTGGTCGCTATTATAAGCATTTCCATTAATAAAGCAAGCTAAAATTAACGTAAAACTTATATATTTATAGCTAAATAATTGGAGGCTGAGGTCGGAATCGAACCGGCGTACACGGAGTTGCAGTCCGCTGCATGACCACTCTGCCACCCAGCCAATCAAGGATGCCTATATTAGCAAAAATAATTTAAATTACAAGTTATTTTTTAACGAAACAGCGCTTATTTGCTAAGTTGCCGCTACTTAACCATAAGTGAGGCATTATTTAAGCCTTAATAAGGTAAAAGGATAGTAAAAGTGGTGCAAATGAAGTCATCGCCAAACCTAAATTCAGTGATGACTTGTTAAAAATAATTATTCTAGTTTAGCGCTTGCTAGACAATATCTTGATTATTACGTTTTGCTTTTTTGAAATCGCGGTACGTTGCGGTGCAGATTAATGTCAGCACCCCAAGGGTAATCGCCGGCCAGACGAGGATATAAAATCCATAGATAAAGACGTTATCCATGATGTCTCCTTATTGTGTTTATATAAATTTTTGCTTACTAGATTTTAGTAACAATGGCTAGCCAATTATTAGCCAACCATCAATGACTAATGAGATTTTGCTTAGGTTTTTGGTAATGCTTGTGCTTGCGGCTGTTTATCGTAGTTGCCCACCCGCTGTTTAATGAGGTCAAAATCAAAATGCTCGTCACCCATAAGGCTGACAATCACGCAGACGATGGTACTGGCACCGTAAGCGGTCAAGGAAGCCAGCAAGACCATATATTGGCGTAAAAATCCGGTGGCAAAAATGAGCATCAGTACTAGAGTAATAGCAGCGGCGCCCATACCGATTTTGCGTCCTAAAAAGCCAAAGACCATGAGTCCAATGACGACAGCAGCACCAACACTGGCCAAAATTTCAAAGAATAGAGCAGTGAAGCCTTCAATGGGAATCAGCTCAAAGCGTGCGACGCAGAAAAGTAGAAGCCCGACGATAACGGCGGAGGTAAAGGCCACATTGGTGACGCGATTCCAGAATACACTGGCAATCACAGGGAATACAATAGTGCCCCACAATGCACCAACGAAGACCAGCATGACCAATATATCAAGCTTAAAGCTGGCGAAAATCAATCCAGCAGCGGTGGCGATAATCATCGTGCTACGTCCAACCAGCATCATGGTTTTTGGTTTTACGCGTCCTTTGGCGATATTTTTGCCATAAACGTCCGCCATCATAATCGTTGATAGCGCCGATAAATCTGAGTCAGCGGTTGAGGATAATGAGCCAATGACCAAAATAAAGAACAAAGCAATAAATACCGGATGCAAATAAGTACTAACCATTTGCGGGATTAAGTTATTCATATTGCCATCAAGCGGTTCAATACCAATGGTCAAAGCCATCAAACCAATCATACCGAGACCAATGACGATGCCCGCGTAGCCGACCGTTGCAGTGACAAACGTGGCTTTGATTTTGCTTTTATCAATAGCAAATAATCGCTGGGTAATGGTTTGGTTGCCGATAGCATAAGCCAATACCGCGACAAAATAAGGCGCCCCTTGCTGAAAAAAGGCTTCAGAAGAAAACAGGTTTTGCTGCTCTAAGGTTAAGTTTGATAAGCCACTGACCATGACCGAAGGCCCACCCATCGCAAATAGCACGGCAGGGATGATGATGACTCCAATCGCCATCAAAGCCACCAACTGAGCAAAATCGGTAAATACGGAAGCACGAAACCCTGAGGTTAGGGTGTAGCTTAGCACCCCGATACCTGCAATCATGACCCCCGTCTGAAACGATAATGGCGATAATACCGATACCAAGGCACCAGCAGCAGTGAAGTTAACCATCAAGCTAATTAAGCTGCCCATAAGGTTAGATATGGCTAAAATTAATTGGCTTGATGAGCCATGGCGGGCGTGGATAAGCTCACCTAAGGTATGACCATCGGGTGCAAGCTCACGAAAGCGCATGCCAAAAGGGTAGATGAATAAAATCATCAAAGCGCCCCAAAAACCATAATGTAGCGGTCCTGAAACGCCGTATTTATAACCGGAGGTTGCAGCCGCATAAAACGAGGCTGCCCAAATCCAAGTTGCAGTCATACTCGCCGCGCCCATGCCGAAACCGACACCATGACCGGCGACCATAAATCCAGAAGTGGTTTCCTTATCTTTTTTAATCAATAAAGACAACAGATAAGTGCCGCCATAAAACCCTAATAAAAGTAAAATGATGGTGATTGATGAAAATTGGAACAATGACTCAGTTTTCAAATTCATACCTCGCAATTGTTTGAAGAATAAAGGTTTGCAATAAAAGTCATGCCACAAACTGTTAGGAATGTAATAGGACGCATTGGTTCTATTCGCTGATTGTATACAGCGCACAAGCACGCAATGAGGCAAGCCAAACGCTCACGTTAAATGTGATGCCGCTTTTTTATTTAACACAGTCCGTTAGACAAGTATTTGACAAAAAATATAGACTAAAAATTTGTCTTAGAAATAACGGCGGCAACTCTCAATAGGCGTCTGTTAATGGATTGACCATTACGCTGTCAAGTGATGCCTACTCGATAGTAACGAGACACTAAAAGACGCATATTGATTAAGCATCTCTAGCAAAAATACGGATAAGCACTGAGCCTAAACTGCTTGGGCGGTGCTAGATAAGCTATGTATAGTAGCTGCGTTAAGTAATAGTTAGGATGGAGTTTTATCCTTTTATTGCTTATGAGCGAACATCCGTTGTCGTGATAATAAGTAAATTTTTATGGCAGTTGTTGCCAGTATTTACTCGTCATTGATAAATAAAACTACAGCGATGTTAAATTCTCGTAACATGTTTGTGCGGTAAGAGTAACCTATTCTGTCTGCTATCTCAAATTTTACCGCAGACTTTTTAGTCAGCCAGCATTAAGATAGACTAATAGGTCGTCATTAAAATGGTTATAATAAGCAGAAGAGGTTAGGAGAAACTATGAAGTTTAAACAAATTTTCTTGTATCAAGGAAAGGATAACGATAAAGGCTAGGGCTCTTTTAGGAACTTACAGGGAGAGTTAAGTTGAAGTAAAAATAAGTAGAAAATAGTTATTGCTTAGCGGTTTAGTGATAGAGTTAAATGGTTATAAAAAAAGAGTCGCCGCTAGTTTGTCGGTTTAAGCGTCCTCATAATTAGTATAATAAGTAACGCGGTCATCGCGTAAAAACCCTGCCAGTCCCAAACCATAGCGTTCAGCGACGCGTACCGCAGTACTGGTCGGTGCCGACATACCAACGAGCCAAGGAATGCGGCTACGAATGGATTTTTGTACCAGCTCAATAGACAATCGCGAGGTCATCACCACGCATGTCAGCTCGGTCTTGTTGCGCAATTGCCAACCGATGAGTTTATCAAGTGCGTTATGACGCCCGACGTCTTCAAATAAATACAAATCCTTGTCTTGCATGGTAGCGGCAGCATGTACCGCACCCGTGAGTTGATGGGTATGCTGGGCGGCGCCAATTTGCTGATGCATGTGTAGTAAATAATTAAGGCTGGGCACGGAGGATTCTGACTGTTTTTGTTGCAAGCCGGATGATAAATAATGACTTAAATCGGGAAGCGCTTGCGAAAGCCCGGTGATACCGCACATACCGCAGCCTGTACGTCCTGCTAGCTGTCGCTTCTGCGCTTGAATACGCTGATGACAGCGCTGATTTAGTACCAGCTCTACTACATATACATCATAGTCTTGCAACTGCGCTGAAAATTGCTCAAATGCCGTCTTTTCGTCAAGCAAGTCATCCGTTAAATCACTGGTGAGCCTTCTATAACTGGCAATATCGGTCAGTTGCGTTACCTCCCAATCTAATAATTCATGACTATGATGAATCAATCCTTCGCTATATAAAAAGCCAATGGCAAGGTACTCAAGCTGATAGGGGCTTGCCATTAATATCGCATAGTGGATACCATTAATGACAATCGCAACCGCTGCCTCTACTGCCAGCAGCGCTGATTTGTTATCAACCTCTATTTCTGCATTTTTAGAAGAGACATTTGCTGTAGATAAATAAGCATGTTTTTGCGTTAAATGTAGGCGCGATAAAGGCACGGTCTGCATATCCATTATTGGCGCAGCAGCATGAACAGCATTGGTTTCTAAATCGGCCGCTGAGCCATTTAACCAAGGTTCTACTGCAACTACGTTATGTTTACTGACCATCATATTTTAACCATTTCCTTTATCAAACTATCTTTGTTAAGCGCTGGCAGCTAGTGTGTTTTCAGTAACGCGCTGCAAAACAACGGTAACGGATTTATAAGAAGGCGTCCTTGAGTCTGGCGCGTGAGTGTCTAAGTCGATAAGGTCGTTACATTCAGGATAATAAGTCGCCACCGCATTGGCAGCGATATCCATCTCAGTCAGTATTAATGGACCTAAGGTGCGCTGTTCATCTTGACTGTCTTGACGCGATACCATAACACTATCGCCTTTTTGCCAACCTAAACGCTTGATTTCATCGGGATGCATAAATAACACGTCGCGGCGGTTGGTCTGGCGATAGCGGTCTTGATGACCAAAAATCATGGTGTTAAATTGATCATGACTGCGGACACTGGTTAGCTGCCATACTTTTTGCTCAGCGCTTTGGGTTGGATTGTGATCGCTATTGCTTGGATGAATCGCGGGTTCATTATTTTTGCTATGGTCACTTTTAGCATTGTTATTTTTAGCATGGCTATGATAGCTCGATGTGGTTTCTGCCATCTGTGCTGCGACATAAGTAATGGGATATTGTGGGACTTCAAACTGCGCTTTGCCGCTATTGGTATTCCAAACGCGATGACGGGCAGGGTGGTATAAATGAAAACCGCGCTCGTTTTCACGAATACGATCGTTAAAATTCTCAAAGCCTTCAATAGCTTGAGCGATATAATTACGGATGATATCAAAGTCGCTGCTCATTGTTTGCCATGGAATAGACGAATCAGCGTCAAGCACGTGAGTTGCCATATCGGCCACAATTTGCGCTTCAGATTTTAAATCATCACTAATCGGCTCAATGCGACCGCGCGTAGGAACAATTTGGCACATAGAGTCTTCAATCGTCGCGAACTGCTCGCCTTTCGCCGTTACTAAGCGTTCGGTACGACTGATACAAGGTAAGATAAGGTTGTTTTTACCTGGATAGAGCATGGTTTCATTAAGTTTGGTGCCAATAAAAACATTAAGCTCGGTAGTGGTTAAGGCTGTTTGAATCGCACTTTTATCGGGTGCGGCAACGGCATAATTACCGCCCATACTGATAAAGGCTTTGAGCTTACCTTGCATCAATGCTTTTGCCCCAGCGATGACATCAAGCCCATCTTCTTGCGGCATAGGGCGCTTAAAAACGCGCTCAAGGCTATCAAGTAAGCTCTGTTTAGGGCGCTCATGGATACCCATGGTGCGATCGCCCTGTACATTGGAGTGACCGCGCACCGGTGAAGCGCCTGCGCCATCGACCCCAATCATACCCATGAGTAGCAGCAAATTGGTAATCATGGCGACGTTATCTTCGCCTTGGACATGTTGGGTAATACCCATGCCCCAGGTGCAAATGGTTGCGGGGCTATCAGCAACAAGTTTGGCAAGTTTGATAATGTCTGCTTTACTAATACCGCAGCCACGCTCTACCTCTGCCCAAGACTGCTGGCGTAACCAAGTATCGAGTGCTTCATAGCCTGATGTGTGCTGCTCAATAAAATCATTATCAATTTTGCCGTTTTTGGTCAGCCATTTGGCCAAGCCCGTCAATAAAGCGGTATCGCCACCGATTTGAATTTGAATGACTTCATCAACCATTTCATCACTTTGTCCTGCGGCCATATGGGTTGGTTTTTGCGGATTTCTAAACTTGCTTAAACCTTGTTCACGCATCGGATTGATAGAGATAATTTTGCAGCCTTGCTTATGAGCGTGTGCCAGCAGCTCAAGCATACGCGGGTGGTTGGTAGCAGGATTTTGCCCAAACAGCATAATCAGCTTTGCTTGCTCAAAATCTTCCAAAACCACCGTGGCTTTACCGACGCCCAACTGTTTGCCAAGCATCACTGATGTTGGCTCGTGACACATATTTGAGCAATCTGGCAAATTATTGGTGCCAAAACAGCGTACAAACAATTGATACATAAAAGCAGGCTCGTTAGTGACGCGTCCTGAGGTATAAAATAACGCTTCATCTGGCGAATCGAGGTTTTTTAACGTATCAGCAATACGCTCATACGCTGCCTGCCAAGAAATCGCCACATAGCGGTCTTGCTCTGCATCATAATATAACGGCTCTGATAAGCGCCCGCTGTGCTCAAGCTCGTAGCCTGACCAACCTTGTAATTCTTTGACACTATGTTTGGCAAAAAATGCGGCATCGGCGCGCCTACTCATCGTTTCACTGGCAATGACCTTAATGCCCGTTTCACAGACATCAAGGCTTTTATGGGTCTTATGATCCGGCCATGCACAGCCCGGACAGTCAAAGCCGCCGTTGGGCTGATTACTATGCCAAATACTTATGCTACCACGCAAAAAAGCCTTGTAATCCATTAGCTTACGGGTAGAAGCAACCAAAGCTGGCCAACCAGCTGCAGGGTGAGAGTAAATAGGAATTTTACGCATGATAGACCTCATAAGCGAATGGCGATAAGTAAGTATGACTGTAATAAAAGTCATTGCCTTAAGCACTACTATATAATGGCTGACCAAAATTTTTTAGTCGGATTAACCATAGATAACAAAAAACCTCAAAGCAATTCATGCGTTTGAGGTTTTTTTTATTTTATAAATCACCATGACTGATATGTTGTCAGGTTAGCGCATTTAATAACGCGCGTCTTTGGGTTTTTTGCCATTAGGCCAGTCATTTACTTTACCAGCAAAGTCAGGACGCGGTTGATGGGTAAAAAATTCAGCGACATCGATGGCATCTTGATCACTGAGCACGTTGCCATGACCCCATAGACCTTTGGTTTGAATGCCCATTGGCATGGGGATTTTACCTTGCGAGATATGACAGCTATTACAGTTTATTTGCGTGCCGACGTGCTCAGGCAATAAGCGCTTGGTTTCGTTTAATAAGCGCTTACCATAAAAGATTTCATCAGCATTTAGCTCATCTCGGATAGAAGTATCTTGCGGCAGCACATAAGTACCGATGTCTTCATTGGCAACATCCGCGGTGACCAAGCCATATTTAGGCGCGTTTTGCTCGGCAGGCTCGGGCTGTGAGCAGCCACTACTGATAGCGGCAATACTAACCACTGAGGCAGACAGAACAGCGGTGGTTAGTTTGCCCATTTTTATTTTTTGAGAGATTACGCTAGCAACAGCAGGCAGGTTTTGTGGAGAGTTTTTCATTATTTTGCTCCTTTTGTTTGCGCATCAATACTTAGGTCTGGGGCGATATCGGTACTGGTTTTTGGTTTTTTGGCCAGAAAAGCGCGCATTTTTACCACATCATCGACGTCAATTTCAGGCGCTTGGTTGGTCCAGCTATTACGTACATAGTTGACCACTTCTGCCACATCGGCATCACTCAGGTTGATAAATTCAGGCATGTTAAAGGCCATGCGGTCGTGCGGGGTTTCGGGCATGCGGCCACCGCTCAAAGTGATTTGGAGTACCGAGTCGGCATTTTTTGCATATACCGCGCTATTGCCATCAAGGGCTGGAAAAATACGCGCCACGCCTTTACCGTCGGCACGGTGACAAACTTGGCAATACTCGGCGTATAGAATCGAGCCGCGCGAATCATAGTTGCCATCAAGCAGTTTTTGCGTGGTCATGTCTTTTTTCGCCGGCAAGGTTTTTTCTTTATTTGGCGCAGGAGACAGTGTTTTTAGATAAGATGACATGGCGTTGATATCATAGTCTGTCATATATTGCGTGCTGTGCTCGACCACTTCGGCCATGGCGCCAAAAGCAGCTGTGGTGTCAGTACGACCGGTTTTAAAGAAGTCATTCAATTCTGCGACAGTCCACGTAGCCAAACCGCGATGTTCACCGCGAATGCTTTTGGCGCGCCAACCATCGATAACCGCACCGCTCAAATATTCTTCTGAGTCGGCATTATTTGATGAGTGGGTCAATCGCCCATGAAATCAATCAGCCCCTGGCGACCATTCAAAATTATGCTCAAGGGCTATTAATACGCAATCAGTATAATCAATTGGATAAAAAACAAACACTAGAAAAGGAAAGCATAGAAAAGGCTTTACAACAAATAGTCAATGAGACAGAGCGTGCTGCCGCGGTGATTAAAAATATCAGACATTGGGCAGGGCAGTCACAGGCCAATGAGTTCAATGAGATTAGTGCCGATATTGCGGCAACTTACGAGCAGTGTATATTATTATTAAGCGATAAAAGCTTAGGCATTACTTTTTGGTTTGTAAGTGACTACCAGTATTTACAACTACCAAGATTGTTGCTGGATCAATTACTCATCAATAGTATGCTCAATGCCGAGCAGCAAGGGGCAACGCAGATAATGTTACGTTGTCAGGCAGAAGATTATAATGGCAAATCCTATCTAGTACTGCATGTAACTGATGATGCAGGCGGTTTTGATGAGGCGCAGTTGCTTAACCATAAACCGTTAGCTGGTAATAAGCAGCTAGTCGACCGACAATCACGACAGCATCTAACCAATTATTACGCCACCAAATCAACCAAAGAAAATGGTTTAGTCTTAGGTCTGATGATATGTCAGCGTTTGTGCAAGTCACTTGGCGGTATGATGCAGCTTAGCAATATCGAAGTGCAGCAGGAGCTTAATACTATACAAGCGTTAGACGGTTATCAGCAGCGCTTAAAGCGGTCATTAAATGGTAAAGTGCGCTTGATGAAAACTGAAAACACTTATCCATTAGCAAACAGGGTAGGAGCGCAAGTGGCTTTTTATCTGCCGTTACATTTGGCAGATGATGTTGAGAGATAAGATAATCAACAGAGACAGTAAGCAAAAGCGAAAGTGAGCAAGAGAGGGTTATCAACAACCAAGCATTTATAAATTTTACAAATTAACTTAATCATAAGGTTGCGTATGAATGCTCAGCATCATCTCAATAAACACTTAAAACACTTAGAGTCTCAAACAGCTGGTAATGGTTCAGCTGCTATCGTTAGCGAACCTCTACTGATTCATATCATTGACGATGAAGAAAGCGTGCGTATATCATGTGATTTTTTGATTAGTAGTTTAGGATTACCGACCCAAGTATGGTCAAGTGCGCTGATGTTTTTACAGCAAGTTGATATCTATCGCCCAGCAGTGGTAGTTAGTGATTTGATGATGCCAGCAATGAGCGGTCAGGCACTGCAATCGCGTCTCAATGAATATGACAGTCCAATAGCGCTTATTGCATTAACTGGCAAGGGTGAGATTGCTGATGCGGTTAACATGCTCAAACTAGGCGCGGCTGATTATTTAGAGAAACCGATTAATAGTCACCGTTTACAAGAAGCGCTTGCGTGTGCGCAAGCCTTAACAATCAAACGTGCTCAGCTTTATAGTATCAAAAAGCTCTATGCGCAGCTGACTGAAAAAGAAAAACAAGTGGCCAATGAGCTGATGCAAGGCAATCTGAATAAAAATATCGCCGACCATTTAGACATATCGGTACGTACGGTAGAGGTGCATCGCTCACAGGTGATGAAAAAAATGCAAGCGCAGCATGTCAGTGAATTGATTCAAAAATTGGTCATGCTTGATTCTTAAAAACTAAAACAGCCATAAAAAAACGCCTAATGAGAAGGCGTTTTATTTTAAATTCAAAATATTTTGCAAAATGAGTTAGCTTAATATCAAACTGTCATCTTCGACCTTTTCACCGCGGGTTTGCTCAAACATATCCAGTAAATCATGCACGTTCATGCCTTTACGGATATCACCAGATACATCTAATACCACCTGACCTTGATGAAGCATCACAGTACGCGTGCCATGAGCTAAAGCCTGCTGCATTGAGTGGGTGACCATCATTGTTGTTAGCTGATTATCGGTGACGATTTTATCAGTCAACTCTAAAACAAACGCCGCCGTTTTAGGGTCAAGGGCCGCCGTATGCTCATCAAGCAGTAGAATCTTAGACGGCTGCAATGATGCCATTAGCAGGCTAACCGCTTGGCGCTGACCGCCAGATAACAGGCCCATACGGTCGGTTAAACGATTTTCTAGACCCAACTTTAATGCTGATAATTTCTCGCGAAATAAGTCACGATTATTTTGGTTTAGCGCAAATTTCAAACCACGTTTGCCGCCGCGCTTATAGGCAAGCGCCATGTTTTCTTCGATGGTTAGCGCCTCACAAGTTCCCGCCATCGGGTCTTGGAAAACGCGAGCAACCCAATGAGCGCGTTGGTGCGCGGTTTTTTTGGTGACGTCAATACCATTTAACAAGATTGAACCGCTATCGACGCGCGTGGTACCACTGACAGCATTTAAAAAGGTGGATTTGCCTGCGCCATTGGTACCGATGACGGTGACAAATTCACCATCGGCGATATTTAAATTGATACCGCGTAGGGCAGGGTTTTCAATGGGCGTTCCAGGATTAAAGGTCAACCGCAAATCTGTAGCTTGCATCATAATAATTATTCCTTATGGTTGCACATTGACATTAAGCCCGAACTTTACGACTTAAAAATTTATTTTTAGCTTTTGGTAAGACCAAGGCCAATACCACGAGTAGCGCTGTAATCAAGTTTAAATCTTGTGGACCAAATCCAATACTACGTAATGTGCTGCTTGATAGAGCCACCTGAATAAAGAGCTTATAAAGCACCGCACCAACGACCACCGCAAAGGTAATCAGCCAAATGCGCTTGGCTGGAATGATGGTCTCACCGATGATGACCGCTGCCAAACCAATGACAATCGTACCGATACCGATGGAGATATCAGCGCCACCTTGCGTCTGCACAAATAGCGCACCCGCTAACGCAATCAAACCGTTAGAAATCGCCATACCAATGATGGTCATCCATGAGGTATTGATACCTTGCGCTTGTGCCATACGTAGGTTTGAGCCAGTTGCCCGCATCGACAGACCCGTCTCAGTGCTATAAAACCAGTCTAAAAACAACATAGCAATCAACACAACGACACCAATAATCAGGCAGCGCATCCAGTAACCATTGCCATCACTGACCAAGGTGCTAAATACTGTCGTTTCACCTAATAATGGTAAGTTTGGCGCGCCCATAATCCGTAGATTGACAGAGTATAAAGCGACCATCACAAGGATACTGGCAAGCAGCTGTAAAATGCCAAGTTTAACGTGTAACCATGCGGTGACAATACCCGCAACTGACCCCGCTAGCATACCAAAGGCACAAGCCAGCCAAGGATTCACACCAGCGATGATAGAAATACCCGCGACAGCGCCGCCCAACGGAAAACTACCGTCAGCGGTCAAATCCGGAAAGTCGAGGGTACGAAATGAGATAAGGACGCCGAGCGCCACTAGGCCATAAATCAGACCACTTTCAAGCGCACCAAAAAAAGCAATTAAAGACATAAGAGATCAGTAAGTCATAACCCAGCGTTTAATAAATTGTGGCGTGATAATTGAGATAGGCGACATATCACGCTATCAATCAGCCAATTTTCATTAAACGACTAAGCGGTGAATTTAACAGATAGGGGTATCTGCAGTTAGGGTCAAGCAGGACTTATAATTACTATTAATAATCCTAAGTCCTGCTTATTTACAGCCTTGAAAAAACAAGCCCAGCCTACTGACTGATAGCTGGGTTTGTCTGCGCTACCTATATAGCTATATCAAAATAGCTATATCCGATTAACCTAGACGATAATTGATAAAAAATATCGTCTAAGAATTAGAGTTAAAAGCGGCAGTTATTCTAACACTACTTTTGCTTTATCGATAACGGCTTGTGGTAGCGTGATGCCTTCGGCTTGCGCATTCTTTGGACTGACATGTAAATCAAGCGATTGCGGCGTATAAACAGGGATTTCGCCTGCTTTTTCACCGTTTAAGATACGCGTAACAATTTTACCAGTCTCGCGGCCCAAATCGTAATAGTTTACCCCTAAGGCTGCAACCGCGCCGCGCTCAACAGAACGGGTATCAGAGGCGATGAGTGGGATTTTACTTTCTTTAGCGATTTGGTACAGTGACTCATAAGCGGAAACGACGTTATTATCCGTTGAGGTATAAATCATATCGACCTTACCTTCAAGGCTACGAGCGGCCATCGCAATATCGTTACTACGCTGCGCAGGCGCTTCGTGAACGTTAATACCAAGCGGGGCTAAATTATCTTTTAGTGCTTTCAAAACGATGGTTGAGTTCACCTCACCTGGGCTATAGACATAGCCGACGTTTTTTAGGCTTGGGATAATTTGGCGCATCAAATCGATTTGCGGCGCATAAGGAAGCGCATCGGATGCGCCGGTAACGTTGGTGCCAGAACCATCAAGTTTAGGCACTAGTTTGGCTGCAACAGGGTCGGTGACCGCTGAGAAAACCATGGGAATACTGCTGGTAGCGGCAGCAACAGACTGAGCCGACGGCGTGGCAATCGCTACGATAACATCTGGTGCATCAGCGACGAATTGCTTGGCAATCTGACCGGCAGTGGCGGTATTACCTTGGGCGCTTTGGAAATTGATGGTTAAATTTTCGCCTTCTTTAAAGCCGGCGTCATTTAACTCGTCGATAACGCCTTTACGCACGTCATCGAGTGCTGGATGTTCAACGATGGCGGTAATAGCGACCGTTTTCATGGCAGCTTTGCTATCGCCGTCAGTGGGGTTGGCATCTTGTGCGGGCTGATTACAGCCGGTCAAGATAGCGGTGCAAACACCGCCCCATAATAAAGCTTTGGCAAAACGATTTTGATACAACATGGGTCTGACTCCTGAAAATAATAATGTGTCCGTACATTATATAAAAGATAAAAAAAGGGGTAGCGCTGCCAGCCATTATCCTAGCTGATGGTATAATCCGTTGTATAGCGGTTTGTTAAGTATTGTCCGTTTATTCTTTACTATTGAGTCGCAACTATTTATTTTATTAGTCACTATTTACTGGCCTTTTGTGCTTCTTTGTCGACATTGATGGCGTTTTTAAGTAAGTCTGCCGATAGGCTAGTACCTTGTTCCGCGGCGTGTTTTGGGCTGACGTATAGCGTTAAGGTATTCATCACTTGCGGTGCGATATCTTTGGTCGCTTCACCGTTTAATACCCGATACACCATTTTACCCGTGGTACGGCCAAAGTCATAATCATTGACACCAAGCGCCGCCGTCGCACCGCGTCTGACACTAAATTCATCTGAGGCAATAACGGGAATATCAAGCTCATTAGCCGCATTTGCCATAGCCTCAAAAGCCGAAACTACATTGTTATCCAATGAGGTATAAATAACCTCTACCTTGCCTGCCAGACTACGGGTCGCCATCGCAACATCAGTTGGGCGATTGGCAGTGACACCTAATATCTTAAGCCCACGTGCCGGTGCTGCTTTTTCAAGTTGTTTAAGAACCACGACAGAGTTGGCTTCGCCTGGGCTATAAACATAACCAATGGTTTTTACAGTGGGGACAATTTTTTGAATATTGTCTAACTGTGGTTCAATAGGTAATTCGCTCGACAGACCGGTCACGTTGGTTTGGATAGGCATGTCATTTTCGTCAATCAGCTTGGCTGCCACAGGGTCTGAGATGGCAGTATAAATAACGGGAACGGTTTTAGTCGAAGCAACTACCGATTGCGCAGAAGGTGTTGAGATGGCAACGATGGCATCTGGATTGTCACCGGCGAACTGTTTGGCAATTTGCCCAGCCGTTGCGGTATTTCCTTGCGCACTTTGAAAATTAACGGTTAGGTTTTGCCCTTCTACGTAGCCATTTTCAGACAGCTCATCAATAATGCCGCGGCGCATCTCATCTAAGGAAGGATGCTCGACAATTTGCGTGATGGCCAAGGTTTTGGCAGGCTTATCGTTAGTTGCGCTATCATCAGCGTTGACGGCAGGGTCGGTCGCATTATTAGAGCAAGCGGTTAAACCAAGCGCCGCGCTAATAGCAGCGCCGCACAGGCTAAGGCGTAAAGTAGTGGCAAAGGTCATTTTATTTTGGCTCATAGGTTAAAAATTGCAGGTTACCCGAGTCAATGTTATGTGCATGCTGAGATAACGGGCGAACATAAAGGTAATCAATCCCTTGATGATTACGTCCATATTATGACAGTAATGTAACTTATGGCAATAAGAAAATAAAACGCATTTGTCATTGATTTTACAAAAATTAATGAGAGTAGATTTTTGTCGATAAATAATTTTAGAATTATGCTTTTTATATTTAATCAATGATGAGTTTGAGGCAATAAAAAAGATGCCACGAAAGCATCTTTTTATTCTATAGTCAATGAAAAGTAATATCGATACACCACACACTGCTTGTATGGTTTTTTCTTACTTGCTGTGCCTACGCAGACAGAGGTGCAAGAAAGCTATACAAGCAGTACCGTAGCGTTTTTAAAATATTTTAACTATATAAATACAACATCATTTAAGCCAGTACATCACCAACGACACAGTTGTCGGGTAGAGTCACTACCGTTAGCTGGGTTTTTGGATTACCCGTGGAGAGCACCATGCCTTCTGAGATGCCAAATTTCATCTTACGCGGGGCAAGATTGGTGACGCAAATCACTTTTTTATCGAGTAATTGCTCAGGCTCATAAAACTTACGAATACCACTAAAGACATTACGTGGTTTGTCTTCGCCAACGTCCAAGGTAAATTGTAAAAGCTTGTCCGCGCCTTCAACATAATTACAGGCTAAAACGCGCGCCACTTTCATCTCAACTTTGGCAAAGTCTTCAATGCCGATATAGTCAGCTTGTTCAGCATTGGTATCAGTATCAATATTTTCTGCTGACTGAGTGTTTACTGCCGCTGTTTTATTATCTGAATTATTATCGCTGTTAGTAGTAGTGTCTTCTGCTTGTGCTAATGAAGCCTTTGAATCTTCAACCATTGCGGCGACGTCTTTTTCTTCGATACGCTGCATCAAAGGTTTAAATTTATTGATTTTATGACCAAGTAACCACTCGTTACGGCTAGCAAAGCTTAAATCGTCGATGTTTAAGAAGTTTTTAGCATTGGCCGTCAGCTCAGGTAAGACAGGCGCTAAATAAACCATCAATTGACGGAAAATATTAATCGCCACCGAGCAGACGTCTTGCACTTCTTGCTCCGTGCCTTCCAACTTAGCAAGCGACCATGGTTTTTTCTCGTCGATATACTCATTGGCTTTATCGGCACACTGCATGATTAAGCGCATCGCCCGCGAGAATTCGCGATTTTCGTAAGCGGCGGCAATCTCATCACCAGTTTTGGTAATATCTTCTAGTAATTCTGACTCTACGCAAACATCCGACAGCATACCGTCGTATTTTTTCACGATAAAACCGGCGCTGCGACTGGCGATATTGACCACTTTTCCCACCAAGTCAGAGTTAACCTTTTGCATAAAGTCTTGTAAATCGAGGTTGATATCCTCGACTTTGTCAGACAATTTACTGGCAAAGTAGTAACGCAAGTATTCAGGATGCAAATGCTTAGCGTACGTTTCGGCTTTAATAAAGGTGCCGCGCGACTTACTCATTTTTTCGCCGTTAACCATCAAGAAGCCGTGGGCAAAAACGCCCGTTGGCGTTCGGAACTCACTACCGGCAAGCATCGCTGGCCAAAATAGCGCATGGAAATAAACGATGTCTTTACCGATGAAGTGGTACACCTCGGTTTTGTGCTCGTTTTCTTGCATCCAATAACGGTCAAAATCAAGCGCTTGCTCTGTACCTTCGCGCTTATCACATAGGTTTTTAAAGCTTGCCATGTAACCGACTGGTGCATCTAACCAGACATAAAAGTATTTTTCTGGCTCATCGCTTGGTGTATCTGGGATTTGGAAACCAAAATACGGCGCATCACGCGAGATATCCCAACTGGTCAGGCCCGCGTCAAACCATTCTTGCAGTTTATTGGCCACCGACACTTGCAAGCGATTTTCGCTGCGCGTCCAGTCCTTTAAGAATTGCTCAAACTCTGGTAAGTCAAAGAAGTAATGCTTAGAAGTTTTAAGCACTGGCGTAGCGTTCGATAATGTTGAGTGCGGGTTGATAAGGTCGGTCGCATCGTAGGTAGTTCCGCACACTTCACAGTTATCACCGTATTGGTCAGGTGCGCTGCATTCAGGACAAGTGCCTTTAACAAAACGATCGGCTAAAAACAGCTGCTTTTCAGGGTCAAAAAGCTGTTTAACGTCTTTTGTACTGATATGTCCGGCGCTATTAAGGCGACGATAAATAAGCTCAGAGAAATGCTTGTTTTCTTCTGAATGCGTTGAATGATAATTATCAAAGTCAATTAAAAACTTAGCAAAGTCGGCTTCATGTGAGGCCTTTACCGCGGCGATTTGCTCTTCTGGGGTGATACCATTGGCTTCGGCTTTAAGCATAATCGCAGTGCCATGAGCATCATCAGCGCAGACATAAGTGACCTGATGGCCCTGTGCTTTCATCGCACGTACCCAAATGTCAGTCTGAATATATTCTACAAGATGCCCCAAATGGATATAGCCATTGGCGTAGGGCAGCGCACTGGTTACTAAAATCTCACGCACTATTATCACCTATATTTTTGTATAAACGGGTTGGTTATCAAATGTCTTGAACACTTTATAAGGAGTCAGCACCGTATTATCAATGTTAAATTACCAACACTGAAAACGTTTAAAACTGATGAAAACTCTAAAAAAGAGAAAAATTAAAAAAGTGCGCCTATGATACCGTAATTCGGCCGACTTTGTGATATTACCTTAGTAATTAAATCGATGCTAAAACACGCAGGCAACCACGCAGTTGTTCGATGATTCAGCATATAAGTATTTTAAGATTGTTATCTGGTCGCTAGGATAATAATATGCTAAGTTAGCAGAGATATTATAATTGATTATATCGATACGTAATGTATTGTCTTATATAAACGATGAAGCATTACCTATATAAAAAATAATGAGACTTGCAAGGAGATGAGCATGAGTCAATCAAAAGTATATAGTAGCGCAGCAGAGGCGTTAAAAGATGTCGTCAGTGACGGTCAAACGCTTGCGATTGGAGGGTTTGGCCTGTGCGGTATTCCTGAGGCGCTGATTGAAGCGCTGCGTGATAGCGGAGTAAAGGAGTTAACCTGTATCAGTAATAACGCTGGTGTTGACGATTTTGGTCTCGGTTTGCTCCTGCAAACGCGTCAAATCAAAAAAATGATTTCATCGTACGTAGGTGAAAATAAAGAGTTTGAGCGCCAATACTTATCGGGCGAGCTAGAGGTAGAGCTGACACCGCAAGGGACGTTAGCAGAAAAACTGCGTTCGGGCGGTGCTGGTATTCCAGCGTTTTATACGGCGACGGGTGTGGGAACCAAAGTTGCTGAGGGCAAGGAGACGCGCGAGTTTGATGGACGCACCTATGTGCTTGAGCATACCCTGCGTGCTGATGTGGCACTGATAAAAGCACAAAAAGCAGATAAGGCGGGTAACTTAATTTTTAATAAAACGGCGCGTAACTTTAATCCAGACTGTGCCATGGCGGGTAAAGTTACAGTTGTGGAAGTCGAAGAAATCGTAGAGATAGGGCAGCTAAACCCCGATGAGATCCATCTACCGGGTATTTTTGTCCAGCGTATTGTCTTAAATGATAAGCCCGAAAAACGTATTGAAAAAACTACTACCAAAGCAGCCACTACAAGCGCTTAAATGAAAGATTATTTAATGGTTTTAATGAAAAAATAACAATAGGCTTTGTAAACAATAAGGAAATTATTATGGCATGGACAAGAGAGCAGATGGCACAGCGCGCCGCGCAAGAGTTAAAAGATGGCTATTATGTTAATTTAGGAATCGGATTGCCGACCTTAGTAGCCAACTATATCCCTGAAGGCGTCGATGTTTGGCTTCAGTCTGAAAACGGTTTACTCGGTATCGGTGAGTTTCCAACGGCAGAAAATGTCGATGCGGATTTGATTAATGCGGGCAAGCAAACCGTCACCACCGAACCGGGTGCCAGCTATTTTAGTAGCTCAGAGTCGTTTGCGATGATTCGTGGCGGTCATGTCAATCTGGCGATATTGGGCGCGATGGAAGTGTCAGAAAACGGCGATTTGGCTAACTGGATGATTCCGAAAAAAATGGTCAAAGGCATGGGCGGCGCGATGGATTTGGTGGCTGGCGTGCAGCGAGTGATTGTGCTGATGGAACAGGTCAATAAACATGGCGAGCCAAAAATCCTTGCCGACTGTGAGCTGCCACTAACGGGTAAAAGGGTGGTCGATCGTATTATCACCGAGCTTGCCGTATTAGACGTCACTGACAACGGTCTAAAATTGGTTGAGCTGGCAGAAGGAGTGAGTTTTGAGGAACTACAACAAAAGACGCCGGTGAGCATTATGCAATGAGTGCGTCAAAAGCGATTGGTGAATGAGTATCCGACTTTGTGAGGTGTTTGTTTGGTTTAAGCATCATTCGCTTGCTAATAAAACACCAATCCTTTAGCATTTGATTTTATGTTAATTTGAGCCAATAATATTGGCTCTTTTTTATGAGCGTCTGTTGCCCCATTTTGCGCTGCACGGAGTAAAAGCGATGAATAATAAAGACTTGGCGTTGACCTATGCCGAAAAAATAAGCCGTGCTATCGAGCAGCAGCAGTATGAGCAAGCGATCGAAGAGATTCAAAACCTGCGTCCTATCGATATAGCCGATTTATTGGCGTTAATTGAACCCAAACTCGCTTGGCAGTTACTTGCGCATTTGCCCAATCGCTCGACGATATTTGCTTATTTGGATCCTGATAGTCAAGTGGCACTCGCTTATGTCTTTCCGCGCGCTATTTTAGCCAAGATAGTCGGCGAGATGCCATCTGATGAACGAACTGATTTGTATAAGCGCTTAAGTCAAGACCAACGCGACGTGCTATTACCTGCCTTAGCGCAGGCAAAGCGTGAGGATATTCGCCGTCTATCCGCTTATGAAGAAGGCACGGCTGGTGCCTTGATGAGCTCCGATTATGCGACGTTAGGGGCTGAGATGACTGTCGCCGAAGCCTTGGATGCGCTACGTTTAGAAGCGCCTGATGCCGAAACTATTTATCACGCTTATGTGATTGATGACGCGCGTAAGCTATTGGGCGTGGTGTCATTGAGAGTGCTTATTTTATCATCGCCTGAACAGCAGATTAAAGACATCATGGTCAGCTCGGTCATTTCTTCTGATGTCAACGATGATCAAGAAGACGTTGCGAAAACTGTTGCCCGTTATGACTTAATTTCCCTACCCATTACTGATGCCAGTGGGGCGTTGGTCGGTATCGTCACCCACGATGATGCGATGGACGTGGCAAGTGATGAAGCGACGGATGACTTTCATAAGTCAGGCGGTGTCTCAACCATGGTCGGGCGCTTAAAAGACGTCAGTATTACCGTTCTCTACCGTAAGCGGGTTTTTTGGCTGGTGTTTTTAGTATTTGGTAACTTGTTGTCGGGTCTAAGTATTGCTAACTTCGAAGACGTCATTGCGGCAAACTTAGTATTGGTATTTTTCTTGCCTTTACTGGTTGATAGTGGCGGTAACGCCGGCTCGCAATCAGCGACTTTGATGGTACGTGCGTTAGCAACGGGTGATGTGGTGATGCGTGATTGGTTTTCGCTACTTGGCCGCGAAGCCTTAGTTGCACTGCTACTCGGGGCGACAATGGCCGTTGCCATTGCCCTTATCGGCTATGTACGCGGTGACGCGACCGTCTCTTTGGTACTGGCGCTAAGTATGCTGGGCGTGGTTATGATTGGTAGTGTCATTGGTATGAGTCTGCCTTTTATACTCAATAAACTCGGTTTTGACCCTGCGACCGCCAGTGCGCCTTTGATTACTTCAATCAGTGATGCGTCGGGCGTGCTGATTTATTTATTCATCGCTTCTAGGTTTTTACCAATTGGTTAGTTTGTTTAATAAACGGTCATTTACATAAGAGCGCTTAAATAAAAAAATAACACCAATTTTGACCCTCATACCTACTGACAGTGTGGTTTTTTTATAGCGCCCATTGAGCTACACTGTATCTATATAAAAACATTTGGCAAAAGTTTTATGGGCTAAGGTTTTAGCGAAGAGTTTTTTTAAACAATTTCAAACAGTTATTGTTTAAAAAGATTCATCATTTTTGCCAAATTTAACCATCGATATAGGTAGTAGAGGTAGCTATGTTTAATTTTATAAAAAAAAGAGCATCTTCGAAATCCGAATCTCCGCAGCAACAAGCGGCTCGTGATAGCGCCGTTGATCAGGTGTTGCTCAATTACCATTTAGGTAATAGCAGTCTTGCGACTATGGTCACAGGTCTAGAGCGCGATGGCGATGAGCTGACTTTGGATTTGCGTCTGCCGCAAGATAGCGACCCTGAGACTATTCAACAAGAGCTTGGCAATCTGCTGCATCCGCATGGCATCAGAGTGATTCATATGAATGTGCGTCTGCCAACGCCTGCAAAAGGCGCGGGCTCAAGCCTACCAAAAGCCATGCCAAAAACCACCAACGCGATGGAAAAGCAGGCCAAACCTTCTGCAAATACAAATAGCAGCAATCAGGCCGAGCCGCCGATTACGAAGGCAGCTCCGACGCAAGCGTCCCTAACGGCGCATCCGCGTATCCGTCATATTATCGTTGTCGCTTCGGGTAAAGGCGGCGTAGGCAAATCAACCACTACCGTTAATATCGCTTTAGCATTACAGAAATTGGACAATCGTGTTGGTATACTGGATGCTGATATTTACGGGCCGAGTATGCCGACGATGCTGGGCGTAGACAAGGTCAAACCCGAGCTAGAAAACGAGCAATTTGTACCTATTGAAGCACATGGCCTGGCAATGCTATCGATTGGTAGCTTGCTCGATGGTGATAATACACCGGTGGCGTGGCGCGGACCAAAAGCCACTGGTGCCTTGATGCAGCTATATAACCAAACCAATTGGCCGCAGCTCGATTACTTAGTCATCGATATGCCGCCTGGTACTGGCGATATTCAGCTGACATTGGCGCAGCGCATTCCGGTAACGGGCGCGGTGATTGTGACGACGCCGCAGTATATTGCCTTACTTGATGCGCAAAAGGGTATCGAGATGTTTAATAAAACCAATATTCCGGTACTTGGCGTGGTTGAAAATATGGCGCTGCATACCTGTAGCAACTGTAACCATACCGAAGCGATTTTTGGTACGGGTGGCGGCGAAAAAATCGCTGAGCAATACCATGTGCCACTATTGGGTCAGTTGCCACTTGCTAGCGGTATTCGCGCCCAAGTGGATAAAGGTGAGCCGAGCGTGTTGGCCGATGATGAATTTGCGCCGTATTATCTAAGCATTGCGAAAAATATCGAAACCAATATCAATAAATTTGCCAAACCTGTCGATGATAAGCGGATTTTCTAATAGTTTTTAATGGCTTCTAAAGTTAGTAAAATAGCCTAAGCATATAAAGTCTTACAATCTAAATGACTTTGAATTTCAAAAGGGAAGTATTGTGAGTCTATCCATTTATCAACGTCATTTAGATACTATCCCCAAGCAATATCGGCTCCTAAAGCTATTTCGTCCGCCGATATACGTGATTGAGCTGTCGAATAATCAAGTAAGCGCTGTTTGCTACTATAAAGATGGCAGTAGCAAACGCCATCAGGTTAATGCGGCTTTTAGCAATCGCCGCATGGTGATTGCTGATTTTTTATCCGCAGTACAAGCAATTACTGATTTATTGCTTAAATTTCCTAAGCATCCGTTTGGAATAAGTTCTTTTGCAGTAGTCAATGTGACAGAAGAGCTTATAGATGGTTTGACGATGATAGAGATTAAAGCTATTAGTGAAGCCGTTTGGGCTGCCTCAGGACAAGCAAAAAGAAGAATAGTTAGCAGTACAGTCAACTACCAAGGACAGGTAGTCTCGTAATGAATTTTGGCTAGGATGCCTTAACCATGAAGCAAAATAATAATCATCAACCTATCACTAATCACTTGAAAGCAGTTGAGATTGACCAGCTTATTCAAAACGCTCAACCTAACTTTGGCGTTTTTGCGAACGTTAAGCGCATCAACTATCTTGACTATCATAGTCACCTTATCTCGCAAAAAGCGCTGCCAAACTGGCGCAAAGCACTCAAAGCCAACCAATTTTGTTTTATCCAAATCATCGAGCCGCCTTATCGAGTTTGCCTAGCACTGGCGACGATTAAGCTTGCGACCAGCGCCTTCGTGTATCTCTATAATGATGAAACTAATGAGCTAGAAGTTTGCGAAGCCTTGCAGCCTTTGACTCGGCAGACGCTATTAGAAGGCGATTGTTATCAGGGTCAAATGGCATTTACTCATAATAAGCTGACTATAACATTGGATTTTACGCCTTCGCAGATTGACGTTGTGCTAGATAGCCAAAACCTTGCACTCAATGCAATCCTATCAAGACAATCACAGCCGCTAGCTATCTGTACACCGACCGGTAGACGCGGTTGGACCTTTACCCAAAAAGAGCCACTTACAGCAATATCTGGACATGTACTGATTAAAGATAATTCAAAATTTAATGCTACTGTTTCTGATGCTAAAGCCAAGAAAATCGACTTTACTGACACCACTATTGCCAATTTAGATTGGACGCTTGGCTATATGCGTCATACGACCAACTGGTTTTGGACTTGTATTAATAGCTATTTGCCCGATGGCCGTCATTTCACCTTGAACTTATCGATGGGCGTCAATGAAACCGGCGCTAGTGAAAATGCCTGCTGGCTAGATGGACAGATAGTGTATCTGCCGCCTGTGATGTTTATACGTCAAGATTTGGATGCAGCCACACAGCATACTTGGCATATTTATCATCAGAACCTTGGTTGGAGTAAGGTTGATATTGATTTAACCTTTAGGCCGATTGCTGTTTATAAAAAGACCGATAACTTTGGTGTGCTCGCCAGTATCTTTGAACAATGGCTGGGTTTTTATAGTGGTGAGATACGGCTAGCAGATGAGGTGATTAAGCTTGATAAGGTAATGGGCTTAGCAGAAGATCATTTTGCTAAATGGTAGCTGATAAGCGCCTATTATGCATTTATAAATAGCAGGCTCAATTTTAAAGTCGTTGCCGCTCTATAAATTACGCCGTCAATTCCGTATAATCATCGCTACCAAAAATCTATTATCACAATGGCTATTAAAAATTGGCTACTGAAAATTTTTTAAGGAACAACAATGTCTATCAAGTCTGACCGCTGGATTCGTAAAATGGCCGAAGAACATGGCATGATTGAACCGTACGAGCCAGGTCAAGTACGTTTTAATGATGCCGGAGAGCGTTTGGTCAGTTATGGCACCTCAAGCTACGGTTATGATGTACGCTGTGCGCCTGAGTTTAAAGTCTTTACTAACGTGCATTCAGTGATTGTAGACCCAAAAAACTTTGATGAAAAAAGCTTCATTGACGTCATCGGTGACGAGTGTATCATTCCGCCAAACTCATTTGCTTTGGCGCGTACAATGGAGTATTTTCGTATTCCGCGTGATGTATTGACGATTTGCCTTGGTAAATCGACTTATGCACGCTGCGGTATCATCGTCAACGTCACACCACTTGAGCCTGAGTGGGAAGGGCATGTGACGTTAGAGTTTAGTAATACCACCAACTTGCCTGCGCGTATTTATGCGGGCGAGGGCGTGGCACAAATGCTGTTTTTTCAAAGTGATGCCGATGACGTTTGTGAGACCAGTTATAAAGACCGCGGCGGTAAATACCAAGGTCAGCGCGGTGTGACACTGCCAAGAACCTAATACTCAAGCACCTAAACGCCAAGAGACGAAGTGTTTTTAAGCCTGTTAGGATTGTGGCCTGACAAGAAAAAAAGCCAGCATATTGAATATGACTGGCTTTTTTATGGCTAACTCTTTTGGCTGTTTCAAAGTCGATTTTTTAACGCGATTATTTTAAAACTTTTAGACCGGCTTTGTTATCGCGCTTAGGTTTCGGGGCAACGGTACTTTTCTTAGAGGTAGTCGCTGCATCTTCTTCAGGGACATAATCATCGTATTCATTAGGGTCAAAAAACATCCCTTGCGAATTTTCTTTGGCATAAATGCCCATCACGGCTTGAAGTGGCACCCATATCTCTTGCGAGACTCCGCCAAAGCGCGCACTAAAATGAATATAATCATTTCCCATGCTCATATTACCGGTCGCGCGGCTGGCAATGTTAAGCACGATACGTCCGTCTTGGACATGCTCTTTAGGCACTTGGACGTTGTCAGCGGTAGCATCTACCATCAAGTATGGGGTGAGCGCATTGTCCTCTATCCATTGATATAGCGCGCGCACCATATAGGGACGTGTTGGGGTAATAGAGGTGGTTTCTTCGCTCATCTGTTGGTTTCCTTATGCATTATTATTAAATACTGTCTCGTTTGCGATAAAGTCGTGGTTATAGAAAAATCATTCACTATATTGCTATTCTATATCAGAGTCTATTTTAGGGGAGTCATCAGCGGTTGTCTAATTAACGCACACTTTTTTGAAAGCTGTCACGCTCAAAGACCCGTTTTTGATAGTCAAATAGAGGGCGGCTGATAGCACGCGGTAACTCAATACCCATCTCTCCTAATCGCCATAATAACGGTGCTAGAAGCACATCGCACCAGCCAAATTCATCTGCCATAAAGTAGGGCTTATGAGCAAACAAGGGCGATAAAGTAATTAAGGAGTCGCTTAGCTGCTTTTTCGCTAAGGCTGCTTGCGCTTTGTTAAAACTGTCTGGATGCATGAGCAACCGTTTGCCGAGCACCAACCAATCATGTTGTATACGCCAAGCCAATTGTCGAAACTGGGCGCGCTCTTGCGGCGTATCCGGCAATAATTTATTGGCATGATAACGCTCCTCAAGATATTCGAAGATAACGTTAATCTCATATAGCGCAATCTCACGCTGTTGTAAGACAGGCAAAGTGTGATAGGGGTTTAGCTCGGTCAAGTCTTCCGGACGCTCAGAATGCAGGCGCGATAAATAATAGGCAAGTTTTTTTTCTTCAAGCAATAGGCGTACCACATGGCTGTTGTAGCCATCATCAGCGTATAGAATCAGCTGACTACTTGGAATGTCTTTCGCATCAATCATGGAAGCCTAATGTATTAGTAAAGCCTATTATCGTAAACAATGTCGCTGCATTTATCAAGGCAACGTACGTAAACATTGCTCATAAGGCTGTTTTTAACAGAAAATCTTATAACTAACCATGTACTCAAACATAAAAAAAAGCACTACCGAAGTAATGCTATCTTGATAATTTGTAATAACCTTTGATAACGCCCAAACCCTTTATTATATCTGGCTTTAGTGATAATATATAACCTATGATAACCTGAGTTAATCAGTGAAAATACTCAGTAAATGGCTACCAAATTGGCTACCAAAAAAGGTTAGAGATATGGCAAAGAAAGACATTACAACCGATACGCAAATCAAGCGAGCCATTAAAGAAGTTATGCAAGCTGGCAAGCCAACCAGCTACGCTATTGCAGGTTACAAAGGTTTAGAGGTACGCATAAGACCGCATAAAGACGGCTCAGATGCTACGACCGATTTTAGACACCGTTACACCCACCCTATCACGGCTAAACGCCCTTACATGACGCTAGGACAATACCCAGCGTTAAGCCTTGCTGATGCCCGTCAGTACCATAACGACAATATGCAGCTACTCGCTAAGGGTATCGACCCTATAGAGCATAGAGAAAGCGAAAAGCAGAAAGAACTTACCAGCCGCCAAAACACCTTAAACCATTTCATCAATGAATGGCGCGATATTCAAGCCAGCAAAAATCTAAATAAACGCACTATTAAAAATCTTGAAGAGCTAGTAAGACCTATCGAAAGACAGTTAGGACATATGGCAGTGACAGACATAACACCTAGCATAGTGATTAGGTTTATCAATGACATTCAAAAGACAAACACCTATAAAGGACTTAGGGTTAGAACATTATTAAAGAGTATCTTACAAATCGCCAAAGCGCATATGATTATTGAGTACAACCCAGCAAGCGACCTACAAGGCACACTAAAAAATCATAAGGGTAAACACCGACCGGCTATAAGCAGTGACATAGCCGCTTTTGCCAAACTACTAAACGACATCGACCAGCTAGATGATGACACCCAGCTATATAACAAAAGCATATTGCAGCTATTAGCGCTTACGTTTGTGCGAGTTGGTGACGCTTGCGCGATGCAGTGGGCAGACATTGATATGAACGCTTGTCAGTGGCACTTAGAGCCGCAAAAGAGCAAAGGACGCGGCGATATGGCGGCAAGTCTTGTTATACCGCTAGCACCGCAAGCGATAGCAATAATCAAGCGTATGCAGCCGCTTACCGGTGATAGTGAGTATGTTTTTCACAATACCAGACGCAAAAAAGCGCCATATCATCATACGCAAGAAGTGAATAAGGTAATGAACAGCGACCTTATGAACGATGGGCGAGGGTATAAAGACATTCATAGTCCACATGGCTTTAGAGCCAGCGCTAAGACCATGCTGATGGAACGGCTAGGCTATGATGAACTGATAACCGAACTGGCACTAGGTCACAGTATGCTTAACAAGTATGGCAAGGCATACAACCGCATGACCGCAATAGATGACAGAACGCGCATGATGAATGAATGGGCAAACTATCTTGATAATATCAAGGCTGGCACGTTTGATAATGTCATTCATGCAGACTTTAAGCAGCAAGCACAAAAACACGGCTAAACGCTGTTACCAAATTGCAAGGCTAGGATTAATTACCCGAACGGCTACCGTTTCATGCCTTAGGTAGCTTGCCTTGCATCTTTTTTTATTAAGGTATGAATGATAAATAAGGCATGGTTATGAGCTACTACAATATAGAGCAAACTTTAGAAATTTTTAGAAAAGAACTGCCGGAACCAGAACTACCTTTTGATTTACCACAGCTTGCCGACTTATGCAGACAAGGCAGATTAACGCCGGCATTCCCTTATACTAGATATATTATGGAAATCGTGGAAGATGCGGCTGGTGACAAATACCCCGAAAGAGGAACAAGCCAATTTTATGATGGCTACCTTACACATAAAAATCTTGTAGCATTATTGGATAATAATTGTAAAAGCTTAAAAATTTACGAGGCTGAAACTTTTGAGAATGGCGTATGTTGTAAAGTTGCACTAGCAGCAAACGCTTTTGATTGGAAATGCTACGAACGCGATGAAAATTACAACCATTCTAGTATGAATGATATATATACTGTGACACGCGAAAACTTGTTATTCCCTAGTAGACAAATACAAAGATATATTACGTCACAACATTTTAGCGACTTAGAAGCGCCCAAACAACAGCAAATAGCAGAACTTCAAGAAAAGATAGTTGAACTTACCAATGATAACGACAGCCTTAAAAGGCAATTAACCCAACAAACAGACGACCCAGCCAATGACAAGGAGCTAGCGCCTAACTCGCAGGTCAAAGTTACTCATATGCTTTATGCTATTTTAAAAGAACATGGGTATGATTTATCGCCGCCTAAAGGTAAAGGCGTAGCAAATGACCAAATCGTAGCAGCCTCAAAGACCTATAAATCACCAGTTACTAGAAACTTTGTGGCTAACTGGCTAGAAAGAGCGCATCAATTAGATATAGATCTTAATAAGTAGGGTCATATCATCATGTTTTAGGGTCATGTGACCGTCATGTGACCTTATAGCAACTATAAACAAAATCTAAACTTCACTTACACCTTTAACAGACGTTATCTAGGAGTAAGTGAAAATGTCTAACATACCTAGCAGTAATCAGCCCACCACCAACCAGCTAGCACCTTTAAACCCGCAAGGCTTTTCACGCATCAAGCCAACCGCCAACCTTTTAGGCATTCACCACCAGACGTTACGCCGCTGGTGGAAGTCTGGCAGATTTTCTAAACCCATCAATGTAAACGGTATTCCCATGTTTAGGAATAGCGATGTTTTGGCATTCCTTGAAAAACCAGCAAGCAAGTGAGGTGTGATTATGACCACTTCAAAAGCCACCAGCCAAACCGCTCCTAAGACCCAGATTGATATTGTTAGAGCGCATTTAATGACCGGCGCAACCATCACCACATGGGACGCATACCGCTTATATCAAATCACTTGCCTAGCCCAGCGCGTGCATGATTTACGCAGCGCCGGCTTAACCATTCAAAGCGAGATAATCACGCACAATGATAAGCGTTTTGCCGTGTATTGGCTCGATGAAGCCACCTTGTTAGATATGAATAGCGAGGCGACCCATGAACCAATCAAATAGCCATAAGCAGGCAGGCAAGCGCGGTCATGGCGTTATCAAAATAATGTCAATCATGGCGTGCTTGTTCATGCTGTTATTAATCGCATCATGCCAGCCCGTGAGTGCAAAGCCATTTATAAAAACAGGGGAAAATCATGACAGCCAGAAATAACAACGCCCCAGACGCGGCGAACGTAGGGGCATTGGTGCAGCAAAAACCTAACGACACCCAAATCAAAGCCGATTTAAGTATCATCACCAGTATAGCACCGCAAACGCTCACCAAACAGCGTAGGCTTGATGCTGATGGCAAAATGATAACCGATACTGTGGCGCAAATGAGCAAAGGCAGCGCGGTAAATGTGAGCGTGACCAGCGTTCAACAAGTGGCGGACATATTAGACCGCTTAGAACACAATCAAGCAGTAACGTGGGGCATTCATGCCGGCTTGCAGCCAGAAGTCACCATATTAAGCAGTAAACGCTATGAGCAGCAAAACCGCCCCGATGACGCATTGACGCGAACCAATAAGCACTATAAGTGGGGCAATCACGGCGGCGTTATGATGCTCGATTGCGATATAAAAACGCTATCAAAGGCGGACTTTATCGACATTATAAAAGAGGTGATACCGCTTGATGATACCGCCCACATATGGCGACCCAGCTCAAGCAGCCATATCTATCACGGTCATGAGCAATTAAGCGGCTTAACTGGTCAACGGCTTTATATCTTTATCGCTAATGCAAGCGATATTGAACGCGCCGGCAAGGTATTGTTTGATAGGCTTTGGCTTAATGGTCACGGTTACTATGAAATCAGCAAAGTGGGCAGCTATTTATCACGCGCCCCGATTGATGCCGCCGTGTTTCAGCCTAGCCGCCTAGACTTTGCCGCCGGCTCGCAGTGCATAGCGCCGTTAGAACAACGGACAGTAGCGACACAGTGCCATGAGGGGCAGCCGCTAGACACCAAAGCGGCTTTACCAGACCTAACCGTCAAAGAGCAAAAACAGCTTACTACCATCAAAGAGCAAGCCAAAGCGCCTTATGCTGATGAAGTACGCGAGATAAGAGCCGCCTTTAGTCATGATAAGGCAATGGCAAACCTTGCCAAACAAGGCGTTACCGAACCGACAGATGACCAGTTGACCACCGCCAAGAACAACGTGTTACGCGCGCTCAATATGGACGTATTAGCTGGTGACTTTATCATCACACTAGCAGATGGCACGCAAATAACCATAGGTGACGCGCTCGATGACCCAGACCAGTATCACGGCGCAATCACCAAAGACCCATTAGAGCCAGACTATAACAATCACAGCAACACCGGTAAGTTATACCTTCAAGGACAACGCCCACGCCTATTTAGTCAGGCACACGGCGGCAAGACCTACAAGCTTATGAGGCAGCCACGCCGCATAGAACACGTAAGCGGCAAGATGACCGACACCACGTTACAGACGCTCAGATTAATGAGCGCCTTACCAGATTATTTTGATATGGGCGACCAGCTTGTCAGTATCAAAGACGGTTATATTATGCCATTTAATGAGCCGCTACTAGAGCATGAGCTAGGCGCAATCGCTCAATACTGGCAATGGAAAACCACAGAAAAAGGCACGTATGAGCGCTTAATAGACCCACCGGTCAAAGTGATTAAGCAAATATTAGCCATGCACAAGCGCAGGGACTTAAAGCCACTAAATGCGGTCATCAACGCGCCCACCATTGCCCATGATGACCATATTGTCAGTAAGCAAGGTTATGACGCTAACACGCAGCTATATCTTGATTGTTTAGAGCATGGCGTAAATGTGCCAGCACAGGTAAGCGAGCGTGAAGCCATCGCCGCCTATCATGAGCTGATGAAACCGTTTGGCACGTTTGACTTTGCAGACGATGTAAGCCGCAGCGTGGCACTGTCCGCGATACTGACAGCGATAACACGCCCCACGCAAGCCATCGCGCCGGCGTTCGCCTTTGATGCACCCAAACAAGGCAGCGGCAAGACTTACTTTTGTGAGTGTTTAGGACTGCTTGCCACCGGCAGAGCCCCAGCGATGACACCCAGCATAGAACGCAATGAGGACGAAGTACGCAAAACTCTACTATCTATGGTCATCGAAGGACGGCGTTTTATTATCTGGGACAATGTCATGGGGCATTTTAACAGCGCAACAATGGCGGCATTTTTAACATCTGAACGCTTTAGCGGACGCATACTAGGCGCAAGTCAAAGCGTAGAAGTCGCTCACCGCGCCATGTTGTTATTGACTGGCAACAATATCACACTGGTGGGCGATATGCCGCGCCGCGTCTTAACATGCCGTTTTGATACGGGTATCGAGAACCCCACGCAAGCAAAGCGTGACTTATCCGCCATTGGTGGGCTAAGACCAGCGGCATATATCAAGCGAAACCGCTACACGCTGGCAGCCGCCGCGATTACCTTAATACGTGGCTATCTGCAAAGCGATGAGCATAACAGCGGCGGTATGAGTAAAGACCGATTGCCCAGCTTTGAGCAGTGGGATATTGTTGCACGCCAGCCGGTGATATGGCTATCAAAGCGTGTGGCAGGACTGACCGACCCCAAACGCGCCATAGATGACACGATGGATAAAGACCCAGAACATGAAACGCTAAGCGACCTTTTAACCCACATTTACGCATGGCGACCCAATCAAGCATTTACTGCAAAAGAGCTTTGCGACCACGCCATACGCCATATGCCTATAGATAATGAGCTGCAAGAGCTATTGATAGATTTAAACGGCGGCAAGATGTTGAGCAGTCGTAGCGTGGGTAGGATTTTAAAGTTTAGACATGGACGCATAGCGGACGGCTTAAAACTTACATTGTCAAAAGCCAGTACAAAGGGGAACAGCTTTAAAGTATCAAGAATTATCGCTTAACTGGTCACCATAGAGCATAAAGCCGGATAATCAATGTCTGGCTTTTTTTTGCTCAATACATCACAAAGGTAGGATTAGTAGGGATAGTAGGACTATATAAACTCCAGTGATTTTAAAAAAGTATTGTAACAATAGAGTATATTATATATAGGTAAGGTGAAATGCCCCTACTAATCCTACTATCCCTATCATAGCAGCATAACCACGCATTTATACATAGGCTGGCATGCCAAACATAAGCTTCACTTGTTATGCCTGATGACCGCTTATAGTATAGAAAAGTATAGAGCGATGTTTATAAAAGTTTAGTTTGAATTGAGAATGACGGCTAGATAAGGGCTAGGAATGAGCGCAGCAAGCTTTTTTTATAACAGTCCGAAAAACTACTTTTGCGAACTCTAAGAACCATTGCCCCAGCTTTGAGGTTATCTATCCAAAGATGGATATATGAGCAAATCAGCGTGTATCTTTACACTATAAAAAGAACAAGACAGACGTAACCCCAAATGGGGGAGATTAAATAAAACCCACGACTTAGGGATAATCACAATCGGTGGGAATGAGCAAAACGCATTCAAATGCACAAAATACGCAACGATTTAAGCGCAAAAATCGCGCACGTGCAGCTACTCGCAAAACAGCCCCATACACACCAATGGCAAGCGTTATTTTGTAGCGGCGCAATGGCTACCAATACTCAAAAATTAAAACTATTGGCTACCAAAACGGCTACCAAATCAAATCGAATTATCTTTAATTACATTAAAATCAAATACTTAAGACAATAAAAAAGCACTACCGAAGTAATGCTCTTTTTAGATGAAGGTTAAGTTTTTATTGCTTTATTACTTTACGTCTTTCCAAAATTCTTTATTTAACAAATAAACTGGAATGAGTAGTACTAATAAGAATAAAATAACAAAGAAACCAATCACTTGGCGGTCGTGACGTACTGGCTCTGCCATCCATGCCATAAAGTTAACCAAGTCACCAACTTCAGATTCAAACTCTTCTTCACTTAAGGTTTCTTGCATATTATGCAACACGTGCGGCATAGCGGCGTTTGCAAGTACTAAGTTGTTAGCACCCCAAGGGCGGCTTGGATCTTCATAGAACGACAAAAGGTAAGTATAAACCCAGTCATCACCGCGTAGTCTTGTTTCAAGTGACAAGTCCGGAGGTGCCGCACCAAACCATGATGCTTGTACTTCAGGATCGATTTCAGCATTGATATGGTCACCGATTTGATCAGTGGTGACCATCAAGTACTTTTCAACCAATTCAGGTGGTATCTCTAGATCTTTGGCAATGCGCGAATGACGAACATACTTTGCTGAGTGACACCCAGCGCAGTAGTTCATAAATATTTTCGCACCGTTTTGTAGCGAACCCTTATTGGTAAAATCAATAGGAGCGGTGCTACAAGCTAAGTGTTCAACCACGCCATCAGCATTGGTAAAAGTACCACAACCACCACCTGAGGCGCTTGCCGTGCCAGCAGTCAACATCAGCGCGGCACCTAAGCCTAGACCAGCTAGGGATTTAATTAGCGTGCTCATTAGTGACCTCCGGTAACGCGTTCTGGTGGCTGTTTACACTTCTCAATAGATGTGTAGAACGGCATTAATAAGAAAAACAAGAAATACAGGATAGTAAAGATACGTGCCAAAATTGTCGCTGTTGGCGTTGCAGGTGTTGCACCTAAGTAGCCTAACACCAAAAAGCTAATAGCAAAGATAGTCAGCGCAATTTTAGATAAAATGCCTTTATAGCGAATAGAGCGAACAGGCGATCTATCCAACCATGGGATTAAGAATAGGAAGGCAATCGCACCACCCATTGCAATTACACCACCAAGTTTACTTGGAACTGCACGTAAAATCGCATAAAAAGGTGTGTAATACCAAACAGGGGCAATGTGTTCTGGCGTTTTCAAAGAGTTCGCTGCTTCAAAGTTTGGTGGCTCAAGGAAGAAACCGCCGCCTTCTGGGAAGAAGAACACCACTGCAAAGAACAAGATAAGAAAGACCACAATACCAACCATATCATGTACAGTGTAGTATGGATGGAATTCAACACCATCTAATGGTACGCCATTCTTGTCTTTTAGCTTCTTAATATCGATACCATCAGGGTTGTTAGACCCCACGTGATGTAACGCCACTAAATGCATAAATACCAAACCAACAAGCACTAGTGGAATAGCGACGACGTGTAAAGCAAAGAAGCGGTTTAGCGTAATACCAGAGATAATATAGTCACCGCGAACCCATTCAGCAAGGCCATCACCAATGACAGGTAGAGCTGCTGGTAAGTTTAGGATGACCTGAGCACCCCAAAATGACATGTTACCCCAAGGTAATAGATAACCAAAGAAACCTTCTGCCATCAATGCTAAGTAAATACCCATACCGATAAGCCAAATAAGCTCACGCGGTTTTTGGTATGAACCATATAGCAAGGCGCGGAACATATGCAAATATACGACCACGAAGAACGCCGACGCGCCCGTCGAGTGCATATAACGGATGAGCCAACCACCTTTGACATCACGCATGATATATTCAACAGACGCAAATGCCCCTTCGGCACTTGGGTTATACATCATCGTTAGCCAAATACCAGTCACCAATTGGTTGACCAATACCACCATTGATAACACACCAAAGAAGTACCAAAAGTTAAAGTTTTTCGGTGCATAGTACTTTGACATGTGATATTCATAGGTTTCAGTCGCAGGAAAGCGCGCGTCCACCCAATGCATTAATTTTTTACCCATGCTCATATTAAGCCTCCCCAATCGTCAAGATAGTACCATCCATGCTGTACTCTGGGATTGGTAAGTTAAGCGGTGCAGGGACACCACTATAAACACGACCCGATAAATCGTATTTAGAGCCATGACATGGGCAGAAAAATCCACCGTACCAGTCATTACCGCCTAAATCAGCCGCGCCCACATCAGGACGGTAGTTTGGTGCACAGCCTAAATGTGTACAGACGCCTTCTACTACCAAGACTTCTGGTGATAAAGAGCGCTCAGGGTTTTTACAATATTCTGGTTGTAGCGAATCATTTGAATCAGGGTCTGACAGTAATGGCTTCACTGATTCTAACGTAGTCAGCATCTCTTCAGTGCGCTTGACCACAAAGATAGGTTTACCACGATATTTGACGACAATCATCTGTCCTGCTTCGATAGAAGCAATATCTTGGGTCACTGCAGCACCTGCAGCCTCGGCTTTTGCGCTCGGAGTCCAAGAACGGACAAAAGGTGTCGCCACAGCAGCTACCCCAGCTGCACCAATGACGGCAGTCGAGGCAATAAGAACTCTACGACGTTGTACGTTAACGCCTTCGGCATGGCTCATTAATACTTCCTCCAGGTGAATGAAATGGGATTATCCCACACTGGGTTTGTGGCTTAGAAAAATGACAATTATCAAGCCACGTTAGCTGTGCCTAATTTTGCTAATTGTTGCTATTCTAAGCTATTTCGGTCATAAAATAAATTATTGTGTTAAAAATAAAGCAGTCTTAACAGGGCGCACTAAAGCGCTAAACAAGGTAATTAGCCTAAAACTGCTTAATTATCAATGTTTAACCTACTTTAAAATGCACCTTTATATGAATAAGACTATTATGAACAATGACCTTATAATTAATAAGGGTATTCAGCAATAGGGAATGATACTTGAAATCAAGACAATGTTCACTAACTTTCCGCACATTACGCGGTTGTAAGTTAGCGTAGCTATTTATAACCTTTAACCATGTCTAATACAAAGCATGCCTCATATAAAAGTTATAAGGTTACAAATAGCGATACATAGTACTAACTCTCAAGCGTATGCCAGCGCTCAAGCTTAGTCATCATCTCATCTTCAATGACTAATAAACGCTCACTGGCAGCCGTAGCGGCGTCCATATCTTTCGTAAACCAAGAGCCGTCAGCCAGCTTTTCTTCTAGCTCCGTTTGCTCAGCTTCTAACGCAGCAATTTCTTTTGGCAAATTATCGAGTTCACGCTGTTCATTATAATTGAGCTTTTTGGCAGCGGTATTAGACTTTGCGGCGACCGTAGCTTTATTGTTAGCTTTGCTACTAGCAGCATTATCGTTAGACGATTTAGTATTCTTAGCTTTCGCTTTTTCTTCACGGTTTTTCTGTACTAAGTATTCTTGATAACCACCGACGTATTCTTTGACGATGCCATTACCATTTTCGTCCGTGTCAAATACCCAAGTAGAGGTAACGACATTGTCCATAAATGAGCGGTCATGGCTAATAAGCAGAATAGTACCGTTGAAGCTGGCGACCGACTCTTCTAAGAGCTCAAGGGTGGCCATATCCAAATCGTTGGTTGGCTCATCGAGTACCAAAATATTGGCAGGCTTTAATAATTGCTTAGCCAATAACACGCGATTACGCTCACCACCTGATAAGGCTTTAACAGGCGTACGCGCACGCTCTGGAGCAAATAAAAAGTCTTGCAGATAGCTCATGATGTGCGTTTTGCGCCCGCCAACTTCGACGAAGTCAGAACCTTCTGAGACGTTTTGTGCCACGCTGGCTTCTAAATCCAACTGGTCGCGCAGCTGATCGAAAAAGGCAATTTGTAAGTTAGTGCCAAGCTCAACCGTACCTGTTTTGGTGACTTCATCATCAGACATGCCAAGTAGGGCTTTAATCAGCGTGGTTTTTCCCGCGCCGTTGGGACCTATGATACCGATTTTGTCACCGCGCATAATTATGGTGCTAAAGTCATCGACTAAGACGTTGCCATCATATTCCAGATGCAAGTTCTTAACTTTACAAACCAGCTTGCCGCTTTTCTCGCCTTCACCCATGGTGATATTGACGTTACCGACTTGCTCGCGGCGGCCTTTACGTTCTTCACGCAGCGCTTTTAGCTCACGGACACGGCCTTCGTTACGGGTACGGCGAGCCTTAATACCTTGGCGAATCCAAACTTCTTCTTGCGCCAATTTTTTATCAAAATTAGCGTTGTTCTTTTCTTCAGCAAGTAGCTGCTGCTCTTTTAATTCTTGATAACGCGCGTACCCTTTGGCGCCTTGGGTGACGTCATAGCTGGTCAATTGACCGCGATCAAGCTCGACAATTCTCGTCGCAAGTTTATTGACAAATGCTCTATCGTGGGTGACGAACAATAACGTCAGACCTTGCCAGTCGAGTAAAAAGCGCTCCAACCATTCGATGCTTTCAACGTCTAAATGGTTGGTTGGCTCATCAAGTAATAGCACATCAGGCTTGGTAACTAGCGCACGCGCAAGTAACACACGGCGTTTACGACCACCAGAGAGTGAAGACAGGTCAGCTTCAGGATCAAGTCCCATAGTCGTAATCAAACGGGTCGCATCACGCTCTAAATCCCAACCATGTACCGCATCGATATCGTGTTGCAAAATTGCCATATGCTCGCAAGCGTCCATATCGCCATTGGCACACATATCGACTTGCTTATTATAGTTAATCAGTAAATCAGCGGTGTGGCGGCTACCGCCCATCACGATGTCTAAGATACGTCCGCTGGTTTCCGGAACGTCTTGCTCTAACATCGCAACACGCATGCTGCTATTTTTGATAATCTCGCCGCTGTCAGGCTGCAATGAGCCATTAATCAGTTTAAATAAGGTAGATTTGCCTTCACCATTACGGCCAATCAAACAAACGCGCTCGCCTGCATTAATTGAAAAATCAATACCGTCAAGAATAGGAGCGACGCCAAAGGCCAAGTGAATATTTTTTAAATGTATCAATGCCATAGAATATCTTAAGCTTATATAATAGTGAGGTAGGGGTTGTTGCAAAATTCCTAGCAGTATAACATGCTGCCACCTAACTGTAGTATGCGTAAATGCCTTTATAAACACTATTTTATAAAGTCTATTTTCAATAGTTAGGTCTGAGATTTCATAAAGAAAATAACCATACTATCTATATATTGAAAACTATTTTTGAGAAAAATATGAACCAACCAAATTCGATAGAAAAAGACGCTTCTAATCAACAAGCTCAGCTGGCCGATAGCCAAGCGGATTTACAAGCACAGGTTATTGAGTTGCAAATGAACCTCTCTCATCTCGAAGTTACCGTCGAGCGACTTGATGAGGTGATTACGCGCCAAGATAGAGATATCCAAACCTTGCAGCGCCAACTACAGTTTATCTATAAGCAAGTGCAAAGCCAAGATGGGGAGGGCGGTGTAGCGCCTTTTGATGTCATGGCAGATAGACCACCGCATTATTAGGAATAAGTTTTTCTAATTATAGATAACAAATAATTGCACAGCAATTATTATAAGTTTATATGCGAATTTTGGCATAAATATACGGTTCGCTGACTATCCAGTCATATTGCAGAAATAATGTATTTTTCGGTTGTTTTCATGTAAAAAACACATTAGTATCCTTCACCTTAGATACTGTCTACCTAATAAAGTTCGGTGTAGCGGTAAAACAATGTGGATGTTTGGAGATACACAATGGGCGCAAATTTCAATCTAAAGACTCTAACGGTAGCTTTGGCTGCTCTTTCTGCAGCTAGTAACGCTAGTGCGGCAGGTCTGGATCGTTCAGGTCAAGATATCACCGCGTTTTTGCAAGATGGTACCTATGCCGAAACCGTTTATACCTATATCGATGCTGATGTTAGTGGTAAAGACTCTTCAGGTAATAAAATTGATGACATCGCAGAAGATTATGACTTCTTCCGTTATGGTGTAAAAACGGATATCAACGACACCTTTAGTATAGGTATCTTATATGATGAACCATTTGGTGCTGCAGCTGATTATAGCGGTGACAATAACTTTGTTGCTCAAGGTGATCGCAACGCCACGATTAATGCTGTATCAGGTGGTAAGATTAAGGATTTTGCATCTGCGGCTCAAACAGTAGGTGGAATTAAGTATAAAATTGACAATAAGGTTGAATTAACGCCTACAGAGCAAGCACAATACAAAGCATTAGCGCCAGCTGTGGCTGCGGCACAAGCCGAGTTTAATACTAAAGGTGAAGGAACCAACGTTGAAGTTCGTACGGAGAATATTACTGCAATTCTTGGTATGAAGTTTGGCGAAAATAAAAATTTCCAAGTTTATGGCGGTCCAGTTGCTCAACAAGTACAAGCAGACGTAAAGCTACGCGGACTGGCATATAGTGCTGCGACTGGTTATACCGCTCATATCAGTTCAGATCAGGACTATGGTTGGTTAGCAGGTATTGCTTACAGCAAACCTGAAATTGCTTTAAAAGCTGCATTGACGTATCGTTCAGAAATTGACCATACCCTTCCTATATATGAACAATATCCAGTAGCAGGAATAAAAAAGGGTGGTGATATTGATATTACCACACCAAAATCTGTAAACTTTGATTTTCAGACTGGTATTAATCCAACAACTTTAGCTACAGCAAAAGTACGTTGGGTGCCCTGGGGAGATTTTGCCATTGTTCCGCCTGTTTATAATGACGTAAGTAAAAACCTAACTAAAGATGATATAGGTTTGCCTTTAGTTAGTTACGATAAGGATCAATGGCAAGTAGAGTTAGGCCTTGCAAAACGTTTAGCACCGAAGTTTGCGGTTAGCGGTACAGTTGGTTGGGATAGTGGCGCAGGAAACCCTGTTACTTCACTCGGTCCAATCGAAGGCTACTATAGCGTTGGTTTAGGTGGTAAATATGATATCACCGAAAACTGGGCAATATCTGCTGGCGGTAAATATTTGTGGTTCGGTGATGCAGATGGCCAAATCCCAACCAAACAAGTAGTCAGTAAGTTTGAAGATAATGATGGTTTTGCGCTTGGTGTGAAACTATCTTATCAAGCTAAGCAGAACTTTAACTAAGAATTTATGTCTTTATTCTAAATAAAATTATTTGAATCATATTAAAAACGATCTGTAATGGGTCGTTTTTTTATGTTTAAAAAATATAGATATATATTGTTTGATGTTAGATCTATATTGATTAGGCAGTAAACAATTATCCTTAATTTCGCTAGAGACAATGAACTTTTATTTGCTGATTTCGAGCAATAATGACTGAACTAAAGAGTCACTATCTGAAAATAAAGTGTTTTAAGTATTGTTTTAGTGTTAAAAAATCATTACTATTCATTTAGGACGTCATTTACATAAACTTATATTTTAAGCAACAATGCTGAATATTAGTTATGAAGATGATTTAACAACGAGGATGTTTGGAGATACCCAATGCGCGCTACTTTTCATTTAAAAACTCTTGCGGTAGCAATCGCTACTATTTCTGTAGCCAGTGTGACTAACGCTGCAGGTCTTGATCGTTCTGGTCAAGATATCACAGCATTTCTACAAGATGGCACTTATGCCGAAGCTGTTTATACTTATATTGATGCTGATGTTAGTGGCTTTGATAACGCTCGTGTCGCGACTGATGATGCAGGTTATGTCAAAGGTAAAGCTACTGGCGATATCGCTGAATCTTACGATTTTTTCCGTTATGGTGTAAAAACCGATATTAATGATACCTTTAGTGTAGGTGTTTTATACGATGAGCCTTTTGGGGCAGCAGCGGCTTATAATGGCGATAGTAACTTTGTCGGTGCACCGACTGCTGCTATTGATGGCCTTATCGCATCACAATTAGCTGGGAAATTACCGGGAGTCACTACTGCTCAAGGTTTGGATACATATGTTAAAGGCGCCCAACAGACACTTGCTGCTGGAAGAGAGCAAGTAAAACAAGCTGAGGCAGCCATTGCAGCAAATCCGGCACTTGAATCTACTTTACGTCCACAAATCGTAGCTGGAAAGGCACAAATTGCAGCTGGCGAAGCACAATTGGCCCCTCTGCAAGGTCTAAATAGCTATGCAGCTAGTCAGCTTGCTAACACTGAAGGTACAAAAGTTGAGGTGCGCTCTGAGAATATTAGTGCCATATTGGGTATGAAGGTGGGTGCAAATAAAAACTTTCAAATATATGGTGGTCCAGTCGCTCAACGTATTAAGGCAGATGTAAGATTGCGTGGTAGTGCGTATGGTCCTGCGACAAATTATACTTCTCATGTTAGTCCGGATCAGGATTATGGTTGGCTAGCGGGTATATCTTATAGTAAGCCTGAAATTGCTTTAAAAGCTGCTTTAACTTATCGTTCTGAAATTGATCATAAAATGGATATCACTGAAACATATCCATTGGCAGGTCTTTTAGCAGGTAATCCAGCTGCTGCTACTCAGACCAATACTATGGAAATAACCACACCAAAATCAGTGAACTTTGATTTTCAGACGGGTATCAACCCAACAACCTTAGCTACTGCGAAAGTACGTTGGGTACCATGGGGTGATTTTTCTATCGTACCGCCATTATATAATGCTGTAAGTAAGAACAACCCTGCATACGGTCCAGATGGTTTAGCACTAGTGGAATATGCTGATGACCAGTGGCAAGTAGAGCTTGGTCTTGCTAAGCGTTTAGCGCCAGCTTTAGCCGTTAGTGGTACTGTTGGTTGGGATAGTGGTGCTGGTGATCCTACAACATCACTCGGACCTATCGATGGCTACTACAGTGTAGGTCTTGGTGCTAAATATAACGTGACTCCTGAATGGGCGGTATCGGCAGGTGGTAAATATCTATGGTTCGGTGATGCCAAAGGTCAGTTGCCAACTAAGCAAATTGTAGGTGACTTCCAAGACAATGATGGTTATATCCTCGGTGTGAAACTGTCTTATCAAGGGAAGTAAACTATCGTTATAAATGCAGTTACTATATTAAAAAAAGCGATCTTAAAGATCGCTTTTTTGTTGGTTAATAGACTAGGCATTATGATAACTTTAAAGGCCATCGACTTAATGAAAGAAGAAAAGACAAAACAACTTCCCTAGGTCTACAAATATGGAAGCGCGATTTTACTGTACTCGGCTTAACACCAAGATTGGTATTTGATTATGAAACGACTTCTAGTAACTTCGCTTATTATGATGATCGTGATGAAAAATCAGCGACGGTATTACTAACCAAAACTTTCTAATAATATATAAAACGTTGATACTAAAAGACCTCGCTAATCGTAGCGAGGTCTTTTCATTAACAGAACCGTAAACAATAATTACTTATTTATCTAAGTTCATTTCCATCTCTTTATACTTAGCAGATACCGACGGTCTTGGACCACCAGTCATGATGCTCACGGCAAAGATAGCAATGGTACTTAAAATAAAGCCTGGCACGATAGCGTATAACCAGCTGTTTAATGCGACGCCATTCATCTCGAACGGGCCATAGACCCACAGGATAACGGTCAATGCACCAACCACCATACCGGCGACCGCGCCATTGCGGTTCATGCCGCGCCATGTCAGACTGAAAATAACCAAAGGTCCAAATGCCGCACCAAACCCTGCCCAAGCATTAGAAACTAAGTTCAGTACCGAGCTTTCTGGATTAGACGCCAGCAAAATAGCGACAACGGCCACCACAATAACTGAGATACGTCCGACCAATACTTGACGCGCTTCTGGAGCGTCTCTATCAAAGAAAAGCTTATATACGTCTTTGGTCAATGAGCTTGATACCACGAGTAGTTGTGATGATATGGTACTCATAATTGCGGCTAAAATGGCCGCTAATAAGAAACCTGAAACAAGTGGGTGGAATAAAAACTGCGTGAATACCAAAAAGATGGTTTCAGGGTCATCTAACGTCATTGCCGTTTTTTGTACGTAGGCGCGGCCCGCGATACCCGTAACACAAGCACCGATCAGGCTGATAATCATCCAGCTCATACCAATATTACGCGCCGTTGGCACATCTTTGACTGAGCGAATCGCCATAAAACGTACGATAATATGCGGCTGACCAAAATAACCAAGACCCCAAGCGAGTAAGGAGATAATACCTAAAGCTGTCATGCCACTCGTGATATCGAGCATGCTTGGATCGATGGCTCTGATAGCATTGGTCGTTGCGCTTACGCCACCAAGGTCAGTCAAAGCAACGATAGGGACAATCACCATGGCAAAGAGCATGATAATACCTTGCACAAAGTCGGTCATTGATACGGCTAGGAAACCACCAAATAGCGTGTAAGCGACGACGACGCCAGCGGTCACCCAAAGCCCCGTACTGTAAGAAAGGTTGAGCGAGCTTTCAAAGAGCTTACCGCCACCGACCAAGCTTGCGGCGGTATAGACGGTAAAGAATAAGATAATAACCACGGCTGAGATAACCCGCAGTAAATGTGATTTGTCCTCAAAGCGGTTAGCAAAATAATCAGGTAAAGTGATGGCGTTGTCAGCGACTTCGGTATAAACGCGAAGCCGCGGTGCCACGATGATATAGTTTAAAAAAGCACCCAAGGTCAAACCAATGGCAATCCAAGCGCTGACCACACCGTCAGCGTACATCGCACCGGGCAACCCAAGGAGCAACCAACCCGACATATCCGATGCACCTGCTGATAAGGCGGTGACTGCAGGACCTAGGCTACGTCCACCCAGCATATAGCCTTCAGTATCATTGGCTTGCTTAAAATAAGCATAAACACCAATCCCAATCATCACTAAGAAATAGGCGCCAAGTGATATCAGCACGCCACTAGAAACTCCGTTCATATAAACTGTCCTTAACCAACACTGTTGGCTGTCATTATTTTTAACGAGAAAAATTGAGTCTTACAAGACGCTGCTTAAAAACTCTATCTCAACGTATTTCAAGATAAAAAATCTAAAGACGAAAAAAGCCATTAAGTAGGACATAATGGCTTTTATTCAAAATCTGCTGTTAGTTTTATATGATTGGTGTGGTTATGGGTTGATACCTACAAAGTCGTGATGAAATGCAAACGGCAAACTTGTAACGCAATCTTATCTTCTCACTCGCTCGTATCAAATCACCATTTATAAACATCAGCCGCTTATATAACCAATAATTTAAAACCATCAAACCTACTGCTTACTATCATATATTACTAGAAGTCTTCAATATATGATTATCAGTGAGTTTCAGGTAAAATTATGTTATTTAAACAACGTCAGACGTATTATAACGTATGAGTCACACAAATGCGAACGCGCCTATTTATCAAATAAATATCTTGATTGGCGAATAATATATAATCGCTTGCCAAAGCTTTAGTCAATTGGCGCAAGCAAATCTAGTAAAGCCGTTACGCTACTAGATTGGGTGAGTTTTGGATTAATGACCACGCCCAAATAACGCTGTAATTCGATATTATCGGCCATATCGATACGTTCCAAATCCTGACTGACCATAGTTTGCGGCAATACTGACCAACCAAGTCCGACAGAAACCAGCATGCGGATTGATTCTAAAGGATTAGTGCTCATAGTGGCATAAGGTTTTAGATTGTGTTTGGCAAATTCCGCCAAGGTAATCTGGCTGGTAAAGGTGTTGGCAGACGGTAAGATAGCAGGGTAGCGCGCCAATTGCTCGAGCGTCACATTGGACTTAGTCGCTAAAGGCGATAACGTACCGGTCATAAAGTAAAGCGGATCTGACCATAAGGTATGATAGGTTAAGCGCTTATCGTAGACGGGCGGCAAGGTTAAAAATGCGAGTGACAAATCGCCATCGAGCACCGCTTTGTGCGCCGTTTCTGAATCGACAAAATGCACTTCTAACTGTACGGCAGGATAAGCCTGGATAAAATGCTTGAGCACAGGGGCTAAGTGGTGCAAGCCAATATGGTGGCTAGTGCCGATAACGAGTTTGCCCGAGACAATATGCTGCGAGTGCTGGAGATTGATTTTAAAGTTTTCATAATCTTCAAGCCAGCGTTTGGCGTGAGGCAACATCTCACTGGCCGCTTGCGTCGGTACAATACCGCGCCCAACGGTATCAAATAGGGTGATGTTAAATTCGTCTTCTAAGTTTTTAATACGTTTACTGACTGCAGGCTGAGTGATAAACAGCTTTTCTGCGGCACCTGAAATACTGCCTGTTTGCATAACCGTGACGAATGTCGTCAAATTTGTGGTATTCACACTGATGTCCTTAGCTAATAGCGAGCTATGATTAAAAGTTGGCTGGCCTAATCAAAATGAATTAGAAATAAAAGTTTGTGACTATGTAAAAATCATCAATTATTATTATAGGATTAGCCTGCTATAATCACAAGACATCAAGACGTATTGTGACATATTTATTCTGTTAAGCGCATTTTCGACGGCGTATTACTTGTTTTACCAAGCTTTTAGTACCATAAATAGACATTATTATAAAAGATAAGCCCTTATAAAATCTCTGGTTAATTAAATATTAGATGTAAACAGCAGCTTAAAGTGCGCCAGCAAATAGATTAAGTCATAACTTCATTAGTAAGTAATAAGCCATTTAGTCATTAGTAAATAAGAAGGATAGCAATATGGCCGGTCAAACGTTATATGACAAACTTTGGAATGCTCACGAGGTCACCAAGCGTGATGATGGTTCGAGCCTAATTTATATCGACCGCCATTTGCTGCATGAGGTGACGAGCCCACAAGCCTTTGAAGGTTTAGAGCTTGCCAATCGGGAGCCGTGGCGTCTGTCTGCAAATATCGCAAGCCCTGACCATAACGTCCCAACAGTGACCAAAGAGCGCTTAGAGGGCGTGTCTGGTATCAAAGACGAGGTATCGCGCCTGCAGGTACTGACCTTGGATGAGAACTGTAGCAAGTTTGATATTGCCGAATTTACCATTAATGATGCGCGTCAAGGTATCTTGCACGTAGTCGGTCCTGAGCAAGGGTTGGTGTTGCCAGGGATGACAGTGGTTTGTGGTGATTCGCATACCGCTACCCATGGCGCTCTTGGCTGCTTGGCACACGGTATCGGCACCTCAGAAGTTGAGCATGTACTAGCCACCCAATGTTTGATTCAAAAGAAATCAAAAAACATGCAAATCCGTGTCACTGGTAAGCTTGGCGCTGGCGTGACACCAAAAGATGTGGTACTTGCTATCATTGCCAAAATTGGCACCGCAGGCGGGACAGGGTATGCCATTGAATTTGCAGGGCAAGTATTTGAAGACATGAGCATGGAAGGTCGTATGACCGTCTGTAACATGGCGATTGAAGCGGGCGCACGCGTCGGCATGGTGGCGGTCGATGATACGACGATTGAGTATGTCAAAGGTCGTCCTTATGCGCCAACCGAGGAGCAGTGGGAGCAAGCCGAAGCTTATTGGCGCACTCTGTATTCAGATGATGATGCCGTATTCGATAGCGTGATTGAGTTGGATGGTAGCGAGATTGCGCCGCAGGTGTCTTGGGGTACCTCACCTGAGATGGTTGTGGATATCACTCAGTCAGTACCAACCCCTGACCAAGCGGTTGATGAAGCGCAAGAAGAGGGCTGGTTACGCGCTTACACCTATATGGGTTTAGACGCTGGGCAAAAAATTACCGATATCCAGCTTGATCGTATTTTTATTGGCTCATGCACCAACTCACGTATCGAAGATTTACGTGATGCCGCAGCAGTGATTAAAGGGCGTAAAGTTGCCGATAATATTAAAGAAGCGATCGTGGTAGCAGGTTCTGGGCAAGTTAAATTGCAGGCAGAAGCAGAAGGTTTGGATACCTTATTTATAGATGCAGGTTTTGAATGGCGCGAGCCAGGCTGCTCTATGTGTTTGGCAATGAATGCTGATAAGCTAGAGCCAGGAGAACATTGTGCCTCAACCTCTAACCGTAACTTTGAGGGTCGTCAGGGGAATGGTGGTCGTACGCATTTGGTCAGCCCAGCGATGGCAGCAGCAGCAGCGTTGGCCGGTCACTTTGTCGATGTGCGTACGTTTTAACTTTTGATTCTGTGCTTTATTTATCAATAATAAAGATATTTGATAGGAAATCTTATGCAAGCTTATAACACTCAAACGGGTATCGTTTGTCCGCTCGATCGCGCAAACGTCGATACCGACCAGATTATTGCCAAGCAGTTTTTAAAATCCATTAAGCGTACCGGTTTTGGCGTCAATCTATTTGACGACTGGCGTTATCTTGACGAAGGCTATCCGGGTCAAGACAGTAGCACTCGCGTAATTAATCCAGATTTCGTTCTAAATCAGCCGCGTTATGAAGGTGCAACCATTTTACTGGCACGCCGAAACTTTGGCTGTGGCTCAAGCCGTGAGCATGCGCCTTGGGCACTTTTAGAATATGGCTTTCGCACGATTATCGCACCAAGCTTTGCCGATATTTTTTACAATAACTGTTTTAAAAATGGCATGCTGCCCATCGTTCTAGATGAAGCCATCGTTGATACCTTGATGAAAGCGACGTTTGCCAATGAAGGCTATGAATTAACCGCCGACCTTGAGCGCCAAGTGGTCATCACCCCAAGCGGTGAAGAGTACGCTTTTGAGATTGATGAGTTTCGTAAGCATTGTTTGCTAAATGGTCTTGATGATATAGGGCTGACTTTGCAACAAAGCGACGCCATCAAAGAATATGAGCATAAAATGATGCAAAAAACGCCTTGGATATTCAATGAGGTTAGAGCTTAGTCTTTAGCAAAAATGCTTCATAAGAACATCTTAATCGACATAAAAAAGTGCTCAGCGCTAATGCAGCGTTGAGTTATGGGTATTAAGTGGCTAAAATGAATGGCAATCTATTTTTTACCTTATTGTATTTTCTTCCTCATAAATAGTAGACGCCATTATGACTAAAACACGTTTTGCTGTATGGACAGGCACGGCTGTTGCCGCAAGCTTATTATTATCTGGCTGTCAATTATTGACGGGCTATCAGCAGATAGACTCGGCAGAGAATGCCAAAATGTGGACAGGCAAAATAAAACCCATCGCTGGCGAAGTAAATATCGCCTGCGTGGGAACGTATCATTGTGAAATTACCCGCATTGATCAGACACGCATTATAAGCAGTGACACTCATGAGCCGATCAATCCCACTATGCTAGTCAAGACACAAGAGGCAAATGGCAAAAGCCCTGCGGGTAATAAGCAGGTCTCCGCGCCCATTGCGATGGATATGACGCCGCTGAGCCATAAAAACGCTATTAAAATTGTTCCTTTGTCAGCGTCTGCTATGCCTGGGCTGACCAATTATTATGCGCGGGTAACACCTGCTAAACGTGAAGTACAGATTAATTTTTATCCAGAAAATAATTTGGGCTACGTCGAGCGTTTTGCCATGATTCACGACTTTGTTGAGGCAGGTACGTATCAGCTACGTGCTTACCAAAAAAAATCTGGCGCAAATTCAGGTAGCTTGTTAGAAACGGCTTCTCCAGAGCCATTATGTGTCGATCTTTATCAGGGCAATAGCGTACAGCGCCGTTTTTGTAAAGAGGTAGGGGCTGAGCATCAAGGAGAGTTTGTAGAAACCAGCCTTGCCAAAGCTGTACCTGCTCAGACGCCATCACCAGCGAAAAATAAAGTGAAAACCAAAGCGGGCTAGATAAAACTGGATACAAATAATTATTAAATATCGACCATAGAACATGACTTCTTGCGCCGCTCAATGCCCAAGAAGTTATTTTTTAACAGGCAATATAAGCCTGCTAGCAATACGATAAGTAGCAATACCATAAACTAGCAATACCATAAACAACAATTTACTTCCCCATTTACTCACAAGGATTAGTATGGCAACGATTTTAACATTAGCAGGCGATGGTATCGGCCCCGAAATCATGACTCAAGCCATTGATGTGCTCGAAGCGGTAAATCATAAGTTTGATTTAGGTTTGACCTTAGAATCTGGATTAATCGGCGGTGTCGCGGTTGATGCAACGGGTGAACCGTTACCAGAAGAAACGCTGCAACGTGCGCGCGCAGCAGATGCTGTGTTACTAGGAGCTGTGGGTGGTCCTAAATGGGATGCTATTGAGCGCAGCAAACGCCCTGAGCGTGGCTTGCTTAAAATTCGTAGCGAGCTTGGATTGTTTGCCAATCTGCGTGTGGCAAAACTCTATCCGCAGCTTGCTAATGCTTCAAGCATCAAGCCTGAAATTATCTCAGGGTTGGACTTGTTAATCGTTCGTGAATTGACTGGCGGTATTTATTTTGGTGAGCCGCGCGGTATTCGTACCTTAGAAAATGGCGAGCAGCAAGGCTATAACACCATGGTTTATAGCACCAGTGAAATTCAGCGTATCGGTAAAGTTGCTTTTGAGTTGGCAAAAACCCGCGCACAAGCAGCCGGTACGCCCGCCAAAGTTTGCTCAATCGATAAAGCCAATGTCTTGGAAGTCACTGAGCTATGGAAGCAGACGATGATTGAGATGCAGCAAGCGGATTATAATGACATAGCGTTATCGCATATGTATGCGGACAATGCTTGTATGCAGCTGATCAAAGATCCTAAACAGTTTGATGTCATGGTCACGGGCAACATGTTTGGTGATATTTTATCTGATGAAGCAGCGATGCTGACTGGTTCTATCGGTATGCTGCCATCAGCGAGCCTTGATGAGGTAGGTAAAGGTATGTATGAGCCGTGCCACGGTTCAGCGCCTGATATCGCCGGTCAAGATAAAGCCAATCCATTGGCGACCATTTTATCTGTGGCGATGATGCTGCGGTATACCTTTAAACAAGAAGCTGCCGCGCAAGCGATTGAGCAAGCGGTCAGTGAGGTACTTGATGATGGCTTGCGTACCATTGATATCCTCGATCGAAGCGAGACAGGACTCAAGCAAGTAGGTTGTCAAGAGATGGGGCAGGCGGTATTAGCCAAGTTGGGCTAGTGGGTTCAGCTTTAAAGAGAAGCTGATATTTCTACATCCTAATGATTTTTTAAAACTTAAGCATGATATACCCATAATTTGCCAAGCAAGTTATGGGTTTTTTTATGCCCATATGGCTCATTTATGCACCGTAACAGACTTACCCAAATAGTCGCAAAAAAAGCCTTTTTTTAACACAGCTACCGCAGGACATAGGTTTAATTAACACAAAGCTGTTATATCCTCACACGCTGATCTGTCACTATATATAGCTTCTTAGTCAATTAAAGTAGGAACTGTTTGTCTGCACTATTTTTGTCTGACACCGTAATAATTTAAAAATCATTAAGTCCTAAATAAAATATTTATAAACTAAGGGTCTTGATAGTCAATTTCTCATTAGATTCTAATAAAAATAACATTAATTATAATTCTAGGAGTTTTATATGTATAAGGTAACAAAAATCAGTAGAGCCTTAGCGGCATCTGGTTTATCAATGGCTCTATTGATGAGCCCAAGCTTCGCTGCTAATGATAATACTAAGGATATTAGCCCAGTAACCAATGGCCTCAGTCAAAAAGTTGCCGGTAACAGTAAAGCCGCGGCGTCATTAAATAAGTATTTACCAACGATTAAATATACCACTGAAAATTTGCCAGTGCACGCGCAAAAGGTAAATAGTGCTACTTGGAAACAAGGAATGAAGAGAGATCGTGAGACTACTACTAAGCTGCAAGCTCTATTAAACTGGAATCAACATGGCGTAGGTCCTGTCGATGGCTATTGGGGTAAAAACACCATTAAAGCCATGCAAGCGTTTCAAAAAGCCAATGGCTTGGCGGTAACTGATAATTTAAATAACGAGACTTGGCAAGCATTGACTAAAAATGAAAAGCTAACGACACAGCCAGTATTGGTTCGTTATCAGCTGAGTGAAGCCGATGTCAATATCAAAACCACCACCATTCCCGCTAGCGCAGAAGCCAAAGCCAAGCTCGATGGCATGTATTATGAAAGCGTAACAGAAGGCTTAGCAGAAAAGTTCCATATGAGCGAAAAATATCTTAAAGCGCTCAATCCTCATGCTAAATTCAGCGCCGGCGAAACCATTACTGTTTATAACCCGGGAAATCCTAATACCAAGCCTGTGAGCCGTGTCATTGCTGATAAATCAACCGAAACGTTGTATGCTTATGACGATAAAAATAACTTAATTGCCAGTTATCCGACCACGGTGGGCAGTACGGCAACCCCTTCACCAACAGGCACACATACGGTAGAAGTAAAAGTACATGAGCCTAACTATACCTATACGGGTGACAATGGCAGTAAGTCTATCATACCGCCAGGCCCAAACAATCCGGTCGGTCTGGTATGGATAGGACTGAGTAAACCTTCTTACGGTATTCATGGCTCGCCAGATCCTGCGCGTATCAGCCGTCAGGCATCGGCTGGCTGTATCCGCCTGACCAACTGGGATGCCTTAGCGCTGTTGGGGGTGATTCAAGATGGGGCTACGGTCGAGTTTAAATAAGAGGTTGTTATATATAGAGTAATAGAATTTTAAAGCTCAAAGCTTGAAATGAAGACAAAAAAATACCGCTACGATAGCGGTATTTTTTATGGTAAAAGCAAAAAACTGATATTAGAACACTAAAATTCGCTAGGTAATAATGAGTAGGTTAGCAATGTCATTATTATTATCAGTTAAACCACTCAAGCATTTACATCAATACTGTTATAACTATTTTAGATAATAAAAATTTAGTTTTTACCACGGTAAGTAATGCGACCTTTTGATAGGTCGTAAGGCGTCATCTCAACCTTAACTTTATCGCCAGTCAAAATGCGAATATAGTGCTTACGCATCTTACCTGAAATGTGCGCAATGATCTCATGTCCGTTTTCTAGGCGAACTTTAAATAACGTATTTGGAAGGGTGTCGATGACTTCGCCTTCAAACTCAATAATATCGTCTTTTGCCATAATTTTTTATCTATCAACCAATTAAAAATAAGACCATATTATACGCAAGTTAGCGGATTAAAGCAATACAGAACCTGATTTTTACTTGACAGCTTGTAAGTGATATGTATGTCCGCTTGTGCTATAGTCGGTTCAAATTAAAATTGTTATAAATCTAAACGCGCTACTGGTATAAATTTTACTTGCGTGCTGTTATCACAGAGGCTGCGCAAAATTCATCCCAGCAGCGCTATGTCATTTTTAGAATGAATTGACTATAATAAAGCCCGCTCATTATTTAATCAGGCAGGTTAAGCCAAATAGGCGTTAAAGGCGCCTTTGGCAATAACTGTTGAAAGCGCTCAGGATAGTAGGCATTGATAAAATACAGGCCTTCACCAGAAGCGGTCGGCGGAGCAATGGTACGGTCTTTTTTGGCTAAAATATCTAAAAAGGCGGCTGGCGGCAACTCATGTCGGCCGATAGCATAGAGTGTGCCCATTAGATTGCGTACCATATGATGTAAAAATCCATCCGCTTGAATATCAAAAACGATAAACTGCCCATGCGCAAATAGTCTGGCGTGACTGACATGGCGAATAGGCTGATTAGATTGACAAGCGGCAGCGCGGTAGCTACTAAAATCATGAGTACCGGCAATATCAGCCGCCGCCAATTGCATCGCCGCTAAATCTAGCGGCTCATAAATATGAGTCACTTGATGGTTTAAAATAGCAGGGCGCTGGGCTTGATTAAGAGTGATATAGCGATAACGGCGGGCAATAGCGCCAAAGCGCGCATGAAAGTCAGTGGGCATTGGTTGAATCCAGCGCAGAGCAATATCATCGGGTAATAAGCTATTGATGCCGCGTAGCCAGTTATGGGTAGGACGATAAGCATGAGTGACAAAATGCGCAATCATATTGCTGGCATGGACGCTTGAATCCGTACGCCCCGCTGCCACTACTTCTACTGGCTCATTGGCGACCTTGCTGATAGCGGTTTCTAACGCTTCTTGGACGCCAAGCACTTCTCGTTGTCGTTGCCAACCGTGATAATTTGTGCCTAAAAACTCGATGGCAATGGCTAAGGTATAAGTTGCTCGGTTTTCAGTTGCGGTTTCAGTTTTAATGTTGTCATTTTTGATATTTTCTGTCTCAGGTATTGTCATGTTAAAGCTTATAGAGTGATAAACAGTGAATAGTTATTTAGCGTTTTTTGATAGTAGTACCGGCCTGATTGACATTATTTAACCAACGCTGACGCCGTCTGGCCGGGGTATCATAACGCACCAATAGCCATAGCAAGCGCGCATAAATCGCGGGAATGGTTAAGCGGCCGCCGGCAATCACGTGATAATCGTATTGCCAACTGCCCGCCGCATAAGTGTCACTAACGCCGCCAAACGGGCATTGACTGGCACATATCACCATGTGACCTTTTTCATAAGCCAGTTGCAATGTTTCTGCTAAAGCTGGCGAATAAGGCACATTACCAGAGCCAAAACCCAATAAGATAATGCCACAAGGCGGTTGTAATAATAAGGCGCGTAGCTGATTGTTTACAACGTCTGTATCATTTGGCAAACAGTATAAAGCGTGAACGCGTGCTTGCTCCGCCCGAGCTTCGATAGTGCTGACCAGTGCTTGCTGATCATCTAGCCAATGCTGGCGGCGGGTATCTGGTAAGTTTTTGATATAACTATTGGCCGGATATGCCGCTCGAGAGTGACCGGTAAACGCCATAAAGTCATGGCTATGAATTTTTTGCACGGTTTGGGCAGGCCATGATTCGCCGCCAAAGCTAATCTTCACGCCTGACTCACCAGCTGCCGCCAGTTTTAATGCGTCAGTGAGGTTGTCCCAAGCGTCGCTATGGGTATCAATCGTATAAGCATCTAGTACCTCACTATCGAGTAAGGGGCGCATGCTACCCGTAACAACAACGCAAATATCGCTGCCAGCAAAAGCCTCAGCCAAAAAAGCTCCTAAATAACTCAAGGTATCTGTACCAGTAATTAAAACAAAGCGTTTATGGCCTTGTGCATAAGCTGATAATAACAGCCGATAAAAATGAATAAAATCGTTAGGAGTAAGTTGGCTGCTGTCCTTAATCAGACCGTTATTTAACCAAGATACGGGCGCTAGGTGCGTAGCTGCATTGTGTTCAGCCAATAATTGTTGCAACGTTGGCAAAAAAACGTCTGCTGATAATGGCGCTAATGGACGTCCATAACTGCCAAAAGTGCCGCCAGCATAAATGAGTTTAGTAGGTGTGGAGAGTGTTCTTTTCATAGCAGAAGAGGGCATAGTATGGCCACAATCAGAGAGTATTGGAAAAGGTGATGATAATACGAGTAATTTAGCACGTTAAATAGTAGAAAAGCTAACTGCAAAAAAAATCAGCAAGTATTCTTATACTAATAGAATACTTGCTGATAGAAGAAAACGCTACTTTTTATGCAGTGCGATCAAGTAGTGCTTGCGCTTGGCTCTGCTGCTCGCTATTACCTTGGTTAATGACCTCAATCAGTAAACGTTTGGCACTATCATATTCGCCCAATTGTACATACTGACTGGCTAAGTCTAAGGTAACTTGATTGCTATCTAAGGTTTTAACAAAATCAAAGTCCGCGGCAAAACGTGATGAAAAGTCCTCTGTGGCTTCAATCTCAGTCTCAATAGTAGCGTTATCTAGCGTATCAGTGCTATTGATATCACTACTGACATCATAATCGTTTTCAACTTCAACCGGTGTCGTCGCTGTTGGTGCAGCGGATAAAGACTCGAAGTCAAAATCATCATCAATCAAAGTATTGTCATCGAACCTGTCAGTAGTTGGCGCGTTACTTGAGGCTGCTGTCGCATTCGTTTGTAGGTCAGTCGTATCCACATCTTCGAAACTAAGCTCGTCGATGCTATTGCTTCCCAAAGCACTGTTATTCTCTGATGGATGGTCTTCAAGAACAAAGTTGTCAAATTCAAGATCATTCAAGCTATCATCAATAACGGTTGAAGTTTCATTTGATGATGATTGTACTTCAACTGGTGTGCCGTTATTATCATCTATACTATCGAGAGATAAAGCAAGATCGTCTTCTAATGAGCTGACGTCTGTCATAGACTCATCATTATGACTCACATTAGTTTCGCTTGTATCTAGCTCTAAGTCTGCTAAATCTAAGACAAAATCTTCATCATCTAATGTCATTTCATTATGAGCATCGCTTAAATCGTCACTAGGCAGAGTGGTGGTAGTAGCATCATTTTGTTCAGCTAGGTCGAAATCAAAGTCAAAACCAAGCTCACTCTCATTCTTACCACTGTTGTCATCTGTGTTAGTAACCGTCGATGTTGATAAGCTTTCTGCATCGGCAATATCTAGCTCAATGACAGGTGCGGCACTAGTAGCAGCAGGCTCATTAATATTTTGTTCTAAGTCGTCTAAACTCAGGGCAAAATCTTGCTCGCTAGTATCGAAATCATGAGAGGTTTCTAATGTACTATCTGAGCTAGCGGCTAAATCGTTTTTATATGCTTGACGATTAGCTGCTTGTTCATTAAGGCTAGGATCAATGGTTGGCTCGTTATTCTCGATTTTGTTCGCTGGCAAATCAAAATCGATACTTTCAAAACCAGCGTCTTGATTGTTATCAGCTGGCAACGCACGTTCGGCTGCTTGGTTTTGTTCTTCCGTCAGCAATGCTTTTAAGTCATCAGCTTGCGCGATGCTTTTGGCATCACCATGCGTTTTAATGGAGTCATAAACTTTATTAAAGTTATCAGACTCGTCTATCGTTGCATATACTGCTAGGAGTTTAAGAGTTAACTGGCTATCATTTGGCTTTTCAGCGAGGCCGCGTTTTAAGGTATCAATCGCTTTATCATAGCGCTGTTGCTCCATAAAACGCTGTGCTATCTCAATATGATCAAATCGCTTATCATTATCGATATTAGTTTGAGTATTAGTACCTTTAACGGCAGTATGTTTCGGTAACGTTGCAGCTTTATCTGCTTTGATACTTTGCTGTACTGGTGGTTTTTGCGCTTTGTTTTTGCGCATAACTAACACCGCTATTAGTACAATAAATACCAATCCGGCGATAATATATAGCATGTAGTCCATAGTTACTCCTGCGCTCATGATCACTATTTCAGTATAGTATGTTAATCAGTTAGGCGACTATTGATTGCGTAATTTTTCCAGACGAGCTTGTAGCTCCGCCAGTTTTTGGTTTTGTAATTGCAGCTTTTTAGTATAGCTGCTAAGTGTAGCGTTGGTCTTTGATAAACGTTGTGCTTGGTCTGCGGTACTTTGTCTTGATGACTTAAGAATATCTAATACGTCTGTACTAAGGCCATTGCCCGTTGCCACACCTGCCTTAGCCTTAGTGCCATCGGCGCTACCGTCGTGACCAGGAGCGAGCACAGAAAACTGGGCGGTTGGTAGTTTTTGCGTTTTCTTTATAGCGGGCTTCTCATTGCGTTTTGCTGCTTGCGCTTTCTCAGTTTGTGCTTTGGATGCCGCTTTCGAAATAGTATCTTTTTTAATAACAGGTGTATTTGCTTTTCTACTATGCTTTCTTTGTTCGCTGATGGCTGTCTGTATCTTTTTTTGCGACGGCACGACATCGTATTTAGGTAGGCTTAACTGCGCATCGGCCTTGAGCTGATTGGCATTTTTATTAATAAAGGCTTTCGGATTTTGCGCTTGAATCTCACTCATCACGGTTTGAACGTCAAGATTGTTTTTTTCTGCGATTTGCTGGGCAATAACCCATAAGTTATCGTTGCGTTGTACTGTATAGTTGAACTCAGAGCCACTATCATCATCAGGGCTAATGCTAGATATGTCAGCATTAGAACCGAGCGTAGAGATACTATTAGAGGAATTGTTATTATAAGGAATGGTGTCATTAGCAATAGTGTTGGCGGTTGATAGACTGTTATCAGACATTGGCGTCATAGGCGTAGAAACGATAATATCAGAGTTTTTTGCAAGACTTTCTTTATCTACACTTTTAGGCTGTATTTGACGGATAATCTGAATGTTTAAGATGTCAAACTTAAACGGCGCATCATTAATTGGAGTCGCAGCATGAGGGCTGTTCAGAGCCACAGTTGGACTCGTGCTGGTATTATTTGTAATGGGTACAGTAAAGTTATTATTTGAATTACTATCATTATTCAAACGATGAGCGTCTGACTGATCAGTGGCATACACTGTATTATTGCCTTGTACTGTAGGCTTGTTTACTTCTGTGGACGTCAAAAACAACGGCGGAGGGGTTCCTTTTGTAACTATTAGTGGCTGAGCATTAGTAGCAGAAACTGTAGGCAAATTGGGTTTCTTTGCGGCTGTCACGCTATTTTTTGAAGGATTGATGGGCAAGCTGCCATCAAGCGGCATAAGCAAGGTCTTAGGGATAACGCTACGCTGTGCCCCATCATTAATAGCTAACACCACATCGGCAAAAGGCTTAGAAACAGGTTTTGTGGTTGTAATAAAGACCTGCCCACTGGTGGCTGAAGTAGGCTGAAAACGAACCGTCATTGAATCAGTAGGAGTCAAACCCATTTGCTGATAAAGGGTGGGGTCAGCTAAACTCGCGGAGAAATCAGGGGTTTGAATGTCAGTAACCACAATACTGGCTACCAAAGGTTCATGCTGAGCTGAGGTAATGACAGTCTTACCAATGGTAGCGGCTTGGGCGTTAGATATAAGGGCGGCATAACTGACGGAATAAAGTAGTGTCATTGATACTGAGCGATGTAGCTTAGTCAGACGATAAGGTAAATGACAAGACATGGGCAGCCCTTTATAAATAAGTGTTATCTATGCTGTTATAACAAAATAGCGTTTAGTTTACCAGTTTATTTCGCCGCCGTTATAAACAATATAATTATTGTTTGCTCAACGTTCATACTTGCACATTTACTTTTTTATCAAGTAGCATGGCGTCGCCGTAGCTAAAGAACCGATAGTGGTTATTAATAGCATGTTGGTAAGCTTGTTCAATCGCGGCTTTACCTGCAAATGCAGAGACTAACATGAGCAATGTAGACTTTGGCAAATGAAAGTTGGTCAGCAGTTTATCTATCACACCAAATCTAAACCCAGGATAAATAAAGATATCAGTATCGCCCGCCCAGCTAGAAAGCGCTTGTCCATTCACCGCTGTTTTTTGGTAAGCGGTCTCAAGGACGCGGGTAACCGTGGTGCCTATTGCAATAACCTGTTTGCCATTAGCATGCGTTTGGTTGATGAGATCAGCGGTGACTTGAGGCAGGTGAGCGTATTCGCTATGCATAGTATGGTTAAGTAAGTTGTCGGTTTTTACTGGGGCAAACGTACCAGCGCCTACATGTAAGGTAACAAAAGCAGTATGAATACCTTTAGCAGCCAATTTATCTAACACGAGCTCATCAAAATGTAAGCTAGCCGTTGGTGCTGCAACGCTGGCAAGCTTAGCTGGGTCATGAAAAACGGTCTGATAACGGGTATTGTCGGTCGCATCGGCATGGCGCTCAAAGTAGGGTGGAATAGGCAGCTCACCATAACGCTCTAAATCCGGCAAAATAGGCGCTTCAAACGCCAAGATAAACAAATTATCTTGACGACCTATGACCACAGCCTGCATCTGACTGTCTGCAATTTCTAGCCGTTGCCCAAGCTTAGGTGCTTTACTGGCTTTAACATGACAAAGGGCGATATGTTCTTTATTAATTGCCTCTTTGTCCGTCGTTTCTAGCTGTAAGACTGTGCTATCTAAATCTGAGATGTTAACCAAACGCTCAATAAGAACTTCAATCTTACCGCCCGTGTCTTTTTGCCCAAATAAGCGTGCTTTCATAACCTTGGTATCATTAAAGACAATTAAGTCGCCCGCATTTAGCAAATCGGGCAGCTCAGAGAATTGTTTGTCTATAATCTGGCTGTCACTATTTCTTTGCTGATTGGTGACTAAATACAGTAACTTTGACGCCGAACGCTGCGCTAAAGGATAACGAGCAATTAAGCTGTCCGGCAGTTCATAATCATAATCATCAACACTTAGGTATTCTAAAGTTTCAGCGTTTTTATCTAGCATCTTATTAGTGGTTTTAACACTGTCCTTGTCAAGGTTTTTTTCAGCAGTATCGGTGCAAGTCTTATCTAATTTTACAGGTTGAGAATCAGTCATAGTCGGTCTTTGAGTAGATAGAGATTTTGACGTAATTGTAGCAGAGATGCAGTTATGAAAGAACGTTTTCCTTAGCAGCTACCGTTCATAAGAGCGCCAAAATAGCCTAAGTAAAAAAATATAAACCCTCAAAGTTCAGCTCTAACCTTTCAAATAAAATGCCCTTATTCAAACAAATCTAACTGTGGCAAAATTTGAGTAGCAGGCATCAATGAAGAAAACGTCACCCCAACAAGCCTGATAGGCAGTAAGCGCGGAATATCTAAAAACAGCTTATCAAGCCAATAATGGGCAGATTCGGCGCTATCAAAAGCGGTAGACAAGGTATGTGAGCGCGTAACCTGAGTAAAGTCAGCGTATTTTATTTTAAGCGTGATGGTATAGGCGATGAGCTGTTTTTTGCGTAACTGATTAAAGGCATCGGTATTTTGCTCATAGATTTGGCTGCGTAGCTCATTATCGTCACTCAAATTGTCTCTAAAAGTCGTCTCAGAGCCTACCGATTTGTAGGTACGTTGGGATTTGACAGGGCGTTCGTCACGACCGTGAGCAATGTCGTGGTAAAACTGACCACGCTTGCCAAACTCATTGACCAGTAGGGCAGCGGGCGTGCGGCGCAGGTCGGCACCATTACTAATCCCCATCGCATGCATGCGCCTAGCGGTCGCTTTACCAATACCGTGGAAACGCTCAATGGGCAACGCGCTAATAAACGCATCGGCATCCGCTGGCGTGATAACAGCGGTGCCATTGGGCTTATTCAGGTCAGAGGCAATTTTAGCCAGCATTTTGTTAAATGACACGCCTGCAGAAGCATTGAGTCCTGTCTGCGCCAAAATCTGCGCTCGCAGCCAATTCGCCATGAGCGTGGCGGAGCCTTGATGTACTGCCAATCCTGTCACATCAAGATACGCTTCATCTAACGATAAGGGTTCAACATGCGGCGTTAAGCTGTGCATAATGCGGCGAATATCGCTACTGATAGCGCGGTAGACGTCAAAGCGCGGCTGTACAAATATGACTTCTGGACAACGTTTGCGAGCTTCATAACAGGACATGGCGGAGCGCACGCCAAACTGACGCACCTCATAGCTTGCCGCCGCAACCACCCCGCGACCATTTGGATCTCCGCCAACGACTAAGGGTTTACCGCGTAGCTCAGGAAAGTCGCGCTGTTCTACGCTGGCATAAAAAGCGTCCATGTCGATGTGAATAATCTTACGCGGAGGAGTTTGAATAGGAGCGGTCATAACCACCATTTTACCTGATTTTATGGCCAAATTTTAGTGTCTAGCACTTAAGAATCTAGTGCTTAAGAACCTATTGCTTAGCTCTATTACTAAAACTTGTCCTCAAAGACTTATTCTGATTCTTCACCCTTTAACATAACTGTTGATTAAATAAAGAATGCACCGGTCATGAAATAAATTTTATAACCGTTTATCATTATATACCTACCGTTTGTCGGGAATAGTGCTTTTATATGTTACCGTTCTGTTGCTGTCGTTTTACACTAGAGTTTCTAGGGAAGACAGTCATTGGTGATTTATTTAACAACTTACGGTGTATTTTTTTACCAAAAAGGAAGTTTTTATAGCTCGGGTCATTCTTATGGGTTGAACAATATGGATTGAGTAATGCTAAAGCGGGATAGCTAAGGAGCTTGGTATGAATAATGAGCTAAAAGGGAGCGATTTAACCCGCGAGCTACTTAAACGTGGTTATAAGCGCGTATGGTGTGCAGTCGATGATGAAAGTGATGAGCAAGCCATAAAAGATCAATGCGGCAATGATTTTACCGCTTATATCGTATCATTTAAAAATGGCTGCTTTTATTGTAGTGGCGGCATGTCATGGCTATGTGCGGTACCTATTAAGATAGTGGCGGTCACGCAGGAAGAGATGAAAATTTGAGCAGTGATATAAATAGAAAGCTATCCCTATTTAATAACCTCTAAATTAAGGGCAGTCCTTTTTTAGAGGTTGTTTCTCTAAGGCTAAGCATTTGGTGCATCAGGTTGCTGCATAGGGTCAGCGTCAGAAAAGGCTTTTAGTGTGCGGCAATGGGCGTCGATTTGGACAATATTTGGATAAGGGTTTAAGTCGACTTCAAAGCGCCGCGCCGAAGAGACTTGCGGTATCAAATAGCAATCTGCAAAGGTCGGGCTGTCACCGTAGCAAAATTTCCCGCGAGTTTTGTCAGCGACCAAGCGTTTTTCTAACGCAGCAAAACCCTCACTTATCCAGCGATTACACCATTTTATGACCTCAGCTTCATCTACCGACAGCTCATTGCGTAGATATTGTAAAACACGGCGGTTATTAAGCGGATGGATATCACAGCCAATCATTGCGCTTAACGCCCGTACTTGCATACGCCCCGCGGCATCTTTAGGCAATAATGGATTTTTAGGATAAACCTCTTCCAACCATTCTAAAATAGCCGGACTTTGAAATAACAGCAAATCATCGGCATGTAAAACAGGCACCAACCCTTGGGGATTAAGCGATAAAAATTCGTTTTTTAATTGTTCATCTTGCGCCAAATTAATCGCAATATAATCATAATCTAAGCCTTTTAAGTTCATCGCGATACGCGTACGGTAAGACGTGCTACTGCGAAAATATCCATAAAGTGTCATCATTATTTATTCCTTTTATTATGTTGTCTTGTTGGGTATATAAATGGGTATAATTATTGATAAAGTAAATAATTAATTGAGCAAAACATGCCCGTATCTGAAAACCTGCCAGACAATCCTACTACCAATAAAAACCAAGGTGGCGTGCAGTCACTTGAAATTGGATTGTCGGTGTTAGACGTTCTGATCAATCACAACGAACCCATGATGCTAAAAGATATTGCGCAAAATGTGCAAATGCATCCGGCAAAGTGTCATCGCTACTTGGTCAGCCTTATTCGCAAAAATTACGCGCGGCAGCTGAGCGATGGGCGTTACGGTCTTGGCATACGAGGAAGTTTGCTTGGACACACGAACTTTAATCCAAACAACTTATTAGAACGCCTAACTCATGTGGCAACAGAGATCAAAGACACGGTAAACTGTGCGGTTCAAATAGCCAAATGGTTCAGTGAAGGCCCGATTATCATCCAGTCCGTCGAGCCGGACAGCCCTATCAGTATCATCACGCGTATCGGTTCACGTATGCCCTTGACAACGTCGGCGACAGGGCAACTGTTTGCCAGTTATCAGCCAGAAACGATTATTAAGCCATTGGTTATTGCTGAATGGCAGACAAATGATAAAAACACTATCATAGAGCGATGGCAGAATTTTAACCAGTTGCGCGCCAACATTCGTACCCAAGGCTATGCTACGGTCACGGGCGATATGCTGATGGGGATTAATGCCATTACCATTCCAGTGCTTGTGCCGCAACTAAAGAGCAATACCTCGACCACTAATCAGCCGCTTAGCAATAATCAGCTAACGGCTAATGACAAACCATCTGCTGAAAGCTTGCCATTAGAATATGCCATTACTATCATTGGTACCACCGAGCAGTTACCGATGAGTGAGCAACATAACGTGATTGAGCAAATACTAGCCATTGCGCGACGCTATCAGATAGCCTAGTCAAGACGCGCTTAGCTCTTTACTTTCGCCACTTAACTGCTGAATAAAGTAAGATTTACCCATTCCATAAATTAATGTTGTTACTCACCAACGGGCGCCACATCTCTTGCTTCAGCGAGTTCCTCTGCGTGTAAAAACTGCGTATGAACGGGCGCACGTTTGGTGCGCGACCATTCATCTAGCATCTCGTGTTTCATCTCTTCTGTAATCATCGAGACTTTTTCTTCTGAGGTACTATCATCGTAGGTAAGTTCCATACGATGGCCATTAGGGTCAAAGAAATAGATAGAATGAAAAATACCGTGATTGGTCACGCCGACCACGTCGATGCCATTTTCTTCTAAATGCTTTTTTGCCGCCATTAACGCATCGCGGTCTTTTACCTTCATGGCTAAGTGTTGCACCCAGTTTGGCGTATTGGGGTCAAAACCCATTTCAGGTTGATTGGGCACTTCAAAAAACGCCAAGACATTGCCATTACCAGCATCTAAAAACACATGCATATAAGGGTCAAAGGCTTTGGTCGAGGGGACATGGTCCTCAGCGAATGCTAAGATAAAATCCATATTGAGATATTTTTTATACCATTCAACGGTTTCTTTAGCATCCTTGCAGCGATAGGCCACGTGATGGATTTTTTCAATTTTAAAACTCATATCAAACTCCTTTTGATAAAGCGTCCAACTTAATTGGCTGTCAGCGTTTCGCTAAACTAAGTGGTGATAATTGTCTAACAGCCTAATTGAATTTTCTACGTCTGTCTGATTTGTAATTACTTTATGAAATAGACTTATTTGTCAAAATCAAAGCTAAGCGCAGGCATTACTTTGCCGCGTACTTCACCAAAGCCAACACGAATGCCGTCTTTTTCGCTATAGCCTTTCATAATCACGGTATCGCCATCTTCAATAAAGCTGCGTGTCTCGCCGCCTTTTAAAGTGACGGGTTTGGTCGCATTCCAAGCAATCTCTAACATTGAGCCATAAGAATCTGGTGTCGAGCCTGAAATCGTCCCTGAGCCCATCATGTCGCCGACTTCTACTTTACAGCCAGTGATGGTGTGGTGGGCGAGCTGCTGCGCCATTGACCAATACATATATTTAAAGTTGGTCTCACAAACCACCGTTGCTTCATCGCTATTTTCAGGTAATAACTCGACTGATAAGTTGATATCAAAGCTATTGTTGCTGTCTTTTTCATTGAGATACGCCAGTGGTTTTGGCTCTTGCGTTGGGCATGCAGTCTTAAAAGGTGCTAAGGCATCCATGGTTACAATCCAAGGTGATACTTCAGAGGCAAAGGTCTTGGCATTAAAGGGGCCTAAAGGTACGTATTCCCATTTTTGAATGTCGCGAGCTGACCAATCGTTGAGTAGCACCATGCCAAAAATGTGATCATGAGCCTCATCTACCGCAATCGGTTGGCCGATGTTATTACCTTTACCGACGACAAAGGCGGTTTCAAGCTCAAAATCAAGGCGCTTACAAGGCGAGAAAATAGGACGTTCGTCAGGATTGGGCTTTAGCTGGCCTGATGGGCGTATCACATCCGTGCCACTAACGATAACGGTGCTGGCACGGCCGTTATAACCGACGGGCATTTCAGTCCAGTTAGCTAGTAGAGCGTTCTTTGGGTCACGGAACATGGTGCCGACGTTGGTCGCGTGTTCTTTAGATGAGTAAAAATCGGTAAAACCAGGCACTTGCACAGGCAGATGCATGGTGACGTCTGCTTGCTTAAACAGCGCTTTTGCTTGCAAGTCTTTGTTGTCGCGCAAGGTGTCATCATCGCTAGACAATAAGGTTTGAATGGTGCGGCGCGCCTTGGTCCAATTATCGCGACCAGAATCAATAAAGGCGTTTAGGGTTGGCTGATCAAAGTATGGGCCGCCAGTCAAACTTAATAAACCTTCTGCTTCGAGTACCGACAAGTCTAATACCTGCTCGCCAATAGCAACACCTGCGCGACGGTTGTTGTTACCAGTAGCGTCTTTAGCATCACTAAAAATACCATAAGGCAAGTTGTGAATAGAGAAGTCGGAATCGGCAGCGATATCGATAAATGAGGTGAGGTCTTTGTCAATCGTTGACATGGGGTGCTCCTTGCTAAAGCGTGTATAGAATTACGTTATAGTTAACTACTTACGCATAATGTAATTTATAGCCAAATATATTGCAAGGTTTTTTGTGCAGTGTTTTTTATACAGTTTTTTAGAAAGTGGCAGACATAAAAAAAGGCTGAGTCATGACTCAACCTTTTTAATCATATATTTTTTTTAAAATTACGCTAGAGAGTTAGTCTTTTAAAACGTCAGCCATGGCATTAGCCACATAGTCGATATTGCTGGTATTTAAGCCCGCCACACACATACGTGAGTTCGAAACCATGTAGATACCATACTTGGTTTGGAGTTGTTCAACTTGCTCAGGCGTCAGGCCCGTAAAGCTGAACATACCGTTTTGCTCAGTTAAGTAATCGAAGTTACGGCCAGGGACTTTTTCTTCCAATACCGATTTGAGCTTTAAGCGCATGGCTTTGATACGGTCACGCATGGCATAAACTTCGCCAACCCATTGCTCATGTAGCACCTCATCGTTCATGACGATATCGACCACGCGGCCGCCATGTGATGGTGGGCTTGAATAAATACGGCGTACCGTGGCACTCAATTGACCAAAAACGCGCTCAGCTTCGTCAGTGCTTGGGCACACGACCGATAGACCGCCGACACGCTCACCGTAAAGTGATAAGTTTTTAGAAAAGGAGTTACTGACAAATACGGGTAGGCCCATCTCGACTGCTTTACGAATCGCATAAGCGTCGCTATCCATGTCTTCGCCAAAGCCTTGGTAAGCGATATCCATAAATGGAATCAATTCGCGCTCTTTAATAACGGTTAGCGCGGTATCCCATTGTTCACGAGTCAAATCCATACCGGTTGGGTTATGGCAGCAAGGGTGCAATAAAACGACATCATTTTTGTTCAAAGTCTCAAAAAATGCAATCATTTCATCAAACTTAACACTGCTGGTCGCTTTGTCGTAATACGGATATTTACCGACTTTGACGTCAGAGCCTTCAAAGATAGCAATGTGGTTGCCCCACGTTGGGTCGCTGACGTAACACTTAGATTCTGGGAACCAGTCATGGATAAACTCTGCGCCGACTTTTAACGCACCAGAGCCGCCGATAGTGGCGATGGTTGCTACCAAACCGTCTTGTAAGATTTGCGCGTCTTTACCAAACAACAATTCCTGGCAACCTTTACGGTGTCCTGGTAAGCCTGCCATTGGCAAGTAAGGACGAGGAGAGATAGGGTCGGCAATGCGCTCTTCAGCCGTTTTGACACACTCAAGGACAGGCAATTTGCCATCCTCATCATAATAAACCCCAACGCCCAAATTGACTTTATCTGGATTGGTGTCAGCGGCAAATTTGTCCATCAATCCTAAAATCGGGTCACCGGCATAATAATCGATACGTTCAAACATTTTTTTTCCTTACAAGGGAGATGAGTTAAGGCGTTAAAAAGCATAAACCAGTTTGGCGATTAACTCAATGTTAGATTCAGCGATACTGATGAATTAACGCATTTTTTTGTTTATTAGCAAGTTTTTGGACAGATTTTAGCCTTTGCCAAACTGAAATAATAAGTGCTTTGATTGCCATTAAAACCGCTGTAAATCGTCAAAGTGGCTGGCAAAGTAAGTTTGCAAAAATTGCTTAAAAGCAATACTGGCGGGTGATAAAGCGCGTGACGAGCGTTGATAAATAAAGAATCGGCGCATTTTAACCGGCTGTGCCAACGGGCGCATCTGCAAACCATTGGCGCTTACCCAATCTATCACCTCTGGCATATAAGGCAGGCACAAGGTAATGCCAAAACCTTGGCGGGTCATCTCAAGGGCGGTGGACATAAAGTTGACTTTATAACGCGCCTGCTGAATGTGACTGGCGATTTCCTCATCAAGCTCAGCGGTGACTTGCTCGATAAATGGCCCTTGTAAGGTAATAAGCGGCGTGTCTACTAAATCCTGCCAAATGATTTCTATTTTTTGCGCCAGCGCATGGTTATCTGGCATTACCACACAAAACGGCAGCTGATATAACAAATCGGCGCTGATGTCATCCTCAGATTCTATAAAACCACGCTCAGTACCGACGCCCAAATCTACCTCGATGTTTTGAATATGTTCTAAAACATTTTCTGCTGAGCAATCAAGTAAAGATACGCTGATATCTGGATATGCTTTAGCAAATTGAGCAATAACGGCTGGCATGGAGGAGGCAGCAAATTGCGATACCGCAAGTCTGACTTGACCTTGCGCCAAACTTGTCAAGCTACTGGCTTCATTTTCAAATAGCTGCATCTCATTTAAAATACGCCGCGCTTGCGGCAATAAATGATGCCCGACGACGGATAACGACAGCTGGCGCGTGGTGCGGTCAAATAGCACGATACCGAGGCTGGATTCTAATTCTTTAATCAAACCACTGACGGCAGATTGGGTCAAATGCATCTGCTCGCTAGCGCGGGTAAAACTGCCATTGTCGGCGACGCTGATAAAAGCGCTCAATTGGCGAATACTGATATTCATAAGTAAACCTGATAAATAAATCGAAAAATACGATTAGTCTTATAAATCAAGCTAATCTAATATAAATCACTCGTCAATAGGAATGTTTGATGAAACTTATTTTTTGCTAATTTTTAGTGATGTATACCACCAATTGAAATTAAGGATGATGACAATGTCAGAGTTAAAGGCAGATTTATTTGATAACCCAATGGGCTTGCAAGGATTTGATTTCGTTGAGTTTGTCTCACCTGAGCCTGAGCTTGTCGAAACGCTATTTCGCAACCTTGGCTTTACTCATATTGCCAATCACCGCTCAAAAGATGTGGCTTTGTTTCGCCAAGGCGATATCAACCTTATTTTAAACCGTGAGCCAAAAAGCCATGGCAGCTATTTCTTAGGTGAGCATGGCGCGGGCGCTTGTAGCATGGGCTTTCGAGTAAAAAATGCGCAGCAAGCGTATGAGCTTGCTATCGAAAACGGTGCTGAACCAGTAGACGTGCCTACAGGGGTGATGGAGCTGCGCCTACCAGCGATTAAAGGTATCGGCGGCTCGCTTATTTATCTCATTGACCGCTTTAGCGATGGCAATTCTATCTATGATATCGATTTTGAATACCTACCGAGCGTCGACAAGCATCCAAAAGGCTTTGGCTTCAAGGTTATCGATCATTTAACTCATAATGTCTACCGTGGTCGCATGGCATATTGGGCCGACTTCTACGAGCGTATCTTTAACTTCCGCGAAATCCGTTATTTTGATATCACCGGTGAGTATACGGGTCTGACCAGTAAAGCGATGACCGCGCCTGATGGTAAAATCCGTATTCCATTAAACGAAGAATCAAAGCAGGGCGGTGGGCAAATTGAAGAGTACTTGATGCAATTTAATGGCGAAGGTATCCAGCATATCGCGCTATTGAGTGATGACTTATTGTCTAGCATCGACAAATTAAGAGACATGGGTATCCCGCTGATGACAGCGCCAAATGATACCTATTACCAAATGCTGGATGAGCGCTTACCAAACCACGGCGAGAATGTCGCTGAACTACAAATGCGCGGCATCTTGTTAGACGGTACCACAGAAGGCGGTACGCCACGCTTATTGCTACAGATTTTCTCTGAAACCATCCTTGGTAGCCCCGTATTTTTCGAATTTATCCAGCGTAAAGGCGATTATGAAGAAGGCTTTGGTGAAGGTAACTTTAAAGCCTTGTTTGAATCCATCGAGCGTGACCAAGTCCGACGCGGCGCGATTGGTCAGCCAGAAACTGAAACGCCATAGTTTTAGCTTAATCGTTTATAAGTATAATAAATGGGCAGGGCAAAAGGAATTTGTCTTGTCCTTAATCAGCAAAGTACTGCTTGCGATGGTAAATCAAAAATACCTGAGAATTACTGACGACAAGCGACTGTACTAACGCTAATAAAAGGAACACAGGCATGGAACGCCTACAAGCTAACAATACTATTCAAAAATCCCTCAGTGCCAAGAGTGTGTCTTCTAATGCTCTCGGCGCTGATGCTTCTAGCCATAGCGATTCAACCGCTGAGAAGCAACCTTACCTCTCGCATCAGCCAGACAGTCAGGGTCATATTCACTATAGTGACGATGAAAATGCCATGTGGCAGGCGCTGCTTGAACGTCAAGCCAAGCAAATACCCAACCGTGCCTGCTCAGCCTATATAGAAGGCTTAGAAAAGCTAAATCTGCCATCGACGCATATCCCGCAACTCCACGATATCGACGAAATATTGCAAGCCACCACCGGCTGGCAAACCGCTGCCGTTCCTGCGCTTATCAGCTTTGGTAAGTTTTTTAAACTTTTAGCAAATAAACGCTTTCCCGTAGCGACCTTTATCCGCCGCTTTGAAGACATGGATTATATCGAAGAGCCAGATGTCTTTCATGAAATCGTTGGCCATTGTCCGCTGCTGACCCATCCTGCTTTTGCCGCTTTTAATGAGACCTATGGCAAGCTGGGTCTTGATGCCAGTAAAGAAGAAAGGTGGTTTTTGGCACGGCTTTATTGGTTTACCATCGAGTTTGGCTTGGTAGGTAGTCACCCTGACAATCGCCGTATCTATGGCGGCGGTATCTTGAGCTCGCCTTCTGAAACGGTTTATGCGCTTAATGGTAGCGATACATTGCAACAATCCAACCATCAGCAGCAACCTCAAAATCAGCTAGAACACCGCGCATTTGATTTGCTTGATGTTCTGCGTACGCCTTATCGCATTGACCATATTCAGCCGATTTATTATGTCATTGATGATTTAGATGCGCTGTTCGATATCGTCGATAGCGACATCATGGGCAAGGTCAAACAAGCAATGGCACTTGGTCTGTTTGAACCAACTTATGCACCAAAAAACTCTTAATACATTAAAAAATTTAGCATCGTTAAAATAACGATGGGGTAAAAGTGATGCTGTAAAAACAGTATTAACACGGACGTAACTGTATTAAACCTAACGGTATTAAAAAAATAATAGTTAACTTAAAAGGATATTATCATGACGACATTATCTCAAGCCAGCTGTGAAGCCTGCCGTATCGGCGCTCCAACCGTCGACGACACAGAAGCACGCGAGCTATTACAACAAATTCCTGATTGGTCGCTCATCGAAGTCGACGGCATTAAGCAATTACAGCGTCAGTATAAATTCAAAAATTTTGTCACAGCGATGGCATTTGCCAATGAGCTTGCCGACATTGCGGAAGCAGAAGGGCATCATCCAGGTATTTTGGTAGAGTGGGGCAAGGTCACCGTCACTTGGTGGTCACATAGCATTAAAGGTCTGCATCACAATGATTTTATCATGGCAGCCAAGACCGATAATTTACTGGCTAAGTCATGAGACTGGCAATAATCTTTGCAACTAATTAAACTTGTCCCACCCAAAACCAACCCTAACGCCAGAGTATATATGATGGCCCCATAAGGATGTGTTATGCCTCCACAAGTACTTACCGAGCTATCTCCTAAAGTAGCGTTTATCATTGCTAGCGTTGTCATCGCAATTATGGGTGTCACCATGATTGGCTTTGGCTGGGTGCCGCATCTGTCGTTGATGCTTGCTATCGTTGTTTTATTAGGCCTTGGTATGTATAAAGGTCTAAGCTTTGAGAAAATGCAAGAGCAGATGTCGTCAGGCGTTGTCAGTGGTATCGGTGCTATTTACTTATTGTTTTTTATTGGTTTGTTAGTGGCGGCGCTGATGATGTCAGGCGCTATTCCTACCATTATGTATTATGGTTTTGATCTTATCTCGCCGCAGTATTATTATATTTCCGCTTTTGTTTTGACCTCTATCATTGGGGTGGCTTTAGGCAGTAGTTTGACCACCGCCGCGACGCTTGGCGTGGCCTTTATCGGTATGAGTAACGCCTTTGATGCCAACGTTGCTATCGCTGCGGGTGCCATCGTTTCAGGCGCCTTTTTTGCCGATAAGATGTCGCCTTTGTCCGATACTTGTACGCTTGCTTCTTCTGTCGTCGGTATCGATTTGTTTGAGCACATCCGCAACATGATGTATACCACGGTTCCTGCTTGGCTCATTACAGCTGGGCTATTTTGGTATTTCTCTGGTCAGACGGGTACGGGTGATTTGGGTCAAGTAACCTTGCTGCAAGCGCAGTTGGTCGATAGCGGCTTAGTGCATGGTTATGCGGTGCTGCCGTTTGTCGTGCTAGTGGTGTTAGCACTATGCCGAGTCAATGCCATCTATACCATCATTTGTACGATTGCGACCGCTTTGGTGCTTACTTATTTGCACAGTAGTCCAAGTATTGGACAGCTCGGCGGTTATCTATTTGCTGGTTATACGCCTGCTGAAAACTTAGAGCTGGGCGAAGTAGCTGGTATGATTTCACGCGGTGGTATGCAAAGCATGTTCTTTACCCAAACCATCGTCATTTTGGCGTTAAGCTTGGGTGGTCTGTTACGTGCTTTAGGCATCTTGCCAGCATTACTGTTGGGTATTCGAAATATGCTGACAAGCTCAGGTCGTGCTATTTTTGCCGCGGCGATGGCGGCTTTAAGCATTAACGTGCTGATCGGTGAGCAGTATTTGAGTATTTTATTATCAGGAACGGCGTTTCGTCCGACCTTTGAGCGTTTGAACTTACACCCTAAAAACCTATCGCGTACCATCGAAGATGCAGGCACGGTGATTAATCCATTAGTACCGTGGAGCGTGTGCGGTGTGTTTATCAGTCAAGCGTTAGGCGTGCCTGTGCTTGAATATTTACCTTATGCCTTTTTCTGTTATTTATCGCTCCTGCTTACGATACTGTTTGGATTCACAGGTATCACCATCAGCTGTAAAGATGGTTCCAGCATTCGTAACCAACCAAAAGTACAAATGGCCAATTAGCGAACATTCATTTTTAAAATAAACTGAGATAGTATTGGTTGCATAAAAACCACTCTAAATCGCTTAGAGTGGTTTTTTTTGGTTAATCTGAACGCCTAAACCATATATCTAAAAGTGGCTGAATAAGAGATAATAGACGACATAGATTTTCGCTTACTTCAATAAAAAGGCAGTCCTGCATGACCCATAGTAATCCATATAATCTGATACCCTTGCAACCAACTGGCAGAAATGAGACCAATACCGCCAATACCTATTTACCTGAAGACATGATTACGATTTATGAGCAGCAGTTTTTGACCGAAGTGCCAGAAGATAAGCTCACAGAGTTCTTACCTTTTTTAAAAGCGTTTTATGATATCGACGACCATACCTTAGATGTTAGTGCGGTGATTTTTGATGCAATTGCGGACGCTTGTATTATTTATAACCACAAAGTCAAAGTCGGGTGTTATGAGATATTAGAAAGCTTGGTAAAAGAAGAGATTGCAGAAGATATAAGTAATGAAGAAGGCGCTGAAGAGAAACAAGTACAAGCCTATACCCTAGAGTGTAAGCGTACTTTTTTTATCAATGAGGTGGAAATACCTTATCATTTTAATTTGTTTATCCATGGCGATAATTATTCTACCTTGACGAGAAGACAGAGCGTGTTAGAAAAAATATATTGGTTTGTCAGTGAAGGCTTTGATGAGAATTTATTAGACAGTCCTGAGGGTACTGAGAGCTTGGCGTCTATTAATAAGCAATTGGCAAGTTTGGGTATTCGAGAAATGGATCTGACGACTATTCATCAGCTCGTAGACTATACAGAAGACAACATCATAGATGACGACATGGCAGATGCGGTCAATAAACTGCTAGATGAAGCCGAGTAGCATTAAATACACCAACCACTGTTAAAAAAGACCACTATTAGCCAATTTAGCGTGGTCTTTTTTGATAGGACAGCCAATTTTAAATAGCAAGCAGTAAAAAACCCTCGTAATCGATAGATTGCGAGGGTTTCGTATATGGTACCAGTGGTCGGACTCGAACCGACACGCTTTTAAAGGCAACGGATTTTGAATCCGTCATGTCTACCAATTCCATCACACTGGCATGTTAGGAGATAAAGTCTCTACTGCTAGACTGTATCGAATTGGGCTACAGGGTTAACTCTGTATAGGCTGCGTATTATAGCAGGCTATTTTTGGCCGTCAAGAATTATTTATGCTATTTAAGATAAAAATTCATTTTTAACCAACGAAGGCACGTTCAACGGCATAATCCGCTTGTACGCCCATACGCGGTGAGACGGTGAGACCGAAGTCGTCTAAAATTGTAGAGATATCCGCATTAAATGGCATACTACCGCAGATAAGTACGCGATCATCGTCTTTATTCATTGGCGGCAGGCCAATATCTTCAAAGAACTTGCCAGACTTCATCAGGTCCGTGATACGGCCAGTATTTCTAAATTCTTCGCGCGTGACGGTCGGGTAGTATATAAATTTTTTACGGAATTCTTCACCAAAGATTTCGTCGTTTGGCAGCTCTTCTTCGAACATCTCCCGATAAGCCAAATCTTTGACCTGACGCACGCCGTGTACCAAAATAATTTTTTCAAAACGCTCATAGACTTCAGGGTCCCGTGACAACGCCAAAAATGGCGCAAGCCCTGTACCGGTTGAGAGCATATATAAATGCTTACCCGGTAACAAATCATCTAAGACCAACGTACCAGTCGGTTTTTTACTGACCAATAACTCATCGCCCACTTTGATATGCTGTAAGCGCGAGGTTAGCGGACCGTCTTGTACTTTAATAGAGAAAAATTCCAGATGCTCTTCGTAGTTGGGGCTAGCAATCGAGTAAGCGCGCAGGAGCGGTCTACCATCGACAACGATACCAATCATCGCAAACTCGCCATTACGGAAGCGTAAGCCATCGTCGCGCGTGGTTTTGATGCTAAATAGAGAGTCATTCCAGTGATGAACCTCTGTGACCGTTTCGGTGCGGAGTTTTGACATAAAGTCCTCGTTAGTAAGTGGTAATGTATATTCGCCCATTAAAAATAGGGGTAAACAAAAATTTTTAAGGTAATAAAAAGTATGAATAAGATAAAGCGTTTATCAATTCTCAGTTCAGGCTAATTAAGCAAATGACATGTTAAGCAAATGACACGGATAAAAAACCGTTATTTTAACATTATTATCAGGTTTTATAAGGCATCAGATTCTAGCAAACAACGGCGCTGCCCGTAACAGTAAACTTTGCTGCTTGTACTTTATATTTATGAATGCAAGCCATTCTCAATAAATTTCTCGCTCATCATAACAAACTTTAAAATAAAAATCCGCCTAGCTGCCTGTCTGTACCATGATAAAATGGAATATCGTTAGCGAATAATTTTCTATCATTGCTGTATGCCATGTACCATCAGCCATCTACTTTTGGGATTTGAATTATGACTTGCCAGACTACTGCCGCTGTTAGCCATCATATATCACCCACTATCGGCTACCACCGTGCGCCGCTGTCGCAAAAGTTTGGCGCACCGAGACAGCCAAATTTAGTAGCTATGATTAGTGTGATTGAAATGCTCGCGCCGTATGACACGCCAGCGGCATTTACCGGACTGGAGGATTTTAGTCATATTTGGGTCAGTTGGCAGTTTCATCATAACTATTTATATAAAGACAAATTGCATAAAGAAAAGCAGGCCAGTTTAGATAAGCATAATCAGCAAGAGAAAGTCGATAGTGCTTTTCGCCCGCAAGTGCGCCCACCACGCTTGGGTGGCAATCAAAAAATAGGTGTATTTGCCAGTCGCAGTATGTATCGTCCATCCGCGCTTGGATTGTCTGTGGTAAAGCTTGAGCGCATTGAGATGGTAGAAGGTCGGGTGTTACTTATTATTAGCGGTGCTGATATGATAGATGGGACGCCCATCATCGATATCAAGCCTTATGTGGCTTATAGTGATGCATTGCCTGACGCCCAAAGCGGTTTTGCGCCAACTGCGCCGCACTTGTTGGATGTGAGTATTACTAAATTGGCTTATGAGCAATTTGGGCAAATTATCGCCAATCAAAGTGCAGATAATGCAGAGGAAGAAAAGGCGCAAAATAAGCAATACTCCGTCAAGACAGTCATTGATAAAATTCAACAGCAGTTACTAAAGTCTGATTTTGATACTATCAAAGCCTTGATAGCCCAAGACCCACGCCCGGCTTATCGGCGTACAGAGATAAATACGTCATTTGTTATGCGCTATAAATCGGTTGATGTCATTTTTCAGTTATTGGAATCAGGTGAATTACAGGTAACAAATATCGTCATAGTAGAATAAAAGTAAATATCAGAATCGTAGTAAATATCGCTGCTGCCAAATGCCTTAAACCTTATAAAAATAAAACTATAGAAGAAGACAGTTATGCCTGCTCAAAAGTATTCGATAGTGATTGATTTGCGTTGGTGCCTAGACGAATTGTTGGCAGATAAGGTAATTGATCAACGCGGCTACAATCTCGTCATTACCAGTCGCCGCAATAAAGCGCAGCATCCATTAATAACGATTAGCGAGTTTGGGCTGCCAAATGGTCATGCGCTTGATAATAGTCCTGAAAATAAATTAACGCTGGCATGGCTCAATCAGTGGCTGGCTGCCAAAGCAGATATGCCGCTGGTGCGTATTGACCCGTTAAAGGTCAATGTACCGGCGGTAACGCGACTGATGTCATTTGAGTATGCGCGCTCGCAGCATATTTTACCGATTGAAGTGACGCTTGATGAAGTGGTTATTGGTACTGATCAGCCATTTTATACTGACTGGCATGGCAATATTGAAAAATTGATTAAATCAAAAAGTTATCGTACGGTCTTTATCAATCCTGAACAAATCAGTCGCTATCGGCAAGAGTTTTATCAGGTCACGCAAGCGATTGCGGGTGCAAACTCCCTGCATAAGCGCGCCGCTGCGGACGTCACTAATGTCGAAGCCTTATTGCAGCTTGGCGATAACGCCAATCCCGATGCCAATGATCAACATATTGTCAAAGTCGTCGATTGGCTATTGCAATATGCCTTTGAGCAGCGTGCCAGCGACATTCATCTAGAGCCGCGCCGCGAGGTAGGCAAAGTGCGTTTTCGTATTGATGGGGTATTGCATAGTGTCTATGAGATGCCGCTTGCCATTATAGTGGCAGTGACTGCCCGTATTAAAATCTTGGGACGGCTTAATGTCGCAGAAAAGCGTAAGCCGCAAGATGGACGCCTAAAAACCCGTACACCCAAAGGCTTAGAGACTGAGCTGCGTCTGTCTACCATGCCGACTGCCTTTGGTGAAAAGCTTGTCATGCGGGTATTTGACCCAGAAGTGCTAGTGCGCTCATTTGCCCAGCTTGGCCTGTCGGGTAAGCAGCTTGAGACGTGGCATGAGCTGACTGCCCATCCAAACGGCATTATCTTGGTGACGGGTCCGACCGGTTCAGGTAAAACCACGACTTTATATAGTACGCTTAAGCAGCTCGCCACCGAGCAGGTCAATGTCTGTACCATTGAAGACCCGATTGAGATGATTGAGCCAGCTTTTAACCAAATGCAGGTCAATCCAGGAGTCGATTTACATTTTGCCGATGGTATTCGCTCGTTGATGCGCCAAGACCCAGACATTATTATGGTCGGTGAGATCCGTGATGCTGAGACTGCCAATATGGCCGTGCAAGCGTCTTTGACGGGGCATTTGGTGCTCTCAACGTTGCATACCAACGATGCACCAAGCTCTATTACCCGTTTACATGATTTAGGTATTCAGCCATTTTTAACCTCAGCAACGATATTAGGGGTAATGGCACAGCGCTTATTACGGACATTATGTCCGCATTGTAAACAAGCCGTTGATGTAAGTGCAGATAGCGAGATTGCTATCCAATGGCAAGAATTGGTACAACCTTGGCGCGCGCCTGTACCAGCACAAGTTTATAAGGCGCAGGGCTGTGAGCACTGTCGCCATACGGGTTATCAAGGCCGCGTTGGTCTCTACGAGATTATGCCATTATCCAATGAGCTAAAAAAACTGGTCGCCGCCGATGCCAATTTGGATACGCTTAAACAACAAGCGTACCGCGAAGGCGTCCAACCGCTGCGCCTATCTGGAGCAAAACGTATTAGCGAAGGGGTGACGACCATAGAAGAGGTGATGCGCGTGGTGCCGTTACATTAACAATGGCTTTGTTAATCACGACTTGAAAAGCATACTTAACAGAGCAATTAATACTATTACTATTACCAAATCCATATTTTAAGATGTTTCACTTATTGATTTTTATTAACGAGATTGTTTATGTTTACAGATACGCATTGCCATCTAAACCGTTTGGATTTAACCAAGTACGATGGTCAATTGTCCGGTGCAATTGCTGCGATGAAAGCAGCCAATGTTACCCGCGCGATGGCGATTATGTGTGATTTTGCTGAATACGATGAGATTGCCAATATTGTCAGCACTTATAATGACGAGGCGCTAAATCTTGGCATGAGCGTTGGCATTCATCCCTGTGAAGATATCGGCGTTTTACAATCAGCGACGGTCGAGCGCTTGATAGAGACGGCTGACGCTGAGCACGTGTGGGCGATAGGGGAGACGGGGCTGGATTATTACTGGTCAACGGAAAATAAAAAAGAGCAACAAGCCAGCCTTGCGCGCCATATCCATGCCAGCCAACAGTTAAAAAAACCGCTTGTCGTGCATATGCGTGACGCCAAAGAAGACACGCTTGATATCCTAAAAGCGGAAGGCGCTGAACATGGTATCATTCATTGCTTTACTGAAGACTGGGAAACCGCAAAACGCGCATTAGACTTAGGATTTTATATCTCCTTCTCGGGTATCGTCAGTTTTAAAAGTGCGCAGATGATTCAAGATGCTGCAAAAAATATGCCCAAAGACAAAATACTTATCGAAACCGATAGCCCGTATTTAGCACCAGTGCCTAAACGTGGCAGGCCTAATGAGCCTGCATACGTACCATATGTGGCAAGCTATCTTGCTCAACTGTATGGTTGTAGTAGCGAAGAGGTCGGCGCCCTGACTGCAAAAAACTTTGAAAATTTACTGGCACAGTATCACTAAAATGGTTATGCTATGACCAATCAGTCATTTATTAACTGGTCTTGAGATTTATGTTTGAATTGTTTTTAAGACTAAATCTAACCACATGATTATCAATGACTATTTAGCAAACATAAGCATATTGCCTTTGATGATATTGGCATAGCCGTTATGCATTATACGCGGGCTGCCAGTATACTGATATAAGGGACGGTCATATGCATGATATTGTCAGTTTTTAGGAGAAATTATGAGTCGTCAGCACCAGTTCAAGGCACGAGAAGAGAATATCTTAGCGATGGCAGAGCAATTGCTACTTGAGTCAGGCGATGGTGATATCACTTTGGACAGTTTGGCAGACCAGCTTGATTTGGCTAAAGGCACCTTATATAAGCATTTCTCTAGTAAAGATGAGCTTTACCTGCGTATTATTATCCGTTATGAAGAGCAGCTGTTTGAAATTAATCGTATTGATGACTGTCCGTCGGCAGGCGTCGCGCGGATGATTTTTCAGCAACTATTTAATCCGCAAAAAGCCATGCTGCTTAACCAAATCGAAGAGCGTCTGGCAGCATCGGTGACGGGTCTGAATCGCCTGTTCGGTGAGCTTTACGATATTCGTCGTCAGCGCATGAAGCGTTTGATTGATATTATCAGTGCGTATCTTCAAGAGCAGCATAGCAGCTTAAGTACGCGCGATTATTTGTCCTCGATTTGGGCGATGGGTCAAGGTGGCGCAGGATTATTAAACTCAAGTTTTTATCAGCGCTACTTAGGTCGCCGTGATACCTTGCGTTATGCTTTTGTGCAGCAAATGCTTGAGTTGCCAAGCCATTATCCAGCGGTCGATGACGAGGTGATGGATGAGGATATGCAAGAATTGGTAGAGCAAATCGATACTGAGTCAGAAGAGCATCGCAATACCAATTACTAGATGGCTACTTTCTAGATTGCCATTATATTTTAAATGTAGCGCGTCATTATTTTATAAAAATCCGTGTTGTTATATTCTGTATGGCAGCACGTTAAATTTATCTTCTACAATGTATAAGTTTACAGCTTTTTCTTCTGTAATCTGTCATATCCATCGTTTTATACACAATACAATCTATCGTCATTTTTAATAAAGTGACGCCATTCTAGATGACTTCTGTATGTCAAAATCGGCTTTCTCAAGAGCGAATCACCATAGGCAGACGGGCTTTACCCTTGTCGAAATCGTCGTCGTCGTCGTTATTTTATCTATATTTGCAGGCATGATGAGCTTATCAGTTGGTAGTAGTGAATCGCGTAAAAATCGCGCTTTTTATGAGCATTTAATAGATTCTCTGAGCTATGTGCGGTTATTATCTGCTGAGCGCATGCAGCCGATGGGCTTAAGTTTGCAAGCCGATAAGCAAGGGCAAGTGTCACCCGTTATTGTCGCGCTATCTAATCCCTATATTACTTATCAAAACGCGCCTACTACTTTGAGTAGTAAAGACAGCAAGCCTAAAAATGCTATGGAATTGTCGGCTGATTTGACGAGCATGTCAGCGGCTGTAGATAAAGCGCCCACACCAAGCTGGGAGATTGAGCCAGAGGTTAGCCTGCCTGAATTGCCTGCTGGCGTGAGTTTAAGCGTACAAAGTTTGGATGCAGGGAAGCAAACAACCGCAGGCCAAACGCAAGCGCTGCAGCCGTGGTTTACTGGCCAAAACGTCCCGCAAGTACTATGGTTTGGCACAGGTCAGGCCACGCCGGTGACGATAGAGGTACGCCATAATTCGCGTTTGGTGGGTGAAGTCATTACGATTATGCCCGATGGTAGTATGTCCATAGGGCAAGGGCTGTAGCTGATGACTAACAAAGATAAAGCAAAACCTACCTACACAAATCCAAAGCTTGTTATATCAAAGTATGAGCAAGGATTTACCCTGATTGAGGTCATGGTGGCCTTAGCAATTTTGGCCGTCGTTGCCGTTGCAGCGAGCCGTGCCAGTAGCGCCTATTTAAGCTCGGTCGATGTCTTGCGCACCCGCACGCTAGCGCATTTTGTCGCACAAAACGCGGCAGCGGACTTGCGTATTCAAGATACGTGGCTGACGGCCAATAAAACCCAAACTATCAGTGCCCAAGGTCGTGATTGGCAAGTGACAATGACCGTTACGGAGGCCATCACACCTGCATTAAAACAGGTGAATATCGCTGTTGCGCCCATTATAGACGGACAGACACGCAGCGCAGTGACGGATATCAACGTCATGCTAAGTAATACTGAACAAGAGGTTGGTAGTTTGGATTTGAGCCGAATCAACCCTAATGGAGGCAATCCATGAAATCAAATCATGGGTTTACTCTACTTGAGCTGATGGTGGCGATGGCGATATTTGCCATGTTGGCAGTTGCAGGCTGGCAAGTATTTGATGGCGTTAACCGTGCGCGTGAACGGGCGCAATTTCATGCGGATAATTTAGCAGTTTTGCAATATGCCTATTTGCAGATACAGCAAGATATGAGCCAAATGATTCCTTATCAGGCAGTGGATACGCAGGGTGCTCATTCTTTAACTAATAACGCCTCAACCAATAATGCCGCAAATAATAATACTAATAATAGCAATCAAGGAAACGCACCAGCGCCCGAACCTTTTATGACTCTAGATGCTGAACGTATCAGCTTTGTACGTTTCGCCGACCCTGATCCACGTTATCAGAGCAGCGCGAGTGTGCAGCATATCGAATACATTTTTGCTGATAAGCGCTTAATTCGTCGTCAATATACCAGTCTTGCCGGTGGCAGTGACAGCATTAGCCTAGATAGTGTAATGCTTGAAGGCGTCACGGCAGGGCGCTGGCAAGCTTATTTACCTGAATTAAGCGCCAAATTTCCCAATAAAGACAACCGTAATAACATCAGCAATAACACACCATCAGGGCAGACGGCGAATTCAGCCAATAAAACGTCTGAGACTATACTGATACCAAAAGGGATTGCGCTTAACTTTACGTATCAGGATATGCCGATTACTTGGCAATGGGCACTGACGCCGCAGCCAATACCAAATGTCAGTACAAACACCCGTCATAAAAATACGCCTAATAATCCTAATGCTAATAGCGGTGATAAAAATAATAACGGCGACACTAATAACGAAGCCAATGGCAATGTAGAAAACAATAACTCAGGCAGCAATAATGACAATACCGCATTTGGTCAACGATAGAGGCTATTTATGCTAACTAAGCCACAAATAAGGCCAACGATGCCTATAACTTCTATGAAAGCCGATTCGCAACGTGGCGTCGCGCTGCTGACTATTTTATTATTGGTGGTTAGTATTACTGTGGTTGCAGGGGCAATGCTTGCCAGCCAAAAGATTGCCATTAGGCGCAGCGGCTTATTGTTTGACCAAAACCAGCTCTTACAAGATATCAATGCAGGTCAGCAATTGGCCGTCACGCTTATTCGTGCTGACGCTAAGCTAAATGATACAGACAGCGCGCAGGATATTTGGGCGCAGCCAATACCGCCTTACACCCTAGGCGGACATAGCATCGGCATTGAATTACGTGATGAGGGCAGTCGCTTTAATATTAATAATTTATATCATAATGGCGCCGTTGATACTGCTGCCTTGGCCGTTTTTCAAAGGCTGCTTACACAGCTAAATTTAGAGCCTGATATCGCCGTTGCGGTACTTGATTATCAAGATGCCGACAGCGAAGTCTACCAAGATGGCGGTGATGAAAGCGTGGTTTATGCTCAGCAGTCCAATCGCGGCGCGGCACAAAATCTGCCCAACCAAGCTTTACTTAGTATCGATCAATTAGCAGAGGTCAAGGGCATTGATTCGCAAGTATTGGCGACATTGCGTCCCTATATCACGGCGGTGCCATATTATTTACCCATTAATATTAATACCGCCAATCCCGTTCTGCTTGCTGCCTTGGTAGAAGGTGCGAGCAGCCAGCAAATGCAAAGTATCGCTGAGTTGCGAGCAAAACAAGCCTTTAGCTCTATTGATGATGCTTGGCAACTGCCCGTATTAAGTAGTATAAAAGCAGAGCAGCGCAAAGCCTTGACGCCATTACTAGCGGTTGATAGCCAAGCCTTTATGGCACTTATTACCGTCTCTGATAATGCGACGGTTGGTCAGGCAAGACAACGCTTTGCGACCGTTATTATTAGCAAAACGGCTGCTGATGGCGACGCAGCAAATAATACTAACAATAATGAAAATAGCAGCAATACTAATAACGCTGATAATAAAAAACCCAAAGAGGTGCGTGTGCTAACGCAGCGACTTTGGGCTTTTAGGCCAATTTTTTAATGATTATAAATAATCATTGCTAAATAGCATGCAAAAATTAAGTCTAATTAATCATTTAAACGCGTTTCTTCGGTAGACTTCCAGTTATAGGCACCATAAAACAGCATTTGTGCTTGGCGCGTGCAGTTATGCAGCATCAGCTGTTTTTTCTTTTCAATCTCAGCCAAGTCGACCTCATCATCATGATCTTCGGTATAGGTTAGCTCGAGCCAGTCAATAATCCAAGAAAAGAACATATTGACCCCAGCTTCCGCCAACAGTCTACGATCATAAGTATTGATGTGGGTAAACGCCGGCTGTAGCGCCAAATCTTCTGCTAGGCTTTGACCGTGTTTTTTAATCAGCTCATTGATGGCTTTGCGTACCGCCTCTGAGCCGCCATAACGCTCACTGACTAAAAATTGCCAGTAGCAAGGCTGTTCACTGACCATATATAAAAACATCTGAATACTCTTGGCGATTTGACGATCAAAACTGCGTTTGCGCCCAATTTGTAAGTTTTCACTTAAGGTTGCTAGCGTATCGCCCAACTCTTCAATAACCAAGGCACGACCGAGCGATTCCATGTCATCAAAATGACGATAAAACGCCGTCGGCACCACGCCAACCTCGCGCGTGACTTGTCTGAGACTGATTGAGCTAAAAGACTGTCCTGTCATACACAAATCAAGCACCGCATTAAAAAAAGCATGGCGGGTTTGGAGTTTCTTTTGTTCGCGACTACTCATAATATTTCAAAATTACCTGATAGATGTCTATCATACTCATTTCATTGTGAAAATACGAATGAAATAGACGATTATCTTTGATGGTTTGCTTAAATTTTGGTTTGGCTCGATTTTAAATTGCTTCTGGGCTAAGCTAAGTTTCAAATGTAATACTTAGACAAAGGTGCCCCAATGCCCTTGTAGCTCTTGTGCCAGTCGATAGGCTTCATGGTCATTCATACCAGTGATAAAGTCTAATACATTAAGCATATTATCATAGGTATTATCTGCTAGAGTCCGGCGATGCTCATTGAGATGCGGCTGTAGTAATTTTAGCAAACGCTGCTGCTCAAAGGATATTTGGCTTATCGAGGCATTGGTTTCATTTGCCTCATTTGTCTCTTTTATCCAGGCGAGTGGCATAAAAGCATCGAGCAGGCGCTGCAAGCATTGATTGGCCATTAGCTCCATCCGAACTTTACTTGGGTGATTAAATATCTTTTCGCGTGCCAATTGCTTAGCTCGGTTAATGCCACTTTGTACGCTTGGCTCACAGTGCGCAAACAAGCTGCTTTGTAACATCCCCGCCAACATAATATCACTATTGGCTACAAAGGCATCGGTGACGGCATTGACCAAACGCATCATCGCCCGTGCCCGTAGTGATGCCAAATGCTGTCTGACGGACACTTGAGTGGGAAGAGTAAGCGTATCAGGGCGCTCGCCAATCAGCTCATAAAAAATAGCCGCAACCTCTGCATAGCTTAGCATATTCAAATTGATGCCATCCTCCAAATCTATCAGCGCATAGCAAATATCGTCTGCCGCTTCTAATAAATAGGCCAGCGGATGACGAGCAAAGCCATCGTGCTGCTTTGAATATGGTAAGCCTAACGTTTCTGCTAGCTCCTCTAATTGCGCCGCCTCACTATAAAAGCAGCCAAATTTTTGCATGTTAGTGGTGTGGTTGCCTTGACAAATAGGGTTGCTATGAGTGGCAAGCCAAGGGTACTTCATAAACGCGCCTAGAGTAGCACAGGTTAAACGCATACCACCTAAATCAGGGTGGTGCTCATTGCGGGCAAGGATACGAAATCCTTGTGCATTGCCTTCATAAGCAAGCAAATCCAACTGCTCATTGCTACTCAGGTTGTGCAAGACCTTTTGACGCTCAGGATGCATAAACCAGTCACGAATGGCGTATTCCCCGGCATGACCGAACGGTGGGTTGCCAATATCATGGGCAAGGCAAGCTGCTTGGACAATGACACCGACATCAGCGGGCGCGACACCGTTCGGTAAGCCGCCGCCCAACTTATCATGCAGCTTCTCTGCCGCCATGACACCTAAAGAGCGCCCAATACAAGAAACTTCGAGCGAGTGTGTTAAGCGTGTATGAATACCGAGCTGATTGGTCAGTGGATGAACTTGGGTTTTTTGATTGAGCTGACGAAAGGAGTGTGAAAATACCAGTCTGTCGTAATCTTTATGAAAGGAGGAGCGTGCGCTGTCCTCGGCAGGAGCTTTTTTATGACTGCCTAAACGCTGCGCACTAAATAGTTTTGCCCAATGGTCACTAGAATTCGTGGTTTGATTAACAGAAACAGTCATCATTTATCGTCCGTTATTTATATCATTCTATTTTATTTTTGCTTTTAGAGAGTTTAATTACTTTAACGTTATTCCCTTTATTATAATAAAAAAAGCCAGCGTTGAAGCTGGCTTTTGGTTGTTCTCTACTAAGACTGTGTCAACACGCAATCCGCTTGTACTTGTAAATATTAAACGTTGAACGTTAAACGTTAAAGCGGAAATGCATCACATCGCCATCTTGCACGATGTAGGTTTTGCCTTCTAAACGTGATTTGCCAGCAGCAGCTGCACCTTTTTCGCCGCCATACTCGATAAAGTCGTCATACGCAATGACTTCAGCGCGGATAAAACCCCGTTCAAAGTCGGTATGAATCACACCAGCAGCTTCAGGAGCGGTGGCGCCAACAGCGACTGTCCAAGCGCGGACTTCTTTGACGCCTGCCGTAAAATATGTTTGCATATCAAGCAAATCATAACCGCCGCGAATCACTTGATCAAGACCAGCTTCTTCCATATCCATTTCAGCTAGGAAGTCTTTTTTGTCATCTTCATCAAGCTGAGCAATTTCAGATTCGATTTGATTGCATAGGGCAATGACAATAGAATCTTCGCCAGTGGCATAGTTGCGCACCGCATCTAGATATGGGTTATTTTCAAAGCCATCTTCGCTCACGTTAGCGATATACATCGTTGGCTTTAAGGTAATCAGACCATAACTTCTGATTAGTTTTTGCTCTTCTTTGTCTAGGTTAGCACCGCGGGCGGCTTTACCTTCTGCTAATAATGGCTCGATTTTTTTGAACACATCAAGCATAGCCGTCGCGTCTTTATCGCCACCTTTGGCTTTTTTGCTTAAGTTGGTAATGGCGCGCTCAACGGCCTCTAAATCGGCCAATGCCAATTCGGTATTGATGGTTTCGATGTCGTCGATAGGACTGACGCGGCCGTCAACGTGGACGACGTTATCATCATCAAAGCAGCGTACGACGTGGGCAATTGCATCGGTCTCGCGAATATTGGCTAAAAACTGGTTGCCCATACCTTCGCCTTTTGAGGCACCGGCGACCAAACCTGCGATGTCGACAAATTCCATCGTTGTTGGCAATACGCGCTCGGGCTTGACGATATCAGCCAGTTTTTTTAGGCGTGGGTCTGGCACAGGTACGATACCGGTATTGGGATCTTTGGTGCAAAAAGGAAAGTTTTCAGCGGCGATACCCGCTTTGGTCAAGGCGTTAAACAAGGTGGATTTACCCACGTTTGGTAGACCGACGATGCCGCAATTAAAACCCATAATATGCTCTCAATATATTAATAAAATTAGGCAATAACAGACTTGGTATTTAGTCAGTATAAAGCTTGGTAAAATAGGAACTCAAAATTAGCCATATTGTAGCAAATTTCAGTCAAAATGGGTGAGGTTGTTGTGCTTGCTGTTTTAATTTTACGCTCAATCACAATACTTAGTAATCTGTTTAATACCATCCTTTAATATCATCGTTTTATATGAGTGTTCGTTACGTCTTTTCAATCCAATTATGTTCAGCTTGAATGGCCAGTGGTGTTTGTCAACACTCTCGTCGATGGTATGACGCTGCATTACCGCTCGCTCAGTGATTTTGAAGAGTTAGAGGAGGAGCGTAAGCTGTTTTATGTTGCTTGTAGCCGCGCTAAAAGCAGATTGTTTTTAACCGCGCCCGAGTACTTCTCAAGCTATTCAGGTTACTTTGATAAGCCGTCAAGGTTTATCGCTGAGCTGCCTGCCGATAAGTTAACGGTCGAGACCAGTAAAAGGCTGTTAGAAACGCTAGCAATTGAGGGTCCAATTTGGCGGTGATTGGTTTATTTCTTGCACTGTAATTAGCCAAAATAGACCTATTTTCTTAATTATTTTTACATTATTCCTTTCAAAAATACCTTTAATTTAAACGCATAACTAAAAGTATTGAATAGCGAAAATATTTCTATGATAAGGGTTTAATCTTGCGCGCAATGCGTTACTATTACTCTCTTATCTGTTATTTTTCAACTTTGATATTCTGTATTAAGATTTTAAATAAAGGACGTGTTATGCGCTATGAAGTAATCGTTATCGGTGCAGGTATGGTCGGCACCTCAGTGGCTTGGCATCTACAAAAAAATAATGCCAAAGTTTTACTATTGGACAAAAAACTACCAGGCTCTGAGACTTCATACGGCAATGCAGGATTGATTCAACGCGAGGCGATTCATACCCATCCGTTTCCACGCCAGCTGACTGAAATGATACGCGTATTGCCCAATCAAGGCACCGATATTCGCTATCGCATTCCGGCGCTTTTGCGTTATCACCAAGCGTTATTGCAGTATTGGAAATACTCGACGCCAGCTTCAATCAAAAAAATAGAAGCCGAGTGGCAGACGCTGATTGAGCATTGTACCAGTGAGCACCAAACCATGATTGAAGCCTCTGGCGCTGAATATTTGATTAGTCGTAAAGGCTGGTTGCAGCTGCATCGCTCTGAAGAGACGTTTAAAGCAGCTATTGATGCTGCAATCAAAGACCGTGATCAGGGCGTTGAGCACAATGTCTTGACGCTTGACGAATTAAAAGCGATGGAACCAAGCGCCAATTTTGATGAGTTTGTTGGCGCGATTCATTGGCTAAACTCTTGGCAAGTGTCAAACCCAAGTTTATTGGTGAAATCATACGCAAAAAACTTTCAAGAAATGGGCGGTACCATCAAAGAAAGCGGTGTCAATGAAATCGTCCAAGAAGCAGATGGCTGGAAAATTATTACCGACTCTGACACTTTTTATAGTGATAAATTGGTCATTGCTGCTGGGCCTTGGTCTAACGATTTAATCAAACCGCTTGGCTATGATTTGCCGTTGTTCCCGATGCGCGGCTATCACCAGCATTTTAAAGTCACGGAAACAAACACCATCAACCATAGTATGTTTGATATGGATAAGGGTTTTGTGATGGGTCCGATGCAGCAAGGTATCCGCATCACCACTGGCGCTGAGATGACCACCATGAATGCGCCAAAGAATTTTGGTCAATTAAATACGGTGCTAAAATATGCTCGAAAAATATTGCCATTAGAAGAAGCTGTTGAGAGCGAAGCCTGGGCAGGGTCACGGCCTTGTATGCCAGATATGAAGCCCGTTATTGGTCCGGCCCCCAAACATGATAATTTGTGGTTTGCCTTTGGTCACAGTCATCAAGGCTTTACTTTAGGACCAACAACAGGTCGTCTCGTCGAAGAGATGATTCACGGAAAACCATTATTGGTTGATATCAAACCCTTTAGCGCTGAGCGTTTTTCTCGCTAATTTTTGCTAAGTAACGTTTAAGTAAAAATCTAGCCGTTTATATATTTGAAAGTTCAGATATTTAAGAGTACTGAAACATTAAGATGTTAAAAACTAAGAGCATCAAAAATTAAGGATAATAATTCATGCAAAAGCTGCATAGTAACCAACGTATGAGTCAAATTGTGATTCATAACCGAACCATTTATCTGTCCGGTCAAGTGGGTAATAGCGAAGAGGATATCAAAGCCCAAACTTTAACGTGCTTAGAGAAAGTCGAAAAATTACTGCAAGAAGTTGGTAGTGACAAATCAAAGCTGCTATCCGCAACCGTCTGGCTAAAAAGTATGTCAGACTTTGCCGCAATGAATGAAGTGTGGGATAAATGGTTTGAAGGCGTCCAGCCACCGGCGCGTGCATGCGGCGAATCTGCGCTGGCTCGTCCTGAGTTATTGGTTGAGATTACCGTTATCGCTGCTGAATAATTGCTTATTTTACTTGTTTAGGTTGAAAGCCAGATAAAATAAAAGGGTGTGATTGCTATCACGCCCTTTTCTATGAGCTATTGATACAAAGTAGTCTATAATCAACACCATTCAATGCCTATAACGCGCAACCAGCAGGGTCACCCATCATGATTAATACCAAAATATATAAATCCATCTATGTTTTAGCAGAAAAGCTGCTAGAAGCGGACAGTAAAAACGATCAAAAAACCTTTGATGCGCTATATGCGCAACTAAAAGATCTCTGTATCGAAAATGAAAAAAGCGCTAAAGACCATCCTGAACAATGGGAAACCTTGGCTGACTTTACCGAAGATTTGGATGAAGCGTTAGTTATTTATCAAAAAGCGTTAGATAAAGCGGCGGCAATAAATTCAAAAGACCATTTGGCATCGATCGCTTTTTCTATGGCTGAGCTGCAAATCGAGTTGGGTCAAACCGATGCTGCCATCAAAAGTCTGCAGAATGCTAAAATCAGCGCCAATAAAATCGAAGATAGAGAGTTTAAAGTCGAGATAAATGAATTGTTGGCGAAGTTGTTGGCGGAGTAAACCTAGACGGTGAGCTTTGTTTTATCTAGATAAAAATTAGAGTGATTTCCTTGAAGGATTTGAACACATTGACAACATTTATAGCGCCGACGATTGTAAATGTAGAAAATCGCGAGCTGCGTCAGCAATTGCAGCAAATCATTGACCAAAAAACCAAGCTACTTGGCGCCCTTGGACGTTTAGAAGCGCTCGCGGTACAGTTGAGATTGATTCAAGGTACGACCACGCCGCAAATTAATCAGCCGCAAATTCGGGTATTTGCTGCCGACCATAGTCTAACCAAACATGGCACATCGGCATATCCTAGCGCGGTGACGGCGCAGATGGTGCATAACTTTTTGTAAGGCGGCGCTGCCATCAATGTTTTAGCGCGTCAGCATGATATTGAGTTAAAAGTGGTTGATGCTGGGGTCGATGCCGACTTTGCCAACTCTTTTTTTAAAGACCACGCGCAATTGCTTGATTATAAAGCGCGCCATGGAAGCCGCGACGCGTTAACAGAATCTGCCATGACAGCAGCAGAATGCTTAGCCGCATTAGAAAATGGTATGGACGTAGTCGAGAACATGGCGGGCAATCTGTTGATTGTCGGTGAAATGGGAATCGGTAACACATCCGCCGCCAGTTTATTACTGGCAAAATTGGGCGATATACCGATTGATGCTTGTATCGGTCGCGGTACTGGTCTCGACGATGCAGGTTTACAGCATAAGGCAAGTATTTTAACCCAAGTATTAGCGCGGCACAGTGAAGCGCAAGCGCCATTTGACGTACTTGCGGCATTAAGTGGGCTTGAGATTGCGATGATGGCAGGAGCGCTCATTCAAGCCGCCAGTGAGCGCCGTATTCTTTTAATCGATGGTTTTATTGCCAGTAGTGCATTATTAGCGGCTGAGCGCTTAGCGCCTGGTGTTGCTCAATATTCTATCTTTGCTCATCATTTGGTCGAACCAGGGCATGCGCATTTATTAAAACTGCTCAATGCTGAGCCGTTACTCAATATGGGTATGCGCCTAGGTGAGGGTAGTGGCGCGGCACTGGCATATCCATTATTGCAGTCGGCTTGTGCCATTATCAATGAGATGGCAAGTTTTAATGATGCCGGTATTAGTGGACAAAATAGCTAATGTCCAAATTATCAAAAAAATCATCGCATCAACCAGATGCATTATCCCAGCCTTCGTCTAAACCAAGTATAGGACAATTTATAAAATATGAATGGCGTCTATTGTTGGTGGCGATGCAGTTTTTAACGCGTCTGGCCGTACCGCAATTTGCCAATTACAATCCGCAATGGTTGCACCAGAGCAGCCGTCATTTTCCTGGGGTAGGTCTGCTGGTTGGGCTGCTTTGTGCAGGTATATTTTGGCTGTGTAGTTTTTTATTTACGCCTTTAGTCGCAGCAGTGGTCAGTACAGCCTTTGGGATTAGGCTAACTGGCGCTTTTCATGAAGATGGACTTGCGGATAGCTGTGATGGTCTAGGTGGTGGTCTGACTCGCGCGCGTACTTTAACCATTATGAAGGATTCGCGCTTAGGGACTTATGGTGTACTAGGATTGGTCTCGGCATTACTTATCAAAATCAGCTTATTGACGTCTATGCCATTATCGGTGGCTATTGTGGCGCTGATTATTGGACATACGCTCTCACGTTTATTATGTATTAGTTTACTGGCGCTATTGCCTTACGGCGGTGAGATTGAGCATGCTAAAGCCAAACCGATGGCGCAGCAGCTGACGCCATTACAAGGATTATTGAGCAGTGGTTGGCTCATATTAGCGGGCTTGCTGGTCGTGCTCCTATTTCCTAATGCCGTGCAGCAAATTGGTATTTGGCAATGGTCATTGGCTTTATTACTAGGCATCGTAGCGACGGATTATATGCGGCGCTTCGTGCGTTTACATCAATTGCCAAAAGTGATTTGGGTCAGCCCACTACAGCGCTCATTAAAAGTCGGGGAAATACTGGCGCCGCATGGCTTTCTGTATTATGTCGCCCCTGAGCTGGCAGAGATTAATTTTGGTAATTGGGACGGTCAGCCTTGGACGCAAATTCCCAAACAAGAAATTGATAACTGGTGTGTTGATTTTGCGAATTTTGCCCCTAAGGGCGGCGAGAATTTACAACAGTTATTTGAGCGTGTGGAAAACTGGTTAAATGAGATGGTTATGTCAACTATGCAAAATAGTAAAGATAGACCAGTGTTGGCAGTCGGTCATGCGGGCTGGATAAATGCTGCCAGTATGATTGCTGCTGGGCAAGAGACGCCAAAAATAGCGGCTGATTGGCCACAAGCAGTAAATTATTTACACTGCCGTAAACTAAATTTTCAACTAAAAAAGCTGACTGTTTATAATAGCCAGCTTTTGAGTAATGATTTTTCTATATAATTTCTATAATCGTCTATCTTTCATCAATATAGCAATAAAAATGTTCTAATCTATCTTATCAAACCATGCTTTATTGTCTGTAGGGCTCATAGAATCAAAGCTAACATAAATACCTTCATCGTCTAAGGTTGCGTACCAATGGTCAGCATTATTGTTAGTCAGAATCTGGAAATACTTATCATTGACAATTCTACCGACCCTGTAGGTTTCACCTTCTTTATAAAACTCGTTACCTTGGATGCATATTAATTTATCATCAGTGTTTATCATATCGTCCCATTTTATCTATGGCTAAATACAGCTAGAATAGCAATAGCTCCGATATTATTAAAGACGACTTTATAAGCAGTATTTTATCATTAGGTATAGGTTATGCAGGTGTTTTATTACCAGTTATTGCTACAAACTACTATTGTAAGTATTAATGAGATAGCACTTAGCAAATTTTAGAAATAAAAAAAGCCAGCAACATGACGTTACTGGCTTTCTTAGACGGGTAGCAAATTTACACTACCACCAAAAATTACTCTTCTGAGTAATCTTCGTTGTCGTCTTCAACTTCTTCAGCGGCGTCTTCGTTGTCGCCATCTTCAGAAAGAATGGTTACTAAGATGCTAGCAGTTACGTCATGGTGTAGTTGAATATCAACATTGTATTCGCCCACTTGACGTAGTGTGCCTTCAGGTAGCTTGATTTCAGCACGGTCAACTTCTAGACCTGAGTTAGTCAATGCTTCAGCGATATCGCGAGTACCGATAGAGCCAAATAGCTTGCCTTCGTCACCTGATTTAGCGCGCATGATAACGTTAACGTCAGTTAACGCGTCAGCACGTTCTTGAGCAACCGCTACTTCTCTTGCTTCTTCAGCTTCAAGCTCAGCACGACGTGCTTCAAACTTTTCAATATTTGCTTTAGTTGCAGGTAGTGCTTTGCCCTGAGGGATAAGAAAGTTACGTCCGTAACCTGGTTTCACATCGACAGTTTCACCGAGTTTACCAAGGTTGACGATACGCTGTAACAAAATAATTTGCATGAGTCATTCCTAGTTAACGGTTAAATTATTGATGGTTGTCAGTATACGGAAGTAGCGCAAGATAGCGAGCTTGCTTGATAGCAGTGGCTAACTGACGCTGATATTTAGTAGATGTACCGGTGATGCGGCTTGGTACGATTTTACCATTGTCACTGATGTACTGTTTTAGCAATTCAACATCTTTATAATCGATGTGAGTGATGCCTTCAGCAGTGAAACGGCAGAATTTGCGACGGCGATAGAAACGTGCCATGAGTATTCTCCTTTAATTAGTCTTCACTGTTGTCGTTATCGTCGTTTTCACGATTGTCTGGACGACGAGTCGTTGCTTTGCGTGCGCGTTTTTCATCGGCATTCTTGGCTAACTGCGACTCTTCAGTGACAGCTTCGTCACGGCGCATAACTAGACTACGAATGATCGCGTCGTTATAACGGAATAATTCTTCAAGTTCAGCCAAAGTCTCACCGTCAGTTTCAACGTTGAAAAGAACGTAGTGAGCTTTGTGAATTTTGTTAATTGGATAAGCCAATTGACGACGACCCCAATCTTCTAAACGATGGATCGTACCGCCGTTGTCTTGAACCAACTTGATATAGCGTTCAACCATGCCGACAACTTGGTCGCTTTGGTCTGGGTGTACAAGTAACACCAGTTCGTAATGTCGCATTATGACTCCTTACGGATTAGTAGCTATTAACCCTATGTTAATAGCAAGGAGATTTATAAGGTAAGCCCAAATCTTATCGAATTTTGCAAAAACAATAGGCAATAAGCTTAGTTTATAAAGCGCCGTATTATAACAGTACTCAGCGCTTAACACAAAGGTTAATTACTGAGCGTCTGTCAATAAATAATAAAACTCGTAAATATAAATGGTTCAATAAAAAAGCAGCGTATAAACGCCACTTTTTCATATAACCTTGTGATATTTCTAACAATATTTTTTATAGCGCTCGATTTTATAATAAAGCTATAAAGCTATTATTTTACTTTTGACTCTTTTACTAGCTGGCTACTATCTGCTTTGACCACTAAGGTTTTAGCTAGTTTGTCATGCCAACCGATATTTTCAGGATTTTTTGAGGCCATATAATAATGAACAATAATAACCACAAAACCTAAAAAGCTGGTAAATGAGAATAATAAGTTGTAAATAATAAACAGTAGTAGCGTACGCATGCCGATAAGCTTGGTAAAAGAAGGTAAGCGGTGGGTGCTTTGGTCAACGACGCGAATACCGGTAATCAGCTTACCAAGTGATTGTCCCCGCAAGGTAATAAATACCAGCTGCAGCGCAAACAAACCAAACACCATCACTTGTGACATCATCAAAGTGCTGCTAGGAATACTTTCCATCAAGGTCATGGAATACTGATACGCGGCATCCATATCTTGGATGTTTTGAAATTTGGTATAGTCCACATCCATTTTGGTTAATGCCATGACCAGCGGTAAAATTGCTAATACATAGAGCAAACCATTGATTGCGGTTGCTAATACCCGCGACATAATCGGTGCAAGCACGACATCACCGATTAATTTATCTTTGTCTGAGACGTTTTTGGTGGCGCTAGTTTTTTTCAATGACACATTGTTACTTGGGGTGTATTGACGGTTAGTCGTCATATCCAGCTTGGCATTTTTGGTGTTTTTTGTTGGACGCTCAGGCTTACCATACAATCTATCTAACGATACAGATTTGTTATCTTGACCCGTGTGGCTATTAGAATCTTCTGGGAATACCGTCACATTATTAATAATAGAATCATTAACATCCGTTGACGATATGGGCGCAGGATGGTAGTAAGTTTGATTGTTGGTTAAGCTGCCAACACGCTGCCACTGATCTAGGCCTTCATGCCACATCAAATCATCTAATACCACTTCACCTGAGGCGAGCATAATATTGAGCTGATCCAACGTGTATGGACCCGCTTGTACGTTATTTCGAGCAAGGAAAATCTGCATAATTGCCTACATAGTTAGTCATATCTTAAGTCACTTTTTCAAGCCACTTTCGCTAATACATTATATTAGGGTCTATTTGAAAAAATCAAATAGACCCTAATGTTAGTATATTAAATGACTCTGTCAATTAACGCTGTGACGTATCGTTACGTCTTATTTCGTTTCTTCGCCAGCTAAGAAGAACCAAGTATCTAGCACTGAGTCAGGGTTTAGTGACACTGAGTTGATGCCTTGTTCCATGAGCCAAAACGCAAGATCTGGATGATCTGATGGACCTTGACCGCAAATACCAATGTATTTGCCTGCTTTGTTACAAGCTTCAATCGCCATAGATAATAGCTTCTTAACCGCAGGATCACGCTCATCAAATAGATGAGAGACGATACCTGAGTCACGGTCAAGACCTAGCGTTAACTGAGTCAAATCGTTTGAACCAATTGAGAAACCATCAAAATGCTCTAAGAATTCGTCTGCTAGTAGGGCGTTGGTTGGTAGCTCACACATCATGATGACGCGCAGACCATTTTCGCCGCGTTTTAGACCATTTTTCGCGAGCAGCTCGATGACCTCTTTGGCTTCGCCAACGGTACGAACGAATGGAATCATAATCTCAACGTTGGTCAAGCCCATCTCATCACGGACGCGTTTTAGTGCCCTACACTCAAGCTCAAAGCAGTCACGGAAGTTGTCAGACACATAGCGACTGGCACCGCGGAAACCAAGCATTGGGTTTTCTTCTGATGGCTCGTACAATTTACCACCTAGCAAGTTGGCGTATTCGTTTGATTTAAAATCAGACATACGCACGATAACTGGCTGATCCATAAAGGCAACGGCTAGGGTTGAGATACCTTCGACCAATTTATCTACATAGAAATCGACTGGCGAGGCATAACCAGCAATACGCTCATTGATCGCTTGGGCGATTTCACGTGGTAAGCTGTTCATGTTTAGTAGCGCTTTTGGATGCACGCCAATCATACGGTTGATGATAAACTCTAAACGCGCAAGACCGATACCTTCGTTTGGCATTTGGGTAAATGAGAAAGCGCGATCTGGGTTACCCACGTTCATCATGACTTTGAAGGCAAGCTCTGGCATAGATTCAACAGAGTTGGTCTGTACGTCAAAATCAATCTGACCTTCATAAATAAAGCCAGTATCACCTTCGGCACAAGAAACCGTTACGTCTTGACCATCAACCAACAATTCAGTGGCATTGCCACAACCAACGATAGCTGGAACACCAAGCTCACGCGCGATAATAGCCGCGTGACAAGTACGACCACCGCGGTTGGTAATAATCGCAGAAGCACGCTTCATGACGGGTTCCCAATCCGGATCCGTCATGTCAGAGACTAACACGTCGCCGTCTTCTACTTTGTCCATCTCGTTTAGGTTGCTAACGATACGCACTTTACCAGCGCCGATGCGTTGACCGATTGAACGACCTTCACATAGGATTTTAGCATCGCCAGTATTGATGATATAACGCTCCATGACATTGCTGTCTTGGCGGCTCTTAACGGTTTCTGGACGAGCTTGGACGATAAAGATTTCACCGCTGTCGCCGTCTTTTGCCCACTCGATATCCATTGCTTGACCGTAATGCTTTTCAATGGTCATGGCTTGCTTAGCAAGTGAGTTTAGCTCTTCAGTGGTTAAAGAGAACTGCATACGCTCTTGTTTTTCCACATCGACGGTTTTGACAGACTTAGTGGTACTGCCTTCATCACCATAGATCATTTTCTTATGCTTGCTACCTAGATTACGGCGAATGACCGCAGGCTTACCATTTTCAAGCAATTTTTTAGAGATATAGAATTCATCAGGGTTGACCGCACCTTGTACAACCATTTCACCTAGACCGTAGCTTGAGGTGATAAAGACCACTTGATCATAACCGCTTTCGGTATCTAGGGTAAACATCACGCCCGCGGCGCCTGTTTCTGAGCGTACCATACGCTGTACAGCAGCCGATAGTGCCACGCCTTCGTGCTCAAAACCTTTGTGCACGCGATAAGAGATGGCACGGTCGTTATACAAAGAGGCAAATACTTCTTTAATAGCGATTAGGACGTTATCAATACCGCGAATGTTCAAGAAGGTTTCTTGTTGACCAGCAAATGACGCATCTGGCAAATCTTCAGCCGTAGCAGAAGAACGTACCGCAACCGCGATGTCTTCGCCGCCACTCATGGTTTCAAACGACTTGCGTACTTCTTGCTCAAGATCGCTTGGCAGCTCTTGCTCAATAATCCACGTACGGATTTTCTTACCCGTCTCAGCAAGCTTATTAACATCATTCACATCAAGGGTTTTAAGCTCGTTGTTGATTTTGTCGAGTAAGCCTGTTTCGGTCAAAAAGCGATTGAACGCATTTGAAGTGGTCGCAAAGCCACCTGGAACGCTGACACCCAAATCAGATAAATGGCTGATCATCTCGCCAAGCGAGGCATTCTTGCCGCCAACCATCTCAATGTCATCTTTTCCTAGCTGATCAAGATTGATTACAAGTGCTGTAGATTGCGCTGCCATGATAACTCCAGAAAATAAGGTTATTTAGTAAAGATTATAACGGTCGATTATACCCCTATATTTGCCTAATTTCGATACCTAGAACCAAATAAATCGTCAAAAATATACAAATTGTGGCGTTTGCTACACATTTGCGCGGTCAAAACTCAATATTTGGTTGTTAGAATATAACAAAGAGTAAAATACAACTGGTTTTTAGAGAAAAATTTGCTGATAAGAAACCTTCCTTTATAGCAATACTATAGATGCATAAATACTCTTAATAGATATCCTTATTACATCGTGTTTACTAAGTGTACGCCTGTAACATACATTTCTATTAGACAGCTATTGTGCGTATAATATAGGGCATAAAGAACAATCAGCTAAAGATTTTCTGCGCTAAGTAAAAGCGTTTATTGAAGTTTTAACCAAGGTGTTCACGTTATGTTTGCAAACAATCCGCCAGAAGCCGCCAAGCCGACCATTCAAAACAAACAAGCGTTGCAAGTAGATAACGACCAAAATATCAGAACGGCGTTTTTTATCTCCGATGGGACGGCGATTACCGCAGAAACCCTTGGACGCGCCATTTTAAGTCAATTTGCCTCTGTGCCTTTTGAAACTCGGGTGCTACCTTATGTTGATAGCTTAGAGCGCGCCGAAGAAGCGGTCGAACAAATCAATATGGCCTATCAGCGTGATGGGTTATTGCCCTTGGTGTTCGATACGATTGTCAGCCCTGAGATTCGAGAAAAAATTAACTCGGCGCATAGCTGTAATTTGGATATGTATGAAGGGTTAATCGGCCGAGTCGCAGAAGAGACGGGCGTCGAGCCGGACGTGCATTCGGGTCATGCCCACGATAACGTCGACTCTGAAACCTATAAAGAACGTATTGATGCCGTGCATTTTGCCTTAGATAACGATGATGGTGCACGTACTCGTCATTATCATGCAGCAGATATTATTCTTATCGGCGTTTCGCGCTCTGGCAAAACACCGACGTCACTTTATCTAGCGCTACAATTTGGTATTCGAGCAGCAAACTATCCGTTAACCGAAGAAGATTTAAACGACAATCAGTTGCCAAAAGCCTTACGTGAGCATAAGCACAAGTTATTTGGCTTGTTAATCGATACCGATCGCTTGGTAAAAATCCGCCAAGAACGCCGCGCGGGCAGCCGTTATTCTAGCTATCAACAATGTCAGCAAGAACAGCGCGCCATACAAGGCATTTATATCTCGCAAGGGATTCCAAGCCTTGATGTGTCTGAGATGTCCGTTGAAGAGATTGCTACCCGTATCTTGCAGATGACGGGACTTAAACGCCGTATCGGCTAAAGGGATTAAGCAACAGCGTATAACGAATGGTGGCTATGGCCATAACGTAACTGCGGCCAATATTGCAAAATACCCTATCAGCACGTATGGTAGGCACGCTTTAGCACTATGAGTCTAACTTGATTGTTACTTGTAGATATTCATAGCCTAAAAAACACACAGATTTATAAATTAATAAAAGAGGATACGATGGGAAGCAAACCGATAAGCGACGCGACCAATGACACGGGTAAAGACATTCATACCGAGGTGTCTAATAAAGAAAGCGGCCGCGCGCCGAACCCTGAACATACTGAAGGCAAAACTAAAAAAGCAAAAATTGAGCAAATCCATGAGCAAGTTACTGAAGATATCATGCATCACCCTGACTTGGTCAATCCGCTTGATGATATCCGCATCGATATCAAAACCCCTTTTACCAAAGACTCGCAGCGCATCAAAGGCGATAAGCATAAGTATGAATATGACGCCGTTGTCTTAGGCGCAGGGCCTGCTGGTGAAGCGGCGGCGATGAAGCTGACCAAGGCTGGCAAAAAAGTTGCAGTGATTGATCCGCGTGAACAGGTTGGTGGTAACTCGACCCATGTGGGCACGATTCCAAGTAAAGCCTTGCGTCAATCGGTCTTTAACCTGATTAACTTTCGCCGCGATCCTATGTTTACCAAGGCGATGGAGTATAAGCAAGTTCCCCTAAACCGTGTACTCGCTAATGCGCGCCGCGTCATCCGTAATCAAGTAAGCACCCATACCCGTTTTTATGAGCGCAACCGTATTGATGTGATACATGGTTGGGCAAGCTTTGTTGATGAACATACTTTGAGTGTCGAAAAGGACGACGGCGTCTTTGAAACCGTGACCTTTAATAAAGCCATTATTACCGTTGGAAGCCGTCCTTATCGCCCTGACATTTTAGATTTTAACCATCCGCGTGTGTTTGACTCTGATAAAATCTTGCAAATGGATTATGTGGTCAAAAAAATCATCATCTATGGCGCAGGCGTCATCGGCTGTGAATATGCCTCTATCTTTACTGGTCTTGGTTATAAAGTTGACTTAATCAATAACCAAAATCAATTGCTCAATTATTTAGACAGTGAGATTAGTGATGCCATCGCTCATGACTTTAGGCAGTTTGGCGTCTTGATTCGTAGCAACGAAGAGATTGACCACCTTGAAACTCACGATGATTACGTGGTCTTGCATCTAAAAAGCGGTAAGCGCATCAAATCAGATGCCATTCTTTGGTCAAATGGACGTTCGGGTAACACCGAAGGCTTAAACTTAGAAGCTATTGGGCTGGAGGCCAATAGTCGGGGTCAGCTAAAAGTAGATGACACCTATTGTACCGGCGTCGAAAATATCTATGCTGCTGGTGACGTCATCGGCTGGCCCTCATTGGCATCAGCGGCCTACGACCAAGGTCGCTGTGCGGCGGCGTTTATGGTTGGCGATAGCGATGCCGAGCCAGTATCAAGCGTGCCAACCGGTATCTATACCATCCCTGAGATTTCTTGTATCGGTAAAACTGAGCAAGAGCTGACCGATGAAAAAGTCCCTTATGAAGTCGGGCAGGCATTCTTTAAACATCTGGCACGGGCGCAAATCATTGGTGAGCGTTCGGGCGTGTTAAAGATTTTGTTCCACCGTGAGACGCTTGAGATTTTAGGCATTCACTGCTATGGCAATCACGCCTCAGAGATTATTCACATTGGTCAGGCGGTGATGAAGTGCAATAACACGCTTGAGTATTTTGTGAACACAACCTTTAATTATCCAACGATGGCAGAAGCCTATCGCGTCGCTGCTCTCAATGGTTTAAATCGCGTTTTTTAAACCAAACACCATAAAGTCAAATAAATAAAAAAGCGCCTACTTGAGTAGGCGCTTTTTTTTGAGGTATTTTTATAGCATAAATACCAATACTATCCATATATTTTGATGCTAAACAGCAGTTTTGCTTTGGCTGGTACGCCAGCGGAAAAGTAGCAGTAATAAAAAGTAAAATGCCCACAGTCCTGCCAATGCGTAAAAACCAGTCGCGACTTGCGCCACACTTGCGCCCATTTGATTGAGCTGAACAGAGGTATTAATACCAGGTGTCGTCGGTATGACCCAGCGGATGATTTGTAAAAATTCTGGTAATTGATTGGCTGGCCATGGATATCCGCTAACAAAAAACATCGGTAGCGAGCTAAAAATCAAGATTTGCATACTGCGCTCACGCTGACGGAACCATAGCCCAAACACGCAGCCAAGCGTGGCGACAGTTGGGCAAAATAGCAACAAAAATAACAAGCTGCCAAGCATGTTTTGACCACGTGGATAATGATGCAGCTCAAAGGTCCAGCCATAATAAAAGCAGCCGATGATAAAGCTAAACATACTAAGCGCTGCAATACGGCCAAGCCAGCCGCGAATACTGGCGGTATGACGACGCTGCTCATACCAGGTGCCAATCAACATCGCTGTCGACATCAACAAGGTTTGTTGCAAAATAAGAATAGCGACCGCTGGCACTACATAAGCGCCGTAGCCTTCGGTTTGATTATATAAAGGGATGATTCTTAGCGGTACCGCTTGGGTATTTGCCGCTGCGGTTGCAGAATACGCCCCTTGCGTCACGCTTTTTTTAATCTCAACGCCCGCTGAAACCGTACTGACCGCCTGCAAAAAACCCATTTGAACGTTTTTATTTAACAGAAAATAACCCCCATTGCCTAATACGCTGACGCTTGCTGCTTTGCCAGATAAGACTTGCTGCTCAAGCCCGCTTGGAATAATCATATAGCCAGCAATATCATCGGACCATATCGCTTCTTGAGCGTCTTGCTCATTTAAAAAACGCTTGGTATCCAGCTGCGGGCTAGCACTGGCATAACGAACGATGGTTTGAGACAGATTGGTATTGTCTTGATCGACAATACCAACGGGCACATGGTTGACCACTTCGGTTGAATACGGCCAAGGATAAAAGAAGCCATAAATAATCGGCGCAATCATGAGCAGTAGTAGCACGCCTTTATCAGAAAAGACGTCTTTGATAGTTTGCAGAAAACTGCCGAAAAAGTTTTGTGATGGCAAATGACTTTTTGCCTCTAATGTAGCATTGGACGGCTGATTTTTTGTTGCTATGAGGTTTTCTTGAGATAAAGGTTCTTTTGGTGTCATAACCATTAGCGGGCTCCCCAGCGTTCAGGATGTGCGAGCGCGCGCTTGCTCAATAAGGCGGCTAAAAACATAGTGGCAATCGTCGCAAGCGTCAGTCCATAGACGATGGGTAATGAGATGGCAACTGGCGCTTGCATCTGTAATTGCGCTATATGCAGCTTAAGGTAATGGGTCAGTGGTAAGGCATCCGACCAATGCTGAGCGTTTTTACTGATGGCGATATAGGGAAATGTTACCCCAGCAAAGGCATAAGAAGGCGCTGAGATAAATCCGGTTGACGATAAACCCATGCGTAATGAAAATGAGGTTAAGGTAAATATTGCGCCAAGCCAAAACGACAACATCATCAATAATACCAGACCAATATAAGTCGCCATGATTGAGCTGGTAGCGACCGCTTGCTGCGGGGTGGCGAGCCATAACGCTATAACTGACCATACGCTATAAGCCAGCATGGGCCAGAAGTATTTACCCAATAAACCAAAAAGCAAAACTGCTACACTAGCTTTTCTTGGTTTAGTATCTTCAGTGAGTGTTTGATTATCTTCAGTTAAGAGTGAAACGGCCGTGGTCTGATGGTCTTTATTTTGGCCACCTTGAATCTCATTGTCTTTAATAGTGGTTAAATCAGGCTGACCACCATTAATAAAGTCATACCAAATACCGATTTTCTTATCGCGCAATTCACGCCCAATAGTCGTCGCGCCAATGACCATGGCTAAAATATGCAGCAGCGCTGGGATAACGGTTGATGCTAAAAACTGTTGATAGTCGGTTGCTGCATTAAACAAACTGATGCGCTGAATACCAATAGGCGAGTAAGCAATCGCTGCTTGTGATGGTGTCGTGCCTTTTTTGACCAAACGCTGTATTTCAACGCCTGCCGATAGTGTACCAATCACCGATTGGACACTGGTTTGGATGATGCCAGAATGTGTACCGTATTGGGCATTTACTTGCAATACAATCGGCGCCGGTTTACTCGATGAAATATTGCGCGAAAAATCCTCTGGAATAATAACCACCCCATAGATATCACGTTGCAGGAGCGCTGCTTCTACTGCTGCTGGCGAGTGATAAAGCTGTCTGACCGTCAGGTTTGGGTTTGCCTCCAAATAACGCACCGCAGTATTGGCAACAGGACCACGATCGTTATCCACGACGCCGATGGGCAAGTCGGTGATTTGTATTTGTGAAAAAATCCACCAAATCAATAGCACGGTCGCAAGCGGTATCCAGACCACCATGCTTAAATCCCACGGATTTTTGGCTAAAAACCGGCGCTCGTAGCCAGCACTACGTATAAAAGCGCCGATTAATCCGCCGCGTTGCCCGTTTTGCTCAGTCAGGCGCATGGCTTACTCTTTGGTCTGATTGGCAAGGGCTGGGTTAATATTGACAACCACGCTCATCCCCGAGCGGATACGTCTATCAGGTGCTGATGGTCGCGCTTTAACTTCAAAGGTGCGCACATCAAAGCCATCGTTGTTATTGGTCGGACGCCATGTAGCAAAGTCAGATAAGGTTGAGGTCGCATAAACGGTAAACTGCTTGGTATAAGGCTTTTCAGGCGAGGATAAAGCAGGAATCGTGCCCATAAAACGCTGCCCTATGGCAAACTGGTTTAGGTAGGTTTCAGTGACGTTAAGTACTACCCATTGATCGTTGGTATTAACCAAAGTTAGGATAGGAACGCCTTGCCCAATGACTTCGCCCGCGTTGACGATGACATTATCCACGATACCGGCAATCGGACTTTTTAGATTGGCTTCTTCTTTGGCGACCAGTGCTTCTTCTAGTTGCGCATCGACTTGGGCAACTTGGGCGGTCGCGGCAGATTTATCCTCGCTGCGAGCGCCTTCTTTTGCCAAATCATACTGCAAGCGCGCCGCTTCTGTCTGATCTTGAGTCGCTAGATATTGCGCATAAGCTTCATCGCGCTTTTGCCGTGCCATCAGACCTTCTTCATAAAGACGGTTGACGCGCTGATAAGTATTTTCTGCCAAATCAGACGCCGCTTTATTGGCTTGCCAAGCCGCTTTTGCTTGGGCAATTTCTTGTGGGCGGGCGCCGTTTTCTGCTTTATCAAGCTGGCTTTGCGCCATTTGCTTGCCAGCACGCGCTTGATTGATTTTAGCATTAATCTCAGGTGAGTCCATTTCAATAAGCTGCTGACCGACCGTTACCGCATCACCTTCTGTGACCATGATTTGTGCAATACGCCCCGGCACTTTTGCCGCAATAGACGTTTGCTGCATTTGCATTTGACCTTGTAAGGTGATGACTTCAGGCTCATTGTGTTGATTGCTCTTATATAAACCATAAGCAATTGCCCCTAATATAAGCAGCACAAGAAGTACCAAAATCGCCTTTTTAATCCCAGCAGATTTATCCGCGTTTGCAGGCTCGCGTTTATAAGGCGGCACCGCTTGCTCTTGGTCAATATCAGTGCTGTCGATTCTATTAGTACTATCGACGTTATCAGCACTATCAAAGCCAGATTCAGTCGGTTTAGTGCCATTAATCGCATCAGCATCAACGGGTGTTTGCTCATGATGACTGCGGTTTGTTTCAGTAGCTTGGTCTGTAGCAGGTAGTTTGCGTGAGTCGCCTGATTCGTTATTAGATTCAGTCATGACAGTGAGATTCCTAAAGCGATAAAGTCGATAATAAGCAGAATAGTGTTGGCGTTATTTATTCTTGGCAATTCATATGAGTATTGAATACGTTTTACTAAATAAGCTACTTGTCATACAAGGTTGGTAGGCGAATATCAGCGGCGTTCAGGTAGGCATTAAAAGCAAGCGGTGTACCGCAGCTTTGCATCAAGGCGGCAAGGGACTGGACATAAGTATTTGCTGCTTGTGCTTGTTCAGTGCGCGCTTTTAGGTATTGTGTCTGTGCTTGTACCACATCGATGGGCGTATTCACACCTTCTTGTAGTCCAAGTTGACGTAAGCGCAATACCTCTGCTGCCAAATCCACATTGCTTTGCAAGGCTTGATAGCGTGATTGGGCGTTATTGACATCGTGCCAGTTTTTTTCGACGAGCAGTAGCAGGTTGTCACTGACTTCTATCTCTGACAAATCTGCTTGGCGTATTTTGGCGTTACTGGAAGCTAAAGACGCCTTTTTATCTAGCCCGCCCCAAAGCTTCCAGCTGGCTGAAATACCAGCGACCCAACTGGGGTCTTTTTCTACTTGGCTATAGCCATAAAGCATAACCGTAGGTTTGTAACCCGTATCAGATAGCGCATGTAACTGCTGCGCTTGCGCTCGTTTGGCGGCGACTTTTTGCAGACCTGGATGATTATTTAATGCTAAATCTTGAAAGTAATTCACATCAGGCAGAGGGCGGCTAGAAACAAATAGAGGTGTGCTCGGTTTGATACGATAATCGGTACGCAATAGACGCTGTAGCGCCATCATTGCCAGACGCGCATCATTATTGGCATTGACCGATTCGCTTTTTGCATCGGCGAGCGCAGATTGGGCTTCTAAGCGATCGACACGGGAGATAAAGCCTTCTTCAAAAAGCCGCTGCGCCATATGGTCAACTTGCTGCACCGTATCATAAGCATCATCACGTAAATAAGCGGCAATAATCGCCAACTGTGCCTTAAAATAACGCTCAACTAAGGTGTTATACAGCTCATTTTTATCCAAAATACTATCGGCAACGGCTTCTTGGGTGCGAGCAGTGGAAGCGCCTGTCAATGCCGCTGTGCGCCCGGCAGTATAAATGGGCCATACCACGCCAAGGCCTGCGCCCGTCGTTGAACCCGAGCGCTTTAAGTCGTAAGTATCTGGGATACGGTCACCGACCAATTCCCCAAAGTCTGGCAAATTTTCTATGTCTATCGGCGGGTCGATACCATCAATACTGCTATTCACATCGTTGATAATACCGTTTTTAATCAACGATAAATCAACATCGGCGTCCAAGTTATAAGCAGTGGCGGAGGCGCGCGCAAATACCAACGGATGGTCGATGGTTTTTAACGCATCGGTTTCATATTCACTGGCAGCAATCGCAGCTTGATTGGCGGCGATTTTTGGTGAAACTTGCAATAAAATATTTTGCGCTTGCTCAAGACTGAGCAAACTAGACACTTCTAAAGGATAGCTATTATCAATACTTTTATGGGTAATCGGGTCGATGAGGGTGGTTAAGCGAGCATTTGACTCAGCTTTAACTGGCTGTGTTTCTATCGGCGCAGCTTTATTTCTTATAATGCGGTTTTGCACAGGATTTTTATAAGTTTGAGTGAAAGTTATTTGAGTACCGTTTTCTTGAACACTGTTTTTAATACCACTACTGCCTTGCAGGCTACTTGTTGGCGTATCCGCGTCAACAATTTGCGTCACGACAACGGGCGCTACTTCATTTTGGGACGTGTTAACATCATCATTGGCGTTTGCGGAGTGAGACGCGGCTAAGCCCATGAGCGTAACCGTCATCACCGCAGTAGACAGAGTCGATAAAGCAAATTTCATAAGTCACATAAGCCATTAATTAGAATGCAAAGTGTTTAAAGCGCAAAATTTCTAGTAGGTAGTCAAACAGGGCAATATTATAGACCATTAATAGAAAGCAAAAATTGGTTATTCATAACAAAGTGTACACTGTAGTGGCACAATGGTGACGGGTCAATGCTCACTATTTGCTTATTGTGCGTTGAATGGGTGCCAGCTTTATGTTAAGTGTCTAGCTTCAAGACAGATAATAGCATTATTTATGAATTGGTTTATAAATCAGTGATAAAACCAGATAAAAATTAGCCGATAAAAAACAACATGATATAAAATAGGATGCGAGTAATGGCAGGATATATTTTAGCGCTAGATCAAGGTACGACGTCGAGTCGGGCGATATTGTATGACGACCATGCTCGCCCGATTAAAATGGCGCAGCAGCCGACGACTTTAAAAACTCCGCAGGCAAGTTTTGTTGAGCAAGACGCGCAGCAGATTTGGCAAACGCAGATTAGCTGTGCTCATGATGTGATTAATCAAGCAGGGCTGCTGGCCACCGATGTCACCAGTATTGCGATTACCAATCAGCGCGAGTCTATCGTGATGTGGGATAAGCAAACGGGCAAACCGCTAGCGCCCGCCATTATTTGGCAAGACCGTCGTACTGCCAGCTATTGTAAAACGCTTGCTGCGAAAAGCCCGAGCGCTCAGACAGATAATGGGCATGATGATATGGCCAGTGAGATTCAACGTCTCACAGGCTTGCGTTTGGATCCATATTTTAGCGCCAGTAAAATTGCATGGTTGTTAGAAAACGATCCCAAATTAAGAGTGCGCGCTAATAAAGGCGAAATCGCGGTCGGTACTATAGACAGCTGGCTTATTTATAAATTGACCGGCGGCGAGCATGTCATTGACGTCACCAATGCTTGTCGTACCTTGTTATATGATATCCATAAGCTGGCATGGTCGGAGGAGCTATGTACCTGCTTTGGGATACCGATGAATATATTGCCCAAGGTACTACCCTCTGATGGCGATTTTGGTAAAACCAAAAAAGGACTGTTTGCTAAACAAATTCCCATTCAGGCGGTATTAGGTGACCAGCAAGCGGCGCTGTTTGGGCAAGGTTGCCTCAATGCAGGGATGGCTAAAAACACCTATGGCACCGGCTGTTTTATGCTGATGAATATTGGTAAAGAGCCAAAACTGAGCGAGCATAAGTTACTGACGACCATTGCTTGGCAACGCAAATCAACGCCAACCCGCCCAGACAATCTATCCTTTGATCAAATCGTGCAGTCTGGCAGACGCTTACTACAGCCGCCCAAAAGAGAAGTCACTTATGCCTTAGAGGGCAGTGTGTTTATGGCGGGCGCTATCGTGCAGTGGTTGCGTGACAATCTTGGCATGATTCAACGAAGCAGTGAGGTTGAGCATCTAGCGCGGCAAGTAGATAGTAGTGAGGAGGTGGTATTACTGCCAGCATTTACAGGGCTTGCGGCGCCTTATTGGCGCTCAGATATCAATGCCAGTATTACCGGTATGAGCCGCGGTACGACCAAAGCCCATATTGCGCGCGCCGCGCTAGAAGCCATTGCCTATCAAACTTACGATGTGCTGATTGCCATGCAAAAAGACAGCCCGCACCCTTTGACTGAATTAAGAGTAGATGGCGGTGCGGCGAATAATGACTTGCTCATGCAGTTTCAAGCTGACTTATTAGGCGTACCAGTGCTACGCCCTAAAGACACAGAAATTACCGCTAAAGGTGCAGCGTTATTAGCCGGATTAAAAACCGGACTATACGATGAGACTACGATACAAGCCTCGTGGCAGATTGACCGCATCTTTGAACCTGAGATGTCTGCGGATAGGCGTGAACAGCATCTTGATAAGTGGCAACAAGCAATTGATAGAGCGTTAAAAGTCTTATAAATATTTAAATGAAAATTAAAGTTTTAGTGAATAGACGCTTATAAATTACTCAAAATACTCTGCTGCCCTACAAAATAGTGATAAAGATACAGGCTGTAACGCAAGGCAATCGTAACTTGGACATAGTTTACATAATCTGTGTATCGGTCGTTATCCATAAGTTCCTATACTTTAGATGAATTAAGCAACACTGCTAATTTATAAAAGTTAATTCTTAACAATTATTTTTATTGGTTAATTCTAATATTGCTTAGTTTGTTAAATTTAACGCTTTATAAATGAGTGAACAATAAATCTAATATATGACAAATAATTTAAGGATAATATTATGAATAACGATGGACGTATTACCGACCCTAATAACCGCGTAGTGAATGATGATTATGTTGAAGTGGGCGACAGAGAGCGTATTATCAATGATAATGATCGCCGCTTAGCAGGCACTGACCGTGATATTAATGGCAATAGAGTTGTCGGTCATGAAAACGACAATATCATCAATGACCATGATGCTATTGACCGTACTGCGGTTAAGCACATGTCAAAAGAAAGCAGAGAAGATTTAAACGCCGATCCAATTACAGGTGAGCCAGGTTCACATCCAATTGGTACTGGTATTGGTGGTGTTGGCGGGGCAGCAGCAGGCGCGGCAATTGGTACAATGGCAGGCCCATTAGGTACTTTAATTGGCGGAGCTATTGGTGCTATCGTTGGTGGCGGCGTAGGTCATGCAGCAGCAGAAGCGATTGATCCTACTCGTGAAGAAGCTTACTGGCGCGCAGAACATGCCAATGCCGATTATTACCGTGAAGGTCACGACTTTGACCGCGATTTACACCCAGCGTATGCAGTAGGTTATGCAAATCGTGCTCGTTATCCAGCTGGTGCTCGTTTTGAAGACCATGAATCAGACTTAGAGCGCTCATGGCATGAAGTGAAAGGTGAGTCGCGCCTAGAGTGGAATGAAGCACGCCGTGCCTCACGTGACGCATGGAACCGTGTATCGTAATAAAGCGATGAGTTCATAGATACTGGCTATAAGTCAGGTTAGCCTTAAAAAATGAAGGATAAGTTACGTTTTGTTGAACTGCTTTTTGCTAAACATATAAGTTAAGTTTAACTAATGAGGTATTTAATATAAGTAAGCAAAGAATACGAAAACTTGCTCTTTCATTACTAGAGTTAGTTTGATTGTAGAACTGGCTCTGCTAACTCATAAATATAGTCAGTTTTATGTTATTTTAAAGCTTCCAAAGATTACTTTGGAGGCTTTTTTAATATATATTGTTATATACGAATATATGGTAGTAAAAGGTTATTCTAGAAAATAGTCATTATTAAACAAAGACAATCATCAAAAACAGTTACTCGTAAAATATACAATTATTATAAATATTAATTAATATATAATTATTAATAATAGGTAATTCATGGTTAATAACGCTGAAGACAATAGCCCTAAGCAATTTTATATAGCAACGGCCAATTTACTTAATTTTGCTAACCCTAATCGAATTTATTATGAAAACGCGCCGGCTTATAGCGATAACGAATACCAGCATAAGCTGCACGGCATTACCGACTTACTGGCAAAGGCCCATGCTGATATTATAGCCGTACAAGAAGTATGGGACAGTCAGGCGCTTGAAGCACTGGCAGTAGGGTTAGGATTCAAACCTGAGCATGTGGTTATTCCGCTGGCAAGTAATGATAAGGCCAGTCCTTATACCCAAGGCAAAGGCGCGCAACAGACGCCAGCCGTTGGAATTATTACCCGGTTTGAGCAGTTAGAAAGCACCTTATTAGAAGAGGTAGAACCAAAAGCGGTCATTGATATTCCTGATATTGGTCTTTATGAACGTTTTAATCGTCCGCCACTTATATTACGAGTCAATGCTTTTGGACAACCGATTACGATTGTCACCGCGCATTTAAAAAGCAAACGGGCTTTTTTCCTACGCGATGAAAACGGTCAGTTGTTAGAGGATATGGACGATCCAAATATTCGCGTTCGTGCCAAGCTGCGTAGTTTGTGTATGCGCGCCGCAGAGGCGGCTTCTATCCGTATGTCCATTATTGAGCGCCTGCATCATACGCGTGAGCCACTAATTTTATTAGGCGATATGAACGATGTTACCGGTAGTGTGACTACACAATTGATGAGCGAAACAGGCGAAGTCAATTATGATAAGAGTATGCGCGATGTCGCGTTATTTGACGCCGCTCGTATTCAAGCACGTTATGGCTGGATGAAAGATGTTGCTTACACGCATATTTATCAAGGTATGCCTGAAGTAATTGACCAGTTATTTGTTTCAGAAGAGTTTTTACCTGATAGTAAGTTTTCGCTCGGTCAGGTTGAACGAGTTGACTATTTTAATGATCATTTAAAGTGGGATTATGCCGATAGAGTCATCGATCATGGTATTATAAGAGCGAAAATTAAACTTCACAGTTAACCTCGTTTACTTAGTAATTAGTGAGTTATTTTTTAACCTATTCATGTCCCTTGCTTGATAGTGTACAAGCGTTTATCATGCTGCTTCGTTGAGTATAGTGGTGCTATTGGCCCAAATTACCGGTTGATAGAAAATAGTCCTTCGATTTAGGACAAATACTATCTGATGAAGACTATATAAAGATAGGGCGTAACCTTAAGAGATTTATGATGATTGAAAATAAAGACGACAAGATTGAAGACGTACTGGTAGATTCTGAGCTGGCAAAGAAGTTAGTGCCGAACAAATTTAAATTTACCAGTCAGCAAGGCCGCGCACGCCGTCAAAAACTATTGATGGGCGCGAAAAAATTGAGTGAAACTCAAGCAATTAACGACATCACTTTGGCGGCTGTCTGCGAAGAAGCAGGTATTCCAAGAGCCTCTGCTTATCATTTCTTCCCAAATATCGAAGCGATATTTTTAGCCCTGCGTTTTTTAAATGCTATCGATATTTTAGAAGTCCTGACCACTGTTGAAACGGTTGATTATGATAGATGGCAAGCGTATTTGACCGCGCTGATTGAGCGCTGTGTACAAATATTTGATGAAGACCAAACCAAAGCCAAATTGATTTATGACACCAATACGCCTGATTTTGAAGGAGATAGCTATGGTGAGCATATGGATAATCAAGTGGTACAATTGGTCTATAAACGCTTATCAGAGCGTTATGAGATGCCAAAATTCGAAGATATTCAAGATGTACTGTTGATCACCTTTAGCATTATCAATGCCATTTTTACGGTTTCTTATCGCCGTCATCAAAGTATTACTGATAAGTATTTGCAAGAAGCCAATACTGCGTCTATCGCTTATCTGCGTTGCTATCTGCCAGAAAAATTACCGCGTAAAAACCGTTAATTTTTATTGAGTTAGCCTAGAATGTAAAATTAAATAACAGATATTAAAAAGCCGACATCATGTCGGCTTTTTTTGGGCGTTTTTAATCAATGTTTATTAAACATTGATTGAAATTTTATTGTGTGGTCAAAGGCTATTCAATACAAACATAAGTCACCTAATTTTTATCAATCTTTGTTAACGCTTGACCGTTACAAATGTCATCGCTTGAATCTAAAAGGGCGTATTCTTCATAATAGCGCACGATAAGCGCTTCTAAAGCGACGTTCGCTTTTGAATCATGAGTATTTACAAATGCCTCGCGCGCTTGCTCAAGCCAGCGGTCTGCCATCCGAAAGTGACTGTTTGATGATTTCGCGCCACGCTCACACTGGTCGGTAGCTGCCCATATTAATGACACTTCGCTAAAGGCGATTTCGCGTGGCGCGCTATCGATACCGCCACTATCTTTAAGAGCGCTTAACGTTGCCCATAAATCAGGTCGCATGAGCGCAGAAGTAGACGGAATGTCTTCAATAAGTGCAAGCTCTTCAACCTTATCATTTTTTAACGCTTGCAAGATATTTTCTGCCGTTTGGGCAGCTTCCACACCAACGTCTGAGCGACTATTCATACTGTCTTTATGATTTGCATAGTTTAGCCAAGCTTGGGCTTTGTAAGCAAAGTATTGTTGCCGCGCGCTCATGTTTTTTTGTTGATAAGTTTGTAATTCGTTCAGCATGCAATCCATAGCACGCTGCTGTACGCTTTGTGATTTAGAAGGTGCTAGAGTTTTAGTATCGTTGCTGCTGCGACAGTAATCTGCTGTCTTTAATGTATTCTCTTTTGGCGTAAGACTTGTAGTTGATACACAAGAAACCGCTGACAATAGTAACGCAGCTGATAAGACAGTATATAAAGGTTTTTTATAGCCAGTGGCTTGAATGCTAGTGCGAGGCATAAGAACAACCTTATAGTAAGGTAATAAGTATTAGAGGTTTGTATTTAAATGGGTTGGTTATCATAGGATAAAAAGTATCGACCCGTTAATACAAAATTGCCGTAAGCATGGCTTACGACAATGAAAATAAATGACAACTAGGAGGAATTATAACGTAGAACGGGCGCTGAGCGGCTTATTTTTACGTGAATCTTCGCGTTTGAATAAGTCTTCGTCAAACTTGAAGCGTAATCTAAAGTAAGCACCTTCTATCGTCGTATCGTCATAGGCAATATCTTCATCTTCAAAGCCCATAAAGTTGTAGCCAAGCGATAACCAAAGGTTGGTCATCGGGCTATAGCCAACTTCGGCGCCAACCAAGTAAGATAAATCGTCCGCTTGCTTATTCCAATACGTACCTGCTTGCAAACCGATATCCCAGCGCTCGCTGATATCATACAATCCGCGTGCATACACAGCGTGTGCAGTATTATCGCTGGTAATACCTTGGGCGTCATATTCCGTATATTTACCGGCATAATGCCCTGATAGCGTTAATGGGCGCGTTGGATGATAGTTACCACTCCATGACCAGACAACAGTATCTTTTTGATATGGATCGTTGCCTGTTGCGTTATCATCTAAGCGGTATTCAAGCTTAGCAAGCATATCGAGCTTATTGCTATCGTAATCACGGTAAGCGGCGCCTAGCTGAAAACGATTGATGGTACGATGACCATCATCGTAATTCACTTGTGAATAGATATCCTTGGCGAGTAAAGTAACTTCATCGCTATAGCGATAAGCGGCGCCTGCGCTAGCAAGCAAAGTGTCACTGGTATCGCCCCAACGTTTTTCTAAGCGCCCTGAGGCTTTATATTTTTCATTAGCAAGGTATTCAACGCCAACACCGGCTGCAGTCGCGGTGCTGTCTTTTTCGCCTTCTAATGATTCGACACGCTCGAACAAAGTGTTAAGTGTTAAACCTTTTTGAACATACCATTTATTCTTTAGGCCAATAGCGGCTTCTGCTTCGCGAGCACTGATAGCGTCACGCATACGGTATTCGCTATAGACTTTACCATCTTTCATATAAGTAGCGTCAAAACCGACAACAGTGCGTTGGCGCTCTTCAGAATCGTCTAAACCGTAGCTGCCTGATAAGCTATTGATTAAATCATGACGGGCGTATAAACGACCTAGGCTACCAAGCGCCATCTCGCCACCAATAGACGTGGCATTGCGCGAACTATGCTCGATATCTTGCTCGTATTCGGCAAACACCAATGAATTATTGAGCTTTGGCAAACGTGCAGTCAAACGAGCGCGGGCGGTGGTACCTTCGATGTCTTTTTCAGCATTGCTTACGCCATTGAGGGCTGATTGATTAATGAGATTATCATCGAAAATTGGTCGATTATTTTCATCCACGATATCAGTGTCCACTACATCGGTTGCCGCTTGGGTATTGCGTGAGGCGGCAGTGGCATCTTGCTTATAGTAGCGTACGCCAATCTCGCCAACGATATTTTGACTTAAACGCTGCTCGATACTGGCTTGGACACCTTGGCGACTGGCCTTAGTAGTATGGTCTTCTGTACGCACACCTTCCAATTTAAGTGCGGTTTTTTTCTCATTTAAAGTATGAGTAACTTCGATACCAGATTCAGTGCGACCAGCCGTTTGCGGCGAAGCACCGGTAACGAAACCTTCATCGGTGTCATTATAATAGGCTTTGGCGCGCGTATTTTTTTTATCGTCATAGTCAAGCTCGATACGTAGCGCATCACCTTCGACATTTTTGTTTTTTAATTCTGTGGCATTGATTTGATTACTAGGGTCATAGTTAGGGTTCTCAGCTTTGTTTTTGGCATATTCTGCAACCAGCTTTAGCTCATCGTTAAACTTGACCACCGTATTGACGCTGGCAAGTTCTTCTTTATTAAGCGGGTCATCACTATTGATATAGCTACCGCCAATAGATACTTTATCAGTCAATTGCTGCTTAGCTGCAACGCCGCCAACCCAGTATTTCTCGCCGCCTTCATCGACCTCCACCGTCACGCGCAAGTAAATAGGATTGCCATCGATATCTTGGCTGGCAATCGGTGACTTTAGATATAAGCTGCGGCTAATAGGATCGATTTCATAATCAGCAAAACGCGTCAAGGTCTCACGGCGCACGATACGACCTGGGTTGTTGGCGTCACGGGTGATGACTTCGATGGTTTCTGAATTTTCTAATACGGCGTCGAAATCATTGGCAAGGGGGTAAGGGCCTGAAATACCTAGACCGCGAGTCTCGTTGACGCGCTGTGAAGTGCTGGTTTCAGCCGCAAACGCGGTGATGCGAGTGTTATTATCTTCAAACTGCGATTTTAAACCTGTTAAAGTACGGTTGTATTGTCCAAGCTTGATACCTTCATCATTATCAATTTGGGTTTTTAAATCGCCATACATGGCAAATGAGCGACCTTTATCAAGACGAACATAAAGTTTGCTGGTTGACTGGGCGTCGAAACCTTTAGCAGAAGAATCGCCATAGACAGGATAGTATTCACCCGGCTCTATATCACGGAATAGGCGCTCGCCTTTTTTATCGCTGTCATAAGCTAGTGTCAGTAAGTAATCACCGCGTACCTTACCTTTTAGGAACATCGCCGCGCGACCCGTTGCTGAATAGTCGTCATTGCCAGCGATTTCATGCAGCTCTTTTTCAAAAGCGCCTTGAGCGTCAGTAATCTGACTACCATCAAAATCTTTAAGTGAGATAGCGCCTTCGACGATACCAACGGCAATTAGTGGACGTAATTGCGCGGTAAACTGTAGCGGAATGACTTGCTTGCTACTACCAGTGTTGATGACAAGCTCGCCTTTGCCCGGTACGCTAGGCGCAGTAATAGGAATTAGTAACTCACCACCACTAACAGTTACCTGCGTTCCAGCTTGATCTTTACTGCTATCACTAAGATTGATGCGACCGATATTAGTATCAAGTGTAAGAGAAGTAGTACCGATATAGGGGCGATTGTCGCGATCTTTTAGACTAATAACAACCTGATATTCGCTGATACCATCTGCTGGGACTAATTGTGCTTGCGTATGATAATCAATCGCTTGCAGACTATCAGGTGTCAATACGGTGATGGTCTGCTCGGAAATAGTTTTGCCATTGATGTCAGTTGCCACACCACGTAACGTATTGCTTCCGCGTTTTAGGTCAACCGCATAATAGTCAAAAGCCATTACATTTTGCTTTTCTTGCTCAGCAGTTTTTCCGATCTGCTCTTCTGATACCGCTTTGCCATTGGCGTATAGAGTAAATATTGAACCAAGTGGTGCTTGTACCTGTACCATCTGCTTGTAAGTACTGAGCTGTTGACCTTCGCTCAGGTTGATAAACGAGACATCGTTATTGGCAACTTCTTTTAAATATTCTTCGAGCTCTTTTTCTACTGGAGGTGCAACCGTTGTCACGGCCATGTCTACACGATTGGTCGCATCCCCAATCATATCGTTGACAATAGCAGAATCACAGTTGTTACCAAGGTCTAGGTCGCCATTGATATTGCAGCCGCTAGCATCGACATTATCAGTCGTGTCGGCATCGTAGTTTGGCTCTAATGTTAGCGCTGTTTTTACCGCTTGCTCTAGCGTATCATTCTTAGCACTCACTGATTTGCTACGAGCGATTAACTCGGCGTTCAGACGCTCAGTACTATCGCCCATGCCGCCCACAATCGCAAAATCTGCACGATGTAGCTCGCCATATTTCAAATCGACAAAACGGCTGCCAGCATCACCCGCATTACGGTTGCTTTGGGTGACCAGCTCTGTTTCTCTAGGGATCGTAGTGCTATCTACTTTTAGTACGTGTGTTTTGGCACTGACCCCATAAAAGTTGTATTTACCTTCAGGATCAGTAACGATGAAGTTGCCGTTCTCCATATATATACGGACACCAGCAACCCCAAGCTCACCATCTTCTTTTTGCTGGATACCATCGCGGTTGATATCGTGGTAGACCTTGCCGATGATGATGCCGTCAGTATTCATGACGCCGCGTTCTACGTCGATTTTCCACTGTGCTTCTCTTGATACTAAGCTTTGGCCTTGCTCGTTGTTAGCAACTGCGATTGCACGGTTGATACCATCACCACCTAGTGATGAAGCACCGACAAGCACACGATAAGTAATTTTTTTACTTTCGCCATTTGCCATGTTTCCTAAGTTCAATACCTGATATTTACCATCAGCTTTAAACTCGGTGGTCTGTGCTTGATTGATATCAATATCAGTCGTTGGACTAACACGCACACTGCTATCGACATAAGCAAAACCGCGTGGTAATGCGTCTTTTAGCTGTACATCGTAAGCAGTAGCGTTACCATTGTTCGTGATATTGATGGTGTAGCTGACATAATCGCCGAGTTCAGCACTTTTTACGTCACTTTCCTTTGTAACAACTAAAGCTGGGTTGTCATCGACGATATTAATTTGTGAGCTCAGATCACTGATACGCACGGTGAAGTCAGACGCGTTCGGCAGTTCATCAGCACCAGTACCAACCGAAGGGGCGATACAAGCATCTAAACTGGCAGTCAATGTGTCGCTGTTCAAGGTTTGGATAAGCTTATCATCAATAGCGTTAGCGTTATTTTGAGTGGCTGCTGATAGCTGATATTTACCTGTGTTATTACCGGTTTCTATAGCTTTAAGTGAATAGCTATCTCCAGTTTTTGGTGATTTGATGGTTACCCATACTTGATCAGGCTTGTCAGTTTGTACATTACATTGCGCATAGCTGGCACTGACATAAACGTCATCATTAATTTGTGAAATCGTTTTGCTTTCATCAAATTTAGGAGTGGTGAATTTGATACCAGATTCGATAATGACTAAACTATCGGTCGCACTCACGCTGGTCACTGACGGGTCTTCTAAGACAACTGCACCAATCTTAATGTCAGCAGTATCTCCATCCTTACCATTAGCATCTGATAGAGCTTGTACAATAAACTGAATGTTTTCACTCTGACCAAGCTTGATTTGGGCACTCATGTTATCAAGAATCAGTTGTGTATCACCACTATCGACAATGCCGTTTTTATTCAAGTCTTGATAAACTTTAAGGTTAGACAAAGAAGGTGCTACATCAAGCGTCAGCTCAATAGTCTGATCACTATAGCTAGTATTACTAAGAACATTAACCCAATTCACCAGTGTGTTGGGTGCGACAGTACGCAAGGGTTGCTGAGTTAAATTAATACCGTATTCAGGTAAGGCAGAGGCTTTGACTTGAACTTGGTTTGAAATGCTATTCTGTTTGATAGAATTGACGTCATAAGAAGCATTAGCGATATTGTTGATAGTTTGTACGAGAGTGGTGGGCGCAGCAAACGCTATATTTGATTGCATAAGCAACATTGCAGCCGTCAGCGCAGAGATCTTCGCTGTATGCAACGTAATACGATTAGACGGTGTCATTAAAGATTTAGTCATGTGTCGCTTATCCAATAAAATATAAAAGGGTCGGGTAGTAATTCTCCAGCTTGGCTCATCAAAATCAATTAGGTCAAGCTGGAGCGTTAGTCTATAAGCGTCTTGTGAAGCTTATAGACTTTGAAATGTTAAATATCAATTAACGAGCGTTTTTAATTTTTATTTTAAAAGTCAAGGTGCCAACGCCCTGAGGAATTAGGGTATAGTTAGTACCAAGAACTTCAGTACTGGTAGTACTAGCTATGCCTGCAATAGATGAGGCAGTCGCAGAAGTAGCAGGTGAACCAGCTACTAAATCCGCACCAGCTGAAAAGTTAGACAACAAGTCCGAAATGGTTAAATTGTTAAGATTAAAACCTAACGCTGCTGAAGAAGTATTAGTCGCCTGAATACGATAGATAACACACTGATCAGGTTTCGCCTCGACCACAGTCTGAACAAAGGTACTTGCAGCAACCGTACCTGAACAAGTCGCATCTAATGCTTGAGACTTCACTAAAGTTAAGCCTCTAACGTTAGTCGTATCAGTCACTGTAGTAGCAGTAGGTGCATTAACACCAGCTGGGGTCAAAGTTACGATAGTCGTTTCAAAGCTACCAACAGCTGCCGCATCAGCAACAGTTGCAGGAGCAGCTACATTGCCCGATGACACATTGTAGTTGATTGCTAATGTGCCACCAGGTGCAATACCATTTGGAAATTGAGCGGTTGGTAGTGTAGTGCCATCAAGAGTATATGTATTACCACCAGCAACGGTAGGTTGCAGCGTTATAGTAACTGGAGTGCCATTGCTAGGCGGCGTATAAGTAGCACTAACAGGACCAGTAACAGGTCTGACAGCCTCATTATTGCCACCATCAGCAATAGTGAAAGTCAATGGGTTAGTATTGGTACCTTCACCATCTTGACCGCTGTTAGTAATGAGAGTTGAATGAGTCGCTTGACCAGCAGTACCTGAGGCAGGGGGAATTTCTCTAGTCGTTGGGTTGCTCACCTCAACCGCTCGTCTGGTAAAGTTAGTCACACCAGGACTATCTATACCAGCGCCGTTACCTTGATCCGCCTCACGAGGTATTCTAGTAACATCTATAGTGCTATCTGTACTATCCAAAATATCGTAGTCAGTACCAAGTACAGGATTAGCAGGTAGCGGGCTAACCGAACCGACAAACTTATCGTAGACTTCTGCGTTGTTAGTTACTGAACTATTAGCAGATGTAAACTGATTTCTATCGACGTTAACCGTGAAAGTAATCGTGCGACTTGCGCCAACAGCTAAGTTCGCTACGGCAACATCAATAGCTTGTCGAGTACCAACAGTAGAAATCGTAGCGGTACCAGCACCACCAGTTACGGTCACGTCTGATGCTGTGCCATTAGGTAAACTCAAACCTACAGGGAGGACATCTCTGATAACAATATCAGTCGCAGCAGCACTATAGTCAGTAGTCGCGTTAGTGACTACGATACTATAAGCAATCTGTGGGTTGGCGTCTGTCAAATCGACAGTACTGGTCGCTGTTTTTACAATTTTGAAGGTAGGCAATCTCACGATAGTTTGGTTTTCGTTCACCAATGTCGCATCAGGTGCATTATTAGCAGTAAAGAAAGTACTGGTCGCTGTTAATGTGCCTACACCTTTGTCATTACCGTTACGATTGTCTGGTGTAGCTGCTTCGTAGCTTAAGTTAGCTCTAGTACCTGGCTGTAGTCTAATAGTACCGCCATTAGTTAGGGTACCTGTCTGCGCTTGACCATTTAAAGCGTTTATCTGAGCAGTAGTTAAAGGAGTGCCATCTGCTTGTACAATAGTAAACGTAACAGGCGCAGTACCTAACGCATAGTCTGGAGTAGCCGTTACTAGTGATGAGTCATTACCTGTGGTATTGATGGTATAAGTATCCGTCACGTTACCCGTGTTGGTTAAATTATGAGTAAAGGTAGTTGTACCACCTGGCGTAGCAGTCTGATTGATAGCAGTATCGTCACCAATACTACCATCATCAACAGTCGATGTGAGTGCAAAGTTAGCCGTTTCGCTAACGTTTACAGTCACCGTGTTAGAAGTAACGTTTGGCTGAGGAATACCAGCAACGCTATAGTTTGCGGTTGCTACGTTAGTAATTGGCGCAGCGCCTGCTGTTACAGCGTTAACTGGGGTCGCTGCATTAGCGCCAGTAGACACACCCATTACTGCGGCGACGCCGACAGCTAGCAGGCTATAGTTAAAAGTGTTTGATTTCATATAATGCTCCAGAGTTAAGATTAAAAATTGAAACGTTAAAAGCGTGAAGGTTTAATGTCTATTGAATTAATTAACGGTGGTATTGAGAGCAACAGCTGCTGACTTTTTAGCTGGCAATAACTTAATATTCCAACGCAGAGTGCGGTATTCAGAATATGGAATCTTGACCATTTTGCCATCGACTTTACGCATAAGTGGCATATCAGCATAGTTTTTGCCATCGATACTGGCTTGCGCACTTGCAGGCATCGCATCGCCAGTAAATGTCATATTGGCAGGGATAGGCAGTGTCACCATTAAATCGTTAATGTCTTTATTGATGGTATTGGTATAATTCGCTTTATACTGAATCACAGTACCTGCCGGTGCGGTGCGTACTGGCGTATAGACTGTTTTACCTTCCGCATTCTTTATGACTTGATTGGCTGTTAGTTCCATTTTTAGAGCATCTTCTGCATGAGCAGCGCCCAACAGACAAGTAGAGGTCAAAGTTGCCAATAAAACACTGCGTAAAAAGTCAAAACGTTTCATATAAAATCCTTTCTCAAAACATTGGTATTAGAGCTATCTTTTTTAAATATCTGCTATAAGTATAAGGTTGAATTGCATTTCCATAGCGCATTTCCACAAAAAAATAACATGGTGTCACTATAAACACGACAAAAGGTAGTTTTAAGTTCCCTGACGGTAAGTCGATTTAATAACGATTAAGAATCTTAGAGCTGGTGAAACAGAACGAATGGATATAACAATTCGTTATTAAGGATTTCCGTTCGTTGTGCCGTACTTAGTATTAAAATAGAAGTCACGGCTTGTTCTTTGGTTTAAAGGAAAGGGGTTGGTTTTGACTAGACCGTTTTGACCAATAGGAACACTATCAGAAGCATAATCAGTTGTACTAGCTACTGGATTAGCTAATATTGATGTGACCAAAGCACCATTTTGTCCTTTCTCTTGCAATCTATCTTGCACGACAGAATTGGTGATAGGGGTATTTGCACGATTGGTTGCCGTTATTCTATAGGCGATACATTGTCCAGGTACAATATTGCCATTAATACCTTCTGTGCTAAAGCCCGTTCTAGGATCGGAAGTAGTAGGGATATTATTGTAATTCAGCGCAGTAGAACAATCATTTACAAACTGAAACTTTCTAAGGACTAATGCTGCGTTTTCTGTGATGACTCTACCGAAATTTCTATTGGGATAATTGTAAGTCGTAGTTGTAAATCCAGTATTGATATTGTCACTAGTGGTTCGAACAGGATAAGTAGCTCCCGTTCTACTCTCTATCAAGCATATACTTCTATTGGTACCAAACGTTGAGAGAGGTACGCTGAACTGATACTTACCAATGGTGGCACCCGTACCTGAGGGCTGCGTGGCATAGATGGTAGATGTATTTGAACAACTCACTAGTCTGACCGTACTCCCTGCAATACCGCTTTCAAGAGGCGTATTGAATACCCCATTGAAATAATTGGCGTTGTTGTAAGTACCAGTCGTAAAGTTAGGTTGATTAGCATCTGCTTGAGCGGTAGGAATACCACCGTTGTCGTCAAACACCGTACCTGAGAAAACATACTGGGGGACATAACAGTAATTGTCTACTCGAAAGTCAATCTCTTGGTTGGTTGGTGATGCTGAAAGGCGACCTGTGTTCGTATAACGAATTCTCACTGAAGCGACTGGTTGAGAAAATTGTATAGAACCTTGGCATTCAGTACCGAGATTTTTAGCTGGACAATTATATGTACTAGTAGTACGCAGTCCTTGATCGAAACTGGTTATATTTGAATTATTTATTTGTTGAAAGGTGCCAGTAATAGTAGCTCCAGCTTCGTTGATACCAGTAATTTTGATAAAATCATCAAAACTATTGCCATTACTATTGGCGTAATCAATGTCAAATGCACTTAAAGCTACGTTAGTAAGAAAAATTGGCTGAGACGTTATGCTATTACGAAAATCAAGATTTATGTCTGTAAAAGCAGTCGTATTAGGGAACGTTCTTCTAATGTTGATAGCATTGAGACCACCTGCAGTAATGACTCCGAAGTTACTAAGTTGTGTATTCGTGCTAGATTCAACTGTATTCATTCGGATTTGTAAAGGAATACTGCCTGCTGCATTGCCTGCAATTGTTACATAATTGTTTGTATTGACCGCAGATACCAAATTAGAATAATCAGCATTAGTTAAGCTGCCTTGAGATACATCTGCAATACCTTCGCAGGTTGCACCTGGATTAGGTGCAAGTGCAAATGATGTATTACTGAGCGCAAGAAATACTATCGCTGTCATCAACGCCAACATTCGATATAGATATTCACCAAATAACTGTGAAGCTATTACATTTACGAAACGCTGAGTCTGATACATATTGCTATCCCTATAAACTGATATTCACTAACAATCATTTATGTATTATACACCAATCTCAACTTATCGTAGGCTTTTGATTTTTATAGAATTTAAAATTTTAATTGTTTTAACTGAAATTTTAAAAACTAAGTAAACCAATACCTTAGAAAAATAAGTTGAGAGTGGGGTGTATTATGTAAATACGCACGATAAACATAACCAAAAATCTGTATATATTACTTAATTCTCATATTAAGAAATAATCTTGTAAATTTCTTAAAAAACGGATGAATGGCAGATTTAATATGACCAAATACATATATTTCTGCTAAATATTATATTTATCGCTCATTACAAAGTATTTCTCAACCCCCCCCCAAATACCCCTAAAAAATAATCACTATTTATTTCAAAAATACTTGTCATATTGGCATTTCTTCATAGCTATAAACAAATCCACAATAAGTACCTATAATAGAGTGTCATTATCATTTGATAGTGAGAATTGCATAGTGGCTATCGTTTAATTTTACAACGGTGTCTATTTGCGCCTTATGCTATTCTACAGTGATACGATTTATTTAGAAGTCTCTGTTATAACCCTGAATAATAATGCCCTGCTTATATGCAGAAAGGACGTTATAGGTAAGGCACCAATTCAATCGATTGCTCATTAAGATACGTATACACTCTGATTTAATAACACCCTGCCATCATGCAGGACTGACTGATAAAAAGGATTAATAAAGATGAATTATTACAAGGATGCTGACAGCACCGAAACCCAAGAATGGCTTGAAGCCTTTGAGTCTGTGATCAAACATGCCGATAAGGATCGCGCGCAGTTTTTATTAAAAGCGTTATACAACATGGCGGTACAAGAAGGACTGCCATTTAACCGTCTCGATACCGCTTATATCAATACCATCGCGGTTGAAGATGAGCCGATGTACCCAGGCGACTTGACGATTGAGCGTAAAATTCGGGCTTTGATTCGCTACAATGCCTTGGCAATGGTTATGCGCGCCAATAAGAACGATGATGATTTAGGCGGTCACTTAGCGACCTTTGCTTCAAGTGCGACCCTTTATGAAACCGGTTTTAACCACTTCTTTCGGGCGGCAAGCGATCATTTCGGCGGTGATATGATTTATTATCAAGGTCACTCAGCGCCCGGTATTTATGCGCGCTCTTATTTAGAAGGTCGTTTAGATGAAGAGCAGCTAGATAATTTTCGCCGTGAAGTAGGTGGTAAGGGTCTGTCAAGCTATCCACACCCGTACCTAATGCCAGATTATTGGCAGTTCCCAACCGTGTCCATGGGTTTGGGCCCAATTATGTCCATTTATCATGCGCACGTGCATCGTTATATGGAAAACCGCGGTTTATTAGAAAAAGAAGATCGCAAGATTTGGACTTTCTTGGGTGATGGTGAAACTGATGAGCCAGAAAGCTTAGGTGCCATTTCGCTTGCTGGTCGTGAGAAGTTGGACAATTTAATTTGGGTCATCAACTGTAACTTACAGCGCCTCGATGGTCCCGTACGTGGTAACGGCAAGATTATTCAAGAGCTTGAGTCGGTATTCCGCGGTGCAGGCTGGCGGGTGATTAAGGTGATTTGGGGCGGTCAGTGGGATACCTTGTTAGATAAAGATGTGACAGGCGTGCTTAAATACCGCATGGAAGAAGCGGTCGACGGTGAATATCAGTTATATGAAGCCCGTACGCCTGAATTTACCCGTAAAGAGTTTTTTGGTAAATATCCAGAGTTAGAGGAGATGGCAAACGAGCTGTCTGACCATGATATCTCACGCTTAAACCGTGGCGGTCATGATCCGGTGAAGGTCTATGCTGCTTTTAGTGAAGCCATGAAAACCAAGGGTCAGCCGACCGTGGTCTTGGTAAAAACGGTTAAAGGCTATGGTCTGTCTAATCAAGCCCAAGCGGTCAATAAAACGCACCAAATCAAAAAACTCGACCATGAAGCCTTGATGTACTTCCGCGACCGCTTTGATTTGCCGTTTACCGATGAAGAGTTAGAAACGCTACCGTTTTATCGTCCAAAAGAAGATTCGCTGGAGATGAAATATCTAAAAGGTCGCCGTGAAGCCTTAGGTGGTCATCTGCCCAATCGCCGTAGTGGTCATATTCCATTAAATATTCCAGAGTTGTCTATTTTCGATCGCGTGCTAAAAGGCAGTAATGGTAAAGAACAATCGACTACCATGGTGTTTGTGCGCTTGCTAGCAGCCATGCTAAAAAATAAAGATATCCAAGATCGCGTTGTGCCTATTGTTCCTGATGAAGCGCGCACCTTTGGTCTAGAAGGTATGTTCCGCCAATTGGGCATTTATTCAGCTTCTGGACAAAAATATACGCCAGAAGACAGCGAAGCTTTGATGGGTTATAAAGAAGCCATCGACGGTCATATGTTAGAAGAAGGCATTAACGAAGCGGGCGCGATGAGTACGTGGATTGCTCTGGCAACCAGTTACTCTGTTAATGCCTTGCCGATGATTCCGCTCTATATTTATTACTCTATGTTTGGCTTCCAGCGTGTTGGCGACTTGGCATGGGCAGCGGGTGACTGTCAGGCGCAAGGTTTCTTACTTGGCGCAACGGCTGGCCGTACCACGCTAAACGGCGAAGGCTTGCAGCATCAAGACGGTCATTCACAAATTTTATTTAACGTCGTACCGAACTGCGTGACTTATGACCCATGTTTTGGTTACGAGCTGGCAGTGATTATGCATGATGGTCTACGCCGCATGTATGGTGAGGGCGAGCGCGTTTATTATTACTTAACCTTGATGAATGAAAACTACGAACAACCTGCCATGCCAGAAGGCGTGGAAGAAGGCATCAAGCGCGGTATGTACTTGCTAGAGAACAATGGCTCAAGCCAAGTTCAGCTATTAGGTTCAGGCGTGATTTTACGTGAAGTGCAAAAAGCGGCGAAAATACTAAAAGATGAGTTTAATATCTCATCCAACGTTTGGAGCGTGACCAGCTTTAATGAGCTGACCCGCGATGGTATGGCTTGTGATGATTATAACCGCCTGCATCCAATGGATGAAGAAGTGGTGCCATGGGTGACCGAACAGCTTGCCCCGCACGAAGGTATCGTCGTCGCAGCGACCGATTATATGCGCAATTATCCAGAACAAATCCGCGCATGGTTACCTGACAATCGCCCTTATACGACTTTAGGTACTGATGGCTATGGTCGCTCGGACACTCGTGAGCAATTACGTAGCTTCTTCCATGTCGATGCCGCGCACATTGTGGTTGCGACACTTAAGCGCTTAGCTGATGAAGGTGAAGTTGAGATGCGTCTGGTTAAAGATGCGATTTCAAGCTTTGGTATCGAAGCGGATCAACCGCCTGCATGGCAACAACAGCCTCATTATGATCATTTCCCAGATGCCCCAGGCCCTGATAATGTACATCCGAACCCTGTGCCAGAGTTTGTCAGTGAAGATGATGACGAAATAAGCAGCGAAGGCCGCGCAGAAGATCCAGCCGATGCCGCCTTACTCAATGATGACGACATCAAAGAATAGCCGAAAGACAAGGCAATATAATAAAAGGAGAATTACGGATGGACATTAAAGCCCCCGATTTGGGTGTTGATAGCGCCGAAGTCAGTGAGATTATGGTCGAAGTTGGCGACGTTATTGCAAAAGATGACAATATTATCTTATTAGAATCCGATAAAGCCTCAGTAGAAGTACCAAGCTCAGCTGCCGGTAAAGTAACTAAAATTAGCGTGGCAGTTGGCGATCAAGTCAGCGAAGGCATGGTACTCATTGAGCTTGAAAGCGATACTGATGCTGACAATGAAAACGACAGCGACAGCCAAAGCACTAACGCTGATACACAAAACAAAACAGACGCTGCTGCCGACAAACAAAGTGAAGCGCAGGATAATCAGCAAGTAGATACTAAAACAGCTGAGGAAAATACTTCTCAACCAGCAAAACAAGCAAACGAGCAAGCAGGAAAAGCAACCACGCATGCTTTGCCTGATCTAGGCGTTGATGAGGCGCAAGTGTCTGAGATTATGGTCAGTGTCGGTGATATGGTCACGGCGGATCAATCAATTCTACTTATTGAATCTGATAAAGCGTCGGTCGAAGTGCCAGCACCAGAAGCAGGCAAGGTTGAAAAAATATTGGTGCAAGCGGGTGATATGGTCGCCAATGGTCAAGACTTTATCGTGATTATTGGTGAAGTTTCAGAGAGTGCCAATAATAATGCTAGTGAATCTAAGGCTGATACTTCTGAGTCGCAAGCGTCCAAGCCAGCTGAAGCAGAAGATAAGAGCGCTGATTTAGACCAAAAAGCCAACAAGCAAACGACTGGTGAGCCTAAACAAGCCGCTAAATCTACGACTAATACTAGCGCTGCAAATGCTAAGCTAACCGAATCGCAAGTCAACGAAAAAATGGTCGATATTTATGCCGGTCCTGCCGTGCGTAAGCTTGCGCGTCAGCTAGGCGTTGATATTACTCAAGTGACGGGTTCGGCGCTTAACGATCGTATCTTAAAAGAAGATTTGTTTGCCCATGTAAAAGACAGTTTAAGCAAGCAAAAAACTGCGCCTGTGAGTGATAATATGGCAAGCTCAAGCCTGCCAAGCTTACCTGATATGAGTAATACTGAGATATGGGGCGAGAGCGAAGTACAAGATTTAAGCCGCCTACAAAAAGTCTCGATACCGCAGCTCAATTACAATACTTTGCTGCCGCAAGTAACACAGTTTGATTTGTCAGACATCACGGACACTGAAAAATTACGTGGTGAGCTTAAAGGTGCTATGAAAGCGGAAGGTATCGGCTTCACGATTTTAGCTTTTGTCGTTAAAGCAACTGCTTATGCATTAACCCAGCATCCACGCTTTAACAGTCATTTGAGTGACGATAATACCCAAATTATCTTACGTAAAAGCGTCAATATGGGCATTGCGGTCGCGACGGATGACGGCTTGATTGTACCTGTTATCAAAAATGTGCAAGATAAAGGCTTAAAGCAAATCGCCATTGAGGTAGGCGAGCTTGCGGTCAAAGCGCGTGATAAGAAGCTCACGGCTAAAGAATTACAAGGCGCAAGCTTTACCATCTCTAGTCAAGGTAACTTAGGTGGTACCGCATTTACGCCACTGGTAAATTGGCCGCAAGTAGGAATATTAGGGGTATCAGAAGCCAGTATGCAGCCGCGTTGGAATGCTAGTAAGCAATCTTTCGAGCCGCGTCTGATGTTGCCGTTATCTTTATCTTACGATCATCGGGTGATTAATGGCGCCGATGCTGCGGTATTTACCCGTTATATCGCAAGCTTATTGGCAGATCCACGCCGCATTTTGCTCTAGGCTTGCTTATTCATTACAATTAGATATATTGTTAAAAGGACTGTCTGCGGACGGTCTTTTTTATATCTCATTTATAAATGAATAAAAGGTATATGCAGACACAAAGAAGCCAGCTATTAAGCTGGCTTCTTTTACTTATGTTATAGCAATGGACTATATTAGAACTGTTTTACGAAAGCAACGCCATAAACCCAAGGGCTGATATCGATTTCACCAATATCTGTACCGTTTAGCGTAGCATCAGTTTTGATGTCCATATAACGCGCATCAATACGGAAAGACTCAGTCGGCGCAAATGGGATATCTAGACCGATGTGACCTGCAACACCTACGCTATCGTCAAGTTTTAGTTCAGTACCTGCAACATTTGCTTTCTCTTTAAAGAAAGTAGTGTAGTTCACACCAACACCAACAAAAGGTTTCATGTTCATAGGCAGGTTGTAGCCGTCGAAGTGGTATTGTAGAGAAAGAGTAGGTGGTAAATGTTGAGTTCTACCTGTGATTTCACCACCATTTGCATCAGTCAAAGTGAAATCATGATGAAATGGAATGGCAGCCAGTAGCTCAACACCAACGTTATTAGCGATAAAATATTCACCACTGATGGTTGGACGTACATCGCCATCAACATCTACAGCGTAATTTGTATTGCCTATAGTGACGTTACCGTTGTCACTTTTTGGATCAACATAGTGAGCACCAGCAGCCACAGACCAAGTACCAGCAGGTACCGCAAAAGCAGTGGTCATAGTAAGGGCAGTTGCAGCAGCTAAAACTAGGGATTGTAGTTTCATCGTTAAGTTCCTCAACATAATAGATGTTATTGGTCAGTTTCTAATGAGGGATGGCATCAGTGACCATTAGATAACGTTAGAGTCAGGATATAACTCGTAACATTATTTCTCTATTATAGTACAAAAACCTCACGAGGAGTAAGGTTTTAAACAGGAAGTTGGCTTAATTGTATTTTATGTTACAGTCGTGACGGATTTTATGGGTCAAATTACCCTTTTCATTTTTAAATGCTTGTCTTATGCTACATCTGCGTTTTTAAACATTAATATTAAACAATGACATGGATAGATTGGATATTATGCTTGGTTATTGTAGTAACTCTCCGCTGCGCTGCGAAAATGCCCGCTCAATTAAGCTTTTAAACCAAATAGATGCCTGTTGTCCTAAATGCGGCTTGTTTTTATTACCAGCCCAAAACTTAAGCAATCAATTACGAGCGGATGAGCGTTTTTTACGTTTGGTCTTTTTTGTCACGGCGCTGCTATTGGTAATCACGACCTACATTTATTACATAAATTTTGTATAATCATAACGTCTGAAGCAAAAATTGCGATAAATTGTTTAAAAAACCCTCATTGAGTCTGCAAGCGCAACTGCCTTTTTGTTGATATCTCCCACCTGATTTTTAATAATATAAAACCGGTATTACACCACATAGGGACGGCATGCTATTCCAATCTATTCGGCGCTTGCGTCTTTTCGTCTATAACATTTTGCAAAACGATGAGCATGACACGCTCTTTAGTCGCTATGTCGATTATTTTCTCATTTTTTTGATTATGGCGAACGTCACGGCGGTTATCGCTGAGTCGGTTGACAACTGGTATTACCCGTATCAAGCGTATTTTACGTGGTTTGAAAACTTCTCTATCGTGATCTTTTCTATCGAGTATTTACTGAGGTTATGGAGTGTCGCTGAAGCCAAACCCGACAATACCACGTGGCGTCAGCGCTGGGAATGGCTAAAAAGTCCGTCGGCGTTGATTGATATCATTGCCATTGCACCAGCATTTTTGAATTTCTTTGTCAGTATCGATTTGCGCTTCTTACGTATTTTGCGCCTGTTTCGAATTCTGAAACTTACCCGCTATTTTGCCTCCCTGCGTATTTTATTGGTGGTTATCAGTAAGGAGAAAGGCTCGTTTCAAGCGGTCATTTTTATCTTAATTATTATGATTGTGACAGCGTCGAGTGGCATTTATTTGGTCGAAAACCACGCCCAGCCCGAGGAGTTTGAGTCGATACCCAAAGCTATGTGGTGGGCGGTGGTCACCCTGACGACGGTAGGTTACGGCGATGTCACACCTATCACCAATGCTGGTAAGATATTAGGTGCACTTATCACCATACTCGGCGTTGGTCTTGCGGCTTTGCCAGCGGGTATTTTGGCGACGGGTTTGGCAAATGAGCTGAGTCAGCGCCGAGAAGAGCTCGAGCAAGATTTTCGTGAGCAACTGGTCGATAGTAATTTTGATTTGGTGCAAAATCAGATGATGATTGAAAAGATTCGCCGCGAGCTTGGACTGGATAAGGAGCAAGCGCAAGAAATCGTACTGCAAGTACTGCGCGAAAAAGAGCTTGAGCGTCGAGAAAAGGAAGTGCGGCAAAAGAATTTTTGTCCGCATTGCGGTGAGCCGTTAGAATAAAGCGAATAGTTAAAAATTTTGGACAAAAATAAAAAGGGCAAAACGTGAAATCTCAACAGCGTTTTGTCCTTTTTTAATTGATAGCTAAAAACCAATCTAATACTGGTTATACATCAGTTATACATAGCTGGCGTAATCGGTAGAGCGCGTGCCAATTCATGCGCCACTTCTTGCGCGGCAGTTGCTAAATCTTTTGCAGGTAGCGGTAGGTTTTGCAAGGTCAGATGCCAATCGTCCACTTCTCGCTGCAAGTGTGCCGCCCAAAGCGTTATACAGTCACGTGGTAGCTGCTTTAAATTAACCTCAAAAACGCGGTTGCCTTCATCATCGCTTAAATGAATCTCACCTTTTTTGACTCTGCTAAACGGTAGGTCGTGGTAAGAGTTAGCGATTAAGGCAATGTGAGTGATATGCGCGGGTATTTTATCCAAATAAATTCTGATTTGCTCTTGGTCAAGGGGCGCAAGATACATCGCTTGTTCACCGCGGTCCTTACCGTTGAGACTATCGCCTTGATGTTTGACGGATTCTGCCTTGTCACGTAACTGTTTAAACCAAACGATATCGCTGATGGTGCAGTTGTCGTTATATAGTACGCAGGCCAAATCAATATCAATCGCGCCTTCATTTTTCTTAAAGCGTTTTTTTAGGTTTTTAAATAAGCCTTTTTGCTCAATCTTGGTAAATTCATAATTGAGCGCAAAAAATAATGTCCCCGTATCTAAGCCCAGCCCTCTTAAACTGTCTGAAAGTAACGGTGATGGGATAGTGGCTGACATAATATTCCTTTTGGGTTTTTAATTTTGTATTAGTTTTTTAATTAAGATAAACGTTTAATTAAGATAAACGTTGGCTTATTGGCTACAGCGGTTAAATTTTTATCATCGTTAATAATTATCATAAATAATCATTCATCGTCTTTTTATTGCCGCTATGCATGATTGATGGGTTTGTCTAAAACCGCTTCGTATAGGAGCGCAGGTTTGGCGTCTAATAGACCACTGCCAAAGCCACGTAGCCACCAAACCAGCTGTGAGGTTAAGTTGACGGTTGCGCGTATGGTTAGGGTTCCATCACTATTGATGATTACAGTTTGATCGTCACTCAGCTTGCTTTCCGTTAAGCTTTTCCCCGCTTGTTTGGTAAATTGTAGCTCAACTGAGGTATGTTTGCCACGATCGGGTAGCTGGCTAAATAAAGGATGGCTAAAGCCCATGCCGCCTGCATCTAAATAGTTATCGAGGTGGAAATTATCAGGGGTTTGAGCCGCGCTTTCTAGTATCTCAACGCTTGCAAAGCGGTGGAGGGCAAAGGTACGAATAATCACGTCTGGGTCATCGGTACGCGTCGCCAATAAGTAAATAATCACCCCACGCTGAATGATAGCAATGGGATTTAGAATGTATTCGCTGGCTTGTGATTTATCGCTGCGAGTATAACTGGCTTTTATTTGTAGTTGATAAAACAACGCATGATAAATGTTGTCTTTACTTTCCAAGTCAATATGCGGCGCAATCAAAGGCTGCGAGGCAGGCTCTATACGTACCCTATCAATCCATGAATGGGTGACTTTGCTGTTTTTAAGCTGCCGGCGTGCCAAATCGAACCAAGGAAAAAGCTCATCTAAAATAACCGGCGGCAGCAGCTGGCTTAGATTGGCTTCGACCATATTAAAGGCAACCGCTTGCGATAAATTCATATGCGGCAGACTTTGCAGCGGCGCATCGTCTTTCCAGCGCCAGCCTTGCGGATTGGCATTGTTTTTTTCGATAGGAAAGCGTTTGGCAAGGGCATTTAAATCGCGTTGCACGGTGCGTAAACTGATATCAAAACCTGCCAATTTAAGCTGCTCGTAGACATGGGTGGTACCTACCCAACGATTGCGCTGCAACTGCGACAATACTTGCCATTGCCGCGCGGTCGTCGCTGCACCATGGCGATTATCTGCTGCTTCCTCAGACGCTTTATTATCTGTCGCAACTTCGTCATTTTGCTCAGTAACTTTTTTAGGCGCGTCTCCTAGTACTAGAGTAGTTGCTGACTCATCAACAGCTGCTTGCGCTTGAAGACCATCGGCGTCAGTAGAATGTACAGTCATTAAAGATAACCTTTATTCAGTCACGAGTTTAATTTTTATAAGGGTATTATTTATGAATACAGCTTATTAAAACAGCAAAGCGCAAAAAACTCATCATCGCAGAAAAGCATATCAGCGTCTAGAGTTGCTCTGCTGTATTTGCGCAGCAGTCATCTTGTTCTTTCTTGGCCTTTTTTTGCTTATCTTGTTTTTTTTGACGTTTGGCCTTACGCTTCTTTTTATGCTTTTTCTTCGATTTTTTATCATCGACTTCGTCATCAGCGTTTTGATTTTCATCCCAAAGCATCAACCGACTTAATACTTTACCAAATAGAGTGTCTTTACGGTAGCGACCTTTTTTATTCATTGTGTCGACAGGCAGACCCGTCATTAAGGTTAAGGCTTCACTAAGCGTCTGCACGCCATAAATATGAAACTGGCCGGCTTTGACGGCGGCAATAATGTCGTCACGCAGCATTAATTGTTTGACGTTGGCGATCGGAATGACCACGCCTTGTTGTCCCGTCAGCTCTTGCTCACGGCAAGCGTCAAAGAAACCCGCGATTTTAGAATTGATACCGCCGACTGCTTGGACTTCGCCTAACTGATTCATTGAGCCGGTAATCGCAAAAGATTGATTGATCGGGACGTTTGCTAAAGCGGACAGCAGCGCGCAGCCTTCACTGACTGTGGCACTATCACCATCGATATGAGCGTAACTTTGCTCAAAAGCGAGTGAGGCGCTAAAGTTGAGCGCATGATGCTGACTAAATAAGGCGCGCAAATAGCTGGTCATAATCAGCATACCTTTGGCGTGTAAGCTGCCGCCCAAGTCCACATCGCGCTCGATATCGAGGATTTCGCCAGCGCCAATATTTGGTTGAATAACGGCAGTCAGACGCGCAGGCATGCCAAACTCACTATCGGCATAGCTGACGACGGTGAGCGCATTGACTTGGCCGACGGCGTTACCTTGGGTCTGAATCAGCTGTTGGCCATTTTTTAACTCATCCCAATATAGATCGCGCAAGTATCCTGAGCGCTCGTCCATATCGTCAATAGCGTGGGTCACGTGCATGGCGCTAACGATATTTTTACCGCTCAAACGCGCATGGCGGTTGGATTCATGCAACAGCTTAATCAATAAATCACTATGCAAACTCAAGCGGTCTTGGTCTTCGGCTTGTAAGCTTAAATGCTCAAGTAAGGCAGCTTGGGCGCTACTATCAAACGGATAAAGGTTGGCATAATCAATGATGTCTGCCATTTTTGCGACCAAGGCCAATTCGTGCTCAGGGCTGCGCGTCACATCATCGTGAAAGTCGGCACGTACTTTAAATACCGCATCAAACTCTGGCTCCAGCTCGAGTAATTCGTAATATAAATCCGCTTCGCCAAGCAAAATCACTTTAATATCAAGGTCAATCGGTGCGGGTGCAAGTGACAAGCTGCCTGTCAAGGTTAGCATCTGCTCAAGGCTAGATAGTCTGATTTTACGTGATTGCAGCGCGCGCTTAAGGCCTTGCCAGGCGTAAGGGTGCTCAAGGAGATGACTGGCTTCTAATAACAGATAACCGCCATTGGCACGGTGCAGCGCGCCGGCGCGAATCATACTAACATCGGTGGTGACTGTGCCCAATTGGGTGATTTGCTCGACATGACCCAATAGGTTTAAATGCGTCGGCAAATCTTCAAAGATGACAGGGGCGCCGCTATCTGGCGTATGACTGACAATGACGTTGACCGCATAGCGGCTTGGCGTTGTGGCAAGAACGGCCGTCACAAACTCCTCATCATCACCGTTAACGATGCGCTCGACATGAGTGACCATATCAGCAAATACAGTTTTTAGATACTCGACAACCAAGGGATGAGCAGCAAATTGCTCATAAATAGGCGTAAATAAAGGCTGCAGCGCACGACGGGCAATATTACGATGCAGCGCTTCAATGGCATCGTTGGCTTCGTCTTCTAATTGCTCTAAGGCGATGGTTAGCTGACTTAAGCGCTTTTGCATATGGTTTTTTTGGGCAAAATTATTCAGCTCAGCTTCGTACTCGCTTTTGCCGTAGTCATTGCTGTATTCGTTGCCATACTCGCTGTTAGCATTATCATCATCAAGATTATTTTTAGTAGGGTGCGCAGTCTTTTCTACTGTTGTTTGATTTTTTTGGCTACTAGAAATTTTTAAATGGTCAATGCTCTGATAATTTTCCTCGGTAGATAATTTGCTAGGATGGACGAATACCGCTTTATTATCAAATGTGCGAAACGTCAGTGCCAAATCGTACTGTTTACCTTCGGTATTTAGGTCGTCGTAAGCCTGACTTTCTTTTTGATGGGTGTCATTTTTAATCGCTTCGATTTTGCTTTGATACTGGTCGCTACGAAAACGTTGGCTAAGTCGTTTTTTGGCTTGCTGCCATAATTGATTAACCTGCTGCTGCAATATCTGCCCTTGTCCGGCAGGTAGACGTAGCGCTTGCGGTGTACGCGGGTCGGTAAAATTGTGCACATAAACCCAATCATCTGGCGTCGGTGCATCAGCGGCAATGCGCTGTAGCAAACGACTGATCACTGTGCGTTTACCTAAGCCATTTTCGCCCGCGGCAAACACATGATAGCCGCTGGCATGAATATCCAGCGCCGTCTGCAAGGCTTTAAGGGCGCGCTGTTGCCCAAAGCCGACATCTAGATCAGGGGCAGTGCGGGTATCGCTCGGTAGCTCATCAGGATTGGTATAACGCTTAAGCTGCTCGGCACTAATAAGACAGCGCTCATTAACCTCGATAAATACCGGATGAGGCGTATTAGGCATATCTAAAGTGCGCTCTTGCTCATCAGTCTCGTTCGCCTTTATTGCTGTCGGCTTTATATTGGCTGGCTTAGATGCTTTTGTTACTGCTGAATTTTTAACAGGTGTTGCCATAGATTTGCTGTCTTTTGAATCTTGATTTATAGGGGTGTTTTGCGGTTCGGTCATAGTTATATAGTAAGTCGTTTTAAAAGGGTGGAATGGTTATTGATTTTTTGCCGTTTGCGCTTTAAGTTTAGGAATGTATTTTTAATCATGCTTACATTTATGAGAGTAAATAAGAACATCTTACAAGATATCGGCGCGTTTTAGACAAGACATTCAGCGCAGTTTTGTATCATAGTAAAGTGAAAGGTTTGGCTTATTAGGCTGCAACAATGGAGGTTTTGCTACCATAACTTGCTGGTTATTGAAGAAGATAAGCCATCAACATGGGCGTAGATAGTATAAGATGGCGTACATTGGCGTAATCTGCAACTATTCAATGGGCAGGGCGCATGATAAAATAGACGGTTCACATGTTAAAACTGGATAACCCGTATGTCAGATTCTACTAAAACCTCTTCATCGTCTGCTAGCACGGGTAACAGTCATATTGACCCGACAGGTTTTGTCAAGCTTGGTGCGCAATTACCTAAGCTGGCAACTATTCTCGCACAAGCAATAGACGAGTTGGGTCTGACGTTAAGCGCGCAGCAACAGCGCACGCTATTATTGTATTTAGACCAGCTTTTATTATGGAATAAGGCGTATAATCTGACCGCGATTACCGATCCAGTCGAAGCGCTTCTCAAACATATCATCGATTGTTTGGCTATTATAGCGCATTTACCGTTAGGGTCGCTGCTTGATATTGGTACGGGGGCGGGCTTGCCAGCGGTTATTATTGCTATCTGTCAGCCTGAGCGCCAATGTACTGCCCTTGATAGCAACCAGAAAAAAATTCGGTTTATTAAGCAAATTAGTAGCGAGCTTGGTTTGAGCAATATGCATCCAGTCGCCTCGCGTATTGAGGCGCATGAAGCCAGCTATGATGTGATAACGTCGAGAGCGTTTGCTAGCTTGATTGATTTTGTCGATGTTGCTCAGCCGCGTTTGGCAGATAAGGGCTATTTATGCGCGATGAAGGGCAAAGCGCCAAGCGATGAAGAGTTGCAAGCGCTAAGTGAGGCTTGGCAGATAAAGACGATTGCATTAAAAGTACCACGTTTACAAGATAGTCGTCATTTAATTGAATTATCTTATAAAAATGTCTAAGCTATGAGCACGTCACGCTATGTGAGGCAACAATTGTTTTTTAGTCATAAGTGGCGTGTACGCTGGTGTCTAAATTGACTTATAGGTAAGTGTCAGGTATTTGAGTAATATAATAAGCTTGAGCGGCAAAAATACTGTAGTAAAAATCAGTAACAGATTCTAATTAAATTGAGTGAGTGTATGGAAATCATAGCGATTGCGAATCAAAAAGGCGGCGTGGGTAAAACCACGACGGCAGTCAATTTGACCGCCAGCTTAGCGGCCAAGCGCAAGCATGTACTACTGATTGACTTAGACCCACAGGGCAATGCAACCAGTGGCACGGGTGTCGATAAGAACGCCTTGGACTTGACCATCGCTGATGTACTGCTCGATGGCATTGCGCTATCTGAGGCGATTGTGAGCAGTCCAGCTGGGTTTGATGTCATCGGCGCCAATCGTGATTTGGCGGGGATGGACATTACTTTAATGAGCAAAACCAATAGTCATGAGCTCTTTAAGACGGCAATGGCGCAGTTGGCCAAGGATCAAACCGCGACCAATAAATCTGCTTATGATTATGTCATTATCGATTGTGCACCAAGCTTAAATTTATTAACGATTAATGCATTGGTTGCCACCGATAGCGTTATTATTCCCATGCAGTGTGAATATTATGCCCTAGAAGGTTTGGCGGATTTGTCGCAGACGATTGAGCGTCTCACTGAACTTAATCCTAAGCTCTATATTCGCGGCGTGGTCAGAACCTTGTTCGATGCGCGCAATACCTTGGCGCGTGATGTGTCGGCTGAATTAGAGGCGCACTTTGGCGATATTATGTACAAGACTCATATTCCAAGAAATATTCGTCTAGCAGAAGCGCCCGCACATGGCTTGCCAGTTATTGCTTACGAGAGATGGTCAAAAGGCGCGCGCGCGTATCAAAAACTGGCGGCTGAAGTGATAAAACAGAGCACATCGTTATAAATTCATGTTGCAAGTTACTAAAAGAATAGCAAATTATATGTATCAGTAAGCCGGTATTTGGCTTTTTATTTTAGCGTTAGAGGATAGGTAATCATGGCAAAGAAAAGAGGGTTGGCTGCCAATCGAGGCTTAGATGCCTTATTAGGGTCAATCAAAAAAGAAAAGCAAATTGCCGCCTCTGCCTTACAAGATGACACGGTAGTGCGTGAGCATACTGAGTTAACCAAAATACCACAACCTATTGAGCAAGAAGCTAGCCCAGCTGCTGCTAACAAGCCTTCTGCCTTGCCAGTGTCTGAACAAACTACTGACAATAATAATCGTAAAGCGCGGACGATGAAAAAAGCTCCTGCTAATAAGGTTCGCGCAAACGTCACAGAAAATAGTACCTCTGAAGATCAAATCAGCTTGGTACAAATCGATGTCACACGTCTGCAAGCAGGTAAGTATCAGCCACGTCGTGATATGAGTGAAACGGCGCTGGCAGAACTGGCCTCTTCTATTGAACAGCATGGCGTTATGCAGCCGATTGTTATTCGTCCATTACTGGCGAATGAAGATAAAAGCGAAGCCTTGGTAACGCACGAAATTATCGCTGGTGAGCGCCGCTGGCGTGCAGCAAAAATGGCTGGTAAATCGGTTATACCAGCCATTGAGCGCGCGTTATCCGATGAGTTGGCCATTGCGCTGGCCTTGATTGAAAATATTCAGCGCGAAGATTTATCGGTGATTGAGCAGGCAGCTGCCCTGCAGCGCTTTCATACCGAGTTTGGTATGAGCCATGCGATGATTGCTGAAGTTGTTGGCAAAGCGCGTACCACGGTATCAAACCTTTTGCGCTTGAATCAATTGCACGATACAGTTAAAGATCATTTAGCAACCAGTGCATTAGACATGGGGCATGCCCGTACCCTGTTGGCGCTATCGTCAGAACAGCAGCCTATCATTGCGCAAAAAATCATTGATGCTGGTATGACGGTGCGCGAGGCTGAGAAATTGGTGAAATCTATCTTGCAGCCAGCACCAAAAGCCAATCGCATCGAGCAAGTACAGTCTCGCGATGTTGAGCGCTTAACCCAGCGTTTAACTGATATGTTAGGCGCAGAAGTAAAGCTTAAGCATAAAAAAGATGGGCAGGGTAGTGTTGAGATATTCTTCCACAATCATGATCAACTAGCGGCTTTGATCAAGCATATAGAAGCGCAGGCTTAGTATTTGTATTAAAGATACAAACGTAAAATCATCTTTTGACAACTTTATAAAAACATAGAAGAGAGTGCGTATGTGGGAGCTGGTAAAAGCAGGTGGTTGGCTGATGACACCTATTGTGATGTGCTCAATATTGGCGTTAGTAATTATTATCGAGCGCAGCCATACGTTGCAGTTTAATAAAATTGTACCTAATAGATTGCGCGAACAGCTGATAACCCGCCTACGTGAGAACGGTGATATTGGTCGTACTCAACTGATGAATGTCAAAGAAAAAACCCCTTTAGGCGATATTTTGGCAACTGGCCTGCTGTATCGTCAATATGGCCTCGACTCGATGACCATGCACATGCAAAACCGTGCCAGCGTACAGGTGCATCAATTAGAAAAAAATATCAATATGCTCGGTACCATTGGGGCGATTGCACCATTGCTTGGTTTGCTAGGTACGGTATTAGGTATTATCTCGTCGTTTTTAGCGATTACGGATGGCGCGATGCAAGACCCAACGATGCTGGCTGCTGGCGTGTCACAAGCATTGATTACCACGGCGGCTGGTATGATTGTGGCTATTCCGGCTCTGGTTGCTTATCGTTATTTTCAGCGCCGTATTATTGATATCAATGCACAGTTTGAAACGCAAGCGGGACTGATGATTCAAGAATTGTATGATTATCAATTGCTGGACAATACGCAATCCTCTACCATGTCTCTACCTGCTAATGGTGCAGAAACGACTAAAACTAAGGGTTATGAGCTTTCACTTGACACCTCAGATTTAGAGACAGCCGCTACAGCAACTTAATTGTGTGATGTCACTTATTTGTTGAATCTGTACATTGCAGACTATTAAAGAGAGCGATATGCGTTTTAGAAAACCGACCGTTGAGCCACTTGAAATCAATCTGACGCCGATGATTGACTGCTTGTTATTTTTAATCGTATTTTTACTGCTTGCCACCTCGTTTAATCACTTTAGCCGCTTAAATATTATTCTTCCGGAAGCGGAAGGAGTGGCATTAACAGAAGAGAAAAACAGTATTGAAGTCGCCGTGCAAGAAGATGGCAGTTATCTGGTTAATGGTATTACGCTTGCCAGTAGCGATGAGGCGGAGCTGACCAGCATGCTTCAGCAAGAGGCAGGAAGCAATCGTGATATGCTATTTGTCATTGCCGCTGACGCAAACGCCACCCATCAATCGGTGGTACGGGTCATGGATATCGCTGGTAAACTGGGTTTTTTAAATCTCAATATCAGTACGGTTGTGCCGCTTGGGCAGCCTTTACCAACATCTGCGCCGCAATAGATTTTAGGGCGTTTGATATATTGCTACAGTAAAAGCATCAAACGCCACTATCATGACCCTTGGTGTTTTTACTGCTGTATTTTATGTTCACTTGCCACTGCTGCATTTGTGTCATTTATTTTTATACCTAAATTGAGGCTTTTATGAGCCAAGCTTATCAACCTGACTCTAAAAAAAATTCTGCTAAAAAGTTGTCAGCAGCGCCATCGAATACACCCAGGCATAGGACTTTATTACGTCTGTTAAGCTACCTTAAACCTTATTGGTGGGCGTTAATTTTGGTTATAATAGGTTTTGCGATTAATGCGGCAACAGAGATTTGGATTGCCAAGTTATTGCAATATATCACTGATGCCATCAATCGAAACGACCAAAGCAAACAGGATTTATTTCCATTTATTATTGTGGCGCTGTTTTTTGTCCGCGGCGTGGGCAGTTTTTTGGGTAATTACTATACGGCATTGGTATCGCGCAATCTTGTTTATGAGTTACGCGTTCAAGTGTTCAATAAGCTTTTGCGTTTGCCAAGCTCGTTCTATCTGGCAAATCCAGCAGGGACCATTTCATCCAAGCTCATTTTTGATGTTGAACAGGTGACTGCTGCCAGTACCGATTCGATGAAAACTTTGTTGCGCGATGGTTTGACCGTGGTGGCTTTGATAGGCTTCTTGCTTTATAGCAATTGGCGTTTAACTTTGATTCTATTTGTGGTGCTGCCACCTATTTTATGGCTGATACGCGTGGCTTCAAAGCGCTATCTAAAGCTGTCTAAAGGCATTCAAGAAACCATGGGTAGTGTCAGCCACATCACCAATGAGGTTATCGGCGGCTATCAGGTAGTGAAAAACTATGGCGGACAAGCGTATGAAGCCAAGCGTTTTGATATAACCTCAAAGAAAAACCTGCGCCAAGGTATGAAGGTCGTGGTGACCAATAGCATTAATACTCCAGCGGTGCAGTTACTAATGTCGATGGCGATGGCGGTCGTTGTATGGCTGGCGCTGCGCCCTGCGGTGATAGATAATATCTCGGCGGGTGAGTTTATCTCCTATATTGCTGCCGCAGGATTATTAAGTAAGCCGGTGCGCTCGCTCACTGATATCAATCAAAAATTGCAAAAAGGGCTTGCTGCCGGTGAGTCAATCTTTACTTTGTTGGATGAGCCAGAAGAACAAGACACTGGCATACTTAGCCCGACTCTAGCAGGTGACATTCAGTTCGATAATGTCAGCTTGGTTTATCCTGATTCAACAGTAGCGCTGCGTGATTTTACTTTAGATGTGCGTGCAGGCGAGACGATAGCACTGGTCGGCCGTAGCGGCGCTGGTAAGTCTTCACTCGTTAACTTACTCACGCGTACTTTAAATACGTCTTCGGGGCAAATCACCCTTGACGGTATGCCAATTGACGATATCAAGCTTGAAAGCTTGCGCTCGCAAATTGCGATGGTCAATCAGCAAGTGGTGCTGTTTAATACCACGGTGTTTAATAATATTGCCTATGGCAGCCTAGCGGATAAAACCCAAGCTGAGGTCGAGCGCGCTGCAAAAGACGCTTTTGCCCATGATTTTATTATGAAAATGCCAAATGGCTATCAAAGTGAGATTGGCGCTGAAGGCTTGCAGCTGTCAGGCGGTCAACGTCAACGCATCTCGATTGCGCGCGCATTATTGAAAGATGCACCGATTTTGATTTTAGATGAAGCCACCAGTGCCTTAGATAACGAGTCAGAATACTATATTCAAAAAGCACTCGATAACGTCATGAAAGATAGGACGACACTGGTGATTGCCCACCGTTTAACGACCATTGAATCGGCTGATCGTATTGCAGTGTTGGATAGTGGTCAGATTGTTGAACTAGGCACCCACCAAGAGCTGATGCAATTGCATGGCCATTATGCGCAAATGTACGCGCGTGATTTTGAATAAAGATGGCCGCATAACTAGGATAAATAACACATCACCATGAGTATTGAAACCACAATGACGCGTGCCTGGCAACGTCAGGCTGCTTGGCTCTGGCTACTGCTGCCTGTCAGCTGGTTATATGGATTCATTACGATGATGCGCCGTCAGGCTTATAAGATAGGTTTGTTTGCCAGTTATCGTGCGCCTATTGCAGTGATGGTGATTGGTAATATCACGGTAGGCGGCAGCGGTAAAACACCGTTAATTATTGCTTTGGTTAATCATCTGCAAAAGCAAGGCGTCAAAGTAGGTGTCATTAGTCGCGGTTATGGTGGTGATAGCAGTCAAATGCCAGCTTTGGTATATGCCGATAGCCTGCCAAGCATCGTAGGTGACGAGCCCTGTTTAATCGTCAATATGACAGGCGCGGCGATGGCCGTTTGCCCCAATCGTAAGCAGGCTATTACCACCTTGTTAAATGCTTATCCCGACTTACAACTGATTATTGCTGATGATGGCTTGCAGCATTATGCGCTGCAACGTGATATCGAGTGGATTGTGGTCGATGCGTCGCGTGGCTTTGGTAATCAGCAGCTGCTACCAACCGGTTTTTTACGTGAACCCATGTCGCGCTTGCAAGGTGCCAATGTGGTTTACCATGAAAAAGCGGATAGGACGACCAAAGATAATAAGCAAGCTCAATCCAGTCGTTTAACCATGCATCTACAAGCGGATAACTTGCAGCCTTTATGGTCTTCTGCTGTTGAGATAGAAGGTTTAACTGCAGCTGAAAAAATGCCTATGCCACTTATGCCACCTATGCCAAACAGTCAGGTACATGCGGTAAGCGGTATCGGTTATCCGCAGCGTTTTTTTGATACTTTACTGTCGCTCGGTTTTGATGTCATTGGTCATGCTTATCCGGATCATTATGATTTTAGCTTGACTGAGCTTTTACAATATAGCGAGCAGCCTATTATTGTGACCAGTAAAGATGCGGTCAAAATCAGAGCGCTGCTAATAGATATGACTAGCCGCCAGACACTTAGCGAAGAGTATCAAGAGCTTATTAACCGCTTATGGGTCTTGCCAGTGACTGCGGTGTTATCGAACAGTTGCTATGACAGCCTACAGCAGCAATTAAAAGCTTTAAATATTAATTTATCTAAAGACACGAAAGCGTAACTGATTTTTTAGGAATAAACCATGTCATCAGTCTTAGCATCAGCCGCAACAATGCTCATTGAAGCCGCGCCAGTCAAAACTCATATCGTTATTCCTGCGCGTTTTAAAAGTACGCGCCTGCCTGGTAAGCCATTATTAAAGATTCATGGCAAACCGATGATACTGTGGGTGGCTGAAAAAGCACAGTTGGCTGATTTTGCGGATGATATGTGTATTGCGACAGATGACGAAGCGATTGCCAAAGTTTGCACAGAGGCAGGTTTTGATGTGGTGATGACCAGTAGTGAGCACGCGTCAGGGACTGACCGTTTGGCGGAAGTTGCCGCTATCAAGGGCTGGGCTGAGCATGATATCGTGGTCAATATGCAGGGTGATGAGCCTTTGGTACCGCCATTATTATTAGAGCAAGTCAAAGCACTGCTAGTGCAAGATAGCGACAGCGTGATGGCGACTTTATGCGAGCCTATCGAGGACTACGAGACTTTTATGCGCTCATCGGTGGTAAAAGTTGTTAGTCAGACGTCAAACCATTTACAGCGCGCGCTGTATTTTAGCCGTGCACCGATTCCGTGCGACCGTGATGTGGTTTTGGCAAACGATAAAAATATACAACAGCAAGCACCAAAAAATGCTTATCGTCATTTGGGGTTATACGCTTACAGAGTTAGCTTGTTACAGCAGTTTGTACACTGGCCACAAACGCCGCTCGAGATATTAGAAAGCCTAGAGCAATTACGAGTTTTGGAAAATGGTGGTCATATTGCTATTGCCACTGCAAGCTGTCATCTACCAGCCGGCGTCGATACCCAAGAAGATTTGAATCGGCTCAATGCCATGAGCTTAGTCGATTTTCAAAATTGCTGATACAGTATAGTTGGTAATAGCCTAAGCAAGTTAATTGGTATGTTCAATTATTCAAATGTCTTACGTGTATTAGCGTGTATAGCATACTAAAGGTATTGAGCGGCGATTAGGTGATTATGAGTAAGATAACTAAAATGACAACTGAAATGACCAGCGCATTGCCTTTGACGGATAATATGTATTTTGCACCGCTATTACCGTGGCAAAATGAATTGTGGTCACAGATGACTAAGCGGGTGTTGATGCCGCAGCAATCTTTGCCGCACGCGCTTTTAGCCGCTGGTATGCAGGGCATGGGCAAGCGCGCCTTTGTCTGGCGTTTGGTCGCATGGTTATTATGCCGTGAGCGCGAGAGTCATCCGCTCGGCGCTTGCGGGAGTTGCGAGAGCTGTCAATGGCTCAGAGCAGGGACGCATCCAAGCTTACAAGTCCTGCCAATGATTGGTATGCCAGTCAGTGCCGACCATGCCGATGCTAAAGAAGCAGCAACTAACAGCGCAAAAGACAAGAAAGCGGCCAAAGCTGCCAGTAACGCTGCGTTAAAAATAAAGGTCGATGATATCCGTGCTCTGCAGCCATTTATTTATCAAGGCGGGCAGGGCATGCGGATATGTGTGCTCGATTACGCAGAGCAAATGACGGTTGCAGCGGCTAATGCGTTGCTCAAAACCTTGGAAGAGCCGCAAGCCCAAGTACATTTATTCCTCATCAGTGATACTCCAGCGCAGTTACTGCCAACCATAAAAAGCCGTGTTCAGCAGTTGGCACTACAGACCATTGAACCTGCCGTTGCAGTTGACTATGTGACTCATGCTTTAGGTAGTACGGTCAATCGTGAGGCGGTCGGTACGGCGGCCATTGAGCAGCTGATACAGTTGGCAAATGGCGCGCCTTTAGCCGCGGTCGCCCTGGCGCAAGCATCATGGTATAGTAAGCGCGCCCTATGGTTGACAACGTGGCAAGCGCTGCGTAGCGGCAAGCGTAGTAGTATAGCAGCAAGCGATTATTGGCAAACCCAGCTCAGTATAAGCGAGTTTATTCAATTGTCGGAGCTAATGCTCGTTGATATACGCCGCGTATGCTTGGGTCTTGATGCGCTACAAAAGGATATTGATTTACCAGCGTCGTTACACAGTCACCAACCTACTGAGAGCGTGTTAGAGGTATTTATAAATAGTCTGCAAGAAATAAAAACCGCTCTACAACAAAATGTGCAAGAAAAATTCGCTTATGATAAGCTGATGCAAGAATTGGCTTATTTATAAATTAAAAAAGTAAACCTCACTTATAAGGGAAGCGGACTATGGCAATGCCAGGACGTGGCGGGATTTTAACCTGTCATATTGAAGATATGGAAACGTTATACGCAAGCTATTTATCCTTTGTGACCAATGGCGCGTTATTTGTGCCGTCCGACAAAGCCCAAAAACTGGGCGATGAAGTGTTTATTGCTGTCACTTTGCCCAATTCTAGCGAACGCCTGCCTATGAATGGTAAAGTGGTTTGGATCAACTCTAAAAGCCAAAGCGGCCGTCCGGCAGGTTTTGCGGTGCAAATAGGCACTGATGTTGCTGGGCTAAGAATTAAAAACGAGGTCGAGCGCTTATTGGCCGGTAAGCTTGATAGCTTGCAGTCGACTTATACGATGTAGTATTTTGCAGAGCTTGAAATGTATTTGCTATTAGCATAATACATTTAGCGAAAAAATTAAAAAAGCAGCCTTCTATATTGATGAGACTGCTTTTTTATGCGCCGTATTTTATTGAATGCTATAGTGAGGGAAAAGTAATATCGATACATCACGCACTGCTGATATCAATTTTTCTTGCTTGCTGTGCCTGCGCAGACAGAGGCTACAAAAAATTAATATCAGCAATACCGTCGCGTTTTTAGAATATTTTGACTATACGGGCATACGTTTGGCTAATAGCGCGGTGGCACGTACATATCATCGGGAATTGGCTCGCGGTAATATTCATCATCACGCTTGCGTTCAGGCAATTCAATCTCATCGCGCGGTACTTCTTTATAGGGAATTTGCTCAAGTAAATGAGCGATACAGTTTAGCCGTGCGCGTTTTTTATTATTGCCTTCGACCACCCACCACGGCGCTTCAGGGATATGGGTGCGCTCAAACATGGTCTCTTTGGCTTTGGTATAATCCTCCCAGCGCCGCCGTGATTGTAAGTCCATCGCTGACAACTTCCACTGCTTGAGCGGGTCATGAATCCGGCTCATAAAGCGCGAATGCTGCTCGTCATCGGTAATCGAAAACCAGTATTTGACCAAGCGAATACCTGAGCGCACCAGCATACGCTCAAATTCAGGTACTGATTGGAAAAACTCTTCGTACTGGGCATCGGTACAAAAACCCATCACGCGCTCAACGCCCACACGGTTGTACCAGCTGCGATCAAACAAGACAATCTCGCCAGCGGCGGGCAAGTGCGCTACATAACGCTGGAAATACCACTGTGACTGTTCGCGTTCGGTTGGAGCGGGTAGCGCAGCAACACGGCAAACACGCGGGTTTAGACGCTGAGTGATACGCTTGATAGCGCCACCTTTACCCGCAGAATCGCGCCCTTCAAATATCACCACAATGCGCTCGCCGTATTCGACCACCCAATCTTGCAGTTTGATAAGCTCTCGCTGTAGTCGCAGTAATTCTTGAAAATAAGTTCGCCGATCGAGCTTTTCTTGCTCACTCATCGCGCGGCCATCAAAACGAAAGTCGCGCACATAATCGTCTATCTCATTTTCCAGCTCTTCGTCATAGCTGTCGATCAAATCCTGATGCATCTTGCGTCGCAGCTCATCGCCAAACACTTCTTTATCCATACGGGTAATAAAGCTGTCTTGTTCGAGTGCTGACCGCGCTTGCCGCTTTGGGGTATTTAAGGTTTGTCGGTCAATCGATGAGGAATCTTTGCTCATAATAAGCTCCTAAGCAATATTTTTATGGTTATTATTTATAGTGGTGGCTCTTGATATGGCTATTACTTTAGCATATTTACGATAAGGCGATGAGTGAGCCGTGTTTGCTTATTGCAGTCTTTTTTCAGCCACAACAAAAAACACCCTTTAATCATCAGATTAAAGGGTGTTTTAAAAGCTTAACGCTATTTATTTAACTAATGGCTTATTGCTAATTACATTAGTGAGAATTTTATTTCTCTAAGATGCAAGTAACGCCTTGCCCGCCAGCGGCGCAGATTGAGATAAGCGCGCGACCTGAGCCTTTTTGGTCTAACAATTTGGCAGCAGTGGCTAAGATACGTCCACCGGTTGCGGCAAATGGATGACCTGCGGCAAGTGATGAGCCATTGACGTTTAGCTTACTACGATCGATAGAGCCTAGTGGTGCGTCAAGACCCAAACGCTCTTGGCAGAACTTCTCATCTTCCCAAGCTGCTAGCGTCGATAGCACTTGTGAGGCAAACGCTTCATGGATTTCATAGAAGTCAAAATCTTGCAGCGTTAAACCAGCGCGCTCAAGCATACGCGGTACGGCATATGCTGGCGCCATGAGTAAACCTTCTTTATCACCAGATTTACCGATAAAATCAACGGCCGCTGTTTCTTGATGAACGATATATGCTAGTGGCTTAAGACCACGCTCTTTGGCCCATTCGTCATTGGCTAATAGCACACAAGAGGCGCCATCGGTTAGCGGCGTCGAGTTAGCGGCTGTCATGGTTGGGTTGGCGTTCTTTTTACCAAACACGGGTTTGAGTTTAGCAAGCTTGTCTAACGTCGTATCTGGGCGCAAGTTGTTATCGCGCGTCAAACCTTTGTATGGCGTGATTAGGTCGTCAAAAAAACCTTCGTCATACGCGCGTGCTAGATTTTTATGGCTGTTAAAGGCAAGCTCATCCTGATCTTCACGGCTGATGTTCCACTCAAGGGTGGTAATCGCTTGATGGTCACCCATGGATAAACCCGTACGCGGCTCGCCATTTTGTGGTGAGTCGATCAAATCTTTAGGATTTAAACCCATTAGCGCTTTTAGACGTTGTTTGTTGTCTTTAGCCGCGCCCAATTTGATTAGCACTTTACGTAAGCCATCACCAACGGCGATAGGGGCATCAGAGGTGGTATCCACACCGCCAGTAATCGCCGAATCGATGATACCAAGCGCGATTTTATTGGCAGAAGCAAAGGTTGCTTGTAAGCCAGTACCACAAGCTTGTGAGATATCATACGTTGGCGTGTGTGGGTTCAAGGCGGTACTTAGCGTTGCTTCACGCGTTAAGTTGATATCACGGCTCAATTTCATCACCGCACCAGCAACCACTTCGCCGACTTTTTCATCTTGTAAGTTAAAACGCTCAACCAAGCCATCTAACGCAGCGGTTAGCATGTCGATGTTGCTGTCATCTGCGTAAGCACCGTTTGAGCGTGCAAACGGGATACGGTTACCACCTAGGATAGCGACGCGATGTTGCCCCGAGCTTAGGCCAGTTTTGCTCGATTCTTTAGCGGTTGTAGCGGTTGTTTTTGTACTAGCTGTGTCAGTCTTTTTATTGTCATCTTGAGCCGCGCTATCATCTTTAGCTTTAGTAGCGGCAGTGCTTTTGCTGTCTTTTGAGCTTTTTTCAGCGATACTCTCCTTTTTTGAATCATCTTTTTTAGACTCGTCTTTCTTAGAATTATCTTTATTAACGCTGTCTGTTTTCGTATCCGCTGTTTTGGCATCCGACTTTTTATCGTCCGCTTTTTTCGGCTCAGCCGCTTTTGAATTTGCCATTGTGTCAAAAACATTTGGCTGCTTGGCGTCTTCAGTTGTTGCTTTTTTGGTTGCTGCGTCAGTGGCTGTTTCGGTATTTTGGCTATCACCAGCTTTTACAACGGTCGTTTCAACAACAGGACTATCAGGGTGATTGTTTTTAGTACTCATAATATTATCCTTAAAAAATATGGGTAGAAAATAAAAGGGAAAAACAAAATAAAAATAAAAGAGAAAAACATAATACACGGCAGAGAAGTTTAGCATAAGGCGCTTTTTACGCGCTTACTGTATCTCTTTAGCAAACGATGTGACGCTAATTTTAAGCTCAGGCAATAAATGCTAACCATCAATAGCCATAGATTATACTGGTTAGTATTGACGAATAACATTGCATAACGAAGCTTTTGATAATATATTGTTATCTATAAATGCATTTGCCATAACTTATACGTTAGATTTTAACATAAGTGGGGTGTTTTTAACGCGAGAAAAAGTTGCTATCTTGTATACTGGCTTGTCTACAGATTATGATAGACAGGCGCAGCTTTTGGACTTGTTTTGCATGGAAGTGTATAGTTACAGCAGTTTTTAACCTGTTTACTCATATTAATAATTTTTTTTCTTCTCATTAATTATAGGATTATATTATGTCAGACCGTTATGGTGATTTTGTGCAGTCTTCTATTGGCCGAAAAGTGGCAAAAAATCTAGGCTTGCCAATGCCAGTCGAGTTGGATCGTTTTGATAGTGGACAGCCGACAGTACGTGGTAGTGTATTGGTTGGCCGTGCTGATGGCGACAATACTGCCATCAGCGAATCAGTTGCCCGTATTTTGTCAGATTTGCACGCTGATGTATTTGTTAATAGCCGTGATGCGGTAAAAGACGCACTGGCTGATGCAGGCGTGAAAGCCAAAGCCAATACCGGCGGCGATGACAAGTTTAAAGTTTTATTGTTTGATGCCAGCAATATCAGCAATGCTGATGAGCTCAAACAAGTGTATGAGTTCTTTCATGCAGTAGCGCGCCGCGTCGAAAAATCAGGTCGTGTTATCGTTATCGGTCGTCCACCAGAAGATTTGAGCGATATTGAGGCAGCATTGGCACAGCGCTCGCTTGAAGGTTTTGTGAAATCTGTCGGTAAAGAGTTTAAGCGCGGTATCACCGCCCAGCTTATCTACGTGGCAGAAGGCGCTGAAAAGAACCTAGACTCAACGTTACGCTTCTTTGCCTCAGCGCGCTCAGCTTATGTGTCAGGACAAGTGGTACGCGTTACTAATGGCGCCAACGTTGATGTCGATTGGACGCAGCCTTTAGGCGGTAAAACCATGCTCGTCACTGGCGCAAGTCGCGGTATCGGTGAAGCCATCGCTCGTGTGTTGGCACGCGAAGGCGCTCATGTTATCTGTCTTGATGTACCGCAGCAGCAAGCGGACTTACAAAAAGTCGCCAGCGAAATCAGTGGTTCAGTATTAACCGTCGATATCACTAGTGAAGATGCGGGCAAAGAAATCGCAGAGGCGGCGCAAAAGCGTGGCGGTTTAGATGCCGTTATTCATAATGCTGGCGTGACCCGTGACAAGACACTGGCAAAAATGGATGAGAAAAAGTGGGACATGGTTATCAACATCAACTTGGGCAGTATTGCCAAGCTAAACCGCTACTTGCTAGATAATGATGTACTAAAAGACCATGCACGTATCGTCTGCGTTTCATCTATCTCAGGTATCGCTGGTAATCTAGGTCAAAGTAACTATGCTACTTCTAAAGCGGGCGTTATCGGTTTGGTAAACGCGACTGCTAAGCAATTAGAAGACGGTTCTAAAGGCATGACTATCAACGCTGTAGCGCCAGGATTTATCGAAACGCAAATGACAGAAGCGATTCCGTTCGCCATTCGTGAAGCCGGTCGCCGTATGAACTCAATGAGCCAAGGCGGTTTACCAATCGACGTTGCTGAAACTATTGCATGGCTTGCGTCGCCAGCTTCTGGTGGTCTAAATGGCAATATCGTACGTGTTTGTGGTCAAAGCTTGTTGGGTGCATAGCTTGTTGGATGCATAGCCAGTAAAATAGAGGCAGAATACTGCTCGATAAATGACTAAAAGATATCGAGCAAGCCTGTATTAAGTAGGTAAAATGGACAAGATTTTTAAATCGACCTCACATATGCTTACGAAAAATTGCTGATAAATTGTAATAAAGCTGCCCGAGGGTGGCTTTTTTATGATAAAAACAGGTATGAATAAAAGTATGTGCCAGTAAGAGAGCCGATAAACGAATAAGCAAACAAACGCATGCATCGCCGTTTACAGGTCGCCAGATAATTTGCTCCAGCCTCAGTTAGCTTAACCCCATTTAGGATTTATTATGTCAGACAAACATTATGATGCGTTGCCAAAAGCGCATACCACCTATGCCAATATCGTCAAGAGCTTATTGCCTATCGGTAATAACGATAAGGTCAGCCGCGATCAGTTGCCACAGGCGACGTATTATGTAGACAATTTACACATCGACCAAAGCAATCTTGATGATTATCGTAAGATTTGTGGTTTCGCCGACAACGGCAAAGTACCGATTACCTATTTTTCTGTTTTATCACAGACGTTGCAGATGAATATGATGGTCAAAGAGCCATTTCCCTTTGCCATGCTAGGTTTGGTGCATGTGGATAATAGCGTGACACAGTATCGTCCTATCGGTGAGCGTGAAACGGTAGCGATGGCAGTGAAGTTTGATAATTTGCGTGACCATGCGCAAGGCCAGCAGTTTGATTTTGTCACCACCGTTAAGTCAGACGACGAAGTGATTTGGGAAGGCACCTCTACTTATTTGTCACGTGGCAAAAAATCAAGCAATAAAGATAAAAAAAGTACGCCGCGTCCAGTGACCGTTAAGCCTTTAGTGAATGAAGAAGGCGTGCACAGTATCTTTGAAGTACCAGAAGATATCGGCCGTCGTTATGCGTTTGTTTCAGGGGATTTTAACCTTATCCATTTGCACCCACTATCGGCACGCGCATTTGGTTTTCCAAAAGCCATCGCCCACGGCATGTGGTCAAAAGCTAAGTGCCTCGCCTTGATGGATGAGCTACCAGATGCTTGCACGGTCAATGTATCATTTAAGCTGCCTATCTTTTTACCAGCAGAGGTAGAGTTGATCGCTGAGCCGATAGCGCAGTTAAAGAGCCCAACCGATACTTGCGAATTTGGCTTGTTTAGCGCTAAAAACGACAAGCCACATCTTGCTGGTGTGATTAAACTGCAAGGCGAAAATCAATAGATTGCGCCATATTTTCAACCTTTATATTTTATTAACCAATTATTCATTATGACTTTATATGACCATGCAACAAAGGTAGCTGATCCCGATAACTCAGCTACGATAGATAAAGCTAATGCTAAAGATAACGGTGTCAATCTAGAAAGTATTGTTGAGCCGTATTTTCGTCCTGATGACAATACCATCGTATGCGGCGCACTCGATGAAGAAAAGGTAGCGGCGTTAGCGGCGGCTGGCGTTGAGTTGGTGCTGAATTTACAGCCAGATGACGAGCTAAATTTCGATGAGCGTGTGGCGGTAGAGCGCGCCGGCATGCATTATGAGCAGCTGCCGATCAGCGGGGCCAAGGATTTAAAACAGTTAAATATATTGGCGTTTGATAACATCTTGCGTCGGTATCATGGTAAAAAAACCGTCTTGCACTGTGGTTCTGGTAATCGCGCTGGTGCAGCGGTAGCATTGCGTGCAGGCTGGTTACGTGGACGCAAAATGGATACGGCTTTGGAGCGCGGACGCAGTCATGGTTTGACGAAGCTAGAAGAAGAGGTTCATAATCGTTTATTGGTGCCACGCTAGACTAGACCCATGGCATACTAACCATGTCTGGCAAACTGTAAGCGCTACATATGAGCGACATGCAACAAAAAAGGCGACCAATAGGTTGCCTTTTTTATGAGCAATGTCGTCATTAATTAGCTAATGAATTTTTTGACTATAAAAAATGTTTTTATAAATAAAGCGAGTGAAGAATGAAAAATAATAATGAGAAAGCTGATAATCCAAACATCAATACGTCTGTTAATCCTGTTATGCAGCAAAAATTACAACAATTGCTAACAGATTTGCAGCTTGATGACGCACCAGCGGGTGGGGCTTTAGTAGTTTATCAAGCGGGGCAATGTATTGCTCAGGCTAGTGTGGGAATGGCGCGCGCAGATTTATCATGGAGCCCAGATACCCTATCGCTGAATTTTTCAACAGGGAAAGGGGTGTTGGCGACATTGGTGCATGTGTTGGTCTCCGAGCATATGCTTGATTATGACCGAGCGATTGCGGATTATTGGCCTGCTTTTGCCGCACAAGGAAAAGAACAGATTACTTTACGTAGCGTCATGTCGCATCAGGGTAACTTGTTTTCGATTCAAAGTATCGATGTCGATAACGACACAGTGCTCGATTGGCAGCTCATGCTAGAAAAGGTTGCTGCTATGCCAGTAACGGCGCCTGAAGACAGCGCCTTATATGAGAGCGCTTATAGTGCCTTGGTTTACGGCTGGGTACTGGGCGGCGTGATAGAAGCCGTTACCCGTATGTCATTAGCCACAGCGCTGCGTCACTATTTGACTGAGCCGCTAGGAATTGCAGACAGCTGTTATTTTGGGGTGCCAGACGATAAAATAGATGAAGTGGCTCATTTGGTTAAATATTTCCAAACAGACGAACACACAGCCCAGCAAATAAGCAATCAGGAGCTGTCGCAAGCGCGTCCTCGCCGCAGCAAACCCGTGTTAAGAGCGGATTCTGAAAATACTTTGCGCATTTATTCAAGCCTACCAAGCTATACTTGTTGGCAAAAAAGAGCGCTAACCAATCAAGCAGGCGCAAATGAAAGCGCAATGGCAGATGAGCTACTTAGTCTCGATACAGCAAAAATTAACCGTTTATACTTTAATAACAGTCAGCTTAATCTAAACAATTATAAATCAGCCCTCGTACTGGCTAATAAACAACCTATCGATTATTACGATAAACGGACGCTACAAGCCATCATTCCCGCTGCCAACGGCGTGGCGTCAGCGCAAGCATTAGCAACTATTTATGCCATGCTAGCCAATGGCGGTAGCTGGCAGGGGCAGACATTGATTGACGACGCAACATTTAAGCAGATCTCTATCCCGCAAACCACTGGCATGGATGCGGTGATGCCAGCGAAAATGAACTGGCGCTTGGGCTATCATCGCAGGTTTAGTATGTGTCAAAGTGAAGCTTTTGATATGAGCGCGCAAGGTTTTGGGCACATGGGTTATAACGGTTCGGTTGCGTGGTGTGATCCTGCACGGCAATTGTCATTTGCCTTTATCCATAATTTTGATGTAACGATGCTCAATGACATCCGCCAGTTTGCGCTGACGGAAGCGGTATTAGATTTGATTGATGCTGAAATCTAGGAGACGTGACTCTTGAACTTACCTCAATATTCTTGTTGCCCGTATGAAAAACAGAAATATAGATGCTTAAAGGATAGGTAGCCACTTATAACTCACAAAATAATTGAAATAGGCGTCCAAAATTATCCATGGCTATCCATGGCGGGGCTTCTTAGGCGTAAGCTTAAGCAGCCTTGGGGAAATCAAACCATGAATAAAGATAGAGGCTAAAATAACAATTGAGCAGACTATCCAAAGTTTAACGGCGTCTACTTCATCGAAGAAGCCTTGATTGAGGGCGTAAGACAGATAATATAAGGTGCCAATACCGCGTATACCGAGCGCAGAAATGGCATACTTTTCAGTATAGGGCAGCTTTAATCCTGATAGAGCAATCAATCCGCCAATCGGTCGAATCAATAATAAAAAGGTAAAGCTGACGATATAGACGCGCCATGTCAGCTCAACGCCCGCTTGCAATCCTTGACCTAAAAACATGCCAAAAACCACAAGAACTAAGGACATCAGTAAGCCTTCTGACTGCTCAGCGAAATCGTGCAGCTTTTGATGATAACTGTGTTCACGCTCCGAGCGCCGAAAAGCAAAGGCGGCGACAAATACCGCAATGAAGCCATAGCTATGTACATATTCTGCCAAACCATAGGCCAGCAAGGTGAGCGCTATCACCACATAGCCTTGTGAGATGGAAGTATTGTGGCTGTATTTTGAAAAGACCAATTTTGCTAGTAATTTACCAACCACAATCCCGACCACCAAACCTGCGCCAATTTTCCACAGCACATCAGTCGTAAACCATTGCCACAGCATTTCACCTGTGAACTGCTGCCCGCTGCTATAAGCTTCCGCGACCTTAATCGCCAAATATACAAACGGGAACGCCAAGCCGTCATTTAACCCTGCCTCTGAGGTCAAGGTAAAGCGCGGTGTATCCTCGCCGCCAGTATTGGGCGGTCCAACTTGGATGCTAGAGGCGAGCACAGGGTCGGTCGGAGCCAGTACGGCACCGAGCAAGATGGCCGCGCCTAATGTCAAACCAAAAGCATAATAGCCCAATGCTGCCATTACAAAAATACCAATAGGCATGGTGATAAGTAGTAAGCGCACAGTCGGGCGCCATAAGTGCCACGACAGCTCAGTATCTATCTTGATACCTGCACCAACCAGCGAAACCAATACCACGATTTCGGTCAGTTTTTCGATAATTAAACCGTTATCCATCGGATTTAAAAAAGATAGGCTCGTCCACCAATAGCCCATGAGTAAACCAAAGCTTACTTGCAGCATGGGCAGCGAAATGGGCGTACGTTTAAAAAGAATAGGAAACAATGCCCCGAATAAAAAGGCAATACCGCAGACCAATAAGAATAAATTATAGTTTTCAATCATAAGTTTGGTGCACGCTATTTTTTGGTTTTAAAAAGATAAAGTTACAAGAGGTTTGATCGCTATTAATAATGACGGTAAAACCCTTTTAATACTGCAAAAAAACGTTATCAGAACGGCGGTAGCGTTGTTTTTTGGTGAAAAAAAGCCTGCACAGCGCAGGCTCTGGATAACTCTATAAGGTTATTGACAAGTAATTGTGTTTACAGACTTATTTATCGCTCAACTTGGCTCACATCACGGACAGCACCGGTATCGGCACTGGTAGTCATTGCTGCATAAGCACGCAGCGCAGACGAGACGTGACGCTCACGGCTCACAGGTTTCCATGCATCACGTCCACGCGCTTCCATCTCTTCACGGCGTGCAGCAAGCTCGGCATCGCTGACTTGCATATTGATGGTGCGGTTTGGGATATCAATGTGAATGATATCGCCTTCTTGTACTAAACCAATCGCGCCACCTTCAGCTGCTTCTGGGCTGGCGTGACCAATGGATAAGCCTGACGTACCGCCAGAGAAACGACCATCTGTGAGCAGTGCGCACGCTTTACCCAAGCCTTTAGACTTAAGATAAGTGGTTGGATAAAGCATCTCTTGCATACCAGGCCCACCTTTTGGCCCCTCATAGCGAATAATAACCACATCGCCGGCGACAATTTGGTCGTCTAGCACAGCGGCGACGGCAGCATCTTGTGATTCAAAAATACGCGCGCGCCCTGTGAAGACTAAGATGCTTTCATCGACGCCTGCGGTTTTGACCACGCAGCCACGTTCAGCGATGTTGCCGTATAGTACTGCTAAGCCGCCATCGGCTGAGTAAGCATGCTGCGCACTACGAATACAGCCTGACTCGCGGTTGACGTCAAGGTTTGGCCACTCTTTTGATTGTGAGAAGGCCTGCGTGGTACGGACGCCACCAGGAGCGGCAATATAGCGCGCTCGTGCCTCAGTATTATCAGGATTCATGATATCCCATTTATCGATGGCTTCTTTCATGCTCGCGCTATGAATAGTCGGTACATCGGTGCTAAGTAAGCCAGCACGGTCGAGCTCGGCAAGCAGTGCCATCACGCCACCTGCACGGTGGACGTCTTCCATGTGGTATTTCTGTGTAGCTGGAGCAACTTTCGATAGGCAAGGCACACTACGGCTTAGACGGTCAATATCATGCATTTTAAAATCAACTTCCGCCTCATTAGCCGCAGCCAGTAGATGTAAAATAGTATTAGTCGAACCGCCCATGGCAATATCTAAGCTCATTGCATTTTCAAACGCAGCTTTGGTAGCGATAGAGCGTGGTAATACAGAGTCATCATCTTGCTCATAACGGCGCTTGGCTAATGATACAATCGTGCGACCCGCTTCTAAAAACAACTCGCGGCGTAACGAATGCGTGGCCAATAGCGAGCCGTTACCCGGTAATGATAAGCCTAATGCTTCGGTCAAGCAGTTCATTGAATTGGCGGTAAACATCCCTGAGCATGAGCCGCAAGTTGGGCAAGCCGAGCTTTCAATCGCCAAAACGTCTTCATCGCTGATATTATCGTCAGCGGCATCCATCATGGCATCGACTAAATCAAGCTTACGGATGGCATTACCTTTACTGTCAGTGGTATGGACGTCGCTACCACCATCGTTGTTATGGCTATGAGCGACAGTGCTAGCGATAACCTTACCCGCTTCCATGGGGCCGCCAGAGACGAAAACAACAGGAATATTGAGGCGCATGGCTGCCATCAGCATGCCAGGGGTGATTTTATCGCAGTTAGAAATACACACTAGCGCATCGGCGCAGTGGGCGTTAACCATATATTCAACTGAGTCTGCAATCAAGTCACGGCTTGGTAGGGAATACAACATCCCACTATGACCCATGGCAATACCGTCATCGACCGCAATGGTATTAAACTCTTTTGCCACGCCGCCCGCTTTTTCAATCTCACGCGCCACCAGTTGCCCCAAGTCTTTTAGATGCACGTGACCGGGGACAAACTGGGTAAAGGAGTTGGCAATGGCGATAATCGGTTTGCCAAAGTCGCCATCCGTCATACCCGTCGCACGCCATAGGGCACGCGCGCCTGCCATATTACGACCGCCAGTAGAAGTTTTTGAGCGATAATCCATGTGATATTCCTTACAAATAAGCGAGATTTATAAATGTCTGCAGCATCCGCTGTCATACGGATAGTGTGCTTTTTATACCATGCCAGCACTAGTGAATAATACTAAGGCGTTACCATACCATTAGATATGGATAACTGAAAATCATTAACCAATAATCATAAAGACTTGAGGGTCAATATTTAAACGAGGCGCTCTAAAATAGCGCTCTCAAACCAAGGCAACTCGGCTTTATCGGTTTCAAGTTTGGCGATAACGACTAAGGCGTGAGGCGCTGGCAAGAATTGATAGTCAGGACTGGCAGCAATAGTCAGTAGCTGTTTATCGTTTTCGGCGTGCTCATCAATACTGATAAGTGTTTGCTTAGTATTCTTATAAAGCACATCAATACGACCAAAAAACTGCCACTCTTTAAAAGCAGCAGTAAGCGCATCGGCTTCATCTTTGGTATAAATTTGCTGGGTGTCTTTACCAGTATTGGTCCAATGCAGGCGTACGGCCAATTGCAGCGCTTCGCTAAACACCACCAATGAGCCAATCACTTTGACATGCCAAGGGCTGGTGATCAGCGCCTTATCAATACCGATAAGTTTCGCTGCCTCGTTAGCTGTCATGGGGATATTAAACTGGGCAAGTAGGGCAGGTGTTAATGGATAAGTCTGTTTAATGCTGTCATCTAAACTGTCGTAATGATACAAAAAGGGCAGTGGCATATCCTGCGTCATGATTTTTTTGCTGATTTTACAATTATGGATACGCCAACTGATCGTTTTATCAGTTAATGCCTCAGCTAAGATAATGGCGTTTGGCTCAATGCTTGACATGGTTGACGGTGCGCTATCTACAAGCGTTTCATTAACCGCAGTATGATTTCTCATAGTGTCATAAGCGTGGTCGCTATGAGCGTCAGTAATGTTTGATGATTGGGATAATTGGGTTGGCAAGGCAGTCAAATCCATAAACCTGAGGTGATTAAAATAGGGGATTAATATAACATTTAAAGCGCACGGCTCGCCAATAAATTAATCGTATCACTTATAGAATTGTTGATAGCAAAACCTAGTAAAATTGAAAGTGGCTAGTGAATGTATCAGCCACTTGTACTCAATCCAAATTTCGTCCACTATATTTGCTGAGCTATTTACCCTTTAGTACTGATAACCACGTAATGATAAATAATTAATGACCACCAATTAAGGAATAGAAATGAGTCAAGATAATCAAACCAAATACGATGATAATAATATCTTTGCTAATATGTTAAACGGTGATATTCCTTATCATAAAGTGTTCGAGGATGACAAAACCCTTGCCTTTATGGATATCATGCCGCAAGCAAAGGGTCATGTACTGGTTATTCCTAAGCAAAAAGCCGTTGATTTGGCCGATCTTGAGCCAGAATACGCCGCCGCGGTGTTAATGACGTCCAAAAAAGTCATGCAAGCGCAGCGCCAAGTATTCGAGCGTGAGGGTATTATTCAAATGCAGTTAAATGGCGCCCAAGCAGGGCAAACCGTCTTTCATTATCATGTCCATCTGATTCCATCGAGCATCCACGAGCTAGGCCGCCATGCGGTCACGCAAGCAGATCAAGGTGAGCTTGCGGAAATGGCCAAGCAGTTAGCCGAGGCTATTGATGCTTGATATCTTAAATTAACTATCAATAATACAACCATTAAAGAAAAGGCAGCTAACAGGTTGCCTTTTTTATTGCTGAGTAATAGTCATGTAACAAACGTTAAAATAGTGTTACGAGTTGGGGACTTGCCTAGGGTTTTTGCAGAGAGTGTGATAAAAATTATATTTGCTTTATAAGCGGTTTGATAAGAGCCGAACCATCTACTGCCTTTATTAGTACAAATTCATAAAGTGGGCAGTGCTACCTTTTCTTGTTGTATTTAGCTTTCTTATTGATTGTTATTTTTTGAGGACATCGCTTTTTATGAGTAAATTACCTCGCTCCACTATTTTGTTACCCGTCTTTGTGCCCGCCGCCACCATTATGTTGTTATTGGTGATTGGTACAGCCATTAATCCTGAGGCAGCTGGTGAGCTGTTTAGTAAAGTATTGGCATTTACCACCGAGACATTCGGCTGGTTTTATATGCTAGCAACCGCGCTGTTTTTGATGTTTGTGGTGGTGCTCGCATTTTCGCCTTATGGCAGTATAAAGCTCGGTCCCGATCATGGTGAGGCGCAGTACAATTTTATTGAATGGTTTGCGATGTTGTTTTCGGCAGGGTACGGGATTGCTTTGTTATTTTATGGGGTAGCGGAGCCAGTCACGCATTTTGCCTCGCCGCCGCTATCAGAGCCACAAACTGTAGCTGCGGCAAAAGAAGCGATGCAAATTGCTTATTTTCATTGGGGTTTCCATATTTGGGCAATTAATGGCGTGGTCGCTTTAACCTTGGCGTATTTTGCTTTTCGTCACGGTTTGCCGCTATCGATGCGCTCGACGCTGTACCCCATCATCGGTGAAAAAATCCATGGACCTATTGGTCATGCGGTTGATGTGTTCGCCATTTTGGGTACTTTATTTGGTTTGGCCACCAGTCTTGGCATTTCAGTGTCGCAGATAAATACGGGACTCCATTACCTATTACCTAGCATTCCAGTCAATACAACCGTGCAAGTAATCGCCATTGTCTTGATCACGGGGTTGGCCTTGATATCAGTGCTTGCAGGTATGGACAAAGGAGTCAAACGCTTATCTATCTTAAACATGATACTGGCAACGGCGCTGATGCTGTTTGTATTTGCGGTAGGGCCGACAATATTTATTTTAAACGCCTTTATGGAAAATACGGGCAGTTATCTGGGCAATATCGTTGAGCGCACCTTTAGTCTGCAGGCGTATCAGCAAGGTAACTGGATTACCAGTTGGACGCTATTTATTTTTGCTTGGACGATTTCTTGGTCGCCTTTCGTCGGTATTTTTATTGCCAAGATTAGTCGTGGTCGTACCATTCGCGAGTTTATCGTTGGCGTGATGCTAGTACCTACCATCTTTACTTTCTTTTGGTTTGCGGTGTTTGGTGATACAGCACTAAATATGATTATGATTCAAGGCTATGAATCGCTGATTACTGAAGTGCAAAATAACCAAGCGATTGCATTATTTAAACTGCTTGAGAATCTACCGTTTACCCAAGTGGTGTCAGCACTTGCTGTGGTACTTATCGTTACCTTTTTTATCACCTCATCCGATTCAGGTTCATTGGTGATTGACTCGCTCGCAGCGGGCGGTCGTAGTGATACGCCAGCGTGGCAGCGTACGTTTTGGGTATTGATACTTGGCGTTGTTGCCTCGGCGCTGCTCTTAGCAGGTGGCCTGCAAGCGCTGCAAACAGCGGCAATTGTTAGCGCCTTGCCCTTTACGATTATTATTTTGATTGCGATGTTTGGCATGTGGCGAGCGCTGCGTATCGAAGGTCATCGCAATCAAAGCCTGACCAGTGACAATCACCTGCCGCCGCATTTATTGAAACTGGATGCATGGCGTGACCGCATTGACTATATGACCCAGCAGCCAACGCGGGATAAAGTGCTGGGTTATATTAAAGGTACGGTTTTATCGTCGATGCATGAGGTTGCCGAAAAGTTTGCCGAAACGGGTTGGTTGCCTGAGGTGAATTTTGATGAAGTCAATGACCGTGTGGTATTTGAGCTCAGGGGCGGCGATAACGTCGAGTTTTGGTACGAAGTGCGTTTATCAGAGCATGAAGTACCAGATTATTATACGGAAGAGATGGCGAGTAAACTGCCGCAAGAACATCATTATCGGGCGGAAGTTTACTTACGCCGCGGCGGGCAAACCTATGACTTATATGGCTATCAATCAGATTCAGTGATTAATGATATCATTGATCAGTTTGAAAAATATTTGCACTTTATTAATATATCGCCTGACATTTTACCGTGGCGTATGCAAGTACATGATAATGACATTACCTTGGAGCAGGGCAGTGTTTTTGATAAATAGGCATTTTGTTCCTTGACGTGCACTAAGTAAATGATTGCTTCAATCACTTGCAATAAAGTTAAGAACCCTTAGAATAACGGCTTGTTTTCACTACGAATCAAGCCGTTTTTTATGCCTATAAATAATATAGAGTCTAATCAAACATCAGCAGAAGCTAATTATGACCATCCTTTATTGCAGCCATTGGTTATTGGCGGCTTGACGATTGAAAATCGTCTGATGGTCGCACCGATGGCTGGCGTGACGGATAATCCGTTTCGCCGACTGTGTAAATCCTTTGGCGCAGGGCATGCCGTTAGTGAGATGATAATCGCTGATACGGCGCTTTATGCGCGCAAAAAATCGCTCTATCGCGCCAATTTCGATAATGAGATTGCACCGATTTCGGCACAAATTGCCGGCGCAGAACCGGATAAATTGGCAGAAGCCGCACGTTATCAGATAGATAATGGCGCACAGATTATTGATATCAATATGGGCTGTCCGGCTAAAAAAGTGTGCCGTAAATTGGCAGGGTCGGCACTATTACAGGATGAAGATTTGGTTGCGCGCTTACTAGATGCGGCAGTAGGTGCAGTCGATGCGCCTATCACCTTAAAGACGCGCTTGGGTTTTGAGAATGGGCGTGAGAATATTTTGCGCGTGGCCAAGCGTGCAGAGCAGGCGGGTATTGCCGCAATTGCCATTCATGGCCGTACGCGTGAGGATATGTATAGAGGTGAAGCGCGTTACGAGCTGATACGTGAGGTCAAAGAAAGCATCAGTATTCCGGTGATTGCCAATGGTGATATCGACAGCGCGCAAAAAGCGCAGCGTGTTTATGAGCTGACAGGATGTGATGCGGTGATGATTGGTCGTGCTGCCCAAGGGCAGCCGTGGATATTTCGCGATATCGAGCATTTTCTGCGCACTGGCAAGCACCTTGATGCACCGAACGTCAGTGAGATAAAAGAGATTGTATTGGCCCATTTAGAGGAGTTATATCATTTCTATGGCGAATACTCAGGTTGCCGTATTGCTCGCAAGCATATTGCATGGTATACCACCGGCATTCCCAACTCCAACGCCTTTCGCCAAGCTATGTATCGTGAAGAGAGTACCGCTGGGCAGTTTCGTGTGGTAGAAGCCTTTTTACATGCTAATCAATAGGTAGTGAAAGTCAACTGCCGAGCATAAATTGTTCAACAATTCAGTAAATAAAAGTATCCGACGAATTAAAGTGTTTTTATTGCTGATTTATTCCCTTTATTCTATATTTCTTTGCTATGATTTAGACAAATATTAACGAAAGTCTAATTTTAAAAGGATGTTTTATGGCTAACCCTTCAAAAAAAGCAATCAGAAAAGCGGTTAAAGACAAAAACGTGATTATCACAGGAGCATCCAGCGGTATAGGCGAGCGTACAGCCTATCTGCTCAGTGAATGCGGCGCGCATGTTATCTTGTTGGCGCGTACCGAAGACAAATTAAAGGCTGTTAAAGACAGTATCGAGGAGCTTGGTGGTAAGGCTACTTACTATCCTTGTGATTTGACTAATATGGATGCTATCGAAAAAGTCAGCACGCAAATTTTGGCAGATTTCGGTCACGTTGATGTCTTGGTCAATAACGCGGGTCGCTCAATTCGTCGCTCGGTGCACGAGTCTATAGATCGTTTTCATGATTTTGAGCGTACCATGGATATCAATTATTTTGGCGCGGTCAAAATTGTCCTAGCTTTTTTGCCAACCATGATTGCGCGCCAATCTGGACAAATCGTGAATATATCATCGATTGGCGTGTTGGCGAACAGCCCACGTTTTGCCGCCTATGTCGCCTCAAAATCAGCATTGGACGCTTTTAGCCGTTGCCTCGCCGCTGAAGTAAAAGGTGACAATATTACAATCACCAATATTTTTATGCCATTGGTACGCACGCCGATGATTGAGCCAACCAAGCTGTATCGTTACATGCCTGCGCTGATGCCGGATGAGGCGGCGATGATGGTTGCTAAAGCAATTGTCCATAAACCGAACAGTATTGCCAGTAATATGGGTAAATTTGCCTCGGCGACTTATTCATTAGCACCAGCCATTAACGTTGGTATTCAATCAATGGGTTACCGTATTTTCCCGAGTACTCGTGCTGGATTGACAAGTGATAAAAAACCAAACATTGCTCAGCGTGCCTTTGCCAGAATCTTACCGGGCGAGCATCATTAGGATAGAGTTTTAATTGATTAGATAGAGGAAAAGGGTACTTAGTATCCTTTTTTTCGTTATAGGTCTGTTTATAGCAATGATAATGGTTCCCTAGTGAGGACTTGAATCTTTGGCTGTAGGACAATGGTATCAGTGATTTTGCTCACTGAAATAGTCGTAGTGTACTTCGTGGTGTACTTACCATACATATTCTATCTATGATCGATGCGCTATACAGGCATCGATATAATAGTGTTAGATATGGATTTAGTGACTAAAAAATCATCAACGTGGATCATTAGCATTAAGCTGTCTGCTTAAAATCTCCCATGATGGTTTCTACAGTTTTTAAATGTAGCTTAATTAATCAACTGCCCATTTTTCTAATGTCCGATTGTCATAGCAATTCTCATCCTCATAGTCATCATAGCGATGATTTAAATCCGTTAATCTATTAGCAACTGTAATTGTTACAGCACCGCTTCCTGAAGCACCCCAACTACTTTCGTAACGTATAAAACCTGGCTGACCTTTTGAACTGGTGAAATGATAAGTAGCATCACCCCATGTAGCATCATTTTGGTCACAAGATGATGCTATTTTTAACACTCTACCTGCACCAAAAAGCTTGTTTATCTCACTTTTAGAAGGATTTTCCCCTTCATTTTGAATCATTATTTCAATAGCTGTCATGAAAGTTCTAGTACCAGTGATAGTAATTTCAGTAGCGCCAACATTAGGATTTTTACTGCTACCTACTTTGGTTGTGCCTTCCATCGTACTATCATGGGCGCCTGATTCGTAATACGGCCATTTCCATTTAATACCTTTAATTTTATCTGCGTTCTCCCAGACACTTACAGTGTTTGGAGAGGTTTTAGGAATTGCCATTGCATCAATAATAGAAGAAAACTGTGCAGAATAAGCAGAGGCTGAGAATGTAAAAGCTAAAGTAGCCAAAGTTAATGATATAGCCTTGTTCATCTTAATAATCCTTTTTTGATGGTTAACAGTAGATGTGTCAAAAATGACAGTGATCAGTCTGAATAAAAATAAATTATCAGTATAGAGCATACCCCAAGGGAACCAACCACCTATTTCACCCTTCAAACCTATTAACAGACCACTTAAAACAGACTGCTATAATGGAACTACCTGTAACAGACTAGCCAAACATACGCCACATGATCCAAAATAACCCTGCCATCACCGCAGCAATGACCAATAGCCGCTTTGCCCAATAAGGAATAAGCGGTTTTTTATAGCCCAAATCATTAAGCTGGCTGTCAACGCCGTCTTGTAGACTTTGGAAGCCTTGCTCAGAGGGCGTGCTTTTGACTTTACTTCTAATCAATTGCTCAGGCTCTTCTTGCATTTGTTCTCTATCAAAGCTAAAGGCTTGGCTTGGGATGCCTTGTTTATTAGCGATAGTGTTGAGGGTTTGCTGCTGCTTGTTTTTTAGCGCAAGCTCGTAGGCATCTATGCGAGATTTGGCAGCATCCATAGTGATGTTTTCATCGGCGGCTAAGGTTTTAATCGCCTGCACCAAGTTGCCTTTTTCGACCATCATCATAACGGCTTTTGGTAGTTTTTTATGGGTAGGTTTCGAGCCAGAATCAGAATCAAACATGACAATCCTTATGTGCGCGTGAGAATAGGTAGGGTTATTATACTCATTTTATTGACGCAAAATTCAAGCAAAAAAATACCGCAGACCTTATCGTGGCTGCGGTATTTTTACACGGCATTTATCCTGTTTAAATAAAAATATTGTAATAAATGCCTTTTATAAATTATTAGCGATAATTTATAGGTCTTTCCAGCGCTGGATAGAGTCTTTAATCACCTCTTTGGCTTCTGCGACGTCACCCCAAGATTCGACTACAGTTGTGCCAGCTTTTTTCAAATCTTTATAGTGGCTAAAATGGAACTGTAACTGGTTGATCAGTTGTTTTGGTAAATCTTCTAGGCTGTTGTAAGCATTGCCTGTGTCACGGTCGTCAGCAGGTACGACGACGATTTTGTCATCGACTTCGCCATCATCAACGAATTTCATTACGCCGATAACTTTCGCTTTTAAGAAAATACCAGTCGGCAACGGCTGCTCGGTGATGATAAGCGCATCCAATTCGTCGCCATCTTCATCAAGGGTTTGCGGGATAAAACCATAGTTACAAGGTTTGGCAAAGATTTGTGGATCAATACGGTCAAGCTCAAAAACCGCCAATTCGCGATTCCATTCAATTTTATGGCTGCTGCCGGTTGGGATTTCTACCACCACATTAATGATGCCGCCATCGACGTCGCCTGCGTCCAAAATTTTATTAAAATCTGCCATACATTGCTCCAAGGTGCTTTTGTTATGAATAGTTCAATGATAAAAATAAAGGGTTAAATGTTAGGGTGCTAAGGTTATTGCTGCGCCCAATGTGTGCCGCCTGCGATTATAGCAAGTTTGCATCAAATTTTCTCACAATGCTTAAGTCTAAGCGCGCACGATATTATGCAAAAAAGGATTATGCAAAAGCAAGGTGCAAAAACAGCTTGTAAAAAACGTGTGCAAAAAATAATAGTTGAAAATTCCCCAAAGAATTACTTTGGCGCGAGTGCGCGTAATTTGATATGTCCGGCATGACGCTTGGCAATGTTATCAATAAGCTTTTGGGTCACTTGCTCATAGCTTAAACCGTTGGCGCTTTGCTGAGAAGTCTTTTCAGTTGTCGGTACGGGGGCTTGCTTATCCATAGTCACAAAATCAGCCAGTCGTAGCATTTGCATCCCCGCGTAGCCGCAAGGATTGATGGCATTAAAGGCCGATAAATCACAATCTAAATTAATCGCGACACCATGATAGCTAAAACCATGCTTGATTTTAAAACCAAGTGAGGCGATTTTGCCCAGCATAATGGCGTCATCGGCGGGTACGTTAGAACATGGTTGAGGGTCTTCGCTGATAGCAGTGTTGCTCTGACTATATAAATACACCCCGGGCGCATCACGGCGCGCATGAGCACTAATATGAGAGCTGCTAGACGCGTGACTTTTTAGGCAGTCATTGACCACATCTTCAATCGCTTGCTCGGCGTGCGATACCATGTTGCGCACACTCCAACCCAGACTTTCCAAATCAAATAACCAATAGATAACCAACTGTCCATGCCCGTGCCATGTCACCTGACCGCCGCGGTCGGTCTTAATAATCGGCGTATTAGTACGTTGTAGGATATGCTCTTCTTTACCGGCTTGTCCAAGCGTATAGACATCATTATGATCGACAATCCAAAGCTCGTCAGGCGTGCGTAGACCTTGCTCTTTTTTCAGTGCGATACGCGCCAACGTACGCGATAGCATAGCATCAAGGGTAGGGACATAATCAGCAGCTGAGAGTGATTTGCTGACCAGCATATCATTGAGTGGTTGCGCGGTATTTTGCATGAGAGTGATTGTCTTATGGTTTTGTTATTAAAAAAGGGACTTCTTATTGATATTTAGTGTAGCAGTTTTAGCATTTGTGCCCAAATCTAAATGTCGCTATTTAATGTATGAATTAATTGTCCGAGCTGCTTTAAAAACACTGTTGAATTGCGGCAATATAACCCTTGCCTGACACGTATTTCATACAAACCCAGTAGTCAATCAAAGGTGCTGTTCATTGATTGGACAATGCGCTACATTAAACGGCATTGAATAAAATACTGTTTAGCAGCATTGAATGGAATCTCAGGCGCTTTTCGTACTTTAGAGACTGCTTATTTTAACGACCATAGATTCAGAGTCCTAAATCGATAATAGCGGACTGACTCTAACGCCTATGACAAGGAAGATAAATGACCGATAATAATCAGAACACGCTTTTCCAAAGCGAGCCGACGCCAACCAACCAAGCTCAAGCTTCAAACCAGGCCAATGATGCAAACGAATCCCTAAGCATCATTAAGACCGTCGCTGATATGCAAGCGCAATTTGCGCGCTTACAGAAGCTGAGCCGCACGCAGCCTATTAATGACTGGGTAACGCGTGAACATCAGCTCGATAACTTAGAGGTGATGCTAAGCGATAATCAAGAGCTGCTTGCCAAAGCGATTAGCGCCGATTTTGGTTATCGTAGCGAGTCCGAAACCCAGTTTTCTGAGCTATTTCCAAGCTTTACCGGTATTAGCCATGCAAAAAAGAATGGTAAAAAATGGATGAAGCCGCAGCGGGTATCGATTTCAGCGCTTTATATGCCAGCTCATAATGAGATTCAGCCGCAGCCGCTTGGCGTGGTCGGTATTATGGTGCCTTGGAATTACCCGCTATTTTTAGCAGTCGGACCGATGATTGATGCGCTAGCGGCAGGTAATCGCATTATGATTAAGATGAGCGAAGCGGCGCCGCAATTTGCCCAAACCTTTGCTGAGACGGTCTCGCGTTATTTTTCACCCGATATGGTTTCTGTGGTCATCGGTGAAGTGGATATTGCTGAAGCGTTTAGTAAATTGCCCTTTGACCATTTATTGTACACTGGCTCGACCGCGGTCGGCAAAAAGGTCATGGCGGCAGCAGCGCCGAACCTAACGCCAGTGACGCTTGAGCTGGGTGGTAAGTCGCCGGTCATTGTTTTAGAAGGTGCCAATCTAGAAAACGCCGTTAATCGTGTGATGATGGGCAAAACCCTAAATGCGGGTCAGACCTGTATCGCGCCTGATTATGTATTGGTTCAACGGCAATATCATGAAGAATTTATCCGTCTGGCAAAAGAGTGGATGGACAAGCATTATCCCAATATTGCAGACAATCCTGATTACTCACATATCATCAATGGCGAGCAATTTAAACGCGTCAAAGGCTATCTCGATGATTTAGCGGTCGACAATGTGCATCAGCTGACCGATGCGGACGCTAATATCGACAGCCGCCTGATGCCACCGATGATTATCAGTGAGCCTGCGCCTGATAGTAAGGTGATGCAAAACGAGATTTTTGCGCCGATTTTACCCTTAATGCACTACGACACTCTCGATGATGCTATTGATTTTATCAATGAGCGCCCACGTCCGTTGGCACTCTACGTCTTTGGTGACAATAGCAGTGAGATAGATCAGGTGCGCAACAATACGGTGTCAGGCGGTCTTTGTATTAATGAAGTCATTATGCACGTGGCGCAGCATGACCTACCGTTCGGCGGGGTTGGGCACTCAGGCATGGGCGCTTATCACGGCAAAGCGGGCTTTAAGCGTCTCAGTCATATGAAGCCGGTATTTATACAATCGAAACTCAATGGTCTTAATATTTTATTACCGCCATACGGTAGCTTGTTTAAAAAAGCCATGGCAATTTTTTTAAAATAACAATACGCTCTAAATAAGTAGCGTTATAAAACATAGCATCTACTCAGGTAGGTGCTATTTTTTATCTAAAAGTTAATCCATTACCTTCAGAACATTCTAAAAAGCGGTTAAAAACCGCTTTTTAGAATGAATGAGCATTTGTCATCTTATCTATAAATCGCTAAACTTTGTAGACCACCTAAACAAAACGATGCTAGTTTTTAGACGCACTCTAAGTAAATAAATTAATAATAAACAACAGACTTTAGGTGTAAAAATAAGCTTTACTAAACTTACAGATAATTCTAAGAATAATAACGATAAATAGGATCTGCCGTGCGCCAATGGATTGCTTTTAGCTTATTACTCATAAGCTCGCTCATCTTATCTTTACCAGTATCTGCTGCTGTATCAAGCTGTGATGCGCCGATTAAGTTTGGCGCGCTCACGTGGGAGAGTGGGCAGTTTACCACTGGGGTGTTGAAATATATCACTGAAAACGGCTATGGCTGCCAAGTGACCGAGGTGCCAGGTGCTGGTCCGGCGCTTGAAAATGCCCTGCTGCAAGATGATATCCAAGTCATCGGCGAGCAGTGGATAGGGCGCTCGCCGATTTTAGAGCAAGCGATCGAGGACAAAAAGGTGGCCATTATTGGCGATACGCTTGAGGGCGGTGCGACCCAAGGATGGTATGTGCCTAAATATGTTCTAGAGGAAAATCCGGGTCTGCGTCGTTATCAAGATTTGCCCAAATACGCTGAGCTATTTAAAGATCCCGAAGACCCGCGTAAGTCGCGCTTTATGAACTGTCCGTCAGGGTGGGCGTGTGAGATTTTCAATACCCGTTTATTGAAAAATACCGGTTTAGATAAGACTTTTAATAGTGTTCATCCTGGTACTGGCGCCGCGCTCGATGCCGAAATATCCTCTGCTTTTGAACAGCATAAACCCTTATTGTTTTATTACTGGCAACCAACTGGCCTTATGGCAAAATATGACTTTGCGCCATTAGAGTTCCCTGCGCACGATGGTGCCTGCTGGCAAGATTTATTAATAGCTGATGGTACTTCTGACTGTATCTCAGGCTTTCCTGTTTCTCCTTTGAGTATCGCGGTATCGACGCCTTTTATACAATCTAATCCTGAGCTGACCGATTTTTTTAAACAAGTTACATTTACCCCGGATCAGCTCAACGGCGCTATTTTGGAGATGAGTGAAAACAAGCGCAGCGGTGATGAACAAGCACTGGTGTTTTTGCGTCATCATCCTGATGTTTGGCAGACTTGGATGACGCCAGATGCGGCAGATAATGTGGCAGCTTCGCTTGGTATTAGCCTAAACGGTAGCACTTTATCAAATAACGCTGCATCCGATAGGTTAGAAAACAATAATAGAGCCAATTTATTTGGTTTGTCCTCAAGCTTTCCTTCGTGGTCGCTTGAAACCTCGCTCAACAAGGCTTTAGCAACGGTGGTCAGAAATTATGGTGATGTTTTCCGTACTATCAGTAGCGCCGCTTTAACCTATCTATTGTTGCCGATTGAACGCTTTTTAACTTTTATGCCGCCGTGGCTAATCATTGCGCTGGTGACCGTATTGGCGTGGTTTGGCGTTCGTAAAATATGGTTTGCGCTAGCATGCGGCGTCGGATTATTTCTAATTGGCGCGTTTGGACTATGGGGTGCGCTGATTGATACTTTTGCGCTGCTTATAGTATCAGTATTGGTCACGGTGGTGGTTGGTATTCCAATCGGTATCGCCATGTCTGGTAGTAAAATCTTGCGTAAAATTATCACACCGATACTTGATGTGATGCAGACCATGCCAAGCTTTGTCTATTTGATACCCGTTCTGATGTTATTCGGCATTGGTAAAGTACCTGCGCTATTTGCCACCATTATCTATGCCTTGCCGCCGCTGATTCGTTTGACCACTTTGGGAATTACCCAAGTCAATCATGAAATGGTCGAAGCAGGGCGCTCGTTTGGTAGCACGCATTTGCAACTGCTGATTTGGATTAAATTGCCGCAAGCGCTGCCGAGCATCATGGCAGGTATCAATCAAGCGGTCATGATGTCGCTCTCCATGGTGGTGCTGGCTTCTATGATTGGCGCACCGGGTCTTGGTGAAGATGTGTTGCAATCGATTCAAACGCTCAATATCGGTCAAGGCTTACAAGCAGGCACTGCTATTGTCATCGTCGCCATCATTATTGACCGTATTACGCAGGCCTTTGGGCAAGGAAAACGCGCGCGGCAAAAAACCATTGATGCCGGCAGACGCCCAATTGGTTAATGATGAATCATAAAAATAAAAAATGAGACCCACAATGAACCATATTCAATTAGAAAATATCAGCAAGGTTTATAATGCCAATAGCTCGCAAGCGCAGTCGGCCTTGGCATTATTGGCAGAAGGTATGGACAGTATTGCCGTAAAAAAGCAGACCGGCTACTCGGTCGGGCTTTATGATATTAATTTAAACGTTAAAGCGGGCGAGCTGCATTGTATAATGGGCTTATCAGGCTCTGGTAAATCAACCTTGATACGTCATATCAATCGTTTAATTGATCCGTCTAGTGGAAAAATTTGGGTTGATACCGCTATTAACGCGAAAGAATCTACAGCGGGAACCGTCTCTAATTCAGCGGTCGCAAGCGAAGAGCAATTAACGGATAGAAACGAAAAGTCTTCTGCTATTAATATCCTAGCGCTCAATGATAAAGAGTTACAGCATTATCGTCAGCAAACGGTCAGCATGGTGTTTCAGCATTTTGGTTTGGTGCCTCATATGACGGTGCTACAAAACGTCGCTTACGGTTTGCGTGTACGCAAAATGAGTACCAAGGAGCGTCATGAAGTGGCAAGTTATTGGCTCAATGAAGTTGGGCTACCCAATCTAGAGCGCAGCTACCCTGATGAGTTGTCCGGCGGTATGCAGCAGCGCGTCGGGCTGGCACGGGCGTTGGCAACTGATAATCCAATCTTACTGATGGATGAGGCATTCTCCGCACTTGATCCCCTTATTCGCGCGCAGCTGCAAGATCAATTGCTGGATTTACAAGAACGGCTTAATAAAACCATTGTCTTTATCACCCATGATATCGATGAAGCAGTCAAAGTTGGTCAGCGCATCAGTATTTTAAATGGCGGGCGTCTGGTACAAACTGGTAGCGCAACTGAGTTACGGCACAATCCCGCTGATGATTATGTGGCGCAATTTATGGGTGCTAAAAGTTAACTACCTTATAGTCTTAACCTAACTGATATTAACTATTAAATGTCTTATTAAGTAATTGATTAGTTTGGTAATATTGATTTTTTATTGTTTTATCCTCAGATAGATATAACCGCCCATTGTAATTGCCCACATCATTTTTTTGTGCTCATTTCTCTATATCACTACTCTTACGGCGTTGTTAAAAAAGTGTAGCAACCACTTATTTACTATTAAAGTAAACTCCACGAGCGATGTATACTATTAAGATAGTCTAATGTTGTTATCATTCTTTTCATTTTTATATATCTCGCAATCTGTTTGCTTCACTAACATTTATTCTACTTTATTGCTTTTGAATACCTTTAATGACTGTTAAATATTAAGCGTCTGCTCGCAAGACTTTGTAAAAAGGAATCATCATGCTATCTGATAAGCAAGATAATAAGTCTCATAGTACCAATCGCTCTGGTAAGGGCAGCAACACTCATGATTTAGCGACACAGTCCCCACGAACAGCTGCGCGCTGGTTAAAAAATGTCAGTGCTTTTGGGGTGACGACGGTGTTGAGTGCAGGGATTTTGGTCGCTTGCGGGCAAATGAGTAGCGCAGAAAACAATGCTAAGAACAATGCTAAGAGCAATGCTAATGCCAGTAGCCAAAATAGCGGCGTAAAAAGCTCACGTGATATGTTACCATCTGACATGCTTGGGCAAATGCAGGCGTTACCGCAACTGACCAAGGGTTTGGGCAACACCGGTGCGGCGGTCATTGACCCCAATAAACCTACTTTGATTAAGTTTTGGGCAAGCTGGTGCCCGTTATGTCTAGGCACGCTTGCAGAAACCGAAGAGTGGCGTACCGATCCTAAGTTTGCCGGTTTAAACCTTGTTACCGTTGCTAGTCCCGGTCATCTTAATGAAAAAGCCGAAAGCGATTTCAAGACTTGGTATGCAGGCGTGCAAGCTGACTATCCGAAGCTACCGGTATTAGCGGATGCGTCAGGCGAGATGATTAATAAGCTTGGCGTGCAAGTGTATCCAAGCTGGGCGATACTCGATAAAAAAGGCAACTTAGTGCATTTGGTGAAAGGTAATATATCGGCAGAGCAGGCGTATGCTTTGGCTGCAAATGCTGATAATGACTTTGCCGAGCTAAAGGCAGGCAATGCCAAACCTGTCAACGCGCAAGCTTTGAATAACAACAGTAAGATTGAAACCATCAAGCAAAAAGATGGCGTATACTATAACGATAAAGGCAAAGCGATTAACACGCGCTCGATCTATTTGGCAGGCGGCTGCTTCTGGGGTATTGAGGCTTATATGGAGCGCGTCGAAGGTGTCGTCGATGCGGTCTCAGGCTATGCCAATGGTGATACCGCCAATCCAAGCTATGAGCAAGTGATTCGTGGTTCAGGTCATGCTGAGACGGTTAAGGTTACTTACGATGCCGATAAAACCGATCTCGATACTATTTTAAAATACTACTTACGCGTGATAGATCCAACCAGCCTAAACAAACAAGGAAACGATCGCGGCGTCCAATATCGTTCAGGCGTTTATTACACCGATAAAGCAGACAAAGCGGTGATTGATGCGGCGCTCAAACGTATCCAAAGCCAGTATAAACAAAAAGTTGTGGTAGAAAATAAGCCTTTAGATAACTTTTATTTAGCTGAGATGTATCATCAAGATTATTTGGCAAAAAATCCAAATGGCTATTGTCATGTCGATTTAAGCCTTGCCGATGATAAACCAGAAGGCACTGCGCGAACCAAGCTTGCACCGGTCAGCACGGTTGCTGAAACTTTAGATCCCAAACGCTATGCAAACTTTGATAGAGGCGCGCTAAAAAATACCCTAACCAAAGCCCAGTACAATATCACTCAAGAGGCAGCGACAGAACGTGCGTTTAGTCATGAGTATGATGATTTATTTGCGCCAGGGATTTACGTCGATGTGGTGAGCGGTGAGCCGTTATTTTTATCCACCGATAAATACCAATCTGGCTGCGGTTGGCCAAGTTTCACCAAGCCGATCGATAAGCAAGTGATTACTCAGCACGAGGATACTGCCTTTAATATGGTGCGTACTGAGATTCGCTCGCGGGTCGCGGATTCACATTTGGGGCATGTATTCCCAGATGGTCCAAAAGACCGTGGCGGTTTGCGCTATTGTATCAATGGCGGAGCGCTACAATTTATTCCAGTCGATGTGATGCCACAGTCAGGCTATGCGCCCTTGGTAAAATTGGTAAAGCCTGCAAAACCTTAATGATTGATATTGATGATTGAACTCATAAAGAGACGTTAAGCTTATGCTTGGCGTCTTTTTTATGGCTGATATTCCAAACTTATAGATCAGAGTAAAAGGATGGATACGTTTATTATCGTTGTATTTTTGCTGTTATAAGCGTTGAGTTATGAAAAACAAAGCAAACTTCGTTATACTCAAAATCTGAACCTTTTTTATTATTGGCATTTTGATAACTTTGGCATCTTGATAACTATTGCTACCTATTTCGTCGCTCGTTTTGTTTAGCGACTTTTCATTTTTGTATTTAAGGCTGTAACATGACCGTTACTCAAACTTCTAAACCTTTTGAACCTATTATCACCTCGTTACTGGATAACGACTTATATAAATTTACCATGCTACAAGCCATGCTGCATCAGTTTCCGCAGACACATGGGGTGTACCGTTTTCGCTGCCGCAATAACGAAGAGACGCTGTATCCGTTGGCAGATATCAAAGAAGCATTAGAGCAACAGCTAGACAGCTTGTGTGAATTGCGATTTTTAGAAGATGAGCTAGAGTATTTACGCGGATTGCGCTTTATGCGTTCAGACTTTGTTGATTATCTAGGGCGTGTCCCTAATTGGCAAAAAAGTATATATCTTCTAAAATAAAGCATAC
>CAUPWW010000005.1:0-207285 GCA_963515535.1 uncultured Psychrobacter sp.
AATTGTGCTTAGTTTACCAAGTTTAGTTGTACGGTTTCTTCAGCATAGCTCAATCAGATATCTCTGATGATATGTTTTTGGGTGCGTTAGATGCATCAGGCGAAGGTGCAAGCGGTAAAGCGCTAATTATTATTGATGCTATTAATGAAGGTAGAAATAGAGAGGATTGGTCAAACTATCTTGCTGCATTAATAACTAAAATATCAGAGTTTCCTAACATAAACATTGTATTAAGCTGTAGAAGTACATATTTGGACTGGATGATTCCTGAAGGACTAATAGGTAGTACATTGATGAAGATTACTCATCAAGGATTTAGGGGTTTTGAACATAAAGCTTCTGCTATCTACTTAAGCAAACAAGGTATATCGAAGCCTAGTGCACCTATTATTTACCAGAGTTTAGTAATCCATTATTTCTTAAGATCTGTTGTAAAGCTATTAAAGATCAAGGGCTGGATTCATTCCCTAAAGGTTTAAAAGGGATTACAGACTTACTCAATTTCTATATAAACAATATAGAGCAAACTGTATGCAGATTGAAAAGATATAGAAAAGGTGAACATATTGTTAACAAGGCATTCAATGTATTAGCACTGAAGCTATATCCAGACCATCAATTTGGTTTAGAGCTAAGTGAAGCAATGACTTTGATCAACGAGGTGGATTCAAGACCTGACCCCAATAATACGCTTTTTGACTTACTACTTCACGAAGGTGTCATATCCGAAGATGTGATATTTAATGAGGTTAGCCAAAAGGCAGATATACCTGTTATACGATTTACTTATGAAAGATTTAGTGATTATTTTATTGCTAATAGTTTATTAGAAGATGTACATAAGCAAGACTTAAAACACGCTTTTTCTGAAAATGGTATTTTTGCACATATTATAGCTCCTAAGAACTATTTTGCGTATGCGGGTCTCCTTAATGCGCTAGCAACAATTATTCCTGAGAAATTTGGCATAGAGATGGTAGATATACTACCTACTGACTCTATGATAGTTCATTCATTTTTAATTGATATTTTTATAGGTACGATTTTGTGGAGAAGTCCCCAATCATTTACTCATAGAACGTTTGAGGTTTTTAATAAAATACCTAATCATGGCTATGACTCTATTCAATTAGATACATTACTCGCCCTATCGACGGAACCAGCACATCCTTGGAATGCTGAACTCATTCATCGTATTCTGATAAGTAAAAGCTTACCTGAAAGGGATAGGTTTTGGTCTACCTTTATTGCTATTGCAGATGATAAAAACGATGATAGTGGAGAAGAGTCTAATCTAAGAGCACTTATAGAATGGGCATACTCGGGTTCTCTAGCAGATGTAGACGAAGAGCGTATACGATTATGTGCGGTCATACTCATTTGGATGACATCTACGTCTAATAGAGTCATCCGTGATCAAGCCACTAAATCAGCTGTTAGATTATTGTCTGTTTATCCGAAGCTCATCATTGGGTTGTTTGATAAGTTTAAAGAAGTTGATGACCTATATGTTATAGAACGCTTATATGCAATAGCTTATGGTGCGATTACTAACAATAGTGATATTCAGTATTTGCGAGAAATAGCTCAATGGATATGGAAAAATGAATTTGAGAATGGTCAACCGACCCCACATTTGCTATTGAGAGATTATGCCCGTGGGATTATGGAATTCGCATTATATAAGGATCAAATAGACACCAGTATCAATCCTGAAATATTCCGTCCCCCGTATACAAGCAGTTGGCCATTAAATATTCCTACTAAAAGAGAATTAGACGAATACTTAGGGCAAGGCTTTTCAAGAATTAAAAGTTCTGTGTTAAGTGGTGATTTTAATAAATATACTATGAGCGATGTTCATAAATGGAGCCCAACACCAATTGATGAGGGCGAACCTCAAAATGCTTATCAGCTTCAAGTACAATTTGCCGAAAAAATAAAAGACCCTACTCTTAAAGAAAAATTATTAAGTTATTTGGATGAAAAAAAGACCAAAACCAAAGATGAAATGCCGTCCGTATTTGACTTAGAAAATTTTCAGAAGAACTTAAAAGAACAGGGAACAACTGACAATGAACTAACGGAGTTAGATAGATTAAAAATTGAAATTAAAGCATCTCTTTCAGATGAGGATTTTGAAGTTTTCAGATGGGTAATGGGATTTGGTAGAAGTGAACAAATGGGTACTTTTAGTCGTAAATCAGCACAAAGATGGATTTGTAAACGAGCTTTTGAACTAGGTTGGACAGCAGAAATCTTCGATGATTTCGAACGTATTTATCTCGTTTATACCAGTCGTATGGAGAATAAAGTTGAACGAATTGGTAAAAAATACCAATGGATAGCACTATATGAGTTTTTGGCTCATTTAGCTGATAATTGTCTCTATATTGGTACAGGTTATGCTGATGTAGATGATTCTCAATACTATGGACCTTGGCAACTGTACAAACGTGATATCGACCCAACCTTTATTCCTCGTCAAACTAATAGGCATACTTGGAATGAAGAGGAGACTACCAGTTGGTGGCAACCTAATAATTTTAGATTGGAAGGTGGAAATCTAGATGAACTGCAAGATTGGTTGTGGTCTGAAAACAACCTACCTGATTTTAGAAATTTATTAGAAGTTACAGATTCCAGTAATATACAGTGGTTAGTTTTGAAGAATGAAATGCATCAACGTAGGGATCCACTTGAAGACAACGATACGATTCCTTATCAGGATGTATGGTATAGAATTAACAGCTGTATCGTCAAAAAAAATGATGTTGAAAAATTTAGAGAAATAATAGGTAATAGACTTTTATGCAGTTCATCTATACTAGAACATAGTACGTCGCGTCAATCGTTCTTTAGGGAGTATCCGTGGCATTGCGTTTACAATGATTTTAATAACTGGCAAGCTACAATTGATAATGAATCTATTTCAAATCTTAAGTGTCTGATACCTATTGCAGAATATGAATGGGAAATGGGTGGTAGAGAACAGTCTTTATTAGATTCAATATCCATTTATTTACCCGCTAAAGAGATCGTGACAGGGTTGAGTCTTTCTCCAAATTTAGAACAATATGGTCATTGGATTAACGATAATAAAGAGTTAGTATTTTTCGATCCAAGTATGAATGAAAAGGGTTCTCCCTCTGCATTGATACAAACTAATATATTGTTCGAGTGGCTTGAAGAGAATGATCTACAGCTTATTTGGCTAGTAGGCGGTGAGAAACAACTATTTACAGGAAGTGTTTCTAACTTCGTCGGGAGATTAGTTTTTAGTGGGTTTTATACGTTGACTAAGAATGGTATCGAATGGAATGATTTATGGTTTAATCGCGAGGAACCTGAAGTGCAGTAATGCTTTCTATTTAGCATTTATACAACCCAAATCTAATCATTTAGGAAAATAGGGAAAATAGGAAAGTAAGTTATGCAAGTCATGCTATATATGACTTATATCGCTTTCCCTTTTCAAAAGCAAAAAGGCAAATAAGGAAAGTTAGCTTCATGATAGCCGTTGATTTTCTGACTTGCCTAATGGGTTTGAATATAGGAAAGCTGGCTAGGATAGAAGTAACAAGCTGTCTAGCTAATGCTTTCCCATTCCCCCCTCCCTTATCCAGCATTTAACAATTCAGGTCTTACTTGTATGGTTCTAGCCCTGCCACTAGTTATGATTTTGATATAACCCTCACTTTCTAATACCTCGGCTATCAACTCAAAGTTATGCTTTTTCCGTAAGTGCTTAGGATTAACCTTACTTTGAGCCGTTGAGTAAGCCAGTTGATTGACTGACTGTCTATTACAATACTTGACTAGCCAGCCTATGAGCTTTTGCGCGTCATTATCTCCAGCTTGGGGCTTTTCGGTGTATCTTATGCGCTCACTCATTGAGTAGTCAGTCAGTAATGTGGCTCTATGTATGTCATCAGCAGATATGAAGCGCTGGCCATTGAAGTAAGCCAGTATTGAGGCGATACGACTGGCATTTTCATGTAAGCGTCTGGCATAGCTTGCGTATTTCTCAAGCTGACCGCCTTTGCATAATTGGCGCTCTTTAGCGGTTTGGTAGTCTGCTAATGCTTTTCTAGCTTGTCTGTTCTCAAAGGGCATATTAAATCGGATGATATTACCCTCGTCGTCACTTCTGATAATGCCTTGGCTAGGGTCTAGTAACTCACGGCACCGCTGCCAGTAGGCTTGTAATCGAGTGTCAAGGTTAGGCTTAGCGTCTAGCCTTTCATCAGTGTTATAAACGAGCTTACCATTCATATGTAAGCATCCGACCAACCCCTCTATTGCGGTGGCACCCAGCGATGAGGCAACAACTCATCCAGATCCTCTTGAATAGGCAGGCGTCTTAGCACGTCTGTCAAATAAGCAGACACATCCAAGCCATTTAAGCGAGCTGACTGAATGATTGACATAATATTTGCAGCACGCTGCCCACTTCGTAGCGAACCGGCAAACAACCAGTTTTTACGCCCAAGTGCCCATGGACGCATCTGATTCTCCGCCCAATTATTATCAATCGGCAGCCTGCCATCATCTAGATACTGAGTCAGCGCTTGCCAACGTTTTAGGCAATAATCAATCGCCTTACTAATACTGGCATTCTTAGTGGTTAACTGTCTTTTTTCTTGTAACCATTGGTGCAGCTTATCCGCAATCGGTTTGGCTCTATCCTGCCTGATTTGCCGGACTATCTGGGGATCTCTTGGCATTGGGGGTGTGTTTTTTTCAAATCGCTCATCAATCTCACGTTCAATGGCATACAACTGCCCGAATAACGCTAATGCGTCAATGCTAATAACACTTTGCCCAGTGACATGCAGTTCATGAAATTTACGCCGTGCATGGGCCAGACAACCGATTTCGCTCACGCCTTGATGAAATAAGAACTTATAGCCGCTGTAATCATCGCAAACCAGCTTACCGCGCCACTTATCTAAAAAGGCTTTAGGGTGCTCATTACGACGGCTTTCGGCAAAGTCATAGACCACCGCTTTTAATGAGCCGTGCTGTGGCGTAAGATACGCCCAGACATAGCCTTTTTTTAATGATTTACCACCTACCTTTACATGGTTCTTCATGATAGATACCGGGGTTTCATCGGCATGTAAGATAGGCTCAGACAGTAACCGCGAATGCAAGCGACTGACTAAAGGCTCAAGGGCAACGCCGCAGCGTCCTACCCAGTCTGCCATGGTGGCATCGGGGATAGTTACCCCACTTCGCTGATAGATAATATTCTGCCGATATAGAGGCTGATGGTCTGCATACTTACTCATGAGAATGTGAGCAAGCAGCTCAGGGGTGGCGATGCTCTTGTTAATGATTTGCTTGGGTGCCGCCGCTTGATGAATGATGTCACACTCACGGCATACCCATTTAGGGTAGATGTGACGCTCAATATAAAACTGCTTAGGGATAATGCCAAGTTTGTCTTGTTTATCCTCCCCAATTCGCTTCATTTGACAGCCGCAGTCACAAACGGTGGTAAGTGGTTCATGAACCTGGGTTTTCACCTCAAGGTTGTCAGGAATCACTGTGTATTTGGCACGCTTTGTTTTTTTAGGCTGATCAGTAGCTGAAGCTGGCAGCTCATCTGTGATCTCTTTGGCGGCTTTAAGCTCACCCTCATTAATGAGGGTTTCTGCCTCAGTACGTTCAATCGCAGGCAGCTTGGCAAGCTGATCTTGGGTTAAGTCGTGGCGGTAGTCATCTCGGATTTGTTCTAGTGCAGATAAATCTTCTTGCGCAGCTTCCTGATTTAAGTGGGTTTGTTTGGCACTTAAGCCTTCGCTCTTTTGTCCATAGAGCCGGTGAATAAGCCGCTTTTGTTTTTCGATGAGTTCCAGTACTTTTAGATACAGCTTGTGGTTTTCCTCAAAGGTTTTATTGACGAGCTGCTGTAGTTGATCGTGACGCGTGTTTGTTTGAACAATCTGTTGTTGCAGGTGCTCATTACGCTGTTCAAGCAGGTGGATTTTCACCAGGAGCTCGGCGTAAATGGGGTCTTTTGATAAGTCGGATAAGGTGGCAACAGTCATGCCGATATGTTGCCAGAGTTTTATTTGCCTGTCATCGGGTATTTATAGGATGGGGGTCAATGTATCTTTGCCCATGTTACGCCAAGGCAGTCCACTGATTAAGGCATTAAATTGTTCACGGTTGATGCTGATACCGGTTTGAGTGGGGATGAGCGGCTTGGTTAAGCCATGAAACTTGCTGTCGTCTAGCTGACGGCTACAGAGCCAAACCCCAAGCCCATCATGAATGAATACTTTTAGGCGTGTGCCTGCTTTGTTGTAAAATAGGTAGGCGCAGTGAGGACGGATGCCTTGGTGCTGGGTGATGATGTGAGCCAGTAGTTTGCCGCTGCCACATCGCATGTCCATGGGCGCGGTGGATAGCCAGATGTGAGTGATGGGTATCATTGTAGGCCTCGTAGTAGGTCAATCAAACTTTGGGTGTCTATTTGGGCAATGTTGAGGCTTATGGACCCAGATGCTCGAGCTGTGATTTGCAGCTTGATGTTTTGTATGACGGAGGGTGAGGACAGATGAGTTGCTTGAGGTTCAAGGCGGATTGGGATAAAGCAGGGGTTTGGATCAGCAGGACTGTTTATGGCAGCAGGTAATATGCCAGTTTCAGTCTTTTTGCGGTGATGCTGACGTTTCCAGTTATGGAGAAGGTTCTGGTTAATGCCATGGTCTCGAGCGATACTGGCAATTGATCGCCCTGAACCTTCAGCTTCTTGTACTAAAAGTTCTTTAAACTCAGCACTGTAAGTTCTACGTTTGGGTTTGTTAGGTGGTTGTGTTGTCATGTTAGTGTCCACGAGTATTAATCGTGGACACTATCTCGCATTTTTTAAGTGAGGAAAAGATGGGATGGTCGGATGCTTACATTCATATTGTCAGGAAAAGCGAACAAAAAGCGTGGTAACAATCCTTGTTCATTCATAGCGTTATCATTGAGTGCTTCAGCTATGACAGACGGCTGCCCTTGTAAGTCGAGCGTAAACCGAACCCCGTTCATACTGTTTTGCTCTATGCTGCCGTAGCGCGGTGATAGAAGCCTATCAAATGAACCATCACTCCATATATCGCACAACTGGCTTATGTTACTTTTTGCCGTGTCACTGGTTAAGCTATAACCACCTAAAAACAAGGCAGCTTCAGCTGTTGACCATGCTATATCTCTAGTATTTCCGATCAGCATATGGTCTAAAAAGCCTTGGATAGTGCCAGACTTCATCAAAAGCATAAACTGCTTAGGTTCGGGGTTTTCAAGTAACCATAGCTCTAAGTCTTTCTTTAGTGTGCTGGTTTTTTGTGCTTTCCATTCATCTAGCAACTGCCTGTATTCCTTGCGTTTTTCTTCTTGATAGCTCTTAAGCGCCTTGTGGCTAAAGCCTACAGTTCGACTTTTACCACTACCACTATCGCCTTCAGTAAGTATAAATAGGGACACAGGCATAAACTTATCACCTAACACATAAGGCGCGTTGATATACTGCTGAGTAATGGTAGCTAAAGCACCTAACATGCCATTTCCAGCCATCGCTGAGGCAACTTGGGCATGATAGATAATGGCTTTTATTGCATCGTAAAGTATATCGCCGTTCTTGCCCCAGGCTTCTATCGGGTAGGGTGTGGCTTTGCTGTCAGGGTCGCCTATATTGCCCAGCTCTCCCCATGCTTCAGCTAGTAAGTCTTTGATGATCGTTTCAGGGTCATTTAAAACATCATCAAGCGTCTGGTAATTATCGAACGATAGCAATAAGTCAAAAGTAGTAATAATAGCTTTGACGTTTACCCCTAGCAGTGGCTTAGTTACTTCATCTTTTTTATCAATGGTAGTAGTAACAATAACTTGCTTAACCTCAGCAAAGTGCTTGACCATGCTATTAAAGCCGTATGGATTAAGGCTAACTAAGATGTTGATATTAAGCCCTTGCTTAACTGCCATTGCATCATAAAGCTGTACCGCTTCATCTAAACTACTAACGGCATGCCATTCACTATCTAAGCTTAAATTACCGATAATAAAAGCACTGGGCTGGCTTGGGTCTGTTACTTCTATGAGTTCATTGTCATAAATAGCTAGGTTCGCAGGCTGGTAACTATTATCATGCATTACTAGTAACACCTTGCCATCCGTATTTATTATCTCACCTTTTTTATCACCATTAATAACGCTAAAACCACCTTCTAGATGTAGAAGCTTATTGTCTTGTTTAAGCTCTAATAGTTTCTTTAATATCGGATCATCTGATATACTTAGAATTGTAGATTGATTTGCGCCAGCTAACAAACTACTTAGCCCCGTGTTGTCCGCATGGGGCTTTTCTTTTTTAATCGTTATCATTTTGACCTCCATTTAAATAGGGGGTCGGACCAGATCCATTCAATTTATTAAGCCAATCAAGCACTTCACCATTCCGCCATACAACTATTGTGGGTGATAGTTTAATGCTTGCTGGGAATCTACCATCTTTAGACCATTCATGTAGAGTAGTGCGTCCAAAGGGGAGGAAAGGTAAGATGTCTTTAGCTCTACTTACGCCTTGCGGTCGAAGGTAAAGTACAGACTTAGTTGAATCATTTAAATTACTGTTAAGCTGATTATTCATTCTATATCTCCGTTAGTCCGCTACGTTATATCGCGGTATGAATAGAATGATATGTTTCTAGATGGTAAAAAACCCCCAAATCACTATGAATAGGGGGGTTATCGAAAGGATTCCTATGATATAGGGGGTTATTTTTTCATATGTAAAATAATGTCTCTATTACTGTCTTTTTTAGGTCTACCGCCTTTTTTAGCGTAATCAGGAGCTACATCTGTAAGCCACTCATTAATAGTGTCATCTTTAGATACTTTCAAATCTTCAGAGACCATAGGGCTATGTATCTTGAATAATATTGACTTAATCTGTTGAACCATTTGATTTTTTTTAATCTGTTTATCCCTATCCATTTCCCACAGATAATCGGCTATGGCAATCCCTGCACCTTTAAACAAACTATTTATCAGATTTTTCTTCTCAATTGAATGTAGTTGTTTAGTAGTTTGATCTGAATTATATTTGTTTAAGTCTAACCTAAGCGATTTATTTTCAGATTCTAGCCTTTTTAAACTTTCTTTTTTTTCGTTCAGTTCTACCATTACATTATTGAACTCTAGTTTTTCACGTATTTGGTTGGCGAATTGAATTAAATCATGTGATTTAAATTTAAGAACATACTGTAATTCATATCTACTTTTTTCGTTTACCTCACTATCTAAACTAAACAAGCGATAACCAACAGGCTTTAAGCTTATGAGTGCTTGCATGTCCTCATCTTTATATGTTAAAAGATCTTCCAATGTATATAGAGGGCTACTATAGCCTATTCTAGGTGCAATATCATGAGGCAATAGCTCAATATTATTAATTGTGGCTTTAAAATAAGCTTTACAAGAAGCTGGCACATTAATCAAAGCAACTTCAGTGGGTTTGTCATCATAAAATTCAGTTCTGTATTGAGCTGCATAAACTACTCCTGAATACATAACATAAGGAATTAGCTTATCTATATTAATATAATCATAAAGCATTGAAGGAGTGACAGGCTCATTTAAGATTTCTGATAGACCTGCTGCAACTTCTTCTAAATCATAATATTCTCTTGAGCTATCAAACATTGTGCTACCTTTGGTTATATTAAAACATCTAGTTATTAACTTGTTCTATTTGACTTTCGACAAAGTCCGCCCATTCATTCATCATGTCTCTACGGTATTCTAAATGCTGAGCGCCGTTATACGCCTTACTAATCTTATTCTCTTGCTCATGTGCTAGCTGTAGCTCTATAGCTTCATGCATATAGCCTTGTTCATGTAGAGTAGTGCTTGCTAAACCTCTAAAACCATGACCAGTCATCTTATACTTATAGCCCATTTGATAAAGCGCGTTTATAAAAGCATTTTGACTATAAGGCTTACGAGTGGATGGGTTATAGAATACATATTGATCAGAGAAATTCAGCTCTTTAATTTGTTGTAATATATCTATGACTTGTGGTGCAAGAGGCACAATGTGAGGTCTATCCATCTTCATTTTATCTGCAGGTATACGCCAAATTTTATCCTTCCAGTCGATTTCTGACCATTCCATGAACCTAAGCTCATTTGTGCGCACGAACGTATAGCATAAAAACTGTAGACCTAATTTAACGGTTATATGCCCAGTATATGCATCGATATCTTGCAAAAGCTTTGGCAACTCTTTTGAAGTAATACGACTATGGTTTTTAGTCTTATGCGGTTTAATGGCCGCTGATAGATCAGATGCAGGATTGTATGTAGCTAAACCAGTTCTTATAGCGTGTTTAAATATTTGTCCTACTTCTGCCATGATGCGCCGTGCCATCTCATTAGCGCCGCGTGCTTCAACATTCTTACCGATTGTTAAAATATCGGGTGGGGTAATATCATTAATCAGTTTATGACCAATAATTGGTTTTACATCACGAGCATAGGCTGAATAATTTCGGCTAAATGTACTGGCTGCTAAAAAGGTTTTGCGGTCTGCATACCAAGCCTGAGCAATAGTATCAAAAAGCTTCGAACCGTCTTGCTCAGCGCGCTGTTCCTTTTTCTTATCTTTTGGGTTAATACCTTTATTAATAAGCTGCTTTATTTCTAAATTACGTTGGCGTGCCTGTTGTAATGTGATTACTGGGTACTTACCCAAAGTGAGTGAGTGCTGTTTGCCTTGCCAGCGATAGGCGCTGACCCAGACTTTGTTTCCAGTATGTCTTACCCATAACTGTAGGCCATCGCCATCACTGTGTTTATCAGGACGGCTAGGGGTGCATTTTTCGCTTGGAGCTAATTTATTGATAATAGTATGAGTTAATGGCATGTTGGTATATCTCCGCGTTGGTATAATCTATACCAACAAATATACCAATATTCTATATGGTTCGCCACATACCAAGATATTCGTAAATCTCGCAAAACCCTATAAAAAAAGGCTTGCCGCATCGCTGCGAACAAGCCTGATTCAATATATGGTGGGCCCAGTAGGACTTGAACCTACGACCAAAGGATTATGAGTCCTCTGCTCTAACCAACTGAGCTATGAGCCCTAACGTTAGACGCATAATGATACCTGATTTTTTTAAATTTTCAAGTAAAAGATAGCCTGTCAGACAGATATTATTCAAAAAGCCCCTGTTTTCATTTTCAGATACCACTGCCAGCCAGTGTCAGGCTGCGACCACCATCGACAGTAATTATTTCACCCGTGACATAACTTGCCTGCGCAAGATAAAGCACACTGTGCGCAATCTCAGCGGGTTTGCCTATCCGCTGCATAGGAATAGAGTCGATGATGCTTTTTTGCTGCTGCGGGTCAAGTGCTTGGTCGCTATCTGCTTCCGGCAAGATATTGACGCCGGGAGCGACGCCATTGACGCGTACCTTAGGTGCCATATCAAGCGCTAAAGACTGTACCATCATGCGATGCGCCGCCTTTGCCATATTGTAGACGGCATAATTTTTAAAAGGTTTGTTATGCGCATGGATATCGAGTAGGCTAATGATGCAGCCCTGCTGTGTCCTTAAATAAGGATATAAGGCTTGGCTTAATAATAAAGGCGCTTTGGCGTTGGTTAAAAATAACTCATTCCATTGCTCAAGATTTATATCACCAAGCGGACTTGGATAAAAGCGAGAGGCGTTATGTACTAGGACATCGAGTTGCCCGAATGTTTGGATAATATTTTGAGTAAATTGCTGTAGCGTTTCGTTATTATTGACAGCTGCCAAATCTGCAAGGATGACGACCGCGCTATCAGGACGACTGTTATTCAGCGTATCGGCTAGGGCATTGGCTTCTTGCTCACTATTATGACAATGGATAATGACACGGTAGCCTTGCGCATGGGCGGCACGAACAATAGCCGCACCGATACGCTTAGCACCACCGGTAATTAGCATTACGGGCGCTGAGGTATTAGAATCTTTTGGTTGGTTTAAGCTAAATTCTTGGTTCATCTTACAGGTATTTTTATTATGTAAATTGCTGGTTGAAAGAACTTGTTTACAAGACAGGTTGTGCTTGTAAGTGTTCAATTCTACATTGTCGTAGTGCTTCGCCAATTGCTGGACCTTTTAGATTCTGGTCAATATTATCTATGCTAATGGCGTGAAAGCTATTTAAGGCGAGCATCATTTGGCGGTGCTGTATCGCCAGTTTTAAGACATGGCTTGTGACCAAAAGCTGCGAGAGTTTATCCGGCGCTTTATGAGCGCTGCAAGCTTGAATAAGATCGATTTTCTCAGCGGCGCTCAGCTGGTCTATGCAACTAAGTTTTTGCGCTTGCTGCACAAATAAAGTGGCAAATTGAGTCTGTGCCTTTGGCACTTTTGCACTGTTTCCCATCTCATTAATGCCTTTAACCGCTGCCTCTATATTAACCGAAAGAGTTTCTGTAGAGTTTAAAGTAAAAAAATCGGTATTTAAACTGGCCATTAATAACGCCCAGCGCTGCGATAAATTTAATTGCATTTGACCAGCGAAATATAATGCGGTTTGTACAATCTCTCGTATTTGACCGTATTTTGCATGGTTCCAAACTTGCTGTAGCGGGGCAAAATACTCCGTCAACGCCCCAATCTCAAACAGCTGTTGCCAATACACCTGCGGCGATACTTGCATCATAGCACGGCTCGATTCTTGCCAAATGCGCTCACTACTTAAATGCGCAAGCTCGCCTGAGCGCACCAACTTGCGCATTAATTGTGAGGTTTCATCGGCGATACTAAAGCCCAAATCATAATAACGCCCATAAAAGCGGGCAGTGCGTAGTACCCGTAACGGGTCTTCACTAAACGCGCTGGAGACATGACGTAAGGTTTTACTTTCAATGTCATCCAACCCGCCATAATAATCAATCACGTCGCCACTTATCGGCGTATCATCCGTAAGGTTTTTAACTTCAATAGCCATCGCATTGATGGTCAAATCACGACGCTGCAAGTCTTCACGCAGTGTTACATCGGGGCTCGCGTGCACGCTAAAGCCTTGATAACCTAAGCCTTGCTTACGCTCAGTACGGGCTAAGGCATATTCTTCGTGGCTAACAGGATGCAAAAATACTGGAAAGTCTGCGCCCACTTGCTGAAACCCTGCATCCAGCATATCTTCGACCGTCGCGCCAACGACGACAAAGTCTTTGTCTTTGATAGGACGACCCAATAATTGGTCACGAACAGCGCCGCCAACGAGATATACTTGCATAAAAGTCTCTTTGTTATTACCCAGCATTTACTACATTTTTCTACTCAAAAAAAACCAGTCAACGCTCATAAGCATTGACTGGTTTTAGTATAACAGACGGCCTCGATAAATAAATGATAGAGGACTGTTTTAGGATTACGCTTTTAGGTTGTATAAGCGCCTACTGCTGCGCACTTTCTAAGTCTTGAGCTTCAGTAACTGCAAGCGCTGTCATATTGACAACACGGCGTGCTGTCGCTGATGGAGTTAGGATATGCACAGGTTTGCTCGCGCCGAGCAAAATAGGACCAATAGACGCACTGCTGGTAGCCGTTTTTAGCAGATTAAAAGCAATATTTGCCGCATCAAGCGTCGGCAAGATAAGCAAGTTTGCTGAGCCTTTTAGGTTGCTTGATGGTAAGTCATTGGCACGGATATGCTCATCAAGTGCCGCATCCCCTTGCATCTCACCGTCGAAGTCAAAGTCCACATTCATTTCTGTCAGTAGCTCATACACTCGACGCATTTTTACTGCGCTTTCGCGGTCTGAGGTACCAAAGTTTGAATGCGAAACCAAAGCCACACGCGGCGTAATATTAAAGCGACGTAACTGATCGGCTGCAAGTACCGTCATTTCAGCCAACTGCTCAGCCGTTGGGTCTTCATGGATGTAAGTGTCGGCAATAAAGATATTACGATCTTGCATCAATACCGCGTTCATCGCATAAAAATCGCTGACGCCTGCTTTTTTGTCGATAACTCGGCTAACGTATTTTAAATGCAGATGATAGTAGCTAAAAGTACCACAAATCATGCCATCAGCATCACCGTTTTCAACCAGTAGGGCACCGATTAAAGAAGTCTTACGGCGGACATCACGGCGCGCAAGCTCAATACTGACACCATTACGTTTATTTTTCTCGTAGTAGCCTTGCCAGTAGTCTTTATAGCGTGGATCATCGTCTTGATTAATAATGGTGATGTTTTCGCCATCTTTTAGACGCAGCGCCAATCTTTCAATGTTCTTTTCAATGATGGCAGGGCGACCAACCAAGATTGGATGCGCCAATTGCTCATCAACGACCACTTGTACGGCAAGCAGTACGTTGCGGTCTTCGCCTTCACAGTAAACAATGCGTTTAGGATCGGCTTTCGCGCGGGCAAAGATAGGCTTCATCACGAACGCTGAGTTATAAACAAACTCAGACAAGCGTTGACGATAGGCTTTCATATCAGAGATAGGTAGGGTTGCTACGCCAGAATCCATCGCCGCTTTGGCAACCGCAGAGGCGATTTCGATGATTAGGTTTGGCTCAAGAGGGCCTGGGATAAGGTAATCACGGCCAAAGCTTGGCGTACTCTCAACGTTTTTCACGTTATTCATTGGTGTCGCTTCAACATGCGCCATAGCCGCGATGGCTTTTACGCAAGCGATTTTCATCTCTTCATTAACCGCTGTTGCCCCAACATCAAGTGCACCGCGGAAGATATAAGGAAAACATAAGGCGTTATTTACTTGGTTTGGATAGTCTGAGCGACCGGTTGCCATGATAACATCTGGACGTACGGCGTGCGCTACTTCTGGCATGATTTCAGGCGTTGGGTTGGCAAGGGCAAAGACGATTGGGTCTTTTGCCATACGGCGCACCATGTCTTCAGTCAATGTGCCAGGCATAGATAGGCCTAAGAACATATCGACATCATCCATCACTTCTTCGATGGTAGTGGCAGTAGTATTGCGCGCATAACGCTGTTTGGTTTCATCAAGGTTTTCACGGCTGGTGGTGATGATACCGCGTGAGTCTGATACAAAGATATTGTTTTTATCTACGCCAAGCGCACAAATGATATCCAAGCAAGATATAGCTGCCGCACCTGCGCCAGAGCAGACCACTTTAATCTCTTCGATTTTTTTGCCCGTGATAAGTAAAGCGTTTAGCATCGCTGCGGCAACAATGATTGAGGTACCGTGCTGGTCATCATGGAATACCGGAATGTTCATGCGCTCACGCAATTCGCGCTCGATTTTGAAACATTCTGGGGCTTTGATGTCTTCAAGGTTAATACCACCAAAAGTAGGCTCAAGCGAGGCGACGGCTTCGATGAACTTGTCTGGATCATTTTGGGCAATTTCAATATCAAAAACGTCGATACCAGCGAACTTTTTAAATAAAACCCCTTTACCTTCCATCACAGGCTTAGAGGCCAATGGACCAATATTCCCTAAACCAAGCACCGCAGTACCGTTGGTTATCACGCCAACCAAGTTGCTACGAGCAGTATATTTAGCCGCTAACGCTGGATCTCTTTGAATCTCAAGACAAGGTATTGCAACCCCAGGAGAGTAAGCAAGTGCCAAATCACGTTGGTTGGCCAATTGCTTGATCGGTGTAACTGAGATTTTACCAGGGCGTGGAAACTCATGGTAATGTAAAGCAGATTGTTCAAACTGCTCTTTTTCCGTAACAGGGGTATCCGTATTCAAAGTGATATCGTCATTCATAATAATTGCCATGGTTGGAATAATTGGAATAAAGTAAATGGTGATAAAAACCAACGTCTACGCCTCAAAAGCACAAAACATGATATTGAGGGTACATTTATACTAAAACGGTCGTGATCGGCGACTAGACATCAGCGTAAAAATAGCAGTCTTGCAGAAATTGGTATTCTAGCACTATTGGCATTTCACTGCCTAGTCAACTCGGCGCAATCGTGCGAACAATACGATAAAATGATATTCATTATTTCGTTGGTTGATAATGGCAAAAAATACAGTGGAATATCAACCTTAATTGCACAATGTTTCAAAACATTACACAGTGTCGAGTTATTAAGACGAGCAACTAATTGGCAGCTGTGGCGCGTGGGGCGCAGGCGGTGTGGTATCAAGCTCAGTGGCGATGTCTTGGACGTTGTAAGGATTGTCAAGTAAATCAAAGACGCGATTTAACTCATCAAACTGCCCTTGTTCCGCCGCCGTAATCGCGCGCTGTGCCACACTATTACGCAGCACATAAACTGGATTATTGCTGCGCATTTGCTCAATAGAGGCTTCGCCAGCTAACGGCTCTAACGCTGCTAAATACCTTATTGACCATTGTTGCCAAACGTGCTGTGCCTCATTATTAAACTCAGCAGTCATTTTTGCCAGCAATTCTTGCTCATACGGATATTCATTTGGCGTGACCAAACCCAATAGCGCGCGAAAGCTATTGGTATAATCGAGTAAATTATCTTCTAGCAAACTTAACCACTCAAAAGCAAGCTCCAAACTCTCTTTGCTATGCGGTAATCCCAGCTTGCGGCACAGACCTTGCTGATAATGCTGCATAAAGGTGGCTTCGTAGGGCGCTAGGCAATCAGCCAAGGTTTCGCGTGTTACGCCGTCCAAGCGCATAAAGTGCGGTAGCCAAATATTTAAGTTCCAATGACCGATGGCAGGTTGGTTTTGATAGGTATAACGGCCAGTATAATCAGAGTGATTATTAATCCACGCAGGATTAAAACGCTCCATAAAACCAAACGGCCCAAAGTCTAAAGTGCTGCCCGTTATCGACAAATTATCTGTATTCATAACGCCATGGGCAAAGCCAATCAATTGCCAGTCAGCAATCATACGTGCGGTTCGCTCAACCACCGCCTGTAAAAATGCCAAGACTGGCGTCTCCCTATCACGGCATTCTGGATAGTAAGTATCAATCATATAGTCGGTAAACTCACCAAGCAGGTCGGGCGCAAAGCTTGCAATCCACTCAACATGACCGAGGCGAATGTGACTGTCAGCGACGCGCATCAATGCCGCGCCTGCTTCCATACGCTCACGGCGAACTTTAGTATCTGATACCACAAATCCTAAAGCATTGGACGAAGGTATGCCAAGCTGGGTCAGCGCATGACCACATAAATACTCGCGAATGGTGCTGCGCAGCACCGCCCGCCCATCACCCATGCGTGAGTAGGGCGTTAAACCAATGCCCTTTAAATGCAAATCTTGCAATTTATCATTGTTATCGAGCACTTGCGCCATCAGTAAACCGCGTCCGTCACCCAATTGTCCGGCCCACTGTCCGAACTGGTGACCAGCATAGGCCATGGACAGCGGTCGAAACTTAGCTGGCACGTATTGACCCCCTAATATTTCAACCCAACGCGCCATTAGCTCATCGTCATCAAGCCAGCCTAATTGCTTGGCAACTTCGGTGTTAAAGTGACCAGCGCGCGGATTATCAAGCGGTGTCGGCTGCTGTTCATGATAAAGGCGAGTATCTAATGTGACGTAAGTATTTTGATAGCGCATAGGTGCGTTCCAATATAGAGGTATGTATTTTTAATATAAAAACTTAAGGTTAAAAGCGAGTAATGAAAGCGTGTAAAGAGAGTAATAAACTTACTATAGCATAGCCTTAATAATGCCGCGTTTCACTCTGTCCATCTCTTGTAATTGCTGTATAAACAGTGAGCGGATAAAAATAATAAGTGCGTAAACGGGTAGCGCACAACTCATGGCCGAAAAAAACCCCCTATCTTTATAGATAGAGGGCAGGAGAAACGTACAATAAAAACTACGACAATAAATCTATAAAGGCTTACGCCGCTTTTGGGCTTTGACCGATAGAGCGAAACGCCGTTTTTAGATTGCTATTATGCGCGAGTATCTTTTGCTGAACTTTAGCATAGTCGTGTTTTAGGAACTCTTCAACTTCATGCAAGCGATCGGCAAATTCGGTCTTTTTTAGCTCAATGGTTTTGGCTTTTAGCGCTTGCCATTCTTCGACCGTTTGCATAAAAGCTTCGTATTCAAACTTGATACGATCTTGGAAGCTCTTCATCGCATGCGGAATATCAAGTCCGTTTGCGGTAGCATTATCAATCTGCTGCTGGGCTTTTTTGAACTGCATTTGCACTTCAGCATGCTTGATGGTGGTGTCATCAACGGTACGTAAGTCGCTCGTTAGGCCAAGTTTAGATAAACCAGCAATCAACCATTTAGTTGGATCATATTGCCACCATTTCACGCCATTACGATAGTCGTATTGGAAGAAGTGATGATAGTTATGATAACCTTCACCCCACGTAAAAATAGCGAGGAAGAAGTTATCACGCGCCGTATTGGTATCGGTATAAGGACGCGTACCAAACATGTGGCATAGCGAGTTGATAAAGAAGGTAAAGTGGTGGGTCAGTACCAAGCGCAGTAGACCTGCCAATACGAGCGTGCCCCAAACGTCACCGATTAACCAACCAACTGCCGCAACCATCGCCACGTTGGTAGCGATTACCCATAAACCATAGTATTTATGCTGAATTTGTAGCACTTTATCTTTGGTCAAATCAGGAATGTTTTTATAATCAAACTTACCGCTAGGATAATTGCGTAACATCCAGCCAATATGACTGAACCAAAAACCGCGTTTTGCTGAATAAGGATCTTCCATGCGATCATCAACATAACGGTGATGCGTACGATGGCCTGATACCCAGTCAAAAGCAGAGCCTTGAACCGCAAGGGTTGAGCCAAGTAATAGGAAGTTTTTTACCAAGGGATGCGCTTTATAGGCACGATGCGACAATAGGCGGTGATAGCCTGCGGTAATACTAATTCCGGTCCACACCATAAAAGCCCCAAACACGCCCCAAACTGGCGCACTAACTTGATGGGTCAGTAAGTACCAAGGGGTAATAACCGCAGCAGCAATAGGTGTTGCAATCAGAAAAATCGCTGGAACCAGATTGATTGGCGATTTTTGAAATTCAAGCTCAAGCGGATCGATACCCTCATAGTTAGCGACTGCATTGGCATCTTTATAACCGCTAGTCGTCGCAAACTGCGTATCGGCAGCCTCATCAGTTTTGCTTTTGCCAGTATCAAGCCACGTCTTCACGCGCAGCGCCTGAGTGCCAGCATGCTGTATAAGCGCATCACCCGACTTCATGGCAAAACGCAAGCCCTTAAGTGGTAAGCCTATTACTTTTTTAGCTATCATGTAATATTCCTAATGATATTAATTTCAGCCTCCATATTACCCTAAAAGACTAGTAAAGTGAACAGTCATACACTAGAAAAATATTACTAAATAACAATAACTTGTAGGAGTTATGGTAGGGATTAACCCAAATAACCCCTTACTTATCAGCAATTAAGTGAAAATGTAAGTAAAAAGATAAATATGTATGCGATAAAAATATATAAATGACTATCGAGCCAATTAATTAGCTGGCTTTTTAAAGCGTATTTCAAACAAGATTTTTGGATATAAAGAGAAAGAGGAATGAGAGGTTTACTGGCTTAACGCGTGAGAAAATAGGTTGGATAATCGGTGATGATGACATCGACTTGCCACGTAATAAGCTGTTTAACCGTCTCACTGTCATTAACGGTCCACGCACTGACTGGTAAGTGATAACGATGGCAGTGTTTAATGACTGCTTGAGTCAGCAGCGGGTAGTGAATGCCTAGCTGGACACAGCCAAGTTGCAGGGCAGTTTGCGGTGCGCTTAGCAAAGTTTTAGGGGTGCGAATCAGTAAGCCACGCGGAATATGTTGTAAGGTTTTATTGCGTTGCAGCCTTGCGTGTAATTCGACATCAAAGCTGGTCAGCGCTATAGGCAAGCTGGCAAGCGGACTGTCGGTTAAATCGTGCATTAATGCCTTGACTAATTTACTGTAATCGGTGCGCTCATGCGTCTTAATTTCCAGCTCAATATAGCCAAAACCTGTTAGTACAGAGGCTATTTCGGCTAAGGGCGTAATCTGATGACCGGACTGCAAATAGCGCCCAATCTCGGCGAGACTCAACTGGTCAATGCAAGATTGCTGGGCGCACATGCGTTGTAGGTTGTCATCGTGAAAGACCAGCAAGTGACCATCGGCGCTTAATTGCACATCAAATTCAACGCCTATCAACCCTGCGCTTTGTAGATTCTGCGCCAGTTTAAAGCCTGCTAAGGTGTTTTCTAGCGCTTCACCGCGTGCGCCGCGATGGCCTAATAAAAGCGTGTTTTTAAAATTTATCATTATTAATAGCTATCAAAAATTCTTATCGCTATCATATCGTCTCTGCAAAATGGGATCTAATAAAATATTTATCTAAAAATATTTATCTAAGAACAGAAGCATTACTTAGATAGGGTACTTATGAGCTGTAGCTACGATATAAAATATGTCTTTGTAGCTTTTTTGCAACCAAAGCAAGGTTTTGTACACAATGTTGGACGTTATTTGTACATCAATAGGCTACACTGATGACCATTTAAATCAAACGCCGTATAATAACGTGGTTTTCAAAACTTGCATGGCAATCTTTACTATACCGTCGTTACCATTTAAATGTGATGATGCGCATGTAAGTTTTTGAATGTTAAAAAACTGACCGTCAGTAGCGGTACGAATCAGGAAATTGGAGCAAAAAAAGATGAGCGTAGCAAATAAGAGTTTGAGTAAGTGGTATAAGGTTGTTGGTATTGGTATCGCCTGTAGTTTGGTACTCACAGGCTGTAACCGCTCAGAAAAAGAAGAGACCACAAAAACTGCCGAGCTAACCGAAGAGACCGCCACTAACGAAAACGCGGCTGCTACAGCGGTAAGTTGTGATGATCCAATGGTACAAGATCGCCTCAAATCAGCTTTAAAAAATACGCTCAATCAACAAGCGCAAACCTTGGCAGCAAGTTACGCTAACGATGCCGAAATTGCTTTAAATGGTGGCGTTGTCAGTGGTAAAACCAATGGTATCGTCATCGATGTGCAAAACGCTGCGGTATTACAAGCCACAAATGATAATGGTATGACCACCTGTCAGGCGAGTGTCAGCATGACTCTGCCAAGTGAAGACTTATACCAAGCCAGCCAGCTACAAGCCGCTAACAATCAGCCAAGCTTACAATCACGCCTAGCCAATGATAATATCCGTATCAATAACAACATGCTCGTTGACGATGCCTTTACTTATGTCGTTGGTACGCAAAGTGGCCAAGTACGTACGCGTATCGCCGGGCAGCCAGCACTGCTGACCGTGGTATCAGAAGTGGTGGCAGGCTCAGCCTTTCAGACAGCGCTAGAAGAGCAGCGTGCCGCGCAAGCAGCCGAACGCCGCCGTCAAGCGGCACAAAATAATAGCGAAAACCAAACGTCCCAACCAAGACCAGTAACGCCAGCGGCCCCTGTGCGTCCAGCTGAGCCAGTGACGCCACCGACTATCAATCAAAATAGCAGCAGTCAAAACAGCAGCCAGAACACGAGTAATCAGGATAATCAAAGCAATAACCAAGCTGCCATAACGCCTAGTACTACAGCGCCTGCGACTTCAGCCACACCTAAGTCGGTCCCTAAAGATGACAGTATCGATATGGTGATTATCGAAGATAAAGACGCAACTTATTAATAACCTCTCAGTTTATTGATAAAGTGTCAGTAGATGCTGTTTAAGCCTAGCGTTTGAAGTTCAAAAGTCCGCAACTATCGTGAGTCGCGGGCTTTTTGCTTGCTTGAATGGATTCTTAGCGGTAAATTTTTGAAGGTCAATAAAAGTTAAACTATTTATTTTCAGCGAATTTTTGTAATACTTGACTGTCCCATAGCACTTCAGAAACTTGCTCAGGGTCGGTACAAAAACGCGCAGCGACAAACAGCCAATCAGACAAGCGGTTGATAAAGCTAACCGCTGTCGGACGAATCGCCTCGGAGCGCTGCTGCTGCAAGAGCACCGCTTGACGCTCAGCTCGGCGACAGACGGTGCGGGCGACATGCAATTGGCTGACAAGCACTGAGCCCGTCGGCAAGATAAAATCTTTTAGCGCTGGCAAAGTGCTATTCATCGCGTCAATTTGCCGCTCTAACCAGTCGATATGGGCAGCGCTCACGCCTTCATATTCTGGCATGGCAAGCTCGCCACCAATATTAAAGAGCAGATGCTGAATAATCACTAATGCTTGGGCAAAATCTGCTTTTTGAGTCGCGTCAGTCGTCATTTGTGCCAACTGCGCGCGTACCAAACCAATATGTGAGTTAAGCTCATCAACATCACCCATGACGTTAAATAAAGTGTCCGCTTTACTCACGCGGCTGCCATCTGCCATGCCCGTGGTGCCGTCATCGCCGGTACGTGTATATATTTTGCTTAAACGATTGCCCATGTTTTATCCTTCAAGGTCAGTGTTTGTTAAAAAGTCAGTATTTTTTAGCATTGCAAATGTTAGTTGTGCGCTCATTGTAGTATTTTACGAGCATTTTCGCTAAGATAATGGGTTAAGTTTTATACTGCTGCTTTTTCAAAAATAATAATGACGCTAAATACGGTTATAAATAAGCGTTTTCCTTGTTTAAGTGTGCAGTAAGAATATTCTCGTTTCACTCTTATTTTCTTCATCACAAGGCTTTTTTACTATGACCACACCTCTTGCAGATGCGATGTCTCAGCTTGCCATTTATGATTCACTTAACGGACGCAAGCAGGTATTTAAGCCGCTGGTTGCGGGCAAAGTCGGCATGTATGTGTGCGGGATGACGGTCTACGATTATTGTCATATTGGTCATGCGCGAGTGGTAGTTGCCTTTGATATGGCGGTGCGCTGGCTGAAACAATTGGGTTATGACGTCAATTATGTGCGTAATATCACCGATATTGATGACAAAATCATCACTCGCGCAGCCGAAAACGGCGAAAAGATTGGCGCATTAACGCAGCGTTTTATCACCGCGATGCATGAAGATTTTGCGGCCCTTGGCTGCTTAGCGCCCAATGCTGAGCCACGTGCAACCGATTATATCGATGAGATGCAGCAGATGATTGGCAATTTGGTCAGCAATGACTATGCTTATGCGGGCGATAATGGCGACGTCTATTATGCGGTCGATAGCTTCCCTGATTATGGCAAATTATCTAAACGCAATTTGGACGATATGCAGGCGGGCTCGCGCGTTGATGTCGAAAATGACAAGCGCAATCCGTTTGACTTTGTATTGTGGAAAGCGGCAAAACTTGGCGAGCCACAATGGGCATCACCATGGGGTCAAGGGCGTCCAGGCTGGCATATCGAATGCTCGGCGATGTCGACCAAATGCCTTGGTGATACTTTTGATATTCACGGCGGCGGGCATGACTTACAATTTCCGCATCATGAAAACGAGATAGCGCAATCAGAAGCAGCGACGGGCTGCGAGTACGCACGTAATTGGATGCATGTTGGTTTTATCAATGTCGATGGCGAAAAGATGTCCAAATCGCTAAATAACTTCTTTACTATTCGCGATGTGATTGCCAAGTATCATTCTGAAACAGTGCGCTTTTTCTTGTTATCAAGTCACTATCGCAGCCAAGTCAACTTCTCAGACAAAGCCTTAGATGAAGCGCACAATAGCCTAAGCAGATTATATCAAGCATTAAAAGCTGCCGAACGACAAAAAGGGCAAGAGCTTGTCATCGATGATGCGCTCACCAACTCTGCTTATGAAAGTGCCGCCGGACAAGATTTTATCAAGGCCATGAATGATGATTTTAATAGCTCAACGGCTATTAGCGTATTGTTCGGGCTGGCACGTGATATTAATAAAGCGCTCAAAGGCGAAGATGCAGAGGCTGCATGGCAGTTAGCGCAGCAACTAAAAGCTTTGGCGCAGACATTAAATATATTGCAGCTGCCGGCACAGCAGTTTTTGCAAGCGGTCGTGGGTGAGGCGCAAGCAGACGGTTTGTCCGATGACGCTATCGATGGATTAATTACCGAGCGTGCCGATGCCAAAACCAATAAAAACTTTGCCCGTGCTGATGAGATACGTGAGCAGTTAAAAGAGGCGGGAATTGAGCTTGAAGATAGCCGTGCGGGTACGACTTGGCGCCGTGCTTAAATTGTATTCTTGCTATAAGCAATTGTATCAATTAACATTTTACCCTCAAATTAAGTCAGCTTTATGCTGGCTTTTTTTGGTTCAGTGCATTAGCTTTATCTTATAGTCAAAATTGATATTTAACTTTACTAAATCATTTCATTAATCAGCCTAGAACCTTAACGTATGAAACATTCCTCTCAGTCTTTGATTGCTAAAAATATCCAAGCTTCGTACATGGACAATAGGGGCGACGTTAATATTTTTGGTTGTAAGAGTCTAGATACTCTTAAAGGTAGTTATAAATTGACCGCGAGGCATGTAAACATACTTCACTTTATATTCAGTATTTCCGTTATTATTTTAAGTGTTGTTTATTTGCCTGCTTATGCCGCTAACAGTTCAACGACTGACAAACAAACCGAAACAACTGTGCCAATCAGCGAGGCGCCAGAAAATATCGTTGATTATGCATCACAACGGATTGATAAGCTCAAAAAAGAGGGCGTCAGTGTTTCTGCGATTGCCCAGGAAGTCATTAGTCCGTTTGAGAAAAAAACCGAACAGCAAGCAGGGATATTGCAAGGTGACTCTGGTCTAACGGGCGATTATAACGAAAGTTATTATGCCTTAAATAAGCTCAATGTCGGTTTGCCGCCACTATCTGAGCCACCGAATTTATCGACACCGCTGGCAACGTTAGAGTTTTTTCAATCAGCGGTTATTAAGCAGCAGTATGATTTGGCTGCTTATGCGCTCAATATGAACTTGATTGACGAGGAGTTGCAGCGTAACCAAGCAATGGAGCTTGCCAAACAGCTCGATTTTTTATTGATGGAAAAAAAGCTGTACGCGTTTGATAAGTTGCCCGACCGTCCTGATGGTTTGATTGAACCGCCACTTGGTAGTAATAATAGTATCCAAGGCATTCCTCGGCGCTCAATCCAATTGGGTTATATCGACTATCGAGATCGCCGTGTACCGCTGCATCTTGAGCGTGTACGCATTGATGACAGTCCGCCTTTTTGGGTGTTTTCCGCGCAAACGGTGGCTAATATCAATAAGCTGTATGAGCAATATCAGCCTGCCAAGTTTGAGCGTTATTTGCCCGACTGGACCAAATTAAAAGTCTTTGGCATTGCCATTTGGGAATTTATCGCGTTATTTTTGTTCTTTTTCTTTACCATGGGTGCTGGTTGGTTGCTCAGTAAAGCCGCTGGTAAACTGCTCAATTGGTACGTTTTAGACAAAGAGGGCAATCGGCTCGCCACCATTCATCATAACGGCGTCGAGGACTTGGTCAATAAGCTGACCGTGCCTTTGACGTTTACCATCAGTTTTTCCGCGGTTTATACCTTGGTATCGGGCGGTTTTCCTTACTTAGATGCGCTTGCCTCATCGACACGTCCCATTATTTGGATTGGGCTGGTGCTAAGCGCTATGTGGCTGGGTACACGCGCCATTAATTTCTTTGCCAATCGTTATAAAGATTTGCAAATCGAAAATTTGAGCGAAGCGCAGTTTGATAAAGGCCGCAGTCGCCGCACCTATGTGTCTATTTTTCGCCGCGTCTTTATCTTTGTGATGATTTTAGGCGGTATTTGGATAGGACTGAGTGAGTTCACCAATATTGATGGTTTGGGTAAAACCTTACTCACCTCGGCAGGGATTGCGGGTGCGGTGATAGGTATTGCCGCCCAGCCTATTTTGGGAAATATTATCGCAGGGATGCAAGTTGCGATTACCCAGCCTGTGCGTATCGGCGATACGGTGATGATGGAAGGCGAGTGGTGCACGATTGAGGATTTGGGTTACACCTATGCGGTGCTCAAAACCTGGGATGAGCGCCGCTTGATTGTGCCGATGCGGCATTTTATCACTGAGATTGTCGAGAACTGGTCGCATACTGAGTCGCATCAAATCTCAGTGATTTATTTATATGTCGATTATGGCGCTGATATCGAAGCCATTCGGCAAAAATATATTGAGCTGGTCAAAGACAGTGAGCTATGGGATAGTGACACCGAGCCTGAGATGTATACGGTATCGGTAACAGAAACCACCATTAAGCTGCGTTGTAGCCAAGCGTCCGATAGCCCGCTCAATGCTTGGTTGCTCGAATGTGAAGTACGCGAGCAGATGCTAAGCTACTTATATAGCGAACAAAAGGATTATCTGCCAGCGGAACGTTTCATCGTTAAAACAGAAGCATAGTAACGATATAAGAGTATGGCAAAATAAGCTGACAAATATGTTATGCGAAGGCTTGCTTTATTTGTTATAATATGGCGTTATTTTTAAGGGATAATTCAGTTATTAAGCGTCGGGTAATCAGATGTTAGGGTGTTCAAAAGTGCTGTATTAGCAACTCTACTTTTCTAAGCATTTTATTACCGCTGGTAAACAGATAACATGCCGAGCGATATCCGTATTTAAGGTTTGTTCCTCATGGTTTTTTCACAATTCTAGCCGCTTTATGTTGGCGTATTGATTTTGACAAAACGCTCGTTTATCGACGTGATACTGCATTGCCCACCCATCAAAATAACCACCACTAGGGGTCTGTATGTTGCGAATTGTCGATGAAGCCTTAACCTTTGATGACGTTTTATTATTACCAGCTTATTCTGAAATCCTACCAAAAGCTGCTGATTTAACGACCCGCCTAACCAAAAATATCACTTTAAACTTACCGATGATTTCGGCTGCAATGGATACCGTCACTGAATCTGAGATGGCCATCACTATGGCGCAGCTTGGTGGCTTGGGTATTTTGCACAAGAGCATGGATATCGATAAGCAGGCCATGCAAGTACGCCGCGTGAAAAAATTCGAAGCAGGTACGGTTGTCGATCCCATCACCGTGCATCCAGAGATGACGATTGGTGAGCTACTAAGATTGACCCAAGATAACAATATCTCAGGGGTGCCTGTGGTTGAGAAGGGTACTGATAAAGTCATTGGTATCGTCACCCACCGTGACTGGCGTTTTGAGACCAATTTATCCTTACCAGTCAGTCATATCATGACGCCAAAAGATCAGCTCGTCACCGTTAAAGAAGGTGAGAGCAATGAGAATATCAAAAAACTTCTTCATGAGCACCGTATCGAAAAAGTGATTGTGATTAATGATGACTTTCGTTTACGTGGTTTGATTACGGTCAATGATTTCTCCAAAGCAGAAAACAATCCTAATGCTTGTAAAGATGGCCACGGTCGCTTGCGGGTTGGCGCCGCTGTTGGTACTGGCGCGGATACCCAAGCACGTGTCGAGGCTTTGATTGCTGCCGATGTCGATATTATCGTTGTTGATACCGCCCATGGTCATTCAAAAGGCGTGATCGATAAAGTTTCTTGGATTAAAAAGCACTATCCAAACGTTCAGGTAATCGGTGGTAATATTGCCACTGGTGATGCTGCTTTGGCATTACGTGACGCTGGTGCAGATGCCGTTAAAGTAGGTATTGGCCCTGGGTCTATCTGTACCACGCGTATCATCGCTGGCGTTGGTATGCCACAAATCTCGGCAATCGATAGTGTTGCAAGCGCACTAAAAGACAGTATTCCACTGATTGCTGATGGCGGTATCCGCTATTCAGGCGATATGGCAAAAGCCATCGCTGCTGGCGCATCGTGCATCATGGTTGGTTCATTAATGGCAGGTACCGAAGAAGCGCCAGGTGAGGTTGAGCTGTTCCAAGGCCGTTACTATAAAGCCTATCGCGGTATGGGTAGCTTGGGTGCGATGTCAGGTCAAAATGGCTCGTCGGATCGCTATTTCCAAGACGCCAAAGACGGCGTAGAAAAGTTGGTGCCAGAAGGTATCGAAGGCCGTGTCCCTTATAAAGGCCCAGTTTCTGGTATTGTCAATCAGATGATGGGTGGCCTACGTTCATCGATGGGTTATACTGGTTGTGCGACCATTGAAGAGATGCGCACGAAGCCGCAGTTTGTCAAAGTCACTTCAGCGGGTATGAAAGAATCTCATGTCCATGATGTACAAATTACCAAAGAAGCGCCTAACTATCGCGTTGATTAATCATTTTTTAACGCTAGTTGTGTGTAGGTTGTTGGCTCTGTAGCGATGCCGTGATACCGAGATACAAACAGCCAACAATGCTTTGTTATTGTTGGCTGTTTTTTTTGTAAAATACAGAATTAGATTCTTCTATCTATTATTTAGACGCCTTGTTTCGGTTTAAGGCTTATACTTGATGTGTTTTAAAAACACTTCGCTAATGCTGGAGTGGGTTTTTAGTAGCCTTAAAAAGAATAAGACGCATAAACAGAGAGCAAAAAAAGAAAATTTATAGCAGCAGACCGTTTCAAAAGCGTTGTTTTTAAAAAAAGCGATTTCTATAAATAATCTTCTTTTAAAACAATGACAGTCTGCGCGCCCGTTTGATTTTTTACTTTATAAAATTGAGGAATAATAATAATGAGTTACTTTGGCACTGATGGTATTCGCGGCAAATTTGGTGAGTTACCGATTACCCCTGATTTTATTTTGAAGTTAGGTTATGTGACGGGGTTGGTGCTGATAGAAAATAATAATAATCCTGCGCGCAAACCTAGTGTGGTGATAGGTAAAGACACGCGTCTGTCTGGCTATGTGATTGAAGGGGCGCTGCAAGCTGGCTTTAACGCTGCTGGTGTCGACGTCCATATGTTAGGGCCGCTACCAACGCCAGCTATCGCGCATCTGACCCGCAGCTTTAATGCCGATGCTGGTGTGGTCATTTCAGCCTCACACAATCCTTATTTTGATAACGGTATTAAATTCTTTTCAGCTGATGGCAAAAAACTGACCGATGAGATGCAAAGCGCAATCAATGATAAATTGACCGCAATTATGCATGCCTCAAATTCTGCTAATAACGCCATCATGCCAATTCTCGATCCGGCGCAACTGGGCAAAAACAATCGTATTAATGATGCGAAAGGGCGCTATATCGAATTTTGTAAAGGTAGCTTCCCTTATCAATACGACTTAGATCATTTGACCGTTGTCGTCGACTGTGCCAATGGGGCTGGTTATAGTGTTGCGCCGCGTGTTATGCGTGAGCTTGGCGCCAATGTTATCGCAATTAATAATAAACCTGATGGCATTAATATTAATGCCAATTGCGGCTCAACCCATCCTGAAAATCTGCAAAAAGCGGTACTTGAACATGAGGCCGATGTCGGTATTGCTTTAGATGGCGATGGTGACCGTATCGTGATGGTCGATGAAGCCGGTGAGCTGGTCGATGGCGATGGTATTTTGTATGTACTCGCTACCCAAGGTCAAACCAAAGCCGAAGGCGTCGTGGGTACCTTAATGAGTAACATGGGCTTAGAGTTGGCGTTAAAAGACGCTGATATCGCGTTTACCCGTGCAAAAGTCGGCGATCGCTACGTCATGCAAGAGCTTGAAGCCAATGGTTGGATATTGGGCGGTGAGCCATCTGGTCATATTTTATGTTTGGATAAAAGCCGCACCGGCGATGCCATTATCGCAGGTTTGCAAGTACTGGCAGTGATGCAAGCACGCGGTAAGGCACTTAGCGATTTGACCGAAGGCTTTGAAGTGTTACCACAAAAACTGGTCAATGTGCGCTTATCGCAAATGCAAGACCCATTTGAGCATGAAGAGCTGGTCGCAGCTTTTGATAAAGCGCGCGCTACTTTAGAAGGTCGTGGTCGCCTGCTTATCCGTCAGTCAGGTACAGAGCCGATGATTCGGGTGATGGTTGAGTCGGACGATGAGATAGAATGCGATGTGATGGCCAATGATTTGGCCGATAAAATCAAAACAGTGTTAGGCTAAACGTCTTGGTTAAATAGACTTATATTAATAATATTCGAAAGTTAGCGAGAAACAATCATGAGTATGGATTTTACCGATCAGCGCTTATCGTATGAGAAAGGGCAACTCGACCAAGAGTCAGTACCTGATTCACCATTTGAGCTGCTACACGCGTGGATGAATGAAGCGATAGCAGCAGAAGTGCAAGAACCGTATGCGATGAGCCTGGCGACTTGTGGCGCGGACAATAAGCCAAGCGTGCGTATCGTTTTGCTGCGCGAGATTACTGACACAGGCATCGTGTTCTATACCAATTACAAAAGCGCCAAGGGGCAAGATATCGCTGAAAACCCCAATGCCGAAGCCCTGTTTTTTTGGCATAAGCTTGAGCGTCAAATCCGTATCAGCGGCAGCATTGCTAAAATAGACGCTGCTAAATCTGCAGCCTATTTCCAAAAACGTCCGCATGATAGCCAAGTGGGCGCTTGGGTTAGCCAGCCGCAAAGTGGCGAGGTTGCCAATCGCGATGTCATGGAACAAACGTTTGAGCAGTTGCAAAATGACTATCCTGCAGACCGTCAAGTGCCAACCCCTGAATTTTGGGGTGGCTATGAGATTACGATTGAGAGCATCGAGTTTTGGCAAGGCCGCGCCAATCGCATGCATGACCGCATTGTTTATACGCAGGACAAGACTGGCACGGGCGACGCGGCAAAATGGACTACCAAACGTTTGTTACCGTAAGCTTGATCGTTTTAATGACAATCTATTACAAATAAAGAAGCTTCTTTAAAGCTGGTTTGACAGTTGTTTAAAGAGGCTTTTTTTGCGCTGTTTTTTATAGTCAATTAAAAGTAAAACTGTTATAAATTCAGGGGCGATACAGGTATAAATTTTCCTTGCTTGCTGTGTTCACAGAGGCTGCGCAAAATTCATTCCTGTATCGCTGTAAAACTTTTAAATTGAATCTGCTATAGTTTGATTTTTTGCACTAATTTCTTGCTTTGGTATCGACATCCACTGACACTGACATACCTGGACGTAACTGCGCAAGGTTAGGCTGGTTTTGGGCCAAGTCAATTCTAACGGGAACACGCTGGGCAATTTTTATATAGTTACCCGTCGCAGGGTTGGCCACGCCGGCACTAAATTCGCTGCCGGTTGCGGGTGAGATGTTACTGACATGACCGCGTAATTTAGCACCGCCAAGGGCATCGACATGAATGGTGGCGGGCTCACCGATACGCATATTGGCCACTTGCGTTTCTTTGAAATTGGCAATAATCCATACGCCTTTTGGTACGATATACATCAGCTGCGTACCAGCGCTCACATACTGTCCCTCTTTGACACTGATTTGACTCAGCTGCCCAGATTCTGGTGCTTTAATAACGGTATTGTCTAAATTAATCTGAGCTTGCTTAGCACCGGCTTCTGTATTTTTGATATTTGCATCTAAAGATGAGCGGCTACCGCTGGTTTTTTTACTCGCCTCACGAGCAACTTGTAAGTTTGCTTCTGCTTGTTGCACGTTGGCCTGCGCTTTTGCAAGTTGCGCTTTGATATGGGCCACTTCTGCTTTTGATACCGCGCCGATAGCGTCTAAACCTTGATAGCGTTTAACGTCTTCACGCGCACTGTCGACACTGACGTTAGCACTATACAAATCTGCTTCGCGTGCTTCGATTTGCGCTTGGCTGCTTCCTGTATCCTGCGCATTACTAGCGCGATTGGTCATAGCGATTTCAATGTTTGCCTGCGCTTGCTCAAGCTGCTGCCTAAAAGTACGATCGTCTATTTTGATTAATAAATCACCTTCTTTAACATGGGCAAAATCCTTAACCGCCACCTCAGTCACGTAGCCAGATACTTGCGGACTGATGATGGTGGTTTGTCCTTTAACAAAAGCATTATTGGTTTTCTGCACCGTTGGGGTAAAGGGCGGCAGCTTCCAAGCATACAAAATTAAGGCCACACCGATAACAATCAAGGCAATTAAAATCCCTAGATTTAAATAGGATTTTTTCTTTGGTGACCAACCATCGCGGCTAGGAATCGGCTCCTTTGGCGGCATAGGCGGCTCATTATTATCGACAGGGCTATCATTATCGGTAAGGTTGTCGCCATCTACGAGCCTATCGTTGTCTGATTTATCCATGCCAGCAGGGCTGGCTACAGGTTTTGCCGTATCTTCTTGCTCGTTGAAAGGGTTTGCAGCAGCGCCTTTGGTTGGCGCGGTAGGTGGCATCTGAGGGTTTTGGTTAAGCTCATTAGATTTTTCTTGGCTCATGCCGCGCTCCTAAAGTTTGAATAGTTATCATAAGTTTTTTGTATGGGTTACTAGGTTAAGCGCCATTTTTTAAATGAAGAAAATGTTTTAATTGGGCTATTTTGCTTCCCGCATTTTTGCAATCGCCGCCAGCTCTTTAGCCAGTGGATTACGTTTATGGTAGCGATGATACAAGTAGTTAATCAATAAAATCACCGTCGTGCTGGTTGCGATACTGGCGATGAGAAAAAACAAATCGTCGTAGGCGGCGACAGTCGCTTGGCGCTGAATACCTTGTAATACTTGTCCCATAGCAGCGGCGTTCGCTTGATTGGCATCTGTGATTTGGGTAGATAACATACGACCTGCGCCTGCGACTTGTGCGATCAAGACCGGGTCGCCTAAATTAAGCGAGCTGACCATATCGGCGTAGTGCATCTGTGTACGAATGGTGGTAAATGCTTGAATCGCTGCTGCGCCTGCAAGTCCACCAATGGTCTGTGAGATGCCAAAAATGACTGAGAAACTAATAATGTAAGCAGGACCATTAGCAATAGCACGAAACATGCCTTCAAAAACCATCGGACCCATAAAATAGACAGCAGCAAAGGCAATCATAAATTGACTGACATAAAACATATAAGGGGCAGAGTTTAACGACACGCCCGTATCTAGCCAAGCGCCAACAGCAATTAGCGCAACGGCAAAAATGACTGGACGGCGTAAATCCAGCGCATTGGTACTAAAAATACTGATGGATAATGCCAAGATGCTAGCGGCAAGTATCACCGCATAAAAAGTGATCAGCTGATCATTACCGTAGCCCAAGTTGGCCAGTAAACCTGCCGCGCCGACATTTTGCTCAGACAATAAAATACGCATCACCGCACCTGTGATCGTAAAAGCAATGATATTGCGGCTACGCATCCAGCGCACTTGTAACATTGGATTTTTACGGTGCGTTTCAATCCATAAGGCGATGCTAATTGTCACCACTGCAATGATGAGCGGATAGCTCAGCCAAGGCGTCGTCCACCACTGGATACGGCCTTGTACCAAAAATACTGCCAACGCTGCAAGCCCACTAGCAAAAAACGCAAAGCTTAAAAAATCCAGTTTTTCGAATACTTTTTCGGTATTGCCAGGTGGTAGCTCTAAGATATTAATCAGGGCAAAGCAAATTAAGGTTAAGCCCAATTCAAACAAAAATAGCGTTTCAAGCTGACCGTCGACAGCGAGGTATGGAGAGATAATCCTCGATAGAGGAATGCCAAACTGTACTAAGCCAAACCCCAAAATCAGACCGCTAATGCGTTTGGCGGTTGGCATCCCCTGTAGGCAATAAAAAATAGCCAATACGGTCATAGCACTAGCAACCATGCCACTTAAGCCGCGGGCAATGATTTCTAGATAATAAGGCTCAATGATAATAGCGCTGGTGTCCAATAAATGACTACTGACCAACCATTGTAAACTGGTGGCCGCCAACAGTGAGAACAGGGTGATTTTGCTAAAGAGCGCCATACCAAATTGCTGACGGATTTTGTATAGCAGCACGGTGATACAAGCATTGGTCATATTATAGGCGACCGATATCCAGCCACCTTCGACTGGTGTCAAGCCCATTTCACCTTGGATTTAGGTCAGATTCGCTACCAATAAACCATTTTGAAAGCTGGCGGTGATGCCAATAAAAATACCAATCAATAGATAAAATACTTTACGGCGTGTAGGATGATCGGGAGTGGCGGGAGAACCCACCATAAAGGGTTGTTCGTGCGGTTTAAATTGGTATTCATTGCTCATTGTCTATCGCCACCTGCTAAAAGTAGAAAGATAAAGCGGAATCGTAGGACTCCTAGACGAGCAATAATTGGACGAGCTATTATCAGATTGAGCCGTAAGTGCTTCATTTAGTAGCTATAAAAAACAAAAAACAGTCAAAGGACTGTTTGCATTATTTTATCATGATTTCAATTTGAGACTAGTTGGTGTTTGTACTTTTTTAGTTTAAAAAGTGAGGGCATCAGAGTTATGTTTATGCTTAAAATTATAAATAATTCTACTTTTATGTAGAGTTTTTGCTCGAAGGTCTTCGTCGCTAAACTTAATTTTAAGACTAACAAATGTCTATTTTTTATAAATATGGCGCTTGAATGGGCTACGCTCTAGGTTCAAACTGTTATGCTAACTTATCCTCTTTTTTAGAGGCATAATGACAGTATTATAAGAAATACAAGGTCGTATCTAGAGTCGTTACAAGGAAGGTAAAATGAATTTTGCCCACATTATTCCGCCGAAAGCTCCGAGTGCGTGGCTCGATATGGACGCGCTCGATCATAATATAACACTGGTCAATCAAAAAACTAAGGCCGTGCAACTGCGCTTGGCGACCAAATCTATCCGTTCTATCGATGTTCTACACTACATTAAAGACAAGTCTCCGCATTTTATCGGGCTGATGTCTTATGCGGCCGACGAATCCGTGTATCTGTTAGAAAATGGCTTTGATAATATTCTCTGCGCTTATCCAACTTTGGACATGGTAAGCGTTACCGCAACTTTTGATTTTACCAAACAGGGCGCAACCATGATTTGGATGGTTGATCGCCCTGAACATGTAGATGTATTAAATACAGTTGCCAAAGCTCATGATGTTATTATTGATGTTTGTCTCGATATCAATATGTCGATGCCGCTACCAAAGCTGTATTTCGGTACCAAGCGCTCAGCATTGATGAGCATTAAAGACGTGAAAAAACTGCTGAAACATATCAAAAAATACCCCAATATTAAGGTCAGTGCGGCAATGGGTTATGAGGCGCAAATTGCGGGTTTGCCCGAGCATTTACCGGGTAAAGCTTTATTGTCGCCCGCCATTCGTTTATTAAAAAATCGCTCACAAAAACAAGTCAGCCAGCGCCGCCGCGCCATCGTTGACTATCTTTATAAACAGGGCTATGCGCTTAAGCTCGTCAATGGGGGTGGCAGTGGCAGTATGGATTTCACCTCAAGCCAGCCTGAGATTAGCGAAATAACGGTCGGTTCTGCCTATTATAAACCGGCTTATTTCGATTATATGGATAGCATGGACGCGTTTCAGCCAGCCGCTGGCTTTGTGCTACCTGTGACGCGTCAACCAGAAAAAGGCGTCATAACCTGTCATGGTGGCGGCTTTATCGCCTCGGGTGCGGCGGGCGCAGATAAAGCACCCATCATTCATTATCCCAAACATTTATCACTCTTAAACGATGAAGGTTTTGGCGAAGTGCAAACGCCGATGGTAATTGGCAAAACGCGCAATGATGATGAGATGCCGCGCCTTAGAATTGGCGATATGGTTTGGTGCCGCCATGCAAAATCAGGCGAGCTGTGTGAGCACTTTAATGCGCTTATTTGCTATCGACAATCTGGTCATCCTACAGAGGCAGTAAACAAAGTAGAAAAGCAGCAAACGATGATAACTTACCGAGGAGAGGGCAAATGTTTTCATTAAGGCAGTGGCAAAGAAGCAATGATTGGCAAAATTGGGTAGGGTACGAGCGTGCTGCCCCTGAGCAAAAACTCACGCCTTCATCGGTTGCAGAACTACAAGAGATTGTAAAAAACGCACGGGCAAATAAAAAGCGCGTTAGAGTCACGGGCGCGGCGCATTCTTTTAGTGGCTGCGCGAAACCTGAAGAAATTGCCGTCAGTTTACATAATATGCGTGGCCTTATCTCAGTCGATAAAGAGGCGAAGCTTGCCACTTTACATGCTGGTACTTACTTATATGAAATTGGCGCAGCGCTCAAAGAGCATGGTTTGGCATTAGAAAATATGGGCGATGTACAAGCGCAAACCATTGCTGGTGCTGCCAGTACTGCAACCCATGGTACAGGGATTACTTTAGGCTCGATTGCCAATCAAGTGGTAACGTGGGAGTGGGTCGATGGTAAAGGAGAATTGCATACTCATCATCGCGGCGATCCGAACACTGACGAGCTAGGTAACGCCTTACATGCCAGCCTTGGTATGCTTGGTATTTTTACCAAATTGACGCTTAAAGTGGTTGACCTCTACGGACTTAAAGAGTCCAACGAAGTCTTAGATTTTGAAGAAGGCTTGGCACGTTTTCATGAAACCGCGCACAGCCATCGTCATCTAGAATGGTTTTTGTTTCCCGGCACCAATAAGATTCAGCAAAAGACGCTGTCAGTTATAGCACCCAAAGCGATGACGGGCACACAAAAACTTAAAGACCATTTTGACAGTGTGGTCACTTTAAATGGTGCTTTTTATGTACTGTGTGAGCTGGCTCGTATGAAACCGTCGCTGACCAAAAAGGTCAGTGAAATATCAGCAAGCTCTATTCCTAATACTAAGCGTGAAGGCTATAGCTACGAGGTGTTTCCGACACCGCGCGGCGTCAAATTCAATGAATCTGAGTATTTTATCAAGTTATCTGATTTTGATAAATGTATCTCAGAGGTCAATCATATTTTATTAAACGACAATAAAGGCTCGCACTTTCCTATTGAGGTGCGCACGCATAAAGGCGAGACGGGCATGCTCAGTCCTACGCAGGGAGAGGATTGCGCGGTATTATCGTTCCACGTTTATAAGGGTATGGACTGTGAGCCATTGTTTAAATGGCTATATGAGTATATGAAAAAATGGCAAGGTCGCCCGCACTGGGGTAAAGTGAATAAATTGAGCCGTATAGAGCTGCAAAGCTTATATCCTAAGCTCAATCGTTTTTTGGAGATACGCCGCGAGTATGATCCTAATAATGTCTTTATGAATAGCTGGCTTGAGCAAAAGTTTTGCCTTTAAAGCCCTTAACAGCTTAGCCATAAAAAAACAGCTCATAAAGAGCTGTTTTTTTATATTAAACCATTAAAATGTCTTACTTAGCGCTTAATAGAGTCATCATGATTGGCTTCCAAACGCATGGCGCGTTGGTAGCTATCAATGCTCGACAGTTGCAAAGCATACTGTTTGATATGAGTATAATCTTCTAACGCACCGCGTTTAGCGAGCATGATTAAATCAAACGACAGCATGAAGTCAGCGCCACTGAGTTTGTTGCCGACGATAAACGTTTTGTCTTTCAACTCGTCATCTAAGTAGCTCAGGAGTTTGTGCTTTTCTTGAGCGATATAACGGGTCAAAAACGCATTGTCGCCAACGCCTGCTTTAGTGGTAAATAGCTCAAGCAATAACGGCAACATTAGTGAGCTTTCGGCAAAGTGAATCCACTGCAAGTAATGACCATAGTCAGTGCTGTCGGTGGCAGGGCGTAATTGCTCTGGCGCAAAACGCTCAATCAATAGCTCGATTATTGCCCCAGATTCGGCGTAAAGCTCGCCATCCATCTCAATAACCGGAGATTTACCGAGTGGATGAATTGCTTTTAGGCTATCAGGTGCTAGATGCGTGTTGGCATCGCGCTGATGGCTAATGATTTCATAAGGTTGCCCCAATTCTTCTAGTAGCCAGAGCGTACGTAGTGAGCGTGATTGATTAAGATGATGTAAGCGAATCATGATGTCAGCCTTGTTGCGGTATTTTATATTAAGCGTTTAGTTTAGCCAGTAAGCGTTTGGCCGTTTCTTCTGATGAGGCTGGGTTTTGGCCAGTAATCAGTAGACCGTCTTCGACGACATACGATTCCCAATCTGCGCCTTTTTGATAGTCACCGCCATTGGCTTTTAAAACGTTTTCCAATAAGAAAGGTACGACGTCAGTGAGCTGTACGCCTTCTTCTTCGGTATTGGTAAAGCCAGTCACTTTTTTACCTTTAACCAAATACTCACCATCGATTTTGACGTTTTTCAACGCTGCAGGAGCGTGACAAACAAAAGCAACTGGTTTGTCTTGTTTCACGAAGCTTTCGATTAACTCGATAGAGTTTTTATCGACTGCCAAATCCCATAATGGACCATGACCGCCCGGATAAAAGACAGAATCGAAGTCTTCGGCTTTTACATCGGCAAGCTTTTTGGTATTGGCAAGACGCTCTTGCGCCTCTTTGTCGTCTTTAAAGCGTTTGGTGTCCTTTGTTTGCGCGTCTTCCGTATCGCTACTCGGATCGAGTGGCGGTTGACCACCAGCAGGAGAGGCTAGGGTAATATTGACGCCAGCATCTAAAAACGCATAATAAGGGGCGGCAAATTCTTCCAGCCAAAAACCCGTTTTCTTACCAGTATCGCCTAATTTATCGTGTGAGGTTAGTACCATTAAAATATTCATAATTGTCCTTATTTATTGTTGATATAGTCGAATCCAAATAAATCAGATACGTAGCTATCAAGTCGCTCAATGAAACGTTGTTTTTCTTGCGTGCTGTGCCTACGCCGACAGAGGCTGCAAAAAACAACGTTTCATCTCGCTGTATCGTTTTTATATCGAATGAATGATATTGATTGTTAAGTATTGCTGAGAGACTCTATTGCTCTTGGCGGTGCGCTATTTAAAATAACCACTACTGAACGTCGGCAACTTTAACCACGGTTTTACCGAAGTTCTTGCCCTCTAGCATGTCAAAGAAAGCCTGCGGTGCTTTTGCCAAACCATCGACGATATGCCCTTTGGTTTTGACTTTACCCGACTCAACCCATTCACCCATGGTTTTTAAGAACTCTGGGAAATGATCGCCGTACTCTTCAAAGATAATAAAACCTTTGATAGTCAGGCGCTGGCTCAGGATAAGACCCATCAACATACCGAGGCGGTCTTTGCCATCAGGAAGGTCGGTCGCATTATATTGTGACACTAGGCCGCACACTGGGATACGTGCATGAGCATTTAGTAATGGCAATACGCCATCGAGTACTTTACCGCCAACGTTTTCATAATAGATGTCGATACCATCTGGGCAAGCGTTTTTCAGCTGCTCGGCAAAGTCGTCGGCTTTATGATCGATACAAATATCAAAGCCCAATTCTTCGACCGCATAGGCGCATTTTTCCGCACCACCTGCCACACCAACGGTACGTAAGCCTAACTGCTTACCGACTTGTCCGACAGTTGCGCCAACAGGTCCAGTTGCTGCTGCGACAACCAAGGTTTCGCCTTTTTTTGGTTTACCGATATCGGTTAAACCCATGTAACCAGTAAAGCCTGGCATACCAAGAACACCCAAACCATACGAAGGGTTGGACATATTCTTATCAAGTTTTAGCACGCCTTCGCCATCACTGACGCTATAATCCTGCCAGCCTGAATTTGATACCACCAAATCACCAACGGCAAATTTATCGATATTAGATTCGACCACTTGGGCGACCGTGCCACCTATCATCACATCGCCGACTTCTAGTGGGTCAGCATAGCTTTTTGACGCACTCATACGTCCGCGCATGTAGGGGTCAAGCGACATATATACCGTGCGTAGTAGCATTTGCTTGTCGTTAGGTGTTGGGATGTCGCTGGTAGTCAGCTCAAAGTTATCTTTAGTAGGAGCGCCATTCGGGCGGCTAGCAAGTTTGATTTGACGGTTTTGTTGTTGGTTTTGTTGTTCATTAAAGCTCATGTTAAAGCGCCTTATTCTAGTTATTGGTTGTCATTATTGGTTTTTTAACGTTTTAAAATTCTTAAAGTCAGTAGCCATAACAAGGTGGATGGCTACCGATTATTGTGAAAATAGCAAGTTACGATGATAAGACTTTAAATGATTAGGCTTTGCTCGTCACGGCGCGCTCTAAGATGCGGCGTGATACGTCTAAATCATTTTTACCATGTTCGCCCAATTTCACCATTTTGTGTGCTTCAAGTTGCTTGATGATAGGGTCAATCGCCGACTTATCTAACTCAGCATCTTCTAAGCTTACTGGCAAGCCAAGCTCGCGGAAAAAGTTCTCAGTATGCACAATAGCAGTTTCGATGATGGTATCGTCGTCCAAATCTGTATCTGTCATGTTCCAAACGTTACGCGCGTATTGGAGCAATTTGTCTTTTTTACTGTCTTTAAGCTCACGCATGACTGACGGCAGTACAATGGTGAGCGTACGAGCATGGTCAATCGCGTGGAGTGAAGTCAATTCATGACCAATCATATGCGTCGTCCAATCTTGTGGTACACCAGTACCAATCAGGCCATTCAACGCCATGGTTGCTGTCCACATGATGTTTTTACGCGTTTCTAAATTCTCTGGATCGGCTTTGACCGCTTTACCTTCCTCGATAAGGATTTTCAATAAACTCTCAGAAAAGGCATCTTGCACTTTGGCATTAATAGGATAGGTAAGATACTGCTCCATCACATGAACAAAGGCGTCAGCAACACCATTCATTACTTGGCGTTCAGGTAAAGTTAAGGTTTTGGTAGGATCTAAAATTGAAAATTTAGGGAAAGCAAGTGGGTTGCCAAAGGGTAGTTTTGCTTGGCGTTCGCTATAGTTAATCACGCCGCCTGAGTTCATCTCAGAACCGGTCGCTGGAATGGTCAGTACCGCACCTAAATCAATCGCTGAGTCGATATTTTTGCAATAGCTGGTCAGTGCATCCCACGCTTTTTCACGAGAAACGGTACCATCTGTGCTGCCATCTTCGGTTAATGAAGAAACGAGAGCGACAAACTTACTGCCATCGATGACTGAACCGCCACCAACCGCTAATAAGAAATCAATGTTATGTTCATTGACCATGTCAGCGGCTTTTAGCAGCGTGGTAAATTCTGGATTGGCTTCAATACCACCAAACTCAAATACTTCACGGTTTCCATTAGCCGCGAGTGCGTTTTTTACTTCATCTAAGGTACCAGTACGCTGCGCTGAACCACCGCCATAAGTGATTAATACACGTGCATCGGTTGGCACCAGTTCTGATAATTTTTTGATTTGACCTTCGCCAAAGACGATACGAACGGGATTGTAATATTGAAAGTTATTCATAAAATTCCTAGTTGTTAATGAGAAGTCGTAAGGTGAGTTTTAATAAGTGTGTAAGTTGTGAGCGCAAAATATAAATCGTAGTAACTTTTGCTGTTTGAGCGTATTTTATATTAATTAGACCGGTCGTCTAGTAATTTATTATGAATTTTACAAAACTATCATATAACTGAAAATCGTCGTTTATTAGTCACATACTTCGATAACAAATTAGCGACCAAGCTGCGAGGTGGTCATCAGCCAAACTTCTGCTAATGGCGTATCGGTTTGGCTGACCTTGGCGATGAGACTGGCGCCTAACCATGCAAAATACCAACGCTTAGCCATACTCTCAGCGGCGATGTTCTCAGGGTGAGGGATTGAGCCATCTGCCCAGCCTGCTTTTATTTGCTCAGCAATCCAATTAACAGTTTGCTGATAACCTGCGTATAGAGCTTTACGCATGGTTTCTGAGATATCAGCTACCTCAGCGCTGAGCTTAACTACCAAGCATTTTTCATGGTCGCAGCCGTTTTGCTGGGTGTCATACCAGTTTTGAAAATAGTTATAAATCTTTTGTTGCGCGCTCATATCTTCAGCTGCAATCGACGCTAAGCGCTTTTTATAGTCGGTAAAATAATGCTCGATGATAGCTTCACCAAAGGCTTCTTTTGAAGCAAAGTAATGATAAAACGAGCCTTTAGGTACGCCAGCGGTATCGAGGATTTGTTTGATACCGACAGCGGTAAAGCCCTTTTGAGCAATGAGCTTATAACCTATCGCTAACAGATGCGCTTTAGTATCGGATGCAATAGGAGTGGTAATATCAGACATGAAGAGGATGTTCTCCTTAGGGTATTATTTGGTTATATAATCGAATGGAAGTCAGTTAAATACAAACTAGGGTTGCTAGGGTTAAGAGTGTTACTTTGATAATAGTTTTAAGTGTTACCTTGATAATAGTTTTAAGCGTTACGTTTTCTCAACAATACATAATGATAAAAGATTCTTGTTTTTATGCTGACTATGTTAGCATTAGACCAGTCGTCTAGCAAGTTACGTTTGGTAAGAAGGATTTTATTTATCAACGCAACTTATGAATGAATTCTTTTATCAACGCTCAGTAGCAAGTTTTTTTGCACAATAGTTATGCCGACTGTTTATAAATAAATACAACCGACACAACTTATACAACCTAGAGTTTTATATAAGTTTCTATCTAGAAAATACTTTTAATTGAATGGCGCTTAAAAACAAACTTAAAATAAATAAGGATTATTATGTCAAGCGATACTAAGAATACTCAACAAAGCGCTTATAGCGATTTTCATTTGCAATATATCGCCGGTACGTGGCAAAAAGGTCAAGACGATAGCGTCAATACCGATATCAACCCTTTTAACGGCGAAACCTTGGTAGAGATTCAGCAAGCGACCGATAAACAGCTCGATGAAGCTCTTGATGCAGCAACCAAAGCACAGGCAGAGTGGGCGAAGCAAACACCAGCCCAGCGTGCAGCAGTTTTATATAAGGTCGTCAATATTTTTGATGAGCGTCAAGAAGAAATCGTTGATTGGTTAATTAAAGAGTCGGGCAGTACCCGTATTAAAGCCATGGTCGAGTTTGGTAGTGCGCGTGCGATTACGCTTGAAGCGGCTACTTTTCCTAACCGCGTGCATGGCGAGATTCGCCCTTCTAATACGCCGGGTAAAGAGAACTTTATTTATCGTGAGCCAATGGGCGTGATTGCTGTGATTAGCCCATGGAATTTTCCTCTACATTTAACCCAGCGTTCTATTGCGCCTGCGTTAGCCTTGGGTAACGCCGTGGTACTTAAGCCTGCTAGTGATACTCCGATTACTGGTGGTCTGCTATTGGCGAAGATATTTGAAGAGGCAGGTCTGCCAAAAGGCTTGTTGAGCGTGGTGGTTGGTGCAGGCAGCGAGATAGGCGATGCGATTGTCACCCACGATATTCCAAGCTTGGTGTCATTTACTGGTTCAACGGCGGTTGGCAAACATATCGGCGAGCTTGCCAACGGCGGCGATTATATCAAGCAAGTGGCGCTTGAGCTTGGTGGTAATAGCCCATTTGTGGTGCTAAAAGATGCCGATATCGAGCAAGCGGTGAAGGCGGCTGCCTTTGGTAAATTCTTGCATCAAGGTCAAATCTGTATTGCGATTAATCGTATCATTGTCGAAGATGAGATTTATGACGATTTCGTTGAGCGTTTTCTCGCCCACGTAAAAACCCTAAACGTCGGTGATCCTAATAAAGACGACACCGCAGTTGGCCCTATCATCAATAAAAAACAAGTCGAATCGCTACAAGAAAAAATCGCTAAAGCGCAAGAAGAGGGCGCTAAGATGCTATTAAGTGGTGAGATTGAAGGTCAAGTCGTGCCACCGCATATCTTTAGTGAGGTGACGCGTGACATGGACTTATCACGTAACGAAGTCTTTGGCCCTGTGGTCGGTATCATTCGTGCCAAAGATGAAGAGGATGCATTGTCGATTGCCAATGATTCTATGTATGGTCTATCGAGTGCCGTCTTTACCCAAGATATGGAAAAAGGTCTGCGTTTTGCGCGCGGTATCAAGGCGGGTATGACCCATATTAATGATATCTCGGTCAATGATGAAAGTAATGCGCCATTTGGTGGCGAAAAAAATTCTGGTATCGGGCGCTTTAATGGCGAGTGGATACTAGAAGAATTTACCACTTTGCATTGGATTTCGGTACAGCATGAGCCACGTGAGTATCCATTCTAATTAGGCATGGTAGATAAATTAAACGCTCGACATAGAAGAGACCGCCTTGATGGTGGTCTTTTTTCTTAGTAATAATGTCGTTACTCTAAAAGTTGATTGTTCTAATGTTGCTTAGTATGAAAACCTAATAACGCTTCGATTTCCTCGATAGACATACGGCGGGTCAGTGCTTGCTCTTCTACCGTCAGGCGATTGGTATGCTCTTTAATCATGGTATGGATACTGCGCGCGACCTCTGACGTCGTGGCATAATACATTTGTGGTTGTTGTTTGGTCAGTAAGGTTAAAAATCGGTTAACGATTTTACGTTTCTCAATTGGTGCATGTGCTTCTGTCATGACATTCTCCTCAAGGTGGACCATTTGCGTAGTGAAATTAACGGTAGTCACTATTGATGATGGTAATAATGAAAGCAAATATCAAGGTGCTGGCTACTTTAGCGCTTAGCGTTTAGAATTTACATTTATACCGCCGTAAATCCGCTAGCATGAGTGATTTGCGATAAGTTATTTAATCCCCGTTATTTACCACAAGTGATAGAATCTAGATTAATATAATATAAGTTATCCAGTGTAGCGCGTTACATGAGTCAAAGCTGTATATAATAGGTGCGTTAATCTACCGCAGCAGTCATATAGTTTCAGTTGTATTGTTTATAACATTCATTTAAAATATATCTTTAAGACATACCTTCTAACTTTGACTATAAGAAGTCTGCTATGCAATCAATCAATTTACCTACCAAACCACCAAGCTCGCCGCATCCTATTCTAAACCTGAGCTTTCGGATATTTTTTAGCGCATCAGCATTGTTTGCCATTATCACAATGATTCTATGGGCGTTTGTGTTTACCGGACACACGGATATCGATGCGCAAACGTTAAATCCGCTGTATTGGCATGGCCATGAGATGATTTATGGCTATGCGCTGGCAGTCGTAGCAGGTTTCTTATTGACCGCAGTGAAAACTTGGACGGGTGTGATGATGCCGCATGGTTATAAGCTGCTTGGTATCTTTATGTGTTGGTTGCTGGCTCGTTTGGGCTGGGTGGCATTCGGCCTCGGTATCACGGTTGCTGGCAATGGGACCGCCTTACTATATGCCGCGGCGATATTTGATTTATTGTTTGTCGGCTGGTTGGCATTTGTGATTTCTCGAGCAGTGCTACAAGTAAAGCAATATAAGCAGATGGGTATTTTAGCCAAGCTTGCGCTTCTAACACTCGGCAATGCGCTATGTTATTGGGGCATTATCAGCGCCAATATGAATTTGACCAAGTTAGGTATCTATTTAGGTTTTTATTTGATTATTGGCCTAGTGTTGACCATCGGTCGCCGCGTGGTGCCGTTTTTTATCGAGCGTGGTTTAAGTATTCCAAACGCTAAAGGCGAAAAAGAAGAAGTGACAGTACGTAATAATAAAGCACAAGATATCGCAAGCTTACTGTTTTTCTTTGTTTTTTTCCTTGTTGATTTATTTTACCCCAATAAATACTTGCTGACCATCAGTGCGCTCGGGGTCGCGGTGGTCAATATCGTGCGCTTAGCGGGCTGGTATCATCGCGGCATTTGGCAAAAACCGCTTCTATGGTCGTTATATATCGCGTTTTTAGGTATGTGTCTGAGTTTTGTGTTATACGCACTACAGCCATGGCTCGGTTACAGTCACAGTATCGCTGTCCATGGATTATCCATCTCTGGCGTGGGCATGATGACCGTAGCAATGATGGCACGGGTATCGCTCGGACATACGGGTCGCAGTATCCATCAACCACCCAAAATCGTCAATCTCATGTTTGCACTGATGGTGCTGGCGTTTGTCAGTCGGGTATTTTTACCCTTAGTCGATATGAGCCATTACTTGTTATGGATTATGACGGCGCAAGGTGCTTGGATTGCTTGTTTTGCACTATTTTGCATCAGTTATTTACCGATGCTAGCGCGCCAACGGCCAGATGGCTTATTTGGTTAATAAGGTTTTTACGTGATCAACGTTATTCGACAACGTCAAGTTAATATTCATCTCAAACAGGGGAGCGCAAAAAATGCGACTGACCAACTATAGTGATTATGCGCTGCGCTCATTAATATATTTGGCGATTAAGCCTGAGCCGCATCTATTGGCAAACATCAGTGACATTGCCAACAGCTACAATATCTCTAAAAGTCATTTGACCAAGATTATTCACCAACTGGGGCAGCTTGGTTATATCGACAGCGTACGCGGTAAAAATGGCGGTATTCGCTTGGCTTGTCGGCCAAAAGATATCAATTTGGGCGTATTGATTAAGCAAATTGAGCCAGATTTTAATTTGGTTGAATGTTTTTCGACTGACTTATTGGTAACTGCCAAACCTGATGTTAGTACTAATAGCACGGCGAATAGTCCGGTTATTAGTGACGACAGCGGGGTTGCTAAAGATTTGGCTTTGACGCTTATCGATGAAGAGGCGAGTATGAGAGTCAAATCAGGCTGTATCATCAGCCCTGTCTGTCAGCTAAAGCAGGTCTTTTTTGAAGCGCTGACTGCTTTTATCAACGTCCTTGAGCGTTATACCTTGGCGGATATTATCAGTAATGAATCAGAATTGGCTGAGCTATTGTTTTATAGAAATAATCTCAATAGCTTAAGTATAGTTAGTTCAAAATAAAAGCGATACGTTATAGCTTTCTGCGACTAGTATAAATTCTCCTTGCTTGCTGTTATCACAGAGGCTACGAAAAATTCATCCCAGTCGTACTGTATCGATTTTAGAGTAATTCTACTATAGTCTGGTAAAATAACGCTCATCTAAAAAATAAAGCTGATATAAACACTCAAAAATAAAAGAGCTGCCTTGTCCATCATAGCGAGGCAGCTTTTTTATTATCAATTTTTAAATCATTCGATTTAAGCAACTAAGTAGCTAATCATCTAAGCGTTTTCAAGCTTTGGACGCGCTTTATCAATGGCTTTTAATAAGGCTTTTTCAAACTCGCCTTCCTTAAACTTCACCAAATAAGAATGCGCGGCGCAAAAATTACGCACCTCGCGCCATTCGTGGGCAAGATTGGTTGCCCAATCGCAGTATTGCTTGCCAGCATCAGGCTCATCTTTGAGCGCTTTTTTGGTTGTTGGGTGCAATAAAAGCTCAGGCAACACCGCTTCTAGGAGTTTGGTTGGCGGGCTCATAAAGGTGTCATCGACGTGTAGGCTTTTACTGGCCGGATGAAAGACCAACAGCGACCCTGCATGAATCATCTCATTGGGTGAGATATAGTGAATGCCTTCTGATATAGAAAACTTTAGCTCAGGGTAGCGCTTGGCGACCGCCTCGCTTTCAACCAAATCATCCGCCCATTGTATTTCAGGGATTTTTTTGTGATGACGGCGACTACCATAAAAAGTCGCTTGCGGGAAATCTTTTGCCATCTGTGCGCAGTGAATCGTATGAAAGGGATGGACGTTGAGCACGGCTTCGACATCTTGCCCATTATTGGTTAAGGCCATTACCTCATCGCGTACGTCGCCGGTAAGCTCATAGCTATCCAAAAATACAAAACGCCCTGAATCTAACTTTATCAATGAGCATTGGGTACCTATATTAAGGACGCCGCCTATGCGAAACGTACCGCGAATATTCCAAAATCCTGCGCCCAAATCATGTATTTTATCGGTCATTGATATTCTTCCTTAATCATTATTTTATGAGTTCTTTTAATTATTAGTCATAGCAATGAATTATGCATACGTTCTGATTATGGTTTTTTAAGTGCGTAAAGTCTGTAAGAAAAAGGATATCAGCAATAGAGATATGTAAGTTTGAAAAAAATAAAAGCTAAAAGAAAAAAAGTATTAAATGCAAGGCGATTTAAGAGCCTTGCTTATCCACAATCTTTATAATCGTAAGCGGATATACGAGGGCTGTTGCCATAGTTTTCGTTATTGCATAAAAATTTATCGAAGCGAGTATCACCATTGATGTAGCGATGCATCCAAGCAATACCCGGTTTACTGAGTAATATCTCGTTAAAGCGATAGCTTGGACAAAAGTGGCTGCCGTTTTTTATTTCAATCTTCATTTTTGGTCCAGCAGCATGATTATAAAACGCACTGCTGTACTTTTTATTAGAGGCAATGCGGTCATTTTGGCAGGTAATAAATAACGCGGGCGTGTCCATAATGCCGTAGTCTTTATCATGATAGGGCGTTTGCGGAATAATGGCGCGAACGTCACTGCGCTGGGTTGCTAACTGCAGCGCGCCACCACCACCCATCGACCAACCGATGGCGCCCAAACGTGTGCTATCTATTTGCGTACCCACCGTACTATCGCTAAGAATGTGATCGAGCGCAGCGCTCAACTGCGTTGCACGGCTATCGGGGTCATCATAAATAGAGTTGGTGTCGATGGTAATCACCACAAATCCCCAAGATGCCAGACGCGGACCCCACCATTTAATCGATACTTCATAAGACACATATCCGGGAATCACTGCGATACCGCCTAACAGGCCGCAGTTGCCCGCATTGGTAGGATAATGGATGGTGCCGCCGCCAAAGCCATTGGCCAGCTGACGGGGAACGGCTTTAGTCGCCACCGTAAAAGGACCGTTATCACGCGTAGCTGACAGCTCAGCTGCGGTAATGACACTATCAACGATACAGTTCGATCTGGAAGCTGTAGATGTTGTGGTGGTTAAAGGTGCTTTACTTGCGGGCACTTTGGTTAATGGTGTAGGGGTTAGTAATATTTCGTTTGAAGTCGCTTTGGTTGCTGTGGTTGGTAAGGTAACGGTTGATTGCTCTTTAATTAAAAGGGTTTGAATTGAGTCTGTTGGTTGTGCTGCGACTGCTGCCATATTCACAGAAATAATCAGTGTGCCCGTTAGGGTAATCATTCTTAGATAAAAAGGGTTGTTTAACATGATAAAGGGTCTGTTAGATGAAGGTTGGTTTTATTAGCAAAGCAAAATAATAGTAGAGAGTAATCTATTCGCTGTCAAAAATAACAGTCACCTCTCCAGTGCTAAAACGGCTTTTATAAAGCGGCATTTAAAAAGCTGGCGTGAATAACACACCGAAACCTGAGTCTGGTATTTGCTGTGATAAAATTACTCATCAGGCATCGCTCTTAGTCCGTCATAAGTTTTATGCGAGAGATAATTTAAATGCCATTTTTTCATTTCTATCACCCATGCGCCATTTAGTACGAGCCAGCACAAAAGTCAGCTCTAGCTAAAAAAGCACTCAATATAGTCAGTCATATTTTGAATAATCATATAAATAACAGTATAAATAATGATATCGATGCTAATGGCAAAGCCGCTGGTATTAGCCAAGATAACAGCGTCAGCAATCAACGTATCAACACGCCCTTTGCCGCGCCTTCATGGGTACTTAAGCTGACGATTGGCTTGATTGGGATGTTTGCTTTTTTGCAGGTTTATTCTATTCAAGCCATTTTGCCAGTCTTGATGATGGATTTATCAGCAACTGAGGTGCAGGCGGGCATGATTGTTGGTGCCACCATATTGGCGATTGCTATCATGTCGCCATTTTTGGGTATGCTATCTGATGCGGTAGGACGCAAGTCATTTATCGTTGGGGCGTTATTGTTTTTAGCGATACCCACTGCGTTAATTGCCCAAAGTCCGAATATCGGCTGGATGGGCATCTGGCGCTTTATGCAAGGATTGTCTGTGCCTGGTATTACGGTGGTGACAATTGCTTATATCGGTGAAGAGTTTGAGGGACGCGCGCTCACTGAGTTGATGTCGTTTTATGTGTCGGGCTCGGTGCTCGGCGGCTTTATGGGGCGTTTTTTACTTGGGCACTTGCATGAGCTTATCGGTTGGCGCGCAGGCTACTATGTGATGGCAGGTATGACGCTGATCGGGGCGCTATGGGTGGGTAAAATGCTGCCCGCATCACGGCACTTCGTTGCCAATCCTAATTTTCGCTCAGCCATGCAGACGCTTGGTGAGCATTTGGTCAATCGCTATGTTGTCACTTCCTGTTTGCTTGGTGCTTGCGTGTTGTTCTCGTTGGTTGGCTGTTTTACCTTTATTAATCTGCATTTGGCCGATACACCTTATGAATTAAGCACAGGGGCGCTTGCCAATATTTTTGCGGTGTATTTAATTGGTGTTGTCATCACGCCCTTATCGACGACGTTGCTGCGCCGCTTTGGTTCGGCGCGTACAGTTTGCGTCGCAGTTATTATATCGATGCTCGGCGTGCTTTTAACGCTCGTGACACCGCTTTGGGGCATCGTACTGGGGCTTGCCATCATGTCTAGCGGCGTCTTTATTACCCAAGCGGCCACCATCAGCTATATCGCGGTCAATGTCAAAAAAGGACGCTCATTGGCCTCAGGCTTATATTATATGGGCTATTACGCGGGTGGCACGGTGGGTGCTTGGCTTTGCGGCATCGCTTACGCGCGTGGACAATGGTCGCTGACGGTTTGGTTGCTATTATTTATGCAAGTGCTGGCGTTATTGGTCGCTAGCATTGGGATGGTCAAAACAAAACCGAGTTCTACTCGAATTTCTACTTGAATAGTTAGGCTGTAACACAAGGCAACGAGTAGTAAAACAACTATTCTCGAACACTGAGTTTTGCAGTGCTTACGCGTGGTATCTTTACACAGGGCGGGTTTTTTTCTACTATCAATAGGTTACTAGTAATAATCCAGCTATAAATAGCAGTCGATAAAAAACCACCTATATCACTTAGCAGTATGACAAACAAGGAAGTCAAATTTATGTCAAATATTTATCATAGTGCGCCGTCAGCCTACGATTATCCCTTAATCGTCAAGCAACTCTTAAACCGTGCCAAAACGGTGTCGCTAGAGCAAGAAATTATTTATGCCGATAAAAAACGCCTCACGTATAAAGAATTGTTTGAGCGTATCAATCGTTTAGCCAATGTCTTAGCCGACTTAGACCTTGCTGCTGGTGATGTGATTGCGGTGATGGATTGGGACAGTCATCGCTATTTAGAATCGTATTTCGCCGTACCGATGTCAGAGTACATTTTGCAAACCGTCAATATCCGCCTGTCACCTGAAAAAATCCTCTATACCATCAACCACGCTAAGCCAAAAGTATTGCTACTAAACTCTGAGTTTGCGCCATTGGTGAAAGACTATCAGTTTGAAAACTCTAGCATTGAGCATATTATTTGGCTCGATGACAATGGCGTGTCACATGAAGGCGTCTTTGGCGGTAATCAAAATCGCGTCACTGGAGAGTATGAAGCATTGTTAGAAGCTGCTAGTAGCGAGTTTGATTTCCCAGATTTTGATGAAAATACTATTGCCACGACTTTTTATACTTCAGGTACAACAGGCGATCCAAAAGGGGTGTTCTTTAGCCATCGTCAATTGGTCTTGCACAGCCTGACCGAAGCGGCGACCTTGGGTATGCTGCCCAATAAACAAGGCGTCAGTTACGGCGATGTTTATATGCCGATGACGCCGATGTTCCATGTTCATGCGTGGGGCTTCCCGTTTACCGCCACCATGGTTGGTCTAAAACAAGTCTATCCCGGACGTTACGCGCCTGATGCCTTAATGGATTTGATTATCAATGAAAAGGTCAGTATCACCCACTGCGTACCAACGATTTTGCAGATGGTACTCAAAGAAGCACAAGAGCGCGATGCCAGTTTTAATGGTTTAAAAATGATTATCGGTGGTTCGAAACTGACCGAAGGCTTGGCAAAAGCAGCACTGGCGCAAGACATTGAAGTGTATACTGGCTATGGCATGTCAGAGACTGCGCCGCTGATTAGCTTGACAGAATTTAGCCTAAATGAGCCTGAGATGTCCGAGGACGAAGATATTGCCCGCCGCTGTATGACGGGCAAACCAGTCCTGATGGTGGATGCGCAAATATGGAATACCAACAATGAGCCCGTCGGTACGGGCAAAGACAATACGGGCGAGTTGGTGCTGCGTGCCCCTTGGCTAACGCAGAGCTATCTGAAAAATGACGATGCTGGTAAAGAGCTGTGGGAAAATGGCTATATGCATACCCAAGATATCGCCTATATGCGCCCCGACGGTTATATTAAGATTACCGATCGTTTAAAAGACGTCATCAAATCAGGCGGCGAGTGGATATCGTCATTAGAGATTGAAACGATTTTATCCTTGCATCCAGCGGTCGCTGATGTATCTGTGATTGGTATTCGTGATAAGCAGTGGGGCGAGCGTCCGCTAGCCTTGATTGTACTCAAACCTGCCTGCCAAGATACCAGTGCCGATGATATCAGAGCGATTGCTGAAAAAGCGGTTGAGCGCGGTATCATTCCTAAATATGGCGTGCCAAGTCAGTTTAAGTTTGTCGATGAGCTACCAAAAACCTCGGTCGGTAAACATGATAAAAAAGTCATGCGCGAAATGTACGATGAGCAAAAATAAGATTTAATTAAGCGGTACAGTCAGCTGTTTAAAAAGCCTACGTTAAGCAAAATATCAAATGGCTGACACGCTTAATAGTTGACCTTTAATGTTCGCTCTGCTACATTTTAAACCGATACATAACGTATCGGTTTTTTAGTTCTGGCAGGGAAAGCCAGTTTTATATTATGAAAATATTCGATAAGAGCGTATCTTATAAAGAGTGATAGTATAAAGTCGTATCTTATAACATTGCTTCTTATAACCTTGTTTTTTATAAAAACGTACAGCATTACCCATCGTTTACGCTAAGGACAGCCATTATGAACGAGCAAGCTAACTTATAAATCAGCAATCAAAGCTTTGCCGATATATATCAGTACTCAATAAATAATCGCGAGCAGTTTTGGGCTGAGCAAGCCAAGCGCATTTACTGGCGTAAAGAGCCTGAGCAAATCCTTGATGACAGCAATCTGCCTTTTGCCAAATGGTTTGTCGGCGGTGAAACCAATCTTTGCTACAACTGTGTTGATCGCCACCTTGCAGAGCGCGCCGAGCAAGATGCCTTTATTTGGCTATCCTCTGAGATTAACCAAGAATTGATAGAAACTTTTCCTGCCGTTGTCGATGCCTTTAATGATTTGGGCAATAACGTTGAGCTTTATACCGATTATACTAAGCGGCGCCTGACTTATAACGACCTTTATAAAGAAGTCAATTACTTTGCCGATGTGCTCCAGCGTCATGGTATCGAGAAGGGCGATCGCGTCATCATTTATATGCCGATGATTTTAGAAGCGACTTATGCGATGCTCGCCTGTGCGCGTATCGGTGCGGTACATTCGGTGGTATTTGGTGGTTTTGCAGCCCATAACTTAGCCATTCGTATGGATGATGCCGAGGCAAAAATGATAATCACTGTCGATGCAGGTCTACGCGGCGGTAAAGTGATTAATTATAAAAGCCTCGTCAATCAAGGTGTTGAGCAAGCAACAATCAAGCCTGAGCATGTGCTGGTCGTCAATCGCGGTGTACTGCCATTTGAGCCAAAAGCTATCGATGTCGATTATGCAGCCCAGCGCCGTATCAGTTGCGAGACCAACGCCATTGTTGAGCCAGTTTGGCTAGAGTCCAATGCACCCTCTTACTTGCTTTATACTTCAGGCACTACCGGTACACCAAAGGGTGTGCAACGTGATACCGGCGGTCATGCGGTGGCGCTAACGACATCGATAGATTATGTGTACGATGGTAAAGCGGGCGAAACGTTTTGGGCGATATCAGATATCGGTTGGGCAGTTGGGCATTCTTATACCATTTATGCGCCATTGCTCGCTGGCATGACCAGTGTCATATATGAAGGCTTGCCGCATCGTCCTAATCCAGGTATTTGGTGGCGGATTGTCGAAGCAAATAAAGTGAATATTTTATTTACCGCACCTACGGGTGTACGTATGCTAAAAAAACAAGATGAAACATGGATGACGCGCTACGACGTCTCTAGCCTTAAATCCTTCTTTTTAGCAGGTGAGCCACTCGATGAATCAACGGCCAATTGGTTGACCAAGCATCTAGGGGTGCCAATTTTAGACCATTACTGGCAGACAGAATCTGGCTGGCCAATTTTAAGTAATACGCCCAAATTTAATCATAAACCGCACAAACAAGGCTCGCCCGGTTATCCTATGTATGGTTATGATGCCCACGTCATCAATGAAGAAACGGGCGAGTCTTGTAAAGCTGGTGAAAAAGGCTTGCTCGCCATTCGCGCACCACTGCCGCCTGGATGTCTCACCACGGTATGGCGTAATGACGAGCGCTTTATCAGCAGCTATTTTGGTCTGTTTGATGGTAAGCATTACTCAACCTCAGACTATGCCGTGACCGACGATGATGGTTATTTTTATATTTTAGGACGCACCGATGATGTGATTAACGTCGCCGGTCATCGTATCGGCACGCAAGAGATTGAAGAGGCCATCAGTACCCATCCAGAAATGGCTGAATGTGCGGTCGTGGGTATCAAAGATCAATTAAAAGGCGAGTTGCCGATTGCTTTTTGTGTGTTAAAAGACCATGAGCAAGTGGCGACGACCGAAAACCGTTTCCGTATTGAGCAGCAAGTGATTGGTGCGGTAGTAAAATCCTTGGGCGGTATCGCTCGTCCAGCGGCGATTTATTTCCCGCAAGCATTACCCAAAACGCGCTCTGGCAAAATCTTACGCCGCGCTATTCGTGCTTTAGCGGAAGGTAATGAAACGGGAGATATGTCAACGCTTGACAATCCAACGGCGATTGATGCGATTAAAAAATCGATGAAAGATTATTAAGATCAAAAACCATTGATTGAATTACTGACATGGCCTTGTCAATTCTAATCAAAATTTAATCACATTTTTAAATACAACTTTAAAAGTAATAAAAAGCTCATGTACCATCATGGGCTTTTTGGTTTTTAGACTGATAAATATTATAGATGGCTACAATCGCAAATAAAAGTTTGATAAAGCGCTTGACCCTAAAATTGATTTATTGCTATAGTCAATAACGATACGAAATAAATCATTTTAAAAATTAAGTTTGATGGATAAAAACTTATCGTTTTTATCTCTTTTTTGAATACTAGGACACCATAAAAGGGTAGTCTCGCAAACAAGATAAGGATATCTTATGCACCACGTTAAACAGCTCATCAATGGTCAATTTGTCGATTCTGATACTAGCGAGTGGATCGACATCACCGATCCTGCCACCCAAGAAGTCATCGCTAAAGTCCCGCAAACCACTGACGATGAAATCAACCAAGCCGTCGCGGCTGCCCAAAAAGCGTTTCAGACATGGCGCAAAACGCCCATTACCATACGTGCACGCATTTTTTTAAAGTATCAACAATTGATTCGCGAGCATATGGATGAGCTGGCAGAAATCTTGACTGCCGAGCAGGGCAAAACCATTGCTGATGCGCGCGGTGATGTATTTCGTGGTTTAGAAGTTGTTGAGCATGCAGCGGGCATTGCCAATTTGCAAATTGGTGACTTTGTTGAAAACGTCGCAACAGGCGTCGACACTTATAGCATTTGGCAGCCACTTGGCGTTTGCGCTGGTATCACCCCATTTAACTTTCCCGCGATGATTCCACTATGGATGTTCCCAATGGCGATTGCTACGGGTAATACATTCATTCTTAAGCCTTCTGAACAAGATCCAATGGTGACCATGCGTTTGGTTGAGTTGGCCGTTGAAGCTGGCGTCCCGGAGGGCGTGTTAAACGTCGTGCATGGCGGCAAGGCGACGGTTGATGCCATTTGTGATCACCCAGATATCAAAGCAGTTTCATTCGTTGGCTCAACCAATGTCGGCAAGCATGTCTATGAGCGCGCCAGCAAATCTGGCAAGCGTGCTCAGTGTATGATGGGTGCCAAGAACCATGGCGTTATCCTACCTGATGCCAATAAAGAACAAACACTCAATCAGCTCGCGGGCGCAGCCTTTGGTGCCGCCGGTCAACGTTGTATGGCGCTGTCGGTCGTGGTGCTAGTGGGCGCAGCAGGTGAATGGATTGACGATATCAAAGCCAAAGCAGAGGGCTTAGTAGTTTCAGCAGGTAAAAATGACAAGGATTTAGGTCCGCTCATTTCACCTGCCGCAAAAGCGCGTGTTGAGCATCTGATTGGTACGGGAATAGAAGAGGGTGCTAGTCTACTTCTTGATGGTCGCGGCATCACGGTTGAAGGCTTTGAGAAAGGCAACTTTGTAGGGCCGACTATCTTTGATAACGTGACTACAGATATGCAAATATACAAAGAAGAAATCTTTGGCCCAGTACTGTGCATCATGCGTGCAGCGGACCTTGATGAAGCGATTGAGCTACTCAATGCCAATCCACATGGCAACGGTACGGCGATTTTTACTCAGTCAGGTGCAGCCGCGCATAAATTCCAACAAGACGTACAAGTTGGGCAAATCGGTATTAACTTGCCCATTCCTGTGCCACTACCGATGTTCTCATTCTCAGGCTCACGTGCTAGTAAGCTTGGCGATCTTGGCCCTTATGGTAAGCAGGCGGTACAGTTCTATACCCAAACTAAGACGATCACTGCTCGTTGGTTCGATGATGAAGCAAGTCGCGGCGTAAATACCACCATTTCCATGTAATTATTCATGCTTTGTATAGTCAGTTCAAATTAAAATTGTTATAAATCTAAACGCGCTACTGGTATGAATTTTACTTGCGTGCTGTTATCACAGAGGCTGCGCAAAATTCATCCCAACAGCGCTATGTCATTTTTAGAGTGAATTGACTATATTTGCGCTACAACGGCAATCTTGCTTAATTATGCCATGATTCTAATAAGGCACGATTTTAATAAGGCATGGTTTTATGATTGTCGTTATAGCGCTGCTATACTGTATAACCAGCAGGGTTTAAACGGCAGTAGACTGACGGCTTATAACCTTCTCTCCACCATATTTGCTATATATGCACAAGGATGTCCCTATGGATTTTTCATTGACCGAAGACCAAATCGCCTTTCGCCAAACTGCCAGACAGTTTGCCCAAAAAGAGCTAAAGCCAAACGCGGCTGAATGGGACCGCACCTCGCATTTCCCCATCGATGTCATCAAAAAAACCGGCGAGCTTGGCTTTTTAGGGCTGTATACCAATCCCAAATATGATGGCTTAGGACTACCACGCTTAGACTCTGCCATGGTGTTTGAGGAGCTGGCGTGGGGTGATACCGCTGTAGCTGCTTATATGAGTATCCATAATATGGCAGGCTGGATGATTGGTGAGTACGGTAGCGATGCTTTGTGTAAAAAGTATTTGCCCCATATGGTCAGCGGTGAATGGCTTGGCAGCTACTGTTTAACTGAGCCAAATGCCGGCTCTGATGCCGCCTCATTACGTACCAAAGCCGATAAACAGGGCGATTATTATGTGCTTAATGGCGAGAAAACCTTTATTTCAGGCGCAGGCTCGACCGATGTGTTGGTAGTGATGGCGCGTACGGGCGCGGCAGGGCCCAAAGGGGTTTCGGCATTTGTGGTAGATGCCAATAGCGCTGGTATCGAATACGGTAAAAACGAGCATAAAATGGGCTGGAAAGCGCAGCCAACTCGGACAATCAGCTTTAAAAACGTCAAAGTGCCAACAGAAAACCTCATCGGCGAGGAAGGTCAAGGCTTTCGTATTGCGATGAAAGGCTTAGATGGCGGCCGTATCAACATTGGTATTTGTGCGGTCGGTACGGCGCAGTCAGCACTTGAGACCGCGACCAGTTACGTGCAAGAGCGTAGTCAATTTGGTAGTCCAATTGCCAGCTTACAGTCGGTACAGTTTAAACTTGCTGATATGCTCACCCAAACGATTACCGCACGGCAAATGCTGTATTTGGCTGCTAGCAAAATCGATAACAATGACGCGCAAGCCTCTACCTACTGTGCGATGGCAAAGCGTCTCTCCACTGATCTTTGTTTCGATGTTGCCAATGAAGCTTTACAACTGCATGGTGGTTATGGCTATCTTAATGAGTATCCGCTTGAGCGCCATGTACGAGATTTGCGTGTGCATCAGATTTTAGAAGGCACTAATGAGATTATGCGGGTGATTGTCTCGCGTCAGCTCATGCAAGATGAGGGGCTAAGTAAGCTGCGTTAATTTTGTTGTTAAGATTATCGACATTTTATAAAAATAAAGGATTGTTTATGACGGATTATGCCAATCTCAACCTAGCGATTGACGGTCACATCGCGACCGTTACTTTAAATAACCCGCCAGCCCATACGTGGACGATGGAAAGTCTGCCGGCACTCAAGCAGCTGGTCACTGACCTCAATGCCAATGATGATGTTTATGCCTTAATTATTCATGGTGATGGCGAAAAGTTCTTTTCAGCAGGTGCGGATTTAAACAATTTCTCAGACGGTGATAAAGGCCGAGCAATCAGCATGGCAATTGCATTTGGCGAAGCGTTTGAAGCGCTATCAGCGTATCGCGGTGTCAGTATCGCGGTTATCAATGGCTATGCGATGGGCGGTGGACTTGAGTGCGCGCTGGCTTGCGATATTCGTATCGCAGAAGCGCATGCACAGATGGCCCTGCCAGAGACGGGCGTGGGCTTATTGCCCTGTGCAGGCGGTACGCAAAACCTACCTTTACTGGTTGGTGAAGGTTGGGCGAAGCGGATGATATTGTGCGGTGAGCGCGTCGATGCCGAGACCGCATTGCGCATTGGCTTAGTCGAAGAAGTCACGGCAAAGGGTGGCGGCTTATTAGCAGCCCAAGCCTTAGCGCAAAAAGTTGCTAAGCAGTCGCCCGTTGCCGTCAGCTATTCGAAACAGCTTATCCAAGCAGCAAGAAATACCCCGCCTGCGCAAAACCTTATCCATGAGCGCGAAGCTTTTGTTAAGTTATTCGACACCGAAGATCAACGCGAAGGCGTACAAGCTTTCTTAGAAAAGCGCACACCCAATTGGCAAAATAAATAGCCTGTAGGCATGTCTTAATATTTACTTTACTCATTTTAATTTTGGTAGGTCTCTTTTATGACAGCAGCAACACAAAACACAGAACAAGAAGCGCCGGTCCTGTTCAATACTGAGCCGACAGAGTGCGGTCACCTGATTGGCATAATGATGTTAAATACGCCAAAGTCTCTCAACGCGCTCAGCGTTGAGATGTGTCAATTGTTAGCCGAGCAGCTAGAGCAGTGGCAAAACGACGATCAGGTAGTGGCATTGGTGTTAAAAGGGGCAGGTGACAAGGCGTTTTGTGCTGGCGGTGATATCCGTAAGCTGTATGACAGCATGTCCAGCAGTGTGCCGCTACCGAATCCTTATGCGACAGAGTTTTTTGGTCATGAATACCGCTTGTATCGGCAGATGCATTTTTATCCAAAGCCATTAATCCTCTGGGGTGACGGCATTATCATGGGTGGCGGCATGGGTCTGATGGCAGGTTGTAGTCATCGTTTAGTCACCGAGCGTACTCGCTTTGCCATGCCAGAAGTGACTATTGGACTGTTCCCTGACGCTTCTGGCAGTTGGTTCTTGCAGCGCATGCCAGCTAAGACAGGTTTGTTTTTAGGGCTAACGGGTGCGATGTGTAACGGCAAAGATGCTTTATTAGCCAATCTTGCAGAGTATGCCGTTGCCAGTAGTGATTATGATGCCGTTATACAAAGTTTAAAACAGAGTGATTGGCAATCAGCAGCTGGTAATACCGATAAATGCCATAACGATAGCGCTCATAGTATTGTTAGTCGTGCATTAGCAGCACATCCTGTAGCCGAATTGCCTGCTAGCAAATTAGCAGCCTATTGGCATCCTATCCAGCAATTGATGAACAGTGGCGGACTAGGAGATATTGATGCGCTTCTACAGAGCGATGAAGCGCTAGCAAAGCTAGATACAGACTTTGCAGCCGATAGCTGGACGCAGCGAGCAGTAGAGACTTATCGTAAAGGCTGCCCTGTAACTGCCGCTTTGACCTATGCGCTGTATCATAAAGTCACGGACTTATCGCTAGAGCAGGTTTTGTATTTAGAGACCAATGTCGCTGTGCATTGTGCCGCCAATCCTGATTTTAAAGAAGGTGTACGGGCGCTACTGATTGATAAAGACCGCAATCCACAGTGGTCGCGTTCATTAGCAGACTGCCTCAGTAGCGAAGGTCAGGCGTATATACATCAGCACTTTATAAACCCTTATGCTAAAGACGAGCATCCGTTAGGTGATTGGCTAGGCGAAGAAGCGTTAGGTAACCAACTTGTGCGCTAAAAGCTTATAGCTCAATGAAATAAATCAGGTAAAAATTAAAAAATATAAGATTCTATAAAGCACTATCTACATATATGTATAAATGATAAGCAATCATCAAGGAGCGATGAGATGGGCACAAAGGATACAGATTTAAGTAATAAAGCATCAAACGATACTACTAAGCCAAATATCGCCTTTATTGGACTTGGCAATATGGGCGCACCGATGGCAGAGAACTTGTTAAAGGCAGGTTATATGCTCTCTGTCTATGACTTGTCTGAGAAAGCAACCGCGCGCTTACAGCAAGCAGGTGCCAGTGTGGCTGGTAGTCCTAAAGATGCTGCGAGCAATGCACAAGTTGTCATTAGCATGTTGCCTGCGGGCAAGCACGTTCATTCTGTCTATCTAGGAGATAATAGGGCTGAGGGCCTACTAGCGGAATTGCCAAAGGGTACGTTGGTCATCGATAGCAGTACCATCGCGGCGGCGGATGCAAGGTTGGTGGCAGAAGCAGCAAGTAAGCTTGGCATCGACTTTTTAGATGCGCCAGTCTCGGGCGGTACAGGCGGCGCCATTGCTGGCACTTTAACTTTTATTGTCGGTGGTAGTGACGATGCATTCGCTAAAGCCGAACCAATACTCGCCGTTATGGGAAAAAACATCTTTCATGCAGGCGAGCATGGCGCCGGACAAGTGGCGAAAATCTGCAACAATATGCTGTTAGGTATTTTAATGGCTGGGACGGCAGAGGCGATTAATTTAGGGGTTAAAAATGGCCTCGACCCTAAAGTGCTATCAGACATTATGCTACAAAGCTCGGGCCGTAACTGGACGCTAGAAGTTTATAACCCTTATCCGCGAGTGATCGAGAATGTACCCTCTAGCAACGGTTATAAAGGCGGTTTTATGAGTAAGCTTATGCAAAAGGATTTAAACCTTGCCATGCAAACGGCTCAAGATGCCAATGTTGACACGCCGATGGGAGCCAAGGCTACTGAGCTTTATGAATCTCACATAGTAGAAAATGGCGATAAAGATTTTTCTAGCATCATGGCGCTTCATGATAGCTCAGTACTATCTTAGTTTTCTTAAGCAGTTTTCTAAATTACAACGTTTCTCTATATTTAGTATTGATGCCTTTTCATATAAATAATACGAGCAACAAAAGAGGTCTGCGCTGGTTTTATAGTGCATACCTCTTTTGTGTTAAGTTCTGTTTTTTCTTAATGATACAGATGCTAGTTTTGTAGCTCATATACCAATGCTTGAATATCCTGCGCCGCTCTTTGCAAACGCGGTACATGCTCCATCAGCTCATCTAATGACACGCGAATGGTTGGGGCATGGATATATAACGACGCTAGATAGCGAGATTTTTTATCCAATATCGGTACCGACACGGCTACCATCTCCGAGATAAACTCTTCATTATCAATACCGATACCGGTCTCTGCAATACGATCAAGCTCGGCATTTAACGTATCAATATCGGTAATCGTATTTTTGGTAAACTTATCTAATGGTAGGCCTTGTAGTATTTTAGCGCGGCTGGTGGCAGACAACTGGCTTAGATATAACTTACCCGTAGCCGTACACCACATCGGTGATTTTGCGCCGACAGGCAGATAAATCTGTAGCGGCAGCGAGGTGTTAGCGCGATTGGTATACATCATGTCCATCTGATAAGGAATGGCGATACCGCAAGTCTCCTTAATCTCATCAACCAATTTTTGTAAAATAATTTGCCGCTCATTAAAAAATTGACGCTGCTGCCAAAGCTCAACGCTCAGGTTGCGCACGCGCTTACCCGGAATAATACCGCCGCCAATATCGACGGTCACAAACCCTTCATCGACTAAGTTTTGAATCAAGCGGTGAATAGTAGGTTTTGGGATATCAAGCTCTTGCGACAGCTCAAGTGGTGAGAGGGGTTTTGACGCATAAGACACCGCTTCGATAATCTCTAACACACGGGTAATCGACGAAACTTTTGGCATAAAAATGGCTCAATAAGAATAATAAAGGTAAAGCGAAAAGTAGAAAAAATCATTAGTACGCTAATGAAAAGTCCAAAAATGTAAATACTAAAAAGATATTTATTAGTAGCTCTAATTTAGCATAATAATGCACTCAAACAAGCTATCTTATTAGATATAAACGATATATTTACTTTTTTATAGTTTAGACCAATTTCCCACAATTCTGTCCTATTTTGTCTTTTGGGTAGCATTGGATACGTTAACTCACAAACCACAACAAACTGTAGTAATAAACTCTATAACTGTAATTGAGTTAAAGGGGGAGGTAGGTCATTATATTGACATGTTTTGTAATACCTTTACATGAGCGTTAAGCGATTCAATATTCATGTTCTGACTATTCAGTTGCTTTGAGAGTATTGTGTAACAGGAAACCGAAGTTTTGCAGGTTGGTGTAGTAAATATTACAATATCTATGCAATCTTTACATAACGGCAAATAAAAAGCGCATTCATGGGGGTGACTTTTTAAGCCAAAATTGTTTTAATCTGCTCAACAAAATGATGGATTTAAAAACAACTAAATTGTCATTTTTTTACGGGCGAGTTATTTCACACTTTAGGAGAGTATTTATGAAACTTATTAAATTAACAGCAATTTCTGCTGCTGTATTAGCCTCTACTGCTGCACTAGCAGCTGAACCAGTTGCTGTTGTACAACCAGCAAACTCATATAGCGACAGAACTTTTTTCCAAACTGTGACTCATCCAGCGGCTATCAGTGCTGAAGTAGGTACACTAGGTTATGGTGCTAATATCGGTTGGGCACTTAACGACAAAACTGAATTACAAGCTGGTTGGGCAGGTGGCGATGTTGCTGACCTATTCGGCGGTGACTTTGATGCAAACGATGTAAACTATGACGTTGATTCTGATTTTAGTAACCCGTACTTAGGCGTACAACTACGTCCTACAGGTAACTGGTTCACAGTGGGCGCTGGTATCATCGTTCCTGACAACGATATTACAGCTACGGCTAATGCTGAAGATTCTGGGGTCAACGGTTATTATCCTGTAGATGGAAGTAAGTATTTTGTCGGTACTCCTAATGCAGATGCAGATTATGATATTTCACGCGGTGACTTAACTGAAGTTGGTAGTGTTTCAGCAGACCTAGAACACCGCAATAAGCTAGCTCCATATTTAACCATTGGTTTCCGTCCTAACATTACTAATAACTTTGGTTTATTCGGTGAGCTAGGTGCAGCATATCTTGGTAAAACCACTGCAAATGTTAATGCTACTGGTGTAAATGGAGCAATTGCTGAAAATCAAATTAAGAAAGAATTGGAAGATGAAAAATATCTTGAGTGGTTGCCAATCGTTAAACTTGGTGCAACTTACCGCTTCTAAGCTAATTACAGTCTAAGTACTGTCATTAGTTAGCAAAAAAAGAACGACCCTTTTTAGGGTCGTTTTTTTTGGTCTAAAATATAGTTCTCACTCATTTTTTTAAAAGCATTAGGAAATATTTAATAAACAATCACGGTTTGCTGATGACGTAAAAGAGCGATACGGTAATTGCTTTTATTGTCGTTAATGGCCAGTAAGGGCGATTTGCTTGTAGCATCTTTTATTAAATCAGCAATGAGGTGGGAGTAGTCCTTTCCTAATCCTTGTGCCAGCTTATACTGAAAAACCTTAATAAAACTTTCTTTTATTTGCCATAGTAGTTTGGCGATTATGTCTCTTTGCATAGGTGGTAAGGTCTGCAAGATAGCCATTTCATTGGCATCGTAAAAGCGCTGCGCAACCTGCCATTTAACGGCATTTATTTCTATATCAATGCCCACAGGACGATGAGCACTTATGACCACCGCGACTTTATTATCCAAATGTTCAAATAGATTTTCGTTTTTATGCTGATTAGAAATAATTTTGTTATGGGTGCCAGTATGACTAAAGCAGACGTAGTATTGACTATTGGCAAGTCGATATGGAAAGCTTGCGTCATTCAAGGTATCAATCATCTCTAGCTTATTAAGTAGTGATTGTAATAATAATCGTACGCCAGTGCGCTGCTGTTGGCGCTGACGATGAGCTATCTCGCGTGTGGATAGAGACACGGTAGGAATGCGGTACCATTGCATCTGCCGCCATTGCATGTGACGCAATTTTTCCACGCACGTATTTAAAAATAGATTGGGATTAAATAACAGCGGTAAATCGCTGAGTAAATCAGAATAATTTAAAAAAGAAGGCGTGATAATCTGAGCTGACGCATACCAGGTGGTAGCGTCAAGTTGCTGGTAGTGAATATCACGTAATTTTAAAGATGACATAATTTATCTGTAGAATGTGAATAGAATAAGAAAAGCCCAACAATAGATTGCTGGGCTTCTTTAAATTACGGCTGATTAACTCTTATTAAATACTATTAGTAAGACAGCTCAGCACGGCGGTTTTGGGCATAAGCATCTTCAGTTGTACCAACAACAGCAGGGCGCTCTTCACCATAGCTGATGATACGGACGTTGTTTACCGCAACACCTTGAGCGGCAAGATAATTACGTGCCGCTTGGGCACGGCGCTCGCCTAGTGCCATGTTGTACTCGCGGCTACCACGCTCATCGGTATGACCTGCAATAACGACACCAGCGTTTGGATTTGAGCTTAGGAGGCTAGCGTGTTGGTTTAATACACTAGCAGCTTCTGAGGTGATTTCACTGCTATCGAAAGCAAAGTAAACCACGGCTTGTAGATTTTCTGCACCAGTGATAACGGCATTTGAATTATCAACGATAACCGCACCGTTATAACCAACTTGACCACCTGGGATGCCTAGTGGAGCAACGACCACTTCTGATGTCGCACGTTTGTTAGCACAACCTGACGCAAATACGACAGCGCTTGATAATACTGCGAGGGCAGCAACTTTTGCAATACTGGTAGACATATAAGCTCCTAAAATTTTAATAACATTGATTTTAATAACATTTGTTGTTTTTGAACTGCTTACGGTAAAACTTAGGCAATTACTATCTATCATATACTAAATGTTACTTTACGTAAGTAGTATTACTGTAAATAGTTCGAGAGTTTACCTAAAGATATGTAGCATTCTGATTAAAAATTTTGAATTGATTTCTACCTTAACCAATTTAATTACTCATCGTACTTGAAATTTCATAGTTTAGGTCAATGTAACTATCTTAAAAACTCTGTTTATAACGAACACCGTGCTAATTAATAGGGCGCTGCAAAATAATCAATTAACTGTTTAACACATGAATAATAATAGGAATTTCCATGTCTACTACTGAAACTGACGCACAAATTATCAATCCTGACATGCCAGATGTGCCGCCACATGCGCCAAGTAAAATTCATTTGAAAGACTATCAACCGCCAAGCTTTGCGGTCGAAACCGTTGATTTGGATATTAAGTTATTCGATGACCATGCTATTGTGGATAGCACTTTGAGGATGCAACGTCAGACTGACGGCGACTTGGTACTATATGGCGAAGCACTTGAGCTGTTATCTATTAAGCTGAATGGTGAAATACTTAACAGCGAGCGCTATACGCAAACAGAGGGTAAATTAACCATTACCGATGCGCCGGAGTATAGCAAATTACAACTACAAGTACGTATCCATCCGCATACCAATACCGCGCTTGAAGGCTTATATATCGCCGGTAGTGGTGACGATACTATGTTCGTCACCCAATGTGAGCCTGAGGGCTTTCGCAAGATTACCTTTTATCCGGACCGTCCTGATGTGCTGGCGAGATTTACCACGCGCCTTGAAGCCGATAAGCGTTTCCCGACGCTATTGAGTAATGGTAACTTGCTCGAAGCGGGTGAAGTGTCGGATGCGCCAGAGCGTCATTATGCGATTTGGCAAGACCCGACCAATAAACCAAGTTATCTGTTTGCTTGTGTCATCGCTGATTTGGATGTATTGACTGACAGCTATACCACGAGCGAAGGGCGTGAGGTAATGCTTGAGCTCTATGCAAAATCTGAAGATATGGATAAATGTGCTGTCGGTATGCAAGCTTTAAAAGACTCGATGCAGTGGGATGAGGTCAATTATGGCCGCGCGTATGATTTAGACCGTTATATGATTGTTGCCGTCAGTCAGTTTAATATGGGCGCGATGGAAAATAAGGGTTTAAATATTTTTAACACCGCTTGTGTCTTGTCTAGTCCTGAAACGACCACAGATGCGCGCAGCTTTAGTGTCAAATCTATCATTGCTCATGAGTACTTCCATAACTGGACGGGCAATCGCATTACCTGCCGTGATTGGTTTCAGCTGTGCCTAAAAGAAGGTTTTACCGTTTATCGCGATCAATCATTTTCAGCCGATCAGCAGTCAAGTGCTGTCCAGCGTATCGACGATGTGGCAACCTTGCGCGCCCATCAATTTGCTGAAGATGCCGGACCACTAGCGCACCCTGTACGTCCTGAGAGTTTCGTTGAGATTAACAACTTTTATACCACCACTATCTATGAAAAAGGCGCTGAAATCGTGCGTATGATTGCCAATACGTTAGGGCCTGATAACTTCCGTAAAGGTACGGACGAGTACTTCCGTCGTTATGATGGGCAAGCGGTCACGGTTGAAGACTTTTTATCGGCGCTTAGTATTACCGATAGCAAGATTGAGGACTTTATCGATTGGTATCGTCAGCCCGGTACGCCTGTGGTCTCTGGTCACCAAGATTATGACAACGCGACACAGACATTGACTATTACGCTCAGTCAGCAAACCCGTCAGGTTGCAGGTTTTGATGCGCCAAAGCTATTGCCGATTCCTGTGGCGACGGCACTATTCGATAAAGATTCTGGTGCTATCATCGCTGAGCGTCTGTTGCTGCTTGATCAAGCAGAGCAGACTTTTACCTTTGAAAATGTAATAAGTGAGCCAGTCGTATCCTTGTTACGTGATTTTAGCGCGCCTGTACAGCTTAATTATGATTATCAAGACGAAGACTTGGCGTTTTTGCTCAAATATGAAACCAATGGTTTTAACCGCTGGCAAGTGACGCAAATGCTGGTCAATCGCATTTTACTGCAAGGTCACGGCACAAAAAGCAGTCCTGAGATATATTTGCAAGCAGTGGCGCAGGCCTTACCTGAGCTCGCTACTACTGATGCGATGTTGGCGGCGCGTTTGCTTGATATTCCGTCAGCACAAGAGCTGGCAGCTGCCATTCATCAAGACTATGATCCAGAGCTGATAAAGGCACAGCGTGAAGGCCTATATCAACAGCTGGCGACAGCGCTAAAAGATCAGTGGTCAGATCTTTATAAACAGCTACCGATGCAGGCTTATGAAGACAGTGCGGAAGCTCGTGGCAATCGCGCTTTACGTAATGTGGTGCTTGATATGGCACTGACCGCTAACGTCGATGGCGCTACTGAATGGGCAGAGCAGCAGTATGATAATGCCTGCTGTATGACCGAGCGTTTTGGCGCGTTAAAAGCGATGGTCAATCATCAACTGGCAAACGCTGATAAGTATCTGGCGGATTTTTATCAGCGCTTCCAAAATAATGATTTGGTCATTGATTTATGGTTTAGTGTGCAAGCCTCTGCTGATGCGGTTACGCCTGATACTATTAAATCCTTACTTGCGCATAACGATTTTGATTGGAATACGCCCAATCGTGTACGTTCGGTCATCAGCGCCTTTACCTCGCAGCCTACGGTGTTGTGGACACCAGAGGGTTTAGATATTTATATCGCTGTGATTAAAAAGCTGGATGACGCCAATCCAGTGTTAGCGTCACGCTTATTACAAGTGCTGGCACGTTGGAATACTTTGATTGAACCGCGCCGTCAAATGGCGCATGAGCAGTTGCTTGAACTACAAAAGCAAGCGACTTCTAAGCATGTAATTGAAAGCTTAAACAGTGTTTTAGGTGCGGCAAATGAAAGTTCTGCAACTGCGTAAAGAGCAGTACTTTATAAGTTAATGTTATAAAGCAAGATTAGTCAGTTAAAAAGCACAAAAAATGCCCGTCTGATATCTGATATCAAACGGGCATTTTAGTGAGTGGTCAAACAGTATTCATTACCACCAAGCGCTTTTAACGATTCGGCAAAACGTCTTTAACCATATCGCGTAGATTGTGTAGAGCGCTAACGGTGCTTTCCCAATCTAGGCAACCATCGGTGATAGATTTACCGTATTCAAGCTGGCTCAAATCTGCCGTTAGCTTTTGATTGCCACCTTTTAAATGACTCTCAATCATCAAACCGATGATAGATTTATTACCGTTTTTAATCTGCTCGGCAACGTTTTGAATGACCATTGGTTGCAGATACGGGTCTTTACCTGAGTTGGCGTGGCTTGAGTCAATCATAATTTTGCTATTGGTTTTGCCTTTTGCTAGCTCATTTTCAACTTGTGCAACAGCGGTTTCATCATAGTTTGGCTTACCATTACCACCGCGTAGGACTACGTGCGCGTAAGGGTTGCCTTTAGATTTGATGATAGAAACTTTGCCATCTGCTGATAAGCCAAGGAAGCTATGACCTTCTTTTACTGCTTGCATGGCATTAACCGCAACGGTCATGCCGCCATCGGTGCCGTTTTTAAAGCCAACTGGGCACGATAAACCTGAGCTCATTTCACGATGCGTTTGGCTTTCGGTGGTACGCGCGCCAATCGCTGACCAACTAATCAAATCCTGAATGTACTGCGGCGTATTTGGGTCTAATGCTTCGGTCGCGCACGGCAGACCTTTTTCATTTAAATCAAGCAGTAGCTTACGAGCGGTGCGCAGACCTTTTTCGATATCAAAGCTGTCGTTCATATCAGGGTCATTAATCATGCCTTTCCAGCCAACCGTGGTACGCGGCTTTTCAAAATAAACGCGCATCACAACGAAGATGCTGTCTTCAATCTCTTTGGCCAATACGGCTAAGCGATCGGCGTATTCGTGGGCGGCTTTAATATCGTGAATAGAGCAGGGGCCGATAACCACAAATAAACGCTTGTCTTTGCCATCAAGGATATCTTGGATGGTATTGCGACCTTTTAGCACCGTGTTATAGGCGTCATTTGACAAAGGTAGCTCAGACTTTAGCTCAGCGGGTGTGATTAAAGGAATGAATTTTTCAATATTCACGTCGTCAATATCTGCATTATGAGTAGCTGGTGTTGTCATGATTATATATCGTCTAGCTGATTTATAGGGATATTCATTATGCGGACAAAAGCGCTGGTTGACAAGGGCAGTCGTACAGTTAATTGACTGCTAACTGGAATGTGGCGACCAAAACTTTGTTATACCTTATCGCTGCAACCCGTCTTAACATGCTGTCATTCATAGGTGTATAAGAATGATAAGGCAATGTAAAGCATAGGGAAAATGACGCTTTATCGCTAACCTAAGTCCAAATTTGCATTAAACACAACGTTTATAGGCAGATATAAATGAGTGATACTGACTGGATTTTGTGCACTAATTTAGCTATTTCCAACACTGTCACGTATGATGGCGATATAAACGACTAAGTTCGAGCGTCATGGAATGCTATCAAGATGCGTTTTAATGGGCATCTTATTACGGCTAAGCTATGTTATATTTTATATAATCATTCTTATGATAGACGCATTTTATCTTTTTTTGTTTAACTGTGCTACTTAAATGGCATCAATTAAATTGTACCACTTTAATATTGAGAGCTTATCATGACAGATCCTGCTACGCCTCACCAACCTGCTGATACAACGCCAGCACCGGATGCTTATGGTGCTTTTGATAAATTGCCTGAGGTTACAAGCTCGCCACTGGTGATAGGGATTGTCGCCGGGGAAGTGTCAGGCGACAGTTTGGGTGCAGATTTTATGCAGCAGATGAATAATCTGCGTGATGATATTATTTGGGTTGGGGTTGGCGGCGCAAAAATGCAGGCGCAAGGGCTGCAAAGTATTTTTCCGTTATCGCGCTTAGCTGTGATGGGTTTGGTCGAAGTGGTGTCGCAGTTACCGGATTTACTCAAAGCACGTCAAGAGCTGCTAACAGCATTTAAAGCCGCAAGCATTGATTGGTTTATTGGCATTGATGCGCCTGATTTTAACCTCAGAGTGGCAAAGAAATTAAAGCCGCAAGGGGTGTTTTGCGTGCAGTATGTCAGCCCTTCTATTTGGGCTTGGCGTGAGTCGCGTATTCATAATATTATGGCAGCGACCAATCTGGTTCTATGCTTATTCCCATTTGAGCTGCCAGTCTACGAGCGTTATAACCATCCCGCGATTTGCGTCGGTCATCCGCTACTACGAACCATTGATCAGACCTTACTTGAGACGCCCATCAATCAGCGCCGTAGCGAATTGGTCTGGCATAATGATGGCTTGCAGCAGTTTTTTATCGACCGCTTTGATGAGGTCAGTCAGCTTATTTGCGTCATGCCCGGCTCTAGGCGTGGTGAGATAACGGCTATTTTGCCGCTTATGCTCGATGGTATTCAAAGACTATTATTGTTAGATCCTAAGCTGTGCTTTATCATTCCAACGGTCGATCAAAACCATCAATATATTGTGCAAGATGTGATCGATAAGCGCTCAGAGCAGCTGCGGGCCGCGATTGCGGTGGTCTATGATGAAAGTCAGCCAGCCTTTAGTCAGCTGGCGATGGCGGCATCAGATATGGTGATGCTGGCATCGGGTACTGCAACCTTGGAAGCCATGCTGCTTGAGCGTCCAATGGTGGTGATTTATCAATTAAATCAGCTGACTTATCAGATAGCAAAACGTTTGGTCAAAGTCCCTTATGTCGGTTTGCCTAATATTTTGGCAGATAGCGCAATCGTGCCTGAGCTTATCCAAGAGCAGGCAAGTGGCGATAATATCTGTCGTACCGTGATGCGTTTGTTGCAGCCGCGCGCGTATGCAGAACAATTAAAAGCGCTGATTGATACCAAGTATGCATTGCAACAACAAAGCAATCATGACCCTGCGCATAGCGTCATCGAACAGTGGTTTATTCAAAACCGCGCCAGTCATCAAAATCATGATTTTAATGGACAAGACGGTCATGTCAGTCAAGAAAATTACGACAGCCAAGACAATTATCAAGCTCAGTAATCAAGATTAATAACTAAGCTCAATAATCAAGCGCTAATTATGTCAGGCACGCAAAAAACTCTTTAAACCGTAAAGTTAAGAAATAATAAAGTTATGAGTACTATGTCTTCTACAGAAAATGATCCTATAAAAAGCCCAGCTATGCTTAAGCATAGCGTTCAGATTGAAAGAGTTATTGAGCAAGTTGATATTAAAGGACAATACATACAACTGGCAGCGCCCATACAGTTATCAGGGCAAGTCAATATCTCAGAACTGATTGCGCAATACTCATTAAGTTTAGAAAACTTGCAACCAACAGCCATACAAATTGGCGTTGACGAAGCAGGGCGTGGACCGCTGCTGGGTAGTGTGGATGTTGCTGCGGCAATATTACCTGCGGCGTGGGCAGGTTTAATTGAAAATGAGCCACTAAAAAATACGCCATTGTCTATACTGACGGACTCAAAGCAGCTGAGTGAAAAAAAGCGCGATATTCTTTATCCGTTGGTTCAGCAGCATGCAGTCGCGCACATCGTCGCTGATATACCGCCAGCGGTCATCGACCAAGTCAATATCTTGCAAGCGACCATGCTAGGGATGCGCTTATGTACTGAGGTTTTATTGGCGGTAGTTGCTAAACACCTGAATACGGGTGACAAAACACTGTTTGAGATATTAATTGATGGCAATCGTTGTCCAGATTTAGATTATGCCAGTCTCACTAAATTTGGTATTCAAGAGTCAGCGATTGACTGCCAAACATGGGTAAAAGGCGATGGCCGACATACCAGTATCGCGGCGGCCAGTATTTTAGCAAAAGTCAGCCGTGACCAAACCATGTATGCGCTTGATACTGAACATCCTGAATATGGCATCGCCAAGCATAAAGGCTATCCAACGCGCGCCCATATGGAAGCGATTGCAGCTCATGGCGTATTAGCCGCGCATAGACGTAGCTTTGCACCGGTAAGAAAAGTGCTCGAAAGCCAATATTGCCTGACCTAAAAATGATCATTAGCTAGCAGAATGAGACTGCTTAATGAAATAGCCTAAGCAAAATTAAATAAGAAAATGCTTTCAGTCATAAAAAAACCATCTGTTCATAATCAACAGATGGTTTTTTTATTTAAACCTTTAACAACAGAAATCTTCAAAGTCCCAAAAATACTTAGAACGATGAGTTCGCCTGCTTTAAAAACGCTTCTTCTTCGTCAGTCGTTTCACGATCCAACGTGTCGTTACGATGTGGATAGCGTCCAAATTTATCGATAATCTCTTTATGACGCTCTTCAAACTCTAAGGTTGTTGCATCATTTAATTGCTTAAACAGCGGCAGATAGCGCTCATGAATCATGGCCGATTCAGAATGCATAAATGGCATGATAATAAATTTGCGCCACTGCGCTGGCAGCGTATCAAAATATGGTTGTCCAATGGCTTCTTGTGCCAATGCTAGCGCCATGCCATCTTGGGCAAAAGCGCACGCTTGCTCACGGCATAAATTACGCGAAAACTGATCTAACACAATAATTTCTGCCAAGCGTCCTGCTAGCGCCGTGACTGAGCTATTGCTATCAGTCGCTGCATCTGCGATACGCCACGACACGCATTCACCCTGTTTTGCTGCCTGCCAAATATTATAAAATTTGTCTTTTATCTGTTTATCAAAAGCATCATTTTGCGCAAACCAGTACTGCTCATTGTCTTTATCGAACCAAAAATCCAATACCGCACGCGCATCGGCAGGAAGATACTCTAAGCTGATGTTTTGTGGGTCTAGCTGGGATAGGTTGGCTGGGTTTTTGGCCGTAGAATAATCGGTCGAGAGTGCCATAAGATATTCTAATTATGATGAATTTAGTCTACTATAGCGCAATTATTTAGGTCTGTCATGATACCGACCGCAGCTATTAGGTAACCTCTTATGAATACAAATTTACCGTTACAAACCAGCCCTTCATCTTTGCCTGCAACGCCCTATTATCTACTTGATGAAGCGGCAATCGTTGCCAATATGCAGATTATCGCGCGTCTGTGCGAGCTATCTGGCGCCAAAGCCTTGCTCGCGCTCAAATGTTTTGCCACTTGGGGCGTGTTTGATGTCATGCAGCCTTATTTGCATGGTACAACCTCGTCTTCATTGAATGAAGTGCGGTTGGGCTATGAGACCTTTGGTAAAGGTAAAGGCGGTGATAATAAAAAAGAAACCCATGCTTATAGCGTTGCTTATAGCGCAGATGAAATTGACGAAGTATTAAGCTATGCCGATAAAATTATTTTTAATTCTATCTCGCAATTGAATGCATTTAAAGGTAAAGCTGCTGCTCAGAATATTCCAGTAGGGCTACGCTTAAATCCAAAAACCAGCAACTCGTCCTTTATTATTGCTGATCCAGCGCGTCCCTTTAGTCGTTTGGGTGAGCATGATAAAGATAAGATTAACGCCGTACTTGCTGATATCACTGGCGTCATGATTCATAACAACTGTGAAAACGATAGTTTTGAGGCATTTAGCGCAAGCTTAGCCGATATCGAAAACAGGTTTGGTGAGGTGCTGGCGCAGCTTGAATGGGTGAGCTTGGGCGGTGGTATTCACTTTATCGCGCCTGATTATCCACTCGAAAAACTGGCTGATAGATTAAAAGGCTTTAGCGAAAAATATGGCGTGCAAGTCTATCTTGAGCCGGGTGAAGCGAGCATTCACGGCGCTGGCTCATTAGTGACAACCGTCTTAGACACTATGCACAATGAAAAAAATCTTGCCGTCGTCGATGCCTCTATCGAAGCGCATATGCTTGATTTGCTCATTTATCGCGAATCTGCTCCCATTGTGTCCATTAATGAAGAATCAATAGATATGATGCCGGTAAATAAAGATCAAAAAGAGGGCGCTGCAGACAACACTATTATTTACGGTCGTTCTTGTTTGGCAGGCGATATTTTTGGTGAGTACGCCTTACCGAGTAATTTGAAAATTGGCGATACCATTGCGTTTGGAAATGCTGCCGGTTATACCATGGTCAAGAAAAACTGGTTTAATGGTGTGGGTATGCCTGCAATCGTTATCCGCCGTTTAGATGGGTCGATACATGTGCAGCGTGAGTTTGATTATCAAGATTATAAGGCCAGCTTGTCTTAATTTTGCTATTAAGATGACGGTGATGGTATTTGAGTAATAGAATTAGATGTCATCTTATCGATTAATTATTGCCGAAAGGTGGGTAAAAATTGTTATAATCGCCGCGGGCAAAAGCAAGTAGCCAAATACTGCTTTGCCCGACGGGTGCGTGGGTTTTCCTCGGTCTTCCTTTTTAATTCACGCATATCATTCACTCGTTTCTGTTTTGACTCGCCACCATCGATGGTATCGACAGGGACACAAAGGAGGATTGTTCATTGAACACAAATCAAACCAACCCTAACAAAAAAGACGTGCTCATCATCGGTGCAGGCGGTGTGGCGCAAGTGGTCGCGCATAAATGTGCGATGCATAACGATGTGCTCGGCGAGATTCATATTGCCTCACGCACGCAAGATAAATGTGATGCCATCGCCCAAAGTGTCAAAGAAAAGAATAGCTTTAAGCTGCCTGCGGTATTACATACCCATCAAGTCGATGCGATGGATACGCAAGCGCTGATACAGCTGATTGAAGAGACGGGTATTCAAATCGTTATCAATGTCGGTTCGGCATTTGTCAATATGACCGTTTTAGAGGCTTGTATTGAAACGGGCGCGGCTTATATTGATACCGCCATTCATGAGGATCCGCGCAAGATTTGTGAGACGCCGCCATGGTATGACAACTATGAATGGCAGCGTAAACAGCGCTGTGCCGACAAGAACATCACGGCAATTTTGGGTGCTGGATTTGATCCTGGTGTGGTCAATGCCTATGCGCGTCTTGGCTATGACATGATGGATGCAGGCTCGGTGACGGATATCGATATTATCGATATCAACGCTGGCAGCCACGGTAAGTATTTTGCCACCAACTTTGACCCTGAGATTAATTTCCGTGAGTTCACTGGTACGGTTTATTCTTGGCAAGACAGTAAGTGGCAGTCGAATGAGATGTTTGAAGTCAAACGTACCGATGATTTGCCAGTCGTTGGCGAGCAAAACAGTTACCTAAGTGGTCATGACGAGATTCATTCTTTATCGGCTAACCTAGATGTGCCAAATATCCGCTTTTGGATGGGCTTTGGTGAGCATTATATCAATGTGTTTACTGTGCTCCAAAACCTAGGTCTATTGTCCGAGCAGCCGGTGATGACTGCTGAAGGGCAAGAAGTGATTCCGCTTAAGGTGGTCAAAGCCGTACTGCCGGATCCAAGCTCATTAGCGCCCAATTATACGGGTAAGACTTGTATCGGTGATAAGGTTAAAGGCAAGATTAATGGCGTTGATAGCGAGGTATTTATCTACAATATCTCCGATCATAAAGACGCTTATAACGAAGTCGGTAGCCAAGGCATCTCTTATACTGCAGGCGTGCCACCCGTTGCTGCTGCAATGTTGGTCGCGACTGGCGAGTGGGATGCGGGCAAAATGGTCAACGTTGAAGAGCTTGATGCTAAACCATTTATCAACTTGCTAAATGCGATTGGTTTGCCAACGCGCATCCAAGACGCCAACGGTGATAGAGCGCTTGAGTTTGATATGTAATATATCTTAAGCCATAAAAAAGCCTGTCTAATTTCTCGATAAGAGCGTTAGGTGGGCTTTTTTTATGCAAGAAACTTTATAGTAAATGAGAATATTTTTTTCATTCACTTGGCCTTAGAAATGTCATATGCATTGTTTTCTTCACTCATGCTTTACTGCTAACGCTGAAGCGCTATCATCTTTAGATAAACGCATTCAGCATAATGACATTAGACTAGGGGTAGAATATAGTGAACCTAATACGGACAGTCATATAAAAATAAGGAATATAAATGAGCGACAAACCGAATGACGATGGCTTAAGGGAGGCTGACGAGTCAAATAATCCATCAGTAAATGAGCCTAGCGAAAGCTCGCGCCCGCCGTTTGAGCGCAGGCAGTTTGGCGGTACAGAACGCCAATCAAAACCGTTTGATGAAGATGTGCCAATCTCCCGCAGCGATCTGAAAAAAGGAGCACAGGAGCTGTCAGAAAACAGTGTGGCTCATATTAATTGGAGCGTACTGATTGTCTCATCAGTTGTGATTGTAGCATTCTCGATATGGGCAATTTTGATGCCTATCAATGCCAGTACAACGATGAAAACAGTCGTTGATTGGATTGCGACCAATCTTGGCTGGTATTACGTGATTACCATGGTGATGGTCATTGGTTTTGTACTGTGGGTAGCATTGTCTAAAGAAGGTAGCATACGCCTCGGGCCAGATGATTCGCAGTCACAATACAAGTTAGGTACGTGGGCGGCGATGTTATTTGCCGCTGGGGTAGGCATTGACATGCTATTTTTCTCAGTCACTGGCCCCGTCATACAGTATTTGACCCCGCCGTCTGGTGAAGGAGCAAGTGCGGCTGCTATGCAGGACGCTGTGGTTTGGACAATGTTCCATTACGGCATTGCCGGCTGGTCTATTTATGCACTGCTTGGTATGGCAATGGGTTATTTTGCCTACCGCTGGGGCATGCCTTTATTCGGGCGGCGCTTTATCCGCTGCTTGGTAAGCGGGTAAAAGGTCCTATCGGTCATGGTATTAGTATTCTTGCCTTGGTCGGCACAGTGTTCGGCGTGGCGACGACGATGGGTATCGGCGTGGTACTCTTAAACGTTGGTTTCTCAAAGTTATTTGGTTTTGAAGAAGGGTTAACGTTACAGATTGCCCTCGTGGTTGGCGCGGTTGTTTTGACCATTTTGGCCACTACTTCAGGAGTTGATCGTGGTATCCGCTGGATATCCGAACTCAACCTTTGGAGCGCGGTGGCGATGATGGTATTCATCCTTATCGCTGGCGAAACGGCATTTCTGTTAAACGCTTTGGTCGAAAACCTTGGTCAGTTCTTTGTTACCTTACCTGCTCGGATGTTTAAAACCTTTGCTTATGTTCCCGGTAGTAGTGATTGGATGGGCAGTTGGACGCTATTCTTTTGGGCGTTTTGGCTGGCATGGGGGCCGTTTGTTGGGGTGTTTTTAGCGCGTATTTCGCGTGGACGCACATTACGTGAGTTTGTTATCGCTGCGATTACGGTGCCATTATTATGTGACTTTATCATTGTTTCTTTCTTTGGTAACTCCGCCCTTTATAAAGTATTACAAGGCAATACCGCCTTTGCTGAGCTTGCGGTTCAAAGCCCAGAGCGTGGTTGGTACGCGCTACTTGAGCTGTTTCCGGGGGCGACTATTTTGATAGCGTTAGCGACGCTTTCAGGATTGCTGTTTTATATCACCAGCGCCAACTCAGGGGCGATGGTGATGTCTAACTTTTCAACCTCCATTCCTGACCCAAGCGAGGATGGTCCAAAATGGCTACGCATTTTTTGGGCAGTATTGACGGCAGTTTTGACTATCTCCATGTTGATTGCAGGCGGCGTCATTACCATGGAATATGCCACGCTTATCTTTGCGCTTCCTGTGACCATTATTGTTTATCTGGTGATGTTCTCTTTTTCTAAAGCGTTAAAAATAGAACGGGCTGAGCGCGAAGGTACGGTGCTGCGTCGCCCTTCTGTTACGCCAAGTGGCGGGCATATACCCGAGCGTTCTTGGAAGCAGCGCTTGGGACAAATGCTGGCTTATCCGTCCAAACGAGAAACGGAGCAATTTCTTGAGCGTGTCGTTCGTCCAGCGCTAAACGATGTCGCCAATGAGTTTGAGCGCCAAGGTTATAAGATTGATCGCGATAATATTCCGCATATAGCGGGCGATATTGATGTTGGTGGGCCATTATTAAAGGTATCTACTGATGCGCAAAACGACTTTTATTATCAAGTGTCTATGGTCGAGACACCGTCACCGACCTTTAGTGGCAAAATGTCACCAGTTAGCGATGTTTATTATCGTTTAGAGGTAACGACGCAAACCGGCTCTGGTGGTTATGATTTGATGGGCTTGACCAAACAGCAAGTAATTGATGATGTGCTTGAACAATATGAAGCGTATCTGACTTTTATTACCAGTCCGCCAGAGACAGATGTGAACACAGCCACCGCGGCAGTAGGAGTCACAGGTAAAAGTTGATTTTTTATAATGGTAAAACGATGCAGATAATAGCAGCGTCAATCCTGCTATCCGCTATTATCTGCCATTTCTGCTAAGGCATCGGCTGTTGGTAGGACAGGCTGATGCTAACGTGACACCTTGATCCACCAAGCCTTTGCAACCTAGCAGTTATGACAGGATAACCGTTACTGTCAGGACTAGCGGTGACATCGCTTACTTACCAATATCTAAAGTAGGAACAATAGCAGCGTAAAATGTTTAACTGATAAGGGTTAAAAGACATAAAATTAAAAAATCAGTACTACAATAAATAATTAGCCGTTCAGAGCTCATTTAATTGTGTATGTGTATAAGGTCTTAATATGAACTCTCTCGAATTAAAAATACCGCCCGTAGCGCAAGTTATCGTTACCGCAGCTGCGATGTATGGCGTCTCTAAAGTCGCCCCTGCTTTGAAGTTTTCGTTGAAAGGTTCGGCGGCAGTGGCAGTGGGTTTAGGCGTCATAGGAGTGGGTAGCGCCATTTTGGGTGTCACACAATTTAAAAAAGCGCAGACCACGCCCAATCCACAAGCCCTTGAAAAGGTTTCAAGTTTGGTGACCAGCGGTATATATCAATATAGCCGCAATCCCATGTATGTGGGTTTGGTGCTTGTATTATTTAGCTGGGCACTATATCTGTCACACTTTCTTGCCTTTGTGTTGTTGCCCATCTTTATACTTTATATGACCCGCTTTCAAATCCAGCCAGAAGAGCGGATTTTGGCTCAGAAATTTGGCAAAGCTTATCAGACTTACAAGGCAAAAGTCAGACGTTGGGTATAAACAGCGGGATAAAAAATAGCCAAAATTAATGTTAATAAAAAAGAAGAGCATAATATGCAACTAGAAATCAATGTCGTCGACGCTTTTACGGATACCGTTTTTAAAGGCAATTCAGCAGCCGTTATTATCACAGATAATTGCCTTGCCGATAAGTTAATGCAGTCTATTGCTTTTGAAAATAATTTGTCGGAGACAGCTTTTATTGTACGTGATGATGACGGCATTTATCATATTCGCTGGTTTTCTCCTTTAACTGAGATTGCATTTTGCGGGCATGCAACCTTGGCGTCAGCCTTTGTGTTATTTAACAAAAATCCTGATGTAGAAACCATTAAATTTTACGCCAAAGCCGTTGGTATATTGACCATCGTGCAAACAGACGATGGCAAAATACAAATGGACTTTCCTAATACTAAGCCGGAAAAGGTTAAAGATATTCCCGATAGCTTGTTGGCAGGATTGTCTGTTGCACCAGTCGAAGTTTATAAAAACACCCAAGCATATTTTGTGATTTATAATGCTGAAGCAGATGTCCTAAACGTAGAGCGTGATAACGAACAATTAAAACAACTTGCGCCGTTAAATGTGGTGGTCACCTGTCAGGCCACCTCCGCTGACTATAAGGATTACGATTTTATTTCACGTTATTTTTGGCCTGCCAATGGTGGCGATGAAGACCCAGTGACGGGTTCGGTTCATACGGGGTTTGCACCACTGTGGGCAGAGCGTTTGGGTAAAGATGAATTAATAGCTTATCAAGCATCAAAACGAGGCGGTATTTTAAACTGCGTCGTTGCAGGCGATAGGGTGCTAATTTCTGGTAATGCTGTGCAGTATATGACAGGATTTATCACGGTTTAGGAGTGGTTGGTTTGACTGAATTAAAAACCGTTGGACTGTTTGCGCTGACCGCACTGGCTGAAATTATCGGTTGTTATTTGCCTTATTTATGGTTGCGAGAAGGTAAGTCGATTTGGCTGCTGGTTCCAGGTGCGCTCAGTTTGGTCGCTTTTGTTTGGCTGCTGTCCTTACATCCCACCGCCGCTGGTCGCGTTTATGCTGCTTACGGCGGTGTTTATATTTCGATGGCTATTATTTGGCTGTGGACGGTGAACGGCATCAGACCAACCACGTGGGACATATTGGGTTCTATTGTCGCGCTCTTAGGCATGGCAATTATTATGTTTGCACCACGTCATTAGTGAATGGGTTTTGCCAATATTGCTATTAGTAAGTGACTACTTACGCAGTCATTACGATTTGCTATAATGAGCCGCACGCCGATGTGTCGTCGCGGTAAACCCTTATAATATTCATGTTTAACACAGTAAAGCTTACTGTTTTGGTCAATTATTATGCGTATTCGTAAACTGTTCAAATTTGAAAATGCGCATATCGTGCGTAATTGTAGCTCTGAGCGCTGCAAACATTCTATTCATGGTCATAGCTATCAGATTGAGCTGATTCTTGAAGCTAAGCGGTTAGACCATGGGCAAATGGTGTATGATTTTGGTCTATTAAAATCGTCTATTAAAGACATTATCGACAGCTTTGATCATGCGATTTGCTTTTGGAATAAAGACGACTCTGAATATATCGCCGCCTGTAAAAAATTCAGCGCGCGTTGGATCAGTTTGCCGGTATCGCCGTCAGCAGAGCAATTCTCACGCGTCATCTTCTTTTGGGCACAAGAAATTCTCAAACACACCCAAATGCAAAACGGTGAATCTGATGTCAGCGTCTACTCGGTGATTGCCCACGAAACCGCAACCGGTTACGCACAGTGCTTTGCAGAAGATGTGGCAAACGCGCAAATGGGTGAGCTTCATCTAGAAGACTTTGAGTTCAGCGAGCAAGTAAAGGCAGAATGGCATGACCCCGAGCTATATGCCAAGCTGATTCGCGGTGAAAGCTTTATCAATCCAGCCGTGACTATGCAAGTACAGACGCAAGTACAGACGCAAGTAAGGGAAGGTAAGCTTGATGCCTAATAATATAAAACAAGACCAACATGTGAAAACCTTGACGCTGCATTCTGAAGCAGATACTCAGCGCTTGGCGGTGCAATTGGCAGCGTTGCCCTTATCGGGTAGCGTGTGGCTGTCGGGTAATTTAGGCGCTGGTAAAACCACCTTGACGCGTTATTGGTTGCAGGCGCTCGGTCATACAGGTGCGGTCAAAAGCCCAACTTATACCTTGGTCGAGCCTTATAGTATTGAGCAAAATGATGGTTCAATTAAACCTGTTTATCATGCAGATTTATATCGTCTGCAAGACCCAGAAGAGCTATCTTTTATTGGCTTTGATGAATATCTAGATGAGCCGAATGCGCTGGTTATTATCGAATGGGCGAGTCGTGCGGACAGCTATTTACCACCACCGAGTTTGTTTATTGATATGACGCAAGCCGATCGCAATGATAATGATAAAGAGGCACGCCAAGTCGAGCTGCGACTATCGAAGGCGGGTCAAGCGCAGGGCTTAGATTTATCCTCTCTTAACCTTTAGGTTAAACCGCATCACAGCCTCTGAGGTTTTATAAAAGTATGACGCTCATTAATGCCAGATAATCCCTTCAATAGCCGCATCAAAAAACTATCGCCGCTGCTCATCAACCAATTAGCAGCAGGTGAGGTGGTGACGCGTCCTGCCGCTGTGGTCAAAGAGCTGCTTGAAAACGCGATAGACGCTGGCGCGAACAATATTGAGATACGTATTACCCAAGGCGGCATGGGTATGATTGAAGTGCTGGATAACGGCACGGGTATTCATCCTGATGATATGGTCATGGCCATTACTCGCCATGCAACCAGTAAAGTGGCCGATGTGGCTAATTTGCATGGTATTACCACACTGGGCTTTCGCGGTGAAGCGTTGGCAGCGACTGCGGCAGTTTCTCGTTTGACTTTAACCAGTAGTCATGACGACAGTGGGATTGGTCGCCAGTTGCAAGTTGCCGGTGTATTGGACGAGGTGCCAAAACTGCTGCCAGTCGTGCATCAACGCGGCACGACCATCACGGTTAAAGATTTATATTTTAATGTGCCCGCACGCCGCGGCAACTTAAAATCTATTGCGACCGAGTTCGGTCATATCGAAACCATTGTCCGCGAAGTAGCTTTGGCACGAGCAGATGTGGCGCTAACCTTGTTTCATGACGATAAAAAGCGGTTATTGCTATCTTCAAGAGCACTGTCTGCAAATGATAACGATAATACCAATAGCAGCAATAATAACGCTCATCGTCTGCCTTTATCACGTCTTGAGCAAGCGACAGGGTTGCCATTAACGGACAACGCTTTAGAAGTGGCAATTGATCTCACCAGTTTGATGCAGCTGCCTAAAGACTATGTGAATAATAACTTTGCTAGTCAAGCGAACATCAACGGTTGGTTATGGCTTAGCAATGACTCTCAAAATACTTTGCCAAAATTAATTTATGTGAATGGGCGACTGGTTAAAGAAGCGTTGATTAGCAATCAGCTGCGTCAACTTGCCCAAAGTGCGCAGTTAGCAGGTATTGGCTATGCGCTTTATTTTGATCTGCCAACTGAGTGGCTCAATATCAATGTCCATCCGTCCAAACAGCGTATCAAAATCAGCCCGCTAAATAACATCATGGCGCATCTTAGTCATGCGATTCAAGCAAAGCTTAAAGCGGTCGCTACCAAACAAACGAGCGATTCCGCTCATGATACTACTCAAATATTAAAGAATAGCCAATCTATCAATAGCGCTTTCGCTGCTAAAAGGCAACAGACGTCATCGGCTCCTCATTTAACCAATCATTTAACCAAAAGCCAACAAGTGCAAGCGCCCAAACAGCCGTATCAGTTGTCAGAAAATACTGATGCTGCGCAATCATCAGAACAGGCTACTTTTACTGAAAATATAAATTCAGGCAGTACATTAATAAGCACGGCCAATACGCCACCAAATCTATCGATAAAACATGCTCCTTTACCGTATTGTTTGGAGGTTGTTTTAGATACGAAACATGATTTAGATGTAATTAAAAGTGTCAGTGAGAAAACACTACCATGGTTGCTGTTTTATAGTTGCAGCCAATTTTTTCTGATTGGCGCTGAAATATGGCAGGCGCAATTAAGCTTATTGTTTGAGTCGGATATATTTAGAGAGCAGGTTTCATTTAATGATGCGAATGCTGTCAATCAGCAGCTTACTGATTTAGCAGCAAAAATGTCTACAGAAGATTTATGGGCATTTAACGCAGATATCGAAGACTTACTTGCTAAACATGCTTTTAAGTCTATAAATAACCAGCGTTTAATCGCGTTGATGCTATCATCTACAGCCATTTAGATGTCCATTGAATAGAGTGAGGACACGTTTTAGTAGTCCTATAAAAAATAAAGGTAATCCTATGCAAATCTCGTCTGCTAGCTCATCTTATCGCCTCAATCCCAATTTGGCAGATAATAGCGTGGTGTGCTTGATGGCACCGACGGCGAGTGGCAAGACAGCTCTAGCGTATGAGCTATACGATACTGGGCGTTATGAGCTGATTTCGGTAGATTCAGCATTGATATATCGTGATATGAATATCGGTACAGCCAAACCAACCGCTGCAGAGTTGGCACGCTATCCGCATCATTTGGTTAATATCATTGACCCGATGCAGAGCTATAGCGTCGCTGAATTCGTTAATGATGTTGCTCGTTTAATTGATAGCTGCCATGAGAGGGGCAAAATACCTTTGCTCGTTGGCGGTACTATGATGTATTACATGGCGCTTATTGATGGGTTATCGCCCGTGCCTGACAGTGATGATGACGTGCGCGCGCGTGTGGAGCAGTGGCGGCAAGACGAAGGTATTGGTGTACTATATGATTATCTAGGGAAAATAGATCCGATAAGCCACGAGCGTCTTAATGCGACCGATACTCAGCGTATCACGCGCGCGGTTGAAGTTTATCTGCAAACCAATATACCCATCAGTGACTGGCAGCAAAAGCCCAAACATGCCTTGGTGCATAATCCCAATCAGCAATGGCATGCGCTGGCGGTGATGCCAGAACGTTCATGGCTACATCAGCGTATCGAGCAACGTTTGGATATAATGTGGCATGATGGGCTAGTGGCGGAAGTGATCGGATTGCTTGAGCAGTACCCTTTGACACCAAACTTACCCTCTATGCGCTGCGTCGGTTATCGGCAAGTATTAGAATACCTAGTCCATATTAAGCATCCAATATTTAAACAGCCGCACTTGGATAAAGCGCAATTTTATGACGCCTTTTCAGAAGTAGAAGCGGCGAGTGCAAGTAAACGACCACAAGACACCACTACTCAAGCGCTCGATCAGCCATTGACGCTCAGCGCTCAAACCGAGGCACTTGCTTGTCAGCAAATGCAAAATAAGGCATTATATGCGACCAGACAGCTGGCGAAGCGTCAATATACTTGGCTGCGCAAACTTACTCAGTTGCCCAATTTGCCTGATAATGCGTCAAATATAGCAACAAAGCTAAATGAAAACGATGACAAGCTTATGCGCGGTGATATCAAAATAAAAACGTTCGCTACTATGACCCAAGTAAGAGAGTATTTATACTAAAACTAAACCATATAAAGCGCGTTAATTAGCCCCGTAAAAAATAATGACAATTAGTTTCAAAATAAAGGTTGGATAACTGCTATAATTTAAATCATAGTAAGATAGTGTGAATTATATCGGTATCATTGCTTTTTGAACGGTCGTTAATTAACTTTTGTTGGTAAGAAATCTTAAAAAATAAGCGGTTACTTAATTATTTAAAATAATAACGTATTCACGGTAAAGTGAAATTATTTAACAAGAATTAGTGCTTATTTAGATACGTTTTATAAATAAAACTTATTATTGTATCTGCCCTTAGCCATTATAATTAAAGCAATACTTATAATAATTGGCACTAAAAATAATTATATAATATTTAGGAGAGATGTCATGTCAAAAGGACAAACTTTACAAGACCCGTTTTTGAACTCGTTGCGCAAAGATCGCATTCCTGTTTCTATTTTTTTAGTTAATGGTATTAAGCTGCAAGGTCAAATTGAATCATTTGATCAATATGTGGTGTTGTTAAAAAATACAGTGAGTCAAATGGTTTATAAACATGCCATTTCAACAGTCGTGCCCGCCCGTAATCCTAGAAGCAGCACGACGACTGGTACGGGTGCGCAAACCTCAACGGGTGCACCTACTGGTTACCAAGGTGGCATGAGTAGTGGTTTTGAGCGTGGTAGTAACCTTGCTGGTGGTGGCGGTTTTGAAGAGCGCGGCTTTGCCAATCGTAGTGGTTTTAATCGTGGCGGTTTTGGTCAAGGCCAAGATCGTGGTTTTGAGCGAGGCAGCTTTGGACAAGGTCAAGAGCGCGGCTTTGAGCGCGGCGGCTTTGGTCAAGATCGTGGCTTTGACAATTCTTCGGACAATGCTATGTTTGAAAACAAATCAAACGATGATAGCGACGATAGCAATCAATAAACATCGAGATTTGATATCTGCTTGATCAGAAATGCGTTATTAAAATGTTCTATAGTTGATGAAGACCTACTATTTCTTATAGTGGGTTTTTTTTGTATAAATAGACGTATAATAATGATTTGTGGCGCAACTATTTACACTATTTATTAAGTAGGCAATGATGAGAATGTCTTTTGCTGTATATTATTAATATCAGCCATAGTATAGTAAAATGTTTCATTGATTCACCGTAAATGTAGAGCTAACGTATGAGTAATCCGCACCGCAACCTGACGCATCAACAATTTATTAGTACTGCTATCGAAGCGATTCATACAGAGATGGCGGCGCTAGAATTGTTAACTGAGCAAATCGATGATAGATTTGCCCAAGCCTGCGATATTATCTTGGCCTGTAAAGGACGTGTGGTGGTGACGGGCATGGGCAAATCAGGTCTGATTGGTCGTAAAATAGCGGCGACCTTTGCCTCTACAGGTACACCAGCGTTTTTTATGCATCCTGGGGAGGCGGGGCATGGTGATCTGGGGATGTTGGTGCAAGGCGATGTCCTGCTGGCTATTTCAAACTCGGGCGAGTCAGATGAAATTAGAATGCTGTTGCCCGTGGTTAAGCGTCTAAATATTCCCCTGATTAGTATTAGCCGAGATAAACGCGGTATGCTACCACGAGCGGCGGATATCATTTTGACGCTGGGTAAATCACAAGAAGCTTGTCCACTTAACCTTGCTCCAACTTCTAGTACCACAGCGACCTTAGCATTGGGCGATGCGTTGGCTGTGGCTTTGGTGCATGCACGTAATTTTACTTCAGAAGACTTTGCCTTATCGCATCCTGCAGGCGCCTTAGGACGTCAGCTGCTGACGCGGGTTGAAGACTTGATGCATACCAATTCAGAAAATTTACCGCTGATTAATCAACAAGCACCGCTACAAGACGCTTTATTTACCATGTCGGCTGGGCGTTTAGGAATGACAGTGGTCACTGATGACGAGCAAAAAGTCGTCGGCGTATTTACCGATGGTGATTTGCGCCGCAGCTTAGAAAAAGGCATTGATTTGCAAACCCCAATGCGTGAGCTGATGGTCAGCAATCCACGCCGCGTCAGTAAGGATATGCGCGCGTCCGATGCTTTAAGTGTGATGAACGAAAACGGCATTAGCCAGCTGCTGATTATCGATGAGGAACAGCGTTTGGAAGCCATCATTACAGTACATGACTTATTACAAGCCGGTGTTAAGTAAGTATTATTTTAATACAAGCTGTATGAAGAACTAGCACAACTAGGAAGTAATATGTTGAAAAGGCTCTAATAAAAGCAAGCTGAATAAGAAAATACTTAATAAGAGAAAACTGATGCAAGACTTAATAAAAAAAGCCGGACAAGTAAAGTTATTGGTCATGGATGTTGATGGTATCTTGTCAAACGGTCAAATTATTTATGATGCCAATGGCATTGAGACCAAAGCCTTTTCGGTACAGGACGGTGTCGGTGTCAAATCGTTGGCGCGCTATGGTATTTTGACTGCCATTATCACTGGCCGTAGCAGCCCTATGGTAGACAAGCGTGCTGCTGAAATGGGTGTCAATTATATCGTCCAAGGTCGTGACGATAAGCTGATTGCGTTGAATGAGCTATTAGAGACGCTTGATGCTGAGCTTAATATCACCGCTGCTGATTGTGCTTATATGGGCGATGACTTACCAGATATTAAAGCGATGCAAACCGTTGGTTTTGCGGCTACTGTCCCAAATGCCCATCAAGAGGTGATAAAGCGCAGTGATATGGTGACCACGCGTGCAGGCGGTACTGGCGCAGTGCGGGAAATATGTGATCTTATTTTAAAAGGTCATGGTCATTATCAAGATTTTATTAGGCATTACACGCTCGATGCAGCGAAACCTGAGGATAACTTATCGTGAATACTCGTGTTTTAATCGTTCTGGCGTTGATTATCGCGGTGATTGCTGGCTGGTTCTTCAAGCAGCAAGGGGAGATTACGCCGCCCGTTAGTATGGAACCGACTGATGTGGATTATGAAGCCACCGATATTAAAGCGGTACAGACCAATGAAAAAGGTGAGACTGAGTACGAGCTGAGTGCAGAATCCTTGACCCATAATCCTGTGACCAATAAAGATGAGATGAAAGGCATTACCATGAATTGGGAGCCATCAGATGATCAGCGCTACCGTGTTGAAGCGGGCAGCGCTGCCATCAGTCAACAGACAGGTGAGATGAGCTTATCAGGTGGTTTTACTTTAGTTAGCGAAGGTAAAGCGGGCGAGTCTGCTATCGAGCCGATTAAAGTCATGGGCACTACCTTAAAAGGCAATACCAAAACAGGTCAAGTCTATAGTGATGCGCCAGTAAAAGTCGAACAAGGGATGAACCGCTTCGAGGCGTCAAGCATGAAAGCCAACCTTGAAACTGGGGACTATGAATTTGGTCAAGTCGCGGTTGCATTTACGCCCGCGAAACGCCAAGATAAAGCTTTATTTTAACAGCAGCACCTAGCAGGAAGTTTGCAAACGCCACTACCCATAATGATACGAGTAACTTTTATGAATTCTACCTTTTTGCCTACTTTACGCTTGCTATCGACACGCTCTATTCAAGTAACATACGGTTTGCGAACGCTACCAACGCTAATGTTATTAGCATTGCCGTTATACAGCCATGCCTTGCCATCAGATGCCAATCAGCCAATTAAGCTGCTAGCAGATAAGGCTACTTATAGTGAGCGTACAGGTATCACCAGCTATTCGGGTACTGTTGTAATTACCCAAGGGACGTTCAAAATGACCGCCGATGATATTACGGTCAACCTCTCACAAGGACGTAGTATCAACTCGGCAGTCGCTACTGGCCGTCCAGCCACTATGCAGCAGGTAGTAACACAAGAGAAGGGCTTGGCAAAAGGGCAGGCCAATAAGATTGATTATAATGCGGTCACGGGTATCGTGACGCTCACAGGTAATGCAAAATTGGTACAAAATGGCGCCAGTTTCGCCGGTAACGTCATTCGTTATAGCTTAAAAGCTGGCGATGTAGAAGCAACTGCTGGTGGCAGTCAGCGCGTAGAATTGGTCTTCCCGCCCAATAGCGGCAGCAACCGAAGCAGCATACGCTAAGCACGGTGTTTTTTTTAATAAGCAGTCTGTGCAGTACTAGAAATGTTGCAACTTTAACAGTAATTGACAGGTAAGTGATGAGCGATATTAAAAACAACGTTGTGAATACCAATGAAATGAATAGCAACGAGCTTAATAATGGTTCTGTAGCGGCAACCAATAGCTCCGAGCCTGTCGCCCGTTTAACGATGCAAAATCTAGGTAAGCGCTACGGTAAACGCTGGGTGGTAAAAGATGTCTCATTTTCTGTTGAGCAAGGGCAAGTTGTTGGATTATTAGGACCAAATGGCGCGGGCAAAACTACTAGCTTTTATATGGTGGTCGGACTGGTCAATATGGATAAAGGCCGCGTTACCTTAGGAAAAATGGATTTATCAAAATATGCCATGCATGAGCGCGCGCGTGCTGGTATTGGCTATTTGCCGCAAGAAGCTTCTATTTTTCGTAAATTATCCATTGAAGATAATATCTTAGCCATTCTGCAAACTCGTAAAGAGTTAAGTGCCGCTGAGCAGCGTCAAGAGCTTGAAAAATTGATCGGCGAGTTCCATTTAGAACATGTACGCAAATCATTGGGTATGAGTGTCTCAGGCGGTGAGCGCCGCCGCTGCGAGATTGCGCGTGCTTTGGCGGCCAATCCAAAATTTATCCTATTAGATGAGCCGTTTGCTGGTGTTGACCCTATCTCTGTTAGTGATATTAAAGATGTTATTTTAACCCTAAAAAATCGCGGTATTGGTGTACTCATCACCGACCATAACGTACGCGATACCCTCGCCATTTGCGAAAAAGCCTATATCGTTTCAGAAGGCGCCATCATTGCGGAAGGGACGTCATGTGAAGTGTTAGAAAATGATTTAGTAAAATCTGTCTATCTTGGTAAAGACTTTCGCGTATAAGCACTTCGCTATTTAGTAGAGGTGAGCCTGTATAAAGCCTTGTTTGAATCATTAGCCAAATATCTTATCATTGTAGGGTGTAACGAATATTTGTCTATTTTCTCTTAACATCCATGCCCACTATAAATTGCTATCTATCTCTCATAATCTAATGCCTGGTTATTAAAAAAGGCACGTTCATTCTTTCTCTTAGTCTCACACTTAAGCTCGTATAGAGCATTCTAGAATTCTATTTATTATTCGCGATTTATTACTTTCGATTGACCAGTTCAATAAGGTTCATACGTTATGGCAAAAAATAAAAGCAGTTATGTCTGTCAACAGTGCGGGGCGCATTTTGGCAAATGGGCGGGGCAGTGTACAGACTGCGGTGAATGGAACAGTTTGGTAGAAGCACCAAATGTCAGTATGCCGCACCATAATAAGAGTAGCGCAAAAGCGAATGCTAGCCGAGCGGTTTCTCGTAGTGCGGGTGCACCTGCTGGCAATTATTCGGGTACGCACAGTGCGGTCATGCCACTCAATGCGGTAAGCGTGACACTAGATACACGCTTGCCCACTGGCATTAGTGAGTTTGATCGAGTGTTGGGCGGCGGACTGGTGGCCGGTTCGGTCGTTTTGATCGGCGGTGACCCAGGAATCGGTAAATCTACGATTTTGCTGCAAACTGCGACCAATATGGCAAAGGCTGATTCATTGGCAGGTAGCGCGCTGTATGTGACGGGTGAAGAGTCGCTCGCCCAAGTAGCGATGCGCGCCAAGCGTTTAGATTTGCCAGCGGATAGATTACGTGTGCTCGCGGAGACCAATGTTGAAACCATTTGTGCGGCTTTAACCCAAGAGCAGCCGGCGATTGCTATTATTGACTCGATTCAGACTATTTATACCGATGCCATTAATTCTGCTCCAGGTGGCGTTAGTCAAATTCGTGAGTCGGCAGCTATTTTGACCCGTTATGCGAAGCAAACTGGTACGGCGCTATTTTTAGTCGGTCATGTAACCAAAGAAGGGACGCTTGCAGGGCCACGTGTGCTTGAGCACATGGTCGACACGGTTTTGTATTTTGAAGGTCAGTCCGATTCACGCTTTCGTATGATTCGCGCGGTAAAAAACCGTTTTGGTGCAGTTAATGAGCTGGGCATTTTTGGCATGACCGATATGGGACTCAAAGAAGTCGCCAATCCCTCAGCGATATTCTTAAGCCGTTATGATAAGCCCGTAGCGGGTTCTGTGGTGATGGTAAGCCGTGAAGGTACCAGACCCCTGCTGGTTGAAGTGCAAGCCTTGGTTGATGACTCACAAGGTTCACCAAGACGTATGGCTTTAGGGCTCGATTTTCAGCGCCTATCAATGCTGCTTGCGGTCATGCATCGTCACGGCGGTATCCATACCAGTGGACAAGATGTGTATGTAAACGTCGTTGGCGGCGTTAAGGTGATTGAAACCGGGTCTGATTTGGCCGTACTATTGGCTTGTGCTTCTAGTATCAAAGAAAAGCCTTTACCCTCATCACTTGCCGTTTTTGGTGAAGTTGGCTTATCAGGGGAGATTCGACCGGTTCCTAACGGACAAGAGCGCCTAAAGGAGGCGATGAAACACGGCTTTAAACACGCAATTATTCCTAAAGCCAATGCGCCTGCCAAAGATGCGCCGCAGTTTAAGGGTATCAATGTCATCGCGGTTGAGCGTCTCGATGATGCGATTGAAAGCGCATTTGAGTTATAGTTTTAAAAGCTATCCCATGTTAACTATTTAGCGTCAAACGTTAAAAACGAAAAAGCGCCTAACTTTAAATGAGTTAGGCGCTTTTTTTACAACTAACGTTAAGCAGTTTTTTCGATAAAAAACCGTTAAAGGTTTAAACCGCGAATGGTCTAAAACGTTAATGGTTTAAGAAGAGGGGCCTGAAACACGCTCAATAGAGACGTTACCCACACCTTTATTGGTAATACCAAGTTGCTTGGCAGCACCGTAAGATAAATCCAACACACGGTTACCATGGAATGGACCACGATCGTTTACTTTAACGACGACGCTTTTGCCATTAGTTTTATTGGTAACTTTAACGTAGCAGTTCAAGGGTAACGAGCGGTGAGCAGCGGTTAAACCATTCATGTCAAAGGTTTCGCCACTGGCAGTTTTGCGGCCATGAAACTGACGACCGTACCAAGAAGCCAAACCAGTTTGTTTAAATTTGCTTACAGAATTAGAAGCGACTGCCGTTAAGCGCTCTAAAACATCTGCATCATTGGATACTTGGGCAGTGTCGCTGGCGAGTAATGGGCTGCTAAGCGCTAATGAAGTGGGCTGACGAGCAGACTTAACTAAGCTTGATGCGCCGTCATGTTGACGACTAAGTTCACCGAGCACACGGTCAATACGGGAGGCGTTATCTTGCGAAATCGTTGCAAGGGAGGTTTTTGATTCTACAGCATTTGCATTAGTAGCGATTGCAGAGCCAGCAAATAAAACGGCTGACATTGTAAGTAAACCAGATAAACGCTTATTCATAAATACCTCTATAGCGTATACATTAGAACCTAACTCTAAAACCTCTTAGAGGGAGCGAGACAATATTAGACCACTCTAACAGTGCCGCAAACTCGAAAGCCGCTCTATCATCTATCTGTTTTATCACGATGATAGTAAATATGGGCTTTTATAAGCTCTAACATATGGTAATTTTCATTTATATCATCATAAGTGGCTCGGGAATTATCGTTATATACGACTCGCAAAACCCACTTATGACACGCTCAAATGATAGTTAACAATAGTAATCAAACAACCAAAGTAAGGTTGCACCAATCGATAAAGGACTTTTTTGCATTGCTAAGTTAATAAAGGGTTTAAAGTATGTTGCGTATTACTTTGTTATTAAACCGTTAATTAAGTACTGACTTTGCAAGCCCAAAATCTACAATTTGCTAACTATACGGACGAGCTACAACTGCAATATAATTAAATGATATCTTTCTTAGTAGCTATGTACGCGTTGTGTATCAAACTACAATAAAAGGAGGGTAACGCAATTATTTGTAAAAAACAAGGAATAAAACCTAACAGTACTAATCGGTCACTAATAGGGCTTCATCTGGGTTTTGCCAAAACATAAGAAGAATAATAGCTATAAATAACAACAACTTATGGTTATTTCTAAAGCAAGAAAGTTAAGGTTTTAATAGTAATTTATGGAGAATTAATGACAAATAAGAAAGGCTTAAAAAAGTAGATATTCATTTAATTTGAGCAATTTCGCTATTACATTAGATTACTTAGGCAAGCACATTTTGCTTCAGTTTCTAGGCAAATTTGTTAACGTACCATTTTAACCCTGTCTATATAAGGGAGTTATATAGACATTTAAACCCAAGTTTATCGTGATTATCGAATGTAATATTGGTTATTAAAGATGAACTTTACAGGTGAATAGATTGTAAATAATACCTGCTATGGCTTAGCTGGATTTGTGAGTATGAATTGACATTAGTAGGCCAAAACCTGCCATTAACGTCACAATAGCTGTGCCGCCATAACTGATAAAAGGTAAAGGTACCCCAACAACGGGTAAGATGCCGCCAACCATACCGACATTGACAAACACATAGACGAAAAAAGACATGGCAATCGCGCCTGCTAATAATCGACTGTAGGTATCAGGGTGCGAAAAAGCGATGTATAAAGCGCGAGAGAGCAAGCAGGCATAAATAAACATCAACAATATCACGCCAAGCAGACCAAACTCTTCAGAAAAGGCAGCAATAATAAAGTCAGTATGACCTTCTGGTAAAAAGTGTAGATGCGATTGCGTCCCTTCTAAATAGCCTTTGCCAGTGAGACCGCCCGCGCCAATGGCGGTTTTGGACTGAATGATATTCCATCCAGCACCTTGGACGTCAGCTTCAGGGTTGAATAGCGTTAAGACGCGCGTACGTTGGTAATCGTGTAATAAAAAGTTCCAAGCAAATGCCACCAATGGTACGGCTAATGCTGCTGCACTAGCAATCAAGCGCCATGATAGACCAGCCAAAAACAATACAAAAATGCCACTGGCTGCGACCAGCAAGGAAGTACCAAGGTCAGGCTCTTTGGCGATTAATAGTACCGGCACCACAATTAGCGCTAAGGTGATGGCAATACTTGCTAATGAAGGCGGTAAGTCACGTTTAGACAAAAACCACGCACACATCATGGGCATACCAAGCTTCATAAACTCTGAAGGCTGGACACTGCCAAAACCAGGTAAGTTAATCCAGCGCTGCGCCCCCATACGCACCTCGCCAATGATATCGACCAACACCAACAATATCAGCCCCAATACATAAAATATGGGCGTAAAGGTACGATAGAGGCTAGGCGGTATCTGCGCCATAATAACCATCACCGTAAATGCCACGCCATAACTGACGACTTGGCGGATAACCATGTCGATATCTTGGCTTGCTGCGCTATATAAAATCGTCAAACCAATACAACAAACGGTCAATAGCAATAAGGTCAACCACGGATCAATATGGATACGTTGCCAAAGCGTCGGCGTATGACCTTGACCAAAATGATGGCTTTGACGGGAAAAACGGTACTGTAGGTTAGAAGGCATAGGCAAAATGTGACTAACAATTGGCGTGAAAGAAAAGTCTGCTCTGACAAACAATAAGTAAGCAATCAGCGAGGGTAAAATGTTTATTCGGTAGCTTAATCAGGAATTTGGTGATGAATCCTGTAACTTTCCCGTAATAAAGTAACGACAATATAAACGTTATAAGGATAAGTGTTAATAACGAATCGGTGTCCATCAATTCGCTGCGATAGTTTAGCCTGCTTGCTTAAAATTTGATAGTATCGATAAAACGTTTTTAGCGGTAGTTTCTGGTAATGATAAAGACAAAAAAATCTATTTATAGGCATATTTATAAGCCTATTATCGTCCTAGGTGTTTGTGCCAGCAGTATTTCTGCGCAGGCGGCCATTATAAGTGATAATAGTGAGCGCCGCATCCAAATCCGTCATGGCAGTAGCGCGACCGATAGTAGCAATGCTTACATCACGCCCGCCAGCAGTTATGGCAGTCAAAGCAATAGCTATAGCGGCGGCGCAACCATCTTGAGTGAAGGCGCTCGTCGGTCAAATGGTATTAGCGGCGATAGTATGCAGGGGCTCATTCAACAAAAACAGCGTGAATTTAATTTTGGTAGCGCAGTATCGATAGAAGAAAGTAAACGCATCATTACCAACAGAGGGACGCCGCGTTATAATACTACCTATAGTACTGGTAATAATAACTTTGGAAATAGTAATTATAACGATTTTACCAGTATGGATTTTAATGTATGGTTAAATAGTAATAGTTACCGCGCAAGCCAAGTGGCCAATTATCAACGCTATTTAAGCTCGCGAGTCGGCGCGAGAAACGTACCGCCTTTATCTCAACTGTTGACGACTGCTCGTAGCTGGGATAGATGTGGTTATGAGCCCTATCAGCTACCACCGCAGGAGCTATGGGCAAATATCGTACCGACCTTGCAGCTTTACAGTCAGCTAAAAAGCCAAGGAATCTTGCCTGCTAGTACCGAGATACGCTCAGTATATCGTAGCCCCGGACTCAATAACTGCGCGGGCGGAGCCAGTGCCAGTAAGCACATGACCGCAGGCGCGATGGATATCTGGGTGCCTGAATATGAAGGCAATTTATGGCAGCTAAGTCGCATGCAAGATAGTCTCTGCGAGTTTTGGCAATATCAAGGGCAGTCGCATAACTTTGGTTTAGGACTGTATTCTACCGGTGCTATTCATCTTGATACCGATGGTTATCGCAAATGGGGCTTTAATCATGCCAGTAGCAGCTCTGCTTGTCGCTATTAAAAGCAGTCCCTTTACTTAAAAAAGCTCAGCCAGTGATTACTGGTTGAGCTTTTTTGTTGAGCTATTTTTTAAGCGTCTGTAAAAATAATATTGGCTCTACGACTTTTTCTTAGGTTTCTTCTCATCCCATGGATTGACCTCACCAACAGTCACGATCAAAAAGTTATCAGGCTTTAGAGTGTCGCGCAGGGTTTGGTTGACTTCTGAGAGTTTAACCTGTTCGATGCGCTTGACGTAATTGGTCAGGTAGCTGTTAGGTAGCTGATAAAAATTCATCATACCAATTAAGCTGTTGATTCCAGCATTACTGGCAAATCCCATTGGAAAGCTGTTTTTTAAATTATCCGTGGTCAATTTCATCTCATCACTGGTAATACCTTTCTCTAATGTCTCATTAATCACATTTAGGCTGGCATCAATTGCTGCGCGTGCTTTGTCATTACGAGTTGAAAATCCAATTTGATAAGGACCACGCGCCAACATCGGGTTCATAGAACCTGATATGCCATAAGTATAGCCGAGGTTTTGCCTGACTTCGGTCATCAGACGCGCGTTAAAATCGCCCCCTGCTAGCACTTCATTACCGACGGCAAAGTTGGTTTGCTTTTGCTGCGCTTGCGGGTCGGTGGCCCGTTTTTCGCCCAGTTGTCCCATCAATACCGTGGTTTGGGTGCTAGGAAACGGAATATGAATATGTTGAGGCTGGGTTAGTGGCTTTGGTTCGGGCAGGGCCGCCGCCGCTTGACCCGCTGGCAAGTCTGCCGTTATTTCTTCCGCCAAATTTTTTGCTTGTGCCAAAGTCAAATTACCCGTCATGGCAAGCGACGCATTGGCAGCGACTAGATAGCGATTTTTAAAGTCAATCAAATGCTGTCTATCAATATTGGGAACGCTTTCAAGCGTGCCAACCGATGGATGGGCATAAGGGTGGTCGCCATACAGTGCCTTGCTAAAGGCAATACTGGCAAGACTGCCAGGGTCTTGCTTTTGCTGCTGTAAACCGACCAGTAAGCGTGCTTTGTTACGCGCTAAGATTTGCTCATCAAAGCGCGGTTCAGTGAGCATTTGCGTCATTAAATCAACCGCAGGCAGTATATGTTTATCATCAGATAAGCTACGCAACGACACAATAAACATGTCTTTATAGGCGCTACTACCTAAACTGATACCCAAAGTTTCGACCGCCCGCGTGAACGCGTTTTCATCTAAGCGTTTGGAGCCTTGTTCAAGCATCGTCGCAGTCATATTGGCGATACCAAAGCCTGATTCACTGATACTGCCATCACGCGCGCTACCGGCATTAAAGCGCAAATCAATATCGACAATGGGTAAGGTGGTGGTCGGTACAAACAGCACAGGAATACCGGCTTTGGTCTTAAAGGTCTGTATGTCTGGCACCGTGACTTCTAAAGGTTTGGCATTTTCAAGACTGCTCAGCTTAGACAGAGCAGCAATAGGCGCGCTGGTATCGACAGCGGCTGCTGGCGTACGAGCATCTTCGCCACCTGCCATATCTGCCTGCGCAATAGTAGTTAAGCTCATTATGCCAAAGAAGGCACAAGCACCCAAATAGGGCAGCTGCTTGAAGTGAGAAGATAATGTATTTTTTTTGAGAAAATGTATTCGCGTCATGTCTTTCTTCTTATTTATAAAGTCATCAGTATCGGGTTTTTGCCAAGGTAATTGGCTAGCCTATTGTGTTATTTGGCCTTGCTTACCGCCTCTTTTTGAGTAGTTTCTTTAGGCGGGATGATATGCATGACCGTTAAATTATCTTTGACCAAATACTTTTTACTTGCCGCTTGGATATCCGCAATGGTTACGCTATCAAGCTTGGTTGGCAATTTGGCAAGTAGCCTGTCATCAAGACCGATAGATTGCAGCGAGCCAATCATACGCGCCTGACCTTCCATACTATCCTGAGCATATACCAAACCAGTGACAGTATTGGTTTTGGCGCGCTCGATTTCATCGGCAGCAATTGGGTCGGTTGATAGCTTATCAATCTCATTGATAATGGCTTGTTGTGCCTGCGCTAAACTGACGCCTTCGCGCGGGGTTGCTTGTATCAAAAACAGCCCATCGCCGCGATCGAGCAAATCGTAAGACGTACCAACTGTGGTCAGCAGTCCTTGCTCGCGTACCAGCCTGCTCTCTAGCCGCGCGGATAGGCCACCATCTAATACATCTTGCGCAAGCGACAGCGCATAGGCTTGCTTCTCGTTATTAGCGCCCGCTGTTACCAGACTGGGTACGTTATAACCCATCAATAAAACCGGCACTTGTACCGCTTGCTCAGACTCTACCTGCTGATAACCGCGGAAGCTCTTTTGCGTGACTGCAGGGCGCTTAGGTAGCGCGCTCGGTTTTAGCTCACCAAAATAGCGTTTGACCTGTGCCAGTACTTCGGTTGGTTCGACATCGCCGACGATAACCAACGTGGCATTATTGGGTGCGTACCATGTTTTGTACCAGTCTTTTAAATCATTAAGGGTGATTGATTCAAGCTCATTCATAGGGCCAATGACCGATTCGCCTTTCGGACTGTTTGGCATTGCCAGCAAGCGAAATGACTCATAAGCTTTGGCAATCGGATTGTCATCCGTACGCTGACGACGCTCTTCCATTACTACCTGATGCTCTTTGGCAAATGCTTTGTCATCAAATATTAAGTTTTTCATGCGATCCGCTTCTAGCTCTAACGCTAACGGCAAGCGATTGGCAGGGAATAGCTCGTAATAACCGGTAAAATCGTAACTGGTAAAGGCATTATTGACGCCGCCAAATTTGGCAATCAAACGCTCATAATCGTCGCTGGACACATCAGCGGTGCCTTTGAACATCATATGCTCAAGCACATGTGAGATACCTCCTTTATCGAGAGGCTCATCTGCTGAGCCGACGCGATACCAAATTTGGGTCATGACCACAGGCGCGCGGTGGTCTTCTTTGACCACTATCTTTAAACCATTTTCGAGCTGGTATTCATGGCGACCAGACATATCCATGGTCAATGCTGAAGATTGTTCGGTATTTTCTAGCGTTTGATTTTTATTCACTACCTGTGTTGTTGTGGCATTTTTAGTCGTAGCAACTTCATTTGTCGAAGAAATCGCGCTGGTTTGGCAAGCCGCAAGGGTAGTGGCCATCGCTAAAGCGCAGGCAAAGCGTAAAGAGATAGTAGGTAAAGATGAGGACATGATAGGTTCTACTTATATAAAAGGTAGCTGATAAGTGACTGAGTGATAAAATGAGAATGGTGCATGTTTATGCTTAGATGAATATGCCTATTTATGATAAACATAACGCCATTATAAAGACTTGTGTGCTCCAACCATCACGCTGGCAGTCGGTTTAAATTCTTGTGTAGTGCTACAGCCAGTTGAAGACAACGCGATAGTAGCAACAAGCAAGGCGGCGCCCATTTGGGTCATTTTTTTATAATGTTTCGATAGTGATAACATAGGTCATTTCCAATATAAGTGGCCAAAAAAAGCAAACAAAATAGGGTGGCATAATCATGCTAAGGGTAGGCGAAGTTTGGCTTATTAAAGGTCAGATTTTTGTGTCCAAACCTTAAGCGAAACTTGCTTATACAGTTATAAGATTTATAAACCTATCATTAGGAAGGTCATTCTTAATTAGTAAGCGTTTTTATTATGAATTTATGAGTTTTTATAATTTAACCATGCTCTGCGATGCTAAAGGCTAAGCGCCGCTTGAATTATGCTAAACTAGGCTAAAAATAATCGTCCGTTAATCATCAAAGGCGGGCAGCACGTCATTTTAAAAACTACTGATAATGATAACTTTTAGGGCAAGCTTATGAATAATCCCAATAACAGCAATCGTGTGGTCATCAACCTCGACGGCGGTCTTGATGATTTGGATGACGATGATATTACCTTACCCAGTCTGCCAGCGCAATCGGTGCCTATCATCGATGAGCCTGAAGATACTTCACTTACCGATACAGCGGCAGAGCTCCCACTAGCGCCGCCGATTATTGAGTCAGAAAAACAAAGCTCTGCTGCAAATACTATAGAGGGTACTGTAGAAACAACGGCAAAAAGTGCTACAAATACTGCTGCGTCGCAGTCTATACCTTCAATTCCTACGATGCCTCTGCAAGATCATCTGGGCGATAGTGCGAGCGTCACCTCTAAAAATAATGATAGCAGCGCTATTGATAAAGCAAAAACTGAGTTACAGCAGCCGACAACAGCGCCAGAAGAGGCGCAACAGTCAGAACAGACTGAGGAAAACAAGAAAAAAGGCAGCTGGTTTAATCGCATGAAGGCGGGGCTAAGTAAGTCACGTAAAAATCTTGCCGAAGGGATGGTTAGTATCCTTATCGGTGGTAAAGAGATTGACGATGAGCTCTTAGAAGAAGTAGAAGACCAGCTGTTGGTCGCCGATATCGGTGTCAGTGCTACCAATCGTATTATTAAAAGCCTGACTGAGCAAACTGCCCGTGGCGATTTGATTTATGCGCACTCATTATATAAAGCACTGCAAACTGAGCTGGTCGATATCTTAACGCCAAAAGTTGCGCCACTTATCATCGATACCAGTAAAAAACCTTTTGTTATCTTGGTAGTGGGCGTGAATGGTGTTGGTAAAACGACGACTATCGGCAAACTTGCTAAGCGTCTGCAAGGTGAAGGTAAATCCGTCATGTTGGCAGCTGGCGATACCTTCCGTGCCGCGGCGACTGAACAACTACAAATTTGGGGTGAGCGCAATCACATTCCTGTCGTTGCTCAAGGTCATGGTTCTGATAGCGCCTCTGTTATCTTTGATGCCATGCAGTCTGCCAAAGCAAAAAATATCGATGTGTTAATCGCTGATACGGCAGGGCGCTTGCAAAATAAAACCCACCTAATGGCGGAGCTTGAAAAAGTCGTGCGCGTCATGCGTAAAGCCGATCCAAGTGCACCGCACGAAGGTATGATTGTGTTAGATGCGGGCACGGGTCAAAATGCCATCAATCAGGTCGAGCTATTTAATGAGGTTGTACCATTAACCGGTATTACCATTACCAAGCTAGACGGTACGGCGAAAGGTGGTGTGGTATTCAATATCGCTGAAACCACTGATGTGCCGATTCGTTATATCGGCGTCGGTGAGTCGATTGATGATTTGCGTGCCTTTAGTCCAAAACAGTTTGTCGCCGCTTTATTTGAGACCGATGATAAAGAGTAGCGCTTGCTGATTTTTTTCAATGAATAAATAAGTGTCAAAAATATGAGTGTTTAGAGGGAAGAATCATGATAGTCACCATCGCAGCGGTTGAGTCGCACCAGTTGGCATTGATTGCCAGTAGGCATGAGCGTAGCAGTCCTAAGCTGGTTGAAGTCAATTGGCTGCAGGTGGGTGATTCTTGGCATCGCTCAAAATCTATTCCCAAGCTTAAAAAACATTATGGGCTTGTCGATGAAGATTTTACCTTTATCGCTCAAAATAACCTAAACAAAACCGAGCCTGCTGAGGCGTTACTTCTAGAAGCGCTTGAGCAATTAACTGCGTATTTTAAAGGTGAGCGTCAAGCATTCGACTTGCCATTAGACATAAGCTTAGGCACTGATTTTCAGCAATGCGTCTGGCAACAGCTGCAACAGATACCGCATGGCGAAACGATTAGTTATGCCACGCTCGCGCAGCGAGTCGGTAATTCTAAAGGCTTTCGTGCGGTAGCCAATGCCAATGGCAAAAACCCTTTTAGCGTTATCATTCCTTGCCACCGTGTCATTGCGAGTGATGGTAAGTTAGGTGGTTATACTGGCGGCTTAGATAAGAAAACATACTTGCTGACGCTCGAAGGGGTTAAGGTCAAGCGCTAAGGTTTTTCTTTACTAAGCTAAAAATTCTGACTATAAGTTTTTTGGCTATTTAAAACATTTGCCGCAGCCATTGCAATCCTTCGACTTTTTAAAGATTACCTTGGTCCATACGTAATAAATAGATAAAACCGCCATCATAAATACCAATAAATACTCGACCCATGTACTCATCATTAACTCTCTAAAATCCGAAAATTTGTCCTGTCACGCGATAGGTGAGCCACGCCATCGCATAGGCCAATATAAATAAATAGCTTATGAATATTAACGGCGGTGGCGGTTGGATAAGAGGGCAGAAGGGACGTACGCATAAAGAATCCTTATCCATTCTTATATGTTAATGATAATTGTTATTGTCAGAATCGAATTATATGCCTCGCTTATTGACGATACAATACCCATAAAGGATGATGCAAATAACAAAAAAACCAGAGAGTATGACACTGTCTAGTTTTTATTTTTTGCTACGGATAATATGGTTTTTGACGTAAGCTAATTAAATTTGCCAAGGTTTTTTGCTGGTAAATCTTAGACTAAGCTCAGACACATTAGGCTACTGTTCAAGCTGCGCCATGACTGCATCGGTAAAGCTCACATTACTATAGACTTCTTGCACATCGTCAATATCTTCTAGCATATCGATCATTTTCATCACTTTTAGCGCGTCGTCGAGATTATCAATCTCAGCGCTGGTGGCAGCTGCCATAGTGACTTCGGCATTATCAGAGACAAGCCCTGCGGCATTGAGCGCATCTTTTACTCGACCGAAATTTTCCCATTCAGTAATAACCAGCAAGCTTTCACCATCGTTTTCGATGTCCAGCGCGCCAGCATCCAAAGCTGCGAGCATGACTTCTTCTTCTAAGCTGACATCGTTAAAAACGATTTCACCGCGTTTGGTAAACAAATAAGCGACCGAGCCTGAGGTGCCAAGGTTGCCTTCATTTTTGGTAAAGGCATGGCGCACTTCACTGACCGTACGGTTCAGATTGTCAGTCAAGGTTTCGACCAATACCGCAACGCCGCCGACGCCATAGCCTTCGTAGCTGACTTCATCCATATTGTCATTATCATCGCCGCCTGTACCACGAGCAACCGCGCGGTTAATGGTATCTCGTGTCATATTGACCGATAGGGCTTTTTCGATCACCGCTCGCAAGCGTGGGTTTTTATCAGGGTCGGGGTCACCTTGCTTGGCAGCAGAAACAATTTCACGAATAATCTTAGTAAATATTTTACCTTTTACCGCATCCTGACGGGCTTTACGGTGTTTGATATTTGCCCATTTTGAATGGCCTGCCATATGACGTCCTTACGTTTTACGGGTTGTTTATAGTGCGTATAAAAAGTTAGTAGGCTATGCCTTGTTAACAACTTTTCATACTTGATAAAATATTGTTATTATATGATTGTGCGGTTAACACAGTGTAATAGACCTATCGGCAAGTTAACGATATGTATGTCGTTTGGCGCGCTTTTTTGCTACACTGCTATCTTCTTTGTCTTGAGCGTCTACTACTTAAGACAATGAAAACCGCTAGTAAAATATTGGCAGTATTATAAACCACTTTAGCGCATTTTGACCAACCTTAGCTTTTCCATATCAGCTTAAAGCGTTCGGTTTTTTATAACCATTGATTTTGTGACTATACCAACTTTATGAAGCAACCAACCGCCGAAGCCATTACCCATTTGCGTAACCGCATTCATATTATTATCGAAGGCACGGATACCCGTTTGGGTAAGCTGTTTGATATTGTATTATTGATGGCGATTTTGGCCAGTGTTGCCGTGTTAATGCTTGATAGTGTGCTATATATGCGTTTGCAATATGGCACGCTATTTCGTTATGCAGAATGGTTTTTTACCATTTTATTTACTATTGAGTATATTTTAAGGTGGTTTTCGGCGCCCAACCGCTTTCGTTATGCGTTTAGTTTCTTTGGCATTGTAGATTTATTGTCAGTATTACCCAGCTATTTAAGCCTTGTATTTGGCGGCGTCCAGTATCTGCTCGTCATTCGCATCCTGCGTATCTTACGGGTATTTCGGGTGCTCAAGCTCAATACCTACATGCAGCAAGCGGGCTTTCTTGCCTCAGCACTTAAAACCAGCCAACAGAAAATCACGGTGTTTTTCTTATCACTAGTCTTGCTCGTCACCATTTTTGGTTCGGTTGCCTATGTGGTAGAAGGGCCGGAAAATGGTTTTACCAGTATTCCTATCTCTATTTATTGGGCAGTGGTGACGGTTACGACCACGGGCTATGGTGATATGTCGCCAAAAACGCCAATCGGGCAAGCGATTGCATCGATGGTGATGATCACCGGTTATGCGATTATTGCCGTGCCGACAGGTATTTTTACCGCCGAGCTGGCACGTAACATGCGCCCGCAGCTAAACCCGATTGCCTGTCCAAACTGCGGCAAATTCGGTCACGCCGTAGGGGCGGATTTCTGCGATCGCTGCGGTCATGCGCTGCATGTTTAGTAGTCTATATATTCTGCAACCAGCGGCGATAAATCGATAACCACGCCTAGATTGACCAAATTCCAATACTGACCTGAAATGGTACGGTCAAGCATCATCGTCGTTGCTGATGGCTGAAACTGACCAAAATACTTTAACGAGGTGCGCATTTGGGCAATGGCTTCATGATGGGTTTGGCTGCTGCCAAAATCAAAAGGGCCTTGCTGATAAGGTTCTATGGATAAGGGTTTAAGTCCAATCTCTAACCACTCTTGATAAAATTCACCCGGCACGACTTTATCATCATCGCGGCGGATATCAAGGGCAATCAAGTCTTGCTCAAGCGCGGTCACATCACCTTTTAAGGCATGCTTAGCAAAGCGGCGAAATAATTGTACTTCGCTGTCACTATAACTGCGGATACCACCAAAATCATAAGCCACAACGCTACCATCGGTGCGAAAAGCAAAGTTGCCAGGGTGGGGGTCGCAGTGCATACGGTATAAACCAAATAGCTGTCCGGCGCTAAAATAAAACAGGCGCTTAGCGATTTTTTGCTTAATGTCATTGTCCCATGTCGCAGCAACAGCAAGCGGCTCACCCATCTCTTCGGTCAAGGTCAAAATACGCTTGGATGAATGGCTACTGATCACTTTGGGGATAATTAGCCCTTCATCATCAGCATGAAAGGCGCCAAATACCTGTAGATTGTGCGCCTCTTTAACGTAGTCGAGCTCGTCATGCAAACTTTGGCGAATCTCATTAAACAGCTGCTCTTGTAACTGCTTACTCATATTGAGGACGCCAGCTATTTTTAGCGCCATACGTACTTGTTTTAGATCGCTATCGCAGTTTTCATCAACATCAGGATACTGCACCTTTACCACCACCCTTTGTCCAGACAGCAAAACCGCTCTGTGCACTTGTCCGATTGATGCCGCGGCAAATGGCGCTTCTTCAAATTGGGTAAATAACTCAGCAATCGGCGCTTTTAGCTCGCGCTCAACTTGCGCGCGTATTTGTCCATAAGGCATCGGCGGCGCGTCTTTTTGGAGTTTTTCTAAAGCGGTCGCCACTTCAGGTGGAAACACGTCTTTATATTGGGAGGCGATTTGTCCCACTTTCATCACCGCGCCTTTCATTTCACCAAGCGTTTCAGCGATTTGCACACCGACGTCTTGCATCAGCGCTGAGCGCGCTTCTAGACGTTTTTCTTCGTCACTTGAGAGGTGCTTTAATGAGTTTTTAGCAGCTTTACCGGCGATACTTGCGGTCATGCCAGCGAGTTTCATAAAGCGTTTTCCGGACGATTTTGCCATTCATATCACCATATCGTGGGTTGTTTTTTATGCCCTAATGTTATTATTTTACTCATACAATTGCTGTTTGACTAATGTGCCAAAAGCAACTTGATCGCAACTTCAATGCTCATAGTCTTGCACTTATTTGACGTTTTCTTTATATAGATAAAGTTATAATCTCTACGTTAACCGTCTAATTTTAAAGCATAAGTATGGGTTAGCCAATAATCCAATGCCATCTGATAACCCAAATGCCCGAGACCGCAAATCACGCCGACGGCTATATCGCTTAAATACGAATGCTGCCGAAACGGCTCACGAGCATGAACATTGGATAAATGCACCTCGATAAAGGGTTTTTGTGTTGCCAATAGCGCGTCGCGTATCGCCACTGAGGTATGGGTAAAAGCAGCAGGATTGATAATAATCGCATCTACTTGCGTGGCAGTTTCTGCTAACAGACCATAATATTGAATCTCATCGACCAGCTTGCCCTCATGGTTTGATTGGATACAAATCAGCTCGATACCGTATTTGGCGGCACGCTCGATCAAGTTTTTCTCAATATCAGCAAGGGTCGTATGGCCATAGATTTCTGGCTCGCGTTTACCAAGTAGGTTAAGATTAACGCCATTGATTAGCAATAATTTATGCGTCAACGTCTTATCATTTTGTTGTAGATTGCTATTTGCTTTTATGGGCTGAGAAGTGGTTGTCATAGTTATAGTTGGCTCTACAATTATTAAGGTAAGTGGGTTGATATTATTAAAAATAAGCGGCGCCGTACTTTTATAACGGTGCTTTTTTGGAATTTTGAGAAATAAAAGACATTAAATATACGATGTTTTAGCCCTTTATCATAACAGTTTGTCAGCATGGTTATAAAAATAACCGCAAAAACTACTATAAGGACTAAAAATCACGTGAAAAGTCTTTATGTTGCCAAAAACCCATGCTATGATATTTTTTACGCAACAAATATTACTTGTTTGTTGCTAGCTCTAGGATAAGCCCCTATTATATTGCTTAAAGCATTTTAATAGCGGCTCATCTTGGTGTGGATAAATTTACTATACGCGGATTCATAAAGAGAGCAACAATAGGCTTTATGAGGCGACGATGGTATGTAGAGTAGTACTCTTACATTTTGATTTCATAATCTTCAACCCCGTTTATATGCAATGTCGCAAAGGAATTTGGGGTTAAGTGACTTTTTAGGAAGTAATATTATGTCAGCTCGTGAGCAAGGTATCGTTAAGTGGTTTAATGACTCAAAAGGCTTTGGTTTCATTCAACGTGATAGTGGCGAAGATATTTTTGTCCATTTCCGCGCGATCCAAGGTGATGGTTATCGTTCTTTAAAAGATGGCGAAAAAGTCGAGTTCAGTGTGGTTGAAGGCGAAAAAGGCCTGCAGGCTGAAGAAGTCAGAAAAGTAGAAGAGTAATCGCTACCGACATTAATGCTGTTTGGCTATAATGTCGTTACAAACTACTGATATACTACTAAGTCAAGCCCGTCTGTCTTGCCTATGTTGAATAAAATGCAGCATATTTGGTAAGTTTAGATGTTAGGCTTGGCTTTTTTATGCATGCTTGTTTTATTGTTTGTCGCTTAGCGCAGATATGCTATTAATGGCTGGCAAATTATACAAAAGGATATTTTTTTGAGTACTTTTAAGACGTTTACCGATTTACCGTTATCAAAAGCCACGTTGCGAGCTGTAAATGATTTAGGTTTTACTGAATTGACACCCATTCAAGCACAGATATTACCGCATACATTGGCAAATCAAGACGCTATCGGACAGGCACAAACTGGTACTGGCAAGACGGCAACGTTTTTATTGACTATTATGGAAGCACTGCTTAAGCGTCCCTTTGCTGCCGATGAAAAACGCTATTTGGGCGAGCCAAGAGCCGTGGTTATGGCGCCAACACGTGAGCTTGCCCAGCAGATATTTGATGACTGTATTGCTCTGACCAAATATACTTCGCTTCACAGCGTTTGTATCATGGGTGGTACCAACTATGAAACCCAGCAGCATGAGCTTGAGCGCCAATATGTCGATATCTTAATTGCGACTCCAGGGCGTTTGATTGACTTAATGCATAAAGGCATGGTTTATCTCGATCGCGTGGAAGTGTTGGTGTTAGATGAAGCGGATCGTATGCTCGATATGGGTTTTATCCCAGATATCAAACGCTTGGTCGGCCGTATGCCGCCGAATACTGATCGTCAAAGTTTACTGTTTTCTGCCACCTTTAACCAAGATGTGATGAACCTTGCCTATTGCTGGTTACATAAGCCAGCATTTGTAGAGATTGAGCCTGAGCATAAAACCAGTGAATTGGTCGATCAACATTTTTACTTATTAACCGAAGATCAAAAGCTCGCCGCGGTAGAGCGTTTCATCACTGATGAGACAGTAGAGAAAGTAATAATTTTTGCCAACCGTAAAGACCAAGTGAAGCGTTTGTATCATAAGCTGCGTCAGGCGCATAAAATCGTTATGTTATCAGGCGATGTGATTCAGCAAAAGCGTGAAAAACATCTGCAACGCTTTAAAGATGGTCTTGCTTCTGTGTTGGTGGCAACCGATGTGGCGGGGCGCGGCATTCATGTGGATGATGTCAGCCATGTGATTAATTATACTTTGCCAGATCAGCCAGATGATTACGTACACCGTATTGGACGTACGGGACGCGCCGGACAAACCGGTATCAGTATTAGCTTTGTTAGCGAAGACGATGCTTTTAATATTCCAGCGCTAGAGAAGCATTTGGATACCAAGTTTCACCTTGAGCAATGGCAGGAATGATTTTATTAAAGCAACTTTTATTTTGATAAATATTGCTGCATAAAAAAGCCCTTAGCGTCATCATGATGTTAAGGGCTTTTTTATAGGGTCACGATATTTTTTATGCTGCTATTGAGCAGTTTCTGGCGTAGCTTCGTGATGATGGCTATGCATTTGCTGCTCATCTGTCATATTATGCTTATTGTGATTCATAGCGTTATCTGCATTACCTGCATCATGCGGCATATCACGCATACTATGATCCATCGAGCCATTCATAGCGGGCGTCATCTCGTGCTGCTGTTCATATTATGATGGGCGGTGGTTGCTGTTGTCGCTTCAGAGGAGGTACTGCTATCGGCCATCATAGCGGCATGGCTGCCATGATTCATTTGAGCATGCTCACCATGTCCATTACCGCCGCCGTGGCCACCATGCATGCTAGCCATTATCATAGGAACAAAAGCAACCGCTAAGCCAGATAACACCATGATAGCGCCATTAATTTGTCTTAAACGCATACGGCCAATTTTTTCACGCAACCAACCAACTGTCTCGTGGGTAGCCACTAGCATCGGTACGGTTCCCAAACCAAAGACAAACATCAATGCCGCACCGCCGAGTGGGTTATGAGCAACGACAGCGATAAGTAGCGCACCATAAACCAAGCCGCAAGGTAAAAATCCCCATAACAACCCTGCCGCTAAAGCACGCGGGAAGGTATTAAGTGGAAATACTTTTTGGCGAAGCGGACTAAGGAATTGCCAAAAACGCATGCCGACGCGCTCAAGTTTGGCTAAAAATGGCGCGCCAAGCATGGTGACGCCCACAAAGACCAAGACCAAACCCAATAAGATACGAGGCATACTGTTGCCCGTCATCAACGGCTCTAAAACAGTGGTGCCAAAAAGTCCAGCAACCAAGCCCAAAAATGCGTAACTGCTTAAACGTCCGAAATGATAGGTCGCTATCAAAGCACGGCGCTTAGCAGGGCTGACATCTTTCATCGATAAACTAAATGCCGCGACCAAACCGCCACACATGCCTAAGCAATGCGGTGAACCTAAAAATCCCATTAGTAATGCCGCAACGAGTAAAGCTGTGGTCATGGGGGTTTCTCCTAAAAATGGTAAAGGGTGAGCCTGCTTTTATCCTTGCCCTAAAAAAATGATAAAAACAGTCAGGTATAAATGAGATATAAAAGGCTATATGTTTGAGTTTTATTGATAGCTATTTTCATGATAAAGACGATATCAGCACGCAGTGCATCGTTAGCATTCAATCATCGGTTTTGTTAGAGTCTGCTGGCTCATTGGTTTGCGGCGCTCGAGGGATATTCTCGCTAGGCTCATGGGCTTGAATGGTTTGACGACGCTCTTGGCGATCATCCAAGATAATGCGCTGCGATGCATTATCTAAATCTTCAAATTGGTTTGATCGAACCGCATAGCGTATTGCCCAGATGGCGACCACGAACAGCATTAAACTTAAAGGAATCAATAAAAATATACTGAGCATGGCAAACCTCTTTCATAGCAGTTTCTTATATTATACACTTATTGCAAGTGTTATAAATGTTCTACAAAGTTCAAAAATAAGACAGTGGATAATGGAGCAATAATAAGTACCTAATGATATTAAGACTAAAAGACTAAGACAGTAAATGCCAGCTGGCTATTGCTCAGTAGGTTTTTTAGCGACATTACCCCTTGGGGTTAATAGTTGCTGCGAGGTCACATCGTTGGCATCACGACAGTTTGCTTGCGGACGAATGACATCACGTAAGTAAGCGGCAACTTCATAAACTGCCCGCCGCGAATGGCTTAAGTTTTGCGCTGGTTCCATCCAATCACGCCGTACCGGTAAGGGCGCATTAATTGGCGTACTATTAATACCATTTAAAGCAAACTGTCTGCGCGCGCGCGCCATGTGATAGCTGTCGGTGATAAGGTACACATGATACAGAGGAATGCGCTTGGCAGTAAAACGCGCATTTTCACAGGTATTCATACTGGCGTTTTCGCTGATAAGCCCGTCAATTCCATGGTCAATAAGCCACTGACCAAGCCAAGGCGCTTCGGCGCCGCTCAGGACAATAGGTAGCGGCAGGTCATGATAGGCGGTTGCTGCTGTACGGGCGCGATTAAGGCTATAGCTATTGAGAATAGTTTGATTGTTATTGTCATTGGTCAAGCCGCCGCCCAACACCACATAAGCGGTCGGCGGAGAACTCATGGCGGCAGGTGGCATCTTTGGTAAGGGTAAATGTGCTAAGAGATAAACCACCGCTTGCGAAAATAGCGGGGTAAACAAACTGATAAGAACGAGAATAACGGCCGTTGAGCCAAGCAAAAAAGTGGCATTAATAATACGAAACAGCTTTATCATACGCTCAGCTGAACGTAAATAAGAGCGCCATAAGCGCTTGGACCATGATCGCTTAGACCACATGCTCATCAAATCCAATAGAGCCGTCAGCATTTACCCAAACCGGCTCGCGCGCCAATTCAATCGCAAACTTCTCATGGACAATGTCAGCGATATGCTGCTGCGCTTTTGCCACATCCGCTTGCGTCGCTTGATATGGGCTATGATTAGTCAACACTAACGCTTGCTGCTGATGGGTGAGTATTGGCGCTAACCCATGCCCCTTTAGACCAGCCTGTTCAATTAACCAGCCAGCTGCCACCTTAACCATGGCATCGGGCATTGGATAGCCAACGATGGTAGGATGGATGGCTTTTAGCGCTATAAATTGCGCTTGAGGAACAATAGGGTTTTGAAAAAAGCTGCCGCAGTTAGGAAGCTGCTTAGGGTCGGGCAGCTTCTGCTGGCGAATATCTATAATCGCTTGCATGACATCAACAGGAGTAGGCTGGCTGCGTCCTCGCTGCTCGGCATAGCGCTGCGCAACCGTTTGCACATCGCCATAGCTGGCAAGTATTCTGCTAGCATCAGTATGTAAACGAAAACCCACACGGCTAATTAGCCACGTATTGGGCGCACGCTTGAAAACACTGTCGCGATAGCCAAATTCGCAGTCTGCTGCTGTTAGCTGGTGCCAAGTTTGGGTTGGCAGATGATAAGCACGTACGTACTGCAGGCAATCTTCTAACTGCACACCGTACGCGCCGATATTTTGTACCGGCGCCGCGCCAGTCAAACCTGGTATCAGTGCCAGATTTTCAAGACCATACCAACCTTGAGCCACCGTATGCATGACCAAGTCGTGCCAGTTTTCACCCGCCATTACCTCGATATCGACATAATCGTCTGTCTGCGCAGTCACAGTGACACCGCGCATTTGTGGTCGTAAGACAATTGCGTTTAGGCTTGCGGGCAATAAAACGTTACTGCCGCCTGAAAGCACGAATAACGGCTTAGTAGGTGCTGCCTCTTTTTCATAATTTGCCATAAAGGCATCAAGTTGCGCCTCATCCGTTAGTGTGACGACCTCATCTGCCATACACGACAGAGCCATAGTATTGCTATGGGACAAATCGGCTGACTGAACTTGCGGTAAGTCATCCGTTAGTTTGGTTGATGTCGTAGGTTGTGCATTAGAATCGAGGCGTAAAGCTGAGGTCATAACATAGCCTATGGGGCAAATAAACAAAAAGTAATGCGGCGTTTATTATAAAGGATACAGGGCATAAAGGTGCAGAAATATAACGCTTTATCGCTAAGCGGTTTTCCAGCTTTCAATCCAAGCTTGGGCACTAGACTCAATACGTTCAATCACTTCTTCAAAATCATCGGCGTCGCCTTGATAAGGATCTGGCACATCATCGCCGCCGTAAGTCGGATCTTCTTCGCTAAATAGCGCCAGTTTGGCAAGCTTGCTCTCTGTATGGCTGATGCTGTCTTTGATGGTTTTTAGGTCTGCTAAGTTTTGCGCATCCATCGCCAAAATCAAATCAAAATTGCGAAAGTCATCAGCGCTTACTTGGCGCGCGACCAATTTACTGATGTTATAACCATGGGCTTTGGCATGGCGCTGCGCACGTTCGTCTGGCGCATGACCGATGTGCCAGTCTCCCGTCCCTGCCGAATCCACTTTCATCGCCAGTCCAGCAATCGCTGCCTGCTGACGGAAAATCTCTTCGGCAGTTGGGGAGCGGCAAATATTGCCCAAACAAACCACTAGAACAGAGGAAGGAGTAGACGCTTTGATTGGCATATGATGACCTTTTATCGCAACAAAAAAACATGCTATCAAGACCAGCATGATAATGCGGCTGCTTAGCATGTTATCGAATAAATGAATTGGTGGTTAGCGTAACGGTTAATACGGTGAATGGCAAGAGCAGAGGTAAACAATAGGGTCACGCTAGGCAGTTAATAATAGTAAGCTGCTAAAACTCGCAGCCTTTAGTCTTGCTTGCTTTTAAAGCGCTGCAAATCACGACGCTCTTTTTTATTGGGTTTATTAACAGGACGGGCAAGGTTGGCCAACTTACGCTGTTCGGCATAATAGGCGCGGCGCTCTTTGCTTTCTTCAGTCTCAGAATACAACATTTGGGCGGCCGTCGCGTTACCACGCTGTGTGCTTAGCGCTTCGACAATCACTGTTTTTTCAGTCATCGCAGTGGCAGAACCTTGGCGAATTTGTAGCTCATCGCCAACAGCAATCTCCTTACTGGTTTTGACACGGCTTCCTGCATAATGAACGCGACCGCTTTCGATAGCTTCTTTGGCAAGGGTACGGGTGCGATAAAAACGCGCGGCCCACAACCATTTATCAAGACGCATACGTACCGTATCTGGTTGGCTATGTGCGGGCTGATTGTGGTTTTTATTATGTTTACTCATCAAAACCTCATAAATATCAATAAACTAAGATAATAATGGTGGTTTTTTTGCCAATTAAAAGAGTGCTAAGCGATTAAAGTCATTAAAAAGCGGCTTGTATGGATAAATAGAAAGTCTAAAGCCAATAAGACCTCGGTACATACTATAGGACCCTTAATATTAGTAAGCGGCCGATTTTAGTTAAATAAGCCGCTTACCCTGTATTGTCATTGTACTGTCATCGTTTTTGCTAAAAATCTGTTTTTAGAGTTTGTTGTAAAAACCTACTTTAAAAACAACTGATAGCCGATATTGTCATTGAGCATGGTGCAGTCATAGCCGATATCAAGAAGCGCGTCTTGTAGCTGGCGAGAGTTGCCCTCAGAAGCTTGCAAGCCAACCAATACACGACCTTCAGCAGCACCATGATTGCGATAATGGAATAAGGTAATATTAAAGTCATCACCCAATTTTTCTAAAAAGGTCAATAAAGCGCCCGGACGTTCTGGGAATACTACGCTTAATAATTGCTCATTTTCGACATGGGCATGACCGCCAATCAAATGACGAATATGAGATTTGGCGATATCATCATCGGTTAAATCATGCGCTTCATAGCCATCGGCTGCCAATTGGTTGCTAATCGTTTGACGCTCTTTCTCACCTTCTTTTAAGGCGATACCGACGAATATCGACGCAGGTTCCATAGAGTCGGGTGATTTTTTGCTATCGGCACGGTAGTTAAACTCGGTGATATTACGGCCATGTAGGCTACGGCAAAAGTTTAAAAACGCGCCGGTTTGCTCAGGAATCGTTACGCCAAAGATGGCTTCTTTTTTCTCACCAATCTCCGTACGCTCGGCGATATAACGTAGGCGGTCGAAGTTCATGTTGGCACCGCAGATTATACCAACGCAGTTTTTACCTTGTAAATTGTTGGCTTCGATATATTTTTTCATGCCAGCAACGGACAAAGCACCAGCAGGCTCAACGATACTGCGATTTTCTTCAAAGATATCTTTCACCGCCGCGCAGACTTCATCATTGGTACAGGTGACAACATCAGTCTCGACTAAAGGGCCTGATGCATCACTCTTTTGCATACGCACGATATCAAAAGGCAGCTCGCCAATTTGAGCAACGGCGACACCATCGACAAACAGTCCAACTTGTTTGAGTTTAACCCGTTCATTCGCTTCAAGCGCCGCCTTAAGAGAAGCGGATTGTTCTGCTTCTACAGCGATGACTTTGACATGCGGCGCCACTTCACCTAGAAATGCCGCCACGCCAGCAACCAAACCGCCGCCGCCCACCGCAACGAAAACATAATCCATGTTGCGCCACTGCTGGGTTAATTCCAGACCAATAGTGCCTTGCCCTGCAATCACCAATTCATCATCATAAGGCGGGATAAAAGTTAAACCTTCTGTCTCAGCACGATTGACTGCATAGCGATTTGCTTCATCAAAGCTGTCGCCATGCAAATCGACGTTACCGCCCAGCGCGCGTACCGCATTGACTTTAATATCCGGTGTGGTAGTTGGCATCACGATGATGTTATTCAAGTCAAGCTTACGGGCAGAGTAGGCAACGCCTTGCGCATGATTACCTGCCGAAGCACAAATGACGCCGCGTGCTTTTTGCGCATCGCTCAATTGACTAATACGGTTATAAGCACCGCGCAGTTTAAAGGATTTAACCGGTTGCAAATCTTCGCGCTTAAATCGAATATCATTGGCAAAACGCTGGGTCAGCTTTGGAGCAGCTTCAAGTGGTGTTTGAATGGCAACGTCATAAACGGTGGCTTGCAAGATGGCTCGTACCCAGTGTGACAGCATAATCATTCCTAAACAGTGTAAAGGTGAATAAAAGAAGTGCAAATGGTTATAAATTGGTATTTGATAATAAACAGCAATAAACCAGTAAATATAAGCACAAAAATGAAATAGATTAGCCTATGCTGATTTTCACTATCTTGCAAGACACAATTGCAAATTTCATCGAGAGTTTATTAAAGGTTAAATGCTCATTTATGAATATATTAAAGTAAGTATGCGCAATGTGATGGGTCAATGAGTATTTAGAATAGGTTTTACGCTAACATCGCTTAAAGCCATCGGTTATAATAAGCGCGCATTTTACTTCTTTTATCATTTTAGCTCTTTTAGAGTGAGACGTTTATTTTTCCAAGGATTTATGATGAGTGATCAGCAAGCACAAAAGCAAGCCGCAGCCAAAGCTGCCCTCCGCTATATCGAAGATGACATGATACTTGGCGTCGGGACGGGCAGTACGGTGAATTGTTTGATTGAGTTATTGCCGACATTAAGGCTTGCTGGGGCGGTCGCAAGCTCACAGGTCACCGAAGATAAACTACGCGTCTTGGGTATCGACATCGTCGATTTAAACTTTGCCGGTCAGCTTGATGTTTATATCGATGGCGCTGATGAGGTAAATGAACATTTGCAATTGATTAAAGGGGGTGGCGGTGCGCTGACACGTGAAAAAATTGTCGCTGCCGCATCCAATAAGTTTGTCTGTATGGTTGATGAAAGCAAAAGTGTGCAATGCTTGGGGCGCGAATTTCCCGTACCGATAGAAGTACTGCCACAAGCGCGCTCGTATGTAGCAAGGCAATTAGCCCGTTTGGGCGGTGAGCCAGTATATCGTGAAGATTTTGTCACCGATTATGGCAATGTGATTTTAGATACTTATGACTTAGATGTCAGTCAGCCACTAGCGCTTGAGCAGCGATTAAACAATATCGTTGGTGTGGTCTGTAATGGCATCTTTGCTGCCAATCAAGCTGATGTATTGCTTAGAGCGGGCAGTGATGGGGTAACCACTTTGACGCGTTGATGCATTATTGACAGAATTTAATGCTATAACTTATCGCTAAGTAAAGTCATAAACAATAAAAAGGCAGCGCATATTCAATATGCGCTGCCTTTTTCGTATCTGTTCATCTGCAGCTTGCTGGTTTAGCAAAATATCACGATATGTTTTTAACAACCTATTTTTAGGCAAGTAGCTTAATTTTGTCTTTTAATAAAAATTCCATCAAGGCTTTTTGCGCATGCAAGCGGTTTTCCGCTTCGTCCCAAACCACTGAGCGCGGGTCATCGAGCATATCGTGAGAGATTTCTTCGCCGCGATGCGCAGGTAAGCAATGCATAAATACCACTTCGGGGTCAGCTTTATCAAGCAGTGATGGCGTAACTTGATAGGGCGCAAAACGGCGTGCGCGAGTGTTTTGTTCAGACTCTTGTCCCATACTCGCCCACACATCGGTGACGATTAAGTTTGAATCTTTTGCCGCATCTTGGACATCTTCGACCAAGCTCACGCAATGTGAGAAGCGCTCCATCAGCTCAGGGTCAGGCTCAAAACCATAAGGAGCAGCAACACGCAGCTCAAAGCCAAACTGATTGGCCGCTTGCATGTAGGAGGCACACATATTGTTGCCATCGCCAACCCAAGTGACGATTTTGTTTTCGATACTGCCACGATGCTCATAATACGTTTGCATATCAGCAAGCAGCTGGCATGGATGAAATTCGTCAGTCAGGGCGTTAATGATAGGCACACTAGAGTATTCGGCAAAGGTTTCAACTTTTTCGTGGCCAAAGGTACGAATCATAATGATATCGACCATGCTTGAGATAACACGCGCCGAATCTTCTAGCGGCTCACCGCGCCCAAGCTGCGTGTCATTTGGCGATAAAAAGATAGCGCTGCCGCCAAACTGTCCCATGCCCGTCTCAAAGGAGATACGCGTACGGGTGGATGATTTCTCAAATATCATGCCAAGCGTGCGCCCAACAAAGGGCTGATAGATCTCGCCGGCATGTTGCATTTTGCGTAATTCACAAGCGCGTTTGATGAGGTTTTCTAGTTCTTGTTTGGTTAAATCAGATAGGGTCAAAAAATGGCGCAAACTCATAGTAATCCTAGCAGTCGATCACAATCGATAAAAATGTTACGTTGTCAGTCAGTAATCATATCGCGTCAGTGCGTATACTGTGGTGACAACAAACTTTTAGTATAGCGCAATTGGGCTTAATGTAAATGTTCAATTTGCCATGATTTGGCGCTGTCTCTTTCATCTGACAAACTGTCATGATGTTCCTATCTAACGATTAGGATTCTGTTATGTTTCGAGTTGGTCGCGCGCTTAGGCGGCATAGCAGCTCATAGCTAATGGTTTCAGCATGGGCGGCGACTTCATCGACATGCGGCGCATCACCCCATAGCAACACTTTACTATTTAACGCCACGCTGTTTGGCACAGCGCTGATATCAATGACAATCATATCCATAGCTACGCGTCCGATGACCGCACATGGGTAGCTTTGGTTGTTGGTATCGTCAATGACGCAAACATAGGCATCAGCACTCACCACGCGTGGATAGCCGTCGCCATAACCGATGCTGACCAAAGCTGTTTTGGTATCTTGCGCAGCAGTCCAGCGGCTGCCATAACCAATGCCGTCACCTGCGTTGACTGTTTGTAACGCAATAATCTGCGCGCTAAATTCCATCGCTGGCTGTAAGTCCAAATCACGCACACTTTTATCAATGACAGGCGTACTGCCGTAAAGCATGATGCCCGGACGTACCCAATTGTGATGATGCTCGGGGAAATTGACGATACCCGCTGAGTTGCACAATGAGCCTTTTACATCGCTGTTCACCGTTTCTCGTAAAGTCTGTAGCATGTCGTTAAAGCGCTGGATTTGAATGGCGTTTAGAGGATGAGCGCGGTCATCGGCATTGGCAAAGTGAGTGGTCAGAATCAGCTGATAACCGGCTTTATGCAAACGTTTGGCGGCTGGAATCAGCGTTTGGTCATTAAAGCCTAAGCGGTTCATGCCAGTATTATATTTTAGCCAAACCACTCGAGTGGCGCTGCTAATAGGCGGCGTATTTTCTAATGCCCAGTTTAGTTGTGGCTCATGATGAATCACGCAGCTAATATCGTGCTCTATCGCTAGCTGCCATTCCTCGGCGGTAAATGCGCCTTCGATGAGACCAATGGTTTTATCCCAGCCTAATTGACGGGCTTCTAAAGCTTCCATTAAAGTTGCAACGCCGATACCATCTGCTTGATTTTCACCTTGTTGCAATGCTGGTAAGACAGCAGCGACGCCATGACCATAAGCATTGGCCTTGACCATAGCAAGAACTTTAGCCGTCGGTGCCAATTTTTTAACTTGCGCCACATTATGAGTAATGGCAGCTGGTTTGATTGTGATAGTGCGCATGATGGCCTTCTTTATTAGCAAAGTTATTTTTATTAGTAAAACGATGTCATTAAACAAATGGTGTTATTAATAATGGGGTAAAGCAATAAAGCCAGTGCGTCATCAATTTGGCTGATGACGCACTGGCTAGTTTTATGAGTAATTGCTTTAAGGTTAAAGCTTATTATATATATCGTTTGGTCAGCCGTTTACTCGTCATTTTCAAAGCTGACGTTTTGATAGTATTCTGGTGTCAGGTTAATAAAGCGGGTAAATTGCCCTTCAAAGCCTAAGCGGACGGTGCCGATAGGGCCGTTACGCTGTTTACCAATGATGATTTCAGCCACGCCTTTGTGGTCTGAGTTTTCATTATAAACCTCATCGCGATAAATAAACATAATCAAATCGGCATCCTGCTCAATCGCCCCCGACTCACGCAAATCCGACATAATAGGACGCTTATTAGGACGGTTTTCTAGACTGCGGTTAAGCTGCGACAGCGCAATAACCGGACATTCAAGCTCACGAGCCAAGGCTTTTAAACTACGAGAAATTTCCGAGATTTCGCCCACACGGTTGCCGTCAAGACTAGGTACTTTCATTAGCTGTAGGTAATCGACGACGATAGCGCCAAGTTTACCATCATGATTTTTAGCAATACGGCGACAGCGCGAACGCAGCTCAGAGGGCGGCAGGGCGGTACTGTCATCGATATATAAATGCTTAGATTGCAAATGCTGAATGGCATTCATCATTTTTGCCCATTCATCTTCATTCATTTGCCCAGAGCGCAAGTGCGTCTGATTAATCGCACCCCAAGACGACAGCAAACGCATGACGATGGACTCCGCTGGCATTTCCATCGAAAATACCACCACGGGCAAATCTTCATTAAACAAAACGCCTTCTGCTAAGTTCATAGCAAAGGTGGTTTTACCCATAGACGGACGCGCCGCTACAATGATTAAATCGCCGGCTTGTAAGCCTTGGGTTTTGTTATTTAGCTCGACGAATGGCGTTTGTAAACCTATCATGCCGTCAGGATTAGACTTTAACTCTTGAATCTTATCAATGACATTGGTCAATACTGAGGTAATACCAACGGGGCCGCGTTGCTCTGCGCGTTTATTATGCTGCTCATTGATACTAAATATTTTTGCCTCAACATTGTCCAAGATATCGCTTACCGTTTGGTCTTTGGGATTATAGGCAAGGGTCAGCATGTCATTGCCCGTGGTAATGAGCTGACGTAAGGTCGACAGCTCACGCACGCGCTGTGCATAAGCAGTGAGGTTAAACAAAGTGGCAGGACTTTGGCTCAAAATATCGGCCAAATAGCTGTCACCGCCGGCACCTTTAAGCAGTTTCTGTGCTTCCAACCAATCATGCACCATGACCGTATCGTAAGGCTCGTTGACCGCTGCCAAATGCGCAATTGCATCAAAAATATACTGGTGACGCCCCGCATAAAAATCGTCTTTGGTGACGATATCTGCAATCTTATCGTATGCCTCTTCGATGCTCATCAAAGACGCCAGCAAGGCCTTTTCAATATCGATATTGTGCGGCGGTGTCTGATTGAGTAAATCGTCGGTTTTTTCGTTGTCTGCCATGGGTGCCCAGTGTCTTAAAAGTCAGTTTCAAAAGTCGGTATAAAATTAATTATATAAGAGTATAAATAGCTATTTGCTATCAGTATTTATTTTAGTAATGATGCAGCAAAACGACGCAGCAAAACAAAGGCGACGCATAGTTATGATAGAGGTACCAAACGTGGTCTCAATGCTTGCTAGTAAATGCTACAATGAAAGGCGAAAGTTTAACACATTCTGCCCTTTTTTCGGACGTTATAAGTAATTATCTATAAAAACACCGTCTTTGATGAGCTAGGATGTTTAAGGTTAGACTTAACGATGAAAACTGATTTTGTTAATAAAAAATATAATTAAATCAAAATCTTAATATAACAATAGGATATTTTCACTATGCAAAAAAAGTTGCCATTATTAATCACAACGGGTGAGCCGGCGGGTATCGGTATGGATATAGTGCTGATGCTGGCAGCTGAGGGTAAACTGCAAGATTTTAATCGTCCAATCTGGGTCACTGCCGATAATGAAGCGATGCAGACGCGCGCAAGTGAGCTTGTCAAAGCAGGTATATTAAAGACCTGTCCGACTTGGAAAACGGTCGATTTAGACATGGCAGCCGGTAACTTCTTAGAGCAGATGTCACAGCAAATTATTGATGACAATAATTATGACAATCATGCTTTTATCTTGCTGAATACCCCTTGTGCTGAATCCGTTGTCTGTGGGCAAATTAATACTCATAATTCAGCCATGGTTGCCAAACAATTGGACATCGCACATCAGTTAGCAACCAACAAAACAGTTGCTGCTATCGTCACAGGTCCATTGCAAAAATCTGCCTTAATAGATGCCGATATTAAACTGCTCGATGGCACCATGTTTAGTGGTCATACCGAGTTTTTTATGCAGCAAAGTGGCTGTGAGAAAGTCGTGATGATGCTTGCTAATCAAGCGATGAAAGTGGCGCTTGTTACCACGCATTTGGCATTAAAAGACATACCTGCGGCTATCACTGCTGACAATGTACGCCAAACGGTGCAAATTGTCATTGACGATATGCACGAGAAATTTGGCTTAAGCCAGCCGCGTATATTGGTCTGTGGTCTCAATCCTCATGCAGGCGAGGGCGGGCATTTAGGCACTGAGGAAATTGAGATTATCAATCCCGTGCTGCAAGAGTTTATCAATGCAGGGGTCGATATATCAGAGGCGATGCCAGCGGATACCTTATTTACCCCAAGGCATTTGGCGAATTGTGACGCAGTGATTGCTATGTATCATGACCAAGGTTTGCCAGTTCTTAAATCGCATGGCTTTGGCGATACAGTCAATCTTACCTTGGGGTTGCCGTATATTCGTACTTCAGTTGATCACGGTACGGCGCTTGATTTAGCAGGACGTGGCGGCGCAAGTGCGACCAGCTTATACCAAGCACTCCTGATGGCCAATGAAATGGCAGATAAATCTCTTGTTAATAGACCTCTTATATAAAACTGCTACACTCGAAGAGTGTCACGCAGTATTGGGTAACTCTGTTGTGGATAATGGCTATTTATGAATCATCAAACACGGTCTAATATAAGTGGTTCCGTTATACCAGTCTGTTTTAAGTAGTCTGTTAATAGGTTTAGAGGGTGAAATAGTTGGTTCCCTTGGGGTATACCCTAGCGATACCAGTAAAACAAACCATAATTTGAGCTAATGAGTTACCTAGAATGGACAATGTTAGCAGGACTATTAATTGTCTAATAGTGATAGAAACTATGCCACCGCTGACCCCTCTAGTTGTTTTAGGCCAATCGTTCTCAGTCTTCCTTGGTCATCAACTTCTTTAATGACTAATAACCACTCCTTATTAATCACAACCGTATCGCCTGCTACGGGTGCCATCTTTAAGCTATCCTTAATGTATTCAGCAACCGTTTGTTCCCACATGTTTTTTGTGTTCAGGGTATCTTCTAGAGATTCGGATTTCATCCTATCGGTAAAGAATGGCACATCTTTAAGTTTGACACTCGGCGATAGCATCCAATCGCCATAAAAATCATCGATGGCTCTACGGTCTAACGTCGTGTCATTAAAAACATTCGCAATCTGATCGGCATAATCGCCACTCATGGCATACCAAACGCTATCGCCAAATTTGAGCTTAGTCTCTTCATTAATTGCCAAGATTTGCTGACCACGCACCAAAGCAAAAACATGAATTCCTTCAGGGCTGATGCGCGTAGATATATCCCTCGGATGACGACCAATTGCAAACGCACCTAACTTTACTTCAAATTCATACAACATAATGCTTGCTCTGTCTGACACCCACACTTCATGCTCTTCTTTTGGGCCCTTATTGTTAGGAATACGCACCTTAAACAGATTGGCCATAAAAGGAATGGTTGTCCCTTGTAACACCAACGATAAGACCACCACCCCAAAAGCGATATCAAACAGCATAAAGGCATTGTCCACCCCTGCAATCACTGGCAACATGGCAAGGGTAATGGGCACTGCACCACGTAAGCCGACCCAAGAGATAAAGCCGATCTCTCTATTTTTAAATTTAAACGGTAAAACACTGGTATAGACTGCAATAGGACGAGCCACTAAAATCATAAAGGCAGCAATGGCCACTGAATAAGGCCAAACATCAAGAACGTTAGATGGTGTCACTAATAGTCCTAACACCACAAATAACACCGCTTGCGACAACCAGGCAAAGCTGTCCATCACGCGCATGACATGCTCAGTTGAGCGTACCTTATGGTTGCCAATCATAATACCAGCGATAAAGACCGCGAGAAATCCACTACCGCCCAGTAAGTTAGTGGCAGCAAACACCGCTAAACCCGCCGACATTATTAAAATGGCATACATGCCTTCTGCCAAATGTATCTTAGGTAATAATCGAGATAGGAAATAACCAATGAACAAGCCCATTCCTAAACCAAAACTAAGCTGTTGTAATAGTAGGCCTAAGAAGCCTAGCGCTGTCTGTCCGGCAGGATCAACATTTAGAGCAATCAATCCAGTGACTAACAGAATCGCTAAAGGGTCGTTGGCGCCCGACTCTAATTCAAGCGTGGCTTGGACACGATCATTTAATTTAACACCGCCATTACGCAACAGTGAAAATACCGCTGCCGCATCGGTTGAACCCACGATTGCTGCCAGTAATAAGCCAAAGCGCCAATCGACATCCAGCAGCCATGTGACGAATACACCCAGTATCATGACTGTCGCAAGTACGCCCCAAGTGGCCAGTGTGATGGCTGGTTTTAAGCCAACTCGAAATGATTTAACAGAGGTGCGCAACCCGCCATCTAACAAAATACAGGCTAAGGCTGCTTGTCCGACAAAATTGGCTATCGCATATTGAGAAAATTCAATACCCAAGATACCTTCTTCACCAGCAAGCATCCCGACGACTAAAAACAATAGCAAAAGTGGAACACCCAAACGCGCCGATAACGTACTTGCCATGATACTGGCGAAAATTAATACTGCTCCTACGAGATACACGATATTTAAGGTATCCATGTTTCATTAAGCCCTATTTTATAATATTAAGCTGAACTAACCAGAACGGGAGTAACATTTACCCATTGTTTTCAACAGTTAATTATTATTTTAACATGCTCCTTAAGAATAACTGAGCTATGCTTGTATTTTGGTAAATATCTTATTCTATTATTGCTAAACGAGTCATATTATGAAAAAAGAGACATTGACAGGACTATCTATTATTACATTTGCAGCATTTTATATTTGGATTCAAAATGGCAGTAACCCATTTGATAAAAAAAGAAATACTGAACTCGAACAAGCTCAAAAAACAACAAAGATTGCATTGCTAACGGAGTGCCAGAAAGCAGTACAGCCCATGCTTAAAGGCTTTAAGTCTACGGACATTAAACGAAAAAACACAGACTACAGACGATTAAATAATGGTAACTTTGAAGTCATAACACATTACTATGCTGAAGATAACTTGGATGCGGCTCCGCTCATTATCGTCGACTGCTTATTCGATAAAGATGGCAGTTTATTAGAAACAGCGCAGGTTAAATAACTTCCAGTATAGCTATGGAGCTGTAGTAAATAATACTTAAATATCACACCTTTTTCTGAAATTTTTTAAGCTGCTCATGATGCTGGCCATTTGCTCAGCCAGTTTTTTAATATCGGATTGAGTAGTCATTGCTTATTCTCCTGTTATTGAATTATAAGCAGTTGCACAATTTTCAGGGAAAGCTTTTCAATCTGGAATTAAATTACTGGTTCAGTTGGGGTATACCCAAAATAGCAAAATTTTATTTGTGAGTGGAATTCGCATTTTTCTAAGTAATGCTAATACAGAAGCTAAACTACGCAGCATAATTCTATTTGATCAGTATCTTATGCTTAGAATTATTATTAAAATATAAGGTGTTTTTAATCGCCACAGCATAAAAAATACAGTGACAATTCTACATAGAAGATTTTTCAAAAATACTTTATATTCTATTAAAAATCACATAGGAAAGTGGCTCACGATAGCCACTTTTTTATGCCTCATACTTTTAGTAGATACACTTAGCTTTATGCAACCAGACAGGATATGTCATGAGACATTTTTATTTAGACTTCATCTTTACCGCCATTGCATTAGCGATTGCGGCATGGTGGGGATATTCACACGGCGGGATGGGTGGTTTGATCGCAACCTTATCTATTACCGCTATTTTGGCCGTCATGGAAATCTCATTATCATTCGATAATGCGGTGGTTAATGCCTCAGTCCTCAAAGGCTGGGATGAATTTTGGAAAAAGATATTTTTAACCGTTGGTATTTTGATTGCTGTATTTGGGATGCGCCTGGTATTCCCAATCGTTATCGTTGCAGTGACGGCTGACCTTGGCGTTATGCAAGTGGTCGATTTAGCCTTAAACGATCCTAAAGAATACTCAGCCAGACTATTGGCTCACCATGCTGAAATCTCAGCCTTTGGTGGTATTTTCTTATTGCTCGTTTTCTTAAACTTTATCTTTGATGATAAAGAAGTGCACTGGTTTGATTGGCTTGAGAGCCGTTTGGTCAAACTGGGTAAAGTCGATGCCATGAGCGTCTTTGTCGCGCTTATCGTGTTGATGATTGCCGTATCATTTGCTGACCCTGAGCAATCCGCCGCTGTCCTAATCGCTGGCGTTTGGGGTATCTTGGTATATCTTGGCGTACAAGTGGTCTCGGGTATGCTAGAAGGCGACCTTGAAGAAGACTTAGAAAACAAAGAAAATGGCTCGGGCGCAGCAGCGACCAGTGCAATCATGAAAGGGGGTATTATCGGCTTCTTATACCTAGAAGTCCTTGATGCGTCATTCAGTTTCGATGGTGTGATTGGCGCCTTTGCGATTACCAATGACGTTATCGTGATTATGCTCGGTCTAGCAATCGGTGCGATGTTCGTACGTTCGATGACTATTTTCTTAGTCGATAAAGGCACGCTTGATGAGTTTGTCTATCTCGAACATGGCGCGCATTATGCCATCGGCGCTCTAGCCATCATTATGCTATTGTCGGTGAAATTCCATGTGCCAGAGCTTATCACAGGTTTGATTGGTATTGCCTTCATTGGTTGGGCGTTGATCGCGTCACTCAAACACCGTAAGCAGCAAGCTAAGCTGATAACTTAGTGTTTGTATAACAGGGTATGTAGATAACCCGTTGCAATATAGTTTTGTCTGAAAGCGTCATTAATAGCAGGTTATACCAAATGATTGGTATAACCTTTTTTCTAACATGCATTGCTTTTTATTACCTCATAATAGACATCATATTCAAACATTTATATTTCCAACAACAAGAGACACAAATGCTGAAGAAAGCTGAACAAAGATTAGAAAAAACCATATTTAATAGTCGTTGGCTGCTAGCACCGTTCTATTTGGGATTGGTGCTCGGTATCATTTTATTATTTATCAAGTTTTTTCAAGAGCTGTGGCATATGACGACTCATTTGTTCAGTGCATCTGAAGCCGATGTCATCGTTGGTACGTTGGCGCTTATCGACATGTCATTAGTCGCAAGTTTATTGCTTATAATCATATTTAGTGGTTATGAGATTTTTGTCTCAAAAATTGATACCGGAAATCATGAGGACCGCCCTGAATGGATGGGGAAAATCAATTTCTCTGGGCTAAAACTCAAAGTGATTGGTGCCATCGTTGCCATTTCTGCGATTGATCTTCTTAAATCATTTATGGATATACCTAAAGAGATGAGCGAAGGTGATGCTGATAGATTGATGTGGAAAGTGATTATCCATATGACGTTTGTACTGTCAGGCCTGTTATTTGCTTTGATGGATAAGATTGTCGGTGACACCAAAAAACATTAGAAAGACTTTATTGACCTCCTCCCCTCGCTAAACCGAGGGGATTCCTACAGCTAGACGGTCAAGCCCGACCGCAAGGATGTTCTTAGCAGCATTGATATCTCTATCATGCCATGTGCCACACTCAGCACAAGTCCATCCTCTTATTCGCAAACCTGCTCTACCTTTTGGACTACTGTCACTTATTTTATGGCAGCACGAGCAGATCTGGGTAGTGTAACTCTCATTTACCATCTCAAGCTGACAACCTGCATGCTTGCATTTGTATTCCAGTTGTCGTTTAAGCTCAAACCATCCTGCATCGTATGTTGATTTAGCTAGATTGGTTTTTCTAGTTGTAAATGAGCGAGATTTAACATCACCAACTACAATTAAGCTGTTATCTTTAACAAGCTTGGTGGTGAATTTATGAATTACATCTAGTCTTGAATTTTTGATTTTGGCGTGTATTGCTTTGACACGTTTTTTATTGCTAGCACGCTGGGCTACTGCTAATTTATTAGCCCACTTTTGCGTTTGCTTAATAGTAAGTTTATCACCCATTGAGGTAGTAGCAGACTCTTTTAAACCTAAGTCAATACCAACGCTGCCCATACCGCTTGCTTGCTTAGGAAAGTCTTTAACGGTGATACACGCATACCAACGATTACGACTGTCTTGTACTATCTCAAGCGTGTTAATTTGATATAGGCTTAGGTTGTAGCTATCGAATACATCTATGATGAGCTTTTGACCTTTAGATAGTGATAGCTGAATAGTTGATTTAAGTGCTTTCTTTCCCGTTTGTCTTGTGCTTAGATACGTGATAGCAGACTTTTTAAAAGGTATCCAGCCCAGTGTTTTGCGTTTTGCATCAGGACGATTGCTGCGCCAGTTAAGTTTGGCTTTTTTAAATTGCTTCCGCGCCTTGGCGTGAGTTTCATTGATGGCTTGCAGTGTTTGACTGTGCAAGCCTAAATACTCACCGCTACCTTTGGTGTACTGATTTAAATCATAAGCACTAAAAAACTTACCAGTTCGTTTTAGGTGCTCAAAACTTAACGCATTGACATAGTTCCACACGAAGTTCACTGAACCGCTTAGACGATTCAGCTCTTTTATGTGTTTGTCTTTAATGCGTAGCTTGAGTGTTTTCATACCTTTAGTATGGCTAGGTTAATTTTAACTTACAACCCTTTAACGACTTCTTACGACAGTGTGTGTCGCCGTAAAACCACCCCCTGAAGTGGGTGGTTTTACGGCGACTGGTGATAAAAAACCTATCAATTAATTTATATAAATAGACGCAAAGGAGCACACATGGCAGGAGCCAGTTTATTAACCTTGCTTGATGACATCAGTGTGATATTAGATGATGTGTCACTTATGACCAAGGTTGCCGTTAAAAAAACGGCGGGTGTATTGGGCGATGATCTAGCCCTTAATGCAGAGCAAGTTTCAGGTGTTAAAGCAGACCGTGAGCTGCCAGTAGTTTGGGCCGTTGCCAAAGGCTCATTCGTTAACAAGCTTATATTAGTGCCGTTAGCGTTGCTGATTAGTGCCATCTACCCGCCATTAGTCACGTTTTTATTGATGTGCGGAGGTGTCTATTTGACTTATGAGGGTGCTGAAAAAATCATTCATAAGTTCTGGCCACATATCTTACCTCACGATGAAGAACAAATAGCCCGTCTACGTGCCAATGCTGATGAGACGATTGATTTGGTTGCTTTTGAAAAGGACAAAATCAAAGGTGCGGTGCGCACTGACTTTATTCTATCGGCTGAAATTATCGTAATTGCACTCGGCTCAGCAGTTGGAGCGACGCTTTTAGAGAAGAGCGTGATGCTGTCTATTATTGCTATTGGCATTACAGTAGGCGTTTATGGCTTAGTAGCGTGTATTGTTAAAATGGATGATTTAGGTCTTTACCTAATGAAACAGACGAACGGTGCAAAGCAGAAAATAGGTGGGATTTTATTGTCTGCGGCACCAAAGCTGATGAAGTTTCTATCGATTGCTGGGACATTAGCTATGTTTCTAGTGGGCGGCGGTATCTTAGTGCACGGGATCAGTTTTTTGCATCATGAAGTGGAAGACTTAGCGCACCTAACTGGCATATTTGGAAGTGTGACAACCATGCTCTTAAATGCGTTGGTAGGTTTAGCCGTCGGTGTTATTGTCGTGGCTATTGTCACCATGATTGGTAAATTACGCAGTAATAAGTCATCTTCGACGCATTAAAAATAACGATAATCACCCCTGTTCATTTAACCTTCTTTTAAAGAGTGCAATAAACCATGTTTGAATTTGATTTAAACTTAAAATTAATGGTATATCACCTAATTCAATTAGCAATTGCCTTCGTGCTTTCCCTACCGATTGCGCTTAATCGTGAGATGAAAGATAAGGGTGCAGGACTCAGAACCTTCCCATTAGTCAGTATTGCATCCTGTGCTTTCATGCTAGTGGCTGTCGATATCTATCATGGAGGTGCAGCAGAACCCGAAGCGAGAATCATGTACGCAATTATTACGGGCATGGGCTTTATCGGTGGTGGGGCTATTTTTAAAGGTGATAATACGGTAAAAGGCACTGCCACAGCTGCAAGTTTATGGAATACCGCTGCTATCGGCATCTCTGTTGCTTATGGACGTTATGAGATAGCGATTATATTATCAGTTGTTAATTTTTTAATTCTACAATTCTCAGAACCTTTCAAAGTAAAAGATAATCTTGAATAATTATTATTCGTCCCGGTTTGTATACTCAACCTTACATTTTGAAAGTTACATTGCTATGTACACTGATTTTATCCAAATAGATTTAGAGTACTAATAGCAATATCTCACAGCCTAAGGTTCAAGTCCTCACTAGGGTACCATGCTCATTCTCATAATCGTCATTATAATAAAGGATTTTAGAACAAAAAAAGCAATGTGTTGGTTGTGATAAGGTAAGGGTAGTTTATTAATAAAATGTCTCAAGAATACAGTGTAATTATGAGCTGTGCTATAATTTCGTATTACAAAGCCAGCAAATAAAAGCGCATATAAATCCAGCACATTGCTGCCATAGCGCTATAGCCCATTTATCTTTTATCGATTAAGACCTTTTTATGTCCAAAACTACGTTTGATGCTCAATCTATTTCTAACAGCCTACGCGCTGCCAAACACCAACCGCGTAAACGCTTTGGTCAAAACTTCTTACATGACGCTAGTGTCATTCGTGAGATTGTCGACAGCATTCGCCTAGAGCGTGATGATAATTTGGTCGAGATTGGGCCAGGTATGGGCGCGCTGACTGAACCGCTATTGGCAGAGGTCGATGCGATGACTGTAGTAGAGCTTGATCGTGACTTGGCAGATAGTTTGCGCATTCGTATTGGGGCTAACAGCCATCCGAACTTTACGATTATTAAAGACAATGCCATGCATGTTGATTATCGTGAGCTGTATAGCCCTGAGCGCGGCAAGCTGCGCGTCGTAGGTAATCTGCCTTATAATATTTCTACGCCGATACTGTTTCATTTGCTCAGTTATGCTGATGTCATTCAGGACATGCATTTTATGCTACAAAAAGAAGTGGTTGAGCGTATCACCGCTGACGTCGGCAGTAAAACCTATGGCCGCTTATCCGTCATCATGCAATATTACTGCGATACCGATTATTTATTGACTGTACCGCGCGGTGCTTTTAATCCGCCGCCAAAAGTCACCAGTGCGGTTTTTCGCTTGACGCCGTATCTTAATAAGCCAGTCGTGGCAGAAGATGAAGAGTATTTTGCGCTCGTGGTACGCGAAACCTTTAACCATCGCCGTAAGACACTGCGGGCTATTTTTAAAAGTTCTACGCTACTGCCGACCCTAAGCGAAGCAGATTTCGCCGCTTGTGACATCGATCCACAAGCGCGTCCGGAAGTGTTAAGTGTGAAAGATTTTGTCAATTTAAGCAATCAAGCGCGTCACTTAGCCTCTTAATTTATTAGAAGCTTAATTGATCAAACAAAAATGATAGAGGGTTTATGAGTTTTCGCCATCAATATGTCATCGGTGATTTGCAAGGTTGCTATGCGGCCTACCTGCAATTACTTGAAACTTTAGATTTTGACCCAGCGCAAGATAAGTTATGGTTTGCCGGCGACTTGGTGGCACGCGGTGAAGATTCGTTAAGTACCTTACGTCATGTCAAAGCACTATGCGAACAAGGGGCTGCGGCAACGGTATTGGGCAATCACGATATCAATTTAATTGCGGTTTGGCGCGGGGCAACACCCCTCAAGAAAAAAGATAAGACCGCACCTATCTTTGCTGCTGATGATTGCGATGAATTGTTAGAATGGCTACGCCATCAGCCACTACAGGCTTATCCTGATGAGCAGACGGTATTGGTACATGCGGGTATCCCACCGCATTGGAGCATCGAGGCTGCGTCTGATTACGCGCGGCAGTTAGAAGCCGCGCTGCAAAGCAGTTTGCCGCAGCTGGATGCGCTATTGCCCAACCTATATAGCAAGACAGCTGATAAGTGGCATGCACAGATAAGCGGCTATACTAAGCTGCGTGCGATTGCTAATTACTTCACACGTATGCGCCTATGCAAACAAGATGGCACCTTAGAGTTTGACTTTAGAGCAGGGCTGCAAGAGCCGATGCCTGATGACTTCGCGCCGTGGTTTAAATGGCAAGTACCGCGTACGCGTAAGATACTCTTTGGTCATTGGGCTGCGCTCAAAGCCGAGGTCGATCTGCCACATGCACGTGCGCTAGACGGTGGCTGCGTATGGGGCAATCATCTACTGGCTTATCGTTTGAGGGATGGTAAGGTTGTTACCTCAAGCGCTTATTGTTCGAGCTTGTGACGAGACGATAGTTAATTTCGTTTTGGGTGTCTGTTAATAGGCTTGAAGAGAGTAATGGCTGTCGCCAATGGGGTATTGCACTATGTAGTGCGCGGTGCAAACATGATAATAGCCATGCCTAGCAGTGCCACTGATGTGCCTAAGATGTCCCACGCCGTTGGTTGAATACCATCGACAGCCCATAACCATAGAATTGCAATCGTTACATACATACCACCGTAAGCCGCATAAACCCTACCAACGGCGGTTGGATTTAAAGTCAGCAGCCAAACAAAGGCGGTCAAACTAAGGGCGCTGGGAACAAGCAGCCATATTGACTTACCTTCTCTTAGCCATAAATATGGCAAGTAGCAACCTACAATCTCTGCTAGTGCAGTAATGGCAAAAAGCCCGACAGTTTTTAATTCAGACAAAATTATTCCTTTGATTATTTATAGTGTAGCGTCTAAATAATACGGCTGATGTCTCTACTGATGACAAGAATTATCAGCAAGGGCATTTAATATTCCACAGGATACCGCGGGTGCGCTAGATAGGCATTTTTTTCGCAAAACCATTAGATGCTGTTTTAACTGCATCAACTCTTCAATACGAACTTCTACCGCCTCAATATGCTCATCCAACAAGGCATCTACATTGCCGCAGTCTCTGTCAGGCTCATCCCAGTATTGTAGTAACACCCGTACTTCATCCAACGTCATATCAAGCGTACGACAGTGCAGGATAAACTGTAGACGTTCGATGTGCGTGTCATTATATAAACGATAATTGCCTGCACTGCGTGAAGGCTCAGGCAACAATCCTTCCTTTTCATAGTAACGAATGGTTTCTACTGTCGCGCCTGTGCGTTTAGCGAGTTCTCCGATTTTAATCAGCATAACTGCCTCTTGAGCATTAAACATTAAAGTAACTATAAAGTTTAATGGCTAATAAAGCAATGTTATGACGTTAAAGAAGATGCATCTTGACTCTGAAGCCACTATAGGGTTCATAATAGATTTATTAAAAAATGCTTATAGCAGCACAAGTTATCAGGAAAACGCATTAGGAAAAATAACTATGCAATATCATATCGAAGGTATGGACTGTGCCAGCTGCGTCGGTAAAATCGAAACGGTGCTCGCTCGTATGCCTGACATCTCTGATGTACAGCTTAACTTTGCCACCGAAAAGTTAACGCTAACACTGGCTCCTGATGGGGAGACGCAATTTAGTGACATCGAAAAAACCATTAAGCGCCTCGGGTTTGGTATATCTGCCATAACGGATCAATCAACCGCAGCAAATAGTAGCCGTCAGTCCGCTACAGAGCAGCCACGTTGGTGGCAAAGCCGCAAAGGTAAGCGAGTCATTGGTCTTGGTGTGTTGATGAGCGCCGCTTACGCGCTATCAGTGGTTTTTTCTGATTATGGCATGTGGGCACTTGCTGTTGCCGTCATTGTGGGCGTGTCTCCTTTTGCTCGTAAAGCCTTTGCCTTAGCGTCGACCGGCACGCCTTTTTCGATTGAGATGCTGATGTCTATTGCGGCAATTGGTGCGCTTATTATTGGTGAGCCTGCAGAGGCAGCAGCAGTGGTATTCTTATTCTCAGTCGGCGAGCTACTAGAGAGCGTGGCTGCTGATCGCGCGCGTGCTGGCATTAGGGCTTTGGCGGCACTGGTGCCAAAGACTGCGATTTTACTTGACGCACAAGGCGGGCAGCGCGATGTACCGGCGTATTCACTACAAATCGATGATTTGGTACTGGTACGTCCGGGCGATAAGGTATCTGCTGACGGCATTATTACTCAGGGCGCATCTAGCCTTGATGAATCGCCCATCACCGGCGAGTCTATCCCCGTTGCCAAAACAATAGGCGACAAGGTGTTTGCAGGCGCCATCAATATGGAGGGCGCGCTGCACATACGCGTAGAAAAAACAGCCGCTGACAATACCATTGCACGAATCATTGAGCTAGTGGAGCAGGCACAAGCCTCCAAAGCGCCCACTGCGCGTTTTATTGAAAAGTTTAGCCGCTACTACACGCCAGCAGTGATGGCGATTGCCGCTTTGATTATCGTTATCCCACCGTTAGTGATGGGCGGGGAGTGGGCAACTTGGTTATATCGCGGTTTGGCATTATTGCTCATCGCCTGTCCTTGCGCCCTCGTCCTATCCACACCGGCCGCTATCGCCTCGGGTCTAGCTGTTGGGACGCGCCGCGGCCTGCTAATCAAAGGTGGGAGCGCGTTAGAAACCATTGGTCGTGTCAATACGGTTGCTTTTGACAAGACAGGTACGTTAACGGAAGGCAAGCCCCGCGTGACCGACGTTATCACCTTTGCCCAGCAGTATATGGGTGCTCAAGATGAAAATGCGATATTAGCGCTGTTTGCCAGTGTTGAGTCCGCCTCTAACCATCCGCTTGCAAAAGCCATCATCGATCACGCCAAAACGGCCAATATTGCCATACCAGTAGCGTCTAAGGCTCACGCGACTGCAGGTAAAGCTGTGCATGCGACGGTAGCTGGGCGCTCTTTAACCATCGGCTCTCCTGTATATGCCGCCGACCAAACCTCAATAACCGCCAAACAAAATGCCCAAATCGAAGCGTTACAAAATGAAGGAAAAACGGTGTCGGTACTGTTCGATGAGCAAAGCCGTGAGGTGCTCGGGCTAATCGCGCTACGAGATGAGTTGCGGGACGATGCCAAAGAAGGCGTAGCACAGCTTCATGCAATGGGGGTTTGCTCCATGATGCTGACGGGCGACAACCGCCTTACTGCTCAAGCGCTTGCTAGTCATCTAGATATAGAGTGGCAAGCTGAGCTGTTGCCCGAAGATAAGCTGCGTTTGATAGACGAGATGAAGACTAAAGCCCAAATAGCGATGATTGGTGATGGTATCAATGATGCGCCAGCGTTAGCGACTGCCGATGTCGGTATCGCGATGGGCGGTGGTACTGATGTCGCCATTGAAACGGCTGACGTCGCTTTATTAAAAAGTCGCGTGACCGACGTCGCTCATCTGATTGCATTGTCGCGTGCAACCTTATCTAATATTCATCAAAACGTGATTTTTGCGCTCGGCCTCAAAGCAGTGTTTTTAATCACCACGGTACTCGGTATCACTGGTTTATGGATCGCGGTATTGGCTGATACTGGCGCAACCGTGCTGGTTACACTTAATGCTTTGCGTTTAATGCGTTTTAAAAACGTCCATTAGCAAACGCCTTTAACACAACGAGATATTGAATATCTGTAATGCTTAGAGCGTGTCCTTACTTCAATAGATAATCATCTAAATGGGTTAAAGATGGCTAACTCTGGCCAAATGCTGTCAATTAGCTGACTAATAGCTCGATATTCTCTGCGCTGTGTTCGTTGTTTGATGACAATGTTTGATCACAATGTTTGATAAAAATGTCTAATCATAATGTTTGGCTGCCATTCATCTCATTTTTATCACCATTTTTAAAATAAAGACACGCTCTATATAAACCCCAGTTCGGAATAAGCAAAGTGCCTGTATTAACTGGGTAGGTTTGGTGGTTTTTTGGGTTTTGGCAGTGGCGTTTTGGCATTGCCAACGGCTTTACTGTCAGGATTGCTGTCGTCGTCTTTATACGACTTATCGTATTGGATGTCATTACTATAAGGGACGCTATTGAGCTCCTCATCTATTAGTCCATCATCGAGGTCGATCGTTTTTTTGGCGCTTACTGGTTTAGTGGTAATTTGCGCCTCTCGGCTTTTTAGCGCCGCGTCGGCATGACTATCCGTTATATTATTATCATAATCTATATCGGTAATCGCCTGCTCATTTTGCATGCTTATTTGCTTAGATTTGGGCAGGATTTTGACATCCGATAAACGGCGTACCACATAGTTATGGGGGATAGGTTGTCCGCCTTTATGAGCATGTGTATCATCAAAAATCATATGACCTTGACTATCGATACGTGCGTATTTCATAGGTTTGTCGCGCGGCCAAAAAAAGTCAGAGGGATGAGTCAGCATATGACTAAAAAGCTGCTTGGTTAAACGGCTCCACTCCATAAATTTAACTTCTTTAGAGCGCAGCGCCACAAATAACGCCAGCGAGAAGCTCACCATCAGATTGACCATACCGATAAGGGCAACGCCTAAAATAGAGATGAAAACAACCGTCCAATCCCATTGATTGGCAGAAATATTAAACAGTCCATGCGCCAGATTTGCTGAAGCAAAGGCAATATGTCGAATATCAATCGGCAAGCCAAATATAAAACCTATGGTGGCGGTACTGCCTAAGAACACCCCGAATAAAAAATTACCCATAATAGCGCCGAGGTTGGCTTCGATAAAGCCACCCAAACGTTGAAGCCAAGCTTTAGGTAATAAGTATTGCAGTAGCCTGTGGCGCTGAATACGAGCGCCGATTTGGTTATAAACCGCCAAATTATCATAGTAACCCGCGATAAGGCCGGCTAAAAATAAGTATACGCCAGCGATAGCCGCATGCGGAAGCGCTAAGGAATGAAACGGGTCGAGATCATGCAGTAAGTGCGCGGCCTTATCGGTATTGATCATCGGCGCGCCCGTATATTGTAACCACGTAAACGAGATAATCAGCGCTACGGGTATCGCTACCATGACATTACCCATAATTGCGACAAACTGGGTACGTAAAATATCGACCACCAGCTCTGATAATTTATTTAATTGGTGTGATTTTTTACCAGAACCGTCAGAAATGGTAGAGGCGATTGCCGCCGCTGTCATAGCCGGCTGTTTGGTAGCGACTGTACCGTGGACGATATGAATAAATACAAAGCCTAAACCATAAATCATACTATTGATAAAGGCGCGGCCGATCGGAGCCAGCGCCAGATGGTAGGCTAGTATCTTAGTAGTGGCCATAAAAGCAATGATAAAACCACCGATGGAAGCTTTTTTAAACATTTTCTGATAGCCAGCCTTATCGGTACTAATATAATGCTCACCGACGCGGCTGGCGTTTTCGGTAACTTTGCGCGATAGCAGCTTGGTATTATTATCAATCAAATAACCAATACTATAGCGGCGACTGGCACTCGTAATCAGCGCTTGAATGAGCTCAATAATAGCCTGATCACGCTTATCGTAATTGTCTGCTACCAGCTCAGTTAAAATACGCATCCGTTGTAGGCTTTGATCCAAACGCAGCATCATGTTGGTTAGGCGAATAGAGATACCCGTTTTATAAATGCGCTTACGTATGGTGGCAACGATATCTTCACATTGCTCAATCATCACCAGTAATGGCGCAGGGTCGACCGCCTTGTCAGGGATGATATCGGTTAACGTATCAAGCTCGTGTGCTTCACGGTACTGATTGACGTACAGGACGGCTTCTTGATTTTGGGCCACAAATGACGCTGAATAATTGAGCATTTGCGGATAAAATTCCATCAAATCTGGATGCAAGCCGATACCGCTGATACGGTACGATAAAATGATAATCGCGTTCAAGATACTGTTTTTTGCCGTTGCGACCAAATTTAAATGCGGCTCTCTGACCTTGAGTAGGCCGACCATCTCATCCCATTTGTCTCTGTCAATATTGGCAAGCCAGCGCTCATCAGTGCGTTTATCAAATAAATAACCGACCAGCTCAATAACAGAATCTTCTTGTGGCAGCAGGGGTAAAAAACGATGGCCGATAAGACGGCGCAGACTATTAAAAAAGCCTTGATCCGACATGATGCCCGTGTCGGTGTATAGCGCAATTTGGCGATATTCAATAATGAGTTTTAAAACGAAACTTGCCAGCCCATCGGCATATTCTGGATGTTGACGTAAAATATCAATCAAATCTTGCATCTTTTGATTGGCTAACGCGGGCTCTTTGTCGCTGACACGCAGCTCATCGATTAAGCGCTTGAGTACCGCAGGGTCTGGCACATCACTTAAAGCGGTAATCTGTTGTAAAATGTGTTTTATTTCTGACACATTGCATCCCTTATGGTAGTTGTTTCAATCATTGTTATTATTGAGTATGGGCAAGGAGATATTTTTTTTAGCAAATGCTGTGTTTATCAATATTGCAATAAGTGAGGGGAGTTTTGAGTGTTAATTTTTAGCGTGCCAATGCATCACTTTACTGTTTAAAACTAAAAAACCCTTATTAAAGTTAATACGCTTAGCTCTGCGTTATTTTAAACGTAACCATCTCTCGGCGCCTAATTATTTTGTTAGCAGTTATTCTGACCTTTACTATGCTGATTTCTCTTCTTTCTTTAATTCGTCTAATTTCTTTAATGGCTGCTACAATATTTTTGGCAAAAAAAGGGACAGTAGCGTGACTGTCCCTTTTATCGTTGTACGGTATGGCTTACTTTATTATAAAAGTAAACAATTAGCTAGCAGGTACATCAAAGTAACTAAGATCAAAGTTCATCATTGGATCACTGCCAGCTTTTACCATCTGCGCGTGAGCGTCGATACGTGGCAAGATACGACCGACGAAATAATCGGCAAGCTTGGCTTTGTTGGTGTAGAACTCACCTTCTTTACCATTCGCAGCTTCGACCATGAGTGCAAACATATACGAGTAGGCAAGGTAGCCAAAGGCATGCATATAGTCAACGGCGCAGCCATTAATTTCACTCTTACGCTCGCCGATATTGCTCAGCACTGTGGTGGTCAGCTCTTCGATGGTGTCAGCTGCATCTAGCGTCGCTTGCTTGATGCCATGATCCGCTTGCATGTTATTGACAAAGTCACGAATCTCACCTAAGAAATGGGTGACATATTTGCCGTTATTGCGCGCAACTTTACGACCGAGTAGGTCAAGCGCTTGAATACCGTTGGTGCCTTCATAAATCTGGGCAATACGGGTATCACGGACGATTTGCTCCATACCCCATTCGCGGATATAGCCGTGACCGCCAAATACTTGCTGGCAATCAATCGTCGCTTCTAACGCTTTGTCGGTCAAGAAAGCCTTAGCAACAGGCGTCAGTAAGGCAACGCGCGCAGCAGCGGCTTGAGCGGCTTCTGGATCAGTACTAAACTTCTCTTCATCGAGATTTTTAGCCACGTACATGGCAAAACAGCGTGACGCTTCGGTGTTGGCTTTGGCATTTAACAGCATACGGCGTACGTCGGCATGATGAATGATGGCATCAGCAGGCTTTTCTGGGCTTTGAATTTGGGTATCGCTACGGCCTTGACCACGGTCATTGGCATAGAGCGCCGCATTTTGGTAAGCAAGCTCAGAACCACCAAGACCTTGTAGACCCATGGTCACGCGCTCATAGTTCATCATAATGAACATTGAAGACAGACCAGTGTTTTCTGCACCGACCATCCAGCCTTTGGCATTGTCAAAGTTCATCACGCAAGTCGCAGAGGCTTTGATACCCATTTTATGCTCGATAGAGCCAACTGCCAAGGTGTTGCGCTCGCCCAAGCTACCATCTTCATTAACCAAGAATTTTGGTACCACAAACAGCGAAATGCCTTTTGAGCCTTCTGGCGCATTTGGGGTTTTTGCCAATACCAAATGAATGATATTTTCTGTGAGGTCGTGCTCACCGCCGGTGATAAAGATTTTGGTACCAGAGATGTTATAGCTACCATCGTCGTTTGGCACGGCTTTGGTTTTGATAATACCTAAGTCAGTACCAGCATGCGGCTCAGTCAAGCACATAGTACCCGACCATTCACCGTTGTACATTTTCTCTAAGTAAGTTTGCTTTTGCTCTTCAGACGCCGCCGCATTTAAGCAAAGCGTTGCGCCTACGGTTAGGTTTGGATATAGAGCAAATGATTGGTTGGCGGTAAATACCATCTCTTCGGTCAACATAGTGACCATTTTTGGGAAACCTTGACCGCCGTACTCAGAGTTACCACTTAAGCCAACCCAACCTGATTCGGCATACTGCTTATAGGCGTCTTTAAAGCCAGTAGGGGTGGTGACAACGCCATTACCTTCAAAGGTTGCGCCTTCTTCATCGCCGCTACGGTTGATAGGTAATAAGACGTTTTTTGACAATTTTGCCATTTCTTCCAAAATCATATCGACAGTTTCCATATCGACATGAGCAAGGTTTTCGTTGTTTTGCCAAAATTCAGGCGCCTTAAATACGTCGTTTAGGATAAAGCGCATGTCGTTAAGAGGGGCATTATAAACAGCCATAAACATTCCTTTGGTTTAAATAGATAAAATTGGAGTTGTTAAGATTATCAACTGTTCTCTTGATGTAACCTTAGCGATTCATATTCAAAGTTTAACAAATAAGCTTGTGCGCGGGTGTATTTCTTCGTGAATTGTGCGTGCACCAAAAGTTAGCAGCTGCTATTGCAGTGATTAAAGGGATTTTAAAACTTGTAGCTATCTATAAAGGGGTGCTAATTCATATATAAATATACCCATAAAGCAAATCGGCAACACACCGAAGTATGTTGCCGATAAAAATACAGTATGAAGAGATGTCTAAAGTTTAATTAAAAAGCAAACTGATCAACATCCATCGTCATGTATGGCTCAACACCTGTGTTGATGCGCTGTGCATAAGTAGTCGTACGTGGTAGCAATTTAGCAAAGTAGAATTGAGCAGTTTTTACCTTGGCATCATAGAATGCTTTTTCACCGCTACCGTCTGCAATAGCTGTTTGAGAAACCAATGCCATACGTGCCCATAAGTAAGCTAGGGTCACATAACCGCTGAAGTATAAGTAGTCAACTGCTGCACCGCCAACCGCATCTGGGTTTTCAGTCGCTTGCATGCCAATACGGGCGGTCAAATCGCCCCATTCTTTGACGTGTTTGGCAAGTGGGCGGATAAATTGTCCCATTTGATCGTTGTCTTTGTTCTCTTCGCAGAAAGTTTGGATGACTTTGACAAAGTTGGCCAGCATTTTACCTTGTGAGCCCAATACTTTACGGCCGAGTAGGTCAAGCGCTTGGATTTCAGTGGTACCTTCGTAAAGACACGCAATACGGGTATCACGGACGTTTTGCTCCATGCCCCATTCACTGATAAAGCCGTGGCCGCCATAAACCTGTACGCCATGGTTAGCCGCCTCTAGACCAGTTTCAGTCAAGAATGCTTTAGCAATCGGCGTCAATAGTGACAGCATTTGATCAGCAAATTTTAGGTCATCGCCTTCGCCTTTTGCCACGGTATCAGCAAAGTGTGAGAGATAATAAACCAGCGCACGACCACCTTCAGCAAAGGCTTTTTCGGTCAAGAGCATGTTACGAACGGCTGGATGGACGATGATTGGGTCAGCGACTTTATCTGGCGCTTTAGCACCTGATAATGAACGCATCGCGAGGCGGTCTTTGGCATAGGTTAGTGAGCCTTGGAATGCATACTCTGCTGCCGTTAAACCTTGAACCGCTGTTCCGATACGGGCCACGTTCATAAAGGTAAACATGCACTGTAAACCGCGGTTTTCTGGACCAATCAAATAACCAGTTGCGCCATCAAAGTTCATCACGCAAGTGGCTGAGGCTTTGATACCCATTTTGTGCTCAATAGAGCCACAGACGACGTTGTTGTTTTCGCCAAGGCTATTGTCTTCATTTACCAACACTTTAGGTACGATAAATAGTGAAATGCCTTTGGTGCCAGCAGGCGCGCCTGGTAGACGGGCTAGGACGATATGAATGATATTATCGGTTAAGTCGTGCTCACCCGCTGAGATGAAGATTTTTTGACCGGTGATGCTATAAGTACCGTCATCGTTTGGCTCAGCTTTGGTACGAATAATACCCAAATCAGAACCGGCATGCGCTTCGGTCAAACACATGGTGCCTGACCATTCGCCGGTGACCATTTTTTCAAGATAAGTTTGTTTTTGCTCATCAGTACCATGGTGCTCGATGGTTTGAATCGCGCCGTGTGATAGACCTGGATACATAGAGAACGACCAGTTTGCCGTACCAACCATTTCATTGATGACCGTTGATAGTGAGAACGGCATATTTTGACCGCCGAATTCCTCTTCAGCAGACAAGGCTGGGAAACCAAGCTCACAGTATTGCTTATAAGCTTCTTTAAAACCTTTTGGCGTGGTAACAGTACCATTGTCAAAATGACAACCTTCAGCATCGCCGCTTTGGTTTAATGGTGACAGCTCATTTTCTGCAAAGCTTGCCGCCATCTCAAACAAACTATCCATCAACTCACGGTCTGCTTCTTGGAACGCAGGCAAGGTTTTGTAGTGGCTTTCGCTGTCAAGTAACTCATGCATCACGAATTGGATATCACGTAGGGGCGCTTTATATTGCATAACTTCCTGTCCTTTTTTAGGATGCGACCGGCAGTAATGCGGCGACCATCATCGATTTTCATGATTGAAATCTGAGTCGCTCGCGTTTTACTAGTATGAGGATTGTCTGTGTCAATAGCAGACAACAACATCGGTCATATGAAATAAATTGAGAAGAATAAAAAAGAATTATGACTGTATTCGTAAATTCTTGGTAAAAGATAGGCGTTCACTGGCAAATATACAAGTTTGGTGACAATACTGATAAGTCATCAACCTGTGTTGCATCCTATATATCATCGAGCTTATACGCTAAAAAATTAAGCGTTATTTAATAAAAATGGTAGAAAAATTCAAGCAATTTACTCTTAAGATAGAAGTCTAAGGAGAGTCAGTTTTAGACAAATGTTGCTGCGTGAGCATCTTAGTTGCCTCATCCGCCGTCATGGGCTTACCAAACCAATAACCTTGACCGTACTGACAACCCATACTAAGCAGTAAATCGCGTTGTTGCTCATTTTCGATGCCTTCGGCGATAACCTGCATATCAAGCGCTTCTGCTAAATCCAAAATCGCCTTAACAATCGCGCGCTGCGTACCGTCATTGGTAATTTTAGAGATAAAGCTTTTATCAATTTTAATAAAATCAAACGGATATTCTTGTAAGTAGCTTAACGAAGCAAAACCCGTACCGAAGTCATCAAGCGCCAGACAGATGCCAAGTTCTTTGAGTAAATCCAGTTGTTTTTTGACATTGGCATGACGCTGTATTAATGAAGATTCGGTCACCTCTATGTGCAGTTGGTGGGCGGTAAGTTCATGACTATCTAACAAGTTACGAACCAAGTCAAAAAAATCGGGATGGCTGAATTCTGCCGCATCGGCATTGATACAGATGTGCTGCTCAAAGCTTAAATCTTGCCAAACGGTCAATTGCTTGGCAATTTGGTTTGCCATTTGTGAAAACAACTCAAACGATAATTTATGAGAAATGACGGCATCCATAAAATCGGCGGGTCTTAGTAAGCCGCGAGTAGGATGTTGCCAGCGCACCAACGCCTCAAAACCGCTAATCACACCCGTATCTAGGGCGAATTTGGGCTGGTAATACGGCACGAATTGACACTCGTTACTAGCCGTCCTAAGCTCAGACTCTAACTGTATATCGTGCGCATTCCTCTCATTAATAGATTTATGATACCAGCAGACATCATCGCCGCCTTGCTGCTTGACGTAATTCAACGCTTTTTCAGCTTTGGTCAATAAGCCGATGAACTCATTGCCGTTTTCAGGAAAATAGCTGACCCCAACCGAGATATGACAATAGACCTGGGCTTCTTTTGCCATGCTGTCATTTAAGAAAAAAGGGCGCTCGCACATTTGCATTAAGCTGTCTAGTTGATGGCGCACCATATTGGCATCATTACATTCAAATAATAAAGCAAAGTCGTCACCGCCAAAATGGGAAAAACAGCGTAAATTGTCCAGCTCCAACTCGGTGATACGTAAAACAAAATTTTCTACCAGTTTGTTGATGCCATCTGGTCCCAATAAGATAGCAAGGTTGCGATAACGGTCAATGTTAAAACGCACGACCACCACTTCTTGATAGCTTTCTATTAACAACTCACTGGTTTGACTTAAAAATACTTTACGGTTTGGCAGTCCAGTCAACTGGTCATAATTTAACAGATGGGCGACCTTTTTTCTGTTTTTAGCCAGCGTCGCCATATTACGTATGGTACCAACGTAATAAGGGGTGTCTTCTAAGTAAATTTTGCGATAAGTGATATGACAGTCAAGTATTTCGCCATAGCGATTTGCCATCGAAAAATCAATTTCACAAAATCCTGTACTGTCTAAACTGTTAATCAGGTTTCTAAGCACACCTTGCTCTTCTTCAGACAAAAACTCGGCTGCATAGATACCAAGCGGACGGCCAAGTAAAAATTTTTCTGTATAGCCAAGCATCAGCTCATAGCTTGCATTGACGGATAAATAGCGCAGTTTGTCGTCCAGTATGAAGATGGCGTCTTCAAATTGCTCGCACAGTTTGACCAATAATTGCTGCTTATCCGATATTGGCATAGGGGTAAAATCGGTCATAGTAGGACTCATAACATCAAGTTGAATAATAAATGGCGATGTAGCGATGTGGCGATGGCAATTTGATGCCTACATATGTAAGGTGTGCAGGGTTGCCAACGAGGCCAATGTCGCTAAGGCAACGACAGGCGCAGTTTCAGTACGCAGCACCCTTGGGCCAATTTGCCACGCTGCAAAACCAACGTCAGCAGCCTTGCCGCATTCATCAGTGCTGAGCCCGCCCTCAGGTCCGATTAGCAATTCAACATAAGGCGTCTGTTGTTTCAAAACGATGGGCAACTCCTCAGGCATCAGCGGCTGTCCTGCTGCTGGCACGCTTAGCTGCAGACGTAAATCTGCTGGTTGCTGTAATGCTTGATAGTAAGCATCTTTACTTAGCTCAGCGACGATTGGGCTAACTGCCATCTCTTTGTCGTTTTCGTTGGCCACTATATTTGACAGCCAGTCATCAATCGATAATGGCGCGAGAATAAGGGGCGGGCGATTAAGGCCGCATTGCTCACAGGCGGCAATCGCCACTTGCTGCCAATGTACCAGTTTTTTTTCAACTTGCGCAGGTTTTAGGTTGACCTCACCGTGGTGGCTACTCAATAGTTGAATAGCAGTGACACCAAGCTCAGTAGATTTTTGAATGGCGTAATCCATGCGCTCGCCGCGACTCATCACTAGGCCAATTTTCGTTAAGATAGCAGCGTTACGGTCAGTTTCTAGGTGTGCCAATAACGTCGCAGTGGCCTGTTTTTTACTGATGCTATTGAGCTGTACCTGATATTCACCGCCGAAACCGTCAAACAAAATCCCTTTATCGCCAATATTAGCACGCAATACACGGCACCAATGATGGACGATACTTTCGGTTAATTCGACATTGGCACCAATAGCTAAGGTGCTAAGCTTGGGGTAGGTGGTGGCATTTTTATCACTGCTGTCGCTACTGGTGGCATAAAAGAAACGTCGCAAAATTACTTATTCCTATAATGGGAGTGATAATATTTTTCAATATCTTAGCAGAATATCATTTGGGTGGGTAAAGGGATTGTCATCAGTAAAATTGGCATAAATGCAATTCCCATACCAAAAAAGACCGGCGCCCCTAAGAACGCCAGTCATTCAGCAATACATTCGATAAATATTTAAGCAATCAAGCCTAAAGCTTCGACTAAGCGTTTATTTGGCTCAACCTTGTTCATGCTATAAAAATGCATGGCAGGTACGCCCTCAGAGATCAAGCGCTCGCACAGACGATAGACGACGTCAAAGCCAAACTCGCGAATAGCAGCACGGTCATCGCCAAAATCCGCCAACTGTTTACGCACGTAACGCGGGATATCCGCGCCACAGCTATCAGCAAAGCGTACGAGATTGCTTGAGTTGGTAATCGGCATAATGCCAGCGACTAAAGGCTGTGCAACCGTATCAATACCGCGTTTTTCTAAAGTATCACGCAGATATAAATAGCTATCGGCATTATAGAAAAACTGGGTAATCGACGCATTAGCGCCCGCTTGGTATTTATTGACCAAATTGTCGACATCAAATTCAAAGCTACGCGCTTGTGGATGCATCTCAGGATAGGCTGCGACCTCGATACGGAAATGATCGCCTGAGTATTCGCGGATAAACTTCACCAAGTCCAAGGCAAATGGCAGTTCCCCCATACCTACCTGACCTGACGGTAAATCACCACGCAAGGCAACCAAGCGTGTGATGCCCAAACTTTTATAAAGATCGAGCAGTTCGGCGATTTGACTTTTGTCATCACCAATACAAGACATGTGCGGCGCGATATCTGTGTCACCGCGCGCGCATAGTGTTTGGACGATATCTAAAGTGCGGCCACGCGTTGAACCGCCAGCCCCGTAAGTCACCGAAAAATACGCAGGTGATAGCTTATTGAGCTCATCATAAGTGCTGAGTAGCTTCTCATGTCCTTGCTCGGTTTTGGCTGGGAAAAACTCAAAGGAGAAAGCAGGCTTAGTCACAGTCTGGCTCCTATTAGTATTTATAAGCGTCAGGCTTAAACGGACCTTCGACAGGTACGCCTAGATACTCGGCTTGTTTTTCAGTCAGTTTCGTCAATGTACCGTTAAAACCAGCAACCATGGCAACAGCGACTTCTTCGTCAAGTTTTTTCGGTAAGACTTTGACGTATAAATTGTCAAAGCGCTCATCGACTGGCAGCTCAGCGAATTTTTCTTCAAACAAGTACATTTGTGCCAATACTTGGTTGGCAAATGAGCCGTCCATCACGCGCGATGGGTGACCTGTGGCGTTACCTAGGTTCACCAAGCGACCTTCAGCAAGCAAAATCAAATAATCGTTTTCGTCATCTGAGCGGAACACTTGATGCACTTGCGGCTTAATCTCAACCCAGCGCCAGTTGTCACGCATAAACTGCGTGTCGATTTCAGTGTCGAAGTGACCGATGTTACAAACGACTGCACCAGGTTTTAATGCTGCTAGCATATGACGGTCGCAAACGTGATAGTTACCAGTCGTGGTAACAATCAAATCAGTATCTTCAAGCAGGCGAGTGTTGATGCTCTCTGCACCGCCGGTGTTATCGCCGTTGATGTAAGGTGATAATACTTCATAGCCGTCCATACAGGCCTGCATGGCACAGATAGGATCAACTTCTGAGACACGGACAATCATGCCTTCTTGACGTAAGCTTTGCGTAGAGCCTTTACCCACATCGCCATAACCGATAACGAGTGCACGGCGACCCGCAAGGAACATGTCAGTTGCACGTTTGATGGCATCATTTAAGCTATGACGGCAGCCGTATTTGTTATCATTTTTAGACTTGGTCACCGCGTCATTAACGTTGATAGCCGGTACTTTTAGCGTGCCTTTATTAAGCATCTCAACCAGACGATGAACACCAGTAGTAGTCTCTTCAGAGATACCATGGATGTTATCAAGCATTTGGGCATAATCATTATGAATCAAAGCAGTCAAATCACCGCCGTCATCCAAGATTAAGTTTGCATCCCAAAGCTGACCGGACTCTTCACCGCCAACATGGATTTGTTGACGCAAGCACCACTCGTACTCTTCTTCTGTTTCGCCTTTCCAAGCAAACACAGGAATACCAGCAGCAGCAATCGCAGCAGCAGCATGGTCTTGGGTTGAAAATATATTACATGATGTCCAGCGTACTTCCGCACCTAGCGCGACAAGCGTCTCGATAAGGACAGCCGTCTGAATGGTCATGTGGATACAGCCAGCGATTTTCGCGCCTTTAAGCGGTTGGTCGGCTTCGTAGCGACGACGCAAACCCATCAGGGCAGGCATTTCGGCTTCAGCTAGGGTAATTTCACGGCGACCGTAATCAGCAAGGCTGATGTCGGCGACTTTATAGTCAGTGAAAGAGGGGTCGATCGTATGGGCAGATGGGGTGTTAGACACTGCGTCCATAATATGCTCCTATCAGTTAATAGATAAAAAGAATAAAAACGCAGGTGCCGTTATTTGCGCTGCTCACAACCAAAAATGGTAATAAGCAGTTAACCGAGCCTAACATAATGATTGATTTGCAAAGCAATAAAGCTTAATTGCAGTAATCGATGATTATGGCGCAACACCTCTCGGAGGTCGTTATTGTAATTGATGAGGATTAATTTGTCACCTATTGGCTCCGGAAAATCGTAAGTGCTTGCGTCATAAAAAAAGGCCACCGCTGGGTGACCTTGATTTGTTTACACTTTAAGTTTCATGTCAGTATTAGTACCAATCGTAATTAGTACCAATCGTAGGTAAGTGAGCCGAAGTAGCTGGTGCCTTCTGTGGCGTATTCATTACCGAATTGGCTGGCGAGGGTATAATCCTCATCAGTAATATTGTCTACTCGCAAGTTAGCGCGAAGATTAGGAGTGATATAAGCCGCGCCGCTCAAATTCAGCAAGGTATAGCTATCAAGTTTATTGTTTTCGGCCGTGACTCTATCATCTGTATGTTTGGCTTCGAGGCGAATGTCAAACATCGGTTGTTGATAACCCACGTAAATTAAACCACTGTTTTTAGGACGATAGGCAAGCTGTTGATCATAGTTAGCACTGTTTGCCGTTTTGTCCTTCGCATCTAAGTAGTCATAACCGAGACCAAAGATAAAGTTATTCATATTCCAGTCTGAGGTCAAACTTAACCCTTTGATTTTCGCTTCACTGATATTTGCTGCATTAGAAATCAGGTCTTCTGCATCGGTATAATAGCCTGTCAATCGTGATGTTTGAGCATCATTTGCGTATTCAACGAATACTTCGGTGTTTTTCGTTCTTTCAGGTTTAAGGTTGGGGTTACTGAAACCCGGCCAGTATAAGTCATTAAACGTTGGTGCACGAAAGCCTGTGGCATAGTTGGCACCAATTCGCATACCCGCCAACGGACGTATAGCTGCTCCTAAATTATAGGTGCTCTCATTACCATACTGTGAGTTGTCATCGACGCGGTAATTGGCTTGTAGGTCGTAATAAGTGTCCGCCAGTTGATAACCAACAAACGCACTTTTAACTGTTCTGTCGTCAGGGTCATAAGGGGTTTGTACAGCAGGATCAGGATAACCTGAAAAGTCTAAAACATCCGAAGCGTCTAGTTTTTGTGACAACCACTCTGCGCCAATAATGACAGTACCAGGTTGCGCATTGATACTGGTTTCTAATCGCGCTTGCTCTTGGGTGGTATCGTACTGGCTGCCTTCTTGATAGTTAATAGAATTGGCGTCATGAGAAGTCGATTTGTCGATACTTTGACCGTAACTAAGCTTACTGACCGTCAAAGGCGTTTTATATTGAAGATAAGCATTGGCACTGCCATTTTTTTGATCTGAATAAGCATTTGGAAACGCATTTCCTGCTGAGTCAATATCAGTAGTAGAGTCAGTATACAAGGCACTCAATCCCGCGCTCAGCGAGTCTGAAATTTTATGCTGCAATGCCAAACTGGCATTGGTAGATTTAAAGCCGTCATCGTCCGCATTATAATCAGCAGAGTTACTATTGGCAATTGCGTTAAAGCCGTCTGTTTCGTTGCGACTGACACCCAAGCTCAATGAGGAAGTGGTATTTTTAAGCTGACCTGTGACACCGACTTGGTAGTGATTATTACTGCCATAACCAACAGTCGTAGACACATTGGATTTATCGACGCTATTGCCCTTAGTAAATATTTGAATGACACCGCCCATGGCATCAGAACCATAAATACTAGAACCTGAAGCGCCGTATAAAATCTCAATACGATCCAGCTGATCTGCTGATAATAGATTTAGAGAAGGGCTACCTAAAGAGATAGAACCATAGCGTATCCCATCGATAAGCACCAAGACTTGCTTACTATCAAAGCCGCGCATATAAAAATTACTGGCTGTGCCCATGCCGCCACTTTGCGTGATATTAATACCAGGCTGATTCTTTAATACATCAGTTACTGTCTGACCCTGATAACGCTTAAGCTCTTCACTATCAATCACCCGAGTTTGGGCAATGACATTACTGGTCTTAGTTGGCGTCCGAGTGGCGGTGACGACAATTTTATCAAGCTCAACCTGTGGCAGCTCGCTGTGATTGATAACGCTACTATCACCAGTCGCAGCTGTGGCACTCATAGCAAATCCGCCTAAAGCACTTAAGATACATAACCGCAGATAGGTGGTCGAAGATGAACGTGATAAAACCATATTGAATTCCAAAGTTGAATGACAAGTTGAACAAAGTAAAAAGTTACAGAAGTGAGAGCCTAAAAGTAAAAAATTACAAAAAGTAATACGAATTTTACATACGCTTATTATCTATAAAAGCTACGTACTTATAAACCACTTTGTCCTAATATTTATTCAGCATACGCTGAGTGATGCTCATGATATCGGGGAGTTATTTGGGTTATCTAACCATTGACAGTATTTTTTAGGCTTGTAAATAAGTATCATCTGCATTAAAGACAAGCACTATTTTAACGAGTAATAAAAACATGCAATCAAACGCATTGCTGTGATTAATAATTGCTATTATAGTGGCGGATTTCATTTATTTACTGTGCTGCCCTTCCTAAAGCTAAGAGGTTTGTTTTGTCTATTCAGCGTCATCTGAGTGCTCGTACTGCGCCATCTGCATCATTTATATCTTTAAAAGTAAAAACGCCGCTCATGGTAACGGTGTTTTTATTTGCGATGTTATTGAGTGTATTAAGCGTGATTTTTTCACATAAGGCGCTTGCAGCCGAAGCCAACATATTGGGTGTGGGTGGTCAAACTGAAGAGGTGGCCAACACGTCGACACCTGATTCTTTCGGACGTGATACGCCGCGCCATACCGTACAAGGCTTTATTAAGGCTTTGGGCGATAACGACTATCTGCTAGCCAGCAATTATCTAAATTTATCCAAGTCTGATAATCCAACCACCGTGGTGCGCCAATTTAAGCAAGCACTCGATGCGGGCGGGCGTTTTCAGCCTGATTTACAAATTAACAATACGCCTGAGGGAAATTTAAGCGATCAGCTACCGCCAAGCCAAGAAAACGTCGGCGTGATTAATGTCGGTGATAAGAGCGTGCCGCTGATGCTCGAAAGAGTAGCCTCTAAGCAAGGCGAGCAATATTGGCAGTTTTCAAACGATACCCTAAGCTCGATACCAGAGGTGATAGAAAACTCTCAGCCGACGCTGGTTTCGCGCTACACCATTGACTCATTAGATGGTAAAAAGCTATTTGGTTATCAGATTTCTGATATATTGGCGGCATTAACCATTATAGTCAGTAGTTTTATCTTCACTTACATCGTGGTTTGGCTGCTCTATTACTTATTAAAACTGATTTATCCTCGCCTACGAGGTGAGACGTTACCTTTACCTAATAATGTGATATTGCCACTGACCGTCGTTATCACGGCGCTGATATTGGCCGAGGTAATGGTTTATGCCGGCATATCAGTGACACTGCGTGAACCAATTAAGCGCTTTACCGACATTGCCTCTTGGGTAGCGACGACATGGCTATTACTGCGGGTTATTGATTCTATATTTACCCGCGCGGTCAATTTAAGTTATAAGAAAAATTATACCGAGCGAGTTTCTATCTTGGGTTTGATGCGCAAGGTGGTCAAAGCGCTATTATTAATCTTTGCCGTTATTGTCATTTTTGGAAACTTAGGATTTGATTTGACCACAGGGATTGCCGCATTAGGGGTCGGTGGTTTAGCCTTGGCACTGGGTGCGCAAAAGACGATTGAGAACTTGGTCGGCAGTGTGGTGGTGGTGGCAGATTCGCCAGTACGCATCGGCGACTACTGTAGCTTCGGCAACCAAGCAGGTACGGTGATTGATATTGGTATTCGTTCATCACGAGTGCGCACGCTGAACCGGACGATTGTGACGGTGCCTAACAGTGACTTCTCATCGATGCAAATTGAAAACTATACCTCACGGGATATGTTTCACTTTTTGCATAACTTATATATCAAACGCAATGCGGATATTGATGTGGTCTTTAAGATGGTCAAAAAATTAGATCAATTTTTGAACGAGCACGAGCTGACCAATCAGGAGTGGAATCAGGCCAATATTTCAGAGCTGCGCCAAGACTGCTACGTCATTCAACTGCGCGCTTATATTAATGCGGTCGATTCGATAGAGTTTTATCGCAAGCAAGATGACTTGTTGGTCGATGTGTTGACCCTGGTGAAAAAATACGATGTCGAGCATGCGCTGCCAACGCAGCAGCTGATTGTCAATCAGGCCGAGCTTGAGCCACAACCTCAGCCAGAAACCGTGACCGATGATTCGATAAACGAAGCAGTGGACGCAAGCGATGCGAGTGAAGCAGACACTGATGCCAATAATGGTACTGACAATAACGATACTGACGATGAGCAAAAAGCGCTTGATTTAAATAAAAATGCTGACCGTGCGACGAGTGAAAAAAAGGCTCGTAAAGAAACCACTAAAAAGCAAAAACTACAAAGGCATAAACATCGTTTGCTAAAAAAAGGTCAGTTTAAACACGCCAAAAAGAAATTTGGTTTTTCTATATGGAATCAGCCTTAATATTTTGTGTGGCTATTTTGCTTAAGGTTTATTGAACGTTTTATTTATAAAGCTATGGCTTATAAAGGGATAGCGGTTTTTTGACGTAAAAAACCATAATATTGCCATAACAATAAGCTGGCAGCGCTACGATGCGGCGACCAATCTTGGGTCAGAATTTTTAATTGTTTTGGCGTTGGGCGCTCTTCTAAATCTAACAATTCCATCGCTGCGACTTTAATCGCCAAATCATCGACTGCCAGCACGTCAGCGCGCTGTAACGAAAATAGCAGATACATCTCAGCGGTCCAGCGTCCAATGCCAACCACAGCAGTCAGGGTATCGATAACGTCGTCGTCGGGTAGGGTTGTTAAGGCAGCAAAATCTATATCGTGCTCGACCAAAGAGCGCGTATAACGAATTTTTTGCTTAGAGAGCCCTTGCGCGCGTAAATCCTCGTCTGTCGCTGCTTGAATCGCTGATGGCGTCGTCAAACCTGCCTCTACCAAGCGTTGCCATATACTGGCTGCCGCTGCGACTGATAACTGCTGTCCAACCATCGCTCTCATTATTTGCGTAAAGCCGCCCGCGTTATGGCGTAAATCAGGCACACCCTCTTGCTCATAAACAGACGCAAATCTTGGTTCGAGAGCAATCAAAGCGTTGATATGTGCTTTTAATTCTTGTTTGTTTTCGATGGTTTGTATATTCATAGAGAAACTCGCTTACTAAAAAATAGGCAGCAAAATGATAGGAAGATTTATCAAAGCGCGACTACAAAACAAGAGCATAAATATTTGATATAGTAGAATTACTCTAAAATCGATACAGTGCGACTGGGATGAATTTTTCGTAGCCTCTGTGATAACAGCAAGCAAGGGAAATTTATACCAGTCGCAAGAAGCTATAACGTATTGCTTTTATTTTGAACTGACTATATAAAAAAAGGACTGCGTCATGGCAGTCCTTTTTTTCGAACTATAATTTTATTCTTTATCGGTTTTGGTTTTTTTTAGCAGTACCAGTACCGCACCATTACCGCCATCTTTTGGTGGCGCTGAGCAGAATGCCAATACTTCTGGTAGTTGACGTAGCCAACCATTGACGCAGGTTTTTAAAATAGCCTCAGAACCTTTACCGTGGACGATTTTCACCACAGTTTCATTGTTTTGCTTGGCTTGGCTGAGCAGTTGGGTCATTGCATCGCGCGCTTCTTCAATGGTGCAGCCGTGAATATCTACCGCGTTATACCAGCGTAGTTTGCCCTGTTTTAATTGGGTGAAAATCTTGTTTTGTAGGGTAGGCTGCTTATAGGATAAATAGGCTTCGCCTGCTACAGGGTTTAATAGCGCCTGCATATCTGATAAACCTGCGCCCAAATCACTAGCTTCACTCCCTTGAGCGGCAGCGCGTTTTGATAATGTTGCAGCGTCAGGCTTACCCGCTTTAGAGGCGTTGGCAGGTGTGCGCACATTTTTGTCTTTTAGCTGGTTGACGCCATGCATCGCTTGCATAAATAGTACTTTATCGTCGTCGATATGTTCGCTATCTAATTGCTTGACCGTTTTTTTGACTTGTTTTTGGGTCAAGAGTGAGACAGGTTCGGTTGGCTTTTCATTTTCACCTTCTGGTGAATTGGTATCGCGACCTTTACTCAGTTGCCCTTTAAGTTCTTTTAATTGGTCTTGCATTTCTTTTGAAAACAGAGAGTTTGACATAATAATTAACGTATCGTTGGTGAGTGAATGAGTGATTTAATGATTTATATCGTACATAAAATAGATGCGGTTTACTTTACGCCTGTGCTGCGACGCTCGCAAGTAAGGATTGTAACGCTTGTCCGGGATGATCGGTCTTCATAAACTGCTCGCCGATTAAAAAGTGCTGAATATCATGACCTAGCATCAAACGAATATCATGACTGCTATGAATGCCACTTTCGGTAACAATAAGCGGCCGTTCTAGACGGTCATTAGGATTGGCAGCGAGCGCATCATCGATAGCTAATTCGCGCAGCAGGGTATTTTTTAAATCAAGCGTCGTTTGTAAGTCGACATCAAAGGTGTTTAAATCGCGATTATTAATACCATAGATATTATGCGCTGAACGTGGCAACTGTAGCGCACGCTCAAGCTCATCTGCTGTATGAACTTCAATCAAGACATCCATACCCAGCTCAATGCTTAGCGCATGCAGCTCTTGTACTTGCGCCTCATCAAGACAGGCCATAATCAATAAAATACAATCAGCGCCCATTAAGTAAGATTGGTAAATCTGATAAATATCTACCATAAAATCTTTGCGCAATATGGGCAAATTGCAAGATTGGCGCGCTTGGATTAAGTAGCTATCATCACCTTGGAAATAATCACGGTCGGTGAGTACTGATAAACAACTGGCTCCCGCTTGCTCATATTGCTTGGCAAATAGCGCAGGCTCAAAGTTATGATTGATAATACCTTTAGACGGCGAGGCTTTTTTAATCTCCGCAATGATACCAATATCAGCGCTGCGTAAAGCATTGGCAAAACCGCGACGTGGCTGGGTATCAGCGGTGGCTTGCGATTTTAATGCCTCAAGCGATACTGCCGCACGAGCAGCAGCAACTTCCTCGTGCTTGGTAGCAACGATACGCTGCAACACTGAAGGAATCGCGGTGTCTGATTTTGGTTTGGCGGTCATGGCTATATTCCGTTATTTGGTAAAAAAATTAGGGTAACAATTAGGCTAATAAATTAAGGCGGCACACATAGTTGCGATTAACAGGGTTATGAGCCACGTATTTCTTATTAATTCTAAGCATTTAGCTTATTAAGCTTGGTCAGCTAATTGCTGCGTATATTTGGCTAAGTCATCAAGCTTAATCAAAGCGTCACCATTTTGAATGACTTTTTGGGCGCGGCTCACGCCATTCGGATAGTTGCTGGCAAGTCCTGCGGTATATATCGCCGCTCCGGCATTTAAGGCAATCATATCACGGGCTTTTAGAACAGCGCGGTCATTAGTATCTGCTCCTGATAAAGCGGCACGAATCAGCTCAAGACTTTGGGCAGGAGAATCGACATCAAGCCCAATTAAGGTTTGTGACTCAACGCCCGCATCTTCTGGCATCATCTCATAAACAGAGATTTCACCGTCTTTTAACTCGGCTACCGTGGTTGAAGTTGCAAGACTGATTTCATCCAAACCATCTTTGGCACCGACCACCATTACATGACGCGCGCCCAGATTTTTCATCACTTTTGCCAAAGGCTCACATAACTGGGCGGTAAAGACGCCGATAACCAGATTTGGCGTGCCAGCAGGGTTGGTCAGTGGACCTAAGATATTAAAAATCGTCCGCGCTTTTAGCTCACGGCGTACCGGATTGGCGTAGCGCATCGCACTATGATGATTGGGCGCAAATAAAAAGCCAATCCCTTGATTCTCGATACACTGCTGTGCTTGCTCTGGTGTCAGGGTTAGGCTAATACCGGCTTGCTCAAGTAAGTCTGAGCTACCAGATTTGGTTGAAACGCCGCGGTTGCCATGCTTAGCGACTTGCGCCCCAGCTGCGGCTGCGACCAAGGCTGCCGCTGTTGATACGTTAAATAAGTTAGCGCCATCGCCACCAGTACCGACGATATCGACCATGTAGCGACAGTCTCTTGGGTTAATATTGGTAGCTAAGTCACGCATCGCACTGGCTGAGGCGGTAATCTCGTCGATGGATTCGCCTTTCATCCGCAGGCCCGTCAAAATCGCACCCATCATGGCATCACTGCATCTGCCTTGCATGATGACGAGCATGACTTGATACATCTCGTCAAAGGTCAAATCAATATGCTGAAAAATCCTGCCTAATGCGGTGGTCAGAAGCTTATGAATACTCTCATCTGGCAGCTGATTGATGCTCTCAGCATTTTGCAGGTTTTGCTTATCTTGATTCATGATTGATTTTTTGTCCTGCATAGCGGCAGTGGTCATAATATTCTCACTTATTATTATCTTTTATAGTTGTCGTTTAAATACATTCATTGGATTAAAAATTGGGTTCGTCTTTTAAAACACTTATCCTACTTTTGGTAAATTATCTGAGGATAAAACAGCTAACTGATGCATTTGTAAAAAGTTATTCAGCAGCTGATAACCCGCTTCGCTTAAAATCGACTCAGGATGAAACTGGACGCCCTCAATCGCAAACTCGCGGTGGCGAATGCCCATGATTTCTTCGATATTGCCATCAGCATTTTGAGTCCAAGCGCTAACTTCAAAGCAGTCGGGTAAGCTTGCTTGCTCAATCACCAATGAGTGATAACGGGTAAACTGGGCTGGATTTGGCAAGTTGGTAAAAGCGCCTTGACCATTATGATAAATAGCCGATAACCGCCCATGCATAACCTCGCTTGCTTTGACGACTTTACCGCCAAAGGCTTGACCGATTGCCTGATGACCCAAGCAAATACCTAATATCGGGATAATGCCTTTAAAGGTCGCAATCACCTCTAGCGAGATACCAGCACTGTCAGGGTCACAGGGGCCGGGACCAATAACAATGGCATCTGGCGCAAGTGCTTTAATCTCATCAATACTGATTTCATCGTTGTGCCAAACGCTGATGTCCTGCTGCAATTCACCGAAGTACTGTACAATATTGTAGGTAAAGCTGTCGTAATTATCGATCATCAAAATCATCATTTGTTCAACTTAGTATCTTCGCTTCTCTAATTTGCTAGCAATTTAACCGCCGTTATCTTAACACTATTTTGCTATCTATCAAATATCGCGCTGATGCACACCGAGGGTGATAGTGCACTATAAAGGTGCGTTTGCTAAGATGAACTTTTAAAATGTTGCACCTTTATAAGGCATTATTTGCAATACCAACCGTTCATAATGGTTGGCTTGGCATGGCAACTGCTATACAAATTATTTTTAGTATAAAAATATTTTTTGATAAGTGTTTGTAATTATTATAAATAATAATTATTTTTAGGTTTTTATTATTTTAACACTATGATTGCTGATGAGTTGGCATAGCCGTTGCACCTCTCATCGATGTAAGTAGTTCACTGTCAAAGCAATGAATGTAAGTTTATTTACCAAGAAGCATTTGAAGAGTTCAGCATTATGAGTCAGATGTTGCTAAAATAGCACCTGCATTTATTTGGCTCATAAAAATACTTAAAGCTTAATGCCAGAAAATCAGCGGCGCTTTAAGCAAAAAATAACTTTTAAAAAAACTTTCCGTCTAAAATTTTCATTCTACGTTTTAATTTTAGTACCACGTTAACCATAAGGGAACCTATCCATGTCCAATAAACTACTTGATCTTATCGAATCATCCAACGCTAAATGGGTCGATTTCCGTTTTACCGATACTCGCGGTAAAGAGCAACACATGACGTTCCCAGCGCACAGCGTCGATGAAGAAGTGATGGAAGATGGCAAAATGTTTGACGGCTCATCGATTGCTGGCTGGAAGGGTATCGAAGCCTCAGATATGATTTTGCGTCCTGACCCAGAAACCGCCTTTATCGACCCATTCTTTGATGCGGTTACCGTGGTGGTGACTTGTGATATTATCGAGCCATCAACGCTGCAAGGCTACGACCGTGATCCGCGTTCTATTGCTCGCCGTGCCGAAGAGTATTTAAAATCAACGGGAATTGGCGACACAGCCTTTTTTGGTCCTGAGCCTGAATTTTTTGTTTTTGATGAAGTAAAATGGTCTGTCGAGATGTCTGGCGTCAGCCATGAAATCGTCGCTGAAGAAGCCGCTTGGTCAACCAATAAAGACTATGCTTGGGGTAACATGGGCCATCGCCCGCGCGTTAAAGGCGGCTATGTGCCAGTACCGCCGGTTGATAGCTCACAAGACATGCGTGCGGTGATGTGTGATCGTATCGAAGATATGATTGGCGAAGGCTGCATCGAAGTCCATCATCATGAAGTGACACCAAACCAATTAGAGATTGGCGTGGCTTTTAATACCTTAGTTCGTAAAGCGGATGAAGTACAAAAGCTAAAATATGCCGTCCATAACGTCGCGCATCAGTTTGGTAAAACCGCAACCTTTATGCCAAAACCTATCGTTGGTGATAATGGTTCGGGTATGCACGTACATATTTCTATCTCAAAAGACGGCGTCAATACTTTCTCAGGTGATGAATATGCTGGCTTGTCAGAAACCGCGTTATATTTCATCGGCGGTATTATCAAACATGCGCGTGCATTAAATGCAATTACCAATCCTTCGACCAACAGCTATAAGCGCCTGGTACCACACTTTGAAGCGCCTATTAAGCTTGCCTATTCTGCGTCTAACCGCTCGGCGTCTATCCGTATTCCACATGTGAGTAGCCCAAAAGCGGTGCGTGTTGAAGCGCGTTTCCCTGATCCAGCAGCCAACCCGTATTTAGCGTTTGCGGCGTTATTGATGGCAGGTCTTGACGGTATTCAAAACAAGATGCATCCAGGCGAAGCCGCTGATAAAAACTTATATGACTTACCGCCAGAAGAAGAAGCACTCATTCCAACGGTTGCAGAAAACTTAGAAGTGGCACTACAAGCGTTAAAAGAAGATCATGAGTTCTTATTAAAAGGCGATGTGTTTACTAAAGAGATGCTAGAAGCTTACATCGCGCTAAAACAGGAGGAGGTAAAACGCCTCAATATTACCGTTCATCCTGTTGAATTTGATATGTACTATAGCTGCTAATCAATAATCAATAGGCTCAATTGTTTTAAATAAGAAAAACCAGCTGAATGATATTTAGCTGGTTTTTTTTATGGGTAATTAAAGTAGACGCTTAATTGTTAAATTTAGTGTGTAGTCACTGCTGATTTAATGGCAAAAATATCGCATAATGGTTACATCTATATATTAATAACAAATCGCTTTAGGCTGACTGACTATGATTTTCTCATTAAAAAGTACTGTTTTTTTAAATAAAGGGTTGTCGCTGAGTCTGCTGACAGGGCTGGTTATTAGCACCGCAAGCCTTTACGCACCAATGGTACATGCCGCTGCTATTTATAAAGTTGTCGATGAAAAGACCGGTCAAGTTACCTTTACCGATCGTCCGCAGAACTATGAGCAGCAAGCAGGCAAGCAAATTAGCCAGACCAGCGTCATGACTGGAAACGACAGTGTTGGTGTAAACCGTTCTAATCAAGCAAGTAACGCAAATAATCAGCCTGTCAATACTACTCAAGCACCCGCTGCTAACACCAATGGCACCACTGCCAACAGCGACTCAAACGCTAATAAAGCGCCCATTAATTATCAGCTGACGATAACAGAGCCTAGCGAAGAGCGGGCGTATCGTCGTCCGGTACAAAGCATCGATGTCAAGGTGCAAGTAAAACCAGCACTGCAAGCAGGCGATAGCGTCAGCATTTACTTAGATGGTAACGAAGTGGCGCAGGGTTTAAGCGCTTCGATTGCCACCGTTGATATTCTACCAGGTGCACATAACATCAAAGCGGTGATAAAAAGTAAAAAAGTGCAGGCTTTAAGGCAGGTAGAGCGTACCGTTTATGTCATCCAAAATACGCAAACCTTGCAAAAAAATAAAAAGTTAGCAGAGCAGCTTTTGGCGTATCAGCGCTTGCCTTGGCACCAAAAAGTGTTACTAAAATTACGTCAAGATGGAAAGCAGCCTAATATGTTGTCATTTACTAAGCCAGTAATTGATAGACCCATAGTTGATACACCCATGACCCTTGAAGAACCGATAAAGAAATAACCTTGAATCTCTTGATTAAGTGTTAATAATGAAAAGATAGCTATAAAATAAGGGCAAGTACTGTAAGCAGTGCGTGCCCTTATTGATAGAAGTTAGTAACAATATCTATTGTTTAACCCATTGCCTATTCATTTATTTCGTTAGCTCAATCGTGCCATTAGCTGTCACTGAAATGGTGCTGTTGCCTGATTCAAAGTTTTGGCTTGGCACTGAGGCATCGGCCGCTTCCGCTTTCATATTCATCGCGCTATACATAGGACGAGGGTAGTTGCTGCCGGTATTTAGATTGACATTGACGACGCGGTAACCACGTGCATCCCATGCACGAGTTAAGTTTTTTGCTTGCTTTTGAAAGGCACGAGAAGCGTCGGTCATAAGCTTTTGCTCAAGCGCTTCTTTTTTGGCATCAGATACACCAAAATTTAGATTTTCCATCACCAAGGTTTCTTGCAAATCGGCAATCAGCTGGCTGGTCGCGGCAAAATCTGTACTCTTTAAATCGATATTGGCTTGCCCTGTCCAGCCTATGATTTTGTCATTTTTATCGTAGCGCGGATAAGTACGTTGTTGCCCTGTGCTCACCGTGACAGTTGGGTAACGTTTGGCAATTTTCATGGCATTGTTGATAGAGGTATTAAGCGTGGTGGCCAGTGTTTTAGCATTGCTCGCTTGCGCTTTTTTGTACATACTGGCGCGAACTTCATCGTTTTGCACTTCTTCTTTGACTTCTGTCTGAAAAGTCAGCTGATCGTAGCCTGTTGGTTCTGCATGAGCGCTGCCCATCATCGCCGTCAATAAGGCAGCAGTACCTGCAGCAAGCGCGGCTTTGTTTATTAAAACTTTTTTCATAGTGATCTCCTCATAATACGATGGTCATAATCTTTGTAGATTATGATGTTATAAAACATATATGTAGAACAGCATTGTTTGTAGTCATTTTTGGTCCACATGCTTTGTTAAAATAGCAAAAAATCAACAAATTGCTGTGAGAATTTTGTCATTAAAGTGACGGTTTAGGTTAGCTCCTTTATCAGAGCAAGTTTTGCGAGTATTTAACCTATAAAGCAAACAGATTGATGATTGGGGTTGTAATAATAAAAAATTCTTGTATAATTTGCAGCTGGTGGCTCCATTGGTAGCCTCGCAACATTGTTCTATGAATCCCGCCAGGACCGGAAGGTAGCAACGGTAGTAGATTCAATGTGTGCCGAGGATGTGCTGATGGAGTCGCTTTTTCATTTCTGTAAGACGTTGATTTGTATAGCAATGCGTACAAATAACGCTATTTTGATTACCTTTTTGATTACCATTCACTTTATTTTAGATATAAAAAAACCCGCGTTAAGCGGGTTCGTTGTTTAGAGTCTCGTTAAATTCAAGCAAGTCACTATTTTTAAAATAATTCTTACTGAACAGTAATATTGGCTCTGGAAACTTTCCATCTGTCCAATATCGTCGCAAAGTTGATGTACTCACATCGTACAATTTTGCAACATTAGCCAGTGTTGTAAATCCATCTGGGTTTAATCCTTCGATGCTTTCATTTTTTTCAATCATCTGTCACTCTCCTAATATTGTGCCGTCAAGACAAGCAAGCGACTTAATGGGCGTTATGCCCTCAAGCGGATAAGCCTTGTTTAAATAATCACGTAAGCGGATAGCGTCATCATGCGGCAAATCAATAGACGTGTGATTACACTCTGATAAATCGCCATTGGTCAAGGTTACTTTTGACGATGTTATGTTTAGCTCATCACCAATCTTGCACGCCATCACATCGACTTTGCGCTCTACTGTGCTTAGCACCTTTCTGTACTGATAAATAAATGATCTGTCACTCACTTCGTCACCTCGCTTATCAATTCGTAATGCTTTAGCAGATAGTCTATGCTAAGAGGGAAAGTATCATGCGTTAAACCCTCGTGATGTTCGCACCTCTCCATCTCTGCATACTGATTGTTTACACCAACAACTCTTAGTAAAACGTCATTCGCCGCTTTACGCCTACCTATATATTTTTGTCCAATTTCAACACTCACAACCACTCTCCTTTATGCAAAAATCTGCATAGTGCTAAATTCAGGTATTGGCATCCATTGTGTGACCGTAGTATTTCTTTTTTGATAAAATAATTGGTCTTTAGGGTCAAACGTTTCGCCATCGAAAAAAGCGGTGCAAACATCAAATTCAGTTATCGGCTCGTCGTCAAAATGAGCGTGATATACAACAAGTACGGTAGTATGCTTTTCAGGCAACCGCTCATTAACATCAATCCAAGTCGGCGCAGGCTTAACATACGGCTGCATCTTGCTAGGGTAGTGCGTAAATTGCACCCACTCTTGAGCTGCTTTAATCGAGTCAAAAACTGGCGGCTCGTCTTTGCGATTGTCGCTATCTTCATCGTTATCAAACTTACGATAATCAACGTAGCAATCACCACCTGCCTCAAGCCTGATTATGTACTCATGACTTGGTGATTTAGCCCTACATACGGCATTGGTTTTGCCACCGTCACCATACGACCAATCCCAAACCAACGGCTGTAACGGTAAATTATTCATTGTTTTTACTCCTTAGAATCTTCTGACAACTCGTTTCATTTTGCGTTCTGCCACCCAACCGCCTAGCGTATGGATAACAATTCCGATTAAGTAGGGCGCTGCAACTATCCACCAGCTAATATCTGCGTAACCTGTTATTTTTGCGACTAGCAAGATAATCACCAATATCTCAAAAAAGTCTAATTTCATAACCTCAATCCTCATATAAAATAGGGTGCCCTTATCGCGGGCGTTCGGCCTTGCCTTGACTGCTTTTTCAAAGCGACATGCAATAGTTACGAGCTATCACACGTAAGGAGTGTCAATCTCGGCTGCCAGCGTTCTGTCGTCACTACTGGCGGTAACGGCTCTATTTGCCCTGAGCAAGGTAATTAGTTAAGCCAGTCTATATAGATAACCATTTCTTGCTGTATCGCCAACTCGCTCGATAATATCTTGCTCTGCTAGTATTTTTGTGTGCCTCTGTACTGTGCGTATATTAAAGCCAGTAGCGCGCTGTATTGCTTGAGCAGATAAGGCGCAATGGCTGTTCTTGATAACCTTGAGGGTTTTAAGTAGTGCATTAAATGTGCTCATGACTTCCTCTCTTATTTAAACCTTAAGCTTGTCAGGCATATTGCTTGCTGTGAGTTTGTCTATAATTTGGTTTAATTTAGCGTTGCAAGCTGCAACTTCGTTTTCTAACGCTTCAATATCAACATCGTCACGCATGACGCGGATAACCACGGTCTGCAAGTCATCGCTGAATCGTGGGTCATAACTCACAAAGTCGCACCACTTGCGACCAGTGCAAGCCAACTGCCACGTTATTTGCGGCAAGTATTCATCGGGCACTTGCTGCGTCAATATCGTATTCATGTGCGTTTCACGATTTGGGCACTTAGCTTCTAGCAATCCATCATCACCAATTAAGCCGTCAGTACTTGCGCCACTCATTGAGATAGTAGGGTGGTTAATTAATCCACAGCCGACGACAAACTCACCAGTTATGTTTTCATAGCTTGCGATTGCGTCAGGCTCATGGTCAATACCCCACTGCATAGCTGCATTGATGTACCTATCCTCAATTTCACCTGTCAGCCTTTCAACCAATAGCTCTATCATGGTTCGGTTTAATGCTTTGCCTCTTTGCGGCTTGGCGTTAATGCCACCAACACGGCTGGCAGTTATTTTGCCAACCCTGTCAGCTACCCAATCCTCATGCCGTTGTAGTAGGTTCATCTGTCACGACCTCCGCTTCTTCGATGTCGCTTGCTCGCTCAATATCCGCTTGCTGCGCGACTTCTTTTAACGACTGGCTGCATTCAGTCCAAAATCTTTTTACATGCTCGATATGGTCTGATTGCTTTAAGAATTGATAAGCCTTTTGCAGCGCCTCTATACCATTGCTAGCAGCGTCCATCATCTTTGGGTGCATATCTTCAAAAAAGTTATCGTAACCATCATCTGCTGGCTCAACGTCCGTCATAGCATTTACTTGGCCACCATTGATGCGATGAGCTTCATCTTCGTCATAAATACCGCTAAAGCCAAAAGCGACACGGGCACACTGAATAAGTGCTTTATGTCGTAACATACGTTTTGGGTACTTCTTCCACGGGTCGGTATTCATCTTACACTCAGATAAATACTCGGTAACGATGGTCGGGTGATTGCGGTCTTTGCGATAAATCTTACAAGTCGCGCTTTCTTCGTCTTGCTCAAATTGGATACCATCACAGTTTGGATTGTCGTTAATAATTCGCGCCCAACCATCGACCGATACGATTGGCGTTATACCGCCACGACTAGGAAAGGCGTAAATCTCTTTAGTAAAAGGATTCAAGCCGTACTGATTAGCGACAACCACAAGTGATACAAGCTGATCGTAATTCGCGCCTTTAAAAACTGTATTTAATAAAGTCGCCTGTAAGCTATCATTGCTTACATTCTTCATGCTTAGGTTTTCAGCCATTACTGCTAGCTGGCTGCTTAAACCGTCTGTATTTTGATTACTCATAGTCTTATTCCTTATTTAGTTATAAACCGACTTCGCTAGCGGTCAACGGCTCGCCTTGATTGTTGATTGGGACTGCGTAAGCGAAGTTTTCACCTCTGCAATAAAACGCATCTTCACTTAAATCGAAGTCAGTAACGACCATTGCGTTTTTATGAAACAACGCTGTGGCATCATTCTCATTGCTAACGTACGCCAACACCCAATCTCTATCACCGATAATCATTGCCTTGCAAAGCTCACTACCAGTCAGCTCTTTTGCTATGTCACGCTCGATTAGCGAGTTTTGCCAGTTTGAGGTGTCGTAGTCATGACCGATGATGCGTTGCAATCCTTCATGAATACGCCAATAATCCTTGCCATGAAAAAAATGTGGCTTTTGCTCATAAACATAAGCCCTACCAGTGCAACCATCGACTGCCGCAAACCGCCACTTTTCATCTAGTCCATCAAAGACGCTTTGGTCTAGTTGCTTGAGTTGTGGTTTTGGCTCATCAAACTCGGCGCTTAAAATATCAATATCAATAGACTTCAACGCTCTCTTGATACGCATTAAGTAATCGTGCTGACTGCTATTTTCTTTGTTTAGCAAATCAACCGATTGCTGCAACTGCTTTTTAGTTACCTTGCTCATAATCTACCCCTTAATCCGTTTCAAACTGGCATTCGCCGCTCTAATCTCTTTCGCCTTTGCAGACTGGTCGTAGTCATCAACATAACCGTCGCTAGTCAATGGCACCCATTCATTACTAACAAGGCCGTCAACCATCTTGTAAGCCTTGTTGTCGATTGCTTGATAAGTCACATCGTCGTCAATGTCAGCTTGATTATCCAAGTTATCGAACTTGTGATTGATAACCGTCGCTTGCTTGCTGCTGTACTCGCTGTCTAACGCAGGGGCTAGGGCGTAGGCATTGGCAGCGATAACTATCGCCGCCGCAGGCATTAACCAAAAGTTGCTCATGCGCCTTCTCCTTGCATTACTGGTAGATTGCAAACCGCGCTAGATAGCATATTCTCAAAATGTACTAGCACTTCGTCATCATCTAGCGGACAGTCGATAAGAAAGTCGCTATCAGCGGTTGGCATGAGTTGCACACGATGTAAAACCAAGTATTCGCTATCAGCGCTATCTACCACTTCGTAGGTCAATAGGGCGTTGCACACGCCCTGATTGCGACTATCGTTACCTTGAATCAATTTTTGCTTTAACATGGTCGCTCTCCTTATGCAAAATATCGGTCGTATGCTGGTTTTTTGGTGGGCTGGATATACTCGCAAACCACTTCTTTGATTAACTCAGTGATAACTGGCTTATCCGCCTCACCTATCACCGCGCTATCTGTTGCAAGGTCTTCGTCAGTCTCAGGGTCGTAAACCCGCGTGATTTGTAAGTTGCTCACACTGTCAACCTCAATCCAACTATCACCCTCAATCGCTACGTGACCGCCCCATATTTCGCCGCGCTCACCTTCTTCGCGCCATTCGCAGTCAAAGCTAATCTCTAGCCCGATGCCGTCTTTGATGACGTAGATATAGTTGTCATCGCTATCTGCTTGCGTGTCTATCGTTATATGTGCCATAATTACCTCGCTTTGTTAGTAGTAAGCCCGTTTTGATGTCCAGTCGCTAGGCGGCTTTTTGTTGCCTAAGTTTCGTTGCTTACTGCCAGCTCTACGGCTGTCACAGCAGCGTTATAACCTCGTTCCCATTCTTTCGGTAACGTCCGCTTGCCATTATGTAGTGCTTGCAGTATCTTCTTGAGCTGTGCTTTTTCTGCTTGCTCTATACGTTGTTTTGTACTAATCCGCATTTTTGGCTCAGTCTTAACGCCATTCATGCCGATAGCCTTTAAACCTTTCTTGCGCTGCTCTTGGCGCGCAATATCGTCTTTAATACTCATCTTGCAATCTCTAAGTTTTTAAATAATGTCTTGCTATCGCTGCGTCGTCCGCGTTTTGCCTTGCGATGTGTGTATTATTAAACAAAACGTTTAACGTGTCAACCACTTTTTAAACATAATGTTAAATTATTTACACATAATGATTTTCTGTAGGCGTAAAAAAACCGCCCTATAAAGGACGGCTTGTTTAAACTCTATTATTTAATCCCAGTCTATCGCTTCTCTATAGACGCACCAGCCTAGCGGTAGCGCTTCAACTGGTTTTGAGTGCTGCATTAGATGACACACCCAAATATAAGCCCACTCATTAGTATTCGACATATTTACCCACCACTTTGCCAACCAAGTTGCAATCGCCCATAGGCATCATCTTTTGCTCAGGCCAATCAGGATTTAACGGCTTTAAATACATATCATCAAATGTCTCACCTATCACTAACTGCTTGAAGGTCGCATCTGTATCGTCATTGCATTGCACAACAACAAGATCACCATCTTTGAGAGCAAGCAACCCAGTTTGCGGCTCAACGTAAATCACATCATCAGGTTTGAACTCAGGCATCATGCTGCGGCCTTGTACCTTTAGCGCAAACCCCATCTTGGATAAATTGCGCGGTCTGGGCGCTTCGCCTATCACATCATCCATAGTTACTGGCTCAGTGTTTGACCAACTACCAGCCGCAACCCAGCTCAAAATAGGAACCGTACTAGAGGTGCTAGACATTTTTGCGCTGGCAGTGCCTTCAGGCGTCGGATTTTTAGAGCCGCCCTCCATATCTTTGATTTGCTGCATCAATTCTTCGCGGCTTGGTTTTTTAGGTTCACCAACGCCTGTCAATATCCAATCCAAACTCAAACCAAACTCTTGCGATACATTCATCGCGCCTTTCTTTGATATTCCGCGCTTAGACCAGTTGGTTATGTTTTGCGGTGATGCGTTTATTTTTAGCGCAAGAGCAGACGGTTCTAGTCCTGTCTGCTCAAAAACCCTCGCCATAGTTGGATGTGTATCACTCATAGTTAAACACCTTGTTTAGTTTTGGCCATTAAAACAAATATTTAAAGCTATTTGTTAAACAAAGACTTGACTACTTTAAACGTTTTGTTTAATATCTACTAAACAAAACGATGAAAGGAAAAATACAATGACTGACAAAGAGCTAATTATGAAGCTTGGCGGAGTTGGCGTTGTTTCGGATTATCTCGGCGTCACCTACCAATGTGTTTTCAACTGGCTTACTCGCGGCATTCCACCAAAGGTAATGCTTCAACATCGAGAAATTTTCTTAACAGACAATCCTCAGCCGCTATTGGCTGACGAACAACCAGAGGAAGCATAACCATGTGCCACACCCCGATACACGCATTATCTGACGAACATCGTGAGATCGCACGAGAGAACCACCGCATTTTATTGCAGCGTCTTGCAGATAACGGTCAAAACGTTGTTGCAAATGCAGTCGGTATCACTGAGAGCAAAATGAGCCGCATCAAGGACACGACCGAAGGCAAGGGCGACCTTGAGCTATTTGCATCTTTGGCCGCTGTGATGGGTATCAAGTTGACAGACAAGAACGATGTTTACTGCGACCGTCGCACAGCCGAGGCAATGGCCACCATGCTACGCACCAGTGTCAACTCGCCTGATTTTATCAACATCATTTTCAAGTGAGGACGATATGAACTGCAACGATTGTCCAAACCAAACCGATAGCAAGTGCTGTCATCAATCAATCAAGCCGTCTGCCAGCCTTGACGATAGAGCAAACGATGAAGCAGACCGCCACGCACAAATGATGCAAGACCAACGAAGCAAACAAGGAGCAAGACAATGAAATCAACGACTAAAAAACCACTGGATTGCGATGCACTTTGGAACGAACGCCAAGCCCATTTTGCAATGCAGCAAAGCAAAGAGCAGGTCATCAAAGACGGCATCAGAGCGCGTAACCACCAAGCCCTGCTTGACGAGCAGCTACGCAAAGAGCGTGTTAATGATGAATTTTTCCACCGCGTTTGGGTCGTTTGCAACATCGTTTTTGCAGCAATCGTTATTTACGCCTTATTTCACTTTGCCGGAGCTGGTCATGTCGCATAAAAATAGAGACCCAGAGCTGCGTAAAAAATTAGACATAATTTGCAGCAAGTTTAAAAAAGGTCAGTTTCTAAACTGGTTGGACTTTGAGGCGCTAGGGTTAGGGGTTGGTACAGATGGTACAAAATACGCAATCAGGTTGCTTAAAACAGAGTACGAACTGGATATTTTAACGGTATGCCGAGGCAAGGCCATAGTCGGCTGGATTTTAGCAAACGAAATTTTATAGGGATTTAAAAATGTCAGATAGAGAAATGCACTTTGCCAACCTGAGCCGCTACCCAAAAACATGTGGTACGCCAGACGACATCATCGAAGCAGTTAAACGTGAGCGCGGCTATATCGATTTAGACGACCCGGAGCAAAAGCGCAAATTCGTATCGGGCGATAAGTCTATTTTTAATCCAGCCATGGATGGTGAGCGCAAAAGAGGTATCAAGAGAGCCAAGATTGAGCACAAGCAGGCGCTAAAAAACCTCAAGCAAGGCGCTGCCAAGACCCGGGTCAAAAAAACAATGGGTAGACCGAAAACAGTTACAGAGATGCCGACCGCTAAAGGCCAAGAGGTTTTAGAGATATTGCGAGATAGGGGTTTTTACGATGTGTCTGACTGGAGCCTATCGCAAGTCTATCTGAGCAACATCATCGGTCAGGTGCGTGAGCTAGGTTACAAAGTGAGCACTATCACAGGTAAAAACCAAAGGGCTGTGCGCTACGCGATGGACAGGCAATAAAAAACGCCCTCAAGTGCGAATTGAGAGCGTCTAACAAACTTAACAAGAAATTGGAGTATATATCCATGAGTAATACAAATCAAGAAAAATCATTTTACAGCAGTAGGGCTATCGCTAAGCACCAAGGCAAGCAGCACAGCTACATATTGAAAATCGTTAGGGATTTAATGTCGCAAGGCTTGCTGATAAATACCGTATCTAGGATGTGGGTGAGCGAACAAAACCACCGTGAGTACGAAGAATTTATCTCAGTCCATGAGGATATGGAGCTGATTATATCAAAGGTCTATGTCAGGCCGCCGCCAAAAAGTCACGGGTATAAACGTAAGGAAATAACGTGGGAATTACGCAAAGCAGTTTTTGAGCGTGACGCTTACCGATGCAAAGGCTGTGGCGATTGGCATGACCTATGTATCGATCACATCTTACCAGTCGCTAGAGGTGGCTGTAAGGACATAGATAACCTTCAAACACTTTGTCGGCCATGCAACAGCAAGAAAGGTACTAAGACAATGGAAGAGTGGTTGGAGGTGCGCAATGCAAGCAATTAAGAGGCAAACAATGAAAGAGACAGGTTACACGCGAGTAGACAACAAGATATTTGACGCACAGCCGTTCTTATCGCCAGTCGCGTTTAGCGTGTTGATGCGAATGGTAAGAATGATTGATGGTTACGGAAATGATGACAAAGGACTGTCTAATACATTTCTTCAATCCAACTGCAATATGAGCAAAAACACAGTTTCAAAAGCTGTAAAAGAGTTGATCGAATTTGGTTTTTTAGACCAAAAAAGACAGCAAAGAACCACGACTATTTACAGTTTGAACTATGAAAATATTGCTGATTTTAATGCTAAAGAACATGGTCAGAATTTAGCATCCCAAAATTTAGCATCCCAAAATATGACCATTAGATTCCCAAAATATGACCAAGAACTAGGTCAAAATTTGGGAGGTAATAAAGAAAAGAAAGAAAAACCTTTAAAGAAAAATATAGAAAAAAATAAACCAAAAAAAGAAACATCGAAATCTTACTCACCTGAAAAACCTGAATCAGTATCTGATCAGATTTGGAATGATTTGTTAATTCTCAGGAAAGACAAAAAGACTTCGAATACCAAAACCGCTTGGACAACAATTTTCAACGCATTGGAAAAAGCTCAACAGGCAACTGGTCACACACTGGATCAAATCATCGCTTTTTGGATAACCAAGGATTGGAAAGGATTTAACGCTGATTGGTATCTGAACGCACAGCCAAAACCACAGCAAACAAATTATCAGGGGAATAACCATGCAAACCATCAATCAGCTAACCACAGCAATCAGCCAAACCACTTCGACAGCCTCAGAGCAGAGATTGCAGCCAAGTACGGCACCAGTGAACAGCCAAGAGATATTAGAACCGTCAGTGAAACTTTTGGAGATGATGACCGATATGTTTGAAGACTGGAAACGAGTGTTTGGCGCAAAACTACAAGAACGTCAGTCAGTCGATTTAAGAACAGCAGAACTTTGGTCAATCGCATTACAGCAGCTAAGAATTACACCAGGTGAATTTAAAACAGCGATGGCTAAATCAATTTGCTTGCAATGGCCGCCAACAGCACCAGCGGATTTCTTGGCGCTAGGACGGACGGAGACAGCAAGCGAATACCCAGCAGCACAATCCGCTTTCAACACAGCTTGCCAAAACTGCGGCATGAGAGGCGACGTTAAGCGAGATTGGAAGCATGAAGTGGTTTATGAGACAGCAAACCGCATTGGCTGGGGAGTGTTAGCCAGTGCCACTGATTACTACTTCAAGACCTTTCAAGAGATTTACGAGCAAGTGGTGAGCGAGCATAGAAACGGCGCAGATTTCAAAGTACCGGAAACGCACCGAGTAGAACACAGTCATGCGCCAGTACAAGCAGGCAGTGAGGCGGACAAGCGAATCAGTGAGAAATTAGCAGAACTACGGAGAATGGCGGTATGAATGTAAGTTTTGAACGTGAAGCGCAAAAAGACGAATGGCTAACGCCGCCACATATCTTAGCTGAATTAGGTGAGTTTGACTTAGACCCTTGCAGTCCTATTGGTAGACCGTGGGATACCGCAAAAAAGCATTACACGATAGAGGATGAAGGGTTGCACAGGGAGTGGGAGGGTCGCGTGTTCTGCAATCCGCCTTACGGCAAGGAAACGCAAAAATGGCTAGATAAGTGCGCCGACTATGGAAACGCGATAGGACTTGTTTTTGCTCGCACTGAAACGCGAATGTTCTTTAGCTCAGTTTGGGAAAAAGCGGATGCAATATTTTTCATCAAAGGTCGTTTAAGTTTCTACACGGTTGAGGGTGAAAAGGGTGGTACGGCTGGAGCGCCTAGTGTGTTGGTCGCATACGGCAAAGAGAACGCTGAATACCTTAAAAATATGAAGATAGCAGGTTGCTACGTGGATTTATCAGACCGCGTAATGACTAAGAAGGGGGCGTTATGAGCCAAACAGTATTTAAACCAGTATTCGACGGTTACTTCAAGATATTTCTACACGATGACGACTATAAAAAGGCAGCAGACCGAGCGCAATTTACAGGCCAATGAATTAAATCAAAGCGCCGCCGAATCATGAAGAAAGACCGCAAGTTTCAAGTGACGCTGCATATATTCGACATGGACGGACACAAGCGCGGATTGCAAAGCATGGTTTTTAAGGACAGAGGCGGACAGGGTGATTTATCCAAAGTGATATTCGGTTTTGGTAATGAGTTTTGTGACGAGCTGCGAGCAAAGATTAAGAAAGAGTATGACGAAGATTTAAAAGTGGATTTGGTTAATTCGTACGCAATTATTAGGGCTTAGGCATGAAAAACATAATCAACAAAAAGACGGTGCAAAGTACTGAATGGATTAAGAGCGACACGGTGGTCATCACGTATAGCGATGGTTCAAAAGAAACGATGAGTCGCAAGAGTTTTAATCAGATTATTAAGGGGTAGGGCGTGAAAGAGGACGACATACAAAAACAAATCATTGGCTGGGCTAAGCATAAGAAAGTAAACGGCAAGCCATTATCTGAGCTGATGCACCATTCGCCTAACGGTGGTCAGCGTCATATCGTGACCGCGACAAGATTTAAGGCGATGGGGACGCTCGCAGGATTCCCTGATTTATTTGTCTTTATCGCAAGGGGTGGCTTTAACGGATTGTTTATCGAGCTGAAAAAACCAAAGGGCAGGGTAAGCGCGATTCAGCAGCAAAGGATTGATGCGCTCAATGAGCAAGGTTACAAAGCAGTCGTCTGCTACGGATTCGATGAAAGCATCAAAGCAATAACAGATTATTTGGAGTCATGGCCGTAAATGCTAAGCCATTGCAAATATTTGATAGGTACAAGCGCTTTAAATCCCGTTTATATGCAAAGGGTGCTGAATGGGGTGGAAAGGGCTTAAAACGGAGATATGAGAATGAGTGATATTGAGATTGGTAGTGTTTGGTTTAACAGGTGTGATGGTGTCGAGGCGATAGTCAAAAGTGTTGGCAATGACTGCGTGGGATTTACTCAGATTATTAACGGGAAAGAGTATTTTTACAGTCACACAATGGAAGATTTTAAAGAGTATTACAAGCCAAAAGTTAAGGCTGAAATGATTAATCAGCCAAAGCATTACAACGATGAAAGCGGCGTGCCGTGTTGTGATGTGACTGACTTTATGATGTTCAATAGCGGGAATTGCTTCAAGTACCTGTATCGCTGTGGCAGCAAGTTTGATGATATTGAGGACTTAAAAAAGGCGGTTTGGTATGCAAAGCGAGCATATTTAACTGGTGATAATGAGCAACCTAACAGCCTTGAGTGGGATAACAACGTCAAGGCAATTGCTAGTTATCGTGAGCATGGCATATACAGAGCGATGACCGCCATCAGGTCGTACAGTTGGTTGGCAGTAGCAGCTTTCATCAATGATGAAATCGCAAGGCTGGAAAGTGAGTAAGCGCGATAACAAGCGGCTTGAGCGAATCAGGGCGCTTTCTTGCTGTGAGTGCGGCGCTGATGCACCAAGTCAAGCCGCGCATAGCAATTTTGGCATACATGGTAAGGGCAAAGGGATTAAAGCAGATGACTGCTACACCATCCCCTTATGCGTTATTTGTCACCAAAATTTAGATCAGAACTTATCACAGCAGACAAGGCAAGAGCAGCTTGATTGGTTTTTAGAAAAACTAGAAAGTATAAATGAAACGCTAAGGAGGGCAGAGGATGCAGTCATTCAAAACTATCCGGAGAGTTTTTAGAGTTATCAACTTAGATATATTCACCAACCTATGCGCCTATGTCATGTCGATGTATCAGGCGCACAGAGAAAATAAAGAAGTCGAAACGATTGTAACGGTTGAAGTGATTAGCAAGGAGCGCGCGCGTTCGGTGGCTCAGAACTCGCTTTACTGGAAATGGGTAACAATCATTGCGGGTAAGGACGGCAACACCAAAGAGCAGCAGCACACGATACTAAAACGCGCTCACTTGGTTAGGATTTATCAACGTGACGACTTAGAGACAGCGGAAACAGTTATCGCGCTGAATGAGGCTAAGAAGCATTTAAGTGTTCAAGAATACGAGCAGTTAGCGCAGGGCGTAGCAAGACTATTCAGCACCACCAAAGCAAGCACAAAACAAATGGGTGAGTATCTGCATGAGATATATCACTTTTATAACGCGCAAGGATTATGGCTGCCACAGCCGGACGATTATCATTGGATTAGGGGTGGGGAATGAGTGATAACATAGTAGAGTTATTGCAGCAGTGGGGTGCGTGGTCACGTAGCGGATTAGATAACCTAGACTACAAGTCAAACATGGAGTCTATCATGCACAAAGCACCAGTCATTGATGCGACCACTTGCCGACAATATCGCAGTGTATCAATGCTCAATGATGATGATGCAATGAGAGTTAATGATGTGCTAATCAAGCTAAGAGGTAATGATGTAGATGCTTATAACGCTGTATTTCTGCATTACTATCTAGGGCAAAAGCCTGAGTATATTGCGCACAATCACTTTACTCGCATCAAGTACGGTAAGGATAGTAAGCGCAAGGTTAGTAAGCATATCGTTTATCAGCACTTAGCGAGAGCCGAAGGTTTTGTGAGATACGCATTAAAATGTGATATAGCGTAGATTGTAATCCTTGTGTAACAGCAGGGACTTTATTTTTATTTATTTTTAAATAGTAGTTGCATAGTTATAGTGGTCACTATATAATTAAGCACATACCAAGCAAGGCAACTTAAACAAACCCCAGAGGGCGTTATCATGAATACATCTACTATCTTCAAAGCAGCACACGCACTAACTAAAGCAACAATCCAAACTGGCGATAGCTACTCAGCAACTTTCGCAATCTGCTTGAAAGCTGTTTACGCAGAAAACAAAGCATTTGAAATCATTGAGGCACTACAAATCGAAGTAGTGTCAGGCGCAGATACTAAAAAACTAACACTAAACTACGATGATAACGGCGTTTTCATCTTATCAAAAGACGGAACTAAAAAGGCTTACGTATCTTACTTAGACAAAAAAGAGATTAAGCTACGCAATGCAACTTTTAGTTTTGAGTTGACAGGCAATGCTATTAATGATTTCGCTGCTGCTTTTATTAATTGCTACAGCAGTGACAAAAAGCGTAAGCTAAAAATTATTAAGGCTGGCGCAGAGTTTGAAACTTGGAATAGCGATAAAGACGGTGCATTATTCTCAGTTTACAGCAATCACGAATATGTGCGTACTTGCTACACATACGCTTAATTTAAAATAAAGAGGGCTTGAGATGCGCTTTAATATAAACGATCTGATGGTGTTTTTAGCAAAACACAATATTAGCTTTACTGATGAATATCAGTTTCTGAAAGTGAGTGCGAATAATATTGATTTTACCGTTAAACCTTTTAAAGATGTTGAGAGCGATTTAATGGGTCTGCATGTGAGTTATTTTTCAAACAAAGAGCAGCGTCATTACTTTTTACGAGGCGAGCTTAATAGTGTCATGAAGAAAAGTTTGCTAGAGATATTCTGCGGGAAGATGGATATAAATAATATCGAAAACGCTATGACAGGCGAGGAAATACATCAAAATATAGGTATATTATGAGAAATAATTATATATTCCAGCGTTTGCTTGCGACCTTCGACCTAAGTCGAAACCATGAAATGACAGCTAAAGTTTTCGAGCTTGGCGGTCAGCGTAGCGAAGTTAGTAAGTCATTAGTTAAGTCTTGGCGCACTCATGATGTTAGTAGCAAGCACTATCGACCAATGCGCGATGATGCGCTCAATTCTTTTTTAGATGGTCTGCAAGAGGCAAGCAAGCAGGGTTTAATCACAATCTATCTAAGCGAGAATGACGATGACTGACACAGCGCAAGCAAAAGCAAGTAGTCGTTACGAGTCTAAGACGTACAGACCGAGGGTTGTACTCAATCCTGATAATGAAATTGAGCGACAAATCATTGATGCGATAAAATCTGATAACATGAGCTTTAGTGAGCGATGCAAGATGTTGTTAGCTAAACACTACGATATAGATTGACAAAGTACCCTGAGTAATATACATTGGTGATACGCTGAGCAAAAACCGTAAAGCGATTTAACAATAAAGCCGTAACGCCTATCATTGACGCGCGAATTTACGGCTATTCTGCAATATACCGGTGACGACTGACGTGCAATATGCTAGTCGGTCAAGAACGTTCGACTCGTTGGTATTGCTAACCTATTTAGCAAGGTTAAGCGCCATGCAGTCATGTAGACTGATTGGTGTAGGACAGGGAGTTACCCAGTTGCCTTGCTATCTTATCTATCGAGCCTAAGTAACGACTTGCCATTTAGCGCATACACTTAGGACAAGCGGTGGCTGATAGCCGTTAAGAACAAATATCAGCAAACCAATTCAAGCCCTACATTCATTTGTGGGGCTTTTTTTATGTCTACGATTTAGCATGGAAGCTGCTATGTGTGAATTGAGCAATGAGCAAGTCTTTAGCAATTGGCAAGAGTGCAATAGAGAAAACCGACAGCAAGGCGCTGATTATTGGCATGACTTTATGAGCAAACGTGCCAAGCGTGGTTATAAAGGCGCACAGGCTGTTATTGATAAGATGGATAGGCTTAAATAGCAAAAGATCATGAATGGCGTTTTAAGGCTGTTTTTATAAATAACGCTATACATATCAATAACTTATTAAATGATCATGAATTGCTGAATTAACCACTTTGCCCACATTAATTGATGGGCTTTTTTTATGTGTGAACGCACTAGGAGGCGTTATGAATGATGATACGCCTCATGGCGTTGTGCTAGAGCCTAAAGAAGAATTGTTTGCTCAAGATGTAGCAAGGGGATACACATCTAGCGCGGCTTATAGGAATAACTACGACGCTAGTAATATGCAGGCTAATTCTGTTCATTCCGAGGCATGGAAGGTTAGGCACAAACCTGAGGTTTCCATGAGGATTGATGAGCTTATCGGCAAGGCTGCTGATGTTGCTATTGTTGACACTTCAATGGTGCTTAGAGGTCTTTTAACTGAGGCCGAGAATAACGAGGAAGGCGCAAGTCATGGGGCAAGGGTTGCAGCATGGGCGCATCTTGGCAAGCATTTAGGTATGTTTACAGATAAAGTTGACCACACATCAAGCGATGGCTCAATGTCGCCGCCGCAACCATTAACGCCTGAGAGTGCAAAAGCTATCAGCAAGGACTTGGACGATGAATACTGATGCGAATAAATTATCAGTCATAAAACATCGTTGCGAGCATGAGCATTTATTCTTTGTCCGCTACTTTTTTAAACAGCGCATGGGTGATAAGTTTTTAACCAACTGGCATCATCATCTAATTGCTTATGAGATAGACCGGTTAATACGGCGAGCGCAGGACGGCAAAAAAACCGAGAATATCATTTTTAACTTGCCGCCGGGTGGTTCAAAAACCGAGATGGCGATGAACATTATCCCACGGGGGCTGGCGCTCAATCCACGCTCACGGTTTTTGTATCTATCCTTTAGTGACAGCTTAGTGACTGATGTATCGTCAACAGCTCGTACGATTGTTAAATCAAGACCGTATCAAGAGCTATGGCCAGTCGCCATATCTAGCGATACAGACGCAAAAGGGAGCTGGAAAACAGACATCGAAGGCTTTGAGGGTGGGCATATTTATGCTGCCTCAATGGGTGGTCAGGTAACTGGTCGCCGTGCAGGTCGTATGTCAAAAGATTTTAACGGTTTGATTGTACTTGATGATCCGTTAAAGCCGGAAGATGCGTTCAGTGACACCAAGCGTAAAGCAGCTAACCGTAAATTATTAAACACGGTCAAAAGTCGTAAGGCAAAAAGCGATACGCCCATCATCTTAATTATGCAGCGATTGCATAGTGATGACCCCACGCAATTTATCTTAGATGGGAATATGGGCGGCAAGTGGCGGCACGTCAACATACCGGCATTGATTGATGATGCGTTTATCAAGACGTTACCGCCGAGCATTGCAAAGCTGGTGCCAACTGATGCCGAGCGTGACGACAAGGGCAGGCAAAGCTACTGGCCGTCTAAAGAATCATTGTTGTCACTGCTAGAGCTTGAGCAAGGCGGTAATGATAAAGACGGTCAAAAGGTCAGTCGCTACACATTCCACAGCCAGTATATGCAAGCGCCTACCAAACTAGGTGGTGGATTAATCAAAGCATCTTATTTTGGTCGCTATACAACACTGCCACGGCTCAAATGGTTGGCAATCTTTGCTGATACGGCGCAAAAGACCAAAGAGGTTAATGATTACAGTGTCTTTATGGCAGCAGGTGAGGATTATGACGGTAATTTGGTCATCGTTGATGTGCTGCGTGGCAAGTGGGAAGCGCCCGACCTAGAGCGTCAAGCTGAGAGCTTTATCAATAAGCATAACGACAGCTCAAACACGCCTAGATTGCGCTATGTGGCGATTGAAGATAAAGCAAGTGGTACTGGGCTAATACAAGGCTTAAAACGCAAAACAAAGGTGTCTATCAAAGCGGTACAGCGCAATACGGACAAACTCACACGCTTTATGGACGCACACCCATACATTGAAGATGGTATTGTTTATTTGCCACTTAATGCTAACTGGGTTGGTGATTTTATAGACGAGGCCGAGGCATTTAGTGCTGATATGTCACATGACCATGATGACCAAGTAGACCCGTTAATAGATTTAATTAATATCGGTAGGCAAGCATTCAGCTACGACAACATTTAGAGATTAACTATGCAGATGATGAACGACAGTCTAACATCGCTCATTACGAGCATGGGCGACCCAAGCAGAGACAAGCTAGCAGCCGTGCAGTACAGTGGATTACTGCTTAATGACCAACAGATACAAAACGCCTATCGCACTGGCTGGATGGCTAAGCGATTGGTGGACATTCCAGCTAAAGACGCACTCAGAAACTGGCGGTTATGGCAAGCCACGCCTGAGCAGACAGAGCAGCTCGAAAAAACAGAGACAAGATTAGGCGTACAGGGTAAATTACTGCGCTGTTATATCTTGGCTCGTGTCTTAGGTGGCGCTGCTATCTTTATCGGCACAGGTGATAAGGATTTATCAGAGCCATTAATCCCTGAGCGTATCGGTAAAGACGGTATCAAGTATTTAACGGTACTGCCAAAAACGTCATTGGCGGCTGGTGAGATTGATACTGATGTATTGACCGACAACTACGGCAAGCCAAAATACTATGAGCTAATCACTAACGGTCAGCTGGTTAAAATCCACCCTAGCAGATTGGTTATCTTAGTTGGTGAACAGCATATTGATGAATGGACGGTCATGGATTCTAGCCGCGGCTGGGGCGATAGTATTATCCAAGCCAGTTATTCAGCACTCAAAAATAGCAATGCAACCGATGATAACGTAGCAAGCCTGATATTTGAGGCAAATATTAACGTCGTGGCTATTCCTGAGTTGATGGCTAAACTTGGTGACGCGGTTTATGAGCAGCAATTAACCAAACGCCTATCATTGGCAGCGGCTCAAAAGGGCATTCATGGCGATTTACTGATTGACAGTGAAGAGTCGTTTACCCGCAACAGTGCGTCATTCGCTAACCTTGATAACATCATGGAGCGTTTTGCTATCTTGGTGGGTGCGACACAAGGCATACCAGCAAGTAAGTTTTTAGGGCAATTACCGCGTGGTCTTAACTCGACTGGCAGTAATGAGCTGAATAACTACTATGACGACATTAAGACAATGCAGACGCTAGAGATTCAGCCAGCTCTAAAGATACTTGATGAGTGCTTGATTAGGTCAGCATTAGGCTCACGCCCTGATGATATTAGCTATCTATGGGCGCCATTGGCACAAGCCACGTCAAAAGAGATTGCCGAAACAGGCGAGAAACTAGCCAACACGATTAGAACACTGGTCGATAGTGGGCTTTATGAAGCAGGTGAGCTTAGAGAAGCTGCCACCAACCAGTTAGTTAACTTTGATGTGCTGCCAAATCTTGGCGATGCGGTCATGTGTTCAAACAATGAGCTTGATGATGATTTTAACCTTGATAATGAGGGCGATATAACGCCTGATATGGTATAATTAATCCATATAAAACAAGGGCTTGACTATGAATAACCTGCTTTTTAAATTACGTGCATTTTTTACCACCACAGCTAGAATTGAAAGCGTTTTAGATAGGGCTGAGGCGTTTAGGATGCACCGTAGCAGCTTTTTTAAAGTCGTTCGATTTACGGTAGACGGCGAATTGTTTTGCTTTTACCCAGTCGAAGATTTTATAGGTGTGACTGCCGTTTATTTATTTGATGAGAAAAACCATAAGCTTAATCTTTACAGCCCAAAAGGCGATTTGGTAGACAGTATTCATTTTGAGTTTATTCGCAAGGATAACAAAAATACTCACAAGGGCGTTGATTACTATATAACTCCTAGTAATATCCCGATGAATTGCGAGTACAAAGACTTCTTATCCATTACTCATGTTAAGGAGAGCGATAAGCAAGATTGGTATCGTAACGGCTCAAAACTTAATCCTGAGTACTGGAATGGTGTTCAAGATGCGCGCGAGCTTGAAAACTGGTACAGAGCGCAAAACCCTAGGAGTTCAATGAGCCATGTTGAGCGATGGCTTACTATTAACAGGTGATTATCCCGATAAGGGCGGTTTTTTAATGCCAATTTAAAAGGCTCAATCATGGACTACAACCTATCTGAGCTAGTCGATAGCGACAAAGACATTGAGCTGCCTCAAATTGTCGAGCGTTTATCATCTGAGCGTGAGTATCGCAGGTTAATGCGCTCAATCATACGTGATGCAAGACAAGCCATTGTTGACGATGTATTGCCTACCTATGCGCTGTCTATCAGTGATGGTGCAATGATAACGGATGGGTTCTTTGCGAGTGCCAGCGACCTTGTAGCGTCACTCAAAGAGAAAATGCGAGTAGCAGCACTAAGAGTATCGTTAAGTGCAGGTATCTTGATTAACAGTGAGGCTCGCAGCTTAGATGCTAAGTTTGTAGCAGGGGTTAAGAGCAAGGCCAATACAGACATAAGCGCGTTTGTCCGACCTGATGATAATAGCTTACTCATTCGTAAGATAGTCGAGCGCAATACCGCGCTGATTACCTCATTGACCGATGAAACGGTCGAGAAGGTAACGCAAGCGGTCATTGATGCTCAAATCAAAGGGTTAAGCAAAGCACAGCTTAAAGATGAGCTGAGCAAGATACTAGGCAAACAGGCCAAGCGTGCTGACCTTATCGCAAGTGACCAGATGGAGAAGTTAGCGGCTGATATTATCGCTGACAGAGCCAAGCAAGCCAATCTCAATATCTATATTTGGCAAAGCTTGATGGACGGACGCGAACGCAGCTATCATGCTTACTTACACGGCAAACGCCAAGATACGAGAAACGCTAATCACGGCGACCACGGATTATTTCCTAGACAGCCTGTCAGATGCCGATGTTCTGCTAAGTGGATTATCGGTGGGCGTGGGTCGAAACTATATTAAGGATTGATTATGATTACACTCGATACAACATCACTCGACAGCGGAACAGATGAAATTTATTCCGTAGAGTGCGGCTCAAAAGTCAAAGTATTTTTGAACGGCGATGAGCTAAAAGGCTGTGTTTATTGCAATGTCAGTAAGGGTGTGGCTATTTGCGTCAAGCGTGACCTATCAGGGCTAATGATGGTAGCTGATGGGCGTGTAGTGCATGAGCTTATCTTTGGTGATATTACCGTTGAGCAAGTAGGTGGCAGTAATGACTGAAAAGACAGATAAAGATGATAGTTGGTCAAAAGCTATCAATACAACTGTGAATATCATTGTTGTCACCGCATTAGTTGCAGTAGTGTTTGGATTTTTTGCCGCTTTTGGTGCCATGTTCGCACTTAAGATGTTTTAGAAATCCACCTATCCGGAAATTCCGGATAACTGAATTTACAGCCACTCAATCGAGTGGTTTTTTTACGTCCATAAAAAGGGCATGACATGAAATTTACAGACCGCGCCCAAATCGGGGGCATGAAAGAAACACAGGACGGCTACTTAGTCGGGCAACTGCGATGCGCTAGAACAGGCTTACAGCAATATCTAGGCAGTGAGCTAGGTTTGCCTACCAATGATGTTATCAGCGTCTACAGACCTGAATCTGAGGTATTTAGCCGTGAATCATTGGCGAGCTATGCAAACAAGCCGATTAGCGATGACCACCCGCCTGAATTTGTAACAAGTGACAATTGGTCAAAGTACGGCAAAGGCGATATTGGCAGCGATGTTGTCCGTGATGGTGAGTTTGTCAGCGTGTCCTACAAAATCATGGACGGTGACACTATCGCAAAGGTCAAAGCTGGCAAAGCCGAAGTATCAATGGGCTATATGGCTGAGATTGACTTCCAAGATGGTGTTACGCCTGACGGTGAGCCATACCAAGCCATACAAAAGAATATACGAATTAATCACCTTGCGATTGTCGATAGAGGTCGCGCAGGTCCTGAGTGTCGCATTAGCGATTCAAACTGGGGAACGTCCCCAATAACCAAAGTCTTAGGAGATAATCAAGTGACTTTAAAAACATTAATTGTGGACGGCTTAACAGTTGAAACCACTGAACAAGGGCTTGCCGCAGTCAATAAGATTGCTGATGCCAAAAACGAAGCAGTTAAAGCGCTTAATGATGCAAAGGTCGCACACGATGCTGCTATTGCTACTAAAGACGCTGAGCTTGCCAAAAAGGACGCCGAGATTGACGCCCTGAAAGCCGCTAAGCTGTCGGACGCTGAGATTGACGCAAAGGTACAGGCTCGCAGTGATTTGCTAACCAAAGCTAAGTCAGTAGCAGATACGGATTTTACTGGTTTGTCAGACGCAGACATCAAAAAAGCCGCCGTCGTTGCAAAACTGGGTGATGCTGCTATCGAGGGTAAAACCGAAGCCTACATTGATGCTCGCTTTGATATTTTGGTCGAATCAGCGGATAAGGCAGACCCGTTTGCTAAAGCTATGAGTGATAAGCAGACCACCGTTACTGATAACGGTCAAGCCGAGTACGAAGAAAACCTACGCAACGCATGGAAAAAAGGAGCTTAACATCATGGCTTATAAAGCTGAACAAGACGCTGGCATCGCTGGCGCAATCGTAAACACCGAAAACAAAAACATCATTAGCCGTACTGTCGAAGATGCTGCTGGTATCGCGTTTGGTCTAGCAGTCGCTCAAGGTACTAATGATAAAGGTATTCGAGCTGTGACTACTGGCGATACTGGTTTTGTCGGTATTACTGTCTTAGACCGTACCGCAGGTGATTTGATTAACGGTAAATTTGTGCAATACGAATCGGCTCGCGTCTTAGAAGAAGGCGTGATTTGGGTTGAAGTGACCGCCGCTGTAAAAGCAGGTGATGCCGCCGCCGTTGACCTAGCAACTGGCAAATTCAACAAAGCTGGTGCTGCAATGGCAGGCGCACGTTTTGAAACTTCTGCTGCAAGCGGTGGTCTTGCTCAACTACGATTAAAATAAGGACGAAACATGAAACAGTATGATGCAGTATCAATGCTTGCGTTTGTTGAAAATCAGCGCAACTACATTGAGCAAGAAGTAAACCGTACGGTATTCCCAGAGGTGCAGTATCCGCTATTACTGCCAGTAGATACCAGTGCGCCCGAGTGGACGAAAACAATCACTTTCCGTAGTGCTGAATCTTACGGCCAAGCGGATTGGATTAACGGCAATGCTGATGATATTCCACTAGCAGGCAACACTTACGGCCAATCACAATCAACTGTGCAAATGGCGGGTATCGGTTACGGTTACGGCTATGAAGAACTGCAAGCGAGCATGGCTTATGGCACCAATCTAGCCAATGATGACGCTATTGCAGCGCGTGAGACTTATGAGCGCTTTGTTGATAAGGTGGCAATGGTTGGTGATGCGTCTAAAGGTATGCAGGGTTTGATTAATACCGCAGGTGTGACTACTGAAGCGGCAACCGCTGTTTGGACAACTGCCACCGAAGACCAAATCCTAAAAGACGTAAACAAGATGCTGGGCGGCACTGCTACAGCAACGGGCTATACTGTACCTGCTGACACGCTGCTATTGCCGTTTGCAACTTACACGTACTTAGCAAGCACACCGCTAGCTAACAAGTCAGGTGGTACGCTGCTTAGCTTTATCCAGCAGTACAACACTTACACAGCTATGACTGGTCAACCGCTAACTATTCGCGCCATTAACCGCCTAACCGGTGCGGCCACTGGTGGTAGTAATGACCGTGCTGTGGCTTACTCACGCAATCCGCGTGTGGTTAAGATGCACATTCCAATGGCGCATCGTTTCTTGCCAACATTCCAAACTGGCACATTAAACTTTGTTGTACCAGGTATTTTCCGCTTAGGCGGTGTTGAGATTCGCAATAAAGACGCGGTTCGTTATATGGACGGGGTGTAATATGCAGGTAACTAATAACAGTGCAGGTCGTTTGGTATTATCAGGCGGCCAAGCGATTGATGCAGGTCAAACGGTCGATGTTAAAGACTTTGACGATAAGCATCATGTGACTAAAGCGTGGCTTGATGCTGAATATCTTACTGTAAACGACAGTGAGGATAATCAGCCTAAGCCATTAACCAAAATGAAGGTCGATGAGCTACAAAGCTACATTGCTGAAAACGGCGGTGAGTTTGCAGAAACAGACAAAAAAGACGACTTGCTGCTAATCGCACAAGCCATTGAAGAACAACTAGCAACTAATCAAGAGTAATCATCATGGACTTAGCATCATTTAAAGCGCGTTATCCGTCATTCCTTAATGACAATGAGATTCAAACGGCATTGAGTGATGCTGAGCTATTGATAACGACTTACAATATACCTGATGACAAGCTAGAGCTTGCCACAGCGTACCTAACGGCTCACTTACTCACACTACTACCTACTAGCGGTGTGACTGAGCCATACGTTACAAAAGTTAAGGCTGATACTGTAGAGGTACAGTTTGGCGATAAAGTCGCTCATATTAACGACTGGCTAAACTCAACCAGCTACGGGCAGTTATTTGCCTTACTGATTAAGCCAAAAGTCAATGGCATAGGTATGGTGGTTGTATGATTAACGCACTTATCAATAAACACCTACCTAAAGCCTTTGACAACCCATTGAAAGATACGGTCACAAGCTTTACTGCCACGCGAAAAGGTGAGGGCGGAGTTTATGATCCAGTAGAAGATCAGTATGTCGGCTCACCTGATGTCAATTACACAGGTAGAGGCATATTTGGCAGTTACTCGACGCTTGAAATTCAAGCCACACAGATTGATATAACCGATGTTAAGCTGACCTGCTTACAAATCGAGGTGACGCAACCGCCAAAGGTTGATGACATTATCACAGCTGATGATCAAGACAGGCGCGTGATGAATGTTAGTCAAGACCCCAGTCGGTCAATTTGGATATTGCAGCTAAGGGGATTGCATGTGGGATAAATCACCAGTCCTTTTCGCTGATGTGGTCGAGAAAGCAGCGGTTAAGCGGGTCAAGGATATTGCGACTGATATGCACACTGCGCTAGTGGATAAGATGCCTATTGATACGACACAAGCGGTATCAAACGTAAATGTGGCGCTAGATGCGCCCAATTGGACGTTTGTTAAAGGTAAGACAATAGGTCGCGCAGGGGCAATGGCCGAGGGTATGGGTGTTATCAATGCCATGCCTACTGATAAGCTACACTCGGTTTACTTTACCTCGGCAGTGCCATACATGAAATATCTTGAGGCGGGTTGGAGTTTACAGGCTCCTAACGGCGTTTTTACCGTCGTTTATTATGGCGTAAGCGCATGGTATCGGTGATATAATAAACTCAAAACAAGCGGTCGATAGATTGATTGCAGAAAACAAGGACGGTTGATTATGAGCATCGAAGAACTGCACGCAAGAGAGAAGAAACTAGAGCAAGATTTATGCGCTGCCAATGAAAGGCTTATTAGCGAGTTTGAGAAAGACACCGGTGTTTACGTTAGTCGTGTCGATGTTGATATAGCGTTAATTGAAACCGTAGGCAAACCTGATAGATATATTATTACTGGCGTTAATATTGACACTAGCATCTAATAGCTCGCTAAAACCAAGCCCTTACGAGGGCTTTTTTATTGCCTAAAATAAGGAGATTGATATGAGAATACTATTAACGCTTGCTATATTAGCCGCTGACTTATTCATTGATTATCTTGATAAAAAGAAAAACGAGGCAGACGATGAGTAAGGAATACGTTAGGCAGCTAGTGACAAGTAGGCTCGCTCAATTCCCTATGTTGGTTGCAGATAGAAAGTCTTACCCTAACCAACCTGATACACCAGTACCATTAAGCGGTCAGTGGCTCAGATTGCGCGATATTGAGTTCGTACTACATAAGGTAGCCAGTATAGGCTCAGAACCGTGTACGAGGCGCACAGGCGTTATTGTGATTGATGTATTCGAGCGGTTGGATAGTGGTACAAAGCGCATTACTGAATTGACAGATGCGCTTGAAGAGTGGTTCGGCTTATGGACAGCGCCTAACTTTTGGACTGACCCTGCTAATACAGTAAATAAGCCCAACGATGGTGATAAAAATGGTTACTATCTATCGACGGTTTATGTGCCGTTTACTTATGATGAAGATTGATTAAGTGGTATAATAACTCTATTAAAACAGGGAGTTATTGCCATGTATAAAGCCAAGAAGAAAGTAGATTTGTCGCACTTGTTCAAGCTAAAGATTCGTAAGCGACCGCCTGTTGTGATGGTGAGGCGTAACAATAACGAAGCTTGGCAGACACTCGATGGTGTAACTGGTTTTACCGAGCCAACGTTAAAAAGGCGTCAACACGAATGGCTCTCCGCACCAGAAGATATGCCGTACTTGAGAGCGTTCTTTGATAACAAGAGCATCAATGAGATAAAAGCGATGTATCGACAAGAGCCTAAACTAGATATAAGCGAGTGATTATGAGTTATATACTCCCCTCGGTTATTTCACTATCTGCTCTAGTATGTGGGCTATGGTGTATCGTCGGCATGGTGTTAGACTTCCATCAAGCGGATAAACGACGCTAATTAAATTATACAAACAAACACGGCTCACCTTATGGTGGGCTTTTTTTATACCAGTTTGCTGCTGTGGTTATTTCACCGTTCCTGCAGCAGCTCTTTTTTTTAAGTCAGAACGGTGAGCAAAGAAACGGTGAAAACAATGAATGATTTAGTGATTATTGAAGAAAACACAGCTTGCACAAACAGCCTTGCTATTGCAGAAGGTTTGGGAGTTCAGCACGCCAGTGTCATGAAGATGATTAAAAAATACCAAGCTGATTTTGAAGAAGAAAACTTGGTCAGATTTGAAATCCAAGCAAGACCATTAGGACAGCACGGCGGCGGTGTTAGTGAAGTTGCCGTATTAGACGAATATCAGGCAACATTGCTGCTCACATATATGAGAAACACCGCTAAGGTGCGCTTATTCAAACAGGCTTTGGTTAAAGCGTTTCTGCGAGCACGTGACCTACTGATGACTGGTCAAATGGGCTTGATGCAAAAACATGCAATCTTGACGCTGGCGCTTGGCGATGAAAAAGAAGTTGCAAGTAGCTGCGGTAAAGGCTTGGCGGACTGGAAGCGAAAACGAGACGGCCTACAAGCAGCTATAGCAGACGTTGAAAGACAAATGCAACCACAGCTAACCAATTTTGAATAAGCCTCTATTGATTTAGGGGCTTTTTTATACCTAACGAAAACCTATGCCCACTTAATTGTGGGCTTTTTTACATCCGGAGAAAGTTATGGCTCGTGGAAATAAGGCTGTATTAAGTTATAGCAAACAAGACGATGTTTCAGTAGTCCCCCTTACAGGTTGGAAAATCCTACCTCGTGTGTCGGACAGTCTGAACAACACAGTTGAGCTAACCGATAGCGAAACCATCAACGATAGTCGCTTGAAAACAGCAGGTATGGTTACGTCTGCCAATGCTGAGGGCGATATTGAAGTAGAAATGATTAAGGGTGCTTATGACGACCTAATCGCAGCAGCAGCAGGTAATGAGTGGACTACAGCAACCAAAACAAAGACGGTAGTCTTTGGCGGCGATGTTGTGACTAAGTTTGCTATCGAGAAAAACCATAAGGATATTGCACAGTATCACTACTGGTCAGGTATGCGAGTTAATAGTTTCTCGTTAGATATTCCTGAAAGCGGCTTTATCGGCATGACGTTTGGCTTTATGGGTGGTGGTTATGCTGCATCATTAGCAGCCAGTGCAGTAACGCCAACAGCAGCTGTAACGTCACCTAAAGCAACCTCATTAAGCGTTAGCGACATTAAAATTGATGGCGTTACAACTAAGGGCGTGTCATGTGTTACCGCATTTAGCTTTGAGCTAAACAACAACATTGAACGTCAAAACTGTTTAGGCGCAGGTCTATACGGCTCTAATTTCCTAGAAATGATGGCTGATATGACGGGCAGCTTAACGCTAGCCTATAGTAAAAACACGCAATCAATGCTGGATAAGCAACTGACTGGTGCGCCGGTTAAGATTGAAGTTACCGTTAAATTCCCTGATGGCGATACCTACGTGCTGACTATTCCTAAGGCGCAAATCTCAGGTGACGTACCATCTGGCGGAAACGAGATATTACAAGCTCAATTAACCTATACGGTTTATGCAGACGCACCTGCTGACGCGCCGACACTTAAACTGATTACCGCATAAGGATTATAAAGATGGCTATTCAGCTAAAAGATTTAAAGCCTAAAAACCTCGCAGCCGTTGAGCGTGAGATTGACTACAAGGGGCTTGTTAAGCTAACCATGCGTGTTGGTCAAGATAAAGCCTTTGCCGCCGCTATGGGGCAGATTCAAGAGAATGGCGCCAATAAAAAGGTAACTAAGGATTCGTTAGCCAAAGCAAACTTCGATGCCGATGTATTGTCAACAGGTGAGGCGATGCTTTACTTGGTTGGTGAGTACCTAATCACAGAATGGGACGTTGAAACAGCAGACGGCGAAATTGCGCCTATCAACGGCGATAACTTTACAGCCTTATGCGCGTCTATCGGTGACGATGCCGAAAACCTTGCATTTGCTACCCACGTCTTTGAGCAGTTCCAAGAAATGAGCGCCGAGTTTGCAGAGCAGGCGGCAGCTACTAAAAAAAAGCCGTTGAAGTCTACCGCTACCAAAAAGAGTACGCAGGCTTAACAGACTTTGATATTGAGGTGATGGCGCATTTAGGGCTTGATGTGCCAGAACCGCCGAGTTTTGATGCTAGCATTCAGGACGTTATACAGACGTTCTATTTGGTCGATAGAGGACGCAATTATACAGAGGGACAACCACTGCCGATAAGCGTAAAGAACATCACAGACGTTGTTAGTGTGCATCCTATTGATGTGCCTCGCAGTGTGTTAGATAGTATTATTTTTGAGCTTGATAACTTGGTATTAAATGAAGTAGCAGAGAATAATAAGAAGGCTGCGGATAAGGCTTGACCCTCAAAACAGGGGTGAAGGGTCACCGATTCGATGACCGTTGCGGTCTGCATATTTGTAGAGTGATGTGCGAATATGCACATCGGTAGCCGACGCAAAATTGCGTTGGCTTTAAAATCAACTACTTGCCTTGCTCGAGTATCGCGATATAGATTTTATCTAGCTTACGATGAATATCGCTATCAGTCACATGGTCGGTATTGTTTAATGATTCATCAAGGCGGTGGATAAGCTCAGCGTTTGCTGAACGGTTGTTGTCCGCGGCTGACTGGTCTAGTCGCTCTTTTAGCTCAGCAGGTATCCTATAGGTTACAGGTACGTTTTTAGACACGTTAAATCCTAGTTGGGTGGTTAATGATGGTTAAATAATATCTTAATTGTTTGCACATTGCAATCATAACATGATATTATAACCATGTGCTTGAGAAAACTTAGGCACAAAAAAGCCCCATACATTACTTTCGACGGATATGTATGAGGCTGTTAACCCTAAACGAGAGGTATTAACAATGAGTAGTATAGCATTGAGTTTTAATAATGTCGATTTAGTATCAATTGATGGCGGCGAGCCAAGAACCACGTCATTAGCAGTGGCTAAGAAATTTGGTAAGCGTCACGGCGATATACTGCGAGCTATTAAGAATATGGATTGCTCGCATGAATTCTCACTACGCAATTTTGCGTCGTCAGATTTTATAGACGAACGCGGCAAGGTGCGTCGAATGTTTAACATGACCAAAGACGGTTTTGTATTCTTGGTTATGGGCTTTACAGGTAAAGTGGCGGCTGAATTCAAAGAAGATTACATTAACGAATTTAACCGCATGGCTGACAAACTGAATGGCAATATCGGTACATTGCTAGAGCGCCATAATGCAAAGTCAGGTATCTTGAAACAAGGTGAGGCAATCGCGTCCGATAGCGGCTATAACTTGTGGTTCTTTGGTCAAGTCAAAAACCCAAAGACGCGCACAGAATTAAAAGAAATTGAAAAAGAGTTGCAGCCTATGTTGCCTAATATTGAGGTGAAGAAATGAGCAATCAATGGATAAGCGTTGATGACAGAATGCCCAAGGTAAAGGATTACTGCCTGACACTGGGTTCTAATGACGATGTAGAGTTTGCGGTCTATACTCAAGATAGAGATGGTTTCTACTTTGCCTCGATAGACGCGCCGATATGTGATAAATTCGGTTATGACAATAACGGAATCCTATACGGTGAGTTAACTAATATCAGATATTGGTTTCCATTGCCGCAACCGCCTAACCTAGACAACAACTAAATAAACATTACGGCTCAAGTGAGTGTAATGTGAGTTGCAATCATGGGCTAGGGGATTGATTGTGAAAAGAGATATTAAAACGCTTGATGATGCGAATGAGATTTTAAACGTACATGGCATTGAGAAGTCGAGAGCTATCGTGCGTGATGCGCCTGATGGCGTAGAGTCATACTCATGGGTACTTGGCGAATCAGGTATTAGAGATAAGGAAGTTTGGATTTGTGATTTAAAGGACGCTATAAGTATCGTAGATAGAGAGGTGGTGAAATGAAACAGCTAACGCAAGCGGTTTTTGATGGCGCACCTGACTGGGTTAAGAGTGCAGCGGTTGATAGTACAGGTGATGTTTACTTTTACGCTGTACCAAAAAAAGAACTCTCTTTTGATTCCGATGAATGTTGGTGGGTTTATTTGGGCGATAAGGATAATTCGCAAACTTATAGCCCTTATGAGGGTTACGACGCAACCGATTGGAAGGATAGCGCAATAGATAGAGTTTAAACCCTCCACGCTGCCTAGGCTCATTACCGAATCGTGGGAACGCTACCCACTTGGCAGCACCTTATTAGCGATTACTAAGCGAGTGATGACAATGAAAAGTGTAATAATAAAAACACTAAAGGCGGTGTTTGTTCTTAGCGCAATTATGATAGTGATTGGCGTTATTGCTGGTCTTTTTGAGAGTAGTGATGATAAAGCCGCAAGAGAGCTTAAAAACGAGCAAGACAAGATAGCAGCCACGCCGCAAAAGGCGGAAAAAGCAGTTGAAGATAACGCGCCTGAGCCTGCAAATGCTACGCCAATAGATACCCTAGTGGCGGACAATCAGCCTGATCCAACCATAGGCGGCAAAACTCGCATGGATGTTTTAGTAGATTGTCAGACGGCAATACAAAAACAGTTGAGCAATCCACGCTCGTTTGATGTAAAAACTCGTGAGATTATCCATAAGAAGTACGAAGACGGTGGCGAGCACTTAGTTGGCTTTAAGTTTTACGCAAAAAATCAATTCAATGCTGAATCGGAACACATGGCAGTATGCGCCTTTGACCATAACGGCAAGCGACTGACCGCAGAATACAAATAAAATTAATTATTTTTAATCAAGCCACCTTTTTAGGTGGTTTTTTTATGTCCAAAATAAGGGGTCGCTGTCATGGCTGAAGCACAAGAAAGCCGTCTTAGTATCGTAATTGATAGTGCGGACGCTGAAAAACGCATTAAAGAGCTACGCAAGCAATTACGCGAGCTTGGGCAGCAGTCAGATGAAACGGGCGACAATACCGATGATTTAGGACGCAGACAGCGCCGAGCAAGTGATGATGCTGGTAATTTAGGCAGCGCCAATGATAACGCTAGAAAGTCACTAGATAACATGGCAAAGGCGGCCGCTATTGCAGGGGCGGCATTGGCAGGTGCAATCGGGCTATCCATCAACAAGGCTCAGTCTTGGGAGTCGGCACTTGCAGAGATTAATAAAACGGTTGATTTTGCAGCTGAGGACGGCTTAGCTAATATGCGTAAAGGTCTGCAAGAGCTGACCACGCAGATACCGCAAACGTTTGAGGAGTTGGCAGCCGTAACTGCTACTGGCGGACAGCTTGGTATTGCCGAAGAAAACTTGCTTGGCTTTACTGAGACTATGGCAAAGATGGGTGTGGCTTTTGATATACCAGCACAGCAAGCCGCTGACAGTATGGCAAAGATTGCTAACGTATTCCAAATCCCTATTGAAAATATTGATCGTTTAGGCGATGCAATCAATACGCTATCAAATAACACACCTGCTACTGCCGCCCAGCTCATTGATTCACTGCAACGTGTCGGTGGTGTCGCTAAGGTCTTTGGTTTGACAGAGGACGCGACATTAGGCTTAACAGGTGCATTGATTGCTATGGGTAAGCCTGCCGAAGTCGCATCAACGGCGGTCAACTCGCTATTAACTACGTTCTCAACACTGGATAACGCCACCAAGTCACAAATTAAAGGGTTTGAGAAACTAGGCTTAGATATTGACGAGTTTAGTAAGTTGGTCGCAACCGATGGTAAACAAGCGATTATTACTTACTTAGAGGCTATTAATAAACTAGACCAGTCAGAGCGCATCGGTACAAACGCTATGATTATCGGTAAAGAGTTTGGTGACGACTTAACCATGCTTGCTGGTAGTGTCGGCGTATTAGAAAACAACTGGGCAATGCTTGGTGAAACGGTCAACACAACCAAAGATTATTTTGGCTCAATGGATGTTGAGTTTAAAAAAATTAGCGAAACGTCTGCAAATAAAATGAAGTTATTTAAGCAGAATATAGATGGCGTGGTTGCTGGTATCGGTGACGCCTTTATCCCTGCATTAAATGACTTGCTTTACACCCTAACGCCTTTTATCGCTACGATGAGTATATGGGTATCTGAGAATCCTGAGCTAATTAAGCAGATTGTGACCATTGGTGGCGCTTTTCTTGGTTCTGTTGTTGGGTTAAAGCTTTTTGCTGATGGTGTTAATGCTGCAAAAAGCACTGTCGATGGCTTAAAGCTTGCTTATACGGCGTTGGGTAGCACGATGGGCTTAACGGTTATCGGTCTAGGTATTTTGCTGGCTGCTGGCGTACTGGTTTATCAAAACTGGGATGAGATAAAACGCGTTGTTAGTGAAAATCAGCCGATGTTTATTGCTTTGGGCGTGTCAGTAAGTGCGCTCACAGTGGCCTTAGTTGCAGCCAATGCGCCATTGATACTATTAAAAGTACAGGCGGCAGCGGCGGCGGTGCAAGCAGGTGTGATGACTGTGGCAACCGCAAGTTGGTCAGTGGCAGCAGGTGTGGCAGCAGCAGCAACCTGGACGTTTAATGCGGCGCTAGCTGTCTTAACCAGTCCAATACTTGCGGTGGTTGCGGCCATCGCCTTAATCGCGGCGGGTGGTTATCTAGTCGTTAAAAACTGGGCTGCTATCAGCGCTGGGCTTAACGCTGAGTTTAATAAGATAAAAAGCTATGTATTAAACACGGTTGCAACTATGCAGGCGGCTTGGGATAGAGGAGTGGCTAATACCCGTGGCGCAATTATCAATATCAAAAACACTATCGTCACCACGTTAAAAGAGCTGCCTAGCCGTATGCTGCAAATCGGCAAAGACATTGTTACGGGCTTGGTCAACGGTATTAAGTCAGGCGCAAGTGGTGTGACTACCGCAATCAGTAGCATGGCATCAAGCGCAGTTGCTAAAGCCAAAAGTGTTCTCGATATTCGTAGCCCATCACGGGTAATGAAGAAAGTCGGCGAGCAAACAGCCGAAGGTATGGCAGTCGGCATCAAGAAAGGCGCAAAGGCTGTTAAAACCGAAGCACAAAAGATGGCTGAGCAAGCAGTGGCGGCCGTCAAAACAGGCGTGGAAAACTTAAAGCGTGAGATTGCATTATTTGGCAATGATAGCCCAGTCGCTGCGCTTAAATATGATATTAGTGTCGGTAAGTTTGGCGGCGCTGATACCAGTCAGCTAATGTCATTAACGCAGACCAAAGAGCAACTAGAGTTATCTAAAAAGCTCGCAGATGCCAATAAATCAGTGCAAGACAGTATCGACGGTCTTATCAAGCAACAAGCCTTGTTTGGCAATAATAGCTCGCTTGCTTCGCTCATGTACGATATTGAGCATACCGAGAAATACAAAGGCGTGACGCAAGAGCTAACCGATAAGCTAATCGAGCAAACACGAGCGCTTGAGCAATTAGGCATGACCGCGAAAGCGACCGATGCTATTAGGGCGCGATTTGCACAACTTGAAAAAGCTAAGGAAACATCGAGCGAAGGCTTAGATAAAATGCTCGGAGGTATCGAGCAAGAAACGCCAATTGGTAAAATACAGGCCGATTATGAGCAGCGATTAGAGGTGGTTCGTCAGTTTGAGCAACTACATACCGACGAAGTGCAAAAAGCGGCAGAAGCAAGAATGGCAGTTGAGCAAAGCTACCAAGACGCTAAACGCAATCTCATGCTAACGCAAGGCGAGGCGCTGTTTGGTGATTTAGCAGGGTTGGCAAAAGGCTTTGCTGGTGAGCAGTCAGGCATCTACAAAGCATTGTTTGCCGTTGAAAAGGGCTTTGCCATTGCACAATCCGCTATAGCTATTCAGCAATCAGTAGCAAAAGCCATGGCCGTTGGTTTTCCTGCCAACATACCTTTAATCGGGCAAGCCATAAGCCAAGGCGCTGACATTATGGGCAACATCAAAGCGGTATCAGCAGGCTTTAAAAAGGGCGGTTACACAGGTAATGCAGGCGTCAATGATATTGCAGGGGTTGTCCATGGCCGTGAGTACGTGTTTGATGCTCAGTCTACTAAGCGTATTGGGGTTGATAATCTTAATGCGATGCGCCGAGGTGATAAGGTTGGCGGTGATGTGAATATCACGGTCACAGTAGATGCGCAGGGCAATAGCTCAGTATCGGGCGATAACGAACGAATGGGACGTGACATGGCAAACGGTATCAAAGCTGTGGTTATGGACACGTTACGCAAAGAGAAACGTCAAGGAGGTATGCTTTATGCTTAGGACGTTTACATGGTGCGTCGATGCAGGTGCAACTGAGGAAATCGAGCTTAAAACCAACGTCACGCAGTTTGGCGATGGTTATGAGCAAGTATCGAGTATCGGCATTAATAATGCGCGTGAGAGTTGGCCGCTTAGTGTGAAAGGGCGGAGCGACAAAACCAAAGCGGTCAGGCAATTTTTGCTTGACCATAAGGGCGTGACCCCGTTCATTATGACGATTGACGGTGAAACGAAAACCTATCGAACGGACGGCAATATCAGCAGGAATCATTTAGGCGCTGATGTGTGGCAAGTCTCATTTAACGTCAAACAAGTATTTATACCTTAATTACCGACCCGCACGGCAACACCAAACAATATACCTGCGCCGGTGTATCGATACCGCAGCGCAAAGGCGATCATTGGCAAATCACGCTCAACTTTGAGCAGTTTAATAATACTTAAGGATTGGTATGCAAATACAAAAAATAAACCTTGGTGCTGAGCCCAAAGGCATCGGCGGCGACAGCGCACGGACCAGTAATGGCAAGGTTAACGACAATTTTGATGCGGTAGCAGCTGAATTTACAGACGTCAAAGCCTTGATACCTAAAGTGACCTCTGAGCTTGGACAATCGACAACGACAGCGATATCACAAAAGCTGTTTACTGATACCGTCATTCCGACATTTGAAGACATTGGCGTTGCAGGATCGATATCATTTGGTATTGGCATTACAACCAACCTACCGCCTGGCATGTCAGAGATGGAAGGCACGCGCATCAAGGGGCATAGTAATTACGGCAACTATCAATATAGCGATGGCTCGGTGATGTGCTATGTCCCCATGTTCTATTATCGCTGGGGACATGCAAGCAATCCTAGTTACGCGACTCACGGTCTTAACTCATGCGACGTTAAGTCAAAACAGGCATTCGCAAGCATTGCAGCGGCACAAAGTGCAGGTTACGCAATTCATCGCGCTTTTTATGACGATGGCCAATTAAAAAACGGCTTCTTTGTTGACAAATATCAAGCGAGTAACAACGCAGGCAAAGCAAGCTCTATCAAAAACGGCATTCCACTGTCGTCATCTAGTGCCAACGCGCCATTCAGTGGATTGACTGGCTCCCCTGCTAACAACCTAGCTGGATCAATCGATGCTGTCAAAACCCGTGGCGCAAACTTCTTCCCGACGACCATCTTTATCCAGCGCGCGCTATCGTTGCTTAGCATGGCTCATGCCCAAGCAGCAACGAGCACGGCGGCGTGCGCTTGGTACGATGCGTCTGGTGTAACCAATTACCCTAAAGGGTGCAATAACAACGCACTGCGCGACGTAAACGACACGAGCGTTATCTATGAAGAGACCGGCTACTTAACAGCGGGCAAAACAGGGTCAGCAAAACCATTTGCCAAGACCACGCACAACGGCCAGCACAGCGGCGTTGCAGACTTAAACGGCAATATGTACGAAGTGGCTTTAGGGTTGACGCAGACAGACGGTAATTTTTACATCTTAAAAACCAGTGCTAAAGCGTCAGCACTCACAAGCGGGGTAACGCTTGCGACCGACGCGTGGGGCACTGCTGCAATGACCAAAAGCTATGACTCGCTAGGTGCAAGCTATGGTGAACTCACAGGCGAGAGTCGCAGTTTTGCCATCGGCTCGACAACCAAGCAAGTATTCTCAAGCGCCAACAGTGGTCTGGCTTGGTCGGCATCCTGCGCAGGCATACCCCAACTTGGCGGCTCAGATGGCACCAACATATTTGGCAACGACCGCTTCTACGACAATCGAGTTGAGCACTTGTGCCCGGTTGTGGGCGGCAACTGGAACAACGGCACGTATGCTGGTGTCTGGGCGGTCCATTGCTACTTTTTTCGGTCGAACAGCAACTACAACTTCGGTGTCCGGGCGGCCTTGTACCCTGTTTGACTGAGCGATAGCGAAGGAGTTTGAGTTGGCAGTAGACAGCGAGTCAAATTTAGATAAGAAGTTCATTCAAACGATGAAGCTTCTAAATATCTATCTTAATCATTTCCCAAGCCATGAGAAGCATGGCTTGGCGCTTAAAATAAGACAAACCGCTTACGAGATGTATGACTACATCGTCGAAGCGCAAAAGCGTTATCACAAGAAGACGACGCTTACCAATTTAGACATCAAGCATGAGCAGCTCAGAATGCAAGTTAGGCTTGCGTTCGAGCTGTCCTATTTCGGTCATCCAAAGACCGAAAAGATGTCTGTGCAAAAATTAAATGCCAAACTTTATCTTGTGATATCAGCAAGTATCGATGAGATCGGCAAGATAATCGGCGGTTGGATTAAATCACTAAAACAATAAGGTGCTCCAAAAAGGGAGGCGTCTTAATATGTGCCCGATTGTGGGCGGCAACTGGAACAACAGCACGAATGCTGGTGTCTGGACGGTCAATTGCAACAATTCTCGGACGAACAGCAACAACAACATCGGTGTCCGGGCGGACTCGGCATCACCTAAATCGGCAAGCTGCCGACTGGTGCCAAGGGAGACGTTTTCCTGCTTTAAGCGAAATCGGTTTAAACCCGTCTTTCTAGTAGCGCACGCGAAAGTCAGACGGGTTCTTTTTTAAGGATTGTTATGAAAAGGGTTGGTAATTTATACGAATCCGTAGTCTCAGCCGAATCATTATGGGACGGCTATTTGGGCGCAAAGAAAAGCAAAGGTGGTCGACGTGGGTGTTTTCAGTTTGAAAAAAGCCTAGGCCGCGAGCTAAACGAATTACAAGAAGAGTTGGCAAACAACTCCTATAAGCCAAGACCCTATTTTAGATTTGTAGTACATGAGCCAAAAAAGAGGGAGATATATGCCCCAGCATTTAGAGATTGTGTTGTGCAATATGCAATCTATTTAAGAGTTATGCCAATATTTGATAAAACCTTTATAGACCAGTCATTTGCTTGCCGTGTTGGGCTTGGCACACACAAGGCTGCCGACTATACGCAAGACGCGCTCAGAAGAGCCGGCCCCAATACCTACACGCTACAATTAGACATAAAGAAGTTCTTTTACAGCATAGACAGACCGACTCTTAGAAAATTGCTAGAGAAGAAGATTAAGGATCAGCGCTTGGTCGATTTGATGATGTTGTTTGCGGACTATCCCGAACCCAAAGGCATCCCAATCGGGAATCTGTTGTCGCAAATGTTTGCGTTGATATACATGAATCCTGTAGACCACTACGCCACTAGAGTGCTGAAGCCAGCAGCTGGGTATTGTCGTTACGTTGACGACTTCTTATTGTTTGGCTTGACCCGCGCGCAAGCACTGAAGTACAGAGAATTGCTGACAGATTTTGTAGAAAATGAGCTCAAATTGACCCTATCACGATCAACGATAGCCAATACCAAACGCGGCGTTAACTTTTGTGGCTATAGAACCTGGCGCAGCGGCAGGTTTATTAGGAAGCACAGCTTATACAAGACTAGAAAAGCTGTAAGGGCCAATAAACTGGAATCTGTTATATCGCATCTTGCGCATGCCTCAAAAACCCATTCACTGCAACATCTACTAAATTATACGGAGCAACAAAACCATGGCTTATATTGTGAGCTACCAAAAATTTATCACCAAAGACACTACCAAGCAGTTGGACGCTCCGGAGGGATCAGTGGAGTTATGTACAATCGATGGGGTGACGTATGTTAGCGTGCCTGATGATGCGGACTTGCCCATCAATCAGCCGGATGAAATTGTAGACACTGTGCAGCCAGTGGTAATGAATGACGATCTGCGAGAGCTGATTAAATCACAGTCAACGCATGTGCAGCTCATCGATGATCGCGTCAAAGCAAAGATTGCCGAACGCTACAGCATCACCGATGAGATTAAGCAATTACGCAGCGCACCTTCCGTCGAGTTCGACGAGTACGCAGAATATGCAGAATCATGTCGCGCCTGGGGCCAAGAACAGAAATCAATGCTGGGGCTATAACATGCTTTCATCTGACCTACAAAAGTTATCGGTTACAGGGCTTGTCACACTATATGAATTAGATGCTACCAAGCAAGGCGGCGGCATATTGCGATGGCACGGCCATGTGAGTTTTGAAGACTGGCGCAAGTTATTTGAGTGGGCCGGCAGCACGGAAACACTAGCGGGAGACACCACAGTCTTGGCTGGTACAGATTATACGCAAAGTCCTACAGAGACTGATTTTTTTAGAAACATCGTTTGGCAAGGCCAAAAATACACTCCGGTCGCCATCCAAACTGATGGGTTGGAGATTCGCGGTGATGGCAGACCATCTGCGCCAACGCTTATTATTGGAAATAACATCGATGGTATTAATGGCGCAGTCACGGCGTTGTGCGCCTTTTACGGCGACTTTGTTGGCGCAGAGCTCCGCGTTATCCATGTATTAGCAAAATATCTTGACGCAGCAAACTTCGGCGCAGGTAATCCAACAGCTGATAGTCAGCAATATACTGACCAGTACTGGACCATCAATCAAAAGACCCACGAATCGCTAAGCGAGCAAGACAGCTCAGTGGCGTTTGAGTTATCAACGCCGCTCACCGCCCAGCGCAAGATGATACCTAGTCGCACGATTACTAAGTATTGCGACTGGGCGGTCAAAGGCAAATATCGCGGCGAATCATGCGGCTACACAGGTACCGCTATGTTTACTGAGGATGGCACACCAACCGATAATCCCGCGCTCGATAAATGCGGTGGCTGTTTAAGTGATTGTAAGCTGCGTTTTGGCGAGCATGAGCCACTCTCGTTTGGTGGATTCCCAGCTGCATCGATGATAGGCCGACGATAAGGAACCCGTATGTATATTTTAAAAGAAACACGCGAAGCAATACTCAATCACGCGGCAGCTTGTTATCCCAGGGAATCTTGCGGTGTGGTTGTTAATCGAATCTATATCGAATGCGAAAATATTGCTGATAGCGACAATGAGTTTGTTATCAGTCCGCGCGATATCGTCGCCGCTGAGGCGTTCGGTAAAATAGAAGCGATTGTACATAGCCATCCTGACGGCTCAACCAAGCCCAGTACGTTCGACCTTTTGCAGATGCCATTACACGGGCTGCCATGGGTGATTGCCAGCTATCCTGAAGTAGATATCAAAGTCCATAAGGCCAAACCATATACTGCGCCGTTAATTAACCGTGAATACATCCACGGCGTACTGGACTGCTTTAGTATCGTGCGAGATTACTATGCCCGTGAGCTGAATATTGAGATTGATAACTTTGAGCGACTGGACCGCTGGTGGGAAAACGCCGCCAACGCGGATTTATATGTCGATAACTTTGCCTCACAAGGCTTTGTCCAAGTCGATAACTTGCAGCGCCACGATGTCATCTTGTGCCGCGTGCAACCAACCGCCCATGTCAATCACGCGCTTATCTATTTAGGGGGTGATGGTCAATTGCTATCTGAGAAATCAGAAACCGTTATTGGCGATCACTTAGTATTGCATCATCCATACCGCCGCCGCTCGCGCCGTGAGATTTACGGCAATGTCTGGCAAGAGCGCAGCGCGATCATCGTGCGCCACAAATCATTAATGTGAGGTAATCATGCTTCGACGCATCGAGCTACACGGCATCTTAGCCGAAAAATTTGGCAAGTCATTTGAGTTTGATGTGGCGTCGCCCCGCGAAGCCTGCGAGGCACTGAGCTACGAAGTCGATGGATTTAGAAGGTTTATGATGACCGCCCACGAGAGCGGTCTTTTTTTCGCCGTATTTAATGATGATAACAACATTGGCGCTGATGAGGTTGAGATGAAAACGGGTGCAAAAGTCATTCGTATCGTACCCAAAATTACTGGTGCAGGCGGTGACGCGATGGGCTGGATTCAGGTTATTGCTGGTGTAGCACTAATTGGTTTTAGTGGCGGCAACCCAGCCATGATTGCGGCTGGCGGTGGTATGTTACTTGGCGGTGCCGCAACACTACTTATGCCTCGACCTACTATCACTCCGCAAGACCCGGACGGCAATAAACCCAGTTATGCATTTGGTGGCGCTGTCACTACTGTTGCTGAAGGCAATCCTGTCGCCGTTGGATATGGCCGCTTCCACTGGGGCGGTGCTGTTATTAGTATGATGATCGTCAATGAGGATACGTAATGTCATTATTAGCAATTAAAGGCGCCAAAGCCGGCCAGGAAAAACCGCACCAGCCGTCTATTGCCAAAGACGATGTCGCCTCTATCAGTAAGGTTAAGATTTTGTATGCGTTATCGGAAGGTGAAGTCAAAGGCTTGGTCGATGGCGCGGCCAGTATTATGCTGGACGGCACCCCACTATTGGATGCTGACGGCAATCCAAACTTTGAAAACGTCGAATGGGAAATCCGCCACGGTACGGTTGACCAAACGCACATTGCAGGGCTGCCAAGTCTCAGTAGTGAGATTGGTATTGGTACGATACTTCGCAGCGGTACGCCATGGATTCGCACCATCACCAATACCCAATTATCTAGCGCCAACGTCAATGTATCTTGGTCACGCCTCAGCGACACGACTGATAAAAATGACATCATTGGTACCAAGGTTGATTATGCGATTGATGTCCAAACCGACGGCAATGGCTATGTAACAGTACTCGATACCAGCATCAAAGCCAAAACCTCGGGGCGCTATCAGCGCACGCACAATATCAAACTGCCAGAAGCACAGCAAGGTTGGCAAATTCGTGTGCGTAAAATCACTGCTGATGGCGACAATGAGCGCAAGTTTAATCAGATGCAGATTGATAGCATCGCTGAGATTATCGATGCCAAACTACGTTATCCGCATACGGCCTTGCTGTATCTATCGTTTGATGCGCGTGCGTTTAGCAATATCCCTAAAATGACGGTTGATATGTACGGCCGTTATCTTAAAGTACCTGTCAATTATGACCCTGTTAGCCGTACCAGCGCGGGCATTTGGACTGGTGAACTTAAAACAGACTATACCAACAACCCTGCGTGGGTGTATTACGACCTCATCACCAATGATCGCTATGGCCTTGGCGACCGCTTAAAGCCATTTATGATTAATAAATGGGCCATTGCTCATATCGCGCGTATCTGTGATGAGCCAGTCAGCGATGGTAAAGGCGGCACTGAGCCGCGCTTCACTTGTAATTTGTATTTGCAGGTCGATGAGCAAGCATACCAAGTGCTGCAACATATCGCCGCTATCTTTCGCGGCATGAGTTTTTGGAATGGCGCACAGATCATTTTAGATGCAGATACCCCGCGCGATGTCGACTATGTCATCACCCGCGCAAACGTGGTTGACGGCGCCTTTATTAAAAGCGGCACCGCCATTGATGATCGTCATACGGTCGCGCAAGTAGCATGGTCAAACCCAGAAAACAACTATGAGACAGACTATGTAATGGTGCGCAATGAGCGTGCGATTGCAAAATACGGCATTAACCCACTTGAGATGCCAGTTGTCGGCTGTACCAGCGAGGGGCAAGCATACCGCGCAGGACTGGCGGCATTACTCTCTGAACAAAACCGCACGCAAACCGTCACATTTACGATGGGGCTGGATGGCTCACTACCGACCGTCGGTGACCGTGTTGATATTGCAGATATGATGTTCACTGGCGTTAATAACGGCGGGCGCATATCAGCAGTTAATGCAAACCGTACCGTCATTACTATTGATCGTGATGACGTCCCTGCAACCACTGGCGACAGATTAAGCGTTAACTTAGAGTCTGGCCGCGCTCAAACGCGTGAAATCTTAAGCGTATCTGGACGCAATATCACAGTAAAAACACCATTTGACCCAGTTGCCGCAGAAAATGTCTGGGCAGTTGATAGCGATGAGCTACCAACCATGTCATTTATCGTGCTATCAATCACAGAAAACGAGGATAGAACGCAATACACGTACACCGCACTGCAATATGACGCGGGGCTCTATGCGCAAATCGATAATGGCACCATTATTGAGCCGCGCCCACCAGCACCGCCGTTTAATCCGTATATCATCCAAGCACCGGATAGTGTCACGGTGTCATCACGTAACCGCGTAGTACAAGCACAAAACGTCACCACATTCGTTATCGTGTGGAGCCAAGTTAAAGATGCGGTCGCATACGACGTTGAATGGCGTAAAGATGATGGCGACTGGATTAAGCTGCCACGCACGGGCAATATTTCAGCTGAAATAGACGGCGTTTACAGTGGTAATTATCTGGCGCGTGTTCGCGCTGTATCAGCATTTGATGCCATCTCAAAACCGACAACATCAATGCTCACTGCCATTACTGGTAAAGCAGGCAAACCACCAAAACTTCTATCAATTAAAGCAACTGGCTTGCTCTTTGGTATGCGCATTGATTGGATGTTTGCACCAGGCAGTGACGACACGGCTTATACAGAGATACAAGTCGCCTCTGCACCTGATGTTAATGTCGCAACCCTGGGTCAGTTTGCATACAGTACCGATACTCACACGATTAACGGACTGCAAGGCGGATTGACACAGCACTATCGTGGTCGCATCGTCGATAAGCTTGGCAACACCAGCGACTGGACGACTTGGGTTAGCGCGACAACAGACCAAAGTGCTGACAAAGTGCTGGACTTAATCCAAGGTCAGATAACCGGTAGTAGCCTCGATCAAGCCCTAACTAGCCAGATTGATAAAATTGCAGTCAATGAAACTGCAATTATTGCCGCCAACAAAGCCATCGCTGCAGAAACGCAAGCTCGCATTGATGCAATACTAGCAGCTAATGACGCTATCACTGCTGAGCGCGACGCGCGTATCGCCGATGTTTTAGATGCAAATAACAAAATTACCGCAGAGCAGCAAGCGCGGACCGCAGGTTTATTGGCTGCTAATGAGGGCATCTCAACAGAAGTAACACAGCGTAAAGACGCAGATACCGCTATCAATAGCCGCGTTGATACTCTCGTTAGCAAGACTGATGGCAATACAGCAGCTATTAGCAGTGAAGTAACCGCTCGCACCAATGCAGACACCGCACTATCAAGCCGCATCGATACTGTGGTGGCTCAAAGCGACGGTAATACGGCCGCTATTAGTAGTGAAGTGACCGCCAGAACCAATGCTGATAGCGCACTCTCTACTCGTATCGATACGGTTACCGCTGAATCAGCAGGCAATAAAACCGCCATACAGACTGAGACAACAGCCAGAACATCGGCAGACGAAGCACTGGGCAAGCGCATCGATACGGTGACGGCATCAAGCGGTGAAAACAAATCAGCGATACAGACCGAAGTTACTGCTCGCACCAATGCAGACACCGCACTATCAAGCCGCATCGATACTGTGGTGGCTCAAAGCGACGGTAATACGGCCGCTATTAGTAGTGAAGTGACCGCCAGAACCAATGCTGATAGCGCTTTATCTACTCGCATTGATACGGTGTCATCTAAAACGGATGACAACACGGCATCCATCACCAGTAATTATGAAACGCTAACCACCGCGACAACTGCCAATGCAACCAAGATTGATGGTGTTTTTGCCCAAGTCAATCCGCTAATGGCTGGGGATGATACGGTTAGTGCTGGGGACGACACAGTTTTAGTTGGCGTATGGTCTGAAACAAGCGCACGTATCGAAGATGATATTGCATTAGGTCAGCGCATTGATATATTAAATGCAAGTTTTAATGACAATACTGCACTGATATCAACCGAGCAAAAAGTAAGAGCTGATGCCGATAGCGCCTTGTCTACTCGTGTTGATATGCTGTCAGCTGCAACGGAAGGCAATACTGCGTCAATCACCAGTGAAAAAACAGCCAGAACAACGGCTGATGAGGCGCTGGGCACTCGCATTGACACCGTCACAGCAACGGTATCTGACAACACGGCTTTAATACAAAGCGAGTCAACTGCGCGCGCCAACGCAGATACAGCACTGTCGCAACGTGTCGATACCGTGCAGTCATCAACTGCCACAGCACAGTCTAAAGCTGACAAAGCCGAAGCTGATGCAGCGACCGCCCAAACTGCCGCCAACGCAGCAGCGACAGCAGCGGGAAATAAAGGCGAGGTTATCTTTGGCTCAACTACGCCAGCAGCTATTAAACAATTAGCGCAAAACTTATGGATTGATACAACAGGAGGTAAAAACACGCCTAAGCGCTGGGATGGCAGCGCATGGTCAATCGTAACCGATAAAGCAGCAACAGACGCTCAAGCAGCCGCTAATGCCGCACAAGGTACAGCAACCGAGGCGCTAGGCAAAGCAAATACTGCGACAAGCAATATCGCAACGATACAAACCGAGCTGACAGCCACAACATCGAAAACCAATGCCACAGCAACATCGGTTGGTACATTGCAAACAACAGTGGCAGGTAATACAGCAAGCATACAGACAGCGCAATCAACCATCAACGGTATGCAAGCGCAATATACCGTCAAACTTGATGCAGGTGGCAGGGTATCAGGCTTTGGCTTGATGAACGATGGTGCTACAAGTGCGTTTGATGTGCGTGCTGATAGATTTAGTATATCTGCACCAGTCGGCAAGCCTAACGATGTTAATGGTACTAGCCCATTTATGGTGCTGACTAATCCGCAAGTGATTGACGGCGTAACTGTACCGGCTGGGGTTTATGCTCGTAACTTTTATGCGCCTCGTGCGTCTATTGATACGATACAAATCAAAGATGGTGCTATTAAAACGGCGCAGATTGATAACCTTGCGGTGACAACAGCAAAGATTGATAATCTAGCTGTTAAGTCGGCACAGATTGACAATCTAGCAGTGACAAGCGGTAAGATTGCAAACCTTGCGGTTGATACGTTGCAGATTGCAGGTAATGCTATTACAGTAACTGGTGTGTTTTTTGCAGAACCTGAAACTCACTTTAATATAGCTCAAACTGATTACATTGTCGCAGAATTAGATATAGATTCCGCAGGAGGCACAGTAATTGTAGACTATGCATACACTAGCATGAGGGTATATAGATACGGTGCACCGCCTACACTCGTGTTAAAAATACTAAGAAATGATGTACTACTGAAAGAAAGGGAATATACATTAAATTCAGGTGGAACGACCACATTCCCTCAGTACATGTTTTTACCTATTGTGGATAGCCCACCAAAAGGTATAAATAAATATACTGTAGTACTGTATATAAAAAATACTAAAGAAAGTGATATACGAGTATCAATTACAGATAGATGCTTAATTGTCAGGGGTGCTAAAGATGATAGGAAATAGTTATGAAAGTATACGTGTATAATAAAAAGAGTTTGGTATTCTCACATGAATTAACTATCAGTGCTGAGCTACTTGAACGTAATTTAAATGATAAATATGACTTTACATTATCACCACCGCCAGACCATCAAAGTGTTTGGCGGTGGGTAGACGACAAGTGGGTCATGGTTCCAGAATCCCTTGAATCACAGCAAGCCAAGCAATGGGAGTCTTTAAAAAATGAACGCTCTAATAAAATATCTTCGGGTGTTTTTGTTGAATCGACGGGCAAAGTATTCCAAACGGATAATCAGTCATTAACGCAATACGCAAATATCGCAGGAATGATTGCTTTAGATAACTACGAGCCGATAGAGTGGAAAACAATAGATAACTCTTTTGTTTTATTGTCCGTTGATGTTTTCAAAGAATTGCAGCAAGCAATTAACAGACATACACAAAATGCTTTTAAGGAAGCAGAGAGAAAACGAGTAGCAGACAATACCGCCGAATAGGGCGGTTTTTTATTACCAAAATTTAGGAGAGACAATGCTAAAAATCAAAATAGCGCGGCTATGGTGGGTATGTCTCATTGCTATAGCCGCGTCTTATCCGCTGTCAGTACAAGCGGCAATCGCAATGGAGGGGCGTAACTTTAGCGCCCCTTTTTTGTTTTCATGGCTCGGCGTTTGGGTATTTAGTTTAGCAGGTGGTATCTGTGCGTCGTTTGTCCGCATTGAGGATATTGATAATAAGTTTTACGCGCCGATGTTTGCAAAAATCGTGCTAGGGCTATTCAGCGGTGTTGCTCTATGCTCGCTGATTGCTAGCGGCTCGGAGCCGCCCAAAGGCGCATTGACGTTTTGGGCGTTTTGCGCGTCGCTATTTAGCGCACCCATTGGCGCAGGTGCGCTGGTTTACCTTAGCAACCAAGACAGATTAAATGGCTGGTTTAACCGCGTGAGTCGTCACACGATAGACAATCGCTTTCCAGTTGACAAAGATTACAAACGGAGGTCACAAGATGATACCGATTTACGTTGATTTTATCATTAGCCTTGCGGCCACCGCCACAGGATTAATGGTGTTAGTAAGCAAGATGGACGTTTTCAACCGCAAGGCATACACGCCCGTCTTAGAGAGCATGATTATCTTTATTGGCTCGCTGGGCTGGTCAGTGTTTGCCCTACTGTCATTCGCAGCGGTGACGCGATACCCGCCGTGGTTAGCAGATGATGACGTATGGACAGGCTCATGGGGTTACACAACAGCGCGTGTGCTGTGGTCGGTTGCATGGGTTCTATTACTGCTACTAATGACGCGATACACGGCATATATGCAGCATCGTAAACAATATAAAGATTAAACACAGCCCCTTAATTGGGGCTTTTTTATACCTATAGAAAGGTGAGTTATGAAAGAATCTACTATTAAGAATCTGCAAGCTACTATGAAATTGCATGGATTTTATGACGGCGAAGTGGACGGCACATGGGGGAATCAAGCCCATGCTGGATTTTACGCTATGGCTGAGGCTGCTATTCATTGCAAAGCGCATAGCGATAAAGACGCGGTGAACAAAGAAGATAAGCCGGTTGAGACGACAGGTAAGTATAAGCTATCAGAAAAATCACTGGACCGGTTAAAAGGTTTACATCCTGATTTGGTCAAAGTCGTTAAGCGAGCTATTGAAATAACAGATATTGATTTTAGTGTCGGTGAAGGTCTGCGCTCAATCACACGGCAAAAAGAGCTATATAAACAAGGCGCTACCAAGACAATGAATAGCCGTCATTTAACAGGGCATGCTGTGGACTTATTCGCACTTGATGAAAACGGCAAAGTTACATGGGACTGGAAATATTACCATCCGCTTGCAGCAGCAGTGAAACAAGCTGCTAAAGATGTAGGCGTGACAATCGAATGGGGTGGGGATTGGGAAAAATTTAAAGACGGTCCGCATTATCAGCTACCGTGGTCAAAATATCCAAAATAGCTACCTTTAGCGGCATTTAGCTATGTTTAGCTGCTATACTAGCTATGTTGGCTTGGTCGCCGGGACTGTGTGAAAACTCGAGTAAAGTAGCGCAGAAAAAACCAACAAAGCCCATCTATTAATTTAGGTGGGCTTTTTTATTTGCGCAAATGAACGCAAATGAACGCAAATGAACGCAAATGAACGCAAATGAACGCAAATGAACGCAA
>CAUPWW010000006.1:0-183467 GCA_963515535.1 uncultured Psychrobacter sp.
TCGGTCTTTAACTACTCGTACTTGGGCGCAACTTTAATTATTGGGATTGGTATAACAGCACACTAGCTGCGAGATTACAGCCTAAGACTTTATCACTAAACAACAAATAGCCTAAGCAAAAATTAAAGAACAACAAGGTAAAAAGGAAAAAACTATGTGGAACGAGCGCTATGACGAAGCAGAATATATTTTTGGTACCGAGCCCAATGACTTTTTAAAAGAAAATTTTCAAAAAATACCGCTAGGTGGCAAAGTTTTGTGTTTGGCTGAAGGCGAAGGCAGAAATGCGGTATTTTTGGCGCAGCAAGGCTACGAAGTGACCGCCGTGGATATGTCAGACGTAGGTTTGAATAAAGCATTAAAGCTGGCGCAAGATAGAGGCGTTGATATTATCACTCAAGTTGCTGATTTAGCTGACTATGAGTTTGGCAAAGCACAGTGGGACGGTATCGTTGCTATCTGGGCGCATTTGCCGCCAGCCATACGCCAGCACGTCCATGCGCAGATTGCACCAGCGCTCAAGCCAAATGGGGTATTTATTTTAGAGGCTTATACTGAGCAGCAACTGAGCATGGAAGCAATCGGTGGTCCGCCGGCTACGCAAAAAGAGCGCTTTGGTTCGTTAGCAGCCTTGCGTGCTGAGCTGGTAGAGTTAGAAGAAATAACAGGTATCGAAAAGCAGCGCATGGTCACAGAAGGCAAACGCCATCAAGGTTTGAGTGCGGTTGTACAGTTTATTGCCAAAAAAACAGATGAGCATGAGTTTAGGCGCTAATTTATAAACCTGATTGTCAGTTTTGATAATACAGTTAATGTTTGTATGTATGGGTGTACATGGTGAGCTGGCGATTCATTCTAATGGTTTAGCTGCAAGCGTTTAATTCTAACTGCTTAATTCTAGACATGTAATTCAGCACTCGGACTGATGCCAAATAAGCGTTTATATTCTCGGCTAAATTGGCTCGGGCTTTCATAACCGACTTGCATAGCGATTTGAGCAATTTGAGTGTCGTTTGCTTGAATCAGTCGTCTTGCTTCCATGAGTCGCAAACTTTTTTGATATTGAAGCGGGCTTAACTGAGTAATATTCTTAAAATGATAATGAAACCCTGAAACACTCATTCCGCAGCGACTGGCCAATTCTTCTATAATAATCGTCTCGTTTAAATGCGTCTTTATCCAATCGGTAGCTTTGCTAATACGGTGCGTATGACTGCCATTGACCACCAGTTGGCGCAGTTTATTGCCTTGCTCTGCTATAAGCAGGCGATAGTAAATCTCCTGCTGAATCAAAGGAGCAAGAAAACCAATATCATTTGGATAATCAAGCAAGTGTATCAGGCGCTCAAACGCTGCCATGATGGTACTGTCTAATTGCCACTTTATTCCTAAATGATCTGCAGTATTAGGTAGTTTCGGCGGTATTTTTGCTAAAACCTCACTAATCATAACAAGGTTTAATTTCATAGACAGCACGATAACCGGACGCTCTAGCGTCGCATGCCTTATGTGCATGCTTAAAGGGATATTGACGGGGCAAAACATGAGATTGCTATTATCAAACCTTTGACAGTCTGCACCCAAATAAATCTCGCGCGCACCTTGTAAAACGATGCAGATACTAGGCTCTTGAATATAGCTGACGGCTTTACTGGGTTTATCAGCACAGTAAAAAAACAAACCTGAAACGGCGGATTCAATGGTTTTGTTTCTAGGTAATAATGATAGGAGTTGCTCGATGGTTGATTGATTCATTAGCTTTTCTTATTTTATACAATTGCTCGATACTATAGAGTTTTGTAGGATTGGGCAAGAGGTTTGGAGCTATGTTCTAACAGATTGTCGCGCTGAGTCTTATACTAGCCTTAGTGAGACTGCTGCAGCCTCATGATTGATTGAATCAAATTTTGTGTAAATAAAACATAAGGAATAGAGAATGAAAATATTTTATAAAACTCGCGCCACAGCAACCGGCGGTCGTTCTGGTCATACCGGTCTTGATGATGGTTCGTTAGGTTTTGATTTGGTGTCATTTCAAGAGCAAGATAAAGAGGGTGTCAATCCAGAACAGCTTTTTGCCATGGGTTATGCCGCTTGTTTTGATAGCGCCTTAAACCTGACAGCCCAACAAATGAAACTGCCGATCACTGCGTCAAAAACCTCAACCCAAGTTGGTATTGGTATGAAAGCTGATGGCAGCTATAACTTAGATATTGATTTGTACGTTGAGGTGTCTGGTATCGATGAAGCGCAAGCGCAAACCCTTGTTGAGGCAGCTCATCAAGTCTGCCCGTACTCCAATGCTACTCGCGGGAATGTTGACGCGCGTTTGCACGTGACTGTGGTTTAGATATCATTTTATTAAACAATGGCTTTGATAGCTGAGTGAGTAGATACACTAAAAACTATAAACAAGTATAAGAATACCGTGATTTTCAATTGCTTGGATATATAACGTATCCAAGCAATTTTTTTATCCAAACAAGATAAAGGTCATTTGTTTAACTCTATAAATGAATAAAGAGCCCTTTGAGCAAAATAAAAATAATGCCAATACTAAAACTTTGTTCAAATTTAAATAGTAGTGACGTTTGCTCTCTGTTTAATTTTGTGTAAATAACTTGCTCCGCTTCGAGATTTTTATCATGTCTGTTATGGTAAAAACCAATAAGTTGATAGCGAATCGACAACTTATTTTTATAAATATATTTTTTACAAGGTATCTTTTTAGAAGATATCTTTCTATAAGGCGTTTCCAAATTATAAGGACGAATATTATGAGTACTGATTCTAAAAACAATAATGCTAAAAAAAATAAAAAACCTGTTATCGATAACTCTGAAGATCTAAAAGACAGAATCACTGAGTCCATCGATGCTTTTAAGCTGCGTGCCAACCTTCTGATGGCCAATATAAAAGAAGGCGGGGAGGATGGCTACGATCATTCAACGACCACTGCCGGTGAGAAAGGGCTTAAATCAGGTAAGGTTTCAGAGTTAACGGTTATCGCACCTCTAAAAGAAGGCGGTGCAGAGCGTCTAAAGGAAATTTTAAAAATCGCTGGCGGCAATCTAAAAGGTGCCACGCGGGTTGGGACGTTGCACGATTTGCGCTTTGTATTTTTAGATGATGATACTAGAGTGCTATTTTGTACTGCTTATGATGGCGATTGGGACCCTTATATAGACGACTTTGCAACCAAAATCCCTGAGCTGATGGATATTTTATTCGGTAACGTTGAAGGTTGGCCTGGCATTAAAGACCCGAGTGTCAAACAGTTCATTTTAGATCATCAAATCACTGCCGCTGGTTGGTATGTAGGAGTTCCGCATCTGACTATTCAAGATATTCGCCGCCAAGACCGCATCGTTAAAGGCATTAATAAAGCGCTGGATGAAGCACAGTCTTAAAGTTCGTGATAAAACAATAAGATATTACTAATTTATGCCATTCTTTTATATCACCATTTTTAAATGGGTTGGGTGATATAAAAGGTAGGGGCAAAGTAAACTCAGACAATGATAAAAATAGGGTTAACAATGAGTGAAAACACTGGAAATAATAATAAAAATGATAGTACTTCAAAAGATAATCATCCTTTAACCAGCAAACTGCATGAATTAAAGGATGACTTTGGCAATCGTATCGTAGATAGCAATGTTGAATCTTGGTTAGCAGATATTAAAAAAGAAGTCGGCGACGGTATCGAGACTTTAGCGAATAAAGCACGCGGCGTCTTTAATCCAAATACCGTCACCATGCAGCTAGAAGACATTCAATCCATTATTTTACGCGACCGACCAACGCCTTATTATGGAACAATCGTTGCGCTGAAAATCAATAATGCAGAAGCTGGGCGCCAACTACTCAAAACCGTTTTGCCTGACGTGACTAGCAGTAAGGCGTGGCATAAAGACATGCAAGCGACGCTATCTATTGTCATGACTTATGATGGTTTAGAGGCGCTCGGCGTGCCGCGGTCGTCATTGGATAGCTTTCCAGAATCCTTTAAAGCAGGTATGGCGAAGCGCGCAGAAAAGCTGCGGGATTTCGATATCAATGCCCCAGAAAACTGGGCTGCCCCTTTTGGTGATAAAGGCGATATCCATGTCGGTGCGGCCATTATTGCTGATAGTAAAGAGAAATGGCAAATAAAGCTAAAGGAGCTGCAAGACAATATTCAGCCATATATCGATGAAGATAATCCCGCCAATGGCGATATTGAAATTCTTATGGAGCATACTTTCGGTTCAGACAATAACGTCAAAAACGTCTTTGGCTATCGCGATGGTATCAGTAATCCAGAGATTCAAGGCAGCGGTATTCAAACGCCGCCAAGTCTTGACGGTGAGGCGATAGCAGCAGGCGAGTTTGTATTAGGTTATAAGGGCGAAGCGGGCACGATAGCGCCAATGCCGCAGCCAGAAGTCTTGGGCAAAAACGGCTCATTTATGGTATTGCGTGCCTATAACAGTCATGTCGCCGCCTTTAATAAATTTCTAAAAGATAATACGCAGAGTGACGAAGAAGCGGAGTTACTGGGCGCAAAAATGTGGGGACGTTGGCGCTCAGGTGCACCTTTAGTCTTATCTCCTGAGCACGATGATAAGAAACTGGGCGATGACCCCAACCGCAACAATAATTTTGGCTATAAAGACGATCCTTATGGCAAAAAATGTCCATTTGGTGCCCATGTACGGCGTATGAATCCAAGAGACAGCAAAGACTTTATTTTATCAGACGTACGTATTCACCGTATCGTTAGGCGCAGCGTTGGTTTTGGTGAGGCATTGTCGCCCGATGTAACTGAGGATGATGGCAAAGAGCGCGGGCTATTTTTTATTGGTATCAACGCCCATGCTATGGAGACCGTTGAGTTTTTACAATCGCAGTGGATCAATGATGGTAATTTTATGAGCTTAGGAGAAGAAAAAGATCCGATGCTTGGTGTCCATCATGGCGATAAAGACGCAGCTGCCGATACCTTTACCGTACCTGCTGACCCTATTCGTCAGCGCTATCACGGTATCGAAACTTTCAATACCTTGTACGGCGGTGAGTATTTATTTATCCCAAGCTTATCGGCGCTAAAATGGATGAGTGAATTGTCTTAAATGCTTAAAAATACCGTTTCATTTACAAGAATAACTACTGATAAAAAAGGATTAAAAAAATGTTAAAGAAATTATTCAAACCTAAATATGTACCTTATGACGCAAAATATATTGCGCTGAGCGCAGAAGACGAGCGTAATATTCGCACCATTACCGACGATATCAAAAACTATATTGCTCGAAGTGATAAAGCCAGTAACGTCGATTACCATACGCGCGATGCCCATGCCAAAGGCTACTGCGCCCTTAAAGCCAAGTTTGAGATATTAGATGATTTGCCTGCTGAATACGCGCAAGGTCTGTATGCCAAAGCAGGCATTCATGATGCCGTCATTCGTTTTTCTAACGGTGCCTCGCGCGTTTCTCCTGATCGTAAGCTTGGCTTAGCGCAAGGTTTAGCGATTAAGGTCTTTGACGTAGCGGGTGAAAAACTCGCTCCCGGCGAAGAAGATAGTCCTAACTTTGATTTTAATTTAATCAATCATCCGGTATTTTTCTGTAATCGAATCGAAGATTATGCGTATATCTCTAAGCTGTTTTTAGAGCTGCCAAAATACGCTGAAAAAGGCGCAAGAGGCAAAGCGCAATTGGCTTTTAATTGGTTGACCAATTACGGCTCAAGATTACCGACCAAAGAGTCTTTTAAAACCTTTAAAGCACTGGGCGGATTTATAACCATTGAGCCAAAAAACACCTTGCTTTATGATTTTCATTCACAAGGCGTAGTGCGTCATGGCGACTATATGGCAAAGATAAGAGTCACGCCAACCAAAGCCGCGGCTAAAAAAATCACCCGTCGTGAGCTTGATGTAAATGCACGCGAGGAAGCAATTCGCCCGCTGATTATCGATGAAATACGCGAGCATGATTATCAGTTTGACGTCCAGATTCAGCTGTGTCGCAGTCTTAAAAAGCAGCCGATTGAAGAGATCACCACCGAATGGAAAGAGAAGGACGCGCCATTTGTGACGGTAGCGAGACTGACAATTCCTTGTCAAGATGTGCCGGATGACGGTCATTTTGACATTATGGAAAATCTGTCTTTTACGCCGTTTCGCTGCCTAGAGGAAAACCGTCCGATTGGCAATTTGCAGCAGTCGCGACTAAAAGCCTATCAAATAGCTTCAGAAACTCGTCATAAGCTAAACAATGTCAAACGCCGCGAACCTAAAAGCTTAAAAGAAACTTTTAATAAGTCATTCTTTTAATTGCTTATAAATGCCTAAATTTTTTTATTAAAGATAAGTTTGAATAAAAAAATAAGGCACAAAAAAGAGCCAGTAGTTTGACTGCTGGCTCTTTTCTTTAAAATAGGTTTAAGTAAAAATACAGATGTTACTTAAGTCACTGTTTATCAACTACCAGTCATTATTTATGACTATTATAGTTGGCAATTAACTTGGTATTCTTGACCTTTGTCTGTTTTGATGGTCATGATGCCGTAATCTGCTTTGGTGTGCCAATCGTAAGTGGTCTGTGGGTTCACATCGTTGACATAGCGAGTGCCAGAACCTGATACCGCTTGTTTCATGCTAACTTTAGCATTGTCTAAGCCAACTTTTGGTAAAGTAACGTTTAGGTTGGCAGCTTCACCGTTTGCAGTATAGGCAGCAGTGATTTGACCGTCGTCTTCACAAGTAAATGATTGAGTTACTGGTTGAGTATTGGCTGGTGGCGTTGTGGTGGTCGGCGCGCTGGTCGCACAAGCAGCGAGTAGTACGGCAAAAGGGGTAACAGCGAATAATTTTTTCATAATAGTCCTCAAAATTTAATGTGAATTATATTGGTTACGCTAGGGATGTATCATACAATAAAAAATGTAATTTCGTGTTATGGTTCGTACTTTGGCGAGTAACATCAGCTGGCAGCTTTATCACTGCACGATCTAGTCAGTAAGGTCTTGCTTGTCCTTTGTTTAAAATGAAGACCAACACTGCGCCTAATATCACTACGCTTGCGATAATAAAATCTAAGGTCAATTTCTCCGACAAAAATATCACACCAAATAACGCCGCCAATATCGGCACACAAAGTTGCACTACCGCTGATTGGGTAGTTTTTAAGAGTGGCATCGTCATATACCAGACACTGTAACCGATGCCAGAAGCGATAGCACCCGATGCGACTGACAATATGACACCTGTCATGCTGATATCATTTAAATAACCCATGCCGATTAATGCCAATATCGGCACTGCAATTAGGCTTCTTATAAAATTAAAGCCAGTCGTTCTGAGTGGTGAAACACAGCTTTTGCCACGTATGCTATAGATACCCCAAGCGCTACCGCTTATTGCCATTATAAGCGCCGCCGACAAGGAGGGTGTGCTAGCTGATGGCAGCATCAAGTACACAAAACCTATCAATGCGAGCAAAAGCGCTGTCCACTGTACACGAGTTAATGGTTCTTTATGATAGATGCCCCAACCGATCATCGTAAGCTGCACGGCAGCAAATAAAATAAGTGCGCCCGTCCCTGTATCAAGCGCTTGATAAGCCACTGAAAAACATAGCGCATATATGACTAAGCAAAGACTACTAAACCAATCGCCTGTGTCTTGTAAAACGGTCTTATCAGTATTGCCAGTCTGTTTTGAAGTATTTCTTCTTAAAGGGTTTCTTCTTAAAAAATACGCTTGCAGCAGCATGATAAGACCAAGGCAGGCGGCAGCGCTAAGCAAGCGGATAACGGTAAAATTCCAGGCATCAATTGCGCCGTCTGCCAATGCCATTCTACAAAGCAAAGAATTGGCGGCAAAGGCTATTAAAGCGATCATCGTAAATAGGGCAGCTTTCAAAAATAATTCCTACAGGCACGATAGGTTTTTGCCTAAGATTTGGGGTTATTTTTCTATTCTTTTTAGCCATTTAGCCATTTAGCCATTTAGCCATTTAGCCACTTGCTGCACCCGTTGCACTCTCTCGCCACCGATGCGTTGAAAATCTTTATTATGCAAAGTTAACTGACTGACAAAGTAAGCGCTGATATCTTCACGCTGATGCGGGCTATCACGTAAGTCATCGGCGACCCACGGGATATCAACGTCGGTCAAGAGTATTAAATCATAATAGTGTACCAATGCCGCTTGGCTAAGCGCCTCAGGGCAATCGCCATAATACCAGTTGGCATACACCATCAGCTCAAATAAACTGGTATCACAGAATAAATAACGGTTATTATCAGGCAATTGCGCGGCTTGTTTGGCAAGTTTGTTTTCTAAGTCAATTTGACCTTGCGCGATAGGTAGTAAATCATCCCACGTGCAAGTCAGTTGCTCGTTATCCCATTTTGCTTGCAGGTAAGTGCGCATATATTCTGGTACCCACGGACTGCCAAAATGCGCAGCCAAATCGCGGCATAACGTGGTTTTTCCAGTGCTTTCTGCCCCTAATATCGCGACATTAAAGACCGATTTAGGCGTATGCTGCGTGAGATTGTACGCGGTAGCGTCGTTGCCATTCATAGTATGCCCAGATTGCGATGAGAGTGAAGACTACGTACTGTAGCGCGGTAAAAGTTAGACCTTTATAAAAATACAGCGGCACGGAAATCGCATCAGCAATAATCCAAAGTAGCCAGTGTTCGATTTTACGCCGCGCCATCAGCCACATTGCCATTAAAAACAGCGCGGTGGTCAGCATGTCGGTGTAATCGACCCAGGTAAATAAGTGCAAGCCCAATACCGCGCCATCAAAGCTAAAGTTATTATTGATAACAGGTCTAAAATAATAGACCAAAGCGACAAAGGCGACGGTCGCTGCCGCCAGTACAGTGAGAATAGGGAGGTCTTTTTTGTTTAAATGTTCAATGTCAATGGCAGAGTGAGCGTCCGCATTATAGGTGTGTTCATCTTGCTGCTGGCTGGTTGGATTTATATGGTCATGATGCTTTTTGATGTCTGTATTGTGCTTATTTTGCGTCCAATTTATCCAACCATAAATACTCATGATACTGTAGTAGGCGTTGATAAACATATCGCCGAACAGTTGCCATTTCCAAAGTAGATAGACAAAAATAGCGGTGCTGACCAATCCAATAGGAAAAACCAAAATATTGGTTTTGCTGGCAAGTAGGACACTGCTGACCCCAAATATAACCGCAATCAGCTCTAAAGCAATAAAGAGGGTTGGATAGTCGGCATATTGCCCAAATAACCAGTTTAAGAGTTCCGCCATTGCTATTCCAAAATTAAAAAGTAAAGCGAGAGTTAACAAACAAGTTGCAACCAAATGATGATAATTCCCAGTAATTATAGCGCAGCTGTCGACAAATGAAGCCAATCTTTACTTATTATCATTAAGAAGCGGATTATTTGTAACAAAGTATTAGAAAAACTATATTATTCAGGCATAATAAAGGCACTTATTTTAAGTTTACAGTTATTCACCGAAAATTAGACGACTGTTGTTTTTCTCCACTTTTATGCTTATTGCAAGCACCATCGTAGTAGACAAGGAAGCGTATCATGACGACTTGTATCACGGGCACTGGCCTATATATCCCCCCTTATAGTATTAGTAATGAAGAGTTAGTAGAGTCATTTAACCAGTATGTTGATAATTACAATGCCAAACATGCTGACGCGATTGAAGCAGGAACGGTGACGGCGTTAGAGCACTCATCAGCGGCCTTTATCGAAAAAGTATCGGGCATCAAATCACGTTATGTGATGGAAAAGGACGGTATCTTAGACCCTGAAATCATGGCACCCGTCATTCCTTATCGCAAACTGGGTGAAGAGCTGTCTATCATGGCAGAAATGGGCGCTGCGGCATTGAAAGATGCGCTCGCTGATGCAGGTCTCGAGGCCAATGATTTAGACGGTATTATTCTGGCTTGCTCAAACTTTCAGCGTACTTATCCTGCGGTCTCTATCGAGATTCAAAATGAGATTGGTATGGTTGGTGGTTTTGCTTATGATATGAACGTTGCTTGTAGTGCCGCGACTTTTGGTCTATCGCAAGCACATGGTTCTATCGTTTCGGGTCTTGCTAAGCGCGTCGCTGTGGTCAACGTTGAGATTACCTCAGCGCATCTAAACTGGCGCAACCGTGACAGCCACTTTATTTTTGGTGACGTTGCAACAGCTTGTATCGTAGAAGAGCTTGATACGCCAAAAGGCTACGAGATTCTAAACGCCAAGTTATTCACTCAGTTTTCGACCAATATCAAAAACGAATACGGCTTTATGGATCGCTCTGAGTTCTTAGCAGCGCAGACTGAGATGTACCCCGATATCAAAGAGCCGGTCACTGACAAACTGTTTTTGCAAAATGGTCGTAAAGTATTCCGTGAAGTCTGTCCAAAGGTATCGGAAGTTATCACCGAGCACTTGCAAGAAAACGACATCGCAACGTCTGATGTGAAGATGATATGGTTGCATCAAGCCAATGCCAATATGCTGGATTTAATCTTGCGTACGGTCGTCGGTAAAGAAGCGGATAAAGCCATCGTCCCAAGCGTCATCGACGAGTTTGCCAATACCAGCTCAGCCAGTCCAATGATTGTCTTCCATCGTTATAAAGACGCGCTACAATCTGGTGATTTGGGCGTGATTTGCTCATTCGGCGCGGGTTACTCGATTGGTTCGGTACTGGTTCGTAAGGTTTAATAGTTAATAGAAGCTCTGTTTTAACCATAAAAATAGCTAAGAGTATTCTTAGCTATTTTTTTTATACTCGCCGTTTGTTTTTTTGTTTCGTGATGCCTTTTTATAGCTGTAGCAAGCAGAATTGAAGGTTGATGTATGGGCGTAATCGCGTATAAATTGAGCAGTTTGCGAATATAATAGCAAGATTGCTGAGAGGTTTTAAATTAAGCGCAAAAATTTGCTATAATCACTCTCTTATTTTACTCATTTTAAAAAAGTCCTTTTATGAAAGAATCCTTACGCCTGCGTTTAGACCAGATGGTAGACCGTTATGAAGAGGTCACCGCATTATTATCCGACCCAAGTGTCATCAGCGATAATAATAAATTCCGTGAATTGTCTGTTGAGCATAGTGACTTGATGGAGATCACGACGTTATGGCAAAACTATGTGCGGGCAGAGACGGATCAAGCGGACGCAGAGGCGATGCTTGCGGAATCATCAGACCCTGAAATGAAAGAGATGATGCAAGACGAGATTGATAGTGCGAGTAAGACCATTGCTGAGATGGAAGAAGCGCTTAACGTCATGATGTTGCCAAAAGACCCCAATGATAAAGTGCCAGCGTTTTTGGAAATTCGGGCGGGGACAGGCGGTGATGAAGCAGCGATTTTCTCGGGTGATTTGTTCCGTATGTATCAAAAATACGCGCAAAACCAAGGCTGGACGGTAGAGATTTTATCAGCCAATGAGGGCGAACATGGCGGCTATAAAGAAATTATTACCCGTGTGTCGGGCAATAGCGTTTATGGTCGTTTAAAGTTTGAGTCGGGCGCGCACCGCGTCCAGCGTGTGCCTGAAACCGAAAGCCAAGGCCGTGTCCATACCTCAGCGTGTACGGTTGCTGTTATGCCAGAAGTTGAGATTGATGATAGCGTCGATATCAATCCTGCCGATATTAAGATGGATACCTTTCGCTCAAGCGGCGCGGGTGGTCAGCACGTTAACACCACTGACTCTGCGGTACGTTTGACCCACATTCCAACGGGTACCGTGGTAGAGTGTCAGCAAGAACGCAGTCAGCATAAAAACCGCGCCCATGCGATGAAAATGCTGGTATCTAAAATTCAGCAAGCAAAAGTACAAGCACAGGTCGATGTGGCGGACTCAATACGTCGCGATTTGGTCGGTAGTGGCGATCGCTCAGAGCGTATTCGTACCTATAATTTCCCACAAGGCCGTATGACCGACCATCGAATCAATCTGACGTTATATAAGCTTGATTCGATTATGGAAGGCGACTTGGATGAAATCCTTGATGCGCTGCTGCGCGAGCACCAAGCTGACTTGATGGCCAGTATTGGCGCTAATGATTAAGACAACCGCAAGCTGATGAAGTTCGCTCAGGTGCAAGCCTAAACCCAGAACGATTTTGCTATTTTTTCATATAAAAAATAAGTTTTATTTAAACGTCTTATTTTAATTTTACTTCGTTTATTCCTTTAATTATCTAATAATTTTGAGAGTATTATGTCAAAGCACAACAATCAAAATCCGAATCAAGAGCAAGCCCCAGAAGACGCGAACGAGCTGATTGCTCAACTACAAACCAAGCTTGATGACATCAAGGCATCAGGTAAGCAGCCTTATCCGAATACCTTTAAGCGCACGGACTATGCTCAGGATTTACAAACCGCTTTTGACGGTATCTCAAAGCAAGAAATTGAAGATAAAATTGCCAATGGTGAAAAAACTCAGGTAAATGTAGCCGGTCGCGTGATGCTAAACCGTGGCGCGTTTATTGTCATTCAAGATATGACCGGCCGTATTCAGCTATATGTGGCGCGCAAACAGCTAGACCCTGAAACACTAGCGCTGATTAAATCATTAGATTTGGGCGATATCATTGGGGTATCTGGTTATATCGGTCGTTCTGGCAAAGGCGACTTATATGTCCATATCGAAGCGCTTACTTTATTGACCAAAGCCCTACGTCCGATGCCAAATAAGTTCCATGGCTTGGCCGATGTCGAAGCACGCTATCGCAATCGCCATCTTGATTTGATGACCAATGAGACCACGCGCGATACTTTTGTGATACGCAGTCAGATTATCAGCGGTATTCGCAAGTTTATGTTAAATGAGCGTTTTATGGAAGTTGAAACGCCGATGATGCACCCGATTCCAGGTGGCGCGGTTGCTCGTCCGTTTGTGACCCACCATAATGCTTTAGATATGCCGTTATATTTGCGTATCGCGCCTGAGCTGTATCTAAAGCGCCTCGTGGTTGGTGGCTTTGAAAAAGTGTTTGAGATTAACCGCAGTTTCCGTAATGAAGGCGTCTCAACCCGTCATAATCCTGAATTTACCATGATTGAATTTTATCAGGCGTATGCCGATTATCATGACTTGATGGATTTGACCGAGCGCTTGTTTAATGAGCTGGCGATTGATATCTTGGGCACTACGGAGCTGACTTATCAAGGTGAAGCAATTAGCCTAAAAGCGCCGTTTACACGTCTGTCGATGTCTGATGCCATTGCTAAATACGCCGAAAACTTCGATATATCGCGTATCAATGATCGTGATTATCTGGCAGATTACGCTTCCACGACGCTAAAACAGCAAGTCAAAGACGGTTTTGGCGTGGGTAAACTGCAGACCATTATCTTTGAAGAAACCGCTGAGCATCAGTTACGTCAGCCGACTTTTATCACTGAATACCCAGCTGAAACGTCACCGCTGGCACGCCGTAGCGATGACAATCCTGACATTACCGATCGCTTTGAGCTATTTATCGGTGGTCGTGAACTGGCCAATGGTTTTAGCGAGCTGAATGACCCTGCCGATCAGGCGCAGCGTTTTCATGATCAAGTCGCTGAAAAAGATGCAGGCGATGATGAAGCCATGCATTTCGATGAAGAATATATCGAAGCCTTGTCTTATGGGCTACCGCCAACAGCTGGCGAGGGCATTGGTATCGATCGCTTGGTGATGCTATTTACCGACTCGGCCAGTATTCGCGATGTGATTTTATTCCCGCATATGCGCCGCAAGTTCGAAAGCTAGACTGCTTTACTTGCCATAAATCGATGCTGGGACTAAACTGAACATAAGAAGGCTTTTTGTACTTTTAACGGAATGGTCTCAAGTGCTTTATGAGACCTTATGGATAGGGATGTTATGGACACTCAGCAAGTACCAGCGTCGATTTGGCAGCAGATGATTCAGCAAAACTTTTTATCTTTGTACGATTTAACTCCCGACAAAATCACTGACCCTGAATATCTTCAGGGTTATGATTTCGTCTTTGAGTTTTCTAATGCAGTGGTTTACCTTATTGTCAACGATGTGACGATACAGGCAGATAGGCAGAATATTGATAGCACTCAGGTGCGTACGTGGAGAAAAGACGTTGTCAATCAGCTGATTAAACAACACGCTCAGTTGTATCTGAAGAATGATCAGGCGCTTGCCTATCAAAATGATTCTAAAAACCAGTCTAAAACTAAGTTGGCATCTGACCAAGCGCAAACAGCAGACAAGGCGATTTATTTTATTGGTTTGACCGCACTTTCGGTTCAGCATCAAGAGATTGCTGAGAAAAATGCTGAAAAGAGCACTGCTCAAAACCTTTATCAAAACAGCTATCGTAATAGTTATCGTACTAACCACCAGAGTAAGCCTGTAAAAACTGCCTCATATGCGGTTGGCTATGAATATGGCAGTCAGTTTTTTGCAGAAGACTGTGTGCTGGATTTGGACGATAAAGAAAGTATCTTGCAAGTCTTTAGCTATCAAAACTTCACTGAGATACTTAAGCAATTGGTGACGCCCAGTGATTTGACGGCATTTTTAGATTTTCATCGCCGTAAGCTTGCGGGGTTTGAAGCGTTTCAAGACGAATCAACCTTACTTGCGCAGTTTTTACAGTCGCCAGATTTTCACCAAAGGGCGATTGAGGTTCAAAAACAACTGGTCAGCCATAATTTGATAGCAGAGATTGAACCAAGATTGCTAAAAGCGGCAGAGCCTGAGCAGGCAGAGTTTGCTCAAGCGTTGATGGCAGAGATTCAAAAGAACACGCGCATGTGGTACAAGCTGTTTAATAGCCTGGTTAAAGAGTATTATGACGTGGGTACACCAATACCAAAAGCGCAGGTTGATATTTTGGTCGATGAGTCCATGTATACCTATGCTTGTTTGGTAGAAAAAATCTTGGCGCACAGAACCATCGATCAGGAATCACGCTGGAATGGTTACGTGCGCCATGAGCACTCTTATAATGTCTTTGGGCGTCATTACCTGCTGGTGTTTTATGCGCAAGATGACAACAGCTCGTTAAGTGCGGACAAAGTGCGTGCTGGTCATCAAGACTTATTATTTGAGCTTAATGCGCAAATGCAGCAGCCGGTTATGCAAGATTTGTTTTTGATTGGCGTTGATGTCAGACCTTGTGAAGACAGCGTAAATACCGAAGTGCATCTTGACGCCTTTCATCAGCAAGGCTCGCTTATCGATGCCAATACCCAGCGTTTGTATGAGCAATTGGCTGAGCTACGGGCGCAGTCGTAAGCTATGCTCAAACCCAGTTTCGACGTTTGGTTTCAATACCTACTTTGATCGTTAGTTTTAAGCTAAATCGCTGATTTGAAGCTTTATTTATATCATTACTCACATTGGCATTTATTATGACGCAGCAATATCAAGTTTTAGCGCGCAAATATCGTCCAAAAAACTTTCACGAGTTGATTGGGCAATCGCACGTCTCACAAGCACTGATTAATGCGATTGATTATAATCGTCTGCACCATGCTTACTTATTTACGGGTACGCGCGGTGTCGGTAAGACCACTATTGCACGTATTTTGTCTAAATGTTTAAACTGTGAGACGGGTATCACTAGTACGCCATGTGGTGTCTGTGATAACTGCGTGGCGATTGATCAAGGTCGATTTATTGATTTAATCGAGATTGATGCGGCCTCGCGTACCAAAGTTGAAGACACCCGCGAGCTACTTGATAATGTGCCGTATGCGCCAAGCCAAGGTCGCTACAAGGTGTACCTGATTGATGAGGTGCATATGCTGTCGACACACAGCTTTAATGCGCTGCTCAAAACCTTGGAAGAACCACCTGAGCATGTAAAATTCTTACTAGCCACCACCGACCCACAAAAGCTGCCCATCACGATTATCTCGCGCTGTTTGCAGTTTGTGTTGCGTCCTTTATCGCAAAGTCTGCTTAGTGAGCATCTAGCCAATATCTTAAATCAAGAGCAGGTAGATTATACCCAGCCGGCCCTTTGGCAATTGGCCAGTGCTGCTAAAGGCTCGGTGCGTGATGCGTTATCGCTGACCGATCAAGCGATTGCATTTGGACAAGGCGCGCTTGATGATATAACAGTTAATGCCATGCTTGGCTTAATTGATGCCGCTGACTTGGTGCGTTTAATTACAGATATTTATAATCATGATAAATCAGCAGTCGCCACACATATCGAGCAAATGCGCGCGCAAATGGTCGATGCCACTAGCATGTTTGACGGCTTGGCTGAGCTTTTACATCAATTGGCCTTGACGCAACTGCTGCCTGAGGTTGCGCTTAACGTAAACGAAGCACAAGCGCAGCAGATTAATCAGCTTGCGCAGCACATGAGTCCTGACGTTTTACAGCTATATTACGAAATCGTCGTCCAAGCGCGTGAAGGCGTAAAGCTGGCTAGTACACCGATGCAGGCGCTTGAGATGTGTATTTTACGTCTATTGGCGTTTCGACCTTTACCCGTCGATGAGATTTTAGCAAACGTACCGGATACTACTATATCTTCTGTCCCTAGAGCATCTAGCTCTGTATCATCTGTTTCTAGAGGCTCGATAGAAACTAATACAGCGTCATTAGATTCAGGTACTATCGAAGCATCGGATACCAATACGCTTTTAAATACTAATGAGCATTCAGTATCAGCGTCTTTATCAGAGCCAACCTTATCAGTGGCGTCAGTGCCGCAATCAGAAACACAGCAAGAACCACACTTAGAGCCAGCAGCGGACTCAATACTGCCACTACCAGGCTATGATGCTGATTATCAGACCTCAATTCAAAATGATGTCGAGCCATACAATACAAGTTATGATGATGCTGAATTTGACCAATATAATAGCTACGGTAATGATGAAGGATTGGATTTATTAAGCAGCAATGTTATCTCTGAGCCTGTTGTTGAGCCTGAGCCTGTTATTGAGCCTGAACCTGTTATTGAGCCTAGCGCAAATGATTCTCAATTAACTGCCCAAGCTGATGATCCGCGTACTTTATTACGCTGTGCGCCGCAAGAATTAACGGGCGAGTGGACGCCAGAAAAATGGGACTACTGGCTACAATGCGCCCGTGAAGCTGGTAGTTTAGCGCCCGATGAATTGGCACTGGCACGTCAAGGGATGATGACCGGTCACTGTAACGCTAAAGCCGTCTTTGTCACGGCGGTAGATAGTAAGCATCTGCAAGCTACTTTTCAGCAACTGGCAGCGAAACTGCAAGAACAGTTTACGCAAGCAGACATTAGCTTGCAGATAGATAGTAGTATTATGCAAGCCGAAGATAAAACCCCTGAGCGCCGTCAACAAAAACGCCTTATTGAAGCGCGTACAGTCGCAGAGTCCAGATTGCTTAATACGCCCGTTATGCAGTATTTGACGGAACGCGGTGAAGGAAAAATGGGTAAGGTTCAGTTATACTAAAGCGTTCAGTTATATTAAACAATGTTCAATTTTATGATTGGCAATCTTTAATCAGTAAACCTTTATATATTTTATTATAATTCTCCAAATATCAAGGCGATATCAATTTATCGCCTTGATATTTTTCGTTTTATTAATGACTAAATAGCTTTGGATGACTAACATAGTTATAGTAAAAAACTTTAAGATTTATTATAATCCGCTATAATGGTTAAGTTATATTAAAAACTAAAAAGCAGCTTAGGTGGAAATATGTTAGATAATTTACGTGGTATGGCTGTGTTTGCCAGTGTGGTCGGACACGGCTCTTTTAGTGGTTCAGCTCGCGAATTGGGTATTACGACCAGTGCGGTCAGCCAACAGATACGCGCTTTAGAAAACGAGCTTGGCGTAGTACTCTTGCATCGTTCAACTCGTAAGCTTAGCTTAACAGAAGCGGGCGCCAGCTTTTATGAAGCGGCAAAAGATGTGGTTAGCGCTGCTGAACAAGGACGCATTAAAGTCAATCAATTACGCGATGAGCTCGCTGGTAGTTTGCGTATTGCAACGACGCCTGAGCTTGGCGTTCATCATATTCTGCCAGCGCTGTCTAGTTGGATGTCGGCGCACGATGACCTTAGCATTACCTATTTTGCCGATAACTATTATATCGATATGATTGATGAGCGTATTGACATTGCGGTGCGTATGAGCCCCAATATCAATGATTCAACATTAAGTAATCATCCGTTATCTGATGTGCGTCAACTGTTGGTCGCCTCACCGCAGTATTTACGTCAGCATAAAAAGATTGAAACGCCAAAAGACTTGGCAGACCATCAGCTGATTTGTATCGATATCATGAAAGATGCAAGTCATGTCGAGCTTACCCAAACGGAAACGGGCAAGAAAACACGCATCAAAATGAATTCGCGTATTCACACTAACAACGTCTTTATGGCGATGACTTTAGCAAAAGAAGGTCATGGTATAATTCGTATCATGGAGATGGACGTCAAAAGAGAGCTTGAAAATGGCAATTTGGTCGAAGTGTTGACTGGTTATCAGCTGCCAAGTTTTGTGCTATATGCCGTCACCTTAAACCGTGATCAGCAACCAGCAAAAATCACCCGTTGCTTAGAAGTATTAAAAAAGTACTTCCATGCCAATTAAGTCAAGCATTTAGTAATATCTGATTTAAAATGCTTTTACAGTGTTAAAAAGCAAAAAGCCTATAGATAATGTATCTATAGGCTTTTTTTAGCTTTAAACTTTGATTAAATCAACCGTTTAAAACGAAGGTTTTAATAAGTCAACCAAACGCTCAACCACTTGTGAGCTTTCATCACGGCTCATATTAAGCGGCGGCAATAGACGAATCACATGACCGCCTGTGACATTAATGATTAATTTTTGCTCATCACGGGCACGGTCAACCAATTTGCTACAATCCATCTCTTCTGGCAGCGCAATACCAATCATCATCCCTGCGCCGCGAGTGCTAACGCCATATCGTCCAAGCGCATCAACGACACCCTCACGGATGAACTGTCCTTCAGTGACGGCATTGTTCATGATACCGCCATCGGCAAGCACCTCATAAACGCTATGTACCACGCGACTGGCTAGCGGCGTGCCACCATAGGTTGAGCCGTGACTACCGGCGCCAAACAAGCCATTGGCACGCCCACGTACCATGCAAGCACCTACAGGGAAACCATTACCTAAGCCTTTGGCCGTCGTTAAGACATCAGGGCGTGCGTTGCTATGCTGATACGCAAAGTATTTGCCCGTACGACCGTTACCAGTTTGTACTTCATCGAGCATAAATAACCAATCATGACTATCGCATACGGCTTGCAGCTGCTCAAGGTAATTAAAACCATTGGCTGCGGTATTCAAACCACCTTCGCCTTGGATAGGCTCGACAAATACCGCACAGATATCATCATGGTCTTGAGCAGCTTGTTCAATCGCGGCGATATCACCAAAGGGCACACGGATAAAGTCTTCATTCAAGGTATAAAAACCTTCACGGGCTTTAGGGTTGGCAGTTGCTGATAACGACAGCAGGGTACGACCATGAAAAGACTGTTCCATAACGATAACTTTTGGGCGTTTAAAACCTTGCTGATGGGCATAGAGTCGTGCCAGTTTTAATGCCGCTTCATTGGCTTCAGCACCACTATTAGCAAAAAATACGCTGTCCATTTGCGCTGCATTACATAGCGCTTCGCCAGCGCGCTCTTGCCAGTCAATACCAAATAAATTACTGGTATGCACCAAGGTTGCTGCCTGCTGCTGAATAGCCTCAGTTACTTTTGGATGACAATGCCCCAAGCCGCATACTGCGATACCTGTCAAAGCATCTAAATAAGGCGTCTCATCTTTGGTATAAAGCCAACTGCCTGAACCACGGGTGAAGCTGATTGGTTGACGATTATAAGTGGGCATCAGGTAAGTAGCAGACATGTAAAACATCCTTTGAGTTATATAAAGGTTAGAGGGCTAAAGAGATTTGGATTAATTAGAGCTCATCAGAAAACGGCGTCGATTCGGCAGGTAAGGTATATTCTTCGTTTGCCCATGCGCCTAAGTCGATAAGCTTGCAGTGATGACTGCAAAACGGCTTATATTTATTGTCTTGCCATGCAGTTTGATTGCCACATTCTGGACAAGGATAGGTTTTGGGTAAAGGGCTGGTATTGTTGCTGTTGCTAGAAGTAGATTCAGTCATAATAAAAGTAGGTACATCCTATGGGCTATCAATAAATGCTGTCGTTTAAGACAGTGTTTCTAATCAATAGCAAGTATGAATAATGTGAGCTTCCAGCTTTATAAGCAAATGTCCTGCGTTATTAATAATTGTCATTCGATAAGCATGGAGGTTGTATTACTATTGGGCTGGATTGACTATATAATAGCATGCGACCGGATAATGACAAATGACAAATCCCTTAAGGATAGTAGATGACTGACAATCTTGAGCTTTCGCATCAGCAGCAGCGTGCCTTTCAACCCCAAAAACTTTCAGCACCGCGCGATTTTATGACTCCAGAAGTATTGATGAATAGACAGCTGCCTTTGGTATTGGAGATTGGCGCAGGGAAGGGCAAGCATGCGCTTAGCTTCGCACTGCAACATCCTGATAAGCACTTGATAGCCATCGAGCGTACGCGTAATAAGTTCGATGCTTTTGCTAAATTGGTCGGGCAGCAGAAATCAAGCAATCTCAGCGCGATTCATGCGGATGCCATCGCTTGGACTGTTCATGCTGTCGCGCCAAACAGTATCGAGCGTATCTTTATCTTATATCCCAACCCTGAGCAACATAACCCTAATCAACAGTGGTTAAACATGCCTTTTTTTGAATTCTTGCTTTCTCGTTTGCAAGTAGGCGGAGAAGTAGTGCTGGCGACTAATATACAAGCGTATATGGATAATGCGGAGCAGCAAGCCAATGAAGTCTGGTGCTTACCGAATACGCGTCATAAAGTCGCTAGCGATAGTCAGCGTACACACTTTGAAGTCAAGTATCTAGCGCGCGGTGAAACTTGTTGGCAGCTAAACATGCGTAAACCTGACGGTTATCAAACCAGATTTGACAACTGGCAAGCGAGCAGTGAGGCATAGTAAAATAAATAGCCTAAGCAAAAAACGCATTCTACTCGAAATTACCGAATAAAAAAGTAAGGACAAAGAACAGAAAGCAAAAATGTATTATTAGTAAGGCAATTATATAAAATAGCCTAAGCAAAAAATAAAGTACAAAAAGACCGCCACAAAAGGGCGGTCCAAAAAACATCTACTTTCTTATACTATAAAAAAGGCTTCACCAATTTATTAGAATCGGTATGGGCATCTAATACCGTCAAGAAGGTATAGGCGCCAATAAACTTCCTACTAATAAACATAAATTCTTTAGGCGGCAGATTGAACTCAAAAGATTGTACTGCCCGTGCGGCGTCATTGGAAAGGCGAGTATGCAACTTACTGTTCGCCCAGATATAACGCTGCTGTTCATCTAAGCAATTTTTGGGAATATCAGGGTTTAAAGTAGGGTCGCTAAAGGGTTCTGTCGCTAATAAAAATAATGAAGCGATATCTGAACGTACTTTGTCGCTCATGCTATCAAAGAAGTCATAACCCGTCATGGCTCGTTTCATCGCCTGATGGTCATGATGATAGCCAGCTCGTAATAGCCCGTGAGCAATGGTTAGTAAGCTATTATCGAATTGGCGAATGGCACCAAAATCTAGCAAGACCAGCTTATCGATTTCGTTTTCATCAGCAGCGACACGAACGAGGTAATTACCAAAATTGGGATCCGTTTGCATCTCGCCCCATACAAAAATCTCTTGCATCATGATTTCGATAGCCGCTTGACCGATTGCGTTGCGGCGCTCATGAGACAATAACTGTAGCGCTTCCGAGACCACCGTAATGCCTGGCTCATAAGACATGCATAACAAGCGTTTGGTTGAGTAAGTACGATTGATTTTAGGAACGATATAACGTGGGTCGCCCAGTAAGCGCTCATAAAAACGCTCTGTGGTCGCTGCTTCCGCTTCGTAGTCAACCTCATGATGGAGGAGGTCGCGTATCTCTTCAAACCACGCATCGAGGGCGCGTGTTTGCGGTACGATATTACTGACTTTTAATAAACGCTTAAATAAAGCCAAGTCAGAATTGATGGCATCGGCCACACCGGGATATTGGATTTTTAACACCACTTGCTCGCCCGTTGCCAATACCGTTGCGCGATGAACTTGGGCGAGGGAAGCGGTACCAATAGGAACGGGATCAACTTTTAGCTCATTTAACTTCGCGCCCAATAATTGGCGTAATGTGGCCTCGATTTTTGGCCATGCTAAGGTGGCGGTATCGTCATTGAGTGTTTGCAGGGCGCGCGTGATTTCGGGCGGTAATATATGCTCGCCATAAATTGCCAGCATTTGGCCAATTTTTACTACCGAGCCCTTTAATTTACCCAGCTCTTCTGCCAGATAATGCGCCTGTTCTTCCATAAAAATTTGGTTGCGCGCCGTACGTGCTTCTTTATTCAAAAACATACCAGACACACTATTACCTGCCCAACGACGTCCAATGTTTAAGGAGGTTTTCGCAATAGACATCCGACGCTCAAACCCTGAGGTCTTCAGGTTGTCGATGGATTGCTTATTATTAGACGGTCTAGAGGTATCATTTGCCATAAATATAATCATTCATCCGGTTGCTATTGATGTGCGGGCATAAACCGACAATACAAGGAGATGCGACGTACTGGTACAAAATTGTATCATATAACGGGCGGTAGATTGAGATGCTCATGCTTAGCATGAACCGTTACTTTGTAAATTAACGTATGCTTATGAAAAGTAAATCTATGAATTGCTATGTTACATGCTACGACCAAGCATTAAAGCGCTCAAAATCAAGCGCCACAATAAATAGCCTTAAATAGCCTTATTCTAACACTAAGCCGCCAAAGATAATTTTTTAAATACGCTCATAAAAAATGAGCAAACGAAAAATCCGACCTAGCATTACACTAGATCGGATTGCCATAAAAACAATATAAGAAAAACGATATAAGTTTTAAATTGGCTTAACCATATTAAACATTTTCGCGCGCAATCGCATGATGTCCGATATCACGGCGATAATGAGCGCCATCAAAACTAATCGCGCCTGTCACTGCCAATGCGGCTTGCTGTGCACCAGAAATGCTATCAGCCAATGCCGTCACGCACAATACGCGCCCGCCATTGGTCACGACTTCTTTCTCATCACTATCATCACTAAGCGTATCGTCATTAGAGAAAGCCGTACCAGCATGGAAAACTTTGACTGACTTTTGATTGTCATTATCCAACTCTGGCAAACCGGTAATCACATCACCTTTAGATGAGGTTTCAGGATAGCCTTTTGAAGCAACGACAATACCTAGAGCAGGGCGCTCATCCCAATTGGCGGCGCTTGGTAATTTACCATTTAAGCCTTGGGCTACCAAGTCAACCATCGATGATTGTAAACGCATCAAAATCGGCTGCGTTTCTGGGTCACCAAAGCGGCAGTTAAACTCAATCACATACGGGTCGCCCGCCTCATCAATCATTAGCCCAGCGTATAAAAAGCCGGTATAAGGATGACCGGCAGCTTTCATGGCATCAACAACAGGTTGGATAATTTGCGCCATTACCTTATCGTGAACGTCTTGGGTGACCACTGGGGCAGGAGAGTAAGCACCCATGCCGCCAGTATTTGGTCCAGTGTCGCCTTCAAACGCACGTTTATGGTCTTGGCTGGCTGCCATCGGTAAAATGTTTTCACCATCTACCATGCAAATAAAGCTGGCTTCTTCACCTTGCAAGAATTGCTCGATAACCACACGGCTACCAGCATCACCAAATTTATTGTCCGCAAGCATATCGTCAATTGCTTCGTGCGCCTGCTCGATGGTTTCAGCGACGATAACGCCTTTACCAGCAGCAAGGCCGTCGGCTTTAATTACAATCGGTGCGCCTTGCTCATCGATATAGGCTTTGGCAGCAGTAGCGTCCGTAAAGCCTTGATAGGCAGCGGTTGGAATATTGTTTTGTTCCATAAATTCTTTGGCAAAGGTTTTTGAGCCTTCAAGCTGCGCACAATAAGCGGTTGGCCCCCATGCTTTGATATCGGCTGCGCGGCAAGCATCGACGATACCGGTTACCAATGGCGCTTCTGGACCGACAATCACCATATCAATGGCGTTATTTTGGCAAAATTCGATGACAGCACTGTGTTCGTCAGCATCGGCTATATCTTCTAAGGTGACGTTTTGGCATTTGGGCTCAAGGGCGGTGCCAGCATTACCGGGGGCGACATAGATGCTTTGTACCTTGTCGTCTTTTGCACACTGCCATGCGAGTGCGTGTTCGCGACCACCTGAGCCAATCACCAAAATATTCATCATACGTCTGCCCTTAGCATCAAAATTCATTGTAAGTTGTTTGTGAGTTAGTTTTTTGAGAGTTAATAGCGAGCCAGCAAAATCTGCTGCAATATACTGCGGTATTCTAACAAAAAAACGCCATGGTTGTCATGAGTATCCACCTGCCAGCAAGTTTTAGATGAGGTTAGGGTGTTATTGTCTTAAATACTCTATCTTTAACTGTCTCATTATCAAAGGTTATCGACATTTTAGTGATTCATGAAATGATGTTGTACGCTTTTGCTAGACGCCGCAGTGCGATACACTTTGATAGGTTGGCACTAGTAGATACCAATGATTGGTTATTGCAAAAACGAGAACGACAAACCTATAACAAAGGACAACGGATATGCCTCACAACTTAAATATCGCAAAAGAGCGGATCAGCCAGATAAGCGATATTGCCACCAGTTATGTACAAAAAGACAAATCGCTATTTGACCATTTTATTCATAGCTATTACCAAAGCTTGCACCAAGAAGCCGCCAAAGATATCAGCAATATGGATTTGGCTGGTATGGCGCTACATCATTTCACCCTGCTCAAAGCCTATGACGGCAGTCAGCCGCAGCTTGCTATTTTAAACCCTATCGCAGAAGAGCAGCATTTTCATAGCTCGCATACGGTTATTCAAATAGTTGCTTACGATAGACCATTTTTGGTTGATACCATTTTGATGAGCTTGGAAGCAGAAGGTATCGATGTCCATCGTACCTATAATATTATTATTGGCGTCGAGCGCGATGAAAATGGCGATATCACTCATGTCGAAAGTGCTCATGAAAGCGACACCTCAAAAATGTCTCTCATTCATTGCGAAATTGCTTATCAAAACAATGACGAGTTGGCGGCATTAAAGCAGATGCTGCTGGCAAAAATCGATACCCTTGATATCGTCGTTGATGACTGGCAGCAGATACGCGGCAAGCTGACCGATATAAAAGCGGAGCTGACTGGTCAAAATCTACCCGAAGTGTATTATTCGCCGCAAGAAATTCAAGCGTTTTTGGATTGGGTATTAGACGAGCATTTTATCTTTTTAGGCTATCGCGAGTACCGCTTAGAGAATGATGACAATTTAGACTTATATGCCATTGGTAATAGTGGGCTTGGCCTGTTGCGCGGCGGTAGTGAGGATACGCTCTCAAAAAGCTTTGATGAGTTGCCTCATAATCTAAAAAAATTATTGACCGAGCCACGCGTATTGATGTTGTCTAAATCAAGCCGTGTATCACCCGTTCATCGTCCGGTATACATGGACTTTTTAGGTATTCATAAGTTTGATGCTAATGGCAAGCTGATTGGCGAATATCGCTTTATTGGTCTCTTTACCGCGCAAGCCTATCAGCTAAGCGTACAACAGATTCCGCTGCTGCGTGAAAAAGCCAATAAAATCATGGCGATGGCGGATTTACCACGTGACGGTCATGCGTATCATAAAATGATGCATGTGATTAACTCTCTGCCGCGCGATGATTTGTTTCAAGCCAGCGTTGAAGAGTTATATCCTATCGTCTCTGGTATTAGCCAATTGCAAGATAAAAAAAGCTTGCGCTTATTTAGCCGAGTCGATCATTATCAGCGCTTTGTATCCTGCTTGGTCTATATTCCACGTGATAAATTCAATACCGAGCTGCGTATTAAAGTACAAAACGTCTTAAAAGACGCTTACGGCGGTACGTCATCTGGCTTTACCACGGAATTTAACGAATCAGAACACGCCCGCGTCCACGTCCATGTGCGTACGATACCCGGTCAAGTAAATGACGTGGATACGGCGGCGCTACAAGATAAGCTGTCGGCTCTTATGCAATCATGGCGCGATAATTATCAAAAAATGCTGCTCGATAATGTCGGTGAACAACAAGCCAATGCCTTAATGCGCCGCTTTTTAAGTTATATCCCAGCAGCCTATCAAGAACGCTTTGATGCGCGGACGGCGGTCGAAGATACCAAGCGTCTGGCGAGCTTAAATGACGAGCAGCCAATGATTTGGCATTTATATCAATCAACGGGCGGCGCCAGCAATCAGCTGCACCTAAAACTTTACGGTCGCCAAAACCCTGCTATTCTCTCAAAAGTCTTGCCGGTGTTAGAAAACTTTGGCGTATCGGTAATCTCGGCACAAACCTACGAGTTCGATTTGCCAGAGCAGCCGATTTGGATGCAAGAGTATGAGCTGGTATTGGAACATGTTGATACCATCGATATGCAAGTGGTACGCGCGCAGTTTGAAGACAGCCTTAAGCAAATATGGGCAGGGCGCGTTGAGAGTGACTCCTTTAATGAGCTGGTATTAACCACCAAGCTCGACACTTATGACGTGGTAATACTGCGTGCTTTGTCGCGTTATATGATACAAGCAAAAGCGCCGTTCTCTAGCGCCTATATTCAGCAAACTGTGGTAAAAAATAGCTCGATTAGCATTGCCTTAAGCGAGCTATTCGATGCACGTATGAATCCTAAATATAATGAAGAGGAGCGTGCCAGCAAAACCAGTCAAACCCGAGAGCAAATTAACACTGCTTTAGCGGGCGTCAGTAGTTTAGATGAAGATCGTATCCTGCGTTGGTATTTGGATTTGATTAACGCGATGGTGCGTACCAACTTCTATCAAAGAGAAGCGGATGGTCAACGTAAAGATCGTTTATCGTTTAAGTTTTTGGCGGCAGATATTCCAAACTTACCCAAACCTAAGCCAATGTTTGAGATATTTGTTTATTCGCCGCGCGTTGAGGCAGTGCACTTGCGCGGCGGCAAAGTCGCTCGCGGCGGTCTGCGTTGGTCGGACCGTATGGAAGATTTTCGTACCGAAGTATTGGGTCTGGTCAAAGCGCAAATGGTCAAAAACGCGGTCATTGTCCCGGTTGGCTCGAAAGGCGGTTTTATTGTCAAGACCAAAACCATGGCTGATGGCCGTGAAGCCTTTCAAGCAGAGGGTATTGCCTGTTACCAAGCGTTCCTGCGCGGTATGCTCGATGTGACTGACAATATTGTCGATGGCAAAATTGTCCCGCCAGCCAATACGGTGCGTCACGACGAAGATGACCCGTATTTAGTGGTCGCCGCTGATAAAGGTACCGCTACTTTTTCTGATATCGCCAATGCATTATCAAGCGAGTATAACTTTTGGCTCGATGATGCCTTTGCTTCAGGCGGCTCGGTCGGTTATGACCATAAAGCCATGGGTATCACTGCTCGCGGTGGTTGGGAGTCGGTCAAGCGCCACTTCCGTATGCGAGGTATGGACATTCAAAACCGTGATGATTTTACCGTTGTCGGTATTGGCGATATGAGCGGCGACGTTTTTGGTAACGGTATGCTCAGATCCACTCATACCAAGCTGGTCGCAGCCTTTAACCATTTGCATATCTTTATCGATCCAAACCCAGATACTACCGCGTCTTATGCCGAGCGTGAGCGTTTATTTAATCTGCCGCGCTCGACGTGGGACGACTATGAAAAATCGCTTATCAGTCAAGGTGGCGGTGTTTTCTCACGTCAAGATAAAACCATTGCGATTAGCCCTGAGATGAAAGCATTATTTGATATCAGTGAAGATAGCCTTGCGCCTAATGAATTAATCAGTGCGCTGCTAAAATCGCCAGTTGATTTGATTTGGAATGGCGGTATCGGTACTTACGTGAAAAGCGCCAATGAAAGTCATGCTGATGTCGGTGATCGCGCCAATGATGCCGTACGCGTCAACGGTGGCGAGCTACGCACGGCGGTTGTTGGCGAAGGCGGTAACTTAGGCTTTACTCAGCAAGGACGTATCGAATACGCACAGACGGGAGGGCGCATCTATACCGATGCGATCGACAACTCGGGCGGCGTTAATTGCTCAGACCATGAAGTCAATATTAAAATTTTGCTTGGTAAAGTGGTCGAGCAAGGCGACATGACGCTCAAGCAGCGTAATGAGCTCTTAGAGTCTATGACCGATACGGTCGCTGAATTGGTGCTGCGCCAAAACTATTTACAACCGCAGGCACTTGAGCTTAGCCATCTACGTGCCGCGGCAAATTTAAGTGACCATCAACGCTTTATTCAAATGCTAGAAAGCGAAGGTCGTCTTGACCGTGCTATCGAATATCTGCCGTCGGATGAAGAAATCGCCAAACGCCAAAAAGCGGGCACGGGGCTCACCAACCCAGAGCTGGCAATCGTCATGGCTTACGGTAAGATGTGGGTGTACGATAATTTGTTGGCGTCAGATTTACCTGATGCACCGTATTTCGTTAATGAGCTGCGTCAATACTTCCCTGACGAGCTGGCCTCACGCTTCTTTGATGAGATGAAAGAACATCGTTTGCACCGTGAAATCATCAGTACTTATTTGACCAATAGCATCGTCAACCGTTTGGGTATCGAAGCCTTATTCCGTTTATTTGAGGAATCGGGGCAAACGCTTGCTACGATTGCGCGCGGCTATGCAATTGCTCGTGATGTCTTCCATGTATCCAAAGCTTGGGAAAAACTTGAGTCGCTGGACAACCAAGTCGATGCCACCTTGCTACTCGAGCTTGAGCTGCGTTTACGAGATGCGCTCGAAAATGGCGTAGTGTGGTTTATCAATGCCTTTGGTCAGGATTTACAAGTTGCCGATATGATCGAGCGCTTTGAAGACATTGTGGAAAAATTGACCAAAGCAGGCGGTTTTATCGAGCAGCAATTCTCAGAGTACTTGCAAGAAGACATCACAAGCTTAATGGAAAATGAGCTGTCTGCGGATGATGCGGCGATGTTTGCAATGTTGCCGTACCATGTAGATGCCCTAGATGCAGCGCTGTTGGCTGAGCAGTATGAGCGCCCAGTCGATGAGATTGCCACTTTGTATTTTGAGGCTTATCACGTTTTGCAGCTAGATTGGATGATGGAAAATATTGCCACCTTACCGCAGCAAGACCACTGGGATCGCCGTGCGCGTCACGCCCTTGTCAACGAAGTTTCACGCAGCTTACGTATGCTGATGGATACTTTATTAAAGCAGCCTGAGGCCAAACAAGCCTTTAATGACTGGAAGTCGCGTCATAAAAGTCAGCTTGAGTCCATCACCGCGGAGATGCAAAAAATTGATGGCAATGATGAAAGTGCTATGAGTTTATCAACGTTATCGGTATTGATGAGCGAGCTGAGTGGTCTGGTAAGTAAGTAATGAGCTAAAAAAATAAGCCAAATAGCAAATTACAGAAAATCCAGACTATACGTTTATAGAAAAAAATCACCGTTATGAGTTAACGGTGATTTTTTGTTTTTCAATAATAAAAACAAAATTAAAAGGCTAATTTAAGGTCATAAAGCTATTTGAACGGCGCATTTTGCCATCTTTTTCGACCCACACTTTATCGCCATCATCACGATAGCTAGCAAACTGTGGTTTTAGTAACACATCATCTTTATCATTTATACTCCCAAACTTGCCCGCTTTCTTATAAGTATAAAGCTGATGGTATAAGAGTTTTCTGATGCGAGGATTAACTTACCATTGGCATCGATAATCTGCGCGCTAACAATCTCGTCTTGGATATCTTTGCTCATGCCTATTGCTTTAGCCATTAACTGGCAATATGATAACAGCCTTGTCCAGTAATTTTACTAAAGCCACCTGAGAGCTTAGCGACTTGAATTTGGGTCAAAATACGCTCTTTTAGCGCCTGCACGTGCGAGATAACGCCAATCAATTTGCCTTCTTGTTGCAAGCTGGTCAAGGTATCGAGGGCGATATCAAGCGACTCCTCATCAAGCGTACCAAAGCCTTCGTCCAAAAATAGCGAGTCAACGCGAATGTTGTGACTGGCCATCTGCGACAGTCCAAGCGCTAGCGCCAAGCTGATAATAAAACCTTCACCGCCAGAGAGATTTTTAGTACTGCGCATCTCACCCCCTTGATAGTTGTCGATGACATTGAGCTCAAGCGGATTATTGTCGTCACGCGCCAGCAAATAGCGATCGCTCATTTTATGCAGCTGGGCATTGGCATGGGTCACCATGATATCAAAGGTCAAACCTTGGGCAAAGGTACGATACTTTTTGCCACTGCTTGAGCCGATCAATTCGTTAAGCTGTCGCCAGACCTGCAGGGTCTCTTTTTGCTGAGCAATGGCTTGACGCTGAGCCTGCTGATTGCCTTTTTTCTCTTCATTGTCTTTGAGCTGTTGGGTCATGGCGCCAATTGTCTCAATCAAGCGCTGCAACTCGTTTTGTGCCAGCTGCTGCTGATCAGCCAGCGTTTCTCTATCTGCAGTGGTTAAAGGGTTGGCTTTTTTCTCTGCAAGTGTTTGCATGGTTTGAGTCAATAAGGATTGCGCTTGCTTGAGCGTATCGTTTATTTGCTGCTGCTGCTCGGCTAGGTGATGACGCTCGGCAGCTGGCAGGCGCGCGCGCATGAATGCTGCCTCATCGCTAAAGTCAGAGCTGGCAAGCGCCGCTTTAAAGATGTTTTCTTGCGTCGTCAGAGCCGTGCTAGCACTCGTTAATTGCTCGGCAAGTTGCTGCTGCTGTCCTTGTAATTGTTTGAGGGTGAGCTCAGCGCTATCTAACTGGCGCTGCGCGGCTGCTTGTTCGCTCTGCGCCTGTTCAAGGACAGTGCGTAACCTTGTTTCTTCTGCATCAGGATTGAGATTAATGTTGCTATGATCAGTACCAATGTTCGGCACGTTACCTGAAAAAATATTGTCTGCAAAAATATCGCGCCGCTCAGCGGTTAATTGCGCCAGCGCTTCTGTCTTATCGCTAATGGCTTGAAGCAAACTCTCAAGCTCAGCTTCCTCTTTATCCAGCTGTGCTTGCTTGGTTTCGATTTGCACGGTTGCGCTACTAAGCGCGCTCAACAGGGTTTGTTGTTCATTTTTATCAGCATTAAACTGCTTTTTTAATTGCACCAAGTTGCTCCGCTGCTGACGCAGCGTCTGAATATGAGCGTCGTAGTCTGCTTCGTTTAGCACAATTTGCTGCTCAATGCACGCTAGCAGCGGCTGTAAGGCGGTAGGCTCTGTCACGCCGTCTAATTCATACTTGCCGGCAAGATATTTATCTAGTATTGCTACTATAGCGTCTTTAAGCTGTGTTAAATCGGCAAAATTCGTCGAGATTTTTTTCTCGATAGCATCCAAAGCCAGCGCGCTTATTTGAGTGTCGCTCTTAATCTCATAAATATCAGTGGCAAGCTGATACTGCTGCTTTTCAAATATCTCAATGGTTTTACTTGTTTTAGCAAGCTCATCGCTTAGCGCGTCATATTGCGTAAGCGTGTTTTTTAGATACTGCCTACGCTTGGCAAGTTGGGCTTTAATTGTATCCAGCAATGATAAATTATCTTTTATTAAGCGCTCTTTTATCAGTGTGCAATCTGTTGAGTCGTCAGCTATTTGTTCACTTAACAAATCCATATCTATGCCAATTTGGCCAAGTTGATTAATGCTTGCGGCGACGGCGTTAGAATAAGCTTTATCTAAAAGCGGCTGTATCAAGCGTCCAATCTCTGTGCCCAAGGTTGTTAGCTGCTCATGTAGTGGATTTTTTTGTTCTTGCAACTGCTTAATCTGACTTTGACTGGTGGCATATTCGATACGCTGCTGGGATAGGGTTTGTTCTAGCGCATTTAGCGCCGTATCAAGCTCGCTTATCTGCTGCTGCGTTTGCGCAATATCGGATTGCTCCTTATTTAATACAGGATGGTGCGCGCTATAAGGATGCTCAAGCGCGCCGCAAAGCGGACAAGGCTCGCCCGCTTTTAGCTGGCTAATGTAGTGCTCTAAACTTGCCATCTGTTGCCAGGCGTCCAGCAGCTTTTGCTTGTCTTGACGGCGATCTTTGGCGTCTGCCATAAGCGCTTCGTTGTCAGTAATGCTCGCCGCCAGTTTGGTTAAGGCATCATTAATGGTCGGCAGGGCAGTGTTTATCTTATTGATTTGGCTAGCAAGCGCTTCAAATTGCTGTGCCTTAAAGCTCACTTGCTCTATCTGACTGTACGTGTGCTCAATCTGCTCTTGCTCATCACGTATAGCACTCAATGACTGCTCTTTAGTTAAGTCGGCCTGCTTGTCTTGTAAAGCCGCTAATTCTTCACGCGCCTTAGAAATCAAAGCGTTACTCACATCTTGCTGCTGCTGACATTTATCAAGATTGGTTTGATACTGTTCTATGTGGTTGTAATGGTTGGTTTTTTCGGCTGCTAAAGTGGCATTGTCTTGCAGCAGCGCTTTTAGGCGGCTGCCATGACTGTCAAAGTTTGCCACATCGGTATCAATATCATGCAAATCGGCGGCGTCATTCAGGTGCTTTTCTATCATTGCCAGCTGGGCTTTGTCTTGGTTTAAACACGTTTTATGAGCCTTTATCTCTTGATGTAGGCGCTGGGTATTGGCCGTTATCGCTTGTTTTCTTTGCTGATTGACGTCTAATACTTGCATTTGCTGAGCGATTGCCGCGTCCAGTTTGCGGGCTTGAGCAATCTTGGGCAAAGCATTTTGCAGCGCGTCATTTGCAAACTGCCTATGAGCGTCAGCTGTTTTTAGCGTATTTACCGCGTGCGCAAGGCGCTTTTCTTGCTGGGGCAGCTGATGAGTTAGCGCCTGCTGATCTTTTTGCAAGCGCGTAACGGTATCGCGATTATAAATAAGTTGGCTGTATTGACTGTCAATCTCCAAGGCTTTATTGGCGGCATTAAGGCGCTTAGCGTCAGGAGCAAAATCTGCCTGTGCCTGTTTTGCCGCTGCCACTTCCTTTTCATAATTGCCGACGTTTTTTTCTAATTCTGCTACCGTATCAAGCCAAGTAATTTGCGCTTGCAGACGTTGATACTGTTGTTGCTGCTCGGTTTGGGCGGCTTGATGGGCGGTTAGTTTTTCATTAATCAGTGCTTCTTCGTCGGCCTCTAACAAAGTTAAACCCTCTAAGCCAAACTGCAATTTATTTAAAACCTCTTCTTCCGCGCGCTTTTTTTCAAAGACATGGGTCGATATCGTCGCGTAGATATCTGTACCCGTGATTTTTTCTAAGATATCGGCGCGCTCATCAGCTTTTGCCTTTAAAAATGCAGAAAAACTCCCTTGCGCCAGTAAGATTGAACGGGTGAACTGCTGAAAATCCATATGGGTTAGTTCAATGATTTTTTCTTTGGTGCGTGAGAGTTTGCTTTCTAGTATTTCATCGCCTTTAAGCTTATCATTTTTACTAACAGCATGATTATTATCGACATTTTTAGGCTTGAGCAAAGCAATCTCGTGGGTCGCATCTTGCAAATTACCATCCGCCTTGCCATAAGCGCGGCGCTGCCCCCAGCGGCAGCGATATTGCGTGCCATTTAAATCAATGACCACTTCAGCGAAACACTCCGCCGTTTGCCGCGTCATGACCTCATTGCTACTTTTACTGATGCTGTTGATTCGCGGCGTCTCGCCATATAACGCAAGACAAATCGCATCCAAAATTGTGGTCTTGCCAGCGCCTGTCTGACCAGTAATGGCAAAGATGCCTTCATTGATAAACGCGGAATCTGCAAAATCAATATGCCATTCGCCCTTTAAGGAGTTTAAGTTTTTAAGTCGTAGTTCAATTAGGCGCATGTGTCGGTCTTTGTCGTTTGAATGGATGGTTTAGATTGGGATTTGGAATTTATGTTTGATGCCGCGCTCATTGCTCATTTATTCAGCTCGGCTATCATCATGATAGATGTGATGGAGAATTTGCTGATAAGCATCACGCAAGGACGCTTTTTGCGTATCGGCAATGCCATTGATGTCTAGGCATTTATCAAACACCTCAAGCTCATTTAAGTCTTGTAAGGTTTCAGAGGATTGCTGCTGATTAAGTACTTTATTATAACTGCGCGTATTTTTAATTTTTAACACTTCACAAGTTAAGCCTTCTATCATGGCGCTCACTTCTTCACGCAGCTCGTTAACGATTTCATCACCGTCATATATCACCTCTAGCCAAATAGATTCTGACGGTTCCAATGATTTTATCGTAGCAGCGATGGTGGTCAAATCACCCGTTATCTGCGCCAGTTTTTGAAAGCAAGGAATCGGCAACGAGATTACCTGCATTTGCCGTGACTCATCATAATGCAGCCGTTGAGATGTAAAATCAGACATTGTAAACGTGGAATCAGGCTGTACCGCCTCTGACTGAGTAAAGGGTTTTTCATCGACGTTAATTGCAGCGCTTTCTTCTTGCTCAACAAAAGCAAATAAATCATCCATCAATTCAGGCGTTTGAGTGGCTGCTTTTTTTGCTGCGGCTTTGGTAGAGGATAGAGAAGGTTCATTATCAGCGTTTGGTTTTTCTGGCGTGATGTTGTCTTTAGCATCTTCTCCAACACTCTGCTCTGTGGCACCAAATTTTACCAGTAACACCTGTTTTTGCTGTTTTGCTTCGCCAAAACCCATGGCGATAGGCGAGCCTGAATAGCGGATATGCTCACAGCCGCCGACGCGCTGCGGTACGTGCAAATGCCCAAGTGCCACATAATCAAAGCCATCATCAAACATGTCAGCGGAGATTTGACCGAGCGAGCCAACATACAGATCGCGCACACCATCATCATCGGTGGTTTTGCCGCCCGCCGCAAACAGATGCCCTGTGGCAATAATCGGAATATGGCGTTGGTGGGATTCGGTTAATTCTGCCTGCTTCGCTTTAGCAATACTCGCCACTTTATCATAGTGGGCGCGAATGCCTTTGATAACATTGGCATCTTTACTGTCCGCGGACTCGCCAGCCTGACTGCTGCGCACATCACGATCACGCAAGTAAGGCACCGCGGCGATAATACAATGCGGTGTGCCATCAACCGCGTCTAAAACCAACACCTCATCGTTTAAATCGTCACAAGCAGTACCGATGACATGGACATTTAGAAACTTTAAGACTTTACTTGGGGCATCTAAAAAAGTTGGGGAGTCGTGGTTGCCCGCGACGATGACAATATGCTCGCAGCACAGTTTTGATACTTTACCTAAAAACTCATAATACAGCGCTTGGGCTCGGTTACTTGGTGTCATGGTGTCAAAGATATCGCCAGCTACGATAAGTACGTCCACTTTTTGCGCGCTAATGGTCTCTTGTAGCCAACTTAAAAAGGCTTCAAATTCCTCATAACGCATGCGCCCATAAAGCCTGCGTCCCAAATGCCAGTCAGAGGTATGAAGAATCGTAAGCGGTTTAATAGCAAATGCAGGCATAAGTGAACTTAGTAATGGTTAAAAGACTGCGATTATTCTAGCAAGAATTGCTGTGGTTTGCTGTGTTGCAAACCGTTAAAAAGTTGCCGTTATTTAAAAAACGGTTAAAAAATCCCCACCAATAATATATTGATAGGGATTTTTAATTTTTCGAAAACTAAGTCTAAATTTTTAGCCTAATACCTAACCAATTACCAGTTGCTCCACATCATCAGCTGTTGCCAAATTAGCGACCATTGATAGCGCATGCGCTTGCTGGCTAGTAGGGGCTTTTGCCGCCGCTGCCTTGCCACCGCGCAACCAATTGTCATCGGTATCAGCAGTATTCTGATTGTTTTGCTGATTTGGTTGCTCATGGGCTACATGATACCAAGCCAAATCATGATGCAGTCCAACCACATCTCCCATAATCAGCAAAGCAGGCGTAGGTAGCTGTTTTTGTTCTTGCAACTCAACTATATTGGCAAGCGTACCAGTCAAAACTTGCTGATTGGGCATGCTGGCGTTAGAGACGATGGCGATTGGGGTATCGCTACTACGTCCAGCATCAATTAAACCTGTCGTCAAACGCGGTAGCGAATGTAGCCCCATATAAAACACCACCGTCTCGTCGGTATTTAAAAAGCTTTTAAAGTTGCTGTTTGGCGCGCCAGCCTTCAAAAACCCTGTGACAAAGCGTACCGATTGTGAATGATCGCGGTGCGTCAAAGGAATACCTGCATAACTGGCAGCGGCATTGGCAGCGGTAATACCAGGTACGACCTGATAAGGGACGCCATGCGCACGCAAGCTTTCAATCTCTTCACCGCCGCGGCCAAAGATAAAGGGATCACCGCCTTTTAAGCGCACCACACGGCGACCATTTTTTGCGCTATTGACGAGCAGCTCATTGATACCGAGCTGGGCGACGGCATGGTTGCTGCGTTTTTTACCGACAAATACTTTGTCAGCATCGCGGCGGCATAAATCCAAGACTTGCGGTGATACTAACGCATCATAATAGACGATATCGGCTTGCTGCATGAGGCGCAGCGCTTTAAAGGTCAGCAGCTCTGGATCACCGGGGCCTGCACCGACGATATAAACTTCACCCATGGGATTTTTTATGGTGTGAGATTCTGTAGATGTATTATCTGCTGTATTTTTTTCATTAATAGCGGATGCAGTGTTATCTAAATCAGCTTGCAGTTGGGCGGCGGCGGCTTTTTCATTGCCCGCAAACATCAGCTGACTGACGTCACCTTCAAAGGCGCGTTCCCAAAACTGGCGTCGCCCTGTCAGCGTTGGAATTTTGGTTTTTACCTCATCACGAAAGTCGCCCGCAAGTTTTGCCAACTTGCCATAACCTTGTGGAATTAGCGTTTCTAAGCGCGCACGCAACAGGCGCGCCAACACCGGCGCTTTGCCGTTGGATGAAATGCCAATTACAATTGGATTACGATCGACGATGGCTGGGAAAATAAAATCGCATAAATGCGGCGTATCAACGACGTTGACGGGAATATTCAGCGCACTGGCATCGGCGTGAATCTGATGATTGAGCGTTTCATCATCCGTTGCGGCGATAATAACGCGTGCGCCAGTCATATAAGCTTTATTGTAGTTTTCATAAATCAGTTCGTGCTTGTCATCACTAAGCAAGGCTTGTATCTCAGCGCTAATAGTTGGCGCAAGCACTGTAATGACAGCACCAGCACGGCTCAGCAAATCAGCTTTACGTAGCGCCACATCGCCGCCACCAACGATGAGCACTTTACGGTCTTCTAATTTAAAAAATAGCGGAAAGGTATTCATAGCATTACCAACGATTCAGTCAATATAAAATATGCCACCATTATGCGGTATCACACGCTGCGTCTCATGCAGTGAATTGGCATTAACATATTCGCTTTTGTCATGTTGGTCATGGTTTTTGCTAAGATGTGGAATAGCGATGGATAATGGAGGAACAAAAAAGCCCCAAACTAACTATAAAGTCTGGGGCTAGTATTCACGTTAGGCGTTCATGATAACTATAGAAGATGTTACGCCAGCTTTGAAGCCATAGAATATCTTAATGTGAGCCAATAAAACGTTAAGAAAACGTTATTTATGCAACTAAAAGGCTAGATATGTATGAGTTATATGAGTTATTGGCAGTTGGCATTCGCGGTATTTTTGGCGTCTGATGATTCAAACTACATGCATGGCTCCAATGTCTTTATGGATGGTGGCTGGGTGCTTGGGCGTAAATAGCTGTAGATATTCGCAAGACTTTTTTACTTCATTAGCAACGAAAAAGCCCTTTCAAGTTGAGAGGGCTTTTCTGTTTTTACAGGTTAACTGTAGAGCTTAAAGCTGCGTATGCAAACCACATTCGCGGTGCTCTTCAACCTTGGTTGGGTCAAAGTAATCAAACTCGTTAGGCAAATTATGCTCTTCAAGATACGCATCTAAATCGGCGTCGGTTTTTTCAAATAATGGTGCGACTTTTAACACGCCATCTTTTGAGAGGCTTAATACATCAAGACCTTGACGGAATTCGGTTTGGTCTTTACGAATGGCGTTAAACCACACGTCAGGTTTTAGCTCATCTAGCGCGCGGCGGAATGGCTCAAGTTTGACTTGGTCGGTAAATTCATCATGCTGCGGATTATCAATCCCTGGGATACCGTTCATGGTTGCGTCACGATAGGCAGCCGTTTGCTTAGGAATATAAGTGATAACGTTTAAGTTTAAATCGCGGATGACTTTATTGGCAAACTGGTAAGTAGCATCGGTGTTATAGCCAGAATCTACCCACAATACCGTGATATCAGGACGCTGCTTAGCAACCAAATGCAAAATCGCTGACTCATATGGGCGGAAATTGGTGGTGATAATAGGGTTTTTTGCTTGGCTAAGCGCCCATGCGACGATTTCTTCTGGTGATTTACCTTTTAATTCTTGGTTGGCTTGATCGATATCTAAATTTGAGTGTAATTGGCTCATGATGGATTCCTTAAGGGTAAAAAATATATAAATGATTGATAATAAGCAGGGTGGTAAATATGAATATTAAGCACCAGCAAACATTGGTAAGTCGGCAGCGTTACGACCATCATAACTACTGGCAAGCGCGTTAAATGCTTGGCTAATATCAGAGATAGAGTGCAGATCATGCGCACTTATCACAAAACTGTCGGCGCCTGCGCGTAGCAGATAGGCGATTTGATCGCGGCCAAACTTGCCAGCCATACGAATCTCGCCTTGATAGCCAATTTGACGTAAGGTTTGGGCAAAGCTAAAACCGCGTCCGTCAGTGAAAGCGGGCACGTGGATCACAATCAAATCTTGCTGTAATAAAAACTCTGGTATGCGCGTCAGCACTTCGGTATCGCTATCTGATGTCACCCAAACGCCCACACGGCTGATATGCTCGGCTAATAACTCACGTACTTGTTGTAATAGTCCGCCTGCAATATTGCCGTTAGCATCTAATAAATCAGCAAGCGGTAAAACGACCTCGAGTTTTTCTTGTCTTTGCAGCAGCTCTAGCAAAGATATATCGGTTAGGGTAATACCGTCCGGCAGCTCGTCGGTACGAAGCGCAAGCCAGGTATCCGTCTCGCTGATATCGGCGCCATCGCTATTGAACACATGATGATTAGCCATAGACCTTCTCCTTAAAAGGGGCGATACCGATACGATCGACCAATTCACCAAAGCCTTCGACGTCATTATCATTAGTCACGCGCTGCTCTAGGTAGACGTCGATTATCTTTTGTATCGTCGTTGCTACGGCATCGGTTGGTACAGCCTTGCCCAATATCTTACCGAGTTTGGCGTCGTTGCTAGAGTTACCGCCAAGGCTGATTTGATACCAGTATTCACCTTTTTTATCGACCCCAAGGATACCGATATCACCTGTGTGATGGTGGGCGCAGGCATTCATGCAGCCTGACATATTGAGGCGAATATCACCAAGATCATACAAGTAATCTAAATCATCAAACTGCTTTTCGATTTGCTCGGCGATATTATGGGTCGTGGCATTGGCCAGCGAGCAATAATCCCAGCCCGGGCAGACGATCATATCGGTTAGGGTGTTGATATTTGGACGGGCCAAATGTAGTGCAGCCAGCTGCTGCCATAATTCGTACAAGCGGTTGGTTTGTACATCAGCAAAGACCAGATTTTGCTGATAAGTGCCGCGCAGCTCACCAAAGCTATGTTCATCAGCAAGGTCGGCGAGGGCATCCATTTGCGCGGCGCTAATATTCCCTGAAGGCACATATTTACCATCGACCAAGCCCGCTTTTAGGGAGATCACCACCGCGCGGTAGCCTGCGATTTTATGCGCCACGGTATTTTGCTGATACCAATTGGCAAAGTCTTTGTCAGCCTCTAGTTGCTGCTGCAAGTCCGACTGTACCTGTAGCGCATCAAAGGTGAGGTAATCAGGCTCGGTAAAATAGCTGCTGGCCTTGTCAAAGTTGGCATCAGTCAAGGTCAACGGCCCATCTTTGATATGGGCTTCCCATTCGGCATCGACCAATTTGGCAAATGCCGGGCCGCCCATACTATCGACCAATATCTTGATACGCGCTTTAAACTTATTGTCGCGGCGACCATGCAGATTATAGACACGCAAAATCGCATCTAAATAGCTGAGCAGATGCTGGCGTGGTAAAAATGTATTGATGGTTTTGCCAATCACTGGCGTACGTCCAAGTCCGCCCCCGACAATCACCTCAAAGCCAAGCTCGCCTGCGTCATTTTTCTTTAAATGTAGACCAATATCGTGGACTTGCGTCGCCGCGCGGTCTTTTGCCGTTCCAATCACAGCAATCTTAAATTTACGCGGTAAAAAGGCAAACTCAGGATGAAAGGTTGACCACTGACGGATAATCTCACAATAAGGACGCGGATCGGCGATCTCTTCTTTATGAATACCCGCATAAGGGTCGGTGGTGGTATTACGGATACAGTTGCCCGAGGTTTGGATAGAATGCATTTGCACCGATGCCAATTCGGCCAAAATATCTGGCACTTCTTCAAGTTTTGGCCAGTTCAGCTGCATATTGGTACGGGTTGTGAAATGGCCGTAACCTTTATCATATTTACGGGTAATCTCAGCCAATTTGCGTAATTGATAGGTTGCCAGCAAGCCATATGGCACGGCGATACGTAGCATCGGTGCATAGCGCTGGATATACAGCCCGTTTTGTAAACGCAGCGGTAAAAACTGCTCTTCTGGCAGTTCACCTGCCAAAAACCGCTCGGTTTGGTCGCGAAACTGGGCGACTCGTTCCTCTACCAAGGTTTGGTCAGCGTAATTATATTGATACATGACGTAATCTCAATTTTGTTTTTAACTTAAAAAGCCGCGACGAAAATGATTTGCGTGTGATCGCTTGTATTGCCAATCGCAAGGTAAACAATTCAGAGTCACATCATATAAGCTTAAACCCATAAACATAAATTCCTTTAAGACATATCCATATCCAAACACAGCATAAATTTTCATAACCAAAGTTAGGTAGCCTATGTTTATCAAATTTAAGCGCTCATTCTCCTGACCAACTATCTCTCAATTTCATTATTAAGGTTTTAAAAATGACATCTACCAATCCCAAGCTTTCCTCATCAAAACTTGTGCCGCCGCACGGCAGCAGCGAGCTAAAACCATTACTATTAAAAGGTGAGGCGCGCAAGCAAGCATTAAAGCTTGCCAGCACGTTGCCGACGATTACCTTAAGCTCTCGTGAGCGCGGCGATTTGATTATGCTTGGGATTGGTGGCTTTACGCCGTTAAATGGTTTTATGAATCAGGCAGATTGGCAAGGCGTCGTGGATAATATGCGCCTGCAAAGCGGCGACAATGTTGGCTTGTTTTGGCCGATTCCCATTACTTTATCAGCGCCTAAGGCGACTGCCGATAACTTAAACCAAGGTGATAAAGTCGCGTTAGTGGCGCAAGATGGTGAGGTTATGGGTATCTTGACGGTAGAAGAAACTTATACCATTGATAAAGCCCATGAGTGTCAGCAAGTCTTTACCACTACCGATAGCGAGCATCCGGGCGTACAGCAAGTACTTAACCAGGGTGAGGTAAACATCGCAGGTAGTGTTGAAGTACTAAGCGAAGGTGAGTTCCCAACCTTATACCCAGAAATTTATAAGACGCCTGCTGAAACTCGCGCTATTTTGGATGCCAAAGGCTGGAAAACGGTTGCCGCCTTCCAAACGCGTAATCCAATGCACCGCTCGCACGAATACCTTGCCAAGATTGCTATCGAGATTTGCGACGGCGTATTGATTCATTCACTACTCGGCGCGCTAAAACCGGGCGACATCCCAGCCGAAGTGCGTCAAGAAGCTATCAAGACCTTGATTGATAATTACTTTAGAGCAGACACCGTTATCCAAGCTGGGTATCCGCTCGATATGCGTTATGCTGGACCACGCGAGGCGCTACTACATGCGGTATTCCGCCAAAACTACGGCTGTAGTCATCTGATTGTTGGTCGTGACCATGCGGGCGTCGGTGATTATTATGGTGCGTTTGATGCGCAGGCTATTTTTGATTATGTCGGAAAAGACGATTTAATCACCCAGCCGCTAAAAATTGGCTGGACGTTTTGGTGTAATGCTTGTAATGCCATGGCTTCTGATAAAACCTGCCCGCATGACGCATCCGAGCATGTCAAAGTATCAGGCACCAAGCTGCGTAAAGCGCTATCAGAAGACGAGGAAGTCCCCGATAACTTTAGCCGTCCAGAAGTGCTTGAGATACTACGTAACTACTACGGTAGCATCGCTCGTGAAGAACGTGCTGAGATCAAACTCACGGGCGCATCTGCGGTGTAAACCCTAGCGTGTCAGCATAAAAAAGTGCCAGCGTAAAAAATCAGTGCTACATTAATAATAAAAAAGGTGTCAGACTTATGGTCTGGCACCTTTTTGTTTTTATCATTTTTATCATTTTTAGCATCTCTCACCGCAGTTAGCGTGAGCTATCAAACCTCTAAATCTTCTGTCAGCTTTTGATACTCGCCAACGAGTGAGGCTCCACCCGAACAAAAATAATTCAGCGCGTACTTATCTTGGCTATCAATGGTCAAGACATCGTCTTTAAACTGGAAAAAGGCGGTACTGTCATTGACCTTAGTTTGAAAAATGACACCGTGCGCCTCGTCTTGTCCCATTAATGTCGCTTTACCATCGAAGTGACAAGTTGGTTTTTTCACATCACCACGCGCTCGTACCTTAATATCAATTTGCTCGCCATTGTCTGCGCCGTCAGCTCTTATCATCACACCCACCCAATCATAGCCTTGGGCACGCTTGACATAACCGTCAGAGGCGTAATCGCCAACGACCGTCTGCACTGCTGGTGTGACAGCAGCGTTTGGTTGCTTAATCGTTTGGTTATTAACGCTTGGCGTTACGTTATTACAGCCACTTAAGGCCAATAAAGCGATAGAGGTCGTTAAAATACCAACAAAAAAGCGTGACTGACAGGCATGACGAGGTGGAGACTTGATCATTGCATTACCTTTAATAAAATCGACTCTATAGAGGCTCGTCTAGAGCCTAAGCAATACCGTAACTTACTCAAAAGTGTCTGCTTATCACAAAATTGCAAAAATACTCATTAAAAACAACCACTTTAGAATAACTAATAAAATTACTTATGCCAAGTTAATCACTCGATAAGCGTATTTGTCACTAAGCAATTGCCTCAAAGACTGTTAGCATATTGCTCATCATCCATAGAACCGAATTTCGAAACGCAAGGTTTTTATCCCTATTATTAGAGAGCAAATATGCAGCCAAATAAAAAGAGCGGTCAAAAAATACCTCACAAGCATATCAATGCGCGTGCTTCTTTCGGCTTTCAACCTAAAAGCATCGGCACAGCGCTCGCCAATCGCTTTAGTGATACCGTCAATCTTGCTAGCAGTTTTGGCCTTGGTGGTGTGCTTGCAGCGACGGTGCTGATCACGGGCTGTAAGCCAACCGAAGCTAATCAAAATGACGCCGCCAACGAGGCAAAAAATATTGATTTATTAAATGTGTCTTATGATGTGTCACGCGACTTTTATAAAGACTACAACCCGTTGTTTAATGCAAATTATCAACAAAAACACCCAAGTATTCAGGTGAATATCAACCAATCGCACGGCGGCTCGAGCAAACAAGCGCTAGCGGTTGCTAATGGTTTGCAGGCAGACGTTGTTACTCTCAACCAAGAAAGCGATATGAATTTGCTGGTTGAGAAAGGCTTGGTGGCTAGCGATTGGCAACAGGCATTGCCAAACAATGCCGTACCTTATACCAGTACTATGGTACTGCTAGTTCGTGCGGGCAACCCAAAAGGCATCAAAGATTGGGCAGACTTAGCCCGTAATGATATTGCCGTAGTATTGCCAAATCCCAAGACCAGTGGCACGGCGCGATATGCCTTTTTGGGCGCTTATGGCTACGGCTTACATCATTTTAAAGAAAAGGTGCAAAGTCCCGCCAAAACCGATGTTTTTATCAAAAAACTACTGACAAACGTCGTCACCTATGACAATGGCGCGCGCGCTGCCACCACGACCTTTACCCAGCGCGGACTTGGTGATGTTTTAATTACCACTGAAAACGAAGCGCATCTGGCTGCTAAGCAGTTTGCCAAAGGTCAGGTCGATATCGTATATCCAAGTTACTCGATTGTGATTGCCAACCCTGTGGCAGTGGTGAAAACCGTAACCGATAAAAAAGGCACCACCGCCGCGGCAAATGACTATTTAACAGGCTTATGGGAGCCGCCAGCACAAGAGCTGATGGCACAGATGTATATGCGCCCTAGTAATGCCAAGGTACTTGCCGCGCACAGCAAAACCTTACCTGAAATTGCAACCTTTGAACCTGTGGCGGTATTTGGTGATTGGGACAGTATCATGGCGACGTTCTTTGTCGATGGTGGGCGTTTTGATCAGCTGGCGAAAGTGAAGTAGAGCTGGGTTTTACATAGTTATAAGCAATTTTTATTAGCGAATAATAAAGTGTAAAGGCTATTTAAGAGATTGCTCGTTTAAGTGTTTGATAAGGCTATATTTTAATCACCATTACTTCATTATTCCATTTTGGCAATAACATACGCATATTCATCATTAAACATAATAAGCTGGCGCTGTTAGCATACTTGCATCATTTAATAAATATCATCTAACAGACACCTTTGAGGGATTTATGAAAGAAGCAGCAGGCTATCAACAAAGAAGTAAAACACTTAACGTCTTGAGCATTGCAGGCGTTGCATTGACCTTAGGGCTTGCGGGCTGTAGCAATAACGAAAAGACAGAAACGACTGCCAATGCAGAAGGCACGCCAGCTGCCGCAGAAGGACAAAACATCGAGCTGTTAAACGTCTCTTACGATGTGGCACGTGACTTTTATAAAGACTATAACCCGTTATTCGTTGAGCACTATAAGAGCGAGCACCCAAACAGCAATATCATCATCAAGCAATCGCACGGTGGCTCAAGTAAGCAGGCTTTGTCAGTGGCTAACGGTTTACAAGCCGATGTGGCGACCATGAACCAAGGCTCTGATATCGAATTACTTGAGGAAAAAGGCTTGGTTGAGGCTGATTGGGAAAGCAAATTCCCAGACAACGCCGTGCCTTTTACCAGTACCATCGTATTTTTGGTGCGTAAAGACAATCCAAAAGGTATTCATGATTGGCAAGACTTGACCAAAGATGGCGTTGAGATTGTGATGGCCAATCCAAAGGTCACGGGTAACGGTCGCTATGCCTTCTTAGGCGCTTATGGTTACGGTTTGCATGCCTTTAATAAAGATGAGACACAAGCCAAAAACTACGTCAAAGACATGCTGAAAAACGTCAAAGTCTATGAGAATGGCGGACGTGCAGCGACGACGACGTTTGTTCAGCGCGGTATCGGTGATGTCTTGGTCACCTTTGAAAATGAAGCCAACTTGGCTGCCAAAGATTTTGGTGCAGGGCAAGTCAATATTGTTTATCCAAAATACTCTATCAAGTCTGAAAGCCCAGTCGCTGTTGTAAAAACCGTGACTGATAAAAAGGGCACCACCGATGCGGCAAAAGCCTATCTTGATTACCTATGGAGCGAGCCCGCGCAGCAATTGGCAGCTAACTTATATCTTCGCCCAAGTGTAAAAAGCGTGCTTGATAAAAACAGCGATAAGTTGCCACCTATCGATACTTTCCGTCCAAACGATGCCTTTGGTACGTGGGATGAAATCATGAGCACTTACTTTAGCGATGGCGGCGTTTTTGATCAATTGGCCGTTAACGCGCCAAAGTAAGCCGCTCGTACGCTGACTGATTGAGCCATTTATAAACTTTCTTAATTAACGTTTAAACCGTCAGTTTTACCGTAACGTCCAAGCACCTAAAGGACATGGCTACCCACGCTGTGTCCTTTATCGCTTACACAGACCCATAATAAATACATCTGATAGCACATGGTGCTTACAAGCAGCAAATAAGCGCCCGCAGTTAGGCAATAGGACATCACTATGAGTGCAACAACTTCTCCTGCCAGCAAACCCATCAAAAAAGGGTGGCTGACGCGCTTGCGTCAACGCAATGTGCTACCAGGGTTTGGGCTAAGCATGGGCATCACCGTCTTTAGCTTATCGTTACTGGTGGTGCTACCGTTTGCCATGATGGCCTATACTACGACACAAATGGGCTGGACGGGTTTTTGGGAAACCATCACCCAGCCGCAAGTCACTGCTGCTATCAAACTCAGTTTATGGATGTCGTTTTTGGCGATGCTCACCAACATGGTATTTGGTACGCTGGTCGCTTGGGTGCTAGTGCGCTATGAGTTTTGGGGTAAATCGCTGATTAATGCCTTGGTTGATTTGCCATTTGCACTGCCAACGGCGGTCACTGGTATCTCGCTTGCCACCCTTTATGCGCCTAATGGCTTGATCGGGCAATGGTTTGCCAAGTTTGATATCCAAGTCGCCTTTACGCCACTTGGTATTTGGCTGGCTTTAGTGGTCGTCAGCTTCCCGTTTATCGTCCGTGCCGTGCAGCCAGTGCTTGCAGAATTGTCCGTTGAATTTGAAGAAGCGGCGGCGGTATTGGGTGCCAATCGATTTACGACCTTTCGTAAGGTGATTTTGCCAGAGTTATTGCCGGCTTTACTGATGGGCGCTGGCATGATGTTTGCCCGTGCCACTGGCGAGTATGGCTCGGTGATTTTTATTGCTGGTAATATTCCCATGCAGTCTGAGATTTTACCTTTAATCATTATTAGTAAGCTTGAGCAGTTTGATGTGCAAGGCGCATCCGCTGTCGCACTGTTTATGCTACTGATTTCGTTTGTAATTTTATTGACCATTAACATCGTACAGTGGAAGCTGTCGCGCCGCGTAGGAGCCCGCTAATGCAAATCTCTAATAGCTACGACTACCAAAGCAATCCAGCGACCAAAGACGCGCCGTGGATACGCTATACTTTTATTGGTATCGCTGTGTTGTTTATGGTGGCGATGTTGGTAGTGCCACTTTTAGCAGTGTTTTATGAAGCCTTTAAAAACGGTTGGCAGTTATATATTGCTTCACTGGTTGACCCTGAAGCTTTGCAGGCAATTAAGCTCACTTTAATTACTGCCGCTATCGTGTTGCCGATTAATATGGTAATGGGTATTGCCATTGCGTGGCTGGTGACCCGTTATCAGTTTAAAGGTAAGCAGCTGGTGACCACCTTGCTTGATTTACCATTTTCCGTATCGCCGGTGGTGGCAGGATTGATGTTTGTGTTGTTGTTTGGCGTGAATTCTAGCATTGGTGGCTGGCTTGAAAGTATGGGCTTTCAGGTGATTTATGCCGTACCAGGGATTATTTTGGCGACGTTATTTGTGACTTTTCCGTTTGTGGCGCGTGAGCTCATACCCTTGATGCAGACCCAAGGTGATAGTGAAGAGCAAGCAGCTTTAACCTTAGGCGCTAGCGGTTGGCAGACCTTTTGGCATGTGACACTGCCTAATATCAAATGGGCGCTACTGTATGGTTTGATTTTGACCAACGCACGGGCGATGGGCGAGTTTGGCGCGGTCAGCGTGGTATCTGGTCATATCCGCGGTGAAACCAACACTATGCCACTATTGGTTGAGATTGCTTATAACGATTATAACTTTACCGCGGCTTTTGCCTTGTCGAGCTTACTGGCTGCCTTGGCTCTGGTAACGCTATTGATACAACAAGTGATGACCAAGCTGCAAGAGCGCAAATTCGCCAAGTCTGAGCGTCTAGCAAGTGCGCCTGAATTGCCAGTGAGTGCCAATGCTCACAATCCTAAAAATGCTAACAACACTGGCAATGCTAGTAAGGCGTCAAACACTAAAGACGCTAAGAAAGCGTCAGATACAGATGCCACTTTAGCAAAAAGCACAGGCAATCTATAAGCGCTATTTTATAAATCTATCAGCAAGAAAGGCATCTGCTAAGCCAAAAATATAATAAGAGAGCCCATTATGAGTATTGAGATTCGCAACGTTAATAAAAAATTCGGTAACTTTACCGCCTTGGATGATATCAATATCACCGTGCCAACAGGCAAGTTGACGACGTTGCTTGGTCCGTCAGGCTGCGGAAAAACTACCTTGCTGCGTATCATTGCTGGTCTTGAGTATGCAGACTCAGGGCAAATATTATTTGATGAGCTCGATGTCACCAATACACCGGTACAAAAGCGCCATATCGGCTTTATGTTTCAGCATTATGCATTATTTCGCCACAAGAACATCGCCGATAATGTCGGTTTTGGCTTGACACTATTGCCAAAGAACGAGCGTCCAAATAAAGCTGAGATTAATAAGCGCGTGACTGAGCTGTTAGAGCTGGTTCAGCTACCGCACGTTGCCAATGCCTATCCGCACCAATTATCAGGTGGTCAGCGTCAGCGTATTGCGCTAGCGCGTGCACTGGCCGTCAAACCGAAACTACTATTACTTGATGAGCCGTTTGGCGCGCTAGATGCCAAAGTCCGTAAAGAGCTGCGCACTTGGCTAAAGAATATCCACCATGAGCTAGGTATTACCAGCATTATGGTAACCCACGACCAAGAAGAGGCGCGGGCGGTATCGGATGAGATTGTGGTGATGAATCAGGGCCGCGTCGAGCAAGTAGGGACGTCAGAGGAGCTAATTCACCAGTCAGCAAACGCCTTTGTCAGTGATTTTTTAGATTTAGTCTAATTTAGGTTTAAAGGCGTATTTATATTAAGGGCGTATTTTAAAACAACGCTTAAAAACGAAGATTAAAAACAAAAAAGACCTATCAATGATAGGTCTTTTTTTGCGCTTAATTACTTGTCGTTAGACTTTCTTAGCTTACCTGTTTGAGGTTAAGCAGGCTTTGGCATATTGATGTCTTTGGTTGATATTTGCTTATAGGTAATTTCTAAAATATCTTGGCACCATTCTGGCAAATCATCAGACACCTCGTACCACATCCACGTCCCATCACGAACACAGCTTAAAATGCCCAGTTTTTTCAAATGATTTAAGTGACGCGAGATGGTCGGCTGCGGTTGATCGAGTATTTCTACCAGTTCACCAACACAGCGCGACTCTTTGTTAAATAAGATTTGAAAAATCTTTAAGCGCGTTGGGTCAGACAAGACTTTAAATAACTCAAGCGGCTGTATCGTAGAATTATTATTAGACATAGAACAATTCCAATATAGATTTAGTTAATAGGGGGCCAATATAACAGCAGTTAACAGTAAAATCGATTAAAAAATGAGCAAATTTACAGTTCGTCGCCATTTTACTACCTTTGGTACTTTGTGGTTACACCTAAGACTGTATTCAGTTACATGAATAAAGTTAGGGTAATATATCTTTTAGCCGTACCTAATATGACGGATAAATATACCAAATACTATTGAAAATGGTAATAATTATCGTTATTATAAAGCATAACCAGCTAGATATTCATAGTAGGAGCCGCACATGTACGTATGTATCTGTAACGACGTCAAAGATAAACAAATCAAAGCTGCCATTGCTTCAGGCATTGATACATTAGAGGGGTTAAAAGACACCCTTGAGGTAGCGACGTGCTGTGGCTGCTGCGAACCTATGGTCAACGACTTTCTTGACGAACATCATGCCAAGCTTGATGCCCTAGCCTACGCAGTTTAAGAGACAGTTTAAGCATATGCTTGTATTCACTTCTGTTGCCAATCCGCTCAAATCACGTTTCTGCTTTCCCTCTATCTGTAGTGTTTTAGCCGTTAATTCGCCTTTATCCGCGTTCAAATCGTCTTTTTATGGTTAATTATGGTTAAAAGCCATCACCATAAAAGACGATAAGTAACTCAAAAGGCTAGTGCGGCTATCCCTTATCTCTGTTTGCCTTTATAAATCACCTATTAAGATTAGATTACTCGCTAAACGCTATCGGTGTAAGCGAGTTAATTATAATTCTCAATTAGCATCTTATTCTTAGTTCATATCGTTACAAGCGCTACGGCGTGCCTATGCTACTATATCTATCTAACTTTGTAAGACGTTTGATGGGTTTTAATCTTTACTGATTGGTTTACGAATGGTACTTTAACTATATTTATTGTTGTGAATGTATTAGTAGCCAAATAAAAACATAGGAGTATGAATCATGATAGGCAGCCAAAAGGTCATTGATTATTTAAATTTTTTGTTAGGTGGCGAGCTTGCGGCTCGTGATCAGTACTTCATTCATTCTGAAATGTATGCAGAATGGCATTACGGTAAATTGTACGACCGTATCCACCATGAGATGCAAGATGAAACGCAGCACGCGCAGGCAATTATCCGCCGTATCTTAATGTTAAGCGGTACGCCGAAGATGCGCGTCAATGAGATTAATATTGGCGCAACGGTTCCTGAAATGCTGCAGTTGGACCTCGACTTAGAATATCAAGTACAGCAGCATCTAAAAGACGGTATTGCGCTTTGTGAAGCAGAGCACGATTATGTGACGCGTGAGATGTTGGTTGAGCAGCTCAAAGACACCGAAGAAGATCATGCCCATTGGTTAGAGCAGCAGCTGCGCTTGATTGATATGGTTGGTCTGCCCAATTATTTACAAAGTCAGATGGCGGAAGTGTCTCCTGATATTGTTTAGTATTTTATATATTAAGCAGTTTTCACGAATATTAAATTGATAAATGAATAAGCAGGACAGGGAGAACAACATGAAAGGGGATAAAGAAGTTATTCGCGCACTCAATCAAGTGCTCGGTCAGTCATTAATCGCCATCAATCAGTATTTTTTGCACGCCCGTATTGCCCGTCATTGGGGATTAGAAGCATTAAACGAAAATTTCTATAGGCAATCTATTGCAGAGATGAAATGGTCGGATGATCTTATTGCGCGTATTTTATTGTTAGGCGGTCTGCCAAACCTGCAAGATTACGGCAAAATGTTCATCGCAGAAGATGTGCCTGAAATGATTGACTGCAACTTGCGCTTAGAAAAGCAGAAGTTTTCTATCATAACGGATGCGATTACCTTGTGTGAGAGCAAGCGCGACTATGTCTCGCGTCATTTATTGGTTATCCTAAAAGATGGCAATGAAGAGTATCAAGATTGGCTTGAAACCCAAGAAGATTTGATTAAAGACGTTGGTATTGAAAATTATATTCAGTCACAAATGGATGATGACCACACGCCTTAAAGTTATAAGAATTGCCGTTACTTGCCAGCGTATCCTAAGATAAGTTTTAGATTAACTCATTTTAGGTTACGCTGGCGTTTTTATATTTAATGCTTTTTTAATGTTTGTTACTTTTAGAGATAAGTATCTTTCAATACCAATAACTTAATATAAGCCACGACCGTCTTCAGGTTTGAGGCGTAAAAAGTATAAACCTGAAAGGATGGTTAAAATACCCAGTATCCAATAGGTGGTCTGAAAGGCGACCAAGGTATCAAGCTCGAAGCGTTCCCGCAGTAGATTCAAGACCGCCGCCCCAAAAGCGATGCCAAAGCTAATCGCCAATTGCTGATTGACCGCCATTAAGCTGTTACCGCTACTGGTCTGCGCGCCCTCTAAATCACCGATAGTAATGGTATTCATGGCACTAAACTGCATGGAATTACAGGCACCCATGACGGTCAAAATAGGGATAAACCAAATCCAATTTGCCGCATCATTAAACTGCGCTAAGACAATAATAAGCAGGCCTATCAAAAAGGTATTGGCCACCAACACCTTGCGGTAGCTAAAACGCTGAATAATTTTACTGACCCAAGGCTTGATACCGATTGCACCAACGGCAATAGGTGCAAGCAGCCAACCCGCTTGCGACGGTGAGTATTCAAACACCACCTGTAGTAATAGCGGCAATAAAAAAGGCACGGCGCTGATGCCTAAACGGGTGAATAAGTTGCCAGTAATACCGATACGAAAAGTGCGAATATTAAATAAACTTAGTGGAAATAATGGCGCTGCACGGCGTTTGGCATGCCACACATACGCGCCTATCAAGATACTAGCGCCGAGTGCGAGTAGCAAACCGTAAAACCCACGCCCAGTCTGTGAGCCAAACTCGACCGCCAAAGTAAATCCGCAAGCAGCGGCAGCAAATAAAGCAAAACCCGTCCAGTCTAAACGCTTGGTGTCCTCAAACAAAGCAGGTACCAGTTTTGTGCCCATAATAAAACCAAATATACCCATCGGGATATTGATGAGAAATATCCAATGCCAGCTGGTATATTGCACGATATAACCGCCCAATACTGGTCCAACTAGGGGCGCGATTAACGCGGGTATCACCGCAAAGTTCATCACGGTTAATAGCTTATTACGCGGATAAGATTTGACCAATATGAGACGCGCCACAGGGGTCATCATCGCGCCGCCAATACCTTGGATGACGCGCGAACCAATCAATAAATTCAACGTTGGGGAGGCGGCACACAATAGTGAGCCGATACAAAAGATGATTACAGCATATAAAAACACCCGCCGCGTGCCATATTTATCAGCCAAAAAGCCGCTTATAGGAATAAAAATCGCCAAGGTTAGCGCATAGCTAATAACCGCCCACTGCATTTTTAATGGTGACTCGCCAAGGGCTTGCGCCATTTGCGGCAAAGAGGTGTTTAAGATGGTAGCATCTAAAATCTGCATAAATAGCGCCACCGCCAAGACATAGGGTAGGTATTTATCTTGCGTTGGGGTTAGGGTTACCATATTGTCATCACCATGTCTTTTGACCTCATCTTTTGACTTCTGTTGTTAAGCCTATCTTTAAAAAGCTGTTAAGTTGGGCTAGTATAAAAATAACCGCCTATGAGTTAAAGAGTAGCAAAGTAACGGTGTAAGCTCATTCATAAGAAGTGTGTTCTCAAACGCTTTGATACTCGTGCTCGTTACTTTTAAAAATGGGTTACAAGACAGGGCTTTAACTAAAGATTTGCTATAGTAGAATTATCATATAGGACGACGTGAGACTAATATAAATCTTTTGCCGCCTCAGTCTCGCTTTGGCTCTGTTTTATACAACAAAAAAAATAGGAATTATTATGAGTAGTGACAATCATCAATCAAACAATGACGAAAATAATGACACTCAAAACAACCATACCAAAGCCTATACGCCGCCTAAAGTATGGAAAAACGACAGCGAAAATGGTGGTAAGTTCGCCAGTATCAATCGCCCAACAGCTGGCGCGCGCCATGAGCAAAAATTACCGGTCGGCGATGCACCTTTACAGCTGTATTCACTAAATACCCCGAATGGCGTCAAGGTAAATATCTTGTTAGAGGAGCTTGCCGAGCTGAATGTTAAAGGCGCTGAGTACGACGCCTACAAAATAGATATCTCTGCGGGCGATCAATTTGGCTCAGGGTTTGTCGCTATCAACCCCAATTCTAAAATCCCGGCGCTGGTTGATTATACTGATGCTTTAAATGATAAAAATGCTGGCGAGCCTATTGCGCTTTTTGAGTCGGGGGCTATTTTATTATATTTAGCGGAAAAGTTTGGCAAATTTATCCCGATGCAGCAAGGTAAAGCGCGCGCAGATTGTCTGTCTTGGCTGATGTGGCAGATGGGTAGTGCGCCGTTTTTAGGTGGCGGTTTTGGGCATTTCTACGCCTATGCGCCCGAACCGCTAGAGTATCCTATCAATCGCTATACGATGGAGACCAAACGCCAGCTTGATGTGCTAGATAAGCACCTCAAAGACCACGAGTATATGTGCGGTAATGATGAGTCGGACTATAATATCGCTGATATGATTATCTGGGCGTGGTACGGTCAGCTGGTGCTTGGCAAGCTTTATGATGCGGCAGAATTTTTACAAGTAGATGATTACAAAAACATCAAACGTTGGGCACAAAAAATCGCCGAACGTGCAGCGGTAAAACGCGCCGTAGAGTTAGAATTAAAGCCTATTGTTTAAAGGTTTAACTTTATCAGTTTATATTTAAATAGTCGTAGCAAAACATAAGTTTTCATAAAAAGGTTAATAAGCCATTGCTTGTTAACCTTTTGCTTTTTTAATATCCGTTATTCCAAATATATTTATCGATATATCGCTTTTTGACTATACTTTCGTCTTTACATAATGGTACATTAGCATAACAGATAGAAACATTAGTACGTTAAGATAGCAGCCACCGCCTTCTTGGGCAGGTGTTGATACTTCTTCTATTAATGAGTAATGACTATGAAGAATAATAAAACTCAGCCTATACTACTACCTCTATTCAACGAGATGGTTTTTCTACCTTTACCATTCACTCGTCAATCGCCAAGCGCATGTAGTCTGCTAACAGACAATGCTCCTAGCAAAAACAACCCGCATAGAAAAAACATTTTGATAAAAATAAAAAAGTTGCCTTTATTCATGACAAAAAAAATGATATTACCGTTATTTGCTGCCCTTAGCGCCGCTTTATTGAGTTCCGTGACGCAGGCTGCCACGCCTGTAAGCTTTAGTAATCAAGATTGGGAAGTCGCTTGCGACAATACGCGTACTTGCCGGCTGGCAGGTTACCAAGCGGAGAATAATAGCGATTTACCTGTGTCTTTACTATTGGTACGCCGCGCAGGAGCAAACGCTACCGTCGATGGCAAAGTAAAGCTTGGCGGCGCTAAAGAAAGCTCTGCTAAAGCGCTGATGCAGCTTGGTAATCGCCATCGTATCTCACTGTTTATTAATGATAGAGATTATGGAGAAACCAAGCCTTACTCAGTAGCCGCAGGTCATGCCGAGCTAACCTCAGCGCAGGTGAGCGCGCTGCTTGATGCCTTGACCAAATCAAGCAAGATTGAGCTGGTGATTCGCAATACGCGCTGGCAGCTATCGGATAAAGGGGCCAGTGCAGTGATGCTCAAAGCCGACGAAGCTCAAGGCCGGGTAGGGACCTCAAGCGCTTTTATTAGCAATAACACCAGTAAATCTAATAGCGGCATCTTGTCGCCGCAAGCCGCTCCTTCATTACGACTGGTCACTCCTAATCCTAACGCCCTCTCTAGTAGTAAGAAAAAATTTGCCATGCGCTCATCGCAGTTGGCAGAGATGATGAAAACCACTATGAAAGATGTCAACACTGAATGTCCAAACTTAGCGGATAAGACAGCGTGGCGCGTCAGCCGTTTAAACAGTAAGCAGCTGCTCGCCCAGCATGATTGTTGGACGGGCGCTTATAACACGGGTACGGGTGTTTGGGTATTCAATGACACTAAGCCTTATAAGCCGAGCTTGGTGACGACAAGCGCGACCGATTATGGCGATGGTAAAATAACCTCGGTGCAAAAAGGCCGCGGGCTTGGCGACTGTTTAGCCAAAAGTGAATGGGTATGGACAGGCAGAGCGTTTGAGAAAAGTCATGAAAGCACCACAGGTATGTGCCGGCTGATAGAGGCGGGCGGCGCTTGGCAATTGCCAACCTATGTGACGGAAGTGAAAATGTCGCGTTAATAGCGCGTATGTTAGAAATTATTACATTAAAGATAAAAGCGTTGAAGCGGCTGTATTAAAGACTGGCGCAGCGGTTTTTAAGCCTAAATTGTTTGAGATCTGACCTATTTTTATCATAAACAGAAAAATAGGTACTGTTTGCGCTTATGTTGTGCTATACTGCGTCGCCACGTTAGCATAGACTAGCGTGAATTATGAGATTGATAACATCGCCTGCGATTTTGGGTCTAGGATGACCATAAGTAATTGTTGCCGATGATTTTGTGTACTTAAATAACCTTTTCTATTAATAGTGAAAAATCCGTTATTTTTGACTCATATCTTATCTACTGACCGCTATATCGGTTAGATTGGTTGTTACCAGCCTTTATCTGCTTTGGACAAAGCATTGATAATGCGCTTTTAGCAAACAAGGATAAGACACTCGGCACTACCACCAAAATACGTCAGACAGCACGAACGCCTTTATAATATTGACAAGCTTTATGGCTTGGCTTTTGATTGTTAAGCCTTTTAAGGTGAGACAATAATTTTATAAATGCGGCGTGATGAACGGTTATCAGTGGTATGCATCAAGCTTGCTGAATTTACAGCAGCTTATACTTACCAAGGATTACTATGACTGACATCTTATCTGCTATCGCCGCTGAAAACGGCATCATCGACAGCACTGACACCCCAAACACCACTGCAACTGCTGATACCAATAATCAAGCGGCTACTACTGATGCTGACAAAGAAAATAAAATCACTTTTAGCGACCTTGATATTGCCAAGCCGATTTTGACCGCGCTTGACCGCATTGGCTATACCAACCCAACGCCTATTCAAGAACAAGCCATTCCTTTTGCCCTACAAGGCCGCGACTTATTATTGTCAGCGCAAACCGGTAGTGGTAAAACTGCGGCATTTGTTATCCCAGTACTTGACCGTTTAAGCCGTGCGACTAGCTTTGACAAATTAACCAAAGCCCTTATTTTAACGCCAACGCGTGAGCTTGCTCAGCAAGTACACGACAGCGTTCGTACCTATTCAAAAGACATGCGCGGTCTGTTCTGCGTGCCACTGGTTGGCGGCGCGCCGTACAACGGTCAGATTACCGCGCTAAGAAAAGGCGTACAAGTTATCGTAGCGACGCCTGGTCGTTTGCTTGACCATATCAAAGCAGGCCGCGTTGATTTATCAAACCTTGAAGTACTCGTACTTGACGAAGCGGATCGCATGCTAGACATGGGATTTGCTGATGATATCAACGATATCTTGAAAGCGGCACCTGATAATCGTCAAACCATCATGTGTTCAGCGACTTGGGATGGCCCTGTTGGCAAGATTGCGGCGAGCTTCACCAAAAACCCTGAGCGCGTATCAATCAAAGTTGAATCGGCGCATATCGAAGAAAAAGTATACTACTGTGATGATTTTGATCACAAAAACCGTTTGCTTGATGAAATCGTTTGTGACAAAGATATGGAACAAATCATTATCTTTGCAGCGACCAAGCGTAGTGCAGAAAAATTGGCCAAACAGCTACAAGAAGCCGGTCATAAAGCCAGTTTCCTGCATGGCGATTTGCCGCAAAGCAAGCGTAACCGTATCGTACAAGACTTACGTAATGGCAAGGTTAAAATCCTAGTAGCGACCGACGTTGCTGCTCGCGGTCTTGATGTACCAGCGATTTCACACGTTATTAACTACGACTTGCCGCGTCAAACCGAAGATTACGTCCATCGTATTGGTCGTTGTGGCCGTGCTGGTCGTACTGGTATTGCTATCAGCCTATGTAGCATGGATGATCGCCCACAACTAAACGCGATTAACCGTTATTTAGATCGTAAAATGGAAGTCTGTGTCATCGAAGGCATGGAGCCTAAGAAGACTTATGTACCGAGCGAAAACAAAGGCAATGGTCGTGGCCGTGGTCGCGGACGCTCAAACGGCGGTCAAGGCCGTGGTCGTTCAGCAAGCGGGTATGCGGGACGCTCAAACGGCGGCCGTGGTCGCTCAAGCGATAGCTTGGCAACCGGTCAACGTGCCAGTAATGATAGCGGCTATCAAGGCAAGCCAAGTGAGCGCTCAGGTGGCAAACCATATCAAGGCAAACGCACTGGCGCGCCTAGCCGTGGTGATGGAAACAGCGCACCACGTGGCGATCGCGCTGCAACCGGTCGCGGTCGTCCAAGTGGCAGCCAAGGTCGCCCAGCAAATCGCTCTGACAGCCGTGGTCAAGGTCGTCCAACAGGCGGCAACCGTGGTAGAAAATCGTCATAAGTTATGATGAATGGTTAATAGTGGCTTAAATACATGTCATTATTAATCATATAGCGCCATATTAAAAAGCCAGATACTTGTTATCTGGCTTTTTTGTGTTTAATGGTTGTAAGGTTTATCTATAGTCAATGAAAAGTAATATCGATACACCACACACTGCTTGTATCGTTTTTTCTTGCTTGCTGAGCCTACGCAGACAGAGGCTGCAAAAAAACCATACAAGCAGTACCGTAGCGTTTTTAAAATATTTTAACTATATAATCGCCTTAAAATAGAATCGAGTCGTTAATATCAGATCGCTGCTTGCGCGTCTTTTTCGCCTTGTCTATACTGACAGGCTTTTATTCATCGTGTGCTGCGGAGCCATTTGATGCCCGACATTTCTCATTTAGCAATTGACAGTCTGCCGTTAGCATTTGGCATCATTATGGCCATTATCGGTTTGGTGTTTTATACCCAAGGACTACCCGGTAAGTTTTGGCGCCGCTTTTATGCCGTTCTGCCCGGAATTGTTTTATGCTGCTTTATCCCAGCAACGCTAAATAGCTTAGGTGTCTTTGCTGATGGCATAGGTTCACAGATTTATGGTTTTACCGCCACGTATCTGTTGCCAGCAAGTTTACTGCTAATGACGTTGTCGATGGATGTGCCAAAGATTTTGGGTTTAGGTTGGAAAGCCATTGCGATGTTTTTTGCGGCCAGTGTTGCTATTATCATCAGCGGTCCAATAAGTTTGGGTGTGGCTAAATGGGTATCGCCTGAGATGTTTACCGATGATACCTTATGGCGCGGATTTTCAGCGGTCGCGGGTAGCTGGATTGGCGGCGCGGCAAACCAAGCGGCGATGAAAGAGCTGTTTGGCGTTAGCGATGACTTATTTGGCATGATGATTTTGGTCGATACCACCAACGCGTCATTGTGGTTATTGGCTATTTTGGTCATGGCCAAGCACAGCGCGAAGATAGATAAGTTTTTACGCGCGGATAGCAGTAGTATTGATAAAGTGATTGCCGCGGTGGAAAGCTATGAGCGTGACCATGCGCGGCCCGCGACTTTGAATGATTTGATGGTGATGTTTGGCTTGTGCTTTGCTATGGTCGGGGTGGCACATTTTTTAGGAGGTCAAATCGCAGAGATTTTTGCGCCTTATCGCTGGGCGGTACAATATAGCTTTGCCAGCTCATTCTTTTGGATGGTGGTGATTATCACCTTAATAGGGGTGGTTTTCTCGTTTACCAAAATCCGTCGCCTCGACCATGTTGGCGCCTCCAAAATGGGTACAGTATTTATCTTTATACTGATTGCGGCTATTGGTATGCAAATCAATCTAGCGGGTATTTTCTCGCAGTGGCGCCTGCTATTAATCGGTCTATTATGGATGAGTATCCACGTCGTCATTGTTTTTGCGGTTGCTAGAATGATCCGTGCACCGTTTTTCTTTTTGGCAGTTGGTTCTAATGCCAATACCGGCGGCGCATCCTCGGCACCGATTGTCGCCACGGCATTTCACCCATCGCTAGCGCCCGTTGGCGTGTTTTTGGGTATTTTAGGCTATGCCTTGGGCACCTTTGGCGGTTATATCAGTACGCAGATGATGCGGCTGGTGGTGGGGTGATGGTGTTTTTATCAGTATTGACGGCTTTTACAACTAATAACTAAGAGCTAAGAACGAATAATAGCCATTCTAGGATAAGTACATGGCCCCTTTACACGTTGCATTAGCAGTACTGGTTGCCTTTATTTGGGGGGTGAATTTTACCTTTATTGCATGGGCGCTTGAAAGCTTTCCGCCACTGATGTTAACTGCGCTACGTTTTTTCTTTACCGCCGTGCCGTTGGTTTTGTTCCTTAAACCGCCAAATTCAACTGTACGCTATTTATTTATGCGATCGGCACCTTTGTCATGCAGTATGCCTTTGTATTTACCGCTATGCATTTGGGTGCATCGGCAGGATTGACGGCGCTATTGCTACAAGTTCAGATTTTCATCACCGTCTTGCTGGCGTATATCATAGAGACCTTCCATCATCATCATAAAGAGCTTTACACTTATGATGAGCGTGATAATAAGGTGGAGCTGGTCAATATCGAAGTGGCTATTATCGGTAGGATCAGTAAACCCAAGCTGCCCGAACTTGCTCAGCAACAAGGTGATATCAATCAGGCTAAAGTAGGCAGTCGTGCGATGATTATGGATCAAGAATACGAATGGATTGATACGCCTATTTATAATGGTGAGGCGTTTGGGGCAGGGGCATTTATTGCAGGGCCGGCGCTTATTCAAGAACCGACCACCACGATTGTGATTAAAAAAGGCTGGTGCGAGCAGCGCATATTGGATAACAGCGAGTTTACCCATGCTGACTGGCTGCAAGCGTCTCAGCGTATTGTGATACTTGATAGGCTAGACGAGGATGAGCTAACACGCTTGTTTGAGCTGGCGACGTTGTTTTTGGCGGATAAGTCGATTACTGGCGCGCAGGGTTTCGAGATTACCGATGCGGTCAAGCAATCTATCGCCTTACAAGCTTGCCTGCCTATTTTAAATCTAAGCCTTGAGTGGTACGCTGGCTGGTCGGCCATTATTATTTATCCAGGTTCCTACAAAAGCGAAACCACCACTGTCGATGAATTAGGGGTTGTCCATGAGGGCAGTCAGCACCGTAGCGGTGAAGCGTGGCTGCGCGGGCCTGTTATTCTGTCATGGAAAGATGCCAAACACTCAGGTGAGCGCGATGGTCATAACGTCGTCATTCATGAGTTTGTGCATAAGCTTGATATGCTAAATGGGCGCGCCAATGGCTTTCCGCCGCTGCAACCGGATATGAATCCTGCGCACTGGACTGAGATTATGACGCGAGATTTTGAGGATTTTCAAAGCCATCACAAATCAGGTCTCGACCGTTATGGCGCGACCAATCCTGCAGAGTTTTTTGCGGTACTCAGTGAGGTGTTTTTTGAGACGCCGCAAAAGCTGATGGATGCTTATCCTGATATTTACGACATAATGGTAAAGTTTTTTCGCCAAACACCGCTTTAACCAAAAGTGAATATATAGCAATAAAAGCAAATAAAAAAAGGCAGTGTATTGATTTAATCACGCTGCCTTTTATTATCTTTCATGATTGCCTTTGCTATGGTAAGTATCTGTTTTTATAGATAAAAATTATTTAAACCGTCCATTGTTCATTGACGATAGCGACCAAATAGCGCTTGCCTTGGTACTCATCAAACACTAAGCGTAGGATACGCCAATCCATACCAGAGTATTGCTCTGAGCCTTTATGATAAAACTCAACAAACTCGGAATTGGGGTAAATTTCTTTTAAATTATTAATCATATTGCCGCTGTGCTTAAACTTGTTAACGCTGACACTGGCATTGTTATAGGTATCGCCATCGACCCAAGTTTCCAAGTATTCTGGGAGCGGAATCACTAACGGCTCACCAGAGCCATCACGTTCACCCCAAGTAAAGCGGATTTTGGGCTGTTTTAGGTACTGAGCGAATTGTTCACGGCTAAAGACTTTATCGCTCTCAGGGCGCACATAGGCATACATGGAAAAACGCACGCCGCGCGTCGGATGAATGTCGTTGGTAATGCGCGCAAAGTCGTTGTTCGCTAGGGCGCGCTGGATACGTAAAGCTTGCTGCCTAAGTGTTTGCTGGCTCATATCGGAGATAACAGGTGCTGAGGTGTTGCCATTTTGTTGGCTGGGTATTTTGACGCTAGACTCAGCGGAAAATGAGCAGCCAGTCGCGACAAGTATGGACGCAAAGCACGCAGCAGTGGTTAATTTATACAAACCTGACTGAAAAATATTAAAACGAGATGATGCTATCATAAAAATATCCTTATCGTAGCTTATTAAAATTAGAATAGCTTGAAACCTAGGTTATTACTGGTTTACATCGGTGTTCGCTTATCAGTAGCGATTATTTATCAATAGTACTCATAACTGCCCAAACTTGATAATGTTGCTGTGTAAACGGGGTTTTGATTTAAAAACTTAATTGACATAATAATAGCGTAAAACAATAGTTTATATTCTTTTTTATGAATATAATACATCATATGTTGTAGCCGATGGAGAGCGCCATGCAGAAAACCATATTTTTTATCATGATGTTAATCATAGGGTTTTTTGCCATGTCTGCGACCGCCAATCTAACAGAAGCCTTGCAGACGACGTTTGCCATGAAAGTCAAGACCATCGCAGATATGTACCAACAAGATATAGATAATCAAGGTCAAGATTATCCAGTGGTTTTGCACCAATATGGCAGCCAAGAGCTAAAAGCGGCCATGGAGCTTGAGCGGGATTATTTTGCTAAAGAGCAAATGTCTTGTCATATTGGTTATGATGTTTTATGGAGTTCGCAAGATCCTGATTATGAGCAAGATAAGGAGTTTGCAGTAACCGAGCAAGGGTTGGTGCAAGTCAGCTTGGCACAAGGCGATGATGTGTATTATGAATTGTCATGTAAGAGCGTTGATAATGATGTAGCTTGCCAAGTGACGAATGTTATCCTAGATGAGGATGGAAAGTCTTTACGCGAGTATTTACTAGAGCATTGTCGTTAGCTGGCGCTGAGGTTTTAAATGAATTTTAAAGTCGGTGCTGGTATTCATATTAAGTGCGAAGATGAACATTGTAGATATTTAATTTTGGCTGGAAACGAATGACAGTCATGACAGAGAAAGTTAGATAAAAATATTATGTACTTCACTCTTAAAACTATTGGTTTGTTTTCGCATAATGTATATTATGTTAAATAATAGCTGTAGGAGTATTGCTAATTATGGCTTTTCATTAAAAGGTTTTCGTTAAAGGATAGGAATTTAAAAAGCCGTTGATGCCAGACAACGCTATTCATTGTATAGTATCAGCGGCTTAGATTGTAGAAGCTCTCTTAACTCCAAACCATCTTATATTTTTTAACCATTATTGGCTTTAGCCGATAACAGTAGCGCTATCAACTTCAGTCGTTGTTAAAGGCTTTCCTAAATTTTGCTGCAAATTTTGCAATGCTTCGGTTGCGCCAGCAGCGCGCTTTATCAGCAGATCTATTGGCGCATCAGGACTTAATGTGCCAAAGGCAAGTCCATGCTCGCCTGTAAGCCGTGAGCGACAAAATGCCTCTGCAATTTTCGTATTGGCGCTTGATAATAAAATGGACGCTTGCAGCATCAATGCCAAGCGCTCAATCACATAGCGACTGCGAAATTCTAAGGTTACAGTGTCATCAAAGCGTGCTGCTAACAGGCTAAGCTCGGCATCGTAATGTTGGTTTTTGCCAGCCGCTTTTTGTAGCTCGGCAAATAGCGCATCACGGGTTTCGGGCTCTCTATTTAAGGCGCGCAGCACATCTAGACATTGCACATTACCACTACCCTCCCAAATGGAGTTTAAGGGCGCTTGGCGGTAGAGACGAGGCAGGATATTTTCTTCAACATAACCATTGCCACCTAGGCACTCTTGCGCTTCATTAATAAGCACGGGCGTGCGTTTGCATATCCAGTATTTACCAATCGCGGTGGCAATGCGTGCAAGGGCGGCTTCATGCGGGTCGCTTTCTATCATGCCTACCGCACGCGCGATGCGCATCGTCAGTGCCAATGCGGCTTCCGACTCTAGCGCCAAGTCAGCAATTACATTGCGCATAATCGGCTGCTCAATCAGTAATTTACCAAAGGCCTCACGCTGACTGGTGTGATGAATGGCTTGTACAATCGCTTGACGCATTTGGGCGGCAGAACCAATCATGCAGTCCAAACGAGTCAGCGCCACCATTTCAATGATGGTGGCAATGCCGCGACCTTCGACGCCAACCAATTCACCAAAAGCGCCATGAAATTCGACTTCTGATGAGGCATTTGCCAAGTCGCCAAGCTTATCTTTAAGACGTTGAATACGAACGGCGTTTTTTGTACCATCAGGACGAAAACGTGGCACCAAAAAGCAGCTTAGCCCATTCTCAGACTGCGCTAACACCAAATGAGCATCACACATCGGCGCTGAGAAAAACCACTTATGACCAATAATCTCATAAGTACCGTCTTCTTGCCGTGTTGCTCGTGTGGTATTGCGGCGTAAATCGGAGCCACCTTGTTTTTCAGTCATGCCCATACCCATGGTACAACCGAGTTTTTTTTCCATGGGCAAGCTGCGTGGGTCGTATTGTTGCGATAATAGTTTGGGTAGCCATTTCTCCGCAAGCTTTGGCGAATGGCGTAAAGTAGAAATTGCCGCGTAACTCATTGACATCGGGCAACCAAAACCTGCTTCAGGCTGCGAACCTAAGTACATTACAGCAGCGCGCGCTACATGAGCGCCTTCGCGGTCCTCATTGCGCCAAGCAAAATTATTCATCCCGTATTTCACGCCAGCCGTCATCAGCTCATGATACGCTGGATGAAACTCAACTTCATCTAAGCGGCGACCATAGCTGTCAAACGCGCGTAATTTAGGTGGGTTTTCATTGGCTAAAAAGCCACTAGCCATCATATCACCGCCAGTACGAGCACCAAACTCGCTTAAATGCTCTTTCGCCCACCCTGCTCCTTCGCGCGCGACCGCTTCCATCAAGGCTATATCTGTGAGCCAAGCGTTGTAGTTCGCAAGTGTAAAAGGTTGATTATTAACTTCATGCGTATTAAATTGATTTGTCGTTGCCATAACTGCTATCATCCTTGATGTCGGCTTATATATACGATCTTATGAGAGTAAGTATTACATTATAATTGCGGCGTTTTAACGATAAAACGATAAAGTCAGTCGGCTTTAGCTGGCTTTCATGCAAAGCGTGAGAAGGTGAATGAAACTTAATCATTGGTCTCACGATATAGTGTACTTTGTGATTCTTGCCTAAAGTCTTCGTAAGTAATGGCGGGCTCAGCCTCCGCTTCATTAGTCATTACCGCTGTGGGTTGTCCATTTGTGCCTTTTGCATTAGCAACTTTGCTTTTGTCGGTACTATCTTTAATAGCATCTTTATTAGTAGCGTCCTTATTATCAGTATTACCGTTGCTTGGTACACTGGTTTGAGCCTCTTTGCTCGCTTGATTGCTGATATCAGTAGCGCTTTGCTGAGCGTTTGTATTTTCTTGTCTAGCATTAGTAGCAGACGCCCTATTTGTTATATTTGTCTTCTCACTGCTCGGATTGGTTGCCGGCACTGGGGTTGACGTTGACAAGACGCCCGTAAAGATAAGCGTGACGACCATGGCAGCAATCAATGATGAGCCAACAATCATCCCTACAATGAGCGCTTTTTTGCTACTTGCCGGCGCACTCTCTTTTAATAGATTACCTTCTTTTGATAGAACGGGTTGAATTGGGCTTTGTATGAATAAATCATCACTATCACCGTCAACATCAGGGCTTTCAGAGTTATCATTAGCCTCATGACTTACAGGGGCTTTCTCTCTTACGACAGTGTCATTAGGCGCGTCTGCACTACTGACACCTAGCCACTTATCTTCATCAGAAAAATCTAAATGAACGCCTGTACTTTTACTGCTCGTTCGCTGCAGGCTGCTCTCTGGTTGAAAATCCTCTTGCTGGCTGGCAAACAATTCTAGCTCCGCTGCACTCAAAGGCTCATACGATGACAGTTTATCAGCGTTTTTTAGCGGTGCGAGCCTGCCGTTGCCACTAATACCACTGGCTTGTTCGCCATCTTCATTATCATTGCCATCCACATTTTCTACACGCGTGATAAAGCGCTCATAAATATCGTTTTTACGCGCGCGCCTTCGCGGCTTAGCATTAGCGATTTTAGCCAAATTTGCTTCTAGATCGGTGCTTTTCTTGCTTTTTTTATCGCTCATGAAGAGATACCAGAACAGTGAATGCCGCAAAAATTAGATAATTGCTAAAATTAAGGGATAAATGGTTTTTTACGTTTTATCTATATGACTAATTTACATCGATTGTTTGCTAAATTGTAACACTATCGTTGCCACACAATATAGTAGGTCGCCTCCTATCCTTCAAGTATAATTTTAGCTAGGTCATTGCTATTTGTATAAAATAGCGACACTCTTTGATTAAATAAGCGTCACAAACAGATGGGCATCACAATATGGATCTAAAACAGCTCAATGCCTTTATCGCTATTGCTGATCTTAAAAGCTTTAGCGCCGCTGCTAGCAAGACGGGATTGTCACAGCCAACGCTTAGCCGGTTGCTCAAGCAGCTTGAAACCGATATGGGCGTAGAATTAATCGACCGCTATCATAGACCGCTGCACCTGACCGAAGCGGGTGCATTTTTTTACGATAAAATCAGCGCCATCCTGACAGAGATTGATACCGTCACCAGTATGACCCAACGCCTATCTGCGCCAAGTGCGGCTTTAAATATCGGTTTTGTGCCGTCGGTGCTGTACGGGCTATTACCCGAAGTCATCGCTAAGCTAAAGCAGTCTCATCCAGATATCGAGGTCAATCTCAAGGACATCAGCTCCTATCAGCAAATTGACGCCCTAAAAAGCGGTGAGATTGATATTGGCTTTGGGCGTTTTGCCCATCAAGATCCATGGATTCAGCAAATACTATTGCGGCATGAGCGTTATCTGGTGGCGCTGCCTAAAGCGCATCCGCTTGCCGATAGCGATGAGCAGCGTCTGATTGACTTAGCAAATAACCGCTTGATTTTATACCACCAAACCCATCTGCCTATTTCGACGACCACCATACCTATTAAGCCTTCTAACGAGCAGCCATCTGTTGAGCCAGTGACTGAACCTTTGCTGCATTTATTTGCCCAATATGGTATCTCGCCATTTATGACCACCACCGTCAGTGATTTACAAGTGGCGCTCGGTTTGGTTGCCGCGGGCGAAGGCATCACCCTAGTCCCTGCCAGCTTAAAAACGGTGCGTACCGAGCAGATCGTCTATCGTCGCCTGCGGCATGAAAATGCCACCTCTCCTATTTACCTACATACCCTTAAAGACTTTATCCATCCAAAAATCCCCGACTTGCTTGGCGCGATTTATCAAGTCTATGAGCGCCGCGGTATCACTTATCGTAAGCAAAGTTTTACCTTGCAAGGGTAAAGAGTATTAAAGTACATCGAAGCGCTTTAAATCGTGCGAAATGGCAGCTATCGGCAGCGTATTGTGGTATAAAGAACCGGCAAAAGAACTTGGCGATAACCCTTGATATTCATAAATTATTATGCTAACCATCAAGAATAGGTATGCAAACTATTAGTAATAATAATTAAAATAGTCCTTATCTTGCTCAGTAGCAGTATGCTAAAGTCGATACAAGATGAATCGTTTTATATTTATAGTTTAACTGCTATATAAATTGTATGAACCGTTTCTCTCATGATCACTGGCAAACTGACACAGGTAAGTGATGTTTTGCCGTTTTAACCATTTCGAGGTATTCATGACCACACAACCACCCAACAACCCGAGCGCCACCGATGATGGCGCGATTGGGCATACTGTTCCGCAGCAAGAAGGATTTAGCTGGCGGATTTTTGGCCCCGGTATCTTAATGGCGACTGCTGCTATCGGTGGCTCGCATCTGATTTCATCGACGCAGGCGGGCGCGCTATATGGCTGGCAGCTGGCAATTATGATTATTTTAGCCAACGTCTTTAAGTATCCGTTTTTTCGCTTCGGCACCGATTATGTTTATGATACGGGCGAGAGTTTGATCGCAGGCTATGCCAAACGCTCAAAAGCCTATCTTTGGACTTACTTTATTCTCTCCATCCTATCAGCGGTGATTAGTACGGGTGCGGTTTCCCTAATTGCAGCGGTTATCTTAGGCTTTATGCTGCCCGCCTCTCTGCAGCTCTCAACCATGAGCTTGTCGATGATTATCGTAGCAGTATCATGGTTCTTCTTGATTGCTGGTCACTATAAGCTGCTCGATGGCGTCACTAAGTGGATTATGATTGCCCTGACCACAGCAACGGTCGTTGCGGTAGTGATTGCCGCTGGCAAGCCAACTGTTATAGTGGCAGATTTTGTCGCCGCATCTCCTTGGAATCTTGCGACCTTGGGCTTTATCATCGCGCTGATGGGCTGGATGCCAGCGCCACTTGAGTTTGCAGCGATTACCTCGATGTGGACATCAGCCAAAAGAAAAACCGATAACACCACCCACCGCCAAGGTTTATTAGACTTTAACGTTGGTTATGCAGTGTCGGCTATTTTAGCCCTGTTTTTCTTAGCGTTAGGCGTGTTCGTACAGTATGGTTCGGGTCAAGAGATTGAGCTGGTGGGCGGTGCTTATATCAATCAGCTGATTAACATGTATACCGCTACCATTGGCGAATGGTCTCGGCTACTGGTCGCCTTCGTCGCCTTTATGTGTATGTTTGGCACGACTATCACCTGCGCTGATGGTTATGGGCGCGCCAATGCCGAATGCTGGCGGTTGATTAAAGGTCAAAGTGAGATTAATAAAAAACAAATCGCTTTTTGGACCACTTATGCGATTGGTGGCGGATTGGTGATTATTACTTTCTTTACCGGACAATTAGGAGCGATGCTGAAGTTTGCCATGATATCGGCGTTTGTCTCGGCGCCTATTTTTGGTTGGCTCAATTATTCATTGGTGCGCGGGCATCAAAAAATATCTGTCGGCATGAACGCTTTATCCATTGCAGGTATGATATTCTTGGCAGGTTTTGCGCTCTTGTTCCTTGCCAACCTTGCAGGATTTATTGGTTAAGCAATACTTACCATCAAGATTCTATAATAGAAGTAAAAAGCCCTTTTAGTCCTGCTAAGAGGGCTTTTTATTGTTATGTAATTATTTTTTTAAGAGTTGACTGACAAAAAATCCAGCTATTTGTAACTAAATGTAAATTAATTAATATGGTAAAGATGACGACTTTAGCAATATGAATAACTATGATGATAAAGGTTTAAAAAATGGATATTACTATTCTATAACTAAATATATTTAATATAAGTAATCATTATTTAAAGTAAATTTAATATAAACTTGCGAAACACTGCTTTGTAGTCATGGATAATTGGGTATAATCAAGCACAACAATTTTATCCTTCATCACACGATAAGATTACCCTCCACGTAAGGACGACGATATGACTTCTTCAGCTGGCGCTCGCTTTCGCAGTGCAATAAAACAAAAAAACGATAACAACCAACCATTACAAATTGTCGGCGCAATCAATGCTTATACAGCGATGATGGCGACCCAAGTCGGTCATCAAGCGCTATATCTCTCAGGTGCGGGCGTAGCCAATGCCTCATTTGGTCTGCCTGATTTGGGCATGACCAGCCTTGATAACGTCTTAGAAGACGCACGCCGTATTACCGATGCAGTGGATACACCGCTATTGGTCGATATCGACACTGGCTTCGGCGGTGCCTTCAATATCGCTCAAACCATTAAAAAAATGGAAAAAGCCGGCGTTGCAGCGGTGCATATCGAAGACCAAGTGGCGCAAAAACGCTGTGGCCATCGTCCAAATAAAGAAATTGTGAGTATCTCAGAGATGGTTGACCGCCTAAAAGCGGCGCTCGATGCTAGAGCGGATAACGATTTTGTCATCATGGCGCGTACAGATGCCTTGTCTGTGGAAGGGCTTGATGCGGCTGTTGAGCGCGCGGTTGCCTTTGCCGAGGCGGGTGCTGACATGATTTTTGCTGAAGCACTGACCGATATCGAGATGTACCGTAAGTTTACTGACGTACTTGATATTCCAGTGCTTGCCAATATGACTGAGTTTGGTCAAACCGACCTTTATACCACTGAGCAGTTATATAGCGTTGGGGTTGATATGGTACTGTATCCCTTATCAGCGTTTCGTGCGATGAACAAAGCGGCACTAAACGTTTATCAGCATCTGCTTGATGATGGTACGCAAGAAAAAGTCGTTGATACCATGCAAACGCGTATGGAGCTTTATGACTTCTTAAACTATCATGAGTTTGAGCAAACGCTAGATAAGTTGTTTGCCGATAGTAAATAAGCATTAAGTCAACCATAAGCAAAATCATCTACCTTTGGTTTTGCTTATTCACTTTTTAATCATCTTTATTTTTTAACTCACAAAGAGCTACCAACAAAAGGAATTTAACATGGCAGCACAGAACCAATCAACAAAAGTATTGTCAGGCGCAGGTCTACGTGGTCAGGTCGCGGGCAAGACATCACTATCGACGGTCGGAAAATCAGGCTCAGGTCTGACCTATCGCGGTTATGATGTGTCAGAGTTGGCCGATAAATGCGTCTTTGAAGAAGTGGCTTATTTGCTACTTTATGGCAACTTGCCAACCCAAAGCGAGCTTAATGCTTATCAAACTAAATTAAAAGGTTTACGCGGCTTACCACAAGCATTAAAGGACGTCCTTGAGCGTATCCCAGCAGACGCCCATCCAATGGACGTACTGCGTACCGGCTGCTCAATGCTCGGCAATCTTGAGATGGAAACCGACTTCTCACAACAGAACGATAAAACCGACCGTATGCTAGCTGTTTTCCCATCTATCATTAATTACTGGTATCGTTTTACTCATGATAACGTGCGTATCGAAACCGAAACCGATGATGATACGATTGGCGGTCACTTCCTGCATTTGCTCAAAGGTGAAAAGCCAAACGAGCTGCATACCAAAGTTATGAACGTCTCGCTCATTCTTTATGCTGAGCATGAGTTTAATGCTTCTACCTTTACCGCACGCGTGTGTGCCTCTACCCTATCTGATATCCACTCTTGTATCACCGGCGCGATTGGCTCATTACGTGGACACTTGCATGGCGGCGCCAATGAAGCAGCAATGGATATGATTGAAGGGTTTAACTCACCCGACGAAGCTGAAGAAGAGATGCTGGCAATGCTGGCGCGAAAAGACAAAATCATGGGCTTTGGTCATGCTATCTATAGCGAATCAGATCCACGTAATGTCGTTATTAAAGGCTGGGCGGAAAAGCTGGCCGCTGACGTTGGTGATGAGGTGCTATACCCAGTATCAGTACGCTGTGAAGAAGTGATGTGGCGCGAGAAAAAACTCTTCTGTAACGCCGATTTCTTCCATGCCTCTGCCTATCACTTTATGGGTATTCCAACCAAACTGTTTACGCCAATATTTGTCTGCTCGCGTCTAACCGGCTGGGCGGCACACGTGTTTGAACAGCGTGCCAACAACCGTATCATCCGCCCAAGTGCGGAATATACGGGTGAAGAATTGCGCCCTGTACCAGAGATGAGTGCGCGTTAACTTGTCTTGAAATAATAATGTTTCTTAAAACAATATGTTTGTAGGGTGTGCTTCACCTTCAGTTTTAGTAAAACAGCTGAAGACACGCCCTACAAATCCCTACCTTCAATGTTTAAAAAATTAATGCTTAAAAGTTTTTTTAGCAAAGTCTGATTTTATTTTGACGCTTTTACTAAAAAAATTTACCCCTTTTTAGCCTCATTGCAACCAGCCAACAGCCAAAGGTGACTTATGGACAACGCCCTCGTACAACCGATGAATGAACAATTTAAAAAGCCATTACCTGGCACAGACTTGTATTACTTTGACGCCCGTGAAGCGATTGAAAATATCGAAGCTGGCGCCTATGACAAGCTACCGTTTTGCTCAAAAGTACTCTGTGAAAACTTGGTACGCCGCTGCCCACCAGAAGACTTAACCGCAGCGCTTAAGCAGCATATTGAAGGCAAGCAAGACCTCGATTTTCCTTGGTATCCTGCTCGCGTCGTTTGCCATGATATTTTAGGTCAGACCGCGTTTGTTGATTTGGCAGGTCTTCGTGATGCCATCGCTGAGCAAGGCGGTGACCCATCAAAAGTAAATCCTATAGTACCGACTCAGCTTATTGTCGACCATTCACTAGCCGTTGAGCATGCAGGCTTTGAAGAAAACGCCTTTGAGAAAAACCGCGCCATCGAAGAGCGCCGTAACGATGACCGTTTTCACTTTATCAACTGGTGTCAGTATGCCTTTGATAACGTCAACGTCGTACCGCCTGGTAACGGTATCATGCATCAAATCAACCTAGAAAAAATGTCGCCAGTGGTGCAAGTGGTACAAAACAAAGCCGGTGAACAAGTGGCGTTTGCCGATACTTTGGTCGGTACCGATAGCCACACACCGATGGTTGATGCTTTGGGGGTGATTTCAATCGGTGTTGGCGGGCTTGAAGCAGAAAGCGTCATGCTAGGCAATCCCTCATACATGCGCCTGCCTGATTACGTTGGTGTTAAATTAACGGGCAAATTGCAAAAAGGCATTACCGGAACCGATTTGGTATTGGCAATGACTGAATTCTTGCGTGATGCTGGCGTGGTCTCTACTTATATCGAATTCTTCGGTGAAGGGGCTCGCCAATTAAGCGTTGGTGACCGTGCGTCTATCTCAAACATGACCCCAGAATATGGCGCAACTGCGGCTATGTTCTATATCGATGAGCAAACCATCGACTATTTACGCCTAACGGGCCGTAGTGAAGAACAAATCAAGCTGGTCGAGCAGTATGCTAAGCAAACCGGTCTGTGGGCCGATGGTATGGAAAATGCCATTTATCCACGCGTTCTTGAGTTTGATTTATCAAAAGTCGTTCGTAATATGGCAGGCCCTTCGCGGCCGCATGCGCGCGTATCAACCACTGACTTAGTAGCTAAGGGTATTGCTCATGGAGAAAATGAGAAATTACCTGAACCAAAAGACGGCCTTATGCCAGATGGCGCCGTGATTATCGCCGCGATTACCAGCTGTACCAATACCTCTAACCCTCGCAACATGGTGGCAGCCGGCCTTGTCGCCCGTAATGCCAATAAAAAAGGTTTACTGCGTAAGCCTTGGGTGAAATCGTCATTAGCACCCGGCTCAAAAACGGTCAAAATGTACCTAGAAGAAGCTGGCCTGATGCCTGAGCTACAAGAAATCGGCTTTGATGTGGTTGGTTTTGCTTGTACCACCTGTAATGGTATGAGTGGCGCGCTAGACCCTGATATCCAGCAAGAAATCATCGACCGTGACCTATTTACCACTGCGGTACTATCTGGCAACCGTAACTTTGATGGTCGTATCCACCCATATGCTAAGCAAGCGTTTTTAGCGTCACCGCCATTAGTGATTGCCTACGCTATTGCTGGCAGTATTCGCTTTGATATCGAAAAAGACTCGTTAGGTAAAGATCAAGATGGCAATGACGTGTATCTAAAAGACATCTGGTTTGATGACGATGAAGTTGATGCTATCGTCGCGGCAGCGGTGAAGCCTGAGCAATTTAATGCCGTGTATATCCCGATGTTTGACGAAGCCAAAAAAGATACGGGCAAAGCGCTAAGCCCACTTTATGACTGGCGCGAGATGACTACTTATATCCGTCGTCCGCCGTATTGGGAAGGCAAAATGGCGGCGATAAATAAGCTAAAAGGCATGCGTCCACTAGCGGTGCTTGGTGACAATATCACTACCGACCATTTATCACCGTCTAACGCGATCCTACCAGAGTCAGCAGCTGGCGAGTACCTTGATACTATGGGTCTGCCTGCGGAAGACTATAACTCGTATGCCACCCATCGCGGCGACCACTTAACGGCGCAGCGTGCGACCTTTGCCAATCCAAAACTCTTAAATGAGATGGTGCGCGACGAGAACGGTGAAGTGATTCAAGGTTCACTGGCCAGAGTTGAGCCAGAAGGTCAGGTCATGCGCATGTGGGAAGCGATTGAAACCTATATGAACCGCGAGCAGCCGCTAATTATCATCGCAGGCGACGGCTATGGTCAAGGCTCAAGCCGCGACTGGGCTGCCAAAGGCGTGCGTTTGGCTGGCGTTGAAGTCGTGGTCGCAGAAGATTTTGAGCGTATCCATCGTCAAAACTTGGTCGGTATGGGCGCGCTCCCTTTGCAGTTTAAAGAAGGGGTCAATCGTAACACCCTAAATATCGATGGTACTGAAATATACGATATCGAAGGCGAAGTATCCGCTCGTGGTGAGATGACGCTCGTGATTCACCGTAAAGACGGCAGCGTCGATAAAGCACCCGTTACCTGCCGTTTAGATACCGCTGATGAGGTAAAAATGTATAACGCTGGCGGTATGCTACAGCGCTTTGCCAAAGAGTTTATTGATGGCACGTTAGATATTGCGTAATCCGCATGAATTTTGAGTAATCAAAGAGCCGATGTTGTATAAATTATACGGCATCGGTTTTTTACCATCGCTACATTGAAACCTTTACCTTAATGGCGTAACATGTACAATTAATTGTACAAATAAAGGAGTCTGTGATGAGAGTAATCAGTTTTTCAGAAGCCAGAAAGCATCTAAAATCTGTTTTTGACATGGTTAGTGATGATGCCAATGCTACTATTATTACCCGCCGAGATGCGGATGATGCTGTCGTCATGTCCCTTGATTATTATAATAGCTTGATGGAAACCGTCTATCTATTAAAGTCTCCTGCCAATGCCGCGCATTTAGCAAAATCCATTGCTCAGTATCAGTCTGGGAAGACCGAAGTACATAAGCTTATTGAGACGAATGATAATATCGAAGACGCTTAATTGAGGTCATATAATGAGAAAGCAATTAGCGTGGACCAACGAGGCATGGAAGGATTATTTATACTGGCAATCACAAGATAAGAAAACATTAAAACGCATCAATAAGCTTATTACAGAATGTATGCGTACACCGTTTGAAGGCATTGGAAAACCTGAACCTTTAAAGGAAAATTTGTCAGGGTTTTGGTCTCGGCGTATTGATGACGCCAATCGTTTGGTGTATGCCGTCGATGACAGCTATCTGACGATTATTTCTTGTCGTTATCATTATTAACTTTTTAAATTTATCCAAACCTAAAAGGCTCAATTTTACCAGCTGCAACCTCTGCTTGAGCAATTAATAACTGACGCACAAACTCATAAGACAAATCAGGATTGTCTTGCAAAATCTGCTTAATTTTATCCAAGTTTTCTTTGTACTCTTCATTTGTTGCCATAATTAACTTTATTTTTAGCTAATTTCTATTCATCTATATTACCAACAAAACTATAAACAAATCATAAATATATAAAGGACCCCCAAAAATGACCCAATCGAAACCAAAATTCGCCCCGCAAATCTCCGTCCCCGCTACCTATATGCGTGGTGGCACGTCAAAAGGGATATTTTTCAAATTATCCGACTTACCTGAGCGCTGCCAAGTGGCTGGCAAGGCGCGCGATAATTTTCTCTTGCGAGTTATCGGTAGCCCTGACCCATATGGTAAGCAAATCGATGGCTTGGGCAATGGTAGCTCTAGCACCTCAAAAACGGTAATTTTGTCTAAAGCCAAACAAGCAGATCACGATGTGAATTACCTGTTTGGACAAGTCAATATCGCCAAACCTATGATTGATTGGGCGGGGAACTGTGGTAATTTAACCGCAGCAGTAGGTGCTTGTGCGCTTAATATGGGCTTAGTCGATGCGGATAAAATTGCTAATAGCATTGATGACAATAGTGAGAGTGGCATTTGCGAAGTCCGTATTTGGCAAGAGAATATCGGTAAAACCATCATTGCCCATGTGCCTGTTTACTTAGATGCGCAAGGCAAGGTACAAGTGCAAGAAACGGGCGACTTTGAATTAGACGGTGTGACCTTCCCCGCTGCCGAAGTCAAGATTGAATTTATCGACCCAGTAGACTCATCAAGCGATATGTTCCCCACGGGCAATCTAATCGATGATTTTGACGTGTCTGGCTGTGGTTTAAGTACTGATAGCGTCAAAGCTACCTTTATTAGTGCCGGTATTCCAACCATCTTTATGAAAAGCGAGGATTTGGGCTTTACTGGTACGGAACTGCAAGGCGATATCAATAGTAATAGCGAAACCTTAGCTAAACTTGAGAAAATTCGTGCCAAAGGTGGCGTGGCGATGGGGTTATTTAAAGACGTCAGTGAAGCACAAAGCAGTCAGCATATTCCAAAGATTGCATGGGTTGCCCCTGCACAAAGTTATAGCGCCTCAAGTGGCAAAGCCGTTGATGCCGCCGATATTGACTTAGTGGTACGCGCCATGAGTATGGGGCAATTGCATCATGCGATGATGGGCACGGCAGCAGTTGCGATTGCCGCAGCAGCGACCACCCAAGGTACCTTGGTCAACGAAGCAGCAGGTGGTGGCGAATTAGGTGAAGTTAGATTTGGTCATCCATCAGGAACGCTACTCGTCGGTGGTAAAACCGAACGCGTGAACGGACGCTGGCAAGCGAAAAAAGTCTCCATGAGCCGCTCTGCTCGCCGAATTATGGTTGGTGAAGTGTTTGTACCAGCGGATGCTTTTTAATAACGACAATTTTTAGGAAACGAACTTAAAAGAAACTTAAAAGTAACAAGGTTTAAGATGCTGCTTAAAGTCTTTATACTGGTGGTCGCTTGTTATTATGAATAATAAGCAGTAAATAAATGCCAATATCAAATTAAATAGCGCCTTAACCCTATGAGTACTCCGCCACGCCGTGTTCCTTTAGACATCAAGCCGCCCAGCAAAAAAACGGAACGGGGGGCTTTGTTGTGGTCGATACTAAAAAGACTGGGAGAGTTTGCAAGGCCCTATCGCGGGCTTTTTTTATTAACCTTAATATTGACAGTATTAGGGTCGTTTACCGCGCAGGTCAACGCCTTTGTCCTGCAATACACCATCGATACTTTGACCGATATTGTCGGTTTACCTGACCCATGGGTAGAAGGTGTCAAATTACTCACGCTGATTAGTATAATTTTATTGGTCAAAGAGGTGCTGAACGTCCTCATCACCTTTGGGCAGCGCTACTTTGGTGAGCGTATCCGTATTAATCTATCGCGTGATTTGTCACAAAAAGTGGTCGACCGTATTTTAGCCTATAAAATGGCCTTTTATACCAGTGATGAAAACGCCAGCGGTAAGCTGCAAACCCGTATTGATTTGGGCGTTAGTAGCCTCACGACCTTGGTGCAAAACTTCTTTATTGATATGCTGCCGCTGTTTGCCAGTGCTATCGTGTCATTGATCATTATGTTTAATGCCAATTTTTGGGTCGGTATGGTCGGGCTAATTATCGTGCCGATTTACTTTTTTGTCAGTCAAAAACAAGCCAACCGTTTGCAAGGCTTTCGCAAACAAATGCGCCAATACCGCGAGACCAAAAGCGGCTTGGTGATTTCGATTATCGACTCTATCACCGTGATTAAATCCTTTGTGCGCGAGCTGATTGAGTCCGATAAACACTGGGAAATCCAAAAGGATATGACCGCCAATCAGCTCCGTATTCGCAGTATCGCGTTTATGTATAACGCGGGCAAAACCTTTATCGAGCAAATCGGTGTGGTGGCGATTATTGTTTTGACCTCATATTTTGTGCTCAACGGACAGATGACCATTGGCGCCATTATGTTTCACATCCTACTATTTCAAAACGTTGCCGCGCCCATTCGCGAATTGCACCGCATTTACGACCAAATTAACAATGCCCTCACTTATGCAGAAGGCTTTTTTGATATCTTGGACGACGACCAAGCAATTGAGAATGAAGGCAAAATCAAATGTACCGATTTAAAAGGTCATATTGAGCTAAAAGATGTCAATTTCTCCTACCCCAATGGTAAGCAGGCGCTGCATGATGTGAGCTTTAACATTTATCCCAATCGCATCACCGCGTTGGTCGGATTAAGTGGCGCAGGTAAAAGCACCATTATTAATTTATTGGTCAAGTTCTACGACCCAAGTAGCGGCACTATTTGCCTAGATGGTCGCAATCTAGAAGATTACAGTACCCACGATCTACGTGAACAAATTGGCCTCGTGCTACAAAAGAACCATATTTTCTCAAGGACGATAGCCGACAACATTCGTTACGGGGCGATGGATGCTAGCGATGAGGAGATTATCGACGCGGCTAAACAAGCCTCTATTCATGAGCAAGTCGTTGGTATGCCTGATGGCTATGACAGCGAAGCGAAATTGCTCTCTGGCGGTCAGCAGCAGCGTATCGCGCTGGCACGGATGTTTTTAAAAAACCCACCGATTGTGTTTTTAGATGAACCAACCGCCAGTCTTGATGCCATTGCCACCCAGCAAATTAAGCACAGTTTGGATTTAATCAAAAAAGACCGTACGGTGATTATTGTCTCGCATAATATCTCGCAAATTATCGATGCCGATGACTTGGTGGTGATTGAAAATGGCCGTGTGATGGAGACTGGCACGCATGAGGAGCTCTATGCCAATCACGGTAAATACTATGAGATATTCAATGCCATGTCCGATAGTTTGAATTTAGATAAAATCAGTCAAACCTTAAATAGTTAATATAGGGCGAAATCGTTATAATGCTCAGTCTTTAAGACATTAAAAAAATCCTTTAAATCGTTAAAAGCTAGCCGACTATGACCTGTGAATTTTCTATAAAAACCTTTGATGAGCTGACCACCGTTGATGTTTATCATATTTTAAAAGCGCGCTCACAAGTATTTGTGGTCGAGCAAAACTGCCCGTATCAAGACATGGATGAGGTCGATTTTGATTGTCTGCATCTGGTCGCTCATCAAGACGAAGCCTTGGTTGGCTATTGCCGCATCATTCCGCCGCAATTTAATCACAAAAAATCCTCGGTCAATCCGTCGGGTCCGATACCGGCAATTGGCAGAGTGCTTGTGCTCGCAGAGCACCGCGGTAATGGCGTTGCCCGACAAATGATGCTTGAAGCCATCAAATACTGCCGCAAAAAGTATGGTAAAAAAACCATCATCATCTCCGCGCAGACTTATTTGCTAAATTTTTACGAATCACTCGGATTTATCGTTGAAGGTGAACGCTACCTTGAAGACGGTATCGAGCATGTCACCATGGTTTTACCTGTCATTAAAAAAGTAAAGGTGAAAAAAGAAAGCTCGGGAATGGTGAGTAGTATTCTCAGTTTTTTACTCTTGATACTGGCACTTTTATTCATTGTCGGTTTGGTTTATCTCATGGTGTAAATCATTAAACAATAAAAGTCTTACATGACTTCACTAATGATACGTGGCTTGCGGCCGAATGGGGCCATCCCTCGTTTGCAATATATGGTTGCCGTGCCTTGATCCCAATTATTCAAAAGATTATCATGATCCAAGCAAACGCTCGATTGCCAATGCCATTCAGATATTCTTTAAAGATGGCAGCAGTATCGATAAAGTCGCTGTCGAATATCCTATTGGTCATAAGCGCCGCCGCGCCGAAGGCATTCCAGTATTAGAAGCGAAGTTCCGAGCAAGTTTGGCAACGCGCTTTATTGACAGTCGCTGTGCAGATATTTTTGCGCTATGTGATGATCAAAAGCGCTTAGAGCAAACCCCAGTCAATGACTTTATGGAGTTATTTGTGGCATACTAAGTTATACTTTATTGAATTAGAATACGCATTGTAAATTTCTACAATAGTCCTAAAAGTACCTTGGGGTTAATAAATTATGAGCATTAAAGGATTGTTTACTTTTGTTTTATTAAGTTCCTTTCTCTCAGCTTGTACTTCTAGTATGCCAATGAATAGTAGTGTCGTTAATGCAAATGATAGGCCAAAATTAAGTAACGTTTTCTCTTACTACGATGAAAGTAACAATGTTCAGTTTGCTGCCTTGATATCGGGAAAATTTATCTTCAAAGATAATTGTTTATTTTTGGCTGACGGTGAAAACATCACTACGCCTGTATTTAATACAGACGATGTGAAGTTCAATGCTGAAAAAAGAGAGGTTTACTTGAACGGAGGGGTGATACTTTTAGATAAAGATTTAATGTTGGGAGGAGGGTTTATAGATAGTAAATATCTACCAAAGCTCGACTCAAAAGCTAGTGATAGCTGCTTAACTGATAGGGTTGCTATCTTGTATTCTGTAGTTGAAGATACTCCAGAGCTGAGGAAACGCTGGTTAATACCATAGTGTATCTACAGCAGACATACTTAAAGTATGCTTTAGTAAGTTATACCCATGACTTATTTTTTATAATTAATAATCTACTATCACCAAGCTATCGACTCACCTGCCCAATCGACAAAACAACCAGATTGGGCGGCAGTCATCCTATCAAGTACTTCTAGTAAACACTGAGCGCTATAAGCTGGCGAGAACAATTTTTCGTCAGCCACATTGCCCTGAAAAGGTGATGACAACTGGGTATCGACGGTGCCTGGTTGCATGACGACCACGCAGACATCCTTTAGCGAGCGCGTCCATTCAATGCTCAAATTATTCATACCCATATTTAGTGCCGCTTTACTCATACGGTAGCTGTACCAACCGCCCAGATGATTATCACTAATACTACCAACCCGAGCCGATATGGTCGCAAAAATCGCCGGTGCGTTTGTACTGCGCTCAGCTTTAGCCAGTAGTGGCTTGATATGCTTGGCAATGAGCAAGCTGGCTAAGGCGTTAATCTGCATATTCTGTAGAAAGAAGTCCGTCTCCAGTTGTCGTAGTGCTTTTTCTGGTTGCTTATGCGGCGTATGCAATAGCCCCACACAATTAATCACCCAATCAATATGAGTGATTTGCTGCTTAATATCAGCAATGGCTTGCTCGATACTTTTCTCATCGCTGACATCCATCGGTAACCAATACAAATTATCGGCCGCAAAGTTAGGCTGATTTGCATGATAAGTGGCAAATATTTTTCCACTGCCTTTATTATTAGCACTTATCTCTATTAGCTGTTTAACCATTGCTTTGCCGATACCACCAGTGCCACCAACGATGAAGTGGTTTTTTTGATTCATAAAGCCTTCCTTATTGCTATTTTTATGATGTGCGACTGCTAATTTACATTCATTTTGGCGTATTTACTTTACATTTACTATGCTAAAACGCTAAGAATAATAGGAGTTATCGCTATTCTATATAGGCTACAATAAACACTGAAAGGTAAATACTCGACATCTATCAATTGAGATGTTTAACTGTCTTTAATCTTAACCTTTTAAATTTAACCAATGCCTTTATACGGATGTCATCGCCCTATGCTATCGCCCCAAGACCAATTGACCGAGCTGGTACGAACGCTTGAGATGCAGCAGCATGTCTTCGCCACTGACCCGCTACTTATCACAGAAAAGCTGCAAAGTGAGGATGGCAAGCCCATTCAAAAGTTGCATCGCCGCGCCTCGCGTATCGATAGTAACGGTGCGCTGGCACGTGTGCTTGGTAAAATTGATGGGCGCATCAAAGGTATTATGCTGGTTATGAGTGTGCTGTGGTGCATTTCGGGGTTTTTGGGGCTGTTTACCTTGCTGCAGACCAATGTGGTGAATTTCTTTTATGTGCTGGTTTGTCTGCTTGGACTCCATACCCTTATGCTCTTAGGCTGGCTAGTCATGACTTTGATGAACCAAGGTAAGCAGTCGTCAAATTGGTTTGCCAGTTTTGTCAGTCCAAGTTATCTGATACGCGGTAAGGACGATGTCACCAAAGCAGCGGTTGATTTGTACGAGCGCCAGCTACAACACAGCGGTATGCGTTGGTATCTAGGGCGCTTTAGCCACCAATTGTGGCTCTCTACCCTGACTGGTATGCTGCTTGCGATCATATTTTTGTTGATTGTGCGTCAATACAGCTTTAGCTGGGAGTCGACATTACTGTCTGATCAGGCGCTTATCACTTTGACTCAAATACTCGGTTGGTTACCAAACAAGGTTGGATTTACCGTGCCTGACAGTACTGCTATCGTGCAGAGTCGTTTGGTGACGGATGCCATGCCATTATCGATGGCGCGGCAATGGGCGGGCTTATTGGTCGGCAGCTTGCTGATGTACGGTATCGTACCAAGGGCGCTTGCATGGGCATTTTGCGTCTTGATGTTTCGCCGTAAAAAAATGCGCCTGGATATCAAGCAGCCCTATTATCAAAAGATTTTAAATTTTTGGCAACGGCAAGTGACGGATGCTGATGATTTTAAAGAAGCACCCGCTCCTATCGCGCCAAAAGCGACGCTTAGTACTGGTAAAAAACTGGTTGCTCTGCTTGAATACCCATCACAGCAGGATCATTGGTGGCAATCAGGACTGAATGCCGATATAAGTAGCCACAGTAATAACAGTAACATTAGCAATGTCGAGAACTTCGGTATTGTTGACGACCGTGATGATATGGAGCGATTAACGACTTACTTGGACAGCCATCCGGTTCAAGTGTTATTAGGTATTCATAGCAAGGCTTTACCTGACCGAGGTACACTGCGTAAACTTGATCGTATTGCCGAACATGCCGCAGACGGCCTTATTGTACAACTGCTCGGTGATGCCAGCGCTACTAACACCAACGTGCAAGAGCAAAGCCCAGAAAACCAAAGCGCAGAAAATCAGGACGTTCGTTATCAGCAATGGCAGACCGCCCTTGCTGCTCGGAAAATTGGCTTGGTTTAGCTTGGTGATATTCTCTCATACCGATATTCAATAATATTAATAATAAGATTCTATTATGAATAATGACAATAATAATCAAAACAACCATCAAGATAGTGCCAAAGCTGTCGGTCTATTCGCCGATAAAGTCTATGAGCCCGTACGCGACTCAGAAGCTGATTTGAAAAATGAAAATGTGAATACTGATACAGAGCTATCGTTGGATAAACCAGCGTCAGATAAGCAAGCGCTATCGGTTAATACTGCTTTTAATAATAATAATGCCTCTAAAAAAACCATTGCCAGTGGCGAAGCGCTCAAATTAGCAGTCGTTGGTCATACCAATACGGGTAAGACCTCGCTACTGCGCACGTTACTACGTGATGTTTATTTTGGGGAAGTGAAAAATGAAGCAGCGACCACCCGCCATGTAGAGCAAGCAAAATTGACCGACAGCCAAACGGGCGAAGTGCTGGTGGTGCTTTATGATACGCCAGGTTTAGAAGATGCTTCAGGGCTGATGGATTGGCTAGAAGACAATACGGCCAGTCGCCGTGATGGTATTGAACGTTTGCAGCAGTTTTTGGCCGCAGATATTGCCCAAGGTGGTGATGCCCTAACGAGCAGTGACGGCAGTGACGACTATAGCCAAGAAGCCAAAGTGATTCGGCAGCTGCTGGCAAGTGATATGGCCATTTATGTCGTTGATGCGCGTGAGCCTGTCCTCGGTAAATATAAAGACGAGCTGGCCATTTTATCTTGGGCGGCGATACCTGTGATGCCGGTATTTAACTTTACTGACAGTCAGGATGCCAATATCGACGCATGGCAGATGATGCTGGCAAGACGCAATTTGCACATCTCAACGCGTTTTGATTCCGTGGCTTTTGAGTTTAAGGATGAGATGCGCTTATGGCAAAATCTTGCCACCATGCTCACCCATTCGGAGATGCTTGAGCAACTCATGGCACGCCGTACGGAAAACTGGGCGCAGCTCTATGAGGAGGCCAATATCATCATTGCCGATTTTTTATTAAATGTTGCCTCCTTTGTGCGTGAAATTAGTGAAGATGATGACCCAATGCCCGTACTTGCACAAATGCAAGAAGCGGTCAGGCAAAGTGAACGAGCAATGCAAAATAGCCTGCTTAACTTATATAAGTTTTATGATAACGCCGTGGCAGCAACGCCGCTTGAATTAAAAGCCTATCAGCAAGACCCATTTGACCCTGAGCTGCTCAAAAGCTATGGTATTCGCACGACATCTGGTGCAGCAGCTGGCGCGTTATTGGGCTTAGGCATTGATGCGGCGGCACTCGGTACGACGTTAGGTTTGGGCGCTGCCATCGGTGGTATCGCAGGCGGGCTATTATCCAATACCAGTAGTATCGCTGATAGAATCACTGGGGTAAAACGCTTATATATCGACCCTGCTACCCTAACCTTGCTCGCCACGCGCGCGATAGATTTACTCACCGCACTGCGTCATCGTGGTCATGCCGCAACCGATGCCACCCAACTGATATATAGCGGCGCAAAGAATGATACTGACATGTCAAATAACGACAATTTAAGTAAGGAGAATGAAGACAATATCGTGACGCCATGGCCGACGCATAAACTACCAAGCGAGCTTAAAAAAGCGCGCGGCAAACCACAATGGTCATCACTTAGTAGCGGTAAATCCGAGCAGGCTCAGCTACTGCGTACAGATATGGCGTGGTCGCTCGCAAGTAAATTACAGTTATATAAGCCTGAGCGTTAAGTATTAACCGTCGCTTTCTTCTATTTTTCAAACATTTGGTTTTCAAGTCGCCTTTACGATGGTGGGCGTAGCAGCATACTTAATGTTTCAGTACCGCGTACGTCTGTTTGCTGTAAGTAGATTGGATACAGTGGATAATTGGAGAAACTGTTTTCAATGTCCTGTAGCAAGTGCTGTTGTCGCTCGGCACGATGCTGCCAAAACGCATCCGTCTGCGCAGGCGCTATCAGCTGATTGATAACTATCGCTGCTGGGTTAAGTTTACTCTCTTCTAACTGTTCGATAGCGCGTTTGGTTTCTGCCAGTGGTAACACATCGGCAGTCATGACCAATACAATCGCTGTTTGGCTACGGTCATGAAGCAGTATTCCCGCCTGACGAAACAGTGCTTTACGTTTTTCTAGGACGGCTACCGCTTGCTCCCAGCGGTCAGATTTTTTTTTGGCAAACGGATTTGGTACATCTTTTTTATCTATTTTTTTATCGATGTCTTTTTGTTCGCTCTTTTGATTGTGACTGTCTAAGTGGTTCGCGACCGAGCGCAATTTTGCCTGCCGCCGTTGCTGTGCCAATAGCCCATCTGTCCACGCGCCCATCATCTCTGGCAATATGAGTAAGCGCAATGTATGGCCAGTGGGCGCGGTATCAAAAATAATATGTTGGTAATTGGCATCTGCTGCCGTGATTAAATGCTGACACATAGATTCGAGCATGGCCGCTTCTTGGGCGCCAGGCGCTGACTTTGATAGACGCAGGTGCTCACGGATTTTGGGCATCATATCTGGATTGGCGTAAGATTTAATGGTAGATTCAACTTGAGAAAAATGCGCATCGACGATGACATCGGGGTTGAGCTCGATAGCATCAAGATAAGGGGTGACGGCAGTTTTTTCGTTATTAAGCCTTACATTTAGTACATCACCTAAGCTATGCGCCGGATCGGTTGAGACAATCAAGGTCTTTTTTTGCTGGCTAGCATAATAACTGGCCAGTGCCGCAGCCGTTGTGGTCTTGCCCACCCCGCCCTTGCCGCCAATAAAGATAATAGGCTGCGTTGCTAATTGATCTACCAAACCGTGTAGAGCGTGTAATGCCATATTCGTGTCTCAATTTTAATTCGTATAACTTTTATCTTTACCCAGTCACTACCCGGCCACTAACAGCAACCAACGTGGTCAAAGGGGCATTTATCCAACCCCATACGCGTATGCCACTCGTGGAAATTTTCTAAAAATAACGGCTGCAACTCTAAGGTATAAAAGCTGGCAGGATTATCAATCCCTAGACTTTCTGCAAACATCAGCAGCATAAAAAAATCTTCTTCATCACGTGCCGCCCGTGCCATCGTCTGGCGATACGGTGCATGATAAAACTCATTGAGTCCTGCCGCAAAACGTTGCCACCATGGTGTTTCGTTTTTTACTTGGTTTGACGGGCTTTCTATTTGTTTTGGTATCGGGTTATCTTCCATAATTTATTCACCTCTGCTTATTTCTTATTACCTATCAATCTAACGAAAGAGGACTCCACCCGACGCTAGGGTGGAGGTGAATTTCGTATAGCCTAACTCTGCTGATTTTGAATGTATTGCTTAATAATCTCCAACGGCGCTCCGCCACATGAGCCGGCAAAGTAAGAGCGTGACCACAAAACAGGCTTATTATAAGCCGCCCTTAAGTCAATGAAGTTGGCTCTCATGCGCCGGCTTGTGACCGACTTTAGATTATTAACCATCTTACTTAGTTGTACCGTTGGTGGGTATTGAATTAGCATGTGGACATGATCGCCCTCGCCGTTACATTCCTTGAGTTCTGCACCAAAATCCTTGCATATCTCAGCAACAACTTCTTTAAAGTATTGAAGATGATTGTCAGCTAAAACCTTTTTGCGGTACTTGGTGATGAATACCAAATGCACATGCAGATTATAAGCAGAATGACGGTTTTTATATATCTCACTCATTATAATAAATACCCTTTATTGTTTATGTTATATAGTATAACATGGTATAAATAACAAACACACTGACTAATAAAGCATTCATTATGAAAATTAATAAAGCGTACAAATTTAGGCTTGAGCCTAATGCAGAACAAGAGGTTATCTTAAATAACCTTGTTGGTTCTGCACGTTTTGTTTGGAATCAAGTGCTTGCGGTATCGTTTGAGATGTTTGCTAAAAATGAGTTTATTAATGCAACCAATTTGGTTAATAAAATCATGGATATTAAAGCAAATCCTGAGTTTGCCTTCTTAAAAACAAGCTCTAACGCGGTGTCTTTACAACAAAAAATTCGTGATCTCGCTTCTGCTTGGTCACGCTTTTTTGACTCTAAAGTTCATGCACGATTGAAAGAGAATAAGAAAAAACCTAAAAAGCCTAAGTTCTTCAAGCTTGCTGATGGCACAGAAATCCAATTACGCCCGCTTATGCCGCGCTTCAAGCGCAAATCAGATGGGTGTGATTCAATACGCTTGGTACAGTTTGATAAATATTGCCGTGTTGAAGGCAATCGTGTCAAACTACCGAATGGTGTAGGTTTTGTAAAGTTTAGAAAATCTCAAGACATTCTTGGGATAATTAAAAACGTCACCATCAGCAAGAAATCCGGTCATTGGTACGTGTCGTTTGGCACTGAGCGAGAGTTGGAACAGAACCCAATTCACCCTTCTAAAACCGCCATTGGTATTGATTTAGGTGTCAGTAAATTAGTTACCGGCTCAAACGGTCAGTGCTTTAAACCTAAGAGCAGCTTTAAAGCCAATCAAGGCAAACTAGCAAAGCTACAGCGCCAATTAAGTCGTAAGGTCTTATTTAGCCAAAATTGGAAAAAGCAAAACCGTAAAATCCAAAAGCTTCACCATCACATTGCCAATATTCGCCATGACTACTTGCATAAAATCAGCACTGACATCAGCAAAAACCACGCCATGATTGTCTGTGAGGATTTAAAAGTAGTTAATATGTCGGGATCTGCAAGCGGGACTCTTGAAAATAAAGGTCGCAATGTCAAAGCCAAGTCAGGATTGAACAAATCAATTCTTGATCAGGGTTGGTCGATGGCGCTGACTATGCTTGAGTATAAACAGCAATGGCAAGGCGGGTTACTGATTAAAGTAAACCCGCGTTATACAAGCCAAACCTGCTTTGAATGCAAGCATGTTGCAAAAGAAAATAGACGTACCCAAGCAAAATTTGAGTGCGTTGAATGTGGTTATATTGCGAATGCAGATGTTAATGCAGCTCGTAATATTCTTGCGGCAGGACATGCCGTTTTGTCTGTCGAGGGAAGATGCAGTAAAGGTCGCCCGTTGAAGCAGAAAACTTGCGACGGTCGTGAGAAAGTCGCCTAAGAGCTTTTGCTTTTAGAATCCCTCGCTTGAGCTTGTCGAAAGTGGCGGGAGTATGTCAACAATGAGATAACAGCATATCTTCTTGTGATTACTGGCTAATAAAGCATAGTATTTTAAGGTCAAAACGCTTGACCAATTAGCCATGAAGTATGGTGAGTCTTTACTTCTTGTGTGACTTAGCATTCTATGCCTTAAATAGTAACTCATTTGGCAGTAATTGTAACGTTGGTGAAACATTAAAAACGATAAATACAGGAGTTAGAATGGCCCATTATTTTGGATTTATACCGTCAGATGAATTAAAAGCGCTGATTATTGAGGCAGAGCAAATCGTTGAATCAAACGTAGAAACAGATTACTACCCCTATCGTGATGCCTTAACCCACCAAACGGCGCGTGACCTCACCGATAAATTATTGGTTGGACTGGTAGATATTATTCCAAATCCTGAGCGCCAAGCCGCCATGCGTAAAGTGGTCGGTACGGTCGAAAAAGCAACTGACACGCTGCTTAATATTTTATTGGGTAAAGAGAATAACGAAGAAGTGTTGCCGAGTTTTCATTTTTTACGTGATAAAGCGACCTTTATCGATAACGAAGGTGAAAAGCGTATCGGTTTTAAATTGTCAGATGCTGACGCCAAAATCATTGATGCTGGTTTTGCAGCGGTTACTCCTGAACACGTAGATATGAAAACGTTTAAAACGGCACTTGAAACGATGAATGAAGAAACGTTAACGCATTTCATTAGTCGCTATGCGGAAACGTTGAAGCTTGGCATGATTAAGCGCAAATCTGTGCCAGTTGCCAAAGCAGCTATCGATAAAGGAATGACCATGGCACTAAATAAATTACTGCCTGATCTACCTGATGCATCATTGAATCGTTTGGCCAATTATTATCGCCCATTTATCGTAAAAAAACCTGAATAGCGGTTGTATTAGCAACTATTATGTTTTTATTAAAACGGTAGTGTTGGGCAAATTTGCTAAAATTTGCTAAAATAGGCGGCACTTTTATCAAAGGCGCAACTCATGACCCAAATTAACAACCAAGAAATTGAAAAAACCCTGCGCAACTCAGAGTGCCTGATCAGCAGTATCGAAGTAGCCGCTGCTTATGAGCGCTTGGCCGCCCAGCTCAATCTACATTATGCCGGTTTAAACCCAATCGTGATGGTCGTTATGAACGGCGGACTTATCCCAGCCGGTCAGCTATTGACTCATCTAACCTTTTACCATCGCATGCATTATATCCATGCATCACGCTATCGTGATAATGCGGGTACCAATGAGCTTGATTGGAAATTTAAGCCTGACGTAAGTATCGAAGGCGAACACGTTTTATTAATCGATGATATTTTTGACGAAGGTATTACTTTAAAAGCCATTGTTAAAGAATTAGGTAAAGAAAAACCCTTATCGATTGAATGTTGCGTATTACTCAATAAAGAGCATGATCGCAAAGTTGCAGACTTTGATGTTGATTTTGTTGGTATCAACGTTGCAGATCGTTATGTCTATGGCTGTGGCATGGATTTCCATGGTTACTTGCGTCATCTGCCTGGTATCTACGCTATTAAAGAAGACAAAATCTAGTCATTCTTTGGTTGAGTGTTTTGAATGTAACGCATAATAAAAAAGCATCCGACTGGATGCTTTTTTATTGCTTATTGCTTTGATTGTAGTCAGTGGCAATTAAAATTGCAATGCCAAACCCGTATGGCGCTCAGTGGGTGTTTGGACGGCCTTTTCCAAAGCGGATTTCGTACTATATATGGTTACCTGTTTTTTGGCACGAGTCACAGCGGTATAAATAAGTTCTTTACTCAGCAATCTTGCATGACTATTATCAAAAGTAATGGCCACATGATCAAACTCAGACCCTTGCGATTTGTGAATAGTCATCGCATAGGCTGTGGCGATCACCTCTTCATTGAGAAGATTGACGGCTATCCCCTGCTTCTTGTTTTCAAAAAACACTTCGAGTCGACTACGCTCATTACCAGTTTGCAAACAAAACCCAATATCGCCATTAAATAATCCTAGCTCATAATTGTTTTGAAGGACCATAACGGGACGACCATGAAACCATGTGTTTTGACCCAGTGGTAGCTTAAGCTCAGCAAGGTGCCATTGAGTAAAGTATTTATTAATATAATGGTCGCCCCACTCGCCATTATGGCCAGCAGTTAACACCCTGAACTGATTAAAGGTTTCCATTAATGAAGCAATGGTATCTTTAACTGATTCTGGCACGGATTTTTCTATCGGATTTATCAGCAGCGTTTTTATTTTGTTTATGTAAGTATGGTAGTTTGATGTGAGGTTTGAGATATTTTTATTTTTGCTTAGGCTATTTTCTATTTTATTATGTAGAGAAGCTTCTGTTTGTAAGGGGTTAATGTTATTCACATATTGAAAACTCAGTACCTTATCATGCTTTAACAGCTGCCAAATAGTATGAGTATCTGTCTTTGCCTTATTGATTTGATAAGCAAGCTTACCAATACCCGAATCTGATGTAAATCGACGACTCTCTGTTAGCTCTGCATGGATAGGCTCTAACCGCGGAATGCGGCACAAGTCAGCCAGTACCGCCCCTGCATCTACAGCTGCCAATTGGTTCGCATCTCCTAATAGTATCAGCCTTGCGCCAGGCTTTACCGCACTCACAAGATAGTTCGCCAGCTCCACCCCTAGCATCGACGCCTCATCGACGATAATAATATCCTCGCCCAGTGGATTATTAGCATCATAACGCGGTCTGCCAGTACGTCCGATACCTAGCAAGCGATGAATGGTTTTGGCTTCTTGTAATTGTAGTTCGACATTCGCGGTGCCTAACGCGGCTTGCAAAGACTCTTGCATACGCTGTGCCGCTTTACCAGTTGGTGCTGCTAATGCCAAGCTGGCACTGTCAGTGCTAAATCTAATGCTTTTAGACGCATCTGCCCCACTCTCTGTTGCCTGTTGCAGTGCAATCACTAGCTGAGCAACGGTGTAGGTCTTCCCCGTACCTGGTCCACCAGTAATAATGCTAAAGGCGTTGTTATTGGCGACATTAATTGCCTTTATCTGATTTTCGTGTAGGTTTTCGGGTATTGCTATCTCTAGCGGTGTTACCTGATGGTCTAAAATAGTGTTGATGCGCGCGGCTAAGTTAAATTCTGCTTGCCAAGCTCTGTGTAACCAAAAAGTGATTGCTGCGTTTTGTTTATCAGCCTTTTTGTTATTTACAAGCTGATAAACGATAGGTTGATTATTTTTGCTTAGGCTATTTATATTTTCATTCTGGTTTGTATTAGCATTAACGTCAGCGAACAAAGTGTGCTCATCGATTAACTTAGAAAAAAACGTTAAGTTACTATTTTTCAATAATTGGTAGAGTGCCGCTACTGTATCAAGCCTTTTAACCAAGATCTCTTTTTCATGATTACTGAGTGCCAGCTGCGCCCATAGCTGGTCTTGCTTAGCAAACAAGTTCTCTAGCAGTACGAATATTGATACCTCAGCCGTAATACCCACCTCTGACTGAACCTCTATTTGAGTGTCATTCAAGGCAATAAGCGGCATTGCTAGCATCTCTAACAGCTGCTGTTGCCAAGCATATAGTGTCACCACTTCGTCATTGATATGACCGCTGAGCGGTACTTCGTGCTCAGCTTCCTGAATGGTGAGTACAGTATGCCCCTCTTCTAAATGCGCGGCTAACATAGTAAATAAGGCTGCAAATAAACCGCTGTCTGGTGTTCTGTCTATTTTTTCACTACCAGTATTAAGCTTGGCATCGGTCACGTTATACGCTAAATGCGTTTGCTGACGGCGCAGCAAAATATAATCACTGATGTTGCTGGCCCAGCTTTCTTGTAAGCTAATAGCAGCGCTGCTCTTATTATTATTCATAAATTATTACTCATGGTCTGTTTTTCTCTATACTTATAGGATTAATCGCTACAGTAATTTGTTGCATCAAATTCGTAATTGCATTAATTTTGTGTACCCTGCTAACTGGGCATGCCAAACAATGCATCTAAGGCCTTAATAAAATCAATAGGAATATCCCACGTCACCAGTCCATAGCGGGCCCTGTTTGTTGGTTTGTCATGCATTGTCTCACTGGCTATTGAGTCGCCGCCGCTCAATATGTTCGCCTCTTTTGCCTTAGTCGCCAACTGAGAGGCTGGATCATATACACCTCGTAAAAAGACATACTCCACCGCGCCCAAATACTTAGCTTCATTGCCTATATAATCAGCAATTCGCATCGACAAAAACCGATGCAATGCCACTTGATAAATGGCGGCTTGTAACCAATACCCTGCTTTCGACATTGCTCGCTTGAGCGTAGTTTCATCATAATCGCTTAGGCTATTTCCTAAAAAGTTACTTTTATAATCGACGACATAATACTTGCCAGCATGCTCATACACCAAATCGATTTCACCACGTAAATAACGATATAAATGCGCTTTGTTTTGCGGAACCAGATTGACATGTTTGTCGGTTTCATTAGGCAGGTACTGCTGAAAGAGTCTATTAATATCTTGTGCTTTAAAACGCTCTGACAGTCCCATATTGAACTCTAATTCAGCGAACCTCTGACTTGCATCGATAGAGCGTAACGACTGATCAGACGCTAATAGCGGCGTATGTAGCACCTCTTCAATCCAGCCAATGAGAGCTGCATGCTTGCTAGCATCTATCGAGTCCGAATCCAATGAATCAGTATTTAATGAAGCACTATCGCCTTGCTCTTGCTTCTTCGCTTGTAATCGACGGCTTTGGGTTTCAGCACTGCTATACACCAACGGCAGCTGATAGCTACTAATAGCTCTATCGATAACCTGAGACCACTGGGATTTATTATTAAAATCAATTTTTTCAAATATCTCATGCAAAAATGTACCCGCATTGGCACCTTTCACAAAGGTAAAACGAATATCATCCTCTAACTTGGGACTTGCCTGATCGACTTGCGCGGCAGCGTCATGACTATCTGATGCATGACCACCCAGTGACGGTGGAACTGACGTTTCGGTGATATTGATATCAACATCAATATCTATCGCATCATCAATACGCTCATCCATCACAGCCATTGTCTGCGTTGACTCATCTAGCTGACGGGCTAAGGCGGTAAAACTGGTCTTAGCCCAACCGTAAAAGTAATTGATTTTCATAACTTCTGAAAAATCATCATACTCAATAGGTTCGGTTTTGGGCGTAATAAAATCGGGCGATCCACTTTCTGTTAATTTGCCTGCTTTAGTAGCAGCACAGTTATCGTTATAGAACTCATTGACCTTATGCCCTCTAATCATACCTATGGTGCCTTTGAATCTATCTGGCAATTCAAATTTTGGCTCTGGTGACTCAAACCAATAGAACACCGGCTTTAATTCAAACCCTGTTTTGTTGTGGGGATCTCGCAGTACCACATAAAGCTGTTCACTGGCGCGCGTAAAGGCCACATAACCAAGCCGGCGCAGCTCCTCGAAGCCCTCCTGCGTTTCAATATCGGTATAGTAACCCTTTGTGGTCGCAGAGCCTTGTACAGGAGAGAATCGGCGCTGATTGCCTGTCGATTGCTGCGCCAACGCTGACTGACTTTGTTGAGTAGCATCTTGTTGGGTAGGGTTTTGTTGCGCGTTGTAGAGATACAACCCATAGTCTTCTTTATTACCTGACTTCCTACTGGCATCACCCATACCCAGCACATAGACAATAGGAAACTCTAACCCCTTTGATTTATGAATGGTCATTAGCTGCACGCCAGATTCTGTCGGTAACGGATACTGCTTGGCCCAATCGCTGCTAGGCGCGCTATCTATGTTTTGTCTAAACCAGGCCAGCAGCTCGTACTCACCCATGCCGATACCATACTGCGCTAATATATCCATTACATGACGCAAATCCATAATATGACGATCGCCTTCTGGATGCGCGGCTAATGCTTGCCAAACGCCTTGCTGCTGCACAGGGCTTTGATCTAACAAGTAATGCATGGCCGATAATACGCCAAAGTGCTGCCAACGCTGGGCACCTTCTTTTAAATAGCTAATAAAGTCTTGATAGCTTTTCTTATTATCAATGGCTTGTGTATTAGCGCTATTTAAATCTACACCCCCTGACTCATGGTCCGTCATCATGACTTTGACATCCCTGATGCTCAGACCATATAAATGACTAGTCAGCACCCGATTGATCATGTCATGACGATACGGGTATAGCATGGCACTTAGCAGCGCTGCCACATCCTCTGCCATAATGGTTTCAAATATACTCACATCACTGGTGGTCAAGGTTGGCACACCAAGCTTGACAAGCTCATCTTCTACTTGTTTTAAATCTTTTTTGGCACGTGCCAGCACACCGATATCGCTCGGCTGAATCGGCTTGCCTTTTAATGTCTGACCACTGCTGAGTAAGGTCGCAATATGACGCGCTGCGATCTCGAACTCATCATACTCAAGCTCCTTGTCCTTATCATAAGGCAAGTGCAACACACTCACTGGCTGAGCAGAAAGTACGTCATTTACCAAGTCGCTATTTAGTATGTTTGAATCATTAAACCAAGACAGCTGATTTTCTTGCTTTTCAGCTTTAATGTGCTGGTAATAAATACCACTACCTAACTGTGCCAGCCTATTCTCTTGAGTCACTGGCGCAGGCATACCGAACCAACAGTTTAGGGCATTAATCACACTGGCGTTTGAACGACGGTTAATATCGAGCGTCCATAGGCTACTTTTGTCAAACTGAGCTTTCATATAATTGTAGTTGGCGACATCACCGCCGCGAAACCCATAAATGGCCTGCTTAGGATCGCCTACCAACAACAAAAAATCATGGTTGGTTTTATTAGTAGCCTGTTTGTCATTGGCCAACGGTTTACGTTTATTTGTTGGCAAATAGATGCTTTCAATCATAGTGGCTTGCTCGCCATTGATATCCTGCGACTCATCAATCAATGCCACTGGATAGTGATGACGAATATAACGTGACAGCTTCTCTCCTTGCCGACCCGTTAATGCTTGGTTTAAACGTACCATCTGCAAGCTAAAGGTGGTTTCACCGCGCTCTTCTAATATAACCGGTAGCCTGTCACGTACCGCCAACACGATATGGCGATTGAGATTAGCTAAAATAGTAATAACGTATTCATCGAGCTTTTTGCTTTCTTCAATATACCGTTTAAAGTCACGAACCACCTGCAACTCATTAAATATCAAATTAACTCTTTCACCATCTTTTGGCTTGTAGAACTGTTTGCCTATATCATCAGTTTTCTGAAACGCTTCAATTAACTTTCCAGTATAAGTTTTTTTGTCTGATATGAACTTATAAGCGGCGGGACCAGACTCTTCTAACACTTGAACGATTTTCGGCCAAGACTCTCTGTTATTCTGCAACTGTCCTTTGGGAACTTCATAGTATTCGCCATCAGGCTTAAAGAAAGCATCAAGCTCATCGCTGCGCTCAATAATACTATGGATAAGCCGCTCGTAACCCTCAAAAGAAAAATCACTGCTCACAACTTCATCAATTGGCGCAGAAATAAAATTCAGCGACCGAGTTACATAGTTTTTATGATCGCCCACCGCCGTCAGCTTACCTTGCTGATCCATCAATGCATACAATTTAGGTTGCTCGTGATACAGCCTACTTTGAAACTGACGCAGCTCATCATGAACAATACTGTCCGTCACTTGCTCAATGCTGCTGTCTTCAATAATAGCCATCCCTTGCTGATGACCGGTCTCGCTACTGTACTCCTTCAACCATTTTTGCGCCAAGCTATCAAGGGTTCCGACAAACAGCTTGTCCAAGGTGGTTAATACAAGCGCCGTGCGTCGAATGGCTTCTGTCATAGGATAGCTGTATACATGATCAAGCAAGTAGCCGACCAGATGCAGATTGATAGGGTCTTGCATGATGCCATCTAAGCGCGCATATTTAGCCTGAGCGACTAACCAGTCCTCTCGATCTTTTTTTGCTTGTGCACGCTTTTCAGCAGCAGCTTTTTTGTCATGAGCTTTGTTATAAACAATGTCTTGATTTAGTTCATCTGCATCTATTTCAGCGTTTGAATCCGTGTCTGCGTGCTGATTTACCTGACTATTCTTCTTATCTTTATCGCTGTCTGGCGTCACTTGTAGGATAGATGGATATAAATGCTCTTTATTTGCAGGGCTGGCACTCAGGCTACTCACCCATTGCAGCAGCTGATAGAAATCCACCAAACGATCATGAATGCGCTGACGCATCTCGGCTGCCGCAGCGCGAGTAAAGGTCGTTGCAATGATTTGCTCTGGCGCGCGCCGTGCTTCAATGAGCAAGCGCAGTACGATACCCGTAAGTGTCCACGTCTTACCCGTACCGGCTGATGCTTCGATAAGGTGCCGACCTGTCAATGCCACCTCAATCGCTGGTATCACCTCTGCTTTGGGCTCTGCAACATCTACACTTTGAGAAGAGGATTGGTGCAATTCATCGTCAAAACTCGGTGATATAGGTGTATCAGTGATAAATTCTGTCATAGGGGCGTACACTTTTTATTATTTGTCATACCAGAGGGTAAAAAACGAACCGTGTTAAGTAATCAGCAAACAACTAGTAAGTAATCAACTAGCCTGCTAACTATCTAGACCTTGCAGGGCTTTATACATCGGCTCATAAAGCGGCTGTGCTAACGTCGTTAAGGCTGCTGATAAGGCTTTAAAGGCATCTTGATCACGCAGTACATATTGCCAAATGGCATGCTGCGAGCAGGTGTCGTATACCGTGTCTACGTGATAATTGGGCCTTAGCCAATCTAAGAAATCTGCACGTTTTGGCCAATAGCTGCCGCTCTCATCTTCACTCTCTGCCGCTTTTGCGAACTTATCAAGATAACTGAGCGCATATTCTGGCAATAAGGTAATCGGTACTTGACCGACTAGCTTGCCAAAAATTGCCCATTTTATTAGCTCGGCCAACGCATCTTCATACAGAACTGGGCTTAGCTTAAATGCAATTACATCTTTATATTTACCAACTTGTGAGCTTGGTTTATTAAAACGCCAAATACTCACGCCATCATCTGCTGCGACTTGCTCGGCAGTTGTGCGTCTGGCGACTTGCCAATACAGATGTGACAACCAAAACTTGATTAGATGCTTGGGGCTAGCAGAATTGGGCAGTATATTTAACCACTGCTTGGGGGATTGCTCGGCATAGGACATGACAGCCTGTAGATTAGCACGAGGATTATTAGCATCTATCGGTACTGATGTTGGTACTGAGCCTTTTATTTTAACCACTTTAGGTAATAGTTTTAGTAATGACATATCATCAGCCTCATTACTAGCATCAGTTAGCACAGATGCTAGCGCTAGCTGCACGGGATGCTCGATCGTTGGGGTCAGTAGCTGCAAACCACTTATACCATTTCCATCAACTGGCTGGGCATTATCCAAATCATTGTCCAAGCCATTAGCAACTAGCTGCTCTTTAAACTCCTGACATTGCTGCTGCAGTTTTTGCTGCTGATTGGGCAAGGTCGTTTGGCGCGCCACCCCTGCTGGCATGATTTTTTGATACATTAAAATTGGGTGGTCTTGCTTGGCTGTACTATCGACATGGTTATTAGCGGCATTGCTCGCCAGTTCATGGAGCAAATGCGCTTTGATCTGATAAGTCGTCAGATTGTCTAGGAATAGTGGCTCTTGATTAGCCATCGCTTCCTCGCCTTGCACCACATGCACCTTTTGAGTACGCAAAAACGCCTTGGCAGGATGACGCACTTGGTAAGCCAATGCGCCTTCAACGTCTATCTCCTCAATATTGAACACCGTATCAAACATAGCGTCGATATTAATGGTGTCTATACCAGACTCTGCGTCTAGTGATAGCATCTCAGCCAATGCCGCTAAGGTTTGATTGTCTACTTGCCCCAATTGACCTAGAGAGTGTCCAAGCAGCTGAGCGATGGCTTCATACTGGGACTTAGTCGGCAAACCAACCAGCGCTGTCTGCTCATAAGATGCACTATCCTTTAAGGTATGAAACACCGCTTGCCACAGCGGCGCTGGCGGAAATTGGCGTTGTTGCGCAAGCTTGGTTTTGCGCATGGCGGTATGCAAAATAGCATCCAGCGCATCTATCTTGTCTTTATCGACGCGCTCGCTCTGGTGGGGATGAAGGGTTGAATGAGGCGTAGACGTATCAGATGCTTGCTCAAAAGCATCCGCCTCTTCACTATTTATTTCAAACAAGCTCTCGTGAAACGGCAGTGCTGGATGCTCCGTCACCAGCCACTGCTTAATCAATTTAGGTAAATAACGCTTAAGACTCTCGGTGGTAGAGTCAACATTCTCAGGTAATGTTTCTAACGTGTCTAAGGCTTCAAGCGAGTTGACCTGCCACTGTACCTCGCCTTGCAAAAATTGTAATAGCTCACTGACTGGGTTGGCAGGCAGGTGCTCATGGGTGTCTGTCAGACTTTGACCATTATAAAATATCCAGCAAGCACTGCGCGCACACAGCAAGGCGTCTAAAAATGCACCATTATCATCATCTTCACTGACTCTATCACCGCGGCGAGCATTGGCAGCTTTCATCAAATCATAGCGATTATCACGGTCGCGCCCAGGGAATTCAGACAAATCCATATTGAGCATCACCACCAAATCAAAAGGTACGTTTCTGAGCGCCCCAAATCGACCAAAAGTAATCACTCCAGTCGGCTCAGCACTGACCTGCTGACTCTCAAGCTCTGCCTCGATACTGTCCAGCATAAAGCTCAGCTTAAGCGGCAACTGCTCAACGCCTGCCAGCCTTTGCTCTACTTCTTTTTTGTTAGCATTACTGACACTATCGCTACTGGCGTACTGTCTATAGTGACGATTGGCCCTCAGGCTTGATTTAAAGCCATTCATAGCGTTATAGATAGCGCGCATCGTACGCGTTTGATCGACATCACCAAAGTAGCGATGAATGACTTGTGTCTCAATCTGATCAAGCCAATCTTCCGCTTTTAGCTTTTGTGTATGATCATCACGGCGCGCGGTCAAGCCTGCATAAATACGACAAAGCGCTTCAACAATCATCGCATCATTTAGGCTCACTTGCGGCAGTGGCAGAGTCATCTCCGGTAAGGCAGTACTTGGCCAATCTTCCTGTGCCAAAGGATATAAGCAATCGCTTAAACTGGCCTCTGGCATCACGAGACCCAAGGTTAATCTATCTAACGCTTGAGCAAAGGTAAATCGGTAGTCATAGTCGTGGCTATCTAAGGTTTGTTTAAGATGCCATTCATCAAAGCCGCGAATAAAGCCTGCCTCTACCAGTAAATCACAACCACGGCTCATCTGATCATGGGTTAAACCAAAACTTTCATACAGCGGTGGCAGCATTAGCCAATCAAGCACCTCAGCGGCTTCAAAGCGGGCACTATGACTGCCTAATAACTTATAAAAACCAATGATGGCTTCCCATAGCTGACGAATATCTGCATCGACCACACCCGTCACCTTTGCAGGCAGGGTCAAACCGTCTTGTCCTTTACCACTAACGAAAATAGAGCTGATCAGCGCATGGTGACGCTCAACATTGGGCAGCAACACGACAATATCGGATATATGGCGTTTTTTCTCACCAGATGCTAAGGGTTCATTGAGCCAGCGCCCAATCATGATGCGCAGTACTTCAAGTTGACGCTGTAAACTATGGCATGAATGAATACTTAGGCTATTATCTTGTGCAGACATTGCCCAAAAACGTTCTTTCTCAAAGCGCTTGTTCTCTAATACTTCATCGTCATACCACGGCGTTTCTTGCTCATCTTGATCAGAGGCGGTCTCGATTTGCTTACTAACTGCTTGCGAAACTTTAGCAGCGGTCGCTTGCTGGGTAGACTGCTCATCTAGCATTAACACATCATTTTGTAAACGTCTTAATAAGCTTACGCTCTTTTGCAGCTGTTGCGCACTGTCATCAAAATCAATACTGAACTCGTCGCTCAAGCCATCATTGCTATCATCGCCCTCAGTAAAAATATCCTGCCACTCAACGAGTGCCTCTTGGTATTGCTCATTACCCGATAAATTAGCAAGCATCGCAAAGGTATCGCGTGACTGTTTGCCTAAACGCGATAGCAAACTGTGCCCATAATCACGTAAAAACACGCTTTCAGGGTTAATAATTTGCTGACGCTGTAGCCACGATTTATCAACAATATCTGCCCAAAACAGCTTGGATGGGTTGTAGTGCAGCAGTGTGATATCCATGTATTGTGACAAGCGCTGTAAAAAGTCGAGCTCGGTTTGTGGCAATTGCTGAATGGTAAAAATGCGCAGCACTTTGGGCAGTTGAGCACGCTCATTCGCCTTGTTTTCTTTTAAGGCTGACCAAAACGTATCTTCAAGTGCCACACGGTGCTGATGCACATCGGCAAACAAATGCGACCACAAGAAACGCTGGGCGACCTCTAACTCTACATAGTGCGCCACCAACCATTCAGGGGTGCCACGTGCATACTTATCGAAGCGCAAGGATAGTGCATCCTTATCCGCTATCAGCGCATCCACATTAAGCCGCTTATTATGTGACCACAGATCTAACCAGTCTTCACGGTGGGTTAAATAGCGGTTAAACACCCTCGCCAAATCACTTGCCAGCTGCCAAATACGCGCATCTTGTTGCGCCTTATCCTGCTGAGCTTCTTCTTGCGGCTCATCAATCAAAGACGCCAGCAGTGGATAAACGGGATGTTTTTCGTCAGCGACAATGGCCTCTTGGTAATAAGTCAGATAGCCAAATAAGCGCCACTGCATCACCGTTGGTGACAACACCGCCACCTCAGGAACATTCAACGTGGTCACATCAGGGTTTTGCTCTAGTAAATAAGCATTGTGGCGGCTTAATACATTCTGCATCAACGTCCACTGATACTGACCCCAAAACATCGTCGTCACTAAGGTACTGATACCCGCTTGGCTTGCAATAGACTTGTCTAGCCAATCACCAAGTACCATTGATGGCACAATGACCACAAACTCTTCAAAAATGGGTTGATTTTTGGACTTATAGGCCTCCAACAACTGCTCAACTAAAAGCTCGGTGCGGTGCGACTGAATAATGGTAAACATAAATGAGGTAATCTATTTGAATGAATAAAGCTGGAATAGTAAAAATTGTGTATTAAAAACAACACGACGAGCGTGTAAATTTTATGGCAAAGCTGATGGATGATAGCTTATGGTTTCATACTTTTTATGAAGAAGAAACGTGGTAGGCAACACTCATCAATCTATGTTTGCCGCTCGTTAGTCTGTTGCATTTCTGCTAGCATAATATCGATTAAAAACAGTAGATATTATAGTACCAATTCATGCATAACACCCTGTGTTTGGCAGTAAAACTGTCGCTAATAATAAACGATGAGTATTAATAACACGGTTGGTAGTGAGAAAAGCTAATAACGTGCGCAATCTGCTGATCAGTGTGCCACTGTTTGCGGTGGTTTACCAGCACGTCACCTATGAAGCAAGGGCGTACGCGACAATGGATGTCGCCCTACCCTTTACCTAAAATTTTTTGTCAAAGAGATAACAGAATACTATGCCCATGCGCCCCATTGATGCCATTTTCGTTCATCCTAAACGCCGGTTATATGTTGTATACTACCGCGGTGAGCTGTGGGAATTGCCCCGCATGAAAATTGATGATAGGTCATGGCAAAACAGGCAGCCTTATACTGACGATAGCAGTGGTCTTTATCTTAGCATTCATCAAGCCATTAGCGACCCGATATTGGCCCAAAAACTGCGTACTTTAAACTTGCCAGCAGCGGTGTGTGGTAGCACGTTACCACGCTTTGAAGCATGGTGGGAAACACACGGTTTTAAATGGCTTAAAGACAAACTTACCACCGGTGAATCGCCATTGGCCGCGCACCAGGCTTGGCAAGCATCGTCTACTAATATGGCAGCTGCTCAAGCGACTGATAAACAAAACGCGCCTGTTTCAAGCTTCCAAGTAGTATCTAATAATGCTAACAGTAATAACGAAAATAACCCTATCCAGCGAGAAAGTAATGAGCCAAGTACGGCAGCCCCTGTAGCAAAAGACGCGGACATCTTTGCTCATATGCTGGCAGATTTAGTAGACGAAGTATTAAACCATCAAGAATAAATCTGTTACCATTTATCATCTATTCCATCACTCATCACATTAACCAAAAAAAAGAGCGGTAACTTATGAGAGATTACAAGCTGCTATTAGCGGGGCTTATTTTACTGCTGCTGATTATTTTTATCGCCATCTTTACTTGGTTATGGACCAGTAACCGCAAAAATATGGATCCTTTGCCGATTATGGCAAATAACAATGATACATCGTCTGCGGATAATGACGAAAATACTATTGTGAAAAGCACCTTGCACATCCAAGCAGAAGATGGGCTGCAAGCACCTTTAGATGCGGTGATTGCAAGCTTTCAAGCACGCTATCCAAATATGCAAATATTAACAAACTATGTGCCTTCGGCTGCCCTTTTAACGTTATTCGTTAATGATTTTGCCGACAGTCATCGCACCGACGATGAGCGCGCGTCTTTTCTCATAGGTACCGATTTAATCATTGCGAATGGCAAGCTGTCAAAAGAGCGCCTAGCGCCTTTGCAAGAACAATTAAAAACCGCTCAAGACAAGCACAACCAAAACAAATTAAATGATAGTAGCGCCCAAGTTAAAAAAGCAGAAGATGGCGTAGATGAAGCTGATGCAGAAGTGGCGGCTCACGCCAAAAGCGATAATACCAATACCCGTAGCCTGAGTTCTTTTGGCTATGCCCTACGAGGCGAGCAAGCGGTAGATGGCGTGGTATTAACGCAAAACCCTGCGGCGATTAATTTTAGAAATTTTTTGCTCTCAAGTACCGGACAAGATATCTTAAGCCAGCATAATTATACCAATATCGACGGTTATAAGAATGATATGGACAATTTATTTCAACCAAGTTCACGCGCCAAACAAGCAACCGGCGAGCTCTCGGTAGATGTATCCGACGCGCTTAGCAATGGTAAATAAGTCTAAGGCCCGCTGCCTGATGATTACGCATTGCTTTTGTCAGACCTTTTTTTTACAATAGCACTCCACCACGCGCCTATAGCTCAACAGGATAGAGCAGTTGCCTCCTAAGCGATCGATCGGGGTTCGAGTCCCTGTGGGCGCACCAATCATTGTATTTAGACATAACCTCGCATTACCTCAATCCCTTTAAACACCTACTATACCTAGTTATCAGTCTTTATTAAATACTTGTCATTACCTACTAGCACCTCTACAATGTTGTTAAATGAGTTGTTAAACAATATACAACACCATTTTTTGTTGTTAATTATGCGACGAGGTTGTTGTTAAACCTCTCAACGCCTTGAGGTATAAGCCATGACGAGAAAACAAGACTACCGATTAACTGACGCTGGCGTGAAAGCAATAGCCAAACAGTCCACACCCACCAAAGTCACACGTCAAGGTGATGGTAACAATTTATATCTTATACAACATCCAAATGGGTCATTGTTTTGGCAAATGACTTATCGCTATCAATCTGACAAAGACCTTAAACCGAAGCAAAAGACCTATCAGATAGGAATTTACAAGCCAGCCAAACAAGCTGTTGACTCTACATTTAAACCAGAAGTATCGCTAAAAGAGGCACGGCTGGCACGTGATAAAGCTCAGGCGCTTCTCAGTGATGGTATTGATCCCATAGAACATAAAAACCATGAAAAAAATAACTTTGAGCAAAAGGATTTATTTAAAGTCATAGCTAAGAGCTATATCAACGAAAGATCAACGACCACGCCCAAGAATATTCAAAAACTCCACAACTATCTAGATAAGCATATTGCACCGCATATAGGCGACTACCCTATCGCCTCCATCACGGCTCAAGACGTCATCAAAACTGGATTAGCAATTCAAACTTACTTTGAAGAGCGCGGTAAATGGACAACTGATACTTCGCATAAATGCATTGCTCTCATTAGCTCAGTTTTCGAGTATGCTATTAATACACTAGGCTATGACATCATTAATATAGCCTATGGTCGTAGTAAAGCGTTAAGACCTCATAAAGCTGAACGTATGAAAGCTATTGAGCAACATCAATTCCCTGAGCTACTACGCAATATTGATCAATACGGTGCAGATAATCCAAATGCGCATGAACAGACTATAGCTGGCATGCAGCTGATGACGTTGTGTTTTGTCAGAACGAAAGAGCTCAGGTTTTTTGAGTGGTCAGAGATTGATTATCATAAAAATGTGTGGCGTATACCAGCGGCTAAGATGAAAATGCGACAAGATCACATTATTCCCTTATCACCGCAGGCAATGGCCATTATCGAGCGGATGCGACCTTTGACAGAAAAAACAGGTTTTGTCTTTTACAACTTTGAGCGTAATAAACCCTATAGCGATGTCTGGTTCAATCAGGCCTTAAAACGCATGGGCTACACCGGTGACCTCTACCCTAAGATGACTGGCCATGGATTTAGGCAGCTTGCCAGCACAGGACTATATGAGTTGCAATTTAGTCAAAATCTTATAGAAATACAATTAGCCCACCTTGAACAATCCAGCGTTAAAAAGCGCTATGATTTGTCTGCACATCTAGCAGAACGGCAAATGATGATGATGCAATGGGCAAATCATCTAGATGACCTTCGAGCCGGTACCGCTGTTAGTTTTGACTTACTGACACCAGATGAAATCAAAAAAGAGATGGATATTCGTAATGAGCAGGCTACTGATATAGCTTTACATGATAAAGATCTTTTAATAAAGAGCTTACAAGCGCACGGTGTGTCGTCTGATTTATTAGCACAACTTGTCAGCCAAATAAAATAGATACAAACATATTTTGTCTGATCAATAGAAGATGTAAGGCTAAGATTAATTACGAAAATAATAGCTGTTACTCACTTAAACACTTTATCCTTATTATATGAAGGTAGGAAGCTATGTTAGATCCTCAGACGATCAATAATAAAAACTGTTATAAAGCTTTTGCAGATAATTTAGATAGACCCAGAACTATTGACATAGCTCATAATATTTTGTCTCACCAGGAATGTCACGAACTACAACAAAAGAATAATCTGTATTTTTTAGACATTGTCGAAGCAGCATCATATGCATACACAGATGAAAACTTTAAGTTTGATTTAAATTACTTTCAAGATAATAAAACTAGCTTTCAAAAAAACTATTCAAATATGAAACGTACAGAGAGCAGAGATGAATATGCTCTAAATCGTTATATAGAAAGTCTTTTTATACAAATGGATAAAGATCTAGATATCGAAATTGATGAATATCATAATTTCCAAAATATACTGGCCCCCTATTCTGGAGCTGAATTAGAACGACTCCAAACCATGATGTACGAAATAATTAGGATATATATCTATAAGTGGCTATCAATTCTAGCATTCGATCTTAACGCTTTTGATGTGGCTTCAATATATCATGATTATGCAGTCGTTCTATATGGCGGTGGAGCTGTTCAGCTAAGTTATGAGAGTAGTAATTATTTTAAAGAACAGCTATCTATCATTAATACTAGAGCAGCTAATATAGGAGCTAAACCTGAAAAAGATTTTAGGCAAAAGAAAAAGATAGAGTACTTAGAAATTCATAGAAAGAGAGGTCTCAAAAATATGTGGGCTACAGCAGATTATATTAAAGAATATATTGATATAGGTGAACAACCAGCTCATAGCTCAGTTTATAGCTGGCTAAGAGCCGCTAATAAGGGCGATTTTTCATAATTTGTAGTGTGCGCGCACGCTTGTTTACATTAGATTAAATCGCACATAACATTACTCTACAGCACTAGCCACTACTGACCATAACCAACCCTGCTGTGGAGTAAACTATAATGGAAACGAATGAACAATTTCTACGAATGTCAGACCTTGCGAACTCTCCCGAACGTAAGCCACGAACTTATACTAGTCAATCTGGGCACCAGCGTATAATTACTGCTAAAAAGGCTAGACGCGGTATCGTGGGTTTCTCATCCAAACATATTTATAAGATGATCAGGCAGAATCGATTCCCAGCGCCCATCAAAATAGATGGAGCTAGTCTCTGGCGTCTATCTGATATAAACGCATGGATAGAAAGCCACTCTGCACCTTCTAATAAAAAGGAGGCATAATCATGAGTAAAAACAACAAGGTTACACCTCCTGAGGTAACTGATAAACGATCAGCTGACCCAATAAAAAAGCTGGACATCTTGCAGGATGGCCAGCTCTCAGAAACTACTATAGATGACATTGACGAGCCATCATCAGTTATTTTACCACAACAAGATCTAAAAATTAGCTCGGATTTAGCACAAACTACTATTGATAGACTTGCAACATTAACAGAACTGGACTATGAGCTAGAACGAACTGAAACTGCAAAATCTCTTAATAATATGTCTGTTCGGTCACTTGATAAGCTAGTCAAGAAAGCTAGAAGTAAAATAAAGTCTGAGACATCAGAAAGCTTGGTCGTTGATACTGAGCCATACTCAGAGCCAGTGTTAGATATTGCTTCAGTAGCTGATCAAATTTATCAGATTCTAGACGATCATATTGCTTGTACGGATGCAGTGAAAGTCGCTGCTACATTATGGATATTAATGACTTGGCTCATACCAGCAAGTCATATCCTGCCAATTGCTTGGATCAATGCGCCTGAGAAACGCTGCGGTAAAAGTGCTTTATTAACGTTGATGAGTCGTATGAGCAAAAAGTCGCTTTCAACATCTAATATCACAAAATCAGCCTTATATCGTTGCACTGAAACTTATAAACCAACATTATTTATTGATGAAGTTGATACTTTTATCAATGATAACGAAGGCATACGAGGCATACTAAACGCAGGGCATAGTCGCGATAATCAACATATCATACGCTGTGTTGGTGATGATAATGAACCAACAACATTTAATGTTTATTGTGCGAAAGCGATTTCAGGCATCGGTAAAATTCCAGACACGCTAATAGATCGCTCAATATCGCTCACGCTACGACGTAAAATGAAAAGCGAGACAAAAAAACGGGTTCGTGACTTACCTGTAGACGTTACTAACAAAATTCAGTCGCAGCTTGCGAGGTGGTCTAATGATAATATGGCAGCAATCGAGGCAGCTACGCCAGTGCTGCCTGCTTGTATCAACGACCGTGCGCAGGACAATTGGCAAATACTACTAGAAATAGCGATGGTATTAGGCGATGATTGGTTAGAGCAGGCTTATAAGTCTTGCATCGAGATATCAGGTGTTGAGAACGATGATCCTAGTATTGCTGAACAATTATTAGCAGATATTCAGACAGTATTTAAAATTAAAAATACTGATAGGCTTCTCACTAGAGATCTGATCTCAGGGTTATGTCATGATCCAGAAATGCTTTGGGTAACATTTAATCAAGGCAAACGTATCACAGCGCATCAAATCGCCAAGATTTTAGGTGGGTTTCGTATTTCATCTAAGGATATCAGAGCACATGATCTACGCGGTAATAACGTAAGGGGTAAAGGTTATGATCTTAGTAACTTTCAGGATACTTTTTCGCGTTATTTATCGTAGCGTTTGACTCTATTTCAGATAACTTAAGGTATTAACCATCAGGTATTTTCTAAAATATTGAAGCACGCGTTTCCCTTAAAGCCCGAGATATGTTTAACACATGTCTCGGGCATTTTTTTGTCTAGCTTCATTATTTTTCAAAAATAATGTTAAGACTTGCATGCTCTTAAAAACTGCGGAATTCATTGACACGGCTAGCCGCTAGTATAAACTGTATTTATATGTACTCTTTCGACACAACTAGGAGCTATTCGTCATGGACAGTGAAGTATTGACTATTAAAGAAGTCGCCGAATATCTCAAGGTCAACGAGCGTACTATTTATCGATTGGCGGCTAGTAATGAGTTGCCAGGATTCCGCGTAGGGAATGCTTGGCGTTTTAAACGAAGTGACATTGACACTTGGGTTTTAAAACAAACTGAACAAGCCACGATCAAGGAATAGCTATGAATCAGGAAACTCAAAACTTACTGCTTAATCAGCTTATCGATCAACTGAAAACGTCAAAAAAATCTGCAGATGACCTCTTTAGTGAACAGCAGGAACTTTGGCATGCTGTAGGTTTTAATCAAGCCCAAGTAGCACTATGGCTAGCATCCTTGCCAGCACGTAATATACTAAACGAACCTAAATCAGCATATCAAACAACCTCGAATATCACAGAGCACATAGCTACTCTATTGCGAAATTCTGGTGGGCGTATGCCTCTCACACAAGTTTTAAAGAAACTACCAGCTGGCACGACTATCACTGAGCAGCAATTACGTAAACTGGCTGAACAAAACCAACAAATAAGTGTCAAAGGACCATTTTTAGTACTTGATACTTAACATCCATCAAACAACCATCTGCAAACCCAAATACCAAACCTTAGGAATTGAAACATCTCATGGCAAAAGACAATAAAATCGACAAACAAGCTCAACTGACTGACCTATTTAATCAACTGGTTAAACAACATCGAAATTTCGATCAACCTGTGTTAGAGCTATCATCGCACGAGTTTGCCAAAGCAGGCTTAATACAAGGAATGGTAGAAGGAAATCTAACACCACCCGTTATGCTACTAGCGCTGGCAGAGGGTCATTGGGAAAATGCGGCTGATACGGCGAAGTTTGATAACTTAGCTTATGCGTTACTCAGTGATACTGACAGTGATTGGCCGGTATTTGCTGTTATCAGCGATGGCATCAACAACCGTATCCTGAGTTTATTTGGTTCTGATGGCTCTGACGGTACCCATGGTGTCGATGTTCTTCCCAGCTTAGAGGAATTAAACAGTTTTGATCGGTTAGAGCGTGATCCCACTTTCCGCTGGTCCATGCGTATCTATACTCGCTTGATGCACCGCTTCGATGCCTTTCACGAAAACGTCTATCGCGTTACTAAAGATAAGGTCAATGATAAAAACGATATTATTGAAGAAGTAGCCAAGCTGTTATTTTTAGAAAGCTTCCGTATTTATCACCCTGACATTCAATTCACTGATAAACAGGGCAATAAGCATCTTTTTAGCTCCGTATTTAATTGGGAGTATGTAAAAAAAGAAGGTGATAAAGCCGTCAACCTAATCAAAGATGCTTTTAATGAGTTTAAATCACATGAGGACTATATTGTCACCAGTGATGACGGAACGAACAATGCCATATTCTCAGAAGATACTCACTTAAGGTTATCCGTACCGAAAAACTATGAAGATTTACTTGAAGCCTTACAAAATCTTGGTCCCGTTATCAATAATGATGGGCGCATAGCCAAAGAACAAGGAACCTTAGGTGATGTCTCTGGTGACTTATTAGGTCGGGTATTTGATGTATTTCTACGTGCTAACTTTGAGTCCAAAGGCGGCTTGGGTGTCTACCTTACCCCTAACCCCGTCAAGCAGGCCATGCTAGAAGTTGCGATCCATGATATCGCTAATGACGATGACGCTATCGCCCGCTTGTCTAATGGCGATTTTAGATTTTGTGATCCAACCTGTGGCTCATTTGGCTTTGGCTCAGTGGCATTAAGTCAATTAGACCATCTTATCGATACCCAGCTTGGTGGATTAAACGATCGTGAAAAAGAAGCATTAAAACAAAAACTACGCAATGAAGGCTTCACGGGTGCCGATGCTGCACCGCGTATGGTCATGCTGGCACGAGTCAATATGGCATTGCAAGGCGCTCCAAAGGCTCAGATTTTCTATACGGACAACTCACTAACCACCGCCGCACTCAAGCCCAACAGTTTTGATCTCATCTGCACTAACCCACCATTCGGCACCCCAAAATTCGATAAAGGTAAGAATGGACAAGCATCGAAAAAGAACTATGAAGCCAACATGGAGCAAGTACTCGGCGGCTTTCGGCCAACAGAACAGGTGGCTGATAGTTACAACGCTTATTACGACCATTTAAAAATGCGTTGGGACGATACTGGCGACTTATATCTTGATGAGAATGGTAATCCCAAATGGGCTGGCTATCGTACCGACTTACGCCAAACTGGTGGCACTGACAAAAAGCCAATTTATAGTTCAGCGCCTTCTACTGATGGCCTTGCGCTTGGCAGTAAGCCTGATAAAAAAGGCAATTGGAAGCCAGTCGGCGCTAGCATTGATCCTGCTGTGCTATTTATAGACCGCTGCTTGCAACTACTTAAACCTGGTGGACGACTGATGATAGTGCTACCTGATGGCATACTATGTAACTCAGGCGACCGCTATGTACGTGAGTACATCATGGGTAAAAAAGATGAACAAACAGGTGAGTTCGTCGGTGGCAAGGCTATTGTAAAAGCGGTGATATCGCTACCGAGTGATTGTTTTAAATTATCAGGTACGGGTGCCAAGACGTCAATCATGTATTTACAAAAGCGTCGTGCCAGCCCTGATCAGCCCGAACAGTTCTTACCTGAGCCACAAACTGATGTGTTCATGGCGGTAGCTGACACATTAGGCTATGTAGTGAAAAATAATATCGAAGACTATAACGCTGGCGTACCAAATGATTTGGATTTAATCGCCTCTGCTTATAAGCGGGGTGAATAATGTTTTATACAAAAGTACTGCCTGATGACATGAAGAGTAGATTAGATGCAAACTTTTATCGCCCTGAATATCTAGAAATTGAGCGTAAGCTTGAAAAACTTGGCTCAACTTTTCTTGATACACTGTGTAGTGGCGTCGAGTGTGGGCCTTTTGGAGGCAACGCAATAGCGGATGACTTATATGCGGAAAACGGTATTGCATTCATCAGACCTGTAAATATCTCTTCACAGATATTTGATGACAGTTCATTAGTTAAAGTTCCAGAAAATGTACTAATGGAAAGGAATTTGAAGATATACGATGGTATTAACCTGTATTTCGGGAGAGTTGGTGACCCATGCGTTGCTATTATTGATAGAAAAACGAGCATTTCACCTAATATCATTATAGCGAAAACTGACTATAGGTTAGCTGATCCCTATTATCTATATGCTTTTAGTTCATGTAATTTTGGTATAAAGCAAATATTACGACAACTAAAAACAGTTGCACAACCTACGACCTCAACTGAAGCAGTAAGAAGCCTGAGTGTATACAAAGCTAATCTAATAACCCAAAAATACATTGGAGATAAAGTTCGTCAAGCTGAAGAACTACGGACTTGGGCTAAGAACCAAAAGGCAAAGTTAAAAGCACTTGAATCACAGATACCTGCTATAAAATTAGATACTTCAGATAGCAAAGTATCTCTTGCAAACCTTAGTTTTTTGACTGAAAACAGATTGGACGCTAGATATTACTCTAAAAAGCATTTGAATCTTTATTCGCAATTTTCTAGCGACTTTGTAAGCTTGGGAGATATTTGTTCTGGCTTTAAATATGGAGCTTCTATTGCGGCTAACTATGTCGAGCAAGATGGCCTACCATTTATCCGGGGAAATGCCCTTTATGCAAATGGAATTAATCGAGAAGATATTGTATATCTAGATAAATCAATGCAAAAAGAATTAAAAAGTGCTTTTGTTAATGAGGGTGACATTCTTATGACACGTAGTGGCACAGTTGGTGTCACTACTTTTGTAAGCTCTGATTACTCTAAGTTTTGGTATGGCTCATTTATTATTAAGTGTAATTTGGTTAGTAATAAATATATACCTGAATATATCAGTTGGTTTCTTAACTCATGGGTCGGACAGCAACAATTTCGCAGACTAGAAAATGGAGCAGTTCAGTTAAATGTAAATATAGAAGAGCTTAATTCTATTTACGTTTGGGATGCGTCCGATCAGTTTCAAACTTTAGTTAAACAGCTAATTGAAAATGAAGTCAGCGCCATTAACGCATCAAAACACCTTATCTTTATAGCCAAAACCTTAGTCGAAGCCTTAATCGAAGGTCAGCTAACGGAAGAGCAACTGATACAAGCTCAACAAGCGCTAGAAGATGGTGACAACACACTAGATAAAGTTATCTTAAGCAAACTCAGTAACGAAGGTTATGCTGTAGAGGGCGCTACGCCATTATTCAGTGATATAGATGAGCTGTATAGATTGCTGGCGAGCGCCACTGCCGCTGCCGACAGTGAGGACTAGCGATGACGGCCATCAGCGAAACTTCATTACTACTTCAGGCGGAACGTGCCAGCAAAGATTGTGCTCTGCTTTGGCAACGAGGCGGCATAGCTGCCGAACCAGCTGCTGACGTCTTCGCTGCTATGCCCCTTTTGCAAAACGGGTTATTACAACCTATTAGCGACCATCAAGACCTAGACATACCGATTGCATATACCTTGACCGCCCCCCTATTGACAGTGTTTAGCACATTAAGCCACCTTGGTGAATGGCAACTGGCTCTCTTAGGTTTAAACCCAAGCTACCGTGCACATTGGCTATGCTTGGCTGCTGCACGCTGCCGTGAAGCTGGTAGCATGCGCGATCCGCAGATGCTGATTAAAATCATCGGCCAGCTTGGTAATGCCAGTGCATGGGTACTAGAAGCATTTAAAGACACCTCTGTGAATTCGCAGCTCTGTGCTGGACCATTAAGTGACTTAGAGCATGAGCTGATCGGACATAGCCTGCATGATAATGCCGCCTTGCCAGCCCTACTTAGGATTTTAAAAGCCAGTTATCAGTTGACTGGTTTTGCCGAGCGTAGCGCTCACGAAGCCGACTCTACACTAGCCACTCTACCGCCCATTGATCCTAATCCTAAAGCCCTTGATAAAAACTGGTGTGAAAGACGATTATTAGCATTACCTTATTCGCTATTAAATCAAACTAAGCCTCATGCATCGTGGATACTTACTGAACGAGGTTCAAGTAGTGACACCTCATCACATTTAGCCCTATTCACCCAGCAACCTTGGTTGTTCCTTCTAAGCTTACTCGTATTTGTACAGGATGCTTGGGCAGCTGAACAACGTGATAGCTTGCTACTAATGTTACCAATTAACCAAAATGCCTTTTCGCCAACAGAAATCAGTGTGGTCGTGCAAGGGATAGAAGGTGATGAAGTCAATGTTGGAAGTTTGGCAGCGTTTTTACTGGCATTACTTAACAATCTAAACATCTCGCTATATCCGCAAGTACCAGATACTCATGATCTCAACCGAGCATTAGCTCCATTAGTTGCAAACCTACTAAGCCGTCAGATTTGGCAGTTTAAGGAAGGTGGACGTAATGAAGCAGGACTTTATAGCATTCACCTAGACTTTGGTGATGCTTGCTATAGCTTGCCACTAGCACCCATCTTTAGCTATAGAAGCGCGCGCCTACAACAAGCTATGAAACAAACGGCACGAGATATACGAGCAGCGAAGCTTATTAACATTCAAGGAAGTGGACTATGAATTTTGAATTAGATGACCAATCAGTTGCTACGCTTGCTAAGCAACATCGCTGGGCGGCTACCGGTGTTTCTGACTATCCACCGAGTGATCCATTAGTAGGACAAAGTCGATTTTTCAAGCGCTTTCAAACCTTTTTACACACCGTAGACCATGAAGAAGACCGTTTTGCCCATGTTTTTGCGATAGAGGCTGAATGGGGCCGTGGTAAATCACGCTTGGGCCATGAGCTGGTAGCACAAATAAATGACTGTTCTAAGGGTTGGTTTGTACGTAATGAAAATGGCGATCTACATGATCAGCAGCTTTTCGACTCACAAGCACAAGATAAATATTTGGCGCTTTATATTCGCTACTCTCAAGTCGCCTCTGACTATCAGAATTCTGATAACTGGTTTGCCTTTGGCTTGTATCAGGCACTATTGCCTTTGGCAACGCAGAAATTCGATGGCTCAATTCAAAGTGAAATTGCCAAGCAAGCCTATGAGCGTTTAATGCCGCTTGGTTTCACAGCGCATGATTTAGCGGATGCGTTAGAGCTCAGGGCAAACCACAGCGAAGAGGATTTATATACCGAACCGACATTGGTGGTAGATCTTGTTCAAGCGGCATATAAAGTATTAGAGCGCTTTGGCATCTCTTATGTGCTCGTAGTATTAGACGAGCTGGAAACTGTAGCCGAAGCTGCCACCTTTGGACTAGAAGATGATGATAGTAAACGCTTAGACGGTCAGGCTATTCGCTTAATTGGTAAAGCAATCAAGGAAGAAGACCCTCGTCGTAAGCTACATTGGCTGCGTTATGTGGCGCTATGCTCCCCCCTATTGGGACAACAACTTCGGGAGATTCAATCTGTTGCCCGTCGTTTTGAGTTAGTTGAGCTAGAGCATAATGCCTTTGCCGATGTTTCTGACTACGTAGCAAGCCTAGATAAAGAAGAAAAGCTGCCATATGAGTACCCTACTGGCTTGGTAGAAGCGGCTTATGCGATGAGTGGCGCAAACTTTGGCTGGTTTAACGTTATCATGGCTAACGTTGATGCGGTTTTATATCAAAATCAACAAGCGGACCGTCAACTAAAGGATATTGGAGAGCTGTTTGAAGCGGTACTTGCAGGTTCTGGTCGAGTGGCCAAACATGTATTAGATAAAGGTGCTATTGAGGGCATTCAAACTCGTGATCAAACGTTATTAGCAGAATGTAGAAAATTACTCTATGGTCAGCTACCGGTCCGAATCAATCAAATAGCAAATGCTCAAGATTTATTAGCGCTTAAAAATGAAGATGAAGAGCCTATTGCCGCTCTTTACCGCAAGTTAAGTCTAGAACGCTGGCAATGTCGACAAGCTCTAGAACAAGCCAAATTCCGACGTGAAGGTGATGAATGGTACTACCCAGCTGTTGAACAAGCCTTGAGCTTAGATACTTTGCTCGATAATATATCTACATTTTCTATCAAGGAAAAAGTTCAAAGTGAAGACGATCATGCCGTGTTATTACCGCTATCTAAAGGCGAGTTTAAGCACTTACTGAGCTTACTATACGATCATCCAGCGATTGAATTTGCCGCCGATGCTCTATGGCAAAAACTGGTCGGCGAAGCGACCGAGCTTGATATAGATGAAGCTACCCACATAGGGCCCAGTGTTGCGATGCTATTACGATTAGACTTACGCTATCGTAACGTACAACAAAACTCGCTTATTTTCAAAGACCCTAGTATGGGCGATGGTCACAAAAAAGCCATGGCTGAGCTTTTACAGGACAGTAATCACAAGCCCATTCTAAGATCATTGACTCGTCTGACAGGCTTTATCCGTTTATTAGATAGTAACTGGGGCTACGATCAAACCCTACTAAGTAATAGTGCTGGTAGTAATGGCCAGCCTTTAGTATTACTTAGCGAACCTCGAGGCGGCTTATTTACACTAGATGGTTTCAAACTACATCCTGATGGCAAAGTATTACTTGCATGGATAAGCAATAAAACTGAGTTAGATCAATTGCACGACTTTGCCTCTGATTTCGCACGCAAAAATGGTCGCACACCTGTGTTGGCACTAACGGCTTCCGCTCATTTAATGGAGCAATACAGCCGTTTAGAGAATGATTCTCTACTCCGTGATGCGGTACTACTACACTATATAAATTCCAGCGAAACAGATCAGTTGGAGCGTATAGGCTTAAGCTTAGCGCTGTGCGAAAAACACAGCATTACTTTAAACACTGAAAGCTTTACTGCAAAATTTAGGAATAAGCTAAATGCTCTAACGACATTTGCAACCAATGCTATTCAAAAATGGCGACATCGTTTGCATGAGCAGGGTTTAATTGCTTGGCCATTTAAAGCTGATGGCAAGCTATCAACGAATGATCGCAACTTATTATTTAAAGGTTGGTATACCTTAGCCATCGACTATCCCAACCTCAATGGTCTGATGGACTTACAACATGAACACGGTGTTGCCTCAGACGAGCTCGGGAGCTTACTAGATAAATTAAAAGTTCCTGGTAGCTTTATATCTAAAGGCTTTACTGCTGAGGAAAATGCAGGACTGTTTACTGAGCTCAACAATCCGCAGCATAGTCAGGCGCAAATCCCACTGTTTTTATCTCGTATCGCGCATCCTAATAAACAATGGAATTGGAAGTTCGAATCTTTCAAACAGAAATTTTATTTTGGCTATGTTTATGATACCAATAATACAGCGAAGAGTGTATTTGATGAGTGGATGTGGTGGTGTGGTGAACTAAACCTTCTAACTCTGGAAAATCCTGACGATAGACAAGCGTTATGGCAAAACTACCCAAGATCCCGATTAGATAATGCCATTATCGAAGCCAAAAACTGGTTTAATGACGATAGCATCGATGGGTACAAAGCCAAAGTTGAAGTGATGAGTCGGGTCTATGGTCAAGGTCGTATAGAAGATATATTTGCACCTATTGGTCGAAATTCATTAGGTTACGCTACCGTGGAAGCCAAAGAGCAACTTGAGAAAGCTCGCCAGCTTTTTATAGACCTCAAACAAAAGGAAGAGCAATTACAGGATATCTCTCACCTCAGCGATACAGGTGTACTTGCTAGTCTAATCGCTAAAAGAGCTAAAATATTAGCGCTAGTAGCGAAAGTAAAACCTATGCAATACTCTGAAATAAACTTAAAGAGTTCACATAACTTAAACTTAGAGGATAAAACTACCTCATTATTCCAACGTGTCGAACAAGCCTGTTTGTTTGCGGAGTTCGTTGAATATAGTGCTGAAAAAATTAATAGACGTTTAATCGACTTAATCGCAGACATTGAAAACGATGTCTCTACTCTAAGCAGTTTTCCAAAATCCCTTTATACCAACTCTTTACGTACCATAGGCCATATCCTTGATGGAGCCTTGAAAGAAGATAATACGAGTGCCACAGGTAAAAGAGAGCAGCAAGCTGGTAGCGATACACTGTTACATTATTTAAGAAAACTTGATTTAGCTCGCTCACAGGATAAATTGAATGCGTTAGCATATGAAGTCGGATTAAACCTACAAAACGAACAACAACTGCCTCTTGCTGACATTCAAGGCTATATTCTGACGAGTTACCGTGATTTTAAAACACGCTTTGAAAAGCTATTGGACAATTTAACTGAACAGAAGACTCAAGCGGTTTGCCTGCACAGGCAGCTAGCAGATGCTCCTGCTTCTTACCCCTATCAAGAAGATATAGCCGAACTGCCTAAACTGATTAATAAACTACAGTTAATCGAAGAAGCCATAGAGGATTTGCCATCTGATGCTGAACAAAAACGTCAGCTCATACAAGCCAGCCTTCGTAATGGTCAATTTACTGCCCTTCGAGATTTGCCAGATGAGCTATTAAAGCCTGCCCGTGGACAAATCGCCCCCATACATGGTGATCTAATACAGATCAGTAAACATTTAAATCAAATGAAAGAGTGTGCTATTAAAGAGGTTAATGCCTGGCTACCCATGCTAAAGCCTTTATTCATCTCGCAGCAGTACTCTAGCCCTCATGCCACTGTGTTGAATCTCTCAGATATGAAAGAGCTTATGATGAGCGAGGTCCTACTAACATGTGATAGAACATTGCATGACTGGAAAGAAATAGCTAATAAAGCGCTTAGTGGAACTGGACTTTCCTTAGATGAGTGGCAACGTATCTATGAGTCCATTAATCAGAATGAAGAGCCAAAGCTGAACATCCAGCAACAACAAATATTGGTAGATAAAGGCATCCTAAAAATGCGTTTGACTTTTGCAGAAAGCTTGGGGGCTTAGTGACAATCTATATATCAGCTAAACTCGGTGGTAATCGCAAAGGGCGTTTTTTGCATAGTGTTATAAAAGCACAGCCATTAATGAGTGATTGGCAATCCAACCCACCCAAACAAGGTTTGCTACTTGTACAAGGTGATGAGTTAAACAAAGTAGAAGATTGGCGAACCTTGTATCATTGGTCAATGCAAACTTGTTGCGCAGCATTAGTAGTGGATCCATTAACAAGTAAAACTGACTGCTGGCAAGCACCTGAACTTGAAGTTGATTGGCAGCTGGCAGCCGCTCCAAATATTAGCGCTGCTGATGCTGATGGGCTAACAAAACTACTAGCAGATGAAATCACCCAAAAAATTGTAGGTTTTAGTGGCAGCTCTAACGCAAGCCTTCATCAGGTAGCTGATGTAATTCATACGCGCTATATTCGTAAACACAGTAACAGTGGTCTATTTGCGATGACTACCTTGCCCCTTTGGTCTCTAAACCTACTAGATCATAGCGATATATTATTGGATTGGCTAAATTGGTTAATTACTCATTCAGGAGATACGACTCCCTCTATAGTTGAAGTTAATAAGGCTGATTTTGTTCCTGACAAAAAAGATGAGGTAGTATTACTCCTAACCTATGCCATCCCAGGATTGACAGCGAAAGAGATTTGTCAGCATCAAACGGTGAAAATGTTGTTTGACACCTCTACCCTAGCAATTGATCAGCGCTGGCTAGATCTATGCCAATACGGCTTTATTAATGAAAATAGACTAACTGAGAAAGGTACTACTATACTCATGAATTCTGACTATTGGGCTTATGCTGAGCTATTATGCGAACAGTTAAGAACAGGGACGCAATAATGAAAAATATGAATTTAGCACAGTCTTTAGCGATAGATAGCCAGTTACGCCTGCCAGGAAGTGCTGGTAGGTTACTGAAGCAAATTAGAGACATTGAGCAGGTGGCTCCATTGTTTCGTGATGCTGGATTGGTTAAAGCAGTACCAAAGTCAACTGTGGTTAATCTCCGTGTATCAGGCATTGCAACTAAATCTTGCATAGATAGAGCGCTTGGCGGATTTATTTATGCTAGTGCTGCTGTACGCACGGACTTGCTGATTGAAGACAATAAAGTTAGCACACAAGGTAGCGACTCTGTTTCCGAACTCGATGATATTGATTTTGAAGCACAGCGTAAGCGTCTAGACTTGATAGAGATTCGTCAAGCTTATCAATTAGTGGAAAAACAACTACTAAGTGGGGAGCCCTGTGATTTAATCTTACTAGATACTCCGCTATTTTTGGCAAGGGATATGGCACCACTCGATCGAAATATTCGCCACAAGCAAGAATATGAAAATACCTTACGGGCTATTGAGACATTTTGGCAAAATAACCGTGCAAAACTGTTTCCATGGAACCAGAAAGGTGTGGTTCTTGCCAGCATATTAGCCGAGCGCTTTAGCGCTATCGTCAGTATTGCCAAACAAGATTTACGTTCAGAGAAAGGTCGTCAACAAATACTTCTAAGTGACGGGTTCTCTGAAAAGCTTATGATGAACTTAGCTGATTTAGATGAAAGCCTAGCTGGAGTTGGCGATCTGCGCTTTATCAACGGGGTTTTGGGAAATTATTCACGTACTATTGCGTTTCGTTTGTCTGAAAAGGAAAATCGTATAGAGCCAAGCATAGAAGTTCAACAAGGCTTAATTGGTTTTCACTATCGCAGTGCTCGTGGTGGCCAAATAAAGATGGTACAGCTTGCTGGTGACGAGCCAGACTGGGAAACTACAGGCTTAGACTTAGTAGCAACCCGCTTAATGGTGCTTGATATGCAAAGCAAGGCTAACGCTATGCCACTACCTCAGCTTTTAGGTTATCAGCAACTGGGGGTTTTGCCAAAATTTACTAGGTTTTATCGCCAAAGCTTACATGCTGCACTTAAAAATAATGATATTGAAACTCGCTGGTTGTCTGGCTTAGATGAGGAATTGAATAATGGTATATAAGGTTTTAGGAAAACTCGTTGGTAATACAGGCGACGCAAACCAATTAACCATGGTTGTGCAGGACTCTTTTGCTGTTCGTCGCGGTGAATTTGTCCGTATTATGCATCAAGAAAGAAAAGATGAAGGGCAAGTGGCAGTATTAGGAAGAATAACTAAAATTAATCGTAGCAACATGCTTTACAACGCTGGATTTGGTGATGGTGTTACTGAATTAGAACTGCTGCCAAGTGCAAACGTTACTGGTGAGAATATGTTTGCTCAAGTTGAGTTAGTCGGCTATCGAGATCCTATTTCACGACAAATAAAAATACCACGCAGACCTTTAAACCCTGGCACTGCTGTAGAAACCGTTGACTTCCAATTTTTAAGCGATTTTTACGAATTTAATGAGCATACAAGCCTACATCTTGGTAATTTGGTAGGGTACGACAAAGGCGAAAATACAGTTCCAGTATTTATCGATGTGAACAAATTAGTGACTGAGCATATGGCAGTATTAGCTATGACAGGTTCAGGGAAGTCATACACAGTAGGTAGAATTATTGAACGCTTGGTAACTCTCAATAACGGGACAGTTGTAGTATTTGATCCTCATGGTGAGTACGGTAAGGCACTTGCTGGTGGTAATTTACAGTTTGCAGATGACTTAGAGATTAGTGAAGATACGCGTGATAAAGAAACACTACCGCTCATAAAACAAACTTTTGAAAAGCTCCAAGCTGCCGGTGCTGGCATACAAATCTATACTCCGCAAAATGAGTCATTCAAACACAAGTATGCTAGTAAAAACACCCCTTTAGCTTTGCAGTTTGATCATTTTGAGATGGATGATATCGCTGAAATTCTTCCAGGACTCACTGAACCACAGCAACGTGTATTAGACGTTGCTATTCGTTACTGGCGCTATACTGATAAGACTGAACCACGAGATATTAATCGCCTGAGACATTTTTTAGGTGATGGACTTGAAGAGTTAAAAGAATGGAGTGATTTATCTGATGCAGAAGCCAAAGCACTCTCTGGTAGAAGTGCTGCAGTCGCTTCTATGAAGTTGTCTAGAGTGCTTAATGAAGGAAAAAGCTTTTATAGTGCCGCTATGTCAGAGCCCACTGACATCTACAAAATGATTGGTCGTCCTAGTAATCAACAAGGACGCTTAGCTGTTGTTGATTTGCAGGGTCTCAGTGATACAGCGAAACAAGTTGTTTGCGCGCTCCTATCTAGTGAAATCCTTAAAGCAGCTTCAAGTAAAACCGATCCACTCCGTCCTTGCTTTATCATTTACGAAGAGGGACATAGCTTCGCACCTGCAGGTGGTAAAGCGGTTAGCCATCGCATTATTAAAAAAATTGCAGGGGAAGGACGTAAGTTTGGTGTAGGATTTGGCATTGTTAGCCAACGACCATCTAAACTAGATCCTGACGTAACCTCACAATGTAACACCCTAATTACCATGCGACTTAAGAATCCAGATGATCAGCGTTTTATTGCCAAGGCATCCGATATGATAAGCAAAGCTGATCTTGATGAACTGCCAAGCTTATCCACTGGTGAAGCTTTAGTATGTGGTCGATCTATTCCTGCCCCTTTGTTAGTAAAGGTTGGAAGTAAAGCTCTTATTCATGGCGGTGAGTCACCAGAGGTATTACGTGTCTGGGGTTCATTTAATGACTGATATGGGCCTGCCTAACCTTGATTGGGTATCAAATAATTTTCCATTGTTGACCAGCGCAAAACTTATAGATCAGGATGTTTTGGTCCATAGCTTAGGTTGTAGTGTTTGGAATACCTTCGGTCACTATCAAGGTTATATGGCAGTTGTTGAATGTCCAGCGCCTGGGACTTCTGGTGCAGATATACGTTCAGATTCAGGATGGTTCGAAATGCACGCAACAAAACCGCTGTGCTTAATTGAATTTGAGCGATACGATGGCTCAAAACCTGGTCAACTTAAGCTAGAAGAAAAATTGAAAAACCTACTTGAATCAGCGCAGCGATGGCAGCACTCTCCTATGCAACTTGTACTCAGTACTTGGAGCCAAGGATTGGTAAATGCACCTGATATAAAAAGCTTAAAAGACATCTGTAAATATGGCTTTACCTCTTCAACTGGTAACCGTGTTTCTGCTCATAATAATATAGAAGTTATTCTTAGCAGGTTTATATTTATAAAAAACCTGTCCACAATAGCATTAGACCGAATTCACAACGAGGTGTTAATGTGAATATCAAATCAGCACATTTTTTGCCAGGTACAAATAAGCGCTTGGGTGACAAGTACTTACTTCTTGAGTGCCTAGGTGATGGTAGTCATGGTTGGGTATGGCGTGCTGAGCGCTTACAAGACGATCAAATCGTTGCAGTTAAAATCCCTAAAGATATGACACGTGGAGATAGAGAATTAGCTGAAGGAAAAGAGCTACTAGGAATTGAGGCACATCCTAATATAGTACAGATATTTGATATGGGTCGAATCGAGAATGAATGGTTTTACATTGAAATGGAATACTTTCCCAGTCAAACATTGGCACAGAAGTTAGATGACCGGCAGAGAAACTTCGGTCAAACTTACGAGCGACTTTTCAAGATCTATCGGCAAGTGCTTGACGCTGTGCAGTACTTGGCCAAGCTATCAGTGCCAATCTCTCATGGCGACATAAAGCCACATAATATTTTGGTAGGTGAGCAAGATTTAGTAAAGCTCACAGATTTCGGTAGCTCAGCTTTACCTGATGAAATTTACGTTCGCTCTAGGGAGAATGGCGGCACTGTGCTCTATTCAGCACCTGAGTTCTCTAATGTGGATAGCCGAAAAGGCAGTTTGGAAGAGTTGCTACTAGGAGATATATATAGCCTAGGAGTATTACTGTATCAATTACTTACAGGCCAACTACCACACGATACGCCTGCACAAGTTCAACGCCATGCACCTTTTAGGCGGCCTACAGAAATTAATAACTTTATTCACTCAGACTTAGAGCAAGTGGTGCTGACTTGCCTTCAAAAACAGCCTATAAATAGGTACCAGTCAGTATCTCTATTAGTTGAGGCATTTGATAGTGCTGTTCAGAAACAACTTAAATCAGTAACTATTAATACTATATATCAAAATAAACCTGAGCAAGATTGGTCTAGTGCAGTAATAGCTGCCATGTCTGAGCAAGCTTATCAAAAAGCTGCTCTACTCTCGGCCCAAGAATACAATCGCAGTAAAAATCTACAAGCGTTACACCAACAGCTCATAGCACTATATAGAGGCAACCGTTTGTTTGAGTTCGAAAAGATAGTTGAAGAAAATAAAGTAATTCTAGTTGAGGACGAATTGCAGCATCCAGCAGATCTATTCGAATTAATCATTAAAGCAAATTTACAACTTCGTGATATTAATCAGGCTAAGTATTGGCTATTAAAGCGCAAACAAGCTGCAGAGGAAGACACTACTACACTGTATCTCGAATCCTCAATACTGGGTCTGGAAGCTAAGTACCCAGAGGCAAGAGCTCTCTTGGAAAAAGTGAATCAGAAAACACCAATGAAATTTAAAGTGCTGTGCCAATTGATACTAGTTTGTGAGCAAATGCGTGATTACTCAGGTGCAGTAGCCTATCTGAAGGCTGCATTACGTTTAGCGCCATTAGACGCTAATATGTTAAGTAAAAAAGATTTATACACAAAATTAGGCGTTATGTGACTGATTAATTTTAAAAAAGCATTCTCAAGGAATTTTAACTATTTAAGTTAGGTTAGCCAAATTCACTTAGTAGGCCATAGTATAACTATTCATTAAAAAGCCATTAACTTTCATAAAATTCGTATTATCATAAGCGTGACACTGGAACAGACATTTGACAATATGGCTTTGCATCTATCGTTCATTCTAGTAGGCTACTAGGTTGTCACGAAAATAAAATGCCTTTAAGCTATATAGGATAAGACTTGTCACGGTGTCACGTTAAAAAACACTTGCCCTATGCTACTCTATCATCACCGAAGACTCAATATTCTGAGAATATGCAAAAGAACGCAAGGATTAAAAACCAAGTGAAGCTCGACCCTATAATCATCATAAGATTGACTATAGGATCAAGCTTCGCCCGTAAAACACTTTGAATAAATTGTTAATAATCATCTTATATACGGTGGTATTAGTTTTATAGACACACTATTTTAAGCACTAACTAAGTGCCAAAAAATTAATTATCAGTACCTTGTATTAAGCAAATAGCCTTTCAAACTATCGTGTTTAGTAAGGATGAACATAATGTAAGGCATTATTCAATATAATCAACATACTGCATGTAGGTTTAGATTAATATTTAGTCATACTGACAAGTAATAGTATTTTTCTGATTGCTTTAAACCGCACCTCTATCTACTATATCATCCCAATACTCCATAGTACGCGTAGTAAAACTTGGCCAAATGACCCCAACATTCGCACTCGGCGCAAATTTTAAAATATCTTCACCACCTGAAGATTCACCTGTAAATTTAAATATATATCCATTTAGTGGTTGATTACGATATTTTATGCCGTCTTTAAAACCGACATAACATTCAATGTACTCTTGTCCCTCAATCACTTTCCCATCTTTGATGATATCGCGATGCTCTTGTGACCATTGAGCTCTAGGTTTTATAAAATAAGTATAGTTTCTTGACCCTTTTATACTCTCTGATAACAACTGCCCTTTTGAAAGCTTAAAATCTAATTGATCACCAGCACCGGCATCTTCCATCCAACCAAAATGATATACCATGTCACTAGATGATATGCTCAGTGGCTTACTCATTGTAGGATTAGCAACATTGTTTGTTGCCTCTTTTGGTGAACCGCATAAACCTAATCTCACTTCTTCTGCTGCACCTCCTACAACTTCTGTGACTAAAGAGCCCATACTTTTCACCACTGTACTGCCAATCGTCTGACTTTCAGCACAACCAGACAACGTAATAATGCTACTAACAGCCAATAAAGATAACGTACGCCTTGACTTCATAATACTAGCTTTCGCATGATTGGATAATTTAACTATTTATCTACTAAAACTGAACTTTATTTTTATGATGTTTGCTGTGTTCTCATTTTTCTCTTTAATTTCAGCTTAGACAAGCTAGTCATAACGTGCCAGCATATGTGCCAGGGCTCATCTATATAATTAACTACAATATATAACTAGATAGGGTATTCAGTCATCATATACCCCTACACCTTTTTTACCGTGACAACGTGACAACCCTCACCCTCTATAGTGTTTTGAAGAATATTATCCGTGACAGTATTTTAAACATATAGATCAAAAATCAACTTCTAGCCCATTGTGTATATAGCTTGTCGCTCTGTCACCTTGCTCTTACGACCCTATTGGATAAATCAGCTTGATAACTACTACAAGTTACATAAAAAGTAATCACTCAGAATTATAAAAGGCTCTAGTTTTCAATGAGTATTATTAGTAAATAACCAAAATATTTTATCACCCCCGAAGAGCCATAATAATCATCCGTCATAGCCAAATTATTATCAGAACATCTACGTTTTTTCTGTACTACCCGTAACTCATAACCATGAAAGCTCTCACGAGCGCCGATACGTATTGAGCTATCGAGCCCTAGCTCTTTTTTAATATCACGTACCGCTTGCTCGCTATACGCCCTAATCTGCCAATGACTGGCATCGATAAGCTGACAACCTGTCATCATGAATTGTTTGAGCATCTCAAGCTGAGTCTCTTTAATCCCAAAATGAATCGATGAGGTGTTTAAGTTTTGTTTATCTGCAAATGTTTTTACAAACAATTTCAGTCTAGCAGGATCATCAATAGACATCTGATACGCACGATCAAGTGTTTTAACCAAAACCTCTTGGTTTTTATGTCCCGTTGGCGCACTCAAAAGCAACCTATCATCAGTGAAAATCTGACTGGCCCTATCGTAAACCTGTCTAGCCTCGCAAATATCGACGCCATGCCGAAGTGCGGTCTCTGGCAACCGCTCAGCTCTTTTATCAATATTTATGTTTTGTAGCTCTTCTAACAGCGCAATCACATCATAAACTTTAGAATGAATAAATATAGACGGCTGAGTATCTACTGCGTCATTTTGTGTGTTTTGCTGGCAAGCTATATTAGCTGATGTGCTGTTATAAGAAAATAGAGACTCTTTGCTCGTAACCTTATTGATTAAATAGCCACGCATCTTATCAAGATGAACCTGTTTAGTGCTAGGACTATAAGCCCTATCATCCTGTCTATTCACTGTCTGATAACCAATACCTGTCACCATCTCAAATACGGTTATAGGCATAACAAGCTTGGCTTGACTCATTTGCCATCCAGCCAATAGGTGAGCGGTATGTAGATAGTACTCAAACGTAGTATCTGGCGTTAGATGCCCAGCAAGGCTAGCCAGCCCAAACCACATGCCTTGTTCTTTATTATTAGCAAGGACTGCTTTAGTGATAGCGTCACTATGGGCTGTACCATAATCTGTCATCACCTGCGCAAGTGGCGAGCCGCTTAACACCAGTGCCAATTGGCTAATTGCGGTATGTCGAAAGCTATGAAAAGTAAAATCATGGGTAATCAGCAGTCTATCCCATATTATTTTCATCATATTACTGAAAAATACACTCGGCAGTGGTTGATCGCCTGAGCCTTGTGAGAATAAATAACGGCGTTTTAACCTTTTTTGTTGATAATAGAGTGCGATAAACAGTTGTAACTCGTCAGTCTTGAAAAGCTTGTCTATCGGTATTACTCTTTTGGCACTACTGCTTTTTAGCCTACGATAGCGGTTGGGTTTGAGAATTATCTTTGGCGCTTCAATCACTTGACCATTAATAAACCCTATATCGGCAATGTCGCTAACCTTAATGCCAATAATTTCATTGATACGCATACCGGTGCGATAAGCAAGCGCTAGTACGACAAAGCATAATTGTTTTTGATCGATATCTAAACTTGATGACTGCACATACTCTCTCATTGCATGATAGACACGTGGAGACACCATATTTGCTTTTACGACTTGTCTATTACTCCCCCATGGAAAATACACATAAGGCGCATCAAAGTGCATACGCTGGTGATCGTGAAAGGCTTTTAGACGGCCATAGGTAAATTTCTGGCTGTCTTTTAAACGATCAAGATGAGATAGTTGTTTACCAGTAGCATTGTTATCCTTATCTATATCACTAGACGTATCATCAAACTCTGTTGACTTGCACAGTACAGACAACTTGCGACCATCTTTCACTTTACTTTGAATAATTTGCTCGTATACCTCCTCAAAGTCATTGCCCTCCCACTGATCAATATCCTCATCCAACGTCAGCATCAGCCAGTCGCGACCAATGCAGCCGATGTATTTACTGATGGTATTAAGCCGAATGCTATTATCATCTAGTAAGGATAACGCCCAGCTAAGCAATAGTTGCGCGTTAGGCTGGCTAGTGTCTGTCTTTAAGGTTGTGATAGCAGAAATAGCGGCGTTTCTAGTCAATTTGAGCGCATCTTGTAGCTCTTTGATCAGATTTTTGCTAAAGCTTGGGTAAGCTGTGGCATCTCTCTTATATTGTGATGCTCCTACCGTCTGATAACTGGTATCAAACAGCTCAAGCCATGTAAGCGGCTTGGGGTTTGGATTGATAGCTTCTTGATTATAATGGATGAGCTTATCAGTCGTCAGCCCTGTCGTCTTTATACCACCTTGCTTAACAATAGAAAGCGCACCATCAATCAAGTTACCCTCTAGCTGTCGCCAGTGATAGTTGGCATATTTGATGAGCAGTGAGTGCTGAGGACGATCGCTATCTTTATTTGTAAGACTAAGCTTTTTTGAGATATCGTTGATTATGGTGTTAAATGGCTTTATCTTAGCAGTGTTTAACTCTTTATCCTTTAGAGCATATAAAAAACATAGGCTCATATCATCGGGAATATAATCAACGAATCGCTTTAGTCTTTCACTCTCATCAGCCGCGCAGCCATAATTATCATCAGGTACGCCAAGCGGTATCACAGCAAATGACTCTACTATGCTGTTTTCATCAGTTGCTGACATGTTAATTTGATAGATAAAGCGCTCATCAAATAGCCAATCATAGAGCGTTTTTAACACCTCAATTTCGTTGATACCGCCATACATGATGCTGCAATATAGTAACCCCTCAACCAAGTCATTGACTGAGAAACGCCGTTTTCGCTGCCAAATATCTATCATTGTCGCGCTACTGTCTGCCACAGCGCGCCCATTCACAAACCAATCATAATTAATGGTCAAGCGCTCACGAGTCGCCAGTATCGGTACAACAGGCTCGTTAAGGTATATGTGGTGAACTTTATTATAATCACGAATAAACTCTAAAAACCCGCGCCGCGCCAATTGGAAGTTTTGAACGGTATTGAACCTCTCTTCTAGTAACTGGTTAATTGCTTCATAATGATGCTGCAGCTCACAAGGCGATTGCATAGGATATTGATTGATATATTCTTTAATTAGGGCTTTAGCATCATGCTTGATACTTTTTTTAGCTTCTTCTCTATTCAGCTGTCGTAGTTTATGAGCGCTAATATTATCCATATAGGCGAACCTCAATTTGTTTTAAGTGCAGATCTGTAGCAATCGCATCTAAATGGGGACTGAGGGTATGCAATTGATTAATAAAGGCGGATGACATCGGGTGCATGAATTCTTGATCAGGATGCTCATGACCGTAAAGCGCGCAAATCAGATAGTCAGGCACGCGCCCCGTAAGCATAGATCTCAGCTGATGACGCAGCCAATTATCCTGATGACTAAAAAAGTCTTGTAACTGGTAGCGAACTTGGCTTGGCGTAATGCTAGTAAAGCCCTTTGGGTTCTTTTTATACAGCTGAATGAGAGGACGCTCAGATTGCAAGATATCATTGATGGGATAAGGCGCTGCTGGACATAATGGATTATAGATGGCGGCAAACTGCTCAATATAAGTCATATAGTTTTTTATAGCCGTTATCAAAAACTTGCTAAGAGGAATGAGCCTGCCATCAGACTGCGCATGGCGCTCCTCTTTGTCAGATACCCATAACATTCGCCGCTTAAAATCAAACTGGTGCAGCAACCCTGGTGCGTGCTTGACTGGGCGGATACCCGTTTGGATCATAACAATATGCCACAACCAAATACTATAGCTATTAAACTGCGCAATATAGCGATCCATGTGGGATTTTAGCTTGCCATTAAAGCTCTCGGCACTGACAGCCAGTTGATTAAAGAACTGCTGGCATATTGTGGTCTTTAGTGCCATATCACTACCAATGTGGCTTCTATGCCCGTTCATCGGTACGCTACACTCATCTATTAAAAGTGCTTTTTGCTCATCATTGCAGTATTCAGTTATCAGCTTTACCGCTTTTATATATGTTTGCTCTAGCTCTACCGTTTTAGTACTAGTGTAATACAGCGCAGAGCTATGCCTTACATCAACGCCTGTGATCAGGTCAGCATGCAAGGGCTTATTAAGTTCGTTTTTGATAAGGATAAATAGCCCTGCTTCAATATACTGGGGACTCAGTGCTGGCAGGTTAAGCATATCTTTAGCATAAGAGATAGCCGCTTTAACAGTATCGGATGAAACGGTAATTTTATCTTCAAGCATAATCTGTAAAGCTTCAGGCAGTGCACGATAAAAGGTACCGCCATAGCTTTGTCTATGAGCAAGCAGATGACCTCGAGTATTGGTCGTCACATCAATCATAATGGCAATGCTACTGATTTTACGGATACGGTCATAGATGAAATACTGACGTTTACTGAGACTGCATTGCCAATCAGCAATGATGCTATCAATACTAAGACCGCTTAACAGTGATAGCAGTAGTACCGCATATCCAGCGCCACTCTCTTTATCAACATTCATAAAGCGCTGCCAAAGCACGGCAAATAACATTTGGTATCCGGTGGTGCTTAGCTGGCGATGATTGGTTGGGAAATGAAATTGATTACGGCGGGCATGTTGATGGTTATCTTTCAATCGCCATTGCTGTAGCTCGGAGGATTTAGCGATTTGTGTGGCTGGCTTAAAGTCATTGTCTAGCAATGGTACTTCATCGTCATCGGTAATATTTTCAGCGCTTGCCACGTTACTGTGCTTTTTTAATTGTTTCGTACCAAACACTATTTTTTGTAGCGGTTCATTATCAGTATTCACCACTATTTTGATGACTGCTTGAGCCGACTTTACACGTTTAGTGCTCTCATTATAGGTTTTTCCAATGAATGCCTTGTTATTAATCGCTACCTCATAAGCCAACCTGATTTGACCAATTTTACTAGCAAGATATTGATTGGCTGTTTCACCCGTTGCCTCTTCCTGTTTGACGCTTGCTTCATATTGTCTGATATAAGGTAAACATGAGGACAAGCTATCGCACTGATCGTGAATACTGATTAACTGGTCGAGAATGCCACGTTGTGGATCAGAAGGTCTTAGCGCCATACGAACACGCACGCCAAGCTTATCTATTTTGGCAAAGTGCTTGTCGTGACGTGCTGTGATCATAACCATCACTTTTAAGTAGCCGCTCATAAACCGCCAAGCGTTATTATTTATATCAACTTTGCCATACGCCTGATAAAAGACAATTAGCATATAGCTGACCGCCCACTCTTCAGTTTTGCCTTGCCGAAGGACTTGTTTAATCACATCTTCGCAGTCTATACCAGTAAAGCCTTTAAGATTGTCATATGGTGTCGAAAACACTAAATCAACTTCATCGTCTGGCACCAAGCTGATTATATGAACCACAAACGCATGCATTTGCATACAATGTGGCGAGTCTATAGGTATAAGCTTGTCTAATACTCGCCTAGCAGTCACATTATCAAATAGTTTAGTTTGACTCATAAGAGGCATCCATCCAATTCATGTTTTTGGGCAATCCCAACATCACCTCATCATTGGCCACTTTGCACTGCTGATACTCATAAGCGCTTTGGCTAATACCAGCAAACTGACAATAATTGTCTATCGTCAGACGCTCAATATTCATAAGTTCGCAGATAATAATTTTTGGTGCACTATTACTGATTGCCTTAAAAAAATCAGGATGATGAATCCCTCTTGAGAATGCCAGTTTAATAACCTCACTCCAAGCCAAGCGCTTAATATCTTGCAAGCTTTCAGCTGCGACCAGACAGGGCTGACGCAAACTCATCTCTTCTGTAAGAATTCTATCGATCCGTCTAAACTCATTAAAAAAATAGTAAGTCGAATTTTTACCAGCGATCAAACGTAGCGGTGGACGATAATAGTCATCCAAGCCACCTATATTTATATCTCTCATTCTTGGCCTAAATTGATGCCATATTAATAATGCTTTCTGAGCATGGTGATGAATAACCAAATTAGATTTATTAAAAGTTATAAATTTCTGAACAGGCTTTAGATGAATAATATTCATTTTAATATAAATAATAGTGAATTATACTAATAATGATATGTTATAACTTATCGTTTGTAAACCCTTCAATATTGCTGTCATATTTTTATCTTTAGTTAACTTAAATGTTGATCTATAATTATTTTTTAAACAAAAAAAATACTCTTTAGCCTATATGTAACATAGGCTAAAGAGTATTTGAAAATTTCAATTTTAGTTAGGTGAGGAAGTTAACGTCTTATTTAGTTCAATCTTTATACAAAACCTGTTTTTCACCATGCTCATCAGGAACATACTTCAAGATCTCACCTGGTGTTACCTTTAATACTTCGCACAACTTGCTCAAAGTATCGAACTCTATACGGGTAGTTTGGTCGTTGTAGATTCTATGAAGGGTTGATTTGCTAATGTCTGTCGTTCTCACCAAATCTGCAACTCGCAGCCGTCTTTCTGCTAACAGCACTGGTAGATTACATGAAATCACAATAAAATCCTTATTGGTAATTAAAAAGTACTTGCCAAGGACTACTTTTCTGCTAAAATAATACTCGTTGGCAATAATAAAGTTTTCGTCAAAAACTATTTAGTGCTTACTAACGACCTATTATGTCATAGACATATCTCGCCGCTCAATAGCTATCGCATCATGGTAAATACAATATATTGAGCACAGATAAACATGACATAAATATAGGTCTGATCATAATAACTGTGTATTTAAAAGCCATTAAGTTTTTACATTTTTATTAATCAAGGTTTAGAAAATATAAGTAGTGGTTTTAGAGATTAACCTCAACTATTTAGCTAATGAACAGGAGAGATGTTATGAGTATTAAACTTGAATGGGGTATGACGCAAAATGCTTGGGATAAGAGAGTCTGCGAAGATTACTGGGCATATGATAATCAAGGTGACTTTATTGAGCACGTCAGCACGGTTTGTAATAAATATAGAATAAGCTCTCATGTGCTGTTTGAGACGATATCCCAGTGCTATGCTTGTTTAGATGACGTTTGCTGTGAATACTGCGGCAGTACCTGTCCTCTCGAGGTACCAGCTGATATTGCCTATATGCGCGGCAAAGATAATTGGTTTTGCGCAGTATGTGAACATGCTATGTGGAGGAATGACTTTGTCAGCAAGTGAATGCTCGAAGCTATAAAAAGCCAAACAGCCTAACGTTGTTTAACTTTTTGAGCTTTAAGAGTGGTTGAATCTTAGTTAGCATGCCATTATGGAAAATATCATCCAACATCATATAAGTGAAGCGCACATATTTGGCTTATACAGTAGCTGTAGCCAATACAGTCATTGGCAGTGCTAGGTAAAAAATTTTTGTAGAAAAATTCATAAACCATCCTTTGAGTAATATTTTTATTTTATAAATACCACTCATAAGTTTAAAAACCTGCCTTTACTAGTCTACTAATATTTGGTAATCAGCGTATAAATTCACTATGGTCTTCAATTTCAGATCTATCTATCACGTTTAAAGCAAGTGTCGAAACCTTTAAAGTTGAGGGTATTGGATTATCAATCACCTTTAGCATCCAGACTATATTTACTATTTTCAGTATAGATAAATACCCCTACAAGCCCTATAAGAATTGGCATACATGATTTTTAATTATTTGTATTTTTTCTTAGCTGAGTGTGAGCAACTTGGGGTTTGAATTTGAAAACGCTATTATGATAGTTTGATCCTGTCAGGCATCACTGCCTGATTCAAGTTAGTCAGCCTCCGATAAATTCGGGGCGGTTCACTATTAAGAGATCAAAAATGTTGGGCAGCTGCACAATCAACACATCGTCTTTGGCTAGACCATGTCTTACCAACATAGCCGCATAACGCATAACTCGGTCTTCACACTGCTGCCAAGTTAGCCTAGTTGGCTCACGGCCATATAGATCCATAGTATTGGGCGCATCAACGAGGGCCGTCTTATCAGGATGGTTCGCCGTGTGTTTTTTGAAGAGGTCATCTAGCGTGACTTCTTTCCACCAACCTTTTTCTTTATAACTTTCAATTCTTTCTTTTGGAATAACGATCATTTATCCACATCCTTATGTTGTTTAACTTTAAAATCAGCACGCTAGCTGGTTGGTTTTTTTAATGCTTAAAATATCTGTAATGTCCTTTAAGCAGTTTCCTGCATCATAGCATCGATACAGGAAACAGATGTATTCTAAAAATTACTGCTAAGACATTAGAATTACTTGTTACGCAATAAATTTTTCTGAATTTTCCCAATAGAAGTTCTAGGAAAATTATCGATAATGCGAAATTCTTGCGGCACCTTAAAATAAGACAAATACTGCTCACAAAACTGCCTTAACTCGTCATCTGTCACTTGCTGCCCATCGTATATTTTAATATAGGCAATAACAGCCTCTTCACGCAGTTGATCTGGCTCACCGACCACAGCGCAAGCTTGTACAGCAGGATGTCCCGATAGAATATTTTCAATTTCCATTGACGAGATATTTTCACCTGCTCGTTTGATCATATCTTTATTGCGATCGACAAACCAAACAAAACCATCTGTATTGATATAGCCGTTGTCTCCCGTAAACAGCCAACCATTTTGCAATGTTTCTGCCGTGGCTTCTGGATTTTTATAATAGCCTTTCATAAGTGAGGGACCAGTCAATACGATCTCCCCTACAGCCAAAGGAGGCAGCTCTTGGCCATCTTCATCCAAGATTTTCACCTGATGACCGAGTGCAGCTTTGCCAATGGCGTAGATACCCGTCTTTGGGTCAGTAGGCATCTCTTCGTATAGCGGCGTGACAATATTGGAAGTGATAGATTCAGTTAAGCCATACCATTGGAACAACTTAATGCCAAAACGTTGTTGAAATTTATCGAGGTCATCTACAGTGACTTGTAACCCATAAGCGGCTTGACGAATACTGTTAGGCGCTTCATTAGCTTGTACAGGGGTTTCTAGCAGCATCTTAATAATAGTGGCTGTTAAGCTGCTCACCGTCGGTTGGTGTTTTGCTACCGTGTCCCAAAAAGTTGAGGAGCTAAAGCGTCTTTCTAAAATTATAGTACCGCCACAAACGAGCATGGCCATAGAGGTATAGTATTGCGAGTTAACATGAAACAAAGGTAAAAAGATAAAGTAGCGGTCTGCTGGGGTTAGTTGTTGATATAGAACAGAAGAGTGACCCGCAAATAAGTAATTCTCATGGGTGATTAGCACTCCTTTTGGCTTAGCCGTAGTGCCTGAGGTATACATGATAGCGGCGACATCATCCGGCGTAACCGCACAATCGATGCTATCGTCAGATAATAGCGCCAGTTCCTCTGACCAAGTTAAGTCACTATCTTGACAAAAAGCCAAGTTTCTTTGACCTGCCGTTTCGATATGACTGGCATCAACCAGTTCTTTTTTGTAAATAAAACCTTTGCTTTCAGAATGTTCTAGAAAATAATCCAATTCAGAAGCCGTAGAGGCCGTGTTAATAGGCAGCAGTACAGCACCTATCGCTCCGCAAGCAAACCAAGCTTCATAAAATAACGGTGAATTACCTAAGAAAACCGCTAAAACGTCTCCTTTTTTAATACCTTTTTGTGCCAACCAACGCGCCAATTGATTCACGCGTTGAAACATCGAAATGTAGGTGCGGTGACAGTCGCCAAAAATGATAAAATCTTTTTCAGGATGCTTTATGGTTTGCTTTTTGAGCATCGTATAAGTCGTGTGGTGGCCATGCGTTAGCATAAATAAAACTCCTTTTTATTAAGAAATTAACGGAATGACGGTGACAATGATGCCGCTTACAATCATTAATAAAACCATGGAGACAAGACAATATCCCCAAATATCTTTTAGCCCAAGTCCAGACAGTCCAAGTGCAGGGAGCACAAAGAACGGCTGCATCAAGTTGGTCACTAAATCACCGATGGTCACCGTATTGACGACCGTGGCGATAGGGATGTTGTAGGCACGCGATGCCTCTAGCATGATTGGTCCCTGAATTTGCCACTGGCCACCCGCTGAGGGCACAAAGACGTTAACAAGGGCCGCTGATAACATAGACAAAAGTGGGAATGTATATTCGTTTGAGATGGAAACAAAGGATTGAGAGATGACGGTGATCAAACCAGAGCCGACCATCATACCCATAATGCCGGCATAAAAAGGGAACTGTAAAAGGATACCGGACGCTGAAGGCATACCTGCGGTAATAGCATTCACATAACTTACAGGAGTGCCATGAAGGGCGAGACCCAGAATAATAAAGAAGAAATTCAAAATGTTAAGCTCGAGGTTAAAGCCATTTAACACCACATATTGACCCAGCCAAAGCATACCTAGTGCCACGAGGATATAGTTAATAATTTTGCTACGGTCGAGTTTTTCAGCCACCGTTTTAGCTTCTGCAAATTCTTCTACCACGAAAACATCCACGTCTGCTTCAAAAGGAATCACTTCCTCTGGCTTTGGCATCATCTTGATATAAATAAACAACACTACAGCCAGTCCAATAAAAGCAGTCAGCATTAGGGTCGGACTGAAAATGGTTTGGGACAATGGAATAAGGCCAATTTCCGCTTCAAGCGAGTGACCAGGAGTATTAACTAGCAGCGGCGCAGTGACTGTAATACTGGCAGGTAAAATGGCAATAGTGCCGGTATAAGAAGCCGCTATTAGAATACGAAAATCAGCAGTTTTGACATTTTTTGCCACTTCAATAGCGAATAGCGTCCCAAGTACTAGACCAAGCCCCCAACTAAGATAGCCAGCAACAGCAGCGACCAGTATGGTCATGATTAAAGCAGATTTCTGTGTTTTCGGTATTGATGCCATACGTAGCATTAATTTTTGCACGGGTGGTGCTTTAACAAGGGCATAACCCGTGATTAATATTAAAATCATTTGCGTGGTAAATGCTAAGAAGTTCCAAAACCCACCATACCAATGTGTGGTCATCTCGGTTATGGTTTGGTTGGTAACCGTTACCCCAAGAATCATAGTAATAAAAGTTAATAGAATGGCAAAGATAAAAGCATTGGGTAAATAGTTTTCGACCCCAACATTAAAACTTTGTGAAATTTTGCGTAACATATGACTGTTCTCCCTTCCTAGGTAGGCGCTTACACTCTTCCATGTATAGTGTATGACGGTATAAATTTATCTAAAATGTCCTAATGCTTACTGCGGCTTATCTGATGTAGCTAATAAAAAACTAAATTTAAGTGTCTATAGTTTTTAATCAAGCCGATATCAATAAATCCTATTAAAATTAATATTTTCAATAGCTTAGTTATCGTTAAATAATAAATAATTGGTCAAATACGCGTAAAATTACTGTTCCTTAATTTAATCTTTCTAATACTTGCTCTTAAATTTGTAAGCAAAGCGGTGAAGAAATGTTTGATAAACCGTTACTAGCCATCTGTAAATACCTCACCTTTTTTAGCCATCTCTACTAATATTTTTGCCGGTTCAAAGCGGTCACCATATTGCTTAGTAAGCTCGCGACTACGAGCAACGAATTTATCTGCGCCCATAGCGTTGACAAACTGTAGCGTGCCGCCATGATGCGGTGCAAAGCCCCAACCAAAGATAGAGCCGACGTTGGTATCTGCTACAGATCTTACGACACCTTCTTCATAACACTTGGCTGATTCGTTCACTTGAATGAACATCAAACGATCAATAAGATCTTGTTGTGATGGCTGCTCTTTAGCCGTTGGGAATAGATTGGTCAATTCAGGCCACAAGCTTTTTTCACCATTTTCTGGATAATCATAGAAGCCTTTACCGAAGCGCTTACCTTCACGACCATGCTCTTCACCAACGATTTTGATAACGTTATAAGAAGGATGGTTGATAACTGGCTTGCCTTCTGCTTCCATATCACGGTTATTCTGCTCAGTGATATGACGGACGAGACTGAGGGTGACTTCATCTTGTAGCGCCAGTGGCGGCATTGGCATACCCGCTTTCATCCCAGCCACCTCGATTGAACGTGGATGGATACCCTCGCCTAACATAGCGATGCCTTCTGATACATAAGTCGCGAATACGCGTGAGGTGTAGAAACCACGGCTATCATTGACAACGATTGGCGTCTTACCGATTTGTAATACATAATCAAAGGCTTTTGCTAGCGTTTCGTCATCGGTTTTTTCACCCATGATGATTTCGACTAATGGCATCTTATCGACTGGTGAGAAGAAATGTAGGCCGATAAACTGATTCGGACGCTCCGATACTTCTGCTAGACCTGTAATTGGCAACGTTGAAGTATTAGACGCATAAACTGCACTTTTAGGAATAACCGCTTCACTTTGACGCGTACAATCGGCTTTGATAGCACGGTCTTCAAATACTGCCTCAATAACCAAATCACAGCCTTCTAAGTCCTCATAAGAAGTTGTGGTTTTGATTTTATCCAAGAGAGATTGCTTTTTCTCTGGTGTTGAACGTCTACGGCTGATGGCTTTATCAAGCAATTTGGTAGAGTATTCTTTACCTTTATCTGCTGATTCGATATCTCGATCTAGCAAGACCACTTCAATACCGACCTTGGCTGAAACATAGGCGATACCTGCACCCATCATACCAGCACCAAGAACGCCAACTTTTTTGGCTTTTATTTTCTCAAAACCATCTGGACGTGACTGACCTTTTTTGATGCTGTTGAGCTGTGTCCAAAGGGTATTAATCATATTGTTGGCTTCAGGGGACAGCACACAGGCGACAAAATAACGCGATTCGATTTCTAAGCCTGTATCGATATCGACCATACAACCTTCATAAACACACGACATGATGTGTTTGATGGCAGGATAGTTACCATTTGATTTTTGATTCGCCATCGCAGGTGCGATAGAGAATACCTGTACTACTTTCGGATGCTTACTATCGCCACCAGGGATTTTAAAGCCTTTCATATCCCATGGCTGTTGGGCTTTAGGATTGGCTTCAATCCAAGCTTTTGCTTTAGCCAGCATATCTGCTTTGTCGCTAGCAGTTTCATGGATTAAACCAATGTCTTTTGCCGCGCCCGGACGCAGCTCAGAACCTTGGGTCATGAGCTCAAGTGCTTTTTGAATGCCAACCAAGCGTGGTAAACGCTGAGTTCCGCCGCCACCTGGCAATAATCCCAATTTAACTTCTGGAAGACCCAGTTTAGTTTTAGGCGAGTCAACCGCGATACGATAATGACAAGCTAAGGCAATCTCAAGACCTCCACCAAGAGCTGTGCCAGTCATAGCAGCAACTACTGGCTTACCAGATAGCTCAAGTTTACGCAGGCTGCCTTTGAGGTCTTGAACCAGCTCAAACGCTTGTTCTGGGGTAGTAATATCACCTAAAGAGTCAATATCAGCACCGACGACAAAGGTATCTTTACCTGAAGTCAGAATCAAACCTTTAGCAGAGCCATCAGCGACAAAGCTGTCAGCCAAGGTGGCAAAAGATTCAGTGAAACCATCACCGATGACGTTCATCTTGCGATCGCTTTGATCCATCGTGACGGTGATGATACCCGCATCGTCACGCTCGGCTGAAAAGTTGGCCAATGCATTAATGGTGTTTAAGCTATCTGTAGTCATCCTATATCCCTTTTATACTCTGTTGATTCCAATCTAATTTGATAACGGCTTATACGCGTTCGATGATAGTCGCAATACCCATACCAGCGCCAACACATAAAGTAACTAGACCCGTTTTTAGGTCACGGCGCTCAAGCTCATCGAGCACGGTATTTAGTAGCATCGCGCCAGTTGCGCCGAGTGGATGACCCATAGCGATCGCACCGCCATTAACGTTGACGATATCCATCGATACACCAAAGTCTCTTGCCGTTTTCATCGGTACCGTAGCAAAGGCTTCGTTAATTTCCCAAAGATCGATATCTGATGCTTTCATGCCTGCCTTTTTCAATACCTTATGAACCGCAGGCGTTGGACCAGTCAACATAATCGTTGGCTCAGAACCGACTACCGCAGCCATGGTAATTTTTGCGCGTGGCTTCAGACCGGCTTTTTTACCAGCAGCAGCGCTACCCACTAAACAAAGTGCCGCACCATCAACGATACCTGAAGAGTTACCCGCATGATGGACGTGATCAACTTTTTCGATTGTAGTATACTTATCCAATATCACACTATCGAAGCCCATTGCACCTAAATTAGCAAACGATGGCTTAAGACCAACTAGAGTTTCAGGAGTGGTATTTGGACGGATAGTCTCATCTTTATCTAAAATCAACATGCCGTTTAGGTCAGTGACTGGAACGACTGATTTATTATAGTAGCCCTTTTCCCAAGCAGCAGCAGCGCGGCGATGTGATTCGCTCGCAAACGCATCGACATCAGTACGGCTGAAGCCTGCTATAGTCGCTATAGTATCAGCGCCAACGCCTTGCTGTACGTACTTGGTAGCATCATTAACGCGAGGATCCATGTACCAAGCACCGCCATCAGAACCCATTGGCACACGGCTCATGGATTCAACACCACCGGCGACGACCATATCTTCCATGCCTGACATGACTTTAGCGGCTGCAAGATTGATAGACTCAAGGCCTGAAGCACAAAAACGTGACAACGTTAGACCCGCTACGCTTTCGTCCCAGCCAGCATCTAAAACAGCAACGCGAGCAATGTCTGAGCCTTGTTCGCCAACAGGCGTTACGCAACCAAGTACCACATCATCAACCAAACTAGTATCAAGATTGTGGCGCTGCTGCATCTCTTTTAATAAAGTACGAACCAGCCAAATTGGCGTTGCTTGATAAAGGGATCCATCTTTTTTCCCTTTGCCACGTGGCGTACGAATGGCATCATAGATATAAGCTGTTCCAGTCATAGAAAATCCCTTTTTTATGTTTAATAAGCAGTTAATTAAATACTACTGCGTAGCAAAGATATTGATAACGGCAGTAGCCTCTTCTACTCCATAGATACCGCCACCATTTTCTTGAATGGCAATGCGTGCGCCCTCTACTTGACGTTTGCCCGCTTCACCGCGCAATTGGGTGACCAGCTCATATACTTGACCCAGTCCGGTCGCACCAATTGGATGACCTTTAGACTCAAGACCACCTGATGGATTGACAGGAATACGGCCACCAACAGTCAGCTCACCATTTTCCGCGGCTCTACCCGCATCGCCATAAGCGACCAGTTGTAGATTTTCTACTTGGATAATCTCCCCCATAGCGGTGGCATCATGTACTTCCGCGACATCCACATCAGATGGAGAGACACCCGCTTTTTCATAGGCTTCGTTAGCTGCTAGTGCCGTAACATGACTCTTATAATCTTCATAACTACGATCTGAGCTAGAGCGCACGACACTGCTCAATAGCTTAATGGCACGACTAGCATCACCCTTCAGGCGTTTTAAACCTTCCGCATTACATAAGACCGTAGCGGCCGAGCCATCAGAGATGGGTGCACACATAGGTAGGGTTAGCGGATAAGTAATAGGGGGTGCTGCCAGTACCTCTTCTATGGTATAAGGCCGTTGATACTGCGCCAACGGGTTATGCACGGAGTGGGTATGGTTTTTTGCACAGACAGCAGCGATTTGTCTTTGCGTGGTGCCAAACGTATTCATATGTTGACGACTGAATGCTGCATAGACATCCATAAACATAGAATACGGCTTGATGGATTGTGAGCCTTCTGGGCAGTCAAAGCCTTCGCCCATAGCCAGCAAGATATCTTTATTGTGTTCAACCGTGGTCACATCCCAAGCAGAATCAAAGGTGGCAAACATTTTGGCCTTATCATCACTGATCATTTTTTCAGTACCAACAGCAATAGCAATATCACAAGAACCACTTCTTATCGCCATTGCCGCGAGATGCAGTGCAGTACTAGAAGATGCACAGGCACCTTCAATATTAAAGATAGGAATACCCTGGAAGCCCATCGAGCGCAAAGCGACCTGACCGGGGATCATATGTTGGTCCTGCATAAATCCGATGACACAAGAAGCAAAATATGCTTGCTTGACTTGATCCAGTTCGGCACCCGCATCGGTCAATGCACGCTCTATTGCTTCTCGGGTCAAATCTTTGTAGCTACGGTCTAAATGGCGGCCAAATTTAGTCATACCAACGCCGGCAATATAAATGTCACTCATAGGTCATTCCTTTAAATTAATTTTAGGGAGTAAATATTTATCCATCAATACTAGTTGTAAAGACTAGGCTGTAAATATCAAGCACCTTATTAAGAGATTTTACGAGCATCGCTCCAGTATTTTTCACGCACCTTTCTACGTAGCACTTTACCAACCACACTAGTGGGAATCTGCTCAACAATTAAGATAGTTTTTGGCGCTTTATAGCTGCCAATCAGGTTTTTAACATGTGCAATGAGCTCAAGGTCTGTCAAGCTAACATTGTCTCTAAGAATAACTTCAGCATGTACCGCCTCACCCCACTCTTCATGAGGGATACCTACTACCGCAGCTAGAAAGACATCCGCATGGCTATTAAGAGCAGACTCGACTTCATTGGCATAAATATTAAAACCACCTGAGATAATCATGTCTTTTTTACGGTCGACGAGATAAATAAAGCCTTGTTTATCCATATAACCCAAGTCACCCGACTTCCAAAATCCATTATCGAATTCTTCAGCGGTAAGCTCAGGGGCATTCAAGTATCCTTGGCAGACACTGCGTGAGCGCACCCAGAGCTCTCCCGTTTCGCCCTGTGGCAGTGTATTACCATTACTGTCGACAATAACGCACTCAACACCAGGTGTAGGTTGACCGGCGGACCCTAATCGAACTTCGTCCGCTTCTGTTTTTATAATATGTTTTTGGGTGCTCATGTTCAATGCAAAACCAAAATGCTCGGTAGACCCATATCCTTGTATGAATATATTACCTAGCTTTGCCTGAAGTAATTTGAGTTTCCCTGGGCTCATAGGTGCTGCGCCATAAACCACATACTTCAGCGTACTTAAATCAGACTCAATCTCTAGTAGGCGATAAAGTATGGTAGGCACTAAGAATGTCAGCGTGGCCTCTTCTTTTTCAATATTAGCGCAGTAAGCATTCAAATCGGGACTGTTTTGGGTAATCGTACAGCCACCCGAATATAACGTTGGCAATACTAGCATGCCACTACCATGACTGATAGGCGCTACGTGAATGCATCTTGGCTCATCCGCCCACATATCCTTGTCATCAAAAGCAAAGGCCGTATCACGGCAGCTGAACCAATTATCCATACAATACATGGCCGGCTTACCTTTGCCAGTCGTGCCACCAGTAAAGCGAATCAGCGTACAATGCTCACGATCATCCAATTCAAAATCAGGATTGTGATCAGGCGCCTGATTAACTAGCTCCCAAAAATAAAGGACACCCTCTAAGCTTTCTTCTGGCTTATCCATAACAACGATAGTAATGCTTTGCCCTCTTAACATTTCATAATGTGTTTTGAGTAATGAAGTTTCAATAAATGCAACTTTCGCATTAGCAGCTGCCACCTGCCAAGTATGCTCTTCAAGCGAATCTCTAAAATTGGTGAAAGCACCAGTAGCGCCGCCTTTAAAAATAGTTGGAGCATGAATCAATGATAGATTGTCATTATCGAGAATATTGATAAAGTGATCGCCAACACCTAATCCTAAGCTGACCATCATATTGACGATTTGATTGGATAGAAGGTGAAATTCAGAAAAAGTATATCTGCGGTTACGCTCTATATTTACTAAGGCTTCACGGTCTCCGTAACGCTGTGCGAGTGCTGCCATATGATTACTAAAGTTGATTAGCATGTTTATTATCCTTAATAAGTGGTAGTCCCTTGTTTATCTTTACAGCCTATTCCTGCTATTAACTCTCTTACATCTACCGTAAAATCACATGTTATAACTTTTAAACGATCTCTAAAAAGTATAATTTTTTAAGCTAACTGATAGCGTAAAACGCCAGATGGTTCTGCAGTCTCGCAAATTACTTCTCCAGTATTCACCAAATAAGTAACGTGAGCGAACGTCTCTTCAAGCGCTAAAAAACGTGCAAACCCTTTTTTCTTTGCCCAGCCCAATACTGAACTTAACTCGTTGACAGTGCGCCATTGGTCGAGGCTTTTCCGCAGTTTCTCTAATGATGTCTGATGATGATTTAAAACTTCGCGTACTCGTTTATCTCCTTGATAAAACGGCTTATTGTGTGCTGGCAAAACCTGTACATTTGGCTTTATCCAGTCGAGCATCTCTGTTAGACCTGCCAACCAGCCGGCTAAAGGATCCGCTTCTTGACTCATATAATTTAAACCAACATAAGGCGTGATATGCTCTATGATTTCATCACCTGAAATCATCACCTCTCCTGAAGCCTTTTGTAGACAAATATGCTCTATAGAATGCCCCGAGCCCGACCAGAGATGCCATAACTCGCCTCCTATCTCCATTGTATCGCCAGACTTGACGATAGTGACATCAGTCGGTAATGGACCGAACATTTCATCGACATATTCCCAGACTGACTCTAGACTTTGCATATCTTCTACTGAGGCATCCATACGGCTGTAGAAGTGTGGTAAGTCGCTGTAATCTTTAGCACTGCGATATTCATTCTCAAGCTTGGCCTGTAAGATCTCCTTTTCGGAGATATATAAGGGTGCATCGCTATAATCTTGCAACCAGCCCGCCAGCCCGATATGATCAGGGTGTGAGTGAGTGATTAAGATACCGGTAATTTTCGCAGGACTAGGTAGGTTCTGTAGTAAGTTTTTCCAAAGCTCACGATTTTCATCGGAGGCAGGACCTGAATCAATCACAAACCAGCCATCGACATCTCTAATCAGGTAGATATTAATATGATCTAGCTTTGAAGGTATTTTAAACCTAGTCCATAGTATGCCGTCACTAACAACCAGCAACTCACCAAATTCTGGTGGCGTAATATAGCGTCCTTGCTGAGTACTCATAAATTGCCTTCTATTATTCATACTATTTTATCTAGCCTGCAGTATCGTCGCAGCATCGAGACGAATATAGCGACCATTCATGTAGCTATTTTCAATTAAAAAGGCACAAGTAGAGGCAAATTCTTCCATATTACCCATACGTTTAGGCGCTTCACACATAGCAATGAGAGCTTCACTAACTTTTACATCAAGCGACTCCACCATAGGGGTCGCAAACATGCCTGGAGCAATGGAATTGACTCGGATACCCAATTTGCCGAACTCACGCGCTGCCGGCATGTTGATACCGTTAACACCAGATTTTGATGCTCCGTAAGCGCTCTGCCCAATTTGACCTTCCCAAGCAGCACCAGAAGAGACGTTTACGATGACGCCGCGCTCGCCTTTTTCATCAGGCTCATTCAAAGCCATTTTTTCAGCACATTTTGACATGACGGTATATAGCCCAATCAAATTCACATTGATGACGGCTTTAAAATTCGCTAATGCCGAAGCTTTGCCTTCTCTATCTAGAATCTTCGCTGGAGCGACAATACCTGCCGCGTTGATGTCAGCGTGGATAGCGCCAAACTCAGCCATGATGGCAGCAATAGCGTTATCGACATCTTCTTCAGAAGTCACATCCGTACGACAGAATATGGCCTTATCTTTGCCAAGATCGGCAACAGCAGCCTCGCCTGCTTCTTGATTCATATCTAATAAGGCTACCTTAGCCTCTTTATTGCGTACCATATATTGAGCAGTAGCTAAACCCAATCCTGAGGCACCACCACTGATAACGACGACTTTATTGTTTAAATCCATGATTCATTCCCTTGTTTTCTGATTAAAGTTTGTATGAAATGTTGTTCAAAAAATATCTAAAAAATTATTTAAGTTAATAGCCGCGAAACTCTGGTTTACGCTTTTCACTAAACGCAGTTAGACCTTCCTGCATATCGTAAGAGCGCATATGAGCACGGAATAACACTTGCTCCTGTTGCAACGCATCATCACGCGATTTATCCGCACTGGCATTAGCAACTACTTTCATTCTTTTTAGCGCTATCGGGCTTTTTTTCGCTATTAACTCTGCTATTTTTTGCACTTCTTCTTGCAAGCTATCATGATTAACGACTTTATTAACAAAGCCATAGCCTTTCATTTCTTCTGCAGAGAGAGTTTCACCAGTGAACAGTAAATATTTTGCAACATTAAGTGGGATTAATCTTGGTAATATCGCCGCCCCACCTGCCCCTGGATAGACACCATAATTAGCATGCGCGTCCCCTATGCGCGCGCTGTCCGCAGCTATCACGATATCCGCACACATAGCAGTCTCTAACCCACCAGCCATAGTAATGCCGTTAATAGCCGCAATAACTGGCTTAGGGAAGTTACGTAGTACATCAAGCACGTTAACAGTTAAGCGATCAATGAAATCTGCTTCGCCGGCAACCCCATTGTTTGAGGCTAAGATTTCTTTAAGATCAGCACCCGCACAAAAAGCTTTACCATTACCCGTAATTACCAAAACCTTGATGGCGCTATCTTCAGCAATTTTTGGCAGCAGCTCTTCATACTTATCTATCATCTCAAGATTGATAGCATTCATAGCGGCAGGCCTGTTAAGAGTAATCCAAGCTACTGGGCCTACTTTTTTAAATTCCAAAGCGTTATTTTTCATATGTAAGTCCATGTATGGTTTTCCTATCGAACGGTATTCTTAAAAGTACTATTATCGGTATATGCCACTACTTAATAATTTGTTATGACTTATCATTAACTAAATATCTCACTATTAATCAAGTTGCCTAGAACGAACCAAAGAGAGTTCCGAAGGTAATGACAGCAATGATGGCAACTATTGAGATAGCAGTAGTACTGAGCATGATTACTTATCCTTGGCATACATCAAGCAACGAACTGATAAGAGCTAGTTAATCATTCAAATCAGGTCAATCCAATTGTTACGTCTTAATTCAATTTTTAGATCGATTCAGCATATTCACTAGAATTTACTGACCTATTCCCGACTGATTGCCTATCGATTAATATCTCCCTAGCTTTATTATTCATCTAGTTTTTCACAATTTGGAGTTGAATCATCAGGCCACCTTATCTAAAGGCTTGAATACCAGTAAGGGAGCGCGCTATCAATAACTTTTGGATTTCAGTAGTGCCATCGGGGATGGTGCCGATAATTGCTTCTCGAGCTAAACGCTCAACAATATACTCTTTGGTAACACCATTGCCGCCATGAATCTGCACAGCATCACGGCAAACTTTAACTGCCATTTCGGTGCTATACCATTTAGCCATCGCACATTCTTTATCACAACGTATGCCCTGATCGATCATAGTGGCGGCTCTTAGCGTTAGTAATCTAGAGGCATCTATTTTAGTAGCCATATCAGCGATTTTATCCGCTATTAATTGATGACCCGCGATCAGCTTGCCGTGTTGGAAACGCTCTTGGCTGTACTTAATTGACTCTTCCATTGATCTACGAGCAATAGAGTAACCCCAGGCCGCCATATGACAGCGCGCACGTTCAAAGGTCACAAGCGTATTCTTCAACCCAGAGCCCAATTCACCAATAGTATTGCTCACAGGGACTCGCACATCACCAAAAAATATTTGTGCCGTTGACTGACCGTTTAAAGCCATTTTTTTAATACCGCGGACTTCAATGCCTGGTGTGTTCATATCTACTAAAATATGGGTCAATTCGCCTTCAGCAGTTTTGCATGTACATATAAAGATATCCATATGCTCGCCGTTTGAAATCCAGGTTTTTTCTCCATTGATAATCCAGTCGTCTCCATCACGCACTGCTCGAGTCCTTGCGGCAGCTACGTCAGACCCTGCGTCAGGCTCGGATACCCCGATGCCTATGAACAAATCACCTGAGAGCAGACCGGGCACATATTTTTCTTTGATATGCTCTGGAGCATTTCTAATCAATAAATCGGCACCAGAAACATTAATTAGGATAGGTAACGCCAAATCTATCGAGCTAACACCTACTTCTTCCCAAAGTAATAAGTGCGTCACCCAGTCCAAGCCTAAACCACCCCACTTCTCAGGAAAGGGCGCTTTTATTAGGCCGTATTCTGTTAAATTCTTGACGAATCCTTTTAACATCTCTTTAGGAATGAAACCTTCTCCGTGAGCACGCAGCTTTGGTTCAATTTCGTTATCCAGAATTTTACGCAAGCCTTCAGTGGCCATTTTCTGCTCTTCTGTCATTAACATGCTCATGGCTTCCTTTTCTAGTTTAGTATGTTTGAAAACCTTCAAGATACTGGCTTTCACATTGTATGATTGCTTTGCATAAAAAATGATAATCTTTATTATCATTTCATATAATCCATAAAAACCTATTAAATAAGGTTAATAGAAATTATATTAAGCAGTTGCAATAAATATTGCAACTTATTATATTGTAAAGATAATGTATATTATCCTTAAATAATTTATTTAAGAGATATTTTTCTAAATACGAATCTTGTTCAATCTGCAATTTATATACAGTCTAATAGACGAATTAGAGGATAACGAAATGCAAACTATGAATTGGAGAATGTGAAAATGGCAGGCAAGAATTTGAAGAGTAAAATGGGGAGCAAAGAATTAAAACCAATATCGGCTATGCGACCAGCAACTTTAGATAAACTTGAAAAAGCAGTGCTGTTGTTATTTTCAAATCATGACCCCACCGAAGTGAGCATGATACAGATAGCAAGTACAGCAAATATGTCATTAAAAACTTTGTATAATTATTTTGGGGACAAACAAACCATCATTTACACTATTTTAAATAGAGTGTTAGGACGTCTAGCGATCCGTATGATTGATCATTTGCAAGGTATTGATAGCGTTAGAGATCGCCTTCGTAAAACCCTTTGGGTGTTTTTTGATTTTATTGATAAAAGCCCAGATGCTATGATGGTATTGTCCACAGCAGTGCCCGTTTCGCGTTATCGCGAAATTGCTATTTATGATAATAAAGAGTTGGTTGATTCTTATTTACAGGTGTTGGAAGATGGACAGGAACAAGGCATATTGAATAATACGGTACCTTTATTTACTTTATTTGATGTGTTTATAGGCTTTATTAGCCGCTTAGGATTAATGCATATCATACGGAGAAATCCAGCTCCTCTGAATGACAGCTTTGATGAGCTATTCATTATTTTATGGCGCGCGATTAGTAAGCCCGAAATAGATTAACAACTCCTGAAGCTTGAGTTTAGCCATTTACTAAAAAACGTAATAAGAATTTTCAAATGGTGAAATATCTTGAAAAGCTAGTAACCTCGTATTTGGAGCAACCACACATCAAGGTTCTATCTTGTATGCTTGGAGTGCTTTCCAGGCAGTATTATTTAAAAATGAAAGGTGTCGTTTTGACGACCTCTTCCATCGCTTATACCATGAAATTTTAAAATAATTGAGCGCACTGCCGTACGACATCTCAATCTCTTTATCCATATATTTTGGCTTAAAAGCCGTAACAAGTGATGTTATCAGACATTTAAATTTGAGTAAGCGACAGCAGTGTTAAGGATTTTTTGAGCGTTATTAGCGACTGTGGTATCGATAAGGAATTAACAAATCATGTCACTCATGATATAAAAGTTAATATAAATAGGATGCAAACCCGATAGCACTATCTGAGTTATTAAATATATTAGCGACCTAAATTTGATTTAGACTCTTTCTTCATTTAGATGTTCTTATTATATAATTTTTATCGTATTCACGACGTGGGTACGCTTTGTAGATATCGATGATATATTTAGGGAGTTTAGTAGATGAATATCTCACCACTTTCCCAGAGCTTTAAATTTATTAAATAATAAAATATAGCTAAATCCAAGCACGTAATCTTTCAACATACCTTGAGAAAATATCATTTTACTCTATAACTTTAATTATATACGGTATTTTCATTAATCAAATCAATAAATCCTTTGTTTATTAACACCTTAGCTTGATAGTTTGAATTCTGGTAGGCCCACCAACTATAGTAGTTAGACATAACCTCGCATTACCTAAAACCCTTTAAACACATAGCATACCTAGTTATTAGTATTCATTAAACACTTGTCATTACCTAAATAATAAAGACGACCATACCAATAACTTCTCTCTCATAGTGTATCAAGTCGGCAATTGGTCTTTAACACCCGTTTATGATATCGCCTGTAATTCAGGTATAAATAGCTATATGTGGCGGATGAAGCTCGGCACCCTACTGCCATGTATCTACTTAAACTTGCTAATATTAAGCAAAACAAGGTACAGCCTATTATTGAACAAGCGACATAAGTGGCCGAGGATCTTTTGCCAGTTATCTGCTAGTAATTCATCTATATTTGCACGCGCTCATAGTCAAAACCTTCTTCCTCATAAATTTCATATGCAATATCTAATAACGTCTTCAGTAGCTCCGACTTATCAAAATGCCTGACATTCATAATAACGGGAGAAGTAAGAGAGTTACTTTCAAAAGGCAAATAGGTTATCTCCTGGCTACGCAAATGCTCCAAAGTCTTAGGGACGATGGTCAAACCCTCACCAGCCGCAACCAAACCTAAAGCAATATGCAATTCACGTACTTCTGTATAGTAGTTCGCCTTTAAATTTCGACCTTCAAATAACCCTAAAATGTAATCAATAAAACTGGGACGCGGTGCAGTGGGATATAACAATAAGTTCTCATTAGTCAAATCCATAAGATTGACGGTTACTTGCTGCTCCTGTGCTAAGTGGTGGCTTTTAGGAATAGCGACTACCAAACTCTCGTCTCTGAGCAATATTTGTCTAATAGAAGCATCTTCAAAAAACAAGCGCCCAAAACCCACATCTATTTTACCGCTAGTGAGTGCTTCGGTTTGCTGCCATGAATTGAGCTCATATAGTTTTATTTCTATATTGGGATACACCTCACGAAAACGTGCGATGATTTTCGGTAATAGCCCATATAATATTGACGATACAAAACCTATAGATAATGAACTATCAAAATTGCCTTTACGCACCGTCATTGTCAGCAAGTTATCTGATTTCGTTAATATTTGAATGGCATGTTCATAGAAGAACTCGCCTGCTTCAGTAAGCTTTAAGGGGCGATTTTCTCTATCGATTAGAAGCACGCCTACTTCCTCTTCCAATTGCTTGATCTGTCGACTCAGGGGTGGCTGCGAGAGACACAAACGTTTAGCCGCTTTGTTAAAGCTCTTCTCTTCTGCCACTGCCACAAAATAACGTAGATGTCTGAGTTCCATGAGGTCTCTTTTCCTTGGTTGGGCGATGAGAAAAATTGTAAGCGAATAAACTTATAATCGCACAATATGATAGCTATCATACCGTAATAGACACTCATTAAAATACCTAAAAGGTATAGAAACTGAACTAAATCGGTCTTGGACAACACTATATATAGTATCTATAGTATTTATTAAGCATAAGGAAGCATCAATTATATATTAAGGATAGATATGATTAGTTCAATTAACACATTACTGGTGCCTATACCGACTATTCGAGCACATAAGCTGGCTTGTACAGTAATGAATGAACAAGTACTTGTCCTAGTGCACATCAAAAGCGATGATGGCTATGAAGGCTGGGGTGAAGCAACCACTATTGGTGGATTGAGCTACGCTGAAGAAAGCCCACATAGCATCAAAACTAATATTGATACCTACTTTACGCCCCTCCTCTTAAAAGAACAGCCGCCATCAACCGCCAAGGCAATGCAACTGCTGAACCGTCATATTAACGGTAATCGCTTTGCAAAGTGCGCTATTGAAACTGCTCTACTCGATATCGAAGGCAAACGTCTTAATCTACCTGTTAGTGAACTAATAGGTGGGCGTGTCCGTGATCATATCGAAGTTGCATGGACACTCGCCAGCGGCAATACTGCTACAGATATCAGCGAGGCCAAGCAGATGATTGAGCAAAAACGCCATCGTATCTTTAAGCTAAAGATTGGCAGCAACCCTATACATGAAGACGTAAAACATGTTTTAGCTATTAAACAAGCACTACCTAATTGCCGTATTACGGTTGATGTTAATCAAGCATGGTCGGAGCTTGAAGCAATGAGGGGTATTAGCTTACTACAAGCTGGTGGCGTTGACTTAATAGAGCAGCCTATCTCGATGCGTAATCCTTCTGGACTTAAACGCTTAAAAGAGCATTTTGAAGTAGCAATCATGGCTGACGAAATCGTTCAAGACCCTCAGAATGCCTTTCATTTAGCATCCAATCACTGTGCAGACGTCTTTGCGGTAAAAATCAACCAAGCAGGTGGACTAAAAGCGGCATGTCTGATCGGGCAAATGGCGCATTTAGCAGGAATTGAGCTATATGGCGGCACCATGCTAGAAGGCCCTATCGGTACTGCCGCATCAGCTCATGTATTTTCGACTTATTCAAGCTTGAGTTTTGATACCGAATTGTTTGGTCCACTACTCTTGACCGAAGATATTTTAGCGCGTCCTCTTAACTACAATAATTTTGGTCTAGGCGTGCCAACAGGCGCAGGGCTAGGAATTGAGGTAGATAGCGACAAAGTTTACCACTATGCTAAACCCCACAGCTTAACGATGCCTAAAAGTTCAAAGCAGCAAAAATATGCTACTGCTGCTCAAACTAAGATAGCTTATTAATCGCTCATTCATAATAAGGAAGTCACAATGTTATACCACGTACGTATGGATGTTTTATTACCAACTGATATGGACGCTGATAAAGCTGCTGAGCTTAAGGCTGTAGAAAAGGCACTATCACTAAAATTGCAAGCGCAAGGCAAGTGGCGTCATATCTGGCGGATAGCAGGCCAATACTCTAACTTTAGTATCTTTGATGTCGAGAGTAATGAAGAGTTGCATGAAATACTAATGTCGTTACCTCTTTATCCTTATATGAATGTTGAAGTAACACCGCTATTGCGTCATCCATCTTCTGTACGTGATGATGACAGTTAAAAAATATAAGCTCAAATTTTATGTGTTAATAAAAAATCAACTAAGAAAATAGTTGCTGTTATTTAATAGTATTTAATTGCAGCTGCCAGCCACGAGGGAATCCTCGAAACCCAAGGAGAGTAACATGGAACGTACCCAAATTGAAAAGCTAGCAACCCAGTTCATCAAAGGTAAAATCGACTTTCCTGAACAAGTAAATCCACGCGTACAAGAAATTGTTTTGCGCATAGTCACTGACCTAATGCAAACGATTAACGACCTTAAAATTACCGCAGATGAGTATTGGTCAGGAGTAGAGTTCATTGGTGATTTAGGCAAAGAAGCTGGTTTGTTATCACCTGGTCTTGGTTTCGATCATTTTATGGATTTGATGATTGAAGAAGATTTAAAAGCAGCAGGTCTAGATGGCGGCACAGTACGTACCATCGAAGGCCCACTATATGTAGCTGGCGCGCCAGAAGAAAAAGGCTTTGCACGCTTAGACGACGGTACCGAAGATGACAAAGGCACTGTGTTATTTATGCAAGGTACCGTTTATGACGAAGACAAAAATCCTATACCAAATGCCAAAGTTGAAGCATGGCATGCTAATAGCTTAGGCAACTATTCATTCTTTGATGAATCACAGCCAGCATTCAATTTACGTCGTACTATCATTACTGATGAAAATGGTCGTTATGCCTTCCGTAGTATAGTACCTCTAGGCTATTCAGTACCACCAGGCGGTATGACTGATAAAGTATTAAGTTCTTTAGGACGTCATGGCCATCGCCCTGCTCACGTTCACTTCTTCGCCAGTGCTGATGGACAGCGTAAACTTACCACTCAAATTAATATTGATGGCGATGAGTACCTGTGGGATGACTTTGCTTTTGCTAGCCGTGAAGGATTAGTACCAGAAGTTACGATGGTTGAAGACGCAGATAAGCTTAAAGAAAAAGGGCTTGATAAGCCTTATGCTAGTATCGACTTTGACTTTCATCTAGTGAAAGACATTGAACAAGAAGTACAAGGTAGTGAAGTTGAACGCCGTCGCGCGCAAGGCTAGATCTTATTTAATATAGCCTGCGCTAAGCATGAAATACTCAATATACTTATTTAGGCTTGATACTACCTTTACTGTAGTATCAAGCCTAATGTTTGAATAGCCTCTCATTTTCAACTTACCTCCTGAATAACAAGCGGGTATATCTGCACTAAAAAACGAACTCAGAACAGTGATTAAGTTACCTCTTATTTTGAGCATCAACTTATCACTCTTAGTGAGAACAAAAAAATAAATTACACTGAACCATATATCCTCAATTAAATCAAAGTATTAAGAAGTAAATATTTAATATACTTCTGCTCAACATCCACTTTTATATAGTTCTCACTGAATACAGCTTCAAAAAATAAACAACTGAAACAGCACACATTTAACTTACTAATAAAAATTAATGCAAAACCATATCTGACATTATTAATAAGGCATGAATATGATTAATAAAGCCGAACAAAGCATGACTGAGGTCCTCAGTCAAATCAAAGATGGCGCTACGATTATGATTGGCGGCTTCGGTACCGCAGGGCAACCTGCAGAGCTTATCGACGGCCTCATCGAGCTAGGTATCAAAGACCTAGTCATTATTAATAATAATGCTGGTAATGGCGATTATGGCTTGGCAAAACTACTGAAAACTGGAGCGGTACGTAAAATTATTTGCTCCTTCCCGCGCCAATCAGACTCCTGGGTATTTGACGAACTGTATCATGCTGGCAAGATTGAACTTGAGCTAGTACCGCAAGGTAACCTTGCTTGCCGCATTCAAGCTGCTGGTATGGGACTTGGTGCTGTTTACACCCCTACTGGCTTTGGCACCTTACTCGCAGAGGGTAAAGAAACTCGCAACATTGATGGCAAAGACTTTGTTCTTGAGTACCCGCTAAAAGCCGACTTTGCTTTGATTAAAGCGTCCAAAGGCGATCGTTGGGGCAATCTTATTTACAATAAATCAGCAAGAAACTTTGGCCCCATAATGGCTATGGCTGCTGACATTACTATCGCTCAAGTCTCCGAAATCGCTGAGCTTGGCGCGCTTGATGCCGAACACATTATTACACCTGGCATATTTGTAAAACATGTAGTGCAAGTCCAGCCTGCTAGTAATAAGCCTACTGACCCTACAACCGCAGCTATCGCTTAATACTGCCAATATAAGGAGCGTCATTATGAGCTACACCCCATTTACCCGTGATCAGATTGCCGAGCGCGCTGCACAAGATATTCCAGATGGTGCCTATGTCAATCTAGGTATTGGCCTACCGACTAAAATTGCAAAGTATTTACCTGAGGATAAAGATGTATTTCTACATTCAGAAAATGGCTTACTAGCATTTGGACCACCACCCGCGAAAGGCCAAGAAGATCCTGAACTTATTAATGCTGGTAAAGAATTTGTGACCATGCAACAAGGCGGTAGCTTTTTCCATCATGGTGATTCATTTGCCATGATGCGTGGCGGGCATTTAGATATATGTGTATTAGGTGCGTTCCAAGTAGCAGAAAATGGCGATTTAGCTAACTGGAGTACTGGTGCACCCGATGCCATACCTGCTGTTGGCGGTGCAATGGATTTAGCCGTTGGAGCTAAAAAAGTGTTTGTCATGACCAATCACGTTACTAAAGATGGTGAGCCAAAGATTGTCAGTGAGCTTACCTACCCTGTAACGGGTAAGCACTGCGTAGATCGTATTTACACTGATTTATGTGTCATCGACGTGACTGATAGCGGTCTCAAAGTCATAGAAAAAGTCAATGGCTTAAGCTTCACTGATCTACAAGCAGTTACCGGTGCTACATTAACTGATGCTACAAATTTAAAATAATAAAAAGGACAAGGATAATGAGTGATTTAATGACTGGTTTAAATGATGCTTATATTATCGATGCTATTCGCACCCCTTTTGGACGCTATGGTGGCGCGTTGGCACCAGTTCGCGCCGATGACTTAGGTGCTATACCTATTAAAGCGTTGATGGAGCGTAATAGCACTATAGACTGGCTGCAAGTCGATGACGTCATCTATGGCTGCGCCAATCAAAGCGGTGAAGACAATCGTAATGTAGGTCGTATGTCAGCGCTACTCGCAGGCTTACCTTATCAAGTTCCTGCCACGACTGTAAACCGTTTATGCGGCTCATCTATGGATGCTCTAGCAATGGCAGCTCGCGCTATTAAAGCTGGTGAAGCCCATCTAGTTATTGCAGGCGGTGTCGAGAGTATGAGCCGTGCGCCATTTGTGATGGGTAAATCAGAAAAACCATTTGATCGTACTAACAAACTTGAAGATACCACCATGGGCTGGCGCTTTATCAATCCAAAGCTTGATGCGTTATATGGTACCGAAAGCATGCCACAAACGGCTGAAAACGTCGCCGAGCAATTTAATATCAATCGCGTTGATCAAGATAAATTCGCTTTACGGAGCCAAAAACGCACAGCAGCTGCGCAAAATGCTGGTTTTTTTAAAGATGAAATAACACCTGTTGTCATTCCACAACGCAAAGGTGAAGCGTTAACCGTATATACCGATGAACATCCACGAGCTGATACTACGCTTGAAAACTTAGCTAGCCTTCGTTCTATCGTAACAGCAGATGGTACCGTTACCGCTGGTAATGCCTCAGGTATCAATGATGGCGCAGCAGCTTTTTTAGTGGCATCAGCACAAGCAGTTGAAGAGTTCAACCTCAGACCTCGCGCACATATTGTGGCAGCTACGACTGTCGGTGTTGAACCACGGATTATGGGCTTCGCGCCAGCGCCTGCGATGAAAAAACTGCTTAAGCAAACCGGACTGTCACTTGATGAGATGGACGTTATTGAATTGAATGAAGCTTTTGCAGCACAAGCATTAGCCTGTACTCGTGATTTAGGTCTGGCCGATGATAGCGAACGCGTCAATCCTAATGGAGGCGCTATTGCACTTGGTCATCCTCTAGGAGCATCAGGTGCGCGTCTTATCATTACTGCGCTTAATCAGCTTGAAAAAACTGACAAGCGTTACGCCATATGCTCAATGTGTATTGGGGTTGGCCAAGGTATCGCGATGATTATTGAGCGTCTTGATGGTTAGTAAGCTTATAGCGTTAAAAACTTATATAGCTAAAAGACATAGATAGATTTCTAAGAATACTGATCTGATAATAGTTAGATATGAACAAGGATTATCATTATGCCAATTTTTGAAAAACCAGACGTTACTATAAATTATGAGACTTTCGGTAATAAAGACAAACCTGCTTTAATATTTTCTAATTCGCTAGGTACGACTTATCAAATGTGGCAGCCGCAAATTCAAGCGCTACAAAAAGACTATTTTATCATTGGTTATGATACTCGTGGTCATGGGGCATCATCATCGCCTACAGGTCCTTATAGTTTCGATCAACTTGGACAAGATGTTGTTGACTTACTAGATTACTTAAATATTGATAAAGCATTTTTTTGTGGTATCTCAATGGGTGGTATGACAGGCCAATGGCTGTCTATTCACCACCCTAAACGCTTTCATCATTTAATGTTGTGTAATACAGCAGCGAAGATTGGTACGGAAGCAGCTTGGCAAGACCGTGCCCAGCTCGTCCGAACAGAAGGTTTAAGCACTATTGCCGAAACCGCAGCTAATCGTTGGTTTACCAGTAGCTTTATCGCTAATAACCCTGATATTGTCTCCAATTTATCTAATGAGTTAGCGGCAGGTAGTGCAGAAGGTTATGCGAGCTGCTGTGAGGCGCTATCTATTGCTGATACCCGTGAGCAACTAAAAACCATCACCGCTCCTGTGACCGTTATTGCCGGTAGCGAAGACCCTATTACCACCATTGCTGACGGTCAATACATGGCAGATAATATACCCAATGCCGTACTGAACACTATTAATGCCTCTCATATCTCCAATATTGAACAGCCAGAAACCTTTAATCAATTTATTTATCAGTATTTAAGTAACTAGATAGCGATTAAATATGATTGTTTAAGTATTTATAAATGCTCATGTATCTTTTAGATAAATGAGCATTTTTTTGAATAAGTTTTCTTAATTATCTTCTCAGCTATGTTTCGAGTTGCATTTTTACTTAGATAATAAAAAGCCCTTGTATATGTTATACAAGGGCTTTTTGTCAGATATCATCTTTACAAGCTGTTGTTACATTAACATTATATTCTCTTAAATAACGCTGAGCGACTCGACTCACTACTACCATCAGCAGCAGTCAAAAAACGCTCCATATGAATATCACGTTCAAACAGTCGGGCTTGCATCAACGTGGTAATAGTAGCGTCAATCATTGGCGGTGGACCACACATATACGCTTTGTGACCTGAACACTTACCATTAAAATGTTGTTTAACAGCATCATTCACATAGCCTTTAAAACCTGACCATTCGCCCAATGTATCTTCATCACTTAAAGCCGGAATGTAATGAAAATTATCATTGTCTTGCGCTAACTGCTCAAACTTCTCACGATGATAAAGCTCAGGGATATTGCGCGCTCCTTGAAACAGATAAATCTGACGATTATCGCCTTTCTCTAAAAGATCATAAATCATAGATTCCGGACTAGACAATCCAGACCCGCCAGCGATAAAAATCACATCTTGGCTGTCACTACTACGGACAAAAAACTGACCGTATGGACCTGACACATCAATCTGATCACCTACAGATAGCTCATTATGTAGCCACATTGTGCCTTTACCATCAGGCACAAGACGCACATGAAGTTCAATTATATTAGACTGGGAAGGTGGGTTAGAAATAGAGAATGCGCGGCTACCGACATCAGGGATGTATAGATTAATATACTGTCCTGCCTGAAACTCCATATCGTCATCGAGTTGTAAGCGTATACCCAAGATAGTCGGTGATAATGGCGTCATATCGACTACCGTTGCCTTATAATCCTTGACGGCATAGCCCAAAAAATCAGGATCAACATCAATGTCCGCTTCAACCACCAAATCAGACTCAGGATAACAACAGCAAGCCAATACCTTACCTTCATCACGTTCAACTTCCATCAACGCAAAAGTAGAAGCTTCGCCATGGTCAACAAAGCCCTCAAGCACTTGTACCTTACAAGTCCCACACGTACCATGACCGCAGGCAAAAGGCAGCCAAACACCTTGACGCAAAGCCGCTTGTAATAATGTTTGACCGTCTTCTACTTCTATCACGTCACCAGTGGGCTCGATAGTAACCTCATAAGACATAGCACTCTCCATTGCAGTATTTATTAAAGATTATTACTAGAGTTGTTATTAAATGGGCTTTGCTGAGTCAACTTTACACACCCGTTCCATTCCAACCATTCAAGCCTGGAGTTTTAAAGCGCAGTAGTGACTTATGGTCAAAACCGATTTCTTCGAGTGTTTTCTCATCTGATGGTGTGACCATCTCACCATTTAAATTCCACTGCACTTCATCCCACTTGATATGTTCGAAATCAGGATGTTGATCAAAGCCTTCAGGTAATACGCCAGCTTTAAAATCTTTGAAAGTCATCGTTGGCGGTAATGGAAAGGACTTAGCGGAACAAAACAGTAAATGTTCATCCCAACCAATAAATACTAAGATATTGCCACCAAAATTTTCCTGCTTATCCATGACTTCGCCCGTGTAATCAGGGCGGATTGCTTGAACTGCCATAAAAATCTCCTTATCAATATTTTCTGGTTTAGCAGCACTGGTTTATACCTAATAGGTATCCCTACCATTAACTCCAGAGCTGCTCCAGCTTATAGTTTAATAACCATATATTGGTTAATAGCGGTGCTTAAATTAAGCCACACCTTTCCATTTATTCCAGTTTGCTTCATCGACAGAACCTTTAAAGTCCATGTTATCGACACCAATATTCATGCGATAGTACTCAGTAAGAATGTCATCTAACTCAGGACCGCCACAGTTACCTTGCAAAATTTGATGCACAGGTAACCACGCTTGCACATACTTTTCAGGCTCATCATCGAATATATCTTTACAGCCGTCTGAGCACATATGATAGCGGTCATCGTTATAAACACTGGTACGATAACTGAACTGACCTGGATCATCATTCATCTCAGTAAAGGTCATCGGTACTTGGCATATCTGACATAACTGTGGCAGACCTTTGCTATAAAAACGTTTTCCTTCCGATTCGAGTTTTTTAGCCAACTCCCAACGTGGACGATAGTACTTATCAAATGTATCAGGGTACTTTGCACTCAGCCAATCCAACTCTTCATCACTTGGAATCCAAGTATGGAAACCAGAAGCATGACCGAAGTTATAGAATATCCACCATGCTTGATGCGAGATATGTTCTTTCTCTTTTTCAATCACTTCAACATATTTTGGTGGACGAATACCGTAGCGAGCTAAATCATCAAACAACGCGCCGCCAGCATCTTCAAAGTAAACTTCCCATGCTTCTTTCCATGACATGACTTTGTTTGGCAACATATAATCCATCATCATGCCGACGATAGACAGTAGACGTGTACCACGCCAGAACCACTTGTCAATCCATTTTTGTACGATTGGCAAGTTGTCTTCGTGCTGTTCTAACAAGAACTTGATAATCTCAAGTCCAAGCGTCATATGACGTGCTTCATCCGATTGAGCACTAAAACCAAAAGTGACGGTAGCCATATCACCGTTGTGGGCTGCACCAGACATGAAAGGCACAAACAATAGGTTGGTTAAGACATATTCGAACGAGAATGATATTGCCAATAAGAACTCAAAAGGTCCTGCTGAACGCGCATCTTCAAAGAAAGATTTAGGAACAGACAAGTACCAAACGCGGTCATGCATGTGGCTCCAGTCTTGGAAACCATTAAAATACTTATTAAAGTGGCTCATCGCATGGACTTGGGTCTGAACATGGCGTAGCTCATCGATAGACTGCATTTGACAAGCAATGCGTGCACCAATACCGCTGAACTGACGACCTACGCTAGCGTAGCCTTGATAGGCTTGATACTCTAGCGGAGTGACCGCTGTTAAAAAGAGCTTGATGGCATTAAGGTATCGCGGATCTGAAACGTTCATTTGACCATTATTCTGAGAGAATGCATCAAAAATAGCGTAGAGCTTTTTCTCTTTTTCTGCCTGATACTTCCAATAAGTATCCATTGTCAAACGGAAAGGATCTTCCCACTTCGACCAATCGGTAATTTTAATACCTTCAAAGTCTTCGTAAGGAAATGCTTCTTTTTTATCTTCATAAGAAAAGTCCCAATCAAGATCACGGGTCAAGAGACGATACTTCTCTTTTAAATTGAGTTTCTTAGCTGTTTTAGTAGTAGCCATGCTGTGCTCCTTAGCAAATGCTAAATTATTAATTTAATAAGTTTTAAGAATTACTGATTCCAACTTAAGGTCAGTGAATCTTCTTCTTCCTCAACGTTACCACCCAAGGTAACTAGACTTAGTTGCAACTCTTGGATTTCCCACTCGCGACCGATTTTTTCTTCGACCGTGGCACGATTGACGACAAGCCTGCCTTCACATTCCATGCGAATCATAGCCGGCTGATAAATCACCGTTACTTCTGGATTATCTTCTTCTACTGCTTGCACAATATAACGTGACATATCATTGTCTTGCAGAGCTAAATATACCTTTGACATCACAATCTCCTAAGAGGATTAATATAAATTTGGGGTCGAAGCTAAGCTCATGTAATTAAGCTTCTTTAATTAAGCGGCTGCTTCATTGGTCAGTCCAACCGTTTTACAGCGTTTCGCCAATTGCGCTTGAATATCATCTACAACAGCTGCCGCTTGCTCAGCCCCAAATAATTTCTCAATCAAAGGTTGATAGGCTGTCAACACTTTATCCTGCCATTTCTCTAACCATTGTTGGCAATGAACCTTATTCTCTTCACTTTCTGCAACAACGATTTTAATAGTACTGTTACTCCAGCCAGTAAGATCTTTAAAGCAATCCTGCATAAACTCAGTCAGCATCGCAATATCACGACCGTTATGCTCAACCAACCAGTTGTCTAAATGCTGATAATGAACAACATGAATGACTGTATCTAACACTAGTGATTGTGCGATAAAGAGCTCAAACCAATCTTTTATAATTAAGGTATGTTCACAAAGCGCACGAATACCTTGCCACGCTTCATCATTCATCCAGTAATCTTTGCCTTGCTGCAATGAGTCACTAGAGTTTCCATCAATCAACAAGCCAATCCGTGATAAATATTGCGCCATGCCCAGTCTATCCATGCCAGCATACAAACACGCTTGGGTGATTGCGGTGCCATAACCATAGGCAGCGCCATACATATAGTTTAGATTAGCGGTTTGCTCAACATGGCGTAGCGGTATCAGACCAAAAGTAATGGCTTCTAGCACCTCTTCATCCAAATTATCTACAAGCTCACGTTTTTCAAAGAACTTATAGTTGCCCTCTGCAGTATCTTGCAGGCGTGCACGGTTTTGTACATAAGTACCATAGTAGAATTGACGAGGATCTTTAAGGTCATACCAATCCTGCATTTGAATCACAGAATGGGTCTTATCATTCAAAGTCTTGTCAGCATCCCATAACGGCTTATAATGAAAGTTTGTAGTGCCTTGAGCGTCATAGGTCGCTTCTTGATAACGCGTCGCAGGCTTCTCACCAAAGCGCCGAGCAATATTGGCAAAAGTATGGCGAATAGGTTCAAGGTTGGAGGTTTTAATTTCTAAAGACATATTCAATTATCCTTAATAGAATGACTTATGGTGATTAAGTTAGGTTTGACTAGTGACTCCTAGCCTCTGAATGATTGTGACCGACCAAAGTAGGCTCAGTACCGTAACGCCATTTATCTTCTTCTTCATCATTGAAGCGCATTTGTTCAGGTGTCATGGTTATGACATTATTATTGGCACAAAACTCTTCGAAGCTTGCAGGAGGAAGTACCAATTCAACAAACAAGCTCGGCTCTCCAATAGCAAAGTCAAACATGACAAACTTGGCATCGGGTGCGCTTCTAACGCGAACGTATTTGGGAAGATCATTGAAAGAAGGAATAGCATCTTGAGAGCTATTTAATGGAGTGGTGTCTGAATTCATCCTAAATTCCTTTTATGGCATTTTACGATTAACTTGAAAAATCCTTTTCTTCTATTTAATACAATACAAGTTACATGCCAACTTTGAATAAATTATATAAGCTATTGATTTAAATAATAATTTTATATAATCACATATTTTAACTGCTTAATTAACCTCATGATAAATTCATCATTTGATTAAATATCTTTACAACCTCATGAAATGATGAAGTTATTTTTATACCTTTTATTGATTAATATTCAGATCACTACTAAGCACTAACTATATTTAGATAAAGCGAATTGCACGATTCAAATATATGTGTGATGATGAATAATAGAGTTTTTATCTAAAGAAAATTTTTTCTACTCACGATCTTCTCAATGACTATAAATAACCAATAACTATCTAAGGATAGATGTCACCCAGCCGCTTGCAAGGATTGCATCTGATATGTCAAAGCATTTCCATAGTAATGATAACGATTGCGAACACTCCAATAGCCTTCACCCTTCAAAAATGACAGATGGTATAGCTATTCTTGAGCCATTAGCAAAAGATGAAAATATCAGTGCAACAGAGCTTAAGTTTTCTAAAAGTATTGAAGACTTATTAAGCAATCTCGAGTTTGATGTTCATGCAGGAAAAATCTGGTTTGGCGGTCAACGCATGGTATTGAGTCATGCCCATGCACTGTGGCAATTACGTGAAGATATAAGTATGACGCTAGGCAGTGATATCATGCAGCGTCTTTTTTTTCGCTATGGCTATTATGCGGGTGTGCAAGATGCAGAAATAAGTAAAAAACTGCGTCCGAAAGGTAGTTGGAAAGAAGTTTTTTTATCTGGACCGCAGCTACATGCTATACGAGGCATGGTTAAAGTGGTTCCAGATAAAATGGTTGTCGATTTCGATAATGGCAAGTTTTTTGCCAGTTTTGATTGGTACAATTCGTTTGAAGTGGCTTATCATAAAAAGTTTAATGGTTTATCGGACAAGCCTGTCTGTTTTAGCTCACTTGGATATGCTAGCGGCTATACCAGCTATTTTTTTGGTCGGCAGATTGCCTTTAAAGAAGTGCAATGTGCGGCAATGGGATTTGATTGCTGTCGTATCGAAGGCAGACCATTAGAAGATTGGGACGAGGAGACCCAACTTGAAAAGTTCTTTAATCCCGAACGTCTTAACACTGAGTTATTTGAACGCCGTAGCAATTTTGATGAGATTAAAAGACAAAACCCTGATCTGCGTATAAATCCAGAAGGATTTTTCTCTGCCATTGGCGAGTCACCCTCTTTTAAAAAAGCCACTACTTTGATGAAAAAGGTTGCTAAAACTAAAGCGACGGTTTTATTACAAGGAGAGACAGGTGTTGGCAAAGAAGTGTTTGCCACCGCTCTTCACGAAGCCAGTGACCGTAGTGAAAACCCATTCATCGCTATAAACTGTGCCAGTATTCCTGCAGAGCTTATAGAGTCTGAGCTATTCGGTGTTGAAAAAGGGGCTTTTACTGGTGCAACACAAACTCGGAAAGGAAAAATAGAAGCCGCGAGTTCGGGTACATTGTTTTTAGATGAAGCAGTTGAACTCTCCCCTAGAGCACAAGCATCGTTACTACGAGTATTACAAGAAGGCGTGCTCAATCATGTCGGTAGTTATATTGATATAGCGGTTGATATTCGAGTTATCGTAGCAACAAATGAAGATTTAGAGACAGCAGTCGCGCAAGGCAAGTTTCGCCAAGACCTTTATTATCGATTAAGCACTTTTCCTATCTACCTCCCTCCTTTAAGAGAGCGTAAGCAAGACATACTATTATTAGCAAAATTCTTTATGCAAAAGTATGCAGCCATGTATCAAAAAGACATTCAAGGCTTTACCGATCAAGCTCGTGAACATCTCAGCTTACATAGGTGGCCAGGTAATATACGTGAGCTTCAGAATGTCACTGAACGCGCAGTCATCCTTAATGAAGGTCAGCACTGGATTGATGCGAGCGACTTATTACTACCTAGTATTAAAGAAACCGATAGCCGTAGTGAGCAAAAACTTAAGATATCTTCTACCAGTGGTAGCTTACATCTCACTGATAACGGCATCATTAATGGCTCACTTGAAAGTTTATTTCATGAAGGCTTTGATCTAGCAGATTTTAATGACAAGCTTATTCATGCGGCGTTAAATAAATGTGATGGTAATGTCTCTAAAGCTGCTCGACTGCTTAATATTAGCCGAGCCAAGCTTGATTATAGGCTCAGTAAACTTAATAGATGAATTTCGGATTAGCCTAATATTATAATGAGCTGTATAGAGAGAAAACATACAGTGATATTGAAATATATCCTTATGTAGATTCATAAAAAGTTAAGCCATACTGTTATTAAAACAGTATGGCTATTAACAATAAGGATACTATTTATATTTCTTACTATATTTAGTTCAATAAATTTTTAGCTTAGTAATACTAACGATATAGCTGGAAATGCCACCAAAACTACCAGTCGAATTAAGTCAGAAACGATAAATGGGGCTACGCCACGAAACATATCTGCGAGTTTAATATGTGGTGCCACTGCTTTAATCACAAATATATTCATACCCATTGGTGGCGTGATAAGCCCAAGCTCTACCGTTAACACTGCAATAATACCAAACCAGACGGGATCAAAACCTAGTGCTAGAATAATCGGATATACCACAGGAATGGTAATTACCAACATTGCTAGAGCATCCATGAACAATCCAAGCAAGAAGTACATAATCAGAATACAGATTAAAACCATCATAGGACTAACGTCTAAACTGCCAATCCACGACGCTAACGTGTTAGACATCTGTGATACAGAAATGAAGTAGCCAAGCGCTTCTGCTCCTAACAGCATAAAAAATACAACAGCGGATAAGGCTAAAGTCTCAGTTAATGATTGTTTGAGCCCCTTCATTCTCATACCTTTAACAAAGGCATAAGCCCAAGAAGCGAACGCGCCTACCGCTGCACCTTCCGTGGGTGTAAATAGACCAAAGAAAATACCTGCAATAATTACGATAAAAATAAAGCTAAATGGGATAAGACCAGTTAAAGATACTACCTTATCTTTCCATGAAGTGCGCTCCCCACGCGGTGCCAAATGCGGTTTCCATCGCACCATAATCATCACAGTGATAGAATACATAACCATGCCTAAGATACCAGGTAAAAACCCAGCAATAAACATATCGCCGACAGATTGTTGCGTCAAAATTGCATAGACTAACAACGCAATACTGGGTGGAATCATAATACCTAGTGTGCCGCCTGCAGCTAAAACCCCACAAGCAAAACCTGGCTGATAGCCATACTTTTCCATTTGTGGCAACGCTACTCTAGCCATTGTGGAAGCTGTCGCTAATGAAGAGCCAGAAATAGAAGCAAAAATACCAGATGAACCGATACCTGCTATACCAAGGCTACCTCTAATCCCCCCAAAAATAGTCCGAGTAGACTCAAAAAGCTTGCTCGCCATACCAGAGTGAGTAGCAAACACTCCCATTAATATGAATAAAGGAATAGCACTAAAGTCATATTTCGCTAAAACATCGACTGGAATATCTTTCAACATCTGTAAAGCATTACTAGGAGCAGTTACCGCACCAAAGCCTACTAAGCCTACTCCTAACATCGCCAGAGCCACAGGCACCCTGAGAACCACTAATAAAATCATACAACCCAAACCGATAGCACCAATAATTTCTGGACTCATGCGCCTGTCTCCTCGGCGTCAAAGAACTCGCCCGTTTTGAATATATTGATAGATTCGATAAGGGATCGAATAGCAAGTAAAATGCTTAAAAATGAACTTAAAATATAGATAGGCGCCATTGAGATTCTAAGGTCTTGCGTTACTTTGCCATATTGCATAGCATCAAGAGCACTCTCATATAGACCCCATGCGAATATGATACCTATTAAGAAAAACCCTATCATAAAGACGCCCATCATGTAGCCCTTAACTGATTGGGGCATTTTTTGGGTAAAGACATCAACGATGATTTGCGAGCGTTCAACATAAGCGGCAAAAGCAGCTAACAATGCAAAGAGCATAAAGTAAGAAACAATCTCTACGCTACCTTTCATAGTAGAGCCAATCTCACCACCGGTGAGCTTAAAAACATAGCGAGTAGCAACATCTGTCATAGTAGCCATAACAATGATAATTAAGCTGACACCACCAATAAATTGACATAGCCTAGAGATAAAATGACTGATTTTAACTAAAAATGCCATGTGACACCTCCAATGAGTTAGATCTTACAAGCAGCACTGGCTACTTTGGCTTTTTCGTAGACACCATTAGCATCTAGACCTAGGGCGTTAACATCGCTTAGATACTTTTGCGTTCCTTTTTTCAGAGGACCACTCCAAGCGGCATCATTTAATGGGTCAGGAACTTCTATAACCTCATGACCTAAATTTTTAGCGTTCTGTAAGGAATCTTTGTCTTCTTTATCAAGGATTGCACCAGCTTTTTTAGTGAGTGCCATACCGGAGTTACTATCAATCACTTGTTTTAAATCGTCAGGTAGCTTGTCATAGCTGCTCTTATTCATAGTGACCAATGCCGCAGAACTATAAAAAGGGATATTAGTATGGTATTTAACTATTTCACCAATTTTGAAAGTCTCAATTGCGCCCCACGGTAAGCTTAACCCATCAAGTACACCACGTTGTAACGATGTATAGACATCATTAACAGGTAGGCCAACAGGTGATGCTCCCATACTTTCAATAAGATCGCCTGCTACTGCTGAAGGATGACGGATACGCATACCCCTAATATCTTCAGGCGTACGAATAAGTTTATTAGTAGCATGTAAAGACCCAGGTCCCGCCCCATACATAAATAAAACATGAGAATCTTCATATTCACTAGCAATCGTACCGTCTTCATACAATGTTTGAAGCATGCAACCCATCTGAGTAGCAGAGTTGGATAAGCCAGGAAGCTCTGCGATTTGGGTTAAGGGAAAGCGACCGTTAGTGAAGCCATGTGCTTGAGAGCCAATATCGACAGTGCCTTTGGCAGTAGCATCATAGGTAACATCTGGCTTACTCAATAAAGCGGAAGGATATAGCTCAACTTTTAGACGGCCGTTAGACTCCGTCGCTATTTTTTCAGCCCATGGTTCAAATACTTCTTTACTCATGTTCGAAGTGGCGGGCCAATAATATGAAAAACGTAGAGTGGTGGTCTCTTTTGAGGCCGTAATGGCGCTATCATCAGTCGTAGTAGATTGATTCGAGCACCCAAATAGGCTAACTGCCGCTGAAGCGGCTATTAAAAAAGAGGGGATTAACTTCATTATCAATTCCTTTCGATTATTAAAAATCAATTCCTTTCGATTTTTAAAACTAAAAAATCATATAAAAATAAACTAAATAGTGCTATCTCAAGACGTTATATCAGCTCATATAACGCGAATATAGCTTAAGCAGAGTCGCTTTCATCGCATCGTAACTGCCAGCCTCAACACGCTCAGACAGTTCCTTCTTATACTGTTTTTCTACCATTAATAGTTTTTGAGCTATCTCTATACCTTCTTTTGACAAGCGGGCAGTTTTGTCATCGAATTGCGTGTCAGGGCTCATACGAGTTAAAGTATCTAGTAGTGCACTTCTAGGCTGCATGACGAATCGTCCTAGCGTATTTAAATCCAATAACTCTCCATCGGCCAGACAAGCATAAATGCGCCACGTCTCAGGACTTACCCCTGCTACTGTATTTATACGATCATAAAAAACTTTGCTCAATTGGTTATAAGCGGCTCTTAATAAATAGAGTAAATGATCTTCTAAAAAATCTTGCTGAGCCACTTTATCTACTTGCTCAGTATTTAAAACATCATAATGTAGGCTGGCTTGAGAGTAAGACCCTTGGGAAAAAACAAGCGGTCTTGTATTCTCAGTAATCTTATAATCAACAACTTCACCGACCATAATAAGATGATCACCGCCCTCATAAATATTCCAGTTTTTACATTGGAGCTGGGCTAGTGCTTCAGGTAATAGAGGACAGTCTCCAACACCATCTATATAATCCACCCCGTCAAACTTATCTTGTCCACGGCCAGCAAAACGATTAGAAATTAGAATCTGTTGGTCACTTAAAATATTGACAGAAAAATACTCACAACTTTTAAAAGCTTCTAAACTATGGGCACCTTTATCAATACTCCATAAAATCAGAGGGGGATCTACAGATACGCTATTAAAACTACTGGCTGTCACACCGATCGGCTGACCTTCTGATGTGCGCGTTGTGATCACAGTAACACCAGTTGGGAACTGGCTAAAAACTTGACGTAACTCTTTTGAATCGAAATTTGACATAATTTCATCCTAAAATTTAATTAAAATCTTCCATGATTATCGAGCACTAAGCACATAGTTGTTAATGCAACTATGACTAAAACTAAATATCTAATACTAATACTGAGGACTTAGCGCGTGAGCAACATACCGCAATTTGATCGTTGTCGGCTTTTTCATCATCGGTCAAAAAATGATCTCTGTGGTCAGGCTCGCCTTCTAATACATCTATAATACAAGTGCCGCAAATACCCTGTTCGCAAGATACCTCAACCTTAATACCAGCCTCAGATAACGCAGCTACAATAGATTGGGTTGCAGATACCGAGATAGTTTTGCCGCTTTTCTCAGCAATCACAGTAAATGCTTCACCCGTGCTGTCAATTTCGATATTGAAATATTCAAAGTGTATGTTTTCGTCTTTGAATCCTATATCTCTTGCGCTACCCATTACCCATTCCATGAAGCCTGATGGACCACAAGTGTAAATATGCGTACCAGCTACTGCCTCACCAAAATCTACCGCTGGGTTTAAGCGCTGTTCATCCCCCAAGTCATCACAATGCACTTTCAAAGCTTGGCCAAAATCGCGTTGCAGCTCATCCAAAAATGCAACTTCTTTATGAGAACGAACGCAGTAATGAAGATCGAATGATTTGTTTGCCGCTTTTAGGGCATATGCCATCGCAATCATTGGGGTGATACCTATACCACCACCTGCCAAAACACTGTGATCGGCTGTCATGTTGAGTGGAAACAAATTATTAGGTTCAGTGATGGTGATATTGTCACCCACTTTTAGTTGCTCATGAATTGCAATTGAACCACCGCGTGATTTGGGGTCTTTTAATATACCTAAGCGATAAAAATTAGTTTCAACGGGTGCGCTACAAAGCGAATATTGACGAATGGTGTGATCATTAACATGAACATTGATATGTGCCCCCGCACTAAACGCAGGTAATGGCGAACCATCTACATTGGTCAAGGTAAGTGACACAACATCAGAAGACATCATTTTTCTTTCGGTAATGGTAACGTTAATTAAGTTATTCATAATTGATTAAGTCCTGTCATAAATTTGATTGAAGTATTAGAAGTGTACTGCCTACGCCATTCTCCAATCACACAACATGCAGAAATCGTAGCTTTTAACGTGTAACAGTTTTTGATCATTTACCATGTTTAAAAAGTAGTGACACTCAAAATGTATTATGAGATGCTTGAGTGTCGTACTACCAAAATATCAAAATAAAGCCAGTTATCTTTAACGCATTGATAAGCCGCCATTAGCATCCCAAGTAGCACCCGTCACACCAAAGGCGTTACGGTCTACTAACTGTGAAACCATTGACCCAATAAAATCAGGGCTGCCCAATGCTTTCACTGGAATCACGTTTTCTAATAAATGCGCAAGTCTTTCAGGCGATACCAGCTCATGTACGATTGGCAAGTCCATAGGGCCTGGGGCAACGGCATTCACCGTCACGCCTTTAGCCGCTAAATTACTAGCAAAGACTTTAGTCATGGTCAAAATACCTCCTTTACTGGAAGCATAATGTACGCCAGCCGCAGCCCCACCGTTTTGACCCGCTAAGGAGGCCATATTCACTATACGACCGTACCCCTTATCCGCCAGATACTCACCGAATACTTGGCAACCAAATAATGTACCTCGTAGATTAACGTTTAAAACTTTGTCAAACTCTTCAGCAGTCACCTCCATTACAGGGGTGGTTAAAGTGAGTGCAGCATTATTTACTAATCCATGCACTTGTCCAAAATGCGCCTCAATATCTGTTAAGGCTTTGACAAAATCCGCTTTATGCATAACGTCTAACTTGAATCCAGCGGCAATAGCATCATCGTTACCGCTAAGTCTTCTCGCTACTTCAACGGCATTGTCTTCATTAATATCTGTTACTGCTACTCTAAAACCGTTAGAGATTAGGGCTTTTGCGATAAACTCGCCTAAGCCCTGCCCTGCACCGGTTATTACGATTACATCCTTCATAACTGTTCCTTATACACAGATACTGGCAGATTAAAGTATGTAGCTAATCGTACGTAGATAATCCTCTGCATTGATAAGCTTCACTACCTTTTGCTTAATCAAAAAAGAATCGCTATCAGGGATTAACTGATACTCAATATTAGCGACGTATTGTTTACCGACACCTTGGCGGCTTTCATTAATAAGTAAAGCACAACGTACTTCCACTATATTATCGTTAGACTGGTTAACTACTAGGCGTGATGTAAGTCTAATGGTGCCCCCATTACTTTCAACCGACACAGACTCACCACTAGTCAAACGTGCTACCCGCATTCTTCGCATAGCAGCATTATCATAGGCATAGTTAAGTCGATTGACATAATCATCATCGGACGAACTTATTGGTACTATATACAGTCCTTCTTCTTGCCAGGATTCTAGCCACTGATCGTATTTTTTTGCATCTAGCAAATCATTTTCGTAGTCAATAAACTCTGAAACCTTAAGGTATAGTTCGGTATTCATTATTATTCTCCCTTTTCCGATTCACGCATCATTTTGGCCCATTGTTGATAAGCAGCCTTCATCCCTACTTCCGAACATACGGTGCTATAATTGTTGCCTAGCTCGTTTTTTTGAACCATCTCTTGGCCACGATTGACTAAAATCCATTGTTCTTTACCGCTTCGAGAACCTTTTTGAACGCGCTCCCACGCTTCAGAATCATCAGGAGTACCAAAGCCCATAGGTCCTTGGAAATGCTCATGTAAACGCATACGCACTTTATTAAACGCATCCGGTGCTCCGTCACCACCAATAGCAATGTGTTGAATCTCTGTTTCATTAACTGAAATAGGGGCTAATACACGGAAGAAAGCCATTGAGCAGGCCACGTTTGGAAATAAGTTTAAGTTAAAGCCTGACCCACCTGCTGCACGAACCAGCTTGCGGATATGTTCATCACTATGGCCTTCATCTGCTAACTCTTTAGCAAGCGCTTTAAAACGCTCAGGGATTGGCGCTTCCAAATTATCTTCCAAATCTACTAACTCAGGAATCATAACCATAACGCTATGGCCATTACCTAAGTCTTCTACAAAACCATCACCTTCTAGGAAATCAAAAATCTCTGCCGTATCGCCATCTAAAGAGGAAATAAATGATTTGTGAATAATTGGAAAATGATAAGCATCTGTAGTATTTTCTAGCTGGATCTTCCAGTTACCTGGGAACCTAAAGCGATGTTCACCCAGTGTTTTGATCGGATAGCCACCACCTTGCTTCATGAATAAATCTATCCATTTTTTTGCACCGCCTAAGAAGTCTTCTAGAGGCTCAACATCATCATTGAAGGTGGCAAAAATCATTCCTTTATAGGACTCCATACGTAAGCTGATCAGAGGAAGATCCTCTTTGTTGATCACCCCTTCATAAGGACCTGGGTTTGGCACTGCCCGTAAAGAACCATCTTGACCATAACCCCAACCGTGATAAGGGCAAACAAAACTTCGGGTATTACCTTTATGCTCTTCACATAAGGTAGCACCACGATGACGACAACGATTCACTAAGACATGGATATCCATTTTTCTATCACGAGAAACGATAACTGAATGCCGGCCCACTCTGGCAGTTTTATAATCTCCTTTTTTTGGGATTTCACTTTCATGAGCCACCCATATCCAAGTACTCTCAAAGATCGCTTCCATTTCAGTTTGGAATACTTGCTCATCATTATAAATTTCAGATAGGACTTTATCTCCTTCTGGAGCCACTAACTGGCTAACTGGAATTCGTTTTTCATCTAACATATCTAGATCTCCTTGGGTTTTTATTTATCATTTCTTCATTGATTTGGGGTGGGTAATTCCTTGTCCACATCCCATGGCGTTACAACTGGCCGATTAAATAAACTCTCGGTTTGAAAGAGTTTAATTTTCCACTTTTCATTTTCTAGATTGAATTTTACGCTTAGCCTTGCACTGCTTAATTGTGAGAGACCATCATGAAAAGTTGCTGTCTGTAGTAACAGCCATTTACCTTCTGCTGTTTGCTCTGACACTGTGATAAATTCATTGGTGAGAAAATGTGCATTCATTACAAAATGGGCAGGTGGTAAGGTATATTTCTCAAACATTTTTGCTATGACGTCTTTACCTTCGTAAGTGCCAAATGTTTTTGCATAACGCTTACCTATGCCTTGCCAGACTGCATCTTCTGTGAATAAATCCATTAGCAAAGACAGATCAAAACCGACATCTAATACATCACACAATGCCATATAGCGTTGCATACAAGCCCGTACTTGACCTTCTTGCTCTAATGCCCAAACGCGTTCACTGAGACTAGCAACTGTTTCTTTCTTCATAAGAATGCTCATATATTTAGCAAAAATTTATTCAGGGACGACTAATTTTCTACCGATACGAGCTTCGACCTTACAATATTTCCATAATTTGTGAGTGCCGTCACCGACTGGAATACTTCTAAAAAAGTCGCAGGATGCAATAACAGTTTCGATATCTGGTACATCAGCCATAATATAAGCCATCCACGGGGCAGAGGCTGCAGCCCCTACTTGTAAGAGATCGTCATCCATGATACCTAGGATATTAACTCCTGGTAATTCATCGATGTTTTGCATCATCTTGCTAAATGCTTGCCAAACCTGCTTCATTTCTTCGGCAGTGCCATCCATAAAGTTTTGATTAATACCAATACAGAACAGTACGCGGTGTGAATCTAGCTTTTTCATTGAAATATCCTTATTGAGTTGAATGAAATTTTAAATAGAAGTTAAATAACCAGTTATAGATACTGTTTGGTTATAGATACTGTTTATAGGTAACCGGGATAAGGTGAATGACCAAATGCCATGGCACCTGCGTTTCTAAAAGTGATTTCTCCCATGAATGCATGTTGACCAACTAAGGACGCATCTCTATAGATACGAGTCATTGAATGCTTATTATCGGCACTGGTCATGCCCATCATCTTGTAAACTGTGTTTACGACCTCTACACATTCATGAGTTAGGTGAGAGCTCGACAAGCGTAACAAGTTAATTTGCTCATCAGTAGGCTCACCACCCGCCGTAATAGTTGCCCACACATCATCTGTCGCCTGATAAAAGAAAGATTTACAGGATTGAACTTTCGCTTCTGCTTTACCAATCGCTATTTGGACGTATTCTCGCTCGCCAAGATTTGGCGCACCAGTGACGGACTTTCGTCCTTTGGCCTCGTTAGTAATAATGCTTAAAGCTTCACGAGCTAAACCTAAGGTGGTAACCGCAAGTACTTGCGTTGCTAAAGACAAAGAGGGATATTTGAACAACGGCTCAGTCAAACTGAGACTACCACCACGTATAAATGTCCACTCTTTTGGCACAGTTACATTGTCTGCAACCACATCATGGCTACCCGTTGCACGCATACCGATCATATCCCATGTTTCATCAATTTTTACTTGATCTACCGGAACAACGGCCATGCGTGGTAGCTCACCTTCTTTGTCAGGTTTTATTCCAACACCTATTAATGAGGCTCCCATACAGCCACTGGCAAATTTCCAGCGGCCAGAAACGACATAGTTGTCATCTAATACTTGAGCAGGGCCCATAGGAAAGATAGCACCGGCAAATACCACATCAGGGGTATCAGCCCATACTTTGTCGATAGTTTCTATCGGTAACCCTCCTAGATAAAAAGGATTCATACCGAAGCTAGCTACCCAACCAGCAGAACCATCTGCCATAGAGATAGTTTCAATCAAACTTAAGAAATCACTAGGTGTACGCTCTTCGCCACCAAAGCGTTTGGGTACAAAAGCACGATATACCCCTATTTCTTTAAACCGTTCAATGATGTCCTTGTCGATATGACGTTGCTCTTCAAAAGCATTTGCTCGTTGGCGAATATCGTCGAGCAATTGATTCAATTGAGGGTGCTCGATAAGTGGCTTTAAATCTGTCATGAAAATTCCTTTTTCATTTAGCGGTGATTAATCACTTGTTATGGAATGACGCGGCAAGACGCTCGGCTAAGGCACATAGAAATGCGTCATCACCTTTACGGCCAACTAGCTGCAAACTGATCGGTAAATCGTGTTGTGAAGAACAAGGTATAGATAAGGCTGGATGACCTGAGAGATTGAATGGGCGTACCAGTTTAGAGATATTCATATCTGTCTCACCCGCTAGCGCACTTTCTAATGTCATAGGAAAACTTGGTAAAGTTGGCAGTGCCAAAACTCGAGTTTTCTTTAGCGCTTCATTTACCTGCGCAGTAAATAAGGTGCGTATTTTTTCGGCTTGCTGGAGGTCGTAATCCGTTGTTTCGCTAGCTTTTATCAGGCGTTTTGCGACATCACTACCCAATTGTCCAGTAGCATAGAAGTCTTTGCATGCTAGCCACGTTTCACGATTGATGACAGTCAATCCAGCTTTAAAGGCATTTTCAAAATCAGGTAGATGAGTAGGATGTAAACGTATATATGAACACCTTGATAACGCATCCTTGACACTGTCAATAATGATTTCATTGGCATCGACTGATAACCAACCGATGTCAAATGTATCCTGTTCTAATTTGGTCTCTTCAAAGTCTGCAGTAAGCGCTTTCATCGTACGAATAATTAACGCAGGATCTCTTGCAAAAACGCCAACACAATCTAACGATGACTGGTTAGGCCAAACACCTTGGCGACTCACCAAACCAAAAGTGGGTTTAAATCCATAGATACCGCAGCAAGCCGCTGGCATGCGCACTGACCCACCCGTATCTGTACCAATAGCTATGTCGACCTCACCACTAGCAACAGCGGTAGCCGAGCCACTAGATGAGCCTCCAGGAATGAGATTGGGGTATAATGGATTTATTGGCGTGCCATAGAATTGATTAACTCCTGTCATTCCAAAGGCTAATTCGTGCATCACTGTTTTACCAGCTATAAAAAAATTGTTATCTTTAAGACTTTTAATGATAACAGCATCTTTTTTTGCTGGTAAGTTGTTAACGCATGCCCCACTACCTAAAAATGTAGGGGTTCCAGCAAGATCGATACTATCTTTTATAGCAACCGTAAACTGGTTAGTGTTTGATAATGGGAATTTTACTGTGAAACTATCCATGTTCAACTTCCTTTTAAAATCATTCCTTGATTTAAAGTATCCTAAAATTTAGTTGAAATGTCAAATACTTTTTAAAAATTTATTTTTGTACTATAATTAATCCATAATTACATTCTTAGGAAAAAATATGCAATCTGATAAACGAAAGTACATTCCAAATAATAGCAAATTCAATTATCTTGAATTTCCTTTTTACTGGATTGCTCGTGTAGAGTCTCTATATAACCAAGAGATGGAAAAAACTCTTAAGCAGGTAGGAATGGATTCATCACGCTGGCGTGTAGGACTATTGCTAAAGGAACATGAATCTTTAACGATTTCAGAAATAGCTAATGAAGCTTTAATGAAGATTCCGACCATTACTAAAATAGTCCAACGCATGGAAAAAGAAGGGTTAGTTATAGTTTATAAGCAGAAGAATGACGGACGAGTTAGAATAGTTAAACTAACACCGCAGGGGAAATCTCAAGTAGATATGATAGTTGAAAAAACATCTCCGATGTTTGAAAATTTATTTTCTAAATTTTCAAAAGAAGAGATTGAGGTTTTTATAGAATTAAATAAGCGACTTTTCAATAATTTGGAAAGTAGCAACAATAAATAAATATGTTATAAATAAATTTGTAGTAATATCGTTAATTAAACCTGCATTAAATACAATCTATTTATTAAGTAAACGCTAGATTGAAAAATAGACCTTTTTAATATTTAACAAACTGATAGATTTTAAGATATTCAGTTTTAAAAACAACTTGAAAGGTCTAATTAATAATTTTATAGAATATATTGAATTATCTAGGTTTCAGTAACTTAAGATTTACAAGCCAGACTGGCTTCTTTAGCTTTCTGATATACCAGTTTTGAGTCTAATCTAAGCGCTTCTATATCATTCAAATATTTTTGCGTTCCTGCTTCTAATGGTATTTTCCAATCAGGGTCATTTAAGGGATCAGGAATATCAATCATCACATCACCTCTAGCTCTTGCCTCTTCACTGTAAAAGGCTGCTTCTTTATCAAACACCTTAGCGGTAATTTTAGCCATCTCCTTACCAGAGTTATTATCGATAACCTTTTTCAAATCATCAGGCAAACTCTCATATTTGTCTTTGTTCATTGTGACAAGCAAAGCTGAGCTATAAAAAGGCATCGTTGTATGGGTATTTACTATTTCAGTTAACTTAAAAGACCCTGTAGGACTCCAAGGAAAACTCATACCATCGATAACACCGCGTTGTAATGAAGTATAAAGATCAGTCGCTGGCAAGCCAACTGGAGAACCTCCTGCAGCTTCGATAATATCCCCAGCGATAGCTGAAGGGCGGCGAATACGCATACCTACCATATCTGCCGGTTTACGTATGGGTTTATCAATAGTATGCAAAGTACCTGGCTCACTGCCTATCATAAACAACAGATGAGTATCTTCATATTCACTCGCTATTACGTCATCATCATATAGCTTTTGCAGCATACAGCTCATTTGTACCGCAGAATTTGAAAGTCCAGGAAGCTCGGCAACCTGAGTTAATGGAAATCGTCCATTAACATAACTTGGAACTTGCACACCCAAATCTACAGTGCCCTTAGCGACAGCATCATAAGTAGAATCAGGTTTGCTCAATGTTGCTGATGGATAAATCTCTACCTTGAGTCTACCACCCGACTCTTCTTCAATTCGTTTTGCCCAAGGTTCAAAAGCCTCAACATTCATCATTGCTGAAGCTGGCCATAGATGCGAAAAGCGCAAAGTTGTGACGTCTTTAGTATTAGTGGTTGGACCCTTTTCTTTTGAGCAACCAGTAAAACTTAGTAAGGCTGCTAAAGCGAGTGTTAATGGAAGTAGTTTTTTCATCATAGAATCCTTTCTTGATGGTTGGATGGCTATCAGTGTTGTATAGACACAAATAACAGTAAGTAGATGGTTTTTAATTTATCTAAGAGGCTTTAGATATCTACTAAGCTAAAACGGTGAATAATAAGTGTTTAGCCTAACTGATATATACATCCTTCATAAACAATACTTTACTTTTCAACTAAAATTAACAGCCCTATACCTTAATGTCAATATGTAAAACAAACTGGATTATTAAATTAGTTATAAAAAAAGTAATATTAATTAAAAATAATTAATAAAAACAAATACTTAAACCATAAATATCATTTAAAAATAAATCCCTTATCAATAATAAAAACATAACTATAATCTAGTATATCCACAAATACATACCCAAAAGGTATTAAGCAAAACCTAAAAGGTATCATGTATTTATACTTTCTTTACTAAAAGCCCTTACGTGTAATAACGTATATTGGCGACTGTTACCAAAAAATTTTAGCAGAAAACGTTAACTGCATCCTTCATACGTAACAGTATTTATTTCGAAGATCTGAATTCACTAACTATAGAGCGCGGATATCTGTGTAATCCTGTGGCTACATTCTAGTTTGGTATTACTAATGCGCAACCAAGCTCGTTAGACTGCGACTCAATACTATTAAGATGCTTTCCAAATAAAAAGCCAGATACCTACTAAGGTATCTGGCTTCTCAAAATCAATTTAAAGTGTGAGAATAATCCTTCACCTTTAAAATATAAAAAAGCCTTTCAAGCCATATACTTAACAGCTCGAAAGGCCTTACAAGTCACACTTTGATCTAGCTAAGACTTTTAAAGTATATATTAGCTTGAAACACATTTACTAAGATTAGCTTTATGAATATTACTGGTTTTTCTCATTAATTAAGCCGCATACCTTATTCAATAGATCTAATGATTATTAGTTTAAAATGCTTTAGTCAAAGAAGCTCTTATAAGGTTCCCTTCAAACGTATTTTTGTTGGAATACTCCTTATAAACAGCAACATCACCACCTAACAAATATTCTGGTGAAAAATATGCCATAGATAAGCCAACCGCATTTCTTTTTTCATCACCAGAGCCAGTTTCAAAAGTGTTATAACCGACAACTCCAGCATCAAGAAGTCCAAAACTTTTGCTTAAGCCCCACTCAATCATAAGCTCTTCATCAAGCCCATGTTCTTTAGGTATTTCATAAGTGCCTAAGGCACTCAGATCAATGTCACCTGCTTTATTAAGCTTAACGTTACCACCAAGAGTAAATGAGAGAGAGTCGTATCCTTTACCAGGACTTGCAAATCGTCTTTCATCATAATCGCCAGTTCCTGAAAAGTACCAGCCTGCACCGGCTACAGCATCCCATCGTTCACCGTGCCAAGCGACTAGCCCGCTTGCGTATAAATCCCCAAGACCTGTTCTCTCATCGATATCTTCACCACCAATTCTAAGATCAGTCTTTACTATAGGTACAAGCGTATCTAACACTAAGTCGCCACCTAAAATCTTTTGGGGCGTTACCCATACGGCTCTACTGACAAGTGCAGTCACGTTGACTTCACTACCGTCTGGTAAGGCTTCGTTTTTGTCGGCACTATAGTTCGCCAAATAGCCTCGGTAATACACGCCAGGTGGCGGTAAAACGCTACCCTTTATCCCTTCAAGACCTGGCACATATTGCGAGTCAGAAGCGTAAGCTGTGAATGATAAGCTGGTCGCGGCGGCCATTAAAGCAAGCTTACTAAAAGTAATTTTCATAAAACATCCTTGTTTATAGTTTATTCAGCAATTATTTGTTGAAATTTTAGTAATAGTAGAGCATTAAATTTTTTGAAACTTGATTTAAGATTAGTCGATGTCTCATATTCCAATTGTCGCATCTAGTAATAGCAGTTAGTCTGCGACGATTGTGTCAGTTCAATGAATAGGCTATAAATATAACCACTTCATATTGGCAACCTGTATTCTTGAGCGTTTACAATAAATCTTGCTCTATAGCATCAGCCTCAAACAGACCTTTTTTCATATAGAGCTTGACCCAAAGTGCAGCTATAACGCTAATGAATAGCAACATGCCACCAAATATTTGGAAGATATGAACTGTCATCTCTGGTGCCGGTGAGCTATTAATGATGACGTATACCATGGCAACAATGCCCAATATCTGAGGAATAGGATAAAACGGTGTGCGATACGGGCGAGGATGATTAGGCATGCGGCGGCGCAAAACTATGACATCAATGTGGGCAATAATATAAGCAAGTAGATAACTTATCGTAGCTGCAATAAGCAGTACAATGACAGAGTCAATATCGAGTATCAGAAAAGGAATACTGACAAGAACTGTCATCATCACTATCGCTATCCAAGGGGCACCAAAGCGGTTAACGTGCTTAAGAATAGGGAATGACTGCTTTTGCTCAGCCATTCCGTGTAGCATACGTGGGATTGCGGCCAAAATAGTATTAGCGCTACTGAAAGTGGCAGCTAGCGCCATTACTGTTGCAATTAGCAAGCCCGTGTCACCAAACACTGCTATAGCATAATCAACATAAGGTATATTTGATTCAATTAAAGTTTCAACACTTAAAAACTGAGTAGCCCCATATACGAACGTAATATACATCGCAAATATAATCGTTACTGAGGCATGCATAGAGGTAGGAATATTTTTATTTGGATTTTTGACTTCCTTGATCATCGGACATATGAATTCTGCACCAACGAATAGCCACATCGCTAATGCGATAAGACCAATGAAACTACCATCTTTCACGCCAGCCATACCGAAATCTACAGATGTGAGCTATGCTGAAGAATCCGTAGACATTAACTTGGGAGACTATAATTTTAAAAAAATGATCTGATGTTTATTTTTAAAAAATATCGATAGCAAAGAATAATTCAATGCTAGAGTAGGCCAAATATTGACTTAAACTATAATTTATTAGGTGGTACACACACCGATACTATGGCGTCCAAAATACCAATAACATCTTCATATGCCATGGATTTATTTTACTGTTATGAGTCGAAAAATCCATACATGCTATTATTTATATAGTGTAGAGGGCGGCGGTATGAAACTTACTTTTCTTAGGTGACGCTATTAATATCGGGGTTTGCTGTAGAAGAGGGTTTTAGACATGCTGTATTTAATGTCATTTTTAACAATAAAGACGACCATAGTAAGAAATTCTCTTTTATGATGGATCAATCAGGTAGATGGTCGTTATCGCCTGTCTATGATCTCGCTTATAACTCAGGTATGAATGGTTATCACAATATTGATGTGACTGGTAAAGCTCAATACCCTACCCGATCTCACTTACTAAAATTAGCGAAGCAAGCTGATATTAAGCAAAACAAGGCACAAGCTATTCTTGATCAGGTAGCATCAGTTGCTGAAGATTTTTTGACTGTTATTAGAGGCCACAACATCGAGAAAGAATTATCAAATCAGGTCATTCGTGATATAAAAGCCAATATCAATCGGATGGCAAATTAATAGACCTTAGAAAGTTGTTAAATTCGTTGTTAAAAATAATATATACATACCAAAAACCCCTACATTAAAAGACTTCCAGTAATTTGGTCGATGCGCTGTGGGCGCACCAATCATTGTATTTAGACATAACCTCGCATTACCTAAAGTGACCCCTGCCGTCAAATCCGTACAGTTAAACTTGGGAGATTTTAATTACGCAGCCTGACGATAATAATCAAACCACACCTGTCTTGGCGATTTATAGCCCAAGCCCTTTTGAATCCTCGTCTGGTTGTAGTACAGCTCGATATATCTAATGATATCGTTGATGGCTGTAAATCTGGTTTTATAATCTTTATGATATATCAGCTTATTCTTCAATGTACCCCAGAAGCTTTCTATCGGCGCATTGTCATAACAGTTGCCTTTAGCGCTCATTGAGCCTGTAAATTGATGCTGCTTAATGATCTTGTGGTAGGCATGGCTGCAATACTGGCTGCCTCTGTCAGAGTGGACTATTAGCCCTTTGGGAGGTCGTTTGTTCTTGATTGCCATAGTGAGTGCACGGCAAACTAAATCAGCAGTCATGCGTTTATTAATGGCGTAACCGACAAGCTCTTTAGTGTATAAGTCTTTAATGCCTGCTAAATACAGCCAGCCCTCGTTTGTCCAGATGTAGGTGATGTCACTGACCCAAGCTTGATTCGGTCTTTGCATATCAAACTGCTGATTTAATACGTTGTCATAGACCAGCTTATTGTGATTGGAATCAGTAGTGACTTTAAAGCGCTTATGACGACGGCACTTGATGCCGTGTTCCTCTTTAATACTTCTAACCATGTAGGGACTGATGTCATGGCCTTGATCACTTAGATGCGCATGTAGACGATCTACGCCATAACGCTCATATGTTTCAGTATGAGCGGCTTTGACTAGTAGCTCGCAGTGATTACGATGTATCTGCTGATCACTAATGTCACGACTTGACCAGTCATAGTAACTTGATGATTTAACCTTTAATACACGGCACATAGTTGTGATGCTAAATATCTGCTGATTGTCTTTGATAAAGGCGTACCTGACTAGCTGTGCTTTGCAAAGTACGCCGTCGCCTCATTCGAGCATAGCTCTCATCTTGCGTCGGGGCGAAGCAGTGCTTCGCTTTATCCCTCCTCATTTAATATCTCGCGCTCCTCCTCAGCAACTTTAAGCTGACGCTTGAGCTGCTTTATTTCTTGAAGAGCACTCATAAGATCAGGATCGTATTGTTCAGTGCCCACAAGCTTGCCCTGATTGGCTTTATTCTGCCAGTTAGATAAGGTTTGCATGGCGATCCCGAGCTGCTTTGCAGTAGCTGAAATATTGCCATTATTATCCGCTATCTTCTTGACAGCTTCTGCTTTAAATTCTGTGCTGTAAGTTCTAACTTTCTTGGTCATGGTAAACTCCTCGTTGAGTCGTTAGTTTACCAAGTTTACTTGTACGGTTTCTTCAGCATATAGTCAATCCTACTTAAAAGTGTTATAAACTAATTATTAAATCCAATTGTTATCATAAAGATTATGACTTACTCACTAGATTTTCGTATGCAAGTTCTTAAAAGTATAGATGACGGTATGACCTTTGCCGAGGCAGCTAAATTCTATAACCTCAGCCCAACCACCATACAAAACTGGAAGAGACGTGTTCATAGTAAAACAACCAGGCAAACCAAACCCTATAAAATACCAGATGACGTGCTACTTAATGATGTCAAAGAACACCCTGATGATTACCAGTATGAGCGAGCCCGTCGTTTAAACTGTAGTAAAACAGGCATTTATCATGCCCTAAAGCGGTTAGGCATCAGTCAAAAAAAAGACCTTAGAACATCCAAAAGCCTGTCCGATCAAAAGAGCGGCGTATCAGAATAAGCTTGAGCACTTTAAGCAGCAAGGCTATCCCATCGTCTATATATACGCGCGCGGCTTTGAGGCTGAAACCATTCGCTCTCATGGTTATGCACCGATTGGTACACCTTGTATCGATAGCTACAACTGGCAAGGTAAAAAGCGAACCAACGTTATTGGGGCTCTGTATGAAAAGATGCTGTTTGCGCTAGATTACTTTGAGACAAACATCAACAGCAGCATATTCTACAACTGGTGCAAACAAACCCTAATCCCAAGTCTTAAAACCAAATGCGTGATTGTAATGGATAACGCCAGATTTCATAAGAGCAAACGCATTCAAAAGCTACTGAACATGCATGGTCATCGTATTCTATGGCTGCCGCCGTACAGCCCTGATCTGAATCCTGAGCGAGGATAAAGCAAAGCACTGCTTTGCCCAAGCGCAAGACGAGAGCTGTGCTCGAGTGGGAGAAAAAATGGGCTCAGGTGAAGTTTCTACGCCAAGGCTGGATGGAAAACGACTTATCCAAATTGTTTTATGATGTTTGTCCCAACCATAACAATTTTATTTTGAGCTGACTATATATAACTATCAACCAACTAAAATACATCGAATCCGTGTGTTACCACCATTAGTTTCTTCTATAGTTGAATAGGTTAATTCTATATTATGCTTCTGTAAAACACTCTTATTGAATGAAGGTTTACCTTTCAAAATAATGTAATATCCAAAATTTTCACTATCTCCATTTTGAGCAAAACTAGAAATCCTGAGTACTCTAACACCGAATTTATTGAAGTCAGTATCCATATTCTTAGATATTTCATTTTTCGTTTTCTTAAATGTGCTATTTATTGATTTTACATTTTTTACTTTATATTTATTGCCAATGATAAACTGACTGCTTTTTTCTCTATTGATGGATTTTCCAAAAGATTCGTATAAAAGCTTATGAGTTCTCCACTTGAGGTGTTAAAAGAACAGCTCAACGTAGATTTGCTTATTAAGTATTGAACATCAATCACTTTGCTTGAGTTCAATTGTTTATCGTGTATTTCTGCCTGTGTGCTGGCAGATGTGGTTAGCAGTAGAAGTACAATCCAGCTGCTAACCGTTTTCTTTACACTATCGAGTCGAGGTAGAGTCATGGAAGTTTAGTCCTTGATCAATTAAAGATTGGGTATCAACTATAGGTGCTGATTGCTGAGACTGTGAACCCCAAGCTTTTTTAGGATAGTAATAAATATACGTACTACCCCACTCTCAACTTGAAATAAGCAAATCAAACTGAAGAGGCGGATTACCAAG
>CAUPWW010000007.1:0-169106 GCA_963515535.1 uncultured Psychrobacter sp.
TTAATATGGCAGCTTAGTTCTACTTATTTGGTGTTTTAAATTTGGGGGTATTTCCATAGGTTTTACTATTATCCAATCAGACTATTTGCAAAAGTCAGCTTTTTCCTCAGCTTACGACTAGCGTAAATTTAACCAGTGTAGCAGCTTTTTAATAATGGGCAAAAAGTAAAAAAGACAGCGGATTAGGCTGTCTTTTTTTATTATACGGTCGATCTATAGCGCTAAAGACTGTTCAATATCAATTGTAATTTGGCCAAAGGATCTACTGCTTGGGTGATTGAGCGACCAATCACCAAATAATCAGAACCATCTGCTAATGCTTGCTTCGGGGTACAGATGCGTTTTTGATCATCCGTATTGTCGTTTAATAAACGAATACCCGGGGTGACCAGCTTAAAATCTTGCCCACATAATGCTTTAAGCGTTTTGGCCTCTTGCGCTGAGCAAACCACGCCATCGAGCCCAGCTTGCTTGGTCAATTGTGCCAAACGGCTCACTTGTGCATCCAAGCCGTCGGTGATACCCGTTTGCGTCAGTGCCTCATTGTCCATAGAAGTCAGCACAGTGACGGCAATCAGCAATGTCTCAAAATTACCGTCCATCAAGCGCTGCTTAGCCAGCGACATCGCCTCTAAGCCCGCGCTTGCATGCACGTTGACCATCCATACACCAAGCTCGGCAGCTGTAAGTACCGCTTGTGCCGTGGTATTCGGTATGTCATGAAATTTCAAGTCCAAAAACACGTCAAAATCCCGCTGCTGTAGCGCTTTAACAATGTCTGGACCGCAGCGGGTAAACAGCTCTTTGCCGACTTTTAAGCGACATAATGCTGGATCTAATTGGTCCGCCAGCGCTAAAGAGGCATCTTTAGTCATATTATCCAGTGCAACGATGACTGGAGAATGGTCGGTGTTGTTCATAGTTGTGCCACTTTTTATCAGTTTATTAAATGATTATATAAATGTACTAATACAAAATGCTTGGTCAGCACTCAATAATCGCGCTTTTGCTTGTTTAAAGTAGCACCATCGTCTATATCGATAACGCTGTCATCTTGTACATTGGACGCTGTCGCGCCGTAAACCGCTTCTTGTACCGATGGTGCGTTTGCCTGACGGTCAATGACGATAGCCTGCGTCACTTGCTCTTGCAGATTAGCATTTAGCTTTTGTAACCGTGAGATTTCCCATTTATTTTGTAGCACGCGGAAGATAAGCAACGCGAGTAACATGCCAATCACAATGCCTAGTATTAAGCACAGAATCAGTAATAAGCCCAAATTCATCGTCGGTGCTTGAGAAAAAAGTAGATTCACCCCAACTTCAGTGTTATTGGCCAATACCAAACCGAGCGAATAAGCGAAGCTTAGAAACAGTAATACCAGTAGTAAAATACGCATCAGAGATATCCTTTTATGTTTAATCGTATGAACCGTTTAACAAAGAACGCGGACATTCTGACGGCTCTGCTTTATTAACCGTTCGCTACCTTGGCATTGACCGCTTCACGCAGCGCTTTGCCTGGCTTAAAGTGCGGAATGGCTTTCGCTGGTACTGGAACGCTTTCGCCTGTTTTAGGGTTGCGTCCCATGCGGGCACGGCGATGATGAAGACAAAAACTACCAAAGCCACGCACCTCTACTCGGCCATCATTGGCTAAGGTATCGGTCATCAAATTTAATATTTCGCGTACTGCATCATCGACGACAGTGTCTGTCATGTTGTCACAATTTGCACTCAGATTACTAATAAATTCGGACTTGTTAATTGCTTGCTGCATTATCACATGGACCTTATTGATTAATGGATAAGATGATGAAGAAATATATTAAACAATTGAGGACTGTTTAATTTTACGTTCATATCTCGTTATTCAATGTTGCAAATGATAGCGGATATTGGTCTAAATAGGAATAAGAGTTTGCCCTTTTACAGCAATTCCTTCTTCATTTACCGCCACTCAAATTTAATCATAAAAAAAAGCGACCGGAGTCGCTTTCTTTTTATAGTATAACTATATCAACAAACTACTGCTTACTGCATTTGTTCTTTGATCAAGTCACCAATGGTTTTTGGCTGGGCATCAGAACCGGCAGCAGCAGTCGTACCAGTGCTTCCCAATTCTTTAATCGCTTGACGCTCTTCAGCTTCGTCTTTTGCTTTGATTGACAAGTTGATGTTACGAGTCTTGCGATCCACACTGATGATTTTTGCTTCAACGTCATCACCAACAGATAGATGCTTGGTTGCATCTTCAACGCGGTCACGTTGAATCTCAGAAGCACGTAAATAAGCTTCTACTTCGTCAGCAAGTTCGATAGTCGCACCTTTCGCGTCTACTTCTTTTACTTTACCATTAACGATAGCACCGCGGTCATTGTTGACTAGGTATTCGTTGAATGGATCAGAGCTTAACTGTTTGATGCCTAAACTGATACGGTTGGCTTCTGAATCTACAGACAATACCATTGCTTCAACGGTGTCGCCTTTGTTGTAGTTACGGATAGCTTCTTCGCCAGTTTCGTTCCAAGAGATATCAGATAGATGGACAAGACCATCGATACCACCGTCTAGACCGATAAAGATACCGAAATCAGTGATAGATTTGATCGTACCAGTAATTTTATCACCGCGCTCATGTTTCTTATCAAACTCATCCCATGGGTTAGCAAGAGTTTGTTTGATACCTAAGCTGATACGGCGACGCTCTTCGTCGATATCAAGGATCATCACTTCAACTTCGTCGCCCACTTGTACAACTTTTGATGGGTGAATGTTTTTGTTGGTATGATCCATCTCTGATACGTGAACTAGACCTTCGATGCCTTCAGAAATCTCAGCGAAACAACCATAATCAGTTAGGTTGGTGACGCGTGCTTTAACCACGCTACCTACTGGGTAAGTACCGGCAACGTTATCCCAAGGATCCGTTCCAAGTTGTTTTAGACCTAAGCTTACGCGATTGCGCTCACGGTCAAACTTTAATACTTTAACTTTTAGGTCTTGACCCACTTCAACCACCTCAGATGGGTGCTTGATGCGGCGCCATGCCATGTCAGTGATGTGCAATAGACCATCAATACCGCCAAGATCAACGAATGCACCGTAATCAGTTAGGTTTTTAACGATACCTTCGATCTCAATACCTTCTTCAAGCTTGTTCAATAGCTCTTCACGCTCAGCTGAGTTTTCAGCTTCCATAACAGCGCGGCGACTTACCACGACGTTGTTACGTTTTTGATCAAGTTTGATAACTTTAAATTCTAGCTCTTTGCCTTCTAGATGCGTGGTATCACGAATCGGACGGACGTCTACCAATGAACCTGGTAAGAACGCGCGAACTGAACCGATATCAACGGTAAAGCCACCTTTTACTTTGCTAGAAATAATACCTTTAACGATCTCATCGTTGTCAGAGATTTTCTCAAGGAAATTCCAAGTTTCAACGCGTTTGGCTTTTTCGCGTGACAGTAAGGTTTGACCCATACCGTTATCAACCGCTTCAACCACGACGTCAACTGTATCGCCAACCTCAACTTCAAGTTCGCCTTCTTCGCTTAAAAACTCTTCACGAGCGACGATACCTTCAGATTTAAGACCAGTATCTACCGTGATCCAATCGCTATCGATGGCTACAACAGTACCAGTGATAACCGAGCCACGCTCGATATCAAGACCTGTTTCTTCGATGCTCGCTTCAAATAGTTCAGCAAATGATTCCATTATGTCTACCTTTGTATAGCCGTATCCTGTCCAGCACAGTACGGATCAAATTTATGACTGTATAAAACGAAATACTGGTTTTATATCTTATATAGCCATATAAAAAAACGGTTGTTGCTAATAAGCAGTTTTCAGCGAACTCACTAGCAACGACTGTCTTACTTATATTTATACAATTTTATACTAAAACGGAAGCCATAGGAAACCTTTTAGTACTTAAAATGTTGTTTTTATTAACGATTAAAACTAATACCCTTATCCTGACAATGTCTTTTTATCAGCTCATAAACCGCATCAGCGTCTAGGTTTGAGCTATCCAGCACTAATGCATCTTCTGCAGGCTTTGATGGTGCTGCTTCTCGGTTTTCATCACGCTCATCACGGGCTTTAATCGTCGTAAGAATCGCATCAAAATCTGCCGTTTGTCCAGCCTTTAAAAGCTGTGTGACACGGCGCTCAGCACGGGCTTTGGCACTTGCCGTCAGATAGACCTTAACATCGGCATCGGGGAAAACTACCGTGCCCATGTCGCGACCATCAGCGACCAATCCTGATTGGGTCGCCATATCTTGCTGCAATTTAAGCAATGCTTGACGCACCTTTGGATAAACTGCGACTTGTGAAGCATAACCGCCAACGGTTTCATTGCGTACTTGCTCGCCAATCTTAGTGCCATTGACAATGATATCCACGCGTCCTGAATCGCTATTGGGCTCAAAAACAATCTGTAAGCTTTGGGTCAACTCTAATAACGCAGTCTCATCAATCGCTTGGTTGGCATCTGCTGTAATCAGACCTGCTTCAAACGCTTTTAAACCAACAATGCGATATAATGCCCCTGAATCAAGCAGCTGATAGCCCAAGGTTTGCGCTAAACGCCACGTAACCGTACCTTTACCCGCCCCACTTGGACCGTCAATACAGATAACTGGATAGCGCAATGACGGCGTCTCACTATTGTTATTAGTATCAGGTATAAAAGCGGACATAACACTCACTTAATCGTCAGCAAAGCTGACTTCTTGGTAAACAAAGAATTTCCCTGTGCTATCAAACGCTTGTACGATAATAGACAGATGCATAAGCAAATAGGGCGCTAGTATAGCAAACAAACTTCTCCATCACTAGCAATGTGAACAATATCTTGTTAATGGTTTGGGCTGACTTTTTTATCTTTTATTCTGTTTGGACACTTGTCGACGCTGCCGGAAAAAAGCCTTTAGCATCTGACTGCTATGTTCATGACATAAGCCTTTATACACTTGAATACGATGATTATAAAAAGGTTCGGCAGCCAAGTTCATTTGACTACCAACCATACCAGCCCTTGGCTCGCTTGCTGCATAGATAAGCCTATCGACGCGAGCATGAATCAGCGCGCCAATACACATAGTGCACGGCTCTAAAGTCACATATAACGTTGTCTGAAGCGGCAAGCGATAATTGTTTAAATGCCTGCAGGCATCCCTTAGTGCAACAATTTCAGCATGGGCGGTTGCGTCATGGCGTCCAATCGGCTCATTAAAACCTTGACCTATCATCTGCTGATTGTGTACCAGTATTGCTCCTACGGGCACTTCTTCACGTGCAGCGCCTTGCTTAGCAAGATTAAGCGCTTTTTGCATCCACTTAACATCGTCAACTAACCAAAATGCATGTGTTGATAGCGGACTACTTGTTAATTGATAAGGCTGCAAGCTTATATTTTGCGTATTTTTCATTTATTGCGGTAACTGCCAATCGATGGGCGTTTGACCATGCTGTATTAGATAATCATTGGTTTTAGAAAACGGCTTAGAACCAAAAAACCCACCACGGTTAGCAGCCAACGGCGATGGATGGACAGCGGTCAGAATCAGATGTTTATCGGTATTGATATATTTACCCTTTTTCTGCGCTTTACTGCCCCATAAAATAAATACCGTATGCTCAGTTTGCTCATTGACCACATCAATCACAGCATCAGTAAACTGCTCCCAGCCTTGATTTTGATGGCTGTTTGGCTCGCTTTCTTTCACGGTCAAAGAGCTATTTAGCAATAACACGCCTTGCTGCGCCCAATAGGTTAAATCACCATGCTTTGAAGGCGCAATACCGATATCATCTGCCATCTCTTTTAGTACATTATTTAAAGACGGCGGTTTTGGTATGGCTTTTGGTACTGAAAACGATAAACCCATCGCCTGCCCTGGTCCATGATAAGGGTCTTGTCCCAATATTACTACCTTCACCTGTGATAACGGCGTAAGATTTAATGCATTAAACATTAAGGGAGCCGGCGGATAAATACTATCACCTGATTGATAAGCTTTTTTTAAAAAAGCGCGCAAGTTATCCATATTATCAGAAGTCAATTCTTCTGCTAAGGCTTGTTTCCAATCTTCTGGCAAGCGCACATTATCTAAAATCGCTTTTTTTTGCGCCTCTGTTTTTACAGATTTTTCATCAAATAATTCCATGATAGGTCCTTTTTTATTTTTTATAGGAGTATAAGAGATAATGTCATTCAATAAATTATAGCAATAAAAAAACGGCTACCATTGTAACCGTTTTTATAACGCCGTAACTGTTGTTATTATATCAATAGCAAAACCTTAGCTAGCTAGTGACTCAGAATCTGGATGCGGCTCATGGGTCTCAACGACCGTTAAGATAATACGACTGTCGGTTGACCCTTTATCCGAATATTTAGCGCTATTTTTATCAAGCTTAACCGTATCACTGTCTTGCTCACTATCTTCTTTGGGCTCTAAGCTTAAATGTACGACCCCGCCGTTTACCAAATCACCAAACAAAATCATACTTGCGAGTGGTTTTTTAATCTCGTCTTGAATGAGGCGCTGCATAGGACGCGCTCCCATTAGGCGATCATAGCCTTTTTCCGCCAAGTAATCACGGACTTCATCGTCAATCTCGAGCGTCACTTGCTTATCATCGAGCTGTACTTGTAGCTCAACCAAGAACTTATCGACTACAGAAACCACGACCGAGGTATCTAAGGCGTTGAACTGAATAATCGCATCCAAACGGTTACGGAACTCAGGGGTAAAGACGCGTTTAAGCGCTTCGGTATTGTCGCGGCTATGGTCTTGCTGCGTGAAGCCCATCGAAGAGCGGCTGATACTTTCAGCACCGACGTTGGTGGTCATAATGATAATGACTTGTTTAAAGATGGCCACGCGGCCATTGTTATCAGTCAAGGTACCATGATCCATCACTTGTAATAACAAGTTAAAGACATCAGGGTGCGCTTTTTCGATTTCATCAAGCAGCAAGACGCAATGCGGATGCTGATTGATTTTTTCGGTTAGCAAACCGCCTTGGTCATAACCAACATAACCAGGAGGCGCACCAATCAGACGTGACGCTGTATGCGCTTCCATATACTCTGACATATCAAAGCGAACCAACTCAACACCCAATAAGTTTGCTAATTGACGTGATACTTCTGTTTTACCAACTCCGGTTGGACCAGCAAACATAAACGAGCCAATTGGTTTATCCGGCGCTTTTAGACCAGCACGCGACAGTTTAATCGCATCCGCCAAGGTTTCAATCGCTTCATCTTGACCAAATACCAAGTGCTTAAGATCACGATCTAAATGCTCAAGAATGCTCTTATCATCACTGGATACGGATTTAGGCGGAATACGCGCAAGCTTAGCAATGATGGCTTCGATATCAGCAACATCGATTTTTATCGGTGCGCGTTTGCCTTTAGATTTTTTAGAGCCATTGGCTTTATCATTGGCTTTTGCCGTATCTGCTTCTTCTTGCATTTCGTTAGCAGTGCTTGTTTCATCAAGGCTGTCATCGTCAGCCTCAACCCCAAGACCTTCTTCATCGGCATCAATTTGCGCATCAAAATCTTGTTCTAAATTGGCAATAAAGCTTTCTTCAGCGTCAATATCACCCAAATCCGCGACGATGCCCAAGCGCTTATAAGCACCCGCTTCATCGATGACATCGATGGCTTTATCGGGTAAAAAGCGCTCGTGAATGTGTTTCGCCGATAATTGCACAGCAGTGACCAAGGCTTCGTCGGTATATTCGACGTTATGGAACTCTTCGTAACGCGGTTTCAACCCACGTAAAATATCGATACTGTCATCGACACTTGGTTCTTTCACATCAATCTTTTGGAAACGGCGCGACAAGGCATGGTCTTTTTCAAACACCTGACGATATTCAGTAAAGGTTGTTGAACCAATACAGCGCAGCTCACCATTGGCAAGGGCGGGTTTGATTAAGTTTGAGACGTCCATATTGCTACTCATTGACGAGCCTGCGCCAATAATCATATGAATCTCATCGATAAACAAAATCGCATTGGGTTTTTTCTTTAACGCATCAAGTAGTGATTTCATGCGTTTTTCAAAATCACCGCGGTACTTAGTACCAGCGATTAATGAGCCGATATCTAGGCTATAAATCACGCAGCCATTTAAAGGTTTTGGTGCTTTATCATTAATAATTAACCACGCCAAACCTTCGGCAATTGAAGTCTTACCCACGCCTGGCTCACCGACCAATAGTGGGTTATTTTTACGGCGGCGACATAGTACTTGGGCAGCACGCTCAATTTCAGGGCCACGACCAATTAATGGGTCAGTTTTACCTTCAGCGGCGCGTTGGTTTAAGTTAGTTGCAAATTCAACCAACGGATCTTTACTGGTTTTTTCTGACGCACTACGGCGCTCACCAGTCATTGAAGCACGTGGCTCAGATGGCTCGTCTTTGTCTTGACCATGTGATAAATACTGGGTCAGCTCAAGGCGGCTGATGCCTTGTTTTTTAAGCAAATAAACGGCATAGGTATCATGCTCTGAGAACATCGATACTAAAATATCAGAACCTTCCACTAAACGCCCGCCACCAATAGACTGCACGTGGAAAATAGCACGCTGTAAAATGCGGTCAAAGCTTTGGGTTGGCTGTGGTGATTGTTCAGAATCTGCGTCCACGGTTGGTGTATGCTTATTGATATAAGCTTCTAGCTCACTACGCAACGTTGAAACATTGGCATTGCAAGCAGTCAACGTATTGGCAGCATTGGTATTTTCCAGTAACGCCAATAGCAGATGTTCAACAGTGAGATACTCATGCGATTTTTGGCGCGCAAGTGTCATTGCTAAACGCAAAGAAACTTCAAGATGACGACTTAACATAAGGACTTCCTACGGTTGTACCTATCTTATTATTGATAGCTTTATGAATGAGTTAGTAACTAAATCAGGGCGATAGATGGATTGTTCAAGGGCAATGTTGGGATTATTAACAGACATTACTGCATATTATTGAATGATGTCTTCCATGACTTGAGTACTGTTTGCGTCTTACCTTTATCTCAACACGATACTTAACCATAGTCAATCTTTTAACGCTGACTAAAATGTATCGAAGTGTCCACTAGACCTTTATTGCGCAATATTTATTATGCAGTATTAAAGCGACAAATAAGCAATAAAGTACTACGAGCGGCTATTTTTAAAATTCACGGTTGAATTTAACAGAGATAAAAGGTACTAAAACGATATGAAAAAATGTGAGGTTTACTACGGTTGAGTGTACAAGGGTATACTCTAATATATGGGTGATATGAAAGAAAAATCAAGCAGGAAATACAAAGCTAGGAAGATTAATAAAAGAGAATTAAAGGAGTGACAATAAATAGTGACAATAAATTTAAAAAGGCAGGAATCCAGTAGACAAATAGATTAGAGCAAACCATTAGCGAATACAGCAGGTTTGCTCTAGCCTGTTCTTGTCATAAATAAAAAGGTAAGAAATAAAGAAGTAATTAGAATCAACAGCATCTAGAGAAAACTTAAGACACAATAGGCTAAAAAATTATTCGCCCTGATGCGGCTCGATTTGAGTCAATAAAGGATAACCTTCACGGTGCGCCAAGCTGTTGACTTTTTTGGCTTTGGTTTCAGCAATGTCTTTTGGGTAAATACCGGCAATACCTTTGCTGCTATTGTGAATGGTCAGCATAATTTCAACCGCTGTATCCATACTATGACGAAACTCTGATTGTAGCACATAGACGACAAACTCCATCGGCGTGTAGTTATCGTTATACATGACCACTGCATACATCGGCGGTTTTGCCACTTCTGGCTCAGCGACCAATACATCGGCTTGTGGTGAAGTTTCGCCCTCGGTATCGCCATCTTGCGCCAGACGCAGCGGCGTATTTGGGAAATGCCAATCAGCAACAGTTGGCGTTGAATGTAATATCGGTTGTTTTATCATAATTAGCGTACAAATTAATAGCGATGCTGTAACAGCATAAAGAGGATTAAAAAAGAGTAGCAGACCTGTCTAGCTATCACTTAGCATAAGACAAGAAAGTATTAATACATTAAAAATCTAAAATTCAATAAAATAAAATTCAATAAAATAAAATTCAATAAAATAAATTTCAATCAAATAACAAAAACTTAAGGCTCAATGGGGCTTTCATCAACTTCTGGCAAATCTAAAAGTGACAACGGCATGCTATCAACCTTATCACCAAGCTTCCAGTCGTATAATTGCTCCAATTCTTGTCCGCCTGCGCTTAAGCTTAATTTCACTTGCAAAGGTTTAAAGCCTGTTGGCATCATAAAGCGGCCGCGGATTCGCGTTATGCCATCGATGGTATAACTTGCCGGCTCAAGCGGCACTTCTACAAAGTCATTGTCATTCAGTAAGGTTAAAGTAGGTTTTAAGCGCTTAGCTTTGCCGTCGCTGGCCAGCATAGCCACGTCAAAGCCGTACTCAAAAGCGTTTTCAGGCAAAGGCTTAATTTGCGCCCCAAGTATCTGTAAAGGCATGCCGCCATTTTTACTAACAAGCTCGGCATATATTTCATTAAGTTGGGCTAATTGTTTATTTTCAACCGTCAATTCCTGTTGATTTTCGCGTAGCTCTTTTAAATTTGCCAAACTTATTTCTAACTCTTGCTTAGCAGTAGCTGCTTCATTGGTGGCAATTTTGCTGCTAAGGCGTAAATCTTTTAGCTCCTGCGTGGCTTCTTTACTGGTAATCACCGCTTGCTGAGTTTCTGCTTGCATCGAATAATAGCCGCGCTGATAGCCAAGTTTATGACCAAAAGCCAGTCCAACTCCAGCGGTCACCAATACTGTCACCACGAATAATGCCAATACTAAGGTAGAAGCGCCTCGTTGCTTATTACCAATAAGCGGGCTGCTAATAATAGGGCTATTTATCAACGCATGACTCTGTTGGTAATGAGAATAAGAGAGATGCGCATCGTGCCCCACATCATAGGAAACAGAGTCTTGGCACAATACTCGTGCAGGCTGTTGGCAAAGGCGTGGTGCACTCTTCAAACGCATTTAGACGATATCTCTTAACAATAAAGGCAGGTTATTATAGCGGAATTTATAATCAATACCTAGCACCATAAATATGAGGGATTTGTTAATGGCTAGACATCTGTTAAGGAACGATAGGGGCAAAGTCTAAGCCCATCGATTCATCGAAACCAAACATCACATTCATATTTTGTACGGCCTGCCCAGCAGCACCTTTCACCAAATTGTCTTGCACGACAATCACCGTCAGCTCAGCACGTGCATTATCTTGGTGAATACCAATACGCAAACGATTACTGGCTCGCACGCTGCGCGTATCAGGATAAAGTCCCTTTGGCATCACATCGACAAACGGCTCTGCCGCATAGCTTCTCTCAAATACTTGCTGCCAATCGATAGCAGTGCCTGCTTCGGTAAGCTCTAAATGAATAGAGCTCAGCATACCGCGTATCATTGGCACCAGATGCGGTAAAAAACGTATACGATGGTCAAACTGACTTTCTAATAGTTGGGCAACACCCTGCTCAATCTCTGGTAAATGCCGATGACCTTCAACGCTATACGCTTTAAAATTATCGGTGGTTTCCGCATAGTTAAGCGCGAGCTTCGCTTGCCGACCAGCACCGGAAACGCCAGATTTTGCATCGATAACGATACGCGACTCAACCAGCCTTTCGGCTTGCTGATTTTGCGCATCGATAATAGGTTTTAAGCCCAAAATAGCGGTAGTTGGGTAGCAGCCAGGGTTACCGACAACTAATGCATCGGCCAATTTTTCGCGGTTGATTTCAGGTAAGCCATAAACGGCTGTCTTTAACAATTTAGGACAGGCATGCGCTTGCTGATACCAATGCTCAAAATCTGCTAATGACTGCAAGCGAAAATCCGCCGCCAAATCAATAACCTTGACGCCCGCTGCCGTTAACGCCTCAGCTTGCTTCATCGCCACGCCATGCGGGGTGGCAAAAAACACCACGTCGCACTTTTGTAAGGTAGCAAGTGTCTCATCGCCCAAATCACTAAAGACGATGTCTGAGATACCGCGTAAACTTGGGAATATCTCATCAGCGCGGGTGCCCGCTTCGCTACGCGAGGTTAGCAAATCAATAGACACTTCAGGATGGGCAGACAATAAGCGAATCAGCTCAATACCTGTATAGCCTGTGCCACCGACAATCGCTGCTGAAATCATAAGATATTCCTTTTTCTTTTAATACGTAAATATAAGCGCTACTACTAGCGCTTTTAAACGTTGATTTTTTAATAATTAACGATATTAAGTTTTATAACTTAAATTTTGTAATCGTGTACCGCATCGATAAAGACTTTGGCATTATCAGGGTTGACCCACTGGGTAATACCATGACCTAAGTTTGCCACATAGCCGGTTTTTTCGCCACTGGCGTAAGCGCTATCGAGCATCGCATTAACTTCAGCACGGATGGTCGCAGGCGAGCCATACAAGGTTGCGGGGTCTAAATTACCCTGAATGGCTTTGCTACTTTGTAGTTTTTTATGTTGCTTAGTCAATTGGCGCTGACTTTCTGTCAATACTTGACGGGCGCGATCAATAGGCATCGTCCAGTCTAAACCTAGCGCATCGGCCTCACTATCCGCTTGCACATTAAGCCACAATCCACCGCCTTTGGTAAATAGCACGACTGGGATTTCTGGATGACGTACCTTTAGCTCAGCGACAATACGCTTATTATAGGCATGCGAGAAATTCACAAACTGACGATGACCAAGCGCCCCACCCCAGCTGTCAAATATCTGCAAAATTTGTGCGCCAGCAACCACTTGCGCATCCAAATAATCAATCACTGACGTTGCCAATTTATCTAATAATTGATGTAAAAACTCCGGATTGCTATATAAGAAACCTTTGGTATAGCGGTAATCTTTTGAGCTGCCGCCTTCAATCATGTAAGTCGCTAGCGTCCAAGGACTACCAGAAAAGCCGAATAACGGCACTTGTCCGTTTAGTGCTTTACGAATGCTCGTCACCGCGCGCATGACATAATCAAGCGAGTCATTCATATCGAGCACAGGTAATCTGTCTAAATCCGCTTGCGTACGAATCGGATGCTTAAACTTCGGACCCTCGCCTGTTTCAAAATATAGTCCTAGCCCCATGGCATCAGGAATGGTCAAAATATCACTGAATAAAATCGCGGCGTCCAACTCATAACGGCGCAGCGGCTGCAAAGTGACTTCGGTCGCACGCGCCGTATCTTTACATAGGCTCATAAAATCACCGGCTTCGGCACGGGTGGCTTTATATTCTGGTAAATAACGGCCGGCTTGGCGCATCATCCATACGGGCGTGGTATCTATGGGCTCAAAGCGGAGTGCTCGTAGCAATCTATCGTTTTTTAAAGGCGCAAAGTTCTGCTCAAGCGCATGGTTACTGTCTGAAGCACTCATGTACAACTCTCCAAAACAGCCCTATATTCAATAAAATAAATAACAGGGCAAGATAAAATAAGTGAAAGAAAAGATTAATAAACGCTTATAACGCATAGATAGCGGCATTTAATCCTAAAAAGCTTCATAATCATTTGATATCAGCTTCTTTATATTAAATGCCATTTACTATTAAGCTTTGACAACACCTACCGATTAAAGGGGTATAACTACACGGTTAACGCTAAATTGTCGCGATGTACCATGACCACGCGCTCTTCTTTGTTACCAAGAATTCTATCGAACTGCTCTGTACGCTCACGAGCCACACGGCAGGCGTCACGCGATGAGAAGTTTACTTGACCAACAGCGATACGCTCGCCCGTGTCTTGATTGACAATCTCAACCACATCACCTTCATCAAAATCACCGCGGACTTCGACGACGCCAACTGGCAATAAGCTCTTGTGATGTTCGACAACCGCTTTTGCAGCCCCAGCGTCTACAATGAGCGTGCCTGACATGCGCAAATGCGCCGCTAACCACTGTTTACGAGCAATGATTTTATCTTCGTCATTAGTGGTCAATAACGTACCAACGGCTTCGCCAGAAACCACGCGCGTGATGACATCGTCGATAGCGCCGCTCACGATAACCGTTGGACAACCACCCATGGCAGCCAAGCGTCCAGCACGAATTTTAGTCAGCATACCGCCACGACCAAGTTTGCCGCCGTCACCGGCGATATCAAATAAGTAATCGGCCATCGCCCGCTCTTGGCGAATCATTTTGGCATTCGGATTATTACGCGGATTATCAGTAAAGACGCCATCTTGATCGGTTAAGATAATGTATAAATCGGCATTGACCATTGCCGCTGCCATCGCGCCTAAGGTGTCATTATCACCGAATTTAATCTCATCAATGGTAATGGTATCGTTTTCATTGATTACGGGCAGCACACGCCATTCTAATAACTGCGTCAATGCTCCCGTGGTATTTAAATAGCGGCTACGGTTGGACAAATCATCGTGGGTCAATAACAACTGCGAGCTTTGAATACCATGCTGAATTAGTGCTGACCACCAAGTTTCAATCAAGCCCATCTGACCGATGGACGCACACGCTTGTAGCGCCGCCAGTTTTCTTGGGCGCTCGTCCAGATTCATCCGTACCACGCCTTCAGCAACAGCACCTGATGACACAAGTAATACTTCCACGCCTTGCTTATGCAGTTTGGCAATCTGCTTTGCCCATTCGTAAATGGCAGTTCGATCAAGCCCTCGTCCATTATTGGTTAATAGCGATGAGCCAATCTTGACAATAACGCGCCGAATATCAAAGTTGCGAGCTTGCTTAACAAACCTTGCTTCTTCTGTCGTGTTCTCTATGTCAACTACCATATAAACTCCTGTTGCTAGGGTAAATGAATTACGTGGATTATATTAAAACTGTACACACACCTATTTAAAAAACGAAACATTAACTTTTGCCAATTTAACCCTAAATATATTTAAAGTCAGATACATTTAAGCGCAGATATATTAGGGAACGTATACCACTTCGACGCCATCATCAAAATCGTCATCGTCGTCTAAAGTGGTACCTTCACGCGCTGCTTTACGAGCCGCACGATAGGCTTCACGCTGCGCTTCGGTATTCAAACGAACTTCTGCTTCTAAGCGCTCAAAACGCTCTTTTTGGGCTTCAGCAAAAATCGGATCTTCGAGTTCACGCTCGCGCTCGCGCTCGATCTCATTCATCAAATGGTACTTAATCGCATCAACGCCTTCGCCGGTCAAGGTTGCGGTACGAAATACCATACCTGTCCAGCCAAGCTCAGCCACAATATGCGTACAAAGCTCGTTTAAGTCTTCTTCGGCAACCTGGTCGATTTTATTTAGCACCAAAATCTGTGGCAAATTGGCCAATTCAGGTGAAAAACGCTCAAGCTCATTTAAAATCACGCGCGCGTTTTCTACTGGATCACTGCCATCGATCGGTTTTACATCAACCAAGTGTAACAGACGGCGTGTACGAGCGACATGCTTTAAAAAACGAATGCCAAGTCCTGCGCCTTCTGACGCGCCTTCGATTAAACCCGGAATATCTGCCATCACAAATGAGCGGTGACGACCGATATCAACCACGCCTAAGTTTGGCACTAATGTGGTAAAGGGATAATCGGCAACCTTAGGTTTGGCGGCAGATACCTGACGGATAAAGGTTGATTTACCCGCGTTAGGTAAACCAATCAGACCAACGTCAGCGACTACTTTTAGCTCAAACTTCAGCACCTTTAACTCGCCTTCAAAACCTGAAGTGGCTTTGCGCGGTGCTTGGTTGGTCGAGCTTTTAAAATGGGTATTACCCAGACCGCCGTCGCCGCCTTTGGCAATCAGTAACGTTTGACCAATTTCAATCAAATCGCCTAATACTTCGTCGGTTTCGGTATCAACCACGGTCGTACCAATAGGAACCGGCAAATAGATATCGTCAGAGCCTTTACCTGAACAGTTCTTACTATGACCGTTTTCACCGCGCATGGCGTCATAACGACGGGTATAACGGTAGTCAACTAAGGTGTTGGTATTGTCATCGGCAATGACATAGACATCGCCGCCCTTACCGCCATCGCCACCGTCAGGGCCACCGCGTGGGACATACTTTTCTCGGCGAAAACTGGCGATTCCGTTACCACCGTCACCTGCTTTTACCGTTACGACGGCTTCATCAATAAATCGCATCTTACGTTCCTTTATTTACCATCCAGCTTATCAACTGGCTACAGTCCACGACTGTATTTTAGGTGGTAGCTATATGTTTGGTAGTTATGAATAACTTAAAAAATATAAAATCTTCTTTAAAACGGTATTCGCTAAAATGTCATACCACGCTTAGCATCTATCATGACAACAACACCCGATAACCATTCGGACTATCGGGTGTTTGAGTACTGCCGTTAATAATTTACACCGATTTATCTAGGATAAAACTTACTTTCGTCGCGCTATTTTGCCTTAGCATTTTATCTAAATACAAACGGCTAAGATAGCATCTGTGCAAATTTTTACGCTGGAATTTTCGCATAGCTGATGCCAGCCATTTGCGTAGCCAAACGTAATACCTGCGTGCTATAGCCAACTTCGTTATCGTACCAAATATAAACGATAGCATGATTGTCTGTCAAAATAGTCGCCTGCGCATCAACGATACCCACATGCGTATCACCGACAAAATCAGTCGATACTGCTTCGGTAGAATCTGTATAAGCAATCTGAGTTTGCCACTGACTGCTATTAGACACTTTACGCATGAACTCATTTAACGCATCGGCACTGGCTGGCGCCGTTTTAAGGTTTAAGTTCAAAATCGCTAAGCTGACGTTTGGCGTTGGTACACGAATCGCATTACCCGTCAATTTACCGCTAAGCTCTGGTAGGGCTTTACCAACTGCTTTTGCCGCGCCAGTACTGGTGATAACCATATTCAATACTGCACTGCGCCCGCGTCGATCGGCTTTATGATAATTATCAATTAAGTTTTGATCGTTGGTGAACGAGTGAATAGTTTCTACGTGACCATTCTCGATACCGTACTCATCATTTAAAACTTTGAGCGTTGGGGTAATCGCGTTGGTCGTACAGCTCGCTGCACTGACGATAGTGTCATCGCCGACCGTATCGTTGTTTACACCATAAACGACGTTTTTAATCTCACCACCAGCTGGAGCCGTTAGCAATACTTTTTTCACACCAGTCGATTGCAAATGCTTGCCAAGACCGTCTTCATCTTTCCAGATGCCAGTATTATCGATGACCAATGCATCGTTGATACCATAAGCCGTATAGTCAATCTCGCTTGGGTCTTTGGCATAAATCACTTGCACAAAGCGGCCATTGATAATCAAACCATTGTTTTCGTCATCGACAACGACGCCACCAGCGAAGCTGCCATGGATTGAATCGCGCTCCAGCAATGAAGCACGCTTAGCCAAATCGCCCGCTGCTGCTGGACGCACCACAATGGCTTTTAGCTGTAAGCCTTTAGCGCTTGACGCTTGTGACAATAAAAGACGCGTTAAGATACGACCAATACGGCCAAAACCATACAGCACCACATCCTTTGCGCCATTGCTAGCTGCATTGTCATTATTAATAGACTGTAATGCCGCTTGTAAATCACTGTCATTAGCAATTAATTGACCAACGTCGATACGCACCGCTTGGATGTCTTTATTCTCTGCAAGCGTTTTAACCATCGCTAAGGTATCCGCCACCTCAATAGATTGAGCACCTTTATCACGTAGCGCGACTTTTTGATGCAATGCCAATATTCGACCCACAGAAGTTGTATCTAGCGTATCACCAAACAATGTCACTTGCACATCTTGCTCATTATAAAGCTTATTTAATAGCCCCATAAGCTCGATGGCTTGTTGCTCTTGTTGGTTATAATTGCTCAAATGGTCTTGATGTAATTGGCGTAAGGTATCAGCGTTGCTCACGAGAAACATCCTTTTGGTCAGTAATTAGGTAGCTGTAAAGTAGAAAGAAATATAAATAGATAGGTTATCATTACTTAAATAATGATATTAAAACGGTCATGTTCGACTTTAGCGGTAGTGATTGACAATAGTAACTATCACTAACTAGCGTTACAGTCTTTATCGTAACCGTCTTTAGATAAGGTAGATTCTAGCCTAAAACGCCCTATTTTGCTAGTGATAACCTAATTTGACGTACTTATCGCGTTTTTCATAGCTTTATAAGTTGCTTGATAAAAATCAAGGCAGCTTGCACTGCTGCTCTATTGTCAAATAACTATAAATCAAACAAAAATATGATAATTATAAGATACTTATATGGTTATGCCATGCATAGTGATAAAAAGCTTAAGGAACCAACTTTACGGCCTGATTGGTCTGCGGGGTAAGTTTAAATTCTTTTAAGTCGTAGCCCTGCTTTTGGGCAATTTGGCGATATTTTGCATAAGTTTCTTGGCTAACATTTGGCGAACGAGCCAGTAACCATAAATATTCTTTATCCGGCGTGCCAACCAATGCCGTTTTGTAGTCTGCATCACGAGCAAGCACCCAATAATCAGCGCGGCCAACAGGCAACCAGCGAATCCACGACGGTAAAAAAGTAACTTTTAATTTACTACCTGAAGCATCAGCTGGTTTAGCTAAACCTTCTGCAGTAATGGCTGAACCATCTTGTGCTTTGCATTGATTAATCACCTTAATGCCTGAACCGTCAGTTTTTTCAACATACGTCGCCGTCACATCACTGGCACAGTTGCGCTGAAAATACATCGGCAAACGCCCTATCTCGTACCAAGTACCAGCGTATTTTTTTAGATCAACGCTATCAACTGTAGTTGGCACGCTAGCAGATTTATGGATAATTGCATTTGGCTTAATGAATAAGGTTTCTGTGCTGGTTTTATCCGTCGTTGCGTTCGCTGTCACCCCAGCTTTAGCCGTGGTATTGACGGGCGGCGTCGCTGCGTAGGCTGAAAACGCCGCCAGCGGTATGATAATCGCCAAAGCAATACCTGTATGCTTGATAAGTCCATTCATAAATATACGCTCTGGTATTGTTGTTAGACCTGTGTCTTCAGCTTCATAGGCAGCAAAAGCTTTAGAGGTGACAGGGCTTTTAACTAAGCTATCTAGCGCATCATCAATGTTGATATCTGTCGTCTTCTGCACTTTTTGGTAATGATGGGCTTTTTTGTATCCACGGCCATTTTGTGAACTGTTATTTTGCAAACTGCTACTTTGTGAATCGTTGTTGTGTAAAGTTTGAGCGCTTTGTGCGTCTTGTTTATTGTTACTATCGCTTTTCTGAATCGGTGCAGAATCTGACACCTTAGACTTGCTTTTTTTGATGCTTTTATAGCCAAATTCATTGTCTATTGCCGAGATATTTAGAGCGACATCGTCTACTGACATGTCGTTGGCGCTATCGTTGTGATAGCTGGCGTCATTGCTGGCATCACTCGATTGTGACGTATTATCTGTCTTGCGATAACCTTTTTTTAAATAATTTTTATCAAGGTAGTGCTGACTTGATTTAGTCTGCTGTGATTGAGAACCAGCTGCCTGCGAATCAGGCCAGGCTGACTTAGGTAACTTATTGGTTTTCATAGGAGTACCATTTATTAATAGTGTTAGTTAAAATTTTCATTTATCAAATTTTATAGCGATTAACTCAGTATAAATAATGCTCAACATTCACTTTAAATATAAAAGACAGATGAGTGAAAATTAAATACTGGATTACTTATATTTACTATACCTTCAAGTAGCGCTGTGATGAATAAAATCACGATAGATAAGAAGTGGTTGGATAGCAATTGGTTAAATAGCAAGTAAATAAAAAGTTGCTAGATGAATCGCCCTTAACAAACTGATTTTGCGCCCTTTGGTAATTTGTAAGTTTATAGTAATGGCAAAGGGCTAAGCAAAACAGTGTAGCAATGTAGGAAAACGCAACGGTTTGTAAGTAATTCTGTATTTACGCCATACAAGCAATACATAGTTACCTTGTGTAAAAATAGATTTAAAATCAGTGGTTTGCCCCCATTAAACCTCATTCTTGTATGGCCTTACATTTGCTTTCAGTTTTTGATTTACCTTTCATATTTTGGTTAATTATTGGCCTAAAATATACTCTCAAATAGTATAAAGACCATGTTAAAAATTACCGTAAAAATTGACGAATTCCAGCAACAGCAATGCCGCCATACTGCTCTGCTTGAGCCTTCATTGCTGGCGATAAACCACCTAAGCCAATCACTGGCATATCGGCTAATTCTGCTAATATCGACCACGCTTGCCAGCCAAGTGGCTCGACATCAGGATGGGTTTGGGTTGCTAAAACTGGTGATATAAAAATACCGATAACGGGTGTTAATTGTTGCTCTAAACGTCTATGGGCCAACTTATTAGCGGCAGCGATACTTTGGGCGTCGTGGCAGCTAATGATTAATGGATAGTTTAATAAATGGTTTGTAGACAAATCGTCGTGAATTGCATTTTTGCTTTGGTGAATATCGTTATTAATATCGCTTAAGCCGCGTATAAGTTGTATTTGGGTTAACTGCTTTGCGACGATTTGATGGTTTACAGCTTGCTTATGTGCTTGGTCGCTTTCAAATTCAGCTGGTACAATCGCCTGTATATCTGCACGCAAGCGTAATAACTGCGCTATATTATTATCTGCATCCATGGCTTTTGGACGGACATAAACCCAAGCATCATGCGCCAAATGCGCTGCATGAAATTGTAGCCAAGCTGCTGCTGGATCAGCCGCGTCGTTAAAGTGTGCCAATGGATAAGTAATTGCTATCTGTTGTGGTAAGCGCAACCAGGCAAGAATGGTCTTATTAGCGGCTGGCAGATGGTAATCTTCTGCCAATAACTTCGATTTATCTACCCAAGTTAATGCTTGTCCCTCCAATCCCTGCTGGCAATGTCTATGCTGTTCATACTGCTGCGCACTTAGTGCTACCTTGTAAACCTGTAAGCAAACCTGCTTATCGCCATAGTCATGATGCAGCCGCCCAAGTTTTACCGAAGTATTATTCGCGATATCAATGCCCGTTTCTTCAGCGACTTCGCGTATCAACGCTTGCTGAGCGGTTTCATTCGCATCTATCTTGCCGCCTACAAACTCATAACGATTACCTTGATGCTGCGATGCATTTCTAAAACCGAGCAAATACCGATACTGATAATAAATGACCGCCACCGCAACATTGACGATTTTTAGCGGTTGATGGCTACGTACTTCATTTTTAGCGAACGAGTTTTTGCTTGAAGCCTCCACATGACTGCTCATTCTACTGTCCTTTACACCTATACTGATGTTTTGATTTATAAACTTTGTAAATGCTGCTTTATATAAGTTTACATAATAACTGTGATTTATTTTATCAAATAGCTTGCAAAAGCTTTCAATGTAAATGATAATTATTATCGTTAATAACTTACTTTACCCCATTGCCTTATCTTTATCTTTAATTATTTTATCAAAAGGAATTTACTATGAGTATGGTCATCTCTCGTTATTTAAACTGCCGCGAAAACCGTCTACCTACGCTACAGTCGCAGCACCTATTTGCGCTGACTAAAGAGGTACGTATCGAGCACGAAGGCGAAGAATACCGCTTACGCTTAACGCGCAATAACCGCTTAATTTTAACCAAATAAATCAACTGCTCACCGCATAAAAAAACGCCTTTATTAAAAGGCGTTTTTTATTGCATTAAATGAACCACTAACAAGCGACTTAAAAATCGACGGTATAGTAAGGCAATTAAAAGCTTAAATACTTAGAACTGCCAACTATAAACCACATCGACCGCATTTTCCGCTGCTGAGGTTGCTTCGACGTAAATACGGCGCGTTAGCTGATAACGAATAGATAAGCTATTTTGCGCATTAAACACCCCGACTCCGTAGCGAATATACAAATCAGGGGTCACATAACCCGTGACGTTGACGTTGGTGTCTTCACTGCTGCCTGACGCATCAACGGTTAGGCTTTGGAAGCCAAACGCTTGACCTATCTGGTTGGTCAGATTGCGCGTGCCACTCAGTCCAAAGCTTAGTCCTGCCGCCGCAAGGTTATTGGTCACCTGCGATTTAAAGCCTTGCTCACTGATTTGTGTCGCACTCTTATTATTAATACGGCCCGTTATCAAGGCATTCATCGCTTGCTGCTGGGTTAAGCCAGCATTGTTAAAGACAATGATGTTTGGATTTTCTGTATTGCCTTTAACGCGTACGCCGACGGTCTTACCGCTGATGGTTTTTACCGCCTCAATGCTCAGATTTGGTTTCATCACATCGCCATTAAAACGCACCTGACCGTAATTCAGCTCTAAGCTCTGACCAAAAATATTGACATTGGTACGACGAGAAACCTGCACGACGCCTTTGGCGCGCATAACGCCTGTGCCATTTTGGGTGACATTAATCGCTCCTGCTAACGGAATCACTGCACCAAAACCGCGGAAATTGATGTCATCGCCCAAGTCGATACCGATGTCGGCATTGATTGACCAAGGTTTTGAGATGGCTAAAACTTCATCAATATTACCAATCAAACGGCGATCAAGCACTACCGCATCTTCGGTTTGGGTAATGATGTCTTCACTGGCTTCTGGTGGACGAATGGTCGCTGATGGCACACTGACCGCGCCAGTAATATTGACATAACGGTCACCCGGACGCACGATAATGTCGATATCAGGATTAATCTCAGCCAACAATAATGGCGGCTGGGTCAATACTAAACGCTCGCCAATGATGCTGAGCTTGGCTTGCAGTTTTTGTTGCCAATTTACCGTACCAGTCAGCTTGCCCGTACCAGTACCACTATTAAAAGTGCCGTCGATAGTCGTCTGCGTACCGCGAATTTTGCCATCGACATTGACCTTTCTTAAGTTGATAGGTAAATCAAGCATCGCAATACGGCCGTTGGCTAATTTCACATCGCCATAAAACTGCGGTTTATCAAGCGTCCCACCCAAGCCACCTGCCATGGTGATATTACCTTCGAGCACCCGCATACCGGGGAAGAAAGGCTTAAATACCGCCAAATTCAGCTCATTGAGCACCAGCGCACCCGAGATAGGTTTCGGTGTTTTATAAGGGTCAACGACAACCTCAGCATAACCACGCGCACCGCGACCAGTATTGATATCTGTGCGCAGTTTGATGCCTTCAGGGACCGACAAAGCAATGACCGACACGCGCTTATAAGGCAAGGTAACTGGCTGACTATCGCCATCTTGCATCAAGCCGATTTTACCGTTGTCAGAATACAGCGTGGTATTGATCGTCGGCGGACGACCACGTTGCCAACCGACGATGGCTTTACCATTAATTTTCGCTTGCCAATCGATATCTTTGGGTAAAAAGACCGAGAATAGTGAAGTATCCAAGTTTTGTACCGCTACATTGACTTGACCTGCCGCTGGTGAAGCAATGAGATTCTCACGCAAACACAGCTTGCCCGTTTGGTCGGTCGCCTGCCAACAGTGGGCGGCAAGCTGCACTTTTAAGTCAGTAGAGTTATTGCCCTGCTTTTTGGGTAAATTGACAATTAATTGTGCAGGTTGTAGTTGGTTTAACGTCGCATATTTTGATTTGATACGCCCTTTACCAATCACGCCTGACCAACTGAGCTTATCGCGATTAAAGCCACCCTTAAGTCGAGCGGCGATAGCAAGCTCATCATTTGCCACTTCAAGATTAACCACATGCGCCTGCTCAGTGCCATTAAAAGTCGCATTGACCTTTTTAAAGCTCTGACCTGCCGCATCCAAACCTTCGGCGCTAATAATAAGCTGGCTTGGGCTATTGGCCAAATTGACCAGCTTACCGCGAATACGACCTTGACGCAAAATAAAGCCCGGTAGCGCTAGTCGCTCACCAACCAAGTCGATATAAATCGTGGGCAGCGCTTGGCCTGCGGGCTGCGACAAGGTTGCGCCGCCTGTCACTTTACCAGCAAGCTTATCTGAGAGCTGGTCAAGACTGGTGATATTAATCTTAGCTTGTAGCTGCTTAGCATTGCCATTGGCAGTAAGATAATTGTCGCCCCAACGCAGCACCAAATTATTGGCATTTAAGCTATCGATTAGCGCATTAACTTGCTGATACTGTGCCTGTGCATCTTGTGCTTGTAAGCGTTTAAAGTAACTGCTCAAGTCTTTTGGTAAGCGCAGCTTCGCCGCCAAACTACCTTTGGCACTGAGCGGCTGGCCTTTTAGCACGCCACTTAGGTTAACTTGTTTGATATTAACGATTTGCTGATTGTCACCCCAGCGCCCATCAGTATCAATAGTGCCAGTGATGGTACTTGGGATATCTTTAAAGAAATAACCCAAGTTAAAGCGATTCATCACCGCCTTAACATTCCAAGCGATACCTTTACGCACATCGACCGTACCATTGGCATCGATACTACCTGCGGCGCCAACATGGCGGAACCGCTTGATACGAATCAGCTGCGCATCACCACTGGCGTCGATGCTAAGTTTACCGGCTGGCAGTTGCTCAGCGTCCAATACACCATCAAATTTCACCGCAAAGTTTTTCAGCTTACCCTTTGCCTTTGCGTTAGCATTTGCTTGGTTCTTTGGCGGCGTTTGCCACACGCCGCTGGTTTTTAAATCACCGGTGATAATGGCAGCGTTATTGGGTAAAAAATAGCCAAGGTTAAATTTGTCAAAGCGGCCATCGACCGTCCAGCCAATGTTTTGACGTAAGTCAATAACACCGTTCGCTTTTACTGCGCCGGCTTCACCGTTATAGTTGAGTTTACGAATACGAATCAGCTTTGGCGTACCAGCAGCATCAATCGATAAGCTGCCCTTTGGTACGTCAGCGGTATCAATATGACCATCAAAACGGGCATCAAAAACAGACAGCTCGCCGCCGATAATATCGACGCTGGCATCACCGCTGCCTGTGATACCAATAGCGCGGCTATCTTGGCTGGCATCGAGGTTTGCTTTTAAATCGGTATTAGTAAAGCTAATAATATGGCGCTGACCTTTGATGCGGTTTTTACTGATATTGAGCATGCGCCCGCGTGCATTGATATGCCCTGTTAAGCGCTCAAGCGGTAAGTCACTACGATATTTTTTGGGTAATAAGCCATTGGTACGCGCATCAATTTGCCACGTTAGCGGGCGTTTTTTACCGGCCAGTTGAATCTGCCCCGTACCAGATAGGTCGCCTACTATACCTTTGTAATTAAGATGGTTGATATTAATCACGTCGCCGGCTTTACGCACGCGCACATCGTAGTTGCCTTTAGGGGCGGCATTTAACTCATTAATCACCGCTTTGCCATCGACCGATAAATTCGAGCCGCGGATAATAACATTGGCTTGTCCGCTTGGACTGTCGACATTACCGATATTTGGCAGATTGCGGCGTACCAGATTTTGCCACTTGGCATCGATATACCAAGGCGTGACTTGCTTAGAATTGGCGCTGCGACCACGAGCAGGCGTTTTGCCACGCACGATATTGGCATTGAGATGCTCACCATCGCGCTGACGCAAATCTGCATCCATCTCTAGATTGCCATTTTTATTTTTATGCTGATAACGTACCGATAAACGACCATTGAGCTTTTGCGGCGCATAGGGTTTAAAGTCGGCATATTCAGCTGGAATCGCCTGTCGAATATCAAAATTACTGCCCGTGGCACGTACTACCGCATCAAAATTCTCTTTCCAGTCTAATATGCCTTGCAATGTCAAGTTGCCTGCTGGCACTTGCGCATCTAAGCGGTCAACGCGCAGCTGACTGTTGGCGATAATACCGCGACCTTGATAATGACCTGATGGGATATCTTTGGCGGTCAGCTCAGTATTGATACGCAAACGTATCTCCGAGATGACACCCGACGCGGTTGCCATGCCACTTTTTAGGTGGATATTTTGGCTATCGGCATAAGGAATTAAAATATCGTCCCATTTAAGTTTCGCTTGAAACGGCGAACCTTCATCTAAGCCCTGTACCACGAAATCCCCGCTGACATCGCTATCATTATAGCGGCTACGGACTTTACCAACGGTACGTTTTAGCGTACCAGTTGCGGTGATATTTAAAGGGTCGATATAGGCTTTTTCTAACGCACTTACTTCAACAATAGCGCTCAAATCTAAAGGATAATCGCCTTGTAAATCCGCCTGACCTTTTAAAGCGCTGACTTTTACAATATCGGCATACTGTAATTTGCCGCGCCCGACCGTCACCGTGCTACCAACCCACGTCAAATCGCGCGCTTCGATATCATGCACGACGATAGGGTCTTTGGTCACTTGTTTATAAATAATGGTTTTTACTTTTGCCTGATCAAAACGCAAATTGACTGGCAAGCTAAGCGTTCGATAATCAAACGGCTCGCCCGTTGGTGGATTATTATTGATAATCTCAATGGTTTGAATGTCGGCATCACGCAGATGCACTTCTTTGGCAAATACCGCGCGCCAGCCTATTTTGACATAAGCTTTATCGACCAATATTTCAAGGTCTTCGGTGGCGTTGATATCGATATCGCTGACCCAAATACCATCGCGCAGATTACCCCGACCGTATTTGAATTTAACCCCCGTTTCAGCACTGATTTTTTCTAAAATGAACTTTGTGCCTGACTCAGTACCGACCGCATATAAAAATATGGCGAACATAATCGCCAGTACAATCAAAATAAGGACCGTTAATTTGAGCAAAAAAGACAGGGGAAACCAACGTCTAACAGCGCGGGCATCGCGCTGTGCTGGATCTTCATCCGAGGGCTTATTTGGCGGGGTATTTTTGGTCAACATGACACTCAGCTATGTTAAAGAAGGATTACCAGCAAGCGCTAGAATGAAAAATAAGTCTGTTTTTAGTTTCTATTAGGGCTGGTTATAAGCACTGGTGTTAGGCGTACTTATAGCAGCCATTTATAAAGGTGACCCGATAAACAGATGCAGTCTAACAGGGATGCTATCTTCCGTCACGCCAGCAGCAACATCGACACGTACCACACCGACCGGCGACGCCCAGCGGATACCGACGCCGACGCCAACTTTGGTGTCGGTTTCAAAATCTTTGTCATAGGCATTACCGACATCGGTAAACACTGCGCCGCGGAAACCTGGTCTAAACTCATAGTTATATTCCGCGCTGCCGACTGCCAGGATTTGTCCTCCGGTGAGATAGCCCTTCTCAATCGGTGATAGGCTTTCGTAATCATAACCTCGAATACTTTGATCGCCGCCAGCAAAGAAGCGCAGTTTATAAGGCACTTCATAAAAATCATCCGCCCAGATATAACCGGTATTTAAACTACCCAGCACTTGGTGTTTATCGTCAGCCCCGAAGCTATAAAGACCGCTCACACCCGCGCGTAAAATTGCCATATCGGTATCGCTTAGCAGACTTTCTGAACCTGCTTCAAGCGCATAATACTGACGGAACCCGCGGGTAGGATTGGCAGCATTATCGACGTCTGTTTTGCTCATGCCATAACCAAATAATAGGGCGTGCTGCGTCGGTTTCGAGGAAGTAAAACGTACTGGCAGATTGTCTAATTCTTCCTCATCGACGCCAGTTTCTAACTCATCTAAACGGTAGCGTACAGAGTAGCTACGATCCCAGCCGTTTTCACGGCGGATATTACGCGCCAATGCTGCTTTTAAGGTTCGGGTAGATAAGTCAAAATTACCTTCACCTTGGTCGATGACCTCTTCTTCATAGGTCAAACGGGCATCCAACTTATCGTTTAGCGGATGCTTCCATGGTCGACTGCCATACACGGCAACATTTTTGGTAATACGCGATACTTCGGTTTCTGCCCCTGCTTGATAGCCTTTACGATTGAGCAGATTATAATCTATCTTAGCAGTGGCGCGCACTCCAGTATCGGTACCATAACCGAGACCAACTTGGGCATCACGTGGTTTGTTTGCCGAAACAAAGACGTACAGCGGCACTTTTTTGTTTTCTAACACATCCTGCGGAGTTTTACGCCTAGCAAGCGTCGGCGGGACAAAGTTTTCGTCAGCAAGGATGCTTTTTTCATCTGGAAAGATTTTTTGTGCGACATTACTGATAGAGTCGCTGATTTTACCCAAAATACTAGTGGCTTTTTGGTCTTTTTCATCCAAGACGCGATCATCTGGCAGGCGGCTTAAGCGTTCAGCTTTTTGTTTAATGGCTTGTAGTTTACCCAAAGTTTCTTCATCAGCTTCAAACTCGATAGCAGCGATGTCGGCTGGATTGACCGTATCACCACTCGTGGCGTAACGCTCAGCGTCATTTTCGTTAATGACTGCCCCATTTTGCTCCGCATTATTGCTATCGAAGTCGTCATCGGTAGTATCAGCACTACGGCTATTAGGCGTGTTATCAAAGGCTAAAGTACTGCTTTCTGTACGCTCGTCTGGCGGCAAAATCGTCTCGACGTTAACAGTATTAAAATAACGGGTCGCCGATAAATCGTTACTAAACTTGGTCACGGCCGGACGATAAAATGGCTCGCCTTCTTCAAAGCCGACCAACTGCTTTAATAACGACAATTCAACCGGTAGCTTTTCAGGATCGCGGGTCAGCGTACCCGACTCTTGATCATAAGTAAAAAACACCACTTCATCAAACTTGTAACGATCGCCCGTATTGTAAACCAGCGACACATCGGCGGTATTGTCGGGCAAAATAATATCGACCGATTTATTGAGCCAATATTGATCAAAGTAACCATAGGTATCACTGAGCGATTCAAGCGCCGCCTTACTGTCTTTATAAACGCGGTGATTAAAAATATCGCCCTCTTGTGGCGGTAGGTCTTTTTCCAGCTTGGCAAACTCTTCTTGCTCGCTGCCCTCGCCGCGAATGTCAACAATGCGGCTATCCACGCGTACCGGCTCACCTAACTTTTCAATAATGACATCAATGGTATCGGTAGTTGGTTGGCGCAAACGTAGGGTCACATCATAGTAGCCGACGGCTTTGGCAGCATCTAAGGCGCTCTGGCGTAGACGTGGCAGCGCAGCAGTGAAATCAACCACAGATTGCAAGGTAGTGTCATCAATAGCGGCTTTGATATTCTTAAAGGGCTGAATATCATCATCGGCTTTGGTTAATGTTGGTTTAGCATTCCTTGTACTGTTTTGAGCGTTGTTTTTGCTATTATCGTTTAAGTTATCTGCGGCAGCTTGTTGCAAATAAATGGTCGTCTCAACATGCGGTAGGGTGACGACGCCACCATTAAAAAAGCGATTATAAAGGCGCTTAACAATATTGCCTTTTTTGTTACGTGCTATCGGTTTGGGTTTCGCCGCTTGTTCGATACTTTCTTTTACCGCATTGACATCGTTTTCATAGTTAGGCAAATAATCATCAGGATTGATGCTGTCCGACTGGGCATTTTCTATACCACTATCCATGTCCACACTAGTCGCGCTATCGCCACTACCAACCGAGTCGCTGACGTCAATAGGACGCGACATCACATCATCTGTCTCCGCCTGCTTAGCAGCGGCCTCATTTCTACCCAAGGTTTCAAGATTGCTTGGTGCTGGTAAATTGGTAGCATCTAAACTCACATCGAGCCCAATTGGCGGCGTGCTATCGTCTAACCTTGCAACAGGCGCATCAAATGCGCCATCTAAAGCTTGAAAGTCATTGTCGTCATAACGCATGCCATCGATATTATTAACGGCATTACTTTGAGTGATATTGCCGATATCTTGAGCGTTTTGCTTATCCATCGCCGCCAGCTCACGATCAATCTCATCAGGCGTCATCATCTGATAGCCTTGTTGCTGCACGCTATTAACTTGTTGTTCTAAGTTTTCATTGCTGTCAAATGCTTGGTTGTTGCCTAGACTATCTATGCCATTACCGATAGCACTAGCAAAGTCATTAATACTATCGATATCATTATTTGATAACTGGGACTTATCCGTGGTATTTGCTTGCGTGGTGGCGTTTTTGTTAGGATTTTTAATCCCTAAGTTCTGCTCGCTATAATCATCCAATACCGATTGATCAATAATACCTTGTTCGACGGCTTTTTTTAGACGTAGGGCATCTAAGGCGATATCGAGCTGACTCTCTTCATCCGCATCATTTGCACTCTTTTTGATAAGTTGACTGCTGCTTGGATTATTGGCAGTACTAGTGTTTAAATCGGTAGCGGCAAAGGCGGCAGGTGCCATACCAACACTCACCCCAAAACCAACCAAACTGGTGGTCAATGCCCGAAATAGCGCCGTACGCGTAAAACAAACACGAGGGTTATCCATAGGATTTATATGAGTAGGATGAGCAAATTTAGCCGAACACAGCGGCGCATTTGACGCAGCAACAGGCGGTATCCCCGATGAGTGGCGCGCTAGAGTTGAAGGCTGATGTGTCATATGTATTTCCTAGCACCTCACACGGCACAAAGTTGCGAGTGGTTGCTGGCCATTTTTACCGGTGAATAAACGTAGTGCTGTTAGCTAAGATTATAAGTTTGGACGGCTAAAATTTACAAATCATAACTTAGTTAATTCTCAAATCATAGCACCATGCGCATGTATTTTTATCAAAGCCTTGCTATTATACGGCGTAACAGCGATAAAACCTATGCTATATTTCGATAAGTTTTTGATACTGTTGATAATTGTTTATATAACAACAACGGCATAATACCCTTTTCTCTACTTTAACCGCCCTGACCCATTTGTAGGAATCTTCATGGCCAATCAGTTTCAATTATTTAAGCATCGCCGGTTTAGCGCCATGTTTTTTACCCAATTTTTGGGTGCTTTTAATGACAATATTTTTAAGCAAGCACTGATACTGGTACTGACCTATACCGCTGCCAGCCAATTGGGCGTGGAAGTGAGTATTTTAAATAACTTGGCGGCGATGTTGTTTATTTTGCCGTACTTTTTATTTTCGGCATTGGCAGGGCAAATCGCTGATAAATTTGAAAAATCAAAACTGACGCGCTTCATCAAATTGCTTGAGATAGGCATTATGATTATCGCTGCTGTCGGCTTTGTCTTTGAATGGTACGCACTGTTATTTGTGGCACTGTTTTTGATGGGGACGCAATCGACGTTCTTTGGGCCGATTAAGTATGCGTACTTGCCGCAAGCAATGAGGGAAAATGAGCTGGTCGGTGCCAATGGTTTGTTTCAAATGGGCACCTCGCTTGCCATTTTGCTCGGTATGATTATCGCTGGGGTATTGACTCAAATTACCCAGCCGCTATTTTGGATAAGTGTGACGGTGCTTTTTGTCGCGGCGATAGGCTATTTTGCCGCCCGTTTTATTCCCATCATGCCAGCGATGCAGCCTAATTTGAAGATTAATTGGAATATTTTTACCACCAGTATGGCGACGGTGCGTTATTTATACTCCTTACCTTTTTTATTCTTTGTCATTCTTGGTAATAGCTGGTTTTGGTTTTATGGCGCGACGTTTTTGACCCAAACACCAGAATTCAGCAAAGTCATTTTGCATGGCGATGAATCCGTGGTGATTTTCTTATTAACGCTATTTTCAGTTGGGGTGTCGATTGGCTCGCTACTGTGCAAATCCTTGACTAAAAACCAAGTCAGTCTGCGCTTACTGCCTTTTGGTATTGCAGGTCTTAGCATTTTTGCCATTGATTTATATTTTTCTTTGTCAGGACTCAAACTCAATGTCAGCTCGGCTGCCCTATTTGGTATCAGTGATTTATTGGGTCTGAGCAGTAGCTGGCGCGTGTTTGCCGACTTATTCTTTTTGGGCTTTAGCGGCGGTTTATATATTGTGCCTTTATATGCTTCTATGCAGGCTTATGCACCAAAAAGCCATCGTGCGCGTATCGTCGGTGCCAATAATATCTTTAATGCTATTTTTATGGTGTGTTCGGCGATTTTCTCGATTGTGGTATTAAATGTGCTGGGGCTAAATTTGCCGCAACTGTTTTTAGTGACCGGCTTATTAAATATTATTTTTGGTATATTTTTATATCTCAAGCTTAATAAACATGTCAAACAGGCCGTTATTCAAACTCACGATGACGAGCAGAATCGATACGACTAGCGCCAAACGCAATATGAATCGGTAAGCCAATAATTTCGCTGCCGAGATTGTCTATTGTTTGTTATAGTGGTTTGATAAGTGTTGTTCGATAGAGCAAGTAGCCTATTAAATAGCTTAAACCTATTCATCATAAGTTCTATTTATAATTCATACAGCCATCAGGAGTGAATCATGGCGCAGCGTTCCTTATCAAAAATTGACCAGCTATTACTTGGCGTAGATAAAGCATTGCGAGCGGTCGTACCGCATTCAAATCCTAGCACTCGCCCGCTGCCTGTTAGCAGTGATGAGATTCCTGAGCTGAGTATCAACGAAGCCCGTCATGTCGCAGGCTTGATGCGTATCAATCATACGGGTGAAGTCTGTGCCCAAGGGCTGTATCACGGGCAAGCGTTTGCCGCAAAAAACGATGACGTCAAGCAAGCCATGCAGCAATCTGCTGAAGAAGAAGTCGATCACCTAGTTTGGTGCGAGGTTCGCTTAGATGAGCTTGGCAGCCATCCTAGCATTTTTACGCCTTTATGGTATGGCATGTCATTTGGGCTTGGCGCGGTAGCAGGGGCTATCTCTAACGAGTTTAGTTTGGGCTTTGTCGCCGAAACCGAAGCGCAAGTTAGTGAGCATTTGCAAGACCATATCGGTCAATTGCCCCCGCAAGATCAACGCTCAAGAGAAATACTGGCGCAAATGGATATTGAAGAATTACATCACCGCGAGTTGGCACTGGCCAATGGCGGCGCAGCCTTGTCGCCACTGGTACGCCACACAATGCGCTGGATGGCCAATCGCATGAAGGCCACGGCTTATCATTTATAAGCGTTTATCATCTATAATACGCAAAGCGCTACTAATCTGCATCCTTTTTAGTGGCTACAGACGGCATTATTCTGTGCTTTTAACAATCCTACTACTGTTAGCAGTCGGATTAATTTGCTAGGGTATTAAAAATTTGTACGATTTTACGGAATGCCAAAACCTAACGATCAATCAATGGATGAATAGATAACAAGTCAGTAACTACAATAACTGATAAACGACAACGATTAAAAGGTAATTATTTTTATGAAAGCCATCAGCCAAACGCCTATTTCTAATAAAGTATCGTACTCTAGTAAAGCGCCCCATTCTAGTAAAGCGTCTAGGTTTGCGACTCTAACGGCACTAGCAGCCGCTTGTGCCATGCTGCTATCAGCGCCAGCAAATGCAGCAGAAGCGGATACCGCCGCAGCGCCTGCTACGAGCAGCACAGCAGTACCTAGCGCTATCGATTCTAGTAAACGTATCATTCGCCTAGCAAAACCAAATGCAACGATCAGCACGGCGCAAGCTGATGCCCAAGCCAATGTTGGAGGTGAGGCTGGCGCTCAAAATAACGTTGTGCAGAATACCGCTCAACCAACTAACATAGGGTCATCAGCCAATACGCAAGCCAGTAATATGCAGCAAAGCAAGGCGCAACAAGGCAATGTCCAGAATATCCAGCAGGGTATTACGCAGCCAAATCGTGTACCTTTAAATACTGCGCAAAATGCTGCCCAACCACCAGCCGTACCAACAACAGACACGTCCGAGTTGACTGGTACGACGCGCGTTTATGAGCGTGGTCCTATCCCTGCGACGGGGATTGATTTACGCAGTGGTCAGCTGCCAAATATCCCAGCCCCGCAAGTGAATATTTCAGATATCAGTTTTGTCCCTACCGTGCTCATACCGCAGCAGCAAGGACTTGGCACTGATAAACTGGACGTCAGCTTACTCGATGACTTTATCAAAGAAGTCTCACCAAATGCGCGCCATTATCCACCAAACTTCCCGAACCGCACCCAGCGCCACAACGCCCGTGAAAAAATCAAAGTCTTGACTGAATGGATTGAGCCGTATGCCAAAGCGCCAAATGCCTCGTACGATGTCTTAGTTCGCGCCGCCAAACTCAATGGCATGGGACGCAACTTAGATTTAGGCTCAGAATACACGGTACGTGGCGGACAATATATCGATCGCGCCATTAAACTTAAACCAAATAGCGGCGAGGCCAACTTTATCTATGGCATGATGCTCTCAGAAGGTGGCGGTTTTAAAGAAGGTCAAAAATATCTTGATAAAGCCGTCACTCTTGGTTATACCGAAGCTGAGCAGAGTCTTGCGCAATCTGACTTGTTAAGTGATCGCCGTGATAAGGCGTTAGAGCGTTTACGCCGCTTGGCACAACAAAACCCTGATAACGCTATTATTCGTCAACAAATTAAGCTGATCGAGGACGGTAAATTCTATATTTGGGATATCCCTGCCCCAGATATTAATATCAAACCAAGCACTTAATTCTTTGTGATGGAAACGTAAAGTGTTAGCTATTTGGTAAAATGATAGCTCACACCCATTTTTAAAGAGCTGTAAAAAGCGCGCTACAATTATAATTAATAATGTGAGCGCGCTTTTTTGTGCTTAATTTAGAAATATCTAAGTGGGCTTTGTTAAGCATTGCCTATCCATATTTTCGATAGTATTTCATGCTATATGAATATAAGATAGCTGACTATAAGACAACAACTACAATAGTCGAACAGCTCGACTTACGTTACACTCATGCTGCTATATAAAGGTGATATTTATCACTTATTTATGATGCGTTGCTGATACTTATTATTGGAATGACCTATGATATTTGCTGACCCTGCCAACGATATGCCGTCGCTAGAGCATAAGTACAAGCATAAAAACAAGACGCCTTTTGCTCTACTCGCAGTGGTCGCCGCCATGGCAATATTGCCTGCCTGTAGCACCGTCTCCGTCAATAAACAGCCCTCAGCAAAGACCATCGCCGCCCAGCGCGGCAATATCGTCACCGATAACAAATTGAGTAGCGATACCGCCTCAGTCCTATTGTCAGCCGGGCTTAATGAGCAAGCGTGTATGCAGCAGTTTAACCTCTGCCTAACGCAGCTTACCGACAGCATGCTAAATGAACATTATCGCCCAGCTTTGGCAGTATTTGCTGAATTACACTACGCCAAAGCGCGCCAGCTTGGCGAATCTAAAGACTGCCGCAATGCCCTCGCTCGCCCGCCAATTGACCCTTATTATGCCAACGCGCCTTTAAGCGACACTGATGCCAAGGCGCAGCAAAAAAGAACCGATAGCTGCTTGATTGGCTATCAAGAACGTTTATTTGATGCCATTAAAACCAGTTATACGTACTTATTTTATGACAGCTTAGAGCATGATTTTGAAGGTGCGGATAAAGAAACCAAACGCTCACAAGCACAAAGTCGCATTCCAAGCGAGATGGATATCCAAACCCAAGACATCTATAACGCCGCCAGTAACGATGTGATTACCCAGCTCTATCAGACGGCTGATGGGAGCGGTAAGATGATGGGTGATGCCAAGGTAGAATACTTGCCAACATCGGCAAATAAGGGGGCTGGCGACGAGCAAGCAGCGATTGCCAACCGCACTGCCGTCAAGGGACAACCAACCGACCAAATCAAAGTCATGAAAATGCACATAGACGATTACAATCTCAATGTCTATTTGCCCAACGAAAATAACTACCTCAAAAATGCCAACCAACAAACCGCTGCCCTAACCGATTTGGTCTCGACCTATGAGCTACGCCTCTCTGGACTAAACTCTATTAGTAAGCGCCCAGGTCTGGGTGTCAGCTTGGTAGCTTCATTAGATGACCGCTATACCACTACCATTCGTCAATTATTAATCTCGTCGTTAGCAGATAGGACAGGCAGACTGCATCAAGAAAGCCCTCGCCGAATAGCCCGCGATATAAACGAAAGCTCGAAAGAGCGCTCAAAGGATAGCTTGGATAGTGATGATGCCAGTACGCGCATCTATCCGACTGGACATTTACTGATGACCGGGCTGATTAAGCCGACGGGCAATAGCGTGCTTGATACCCTGAGCAGCAAACAGCTTGATATTCATTTATACAATCCTTACCGCAGCGAGAGCGCCAATATCTTAGGTGACGATTATCCACTGGCGGCAAACTTTTCAGCAGGTTACGGCTTATGGTTGGCAGAAAACCAGCTCGATGGCGTCGGCTATTTAAACCTCATCGCCCGCAAAAAAGAAGTCAGTTTACCCGAGCTCTTTATGCTCGAGCCTTATGACCCAGACAAGCGCGTCATCATCATGCTGCACGGTTTGGCCTCAAGCCCAGCGACGTGGGTGAATTTAACCAACGATATTTTTAATGACGACAAACTGCGCAATAACTATCAAGTTTGGCAGATTTTTTATCCAACTAACTTGCCTATTTTGGAAAATCGTTATCAAATCCAAAAGCTCATCAATACCGCTTATGAGAAAACCGACCCTACGGGGCAAAATATCGCCAGCAAAAATAGCGTCATTATCAGTCATAGTATGGGCGGCATCATTGCACGTATGATGTTGTCTGACGAAAATTTGCTCGATGATTTAGACCGACTTGACGACCAAAACGTACTGTCCATGAGTGAAAAGCGCCAAATACGTGAAGCAATCAAACAATCTGCGGGCGAAGAGCAGCTAAAAGAGCGTTTTGAGCTTAAAACTTTGCCACAAGTAGATACAGCGGTATTTTTATCGTCGCCGTTTCGCGGTACCGATTATGCCGACCGCTGGTTTACTCGCGCGCTACGCCGCATTGTTTATCTGCCCGTTGGTTTGGTAAAAACGGTGACCGATAACTTAGCGGCCTTGGCCATCCAAGGCGATTTGGCTCAAAACCCGCTCGGCGCGCTATATTTACAAAATGGCGCCAGTCAATTGAGTGACAAATCGTCTTTTATTCAATTAACCAAAGACATACGTATCAACGACCGTATCACCTACCATTCAATCATCGCCAATAACGATGCCGATATCACCCGAGGTTTAGCAGAAATGCAGCCTGCTGGAGCAAAGCTCGATTTGTCCGAAGAGATAACAGAAAATGACCATGCAGAGGACGTTATCGACGTTGATGACAGCAATGCGCTGTTAACGGATAGTGATGAGTTGCCAGGTCAACCGCTGGTCGCCGCCGTGACAGTCGATGGCGAGATTGGGCAAGCACTCACCGAGCAGCTGTCAGATGGTATCGTGCCCTACACCAGCGCTCACCTCGATGGTGCAGCGTCAGAGACGGTTATTAACGGCGGTCATAGCATCCAAGAAAACCCGCAAACCATTTTGACCTTACGCCGTATTTTGCATCAACAATTACAGCAGCAAGATACAAACTAAATTTCACCTATATAAAAAGCTTTGAATTCTTATTATTAAAATTTGTTTTTTTATATTACTCTTTGGTATCTATTGATAACAATAGTTAAACAATGACTATTATTTCAAAGATTATTGGCTAATATTGTAAGTGGTTTATGAACGCATAGATGTGTGATAGCACACTTGTGCAACTTGCGTGTGCGTAAGGTGAAGCGCATAATACTAAAACATTTAATATGAATAAAACGATCATTTGATGAATATTTAATAGTTTATAAGGATATGAATTATTTACTTTGGCTAAATAGTCAGCCCTAAAGTTTTTGAGTCTTACCCTACGGTAATGAATAAAACATAAGGGTAATGAACGCTATTTTAGTTAAATTTTTATCTTAATTACATTTGCCGCTAACTAATATTTAGCGATTGCCCGTAATAATAAGCGCCCTGATTGATGGACGGTTACGGACAGTGATTTGCGCGTATCATGGAAGCCAACGCTATTCAGCTAACAGATAAGGGTAACCGTTTATGTTCGCTACATTTATGATTGATCAAATGGATGCGTTGATGCTCGCGCGCATTCAGTTTGCCTTCGTTATTTCCTGGCATATTATCTTCCCCGCTTTTTCTATCGGTCTTGCCAGTTGGCTGACCGTCCTTGAATTTCGCTGGCTAAGAACTGGCGAGCCCATTTATGTTGAAGTATACAAACATTGGGTCAAGATTTTCGCCGTCGTCTTCGGACTGGGCGTGGTATCGGGTGTGGTCATGTCCTATCAGTTCGGAACTAACTGGGCCGTGTTCTCCGACAGAGCTGGTAATATCTTAGGGCCATTATTGGCGTTTGAAGTCTTAACGGCGTTTTTCTTAGAAGCCTCCTTTTTAGGAATTATGCTCTTTGGTTGGGGACGGGTGAGCAAACGCATGCATTTTGCCTCCACCGCCATCGTTGCTATCGGTACCATGATTTCAGGATTTTGGATTTTGGCCGCCAACAGCTTTATGCAAACGCCGCAAGGTTTTATGCTGGGCGCTGATGGTCTGTTATACCCCACCAACTGGATTGAGATTATCTTTAATCCTTCGTTCCCTTATCGCTATGCCCATATGATGACAGCAGCCTTTTTAACCACCGCCTTTGTGGTTGGCGGTATTGGCGCTTATTATTTACAGTCTAAAAAGCACGTTGAGCATCGGCAGCATGGTCGAGTCATGCTCGGCATGGCGATGATTATGGCGATATTTGTGGCGCCAGCGCAGGTCCTCATCGGTGATGAGCATGGCTTAAACACTCTTGAGCATCAGCCAGCTAAAGTCGCAGCGATGGAAGGGATTTGGGAAGATGAGCGCGGTGCGGCATTGCGGCTATTTGCCATACCGGACCAAAAGAACCAAACCAATAACTATGAGCTTAGCATTCCTTATGTCTCCGGTTTGATTCTCACCCATTCACTAGATGGTGAGGTCAAAGGTCTTAAAAATTGGGCACCAGAAGATCAGCCGCCCGTTATGATTGTATTTTGGGCATTTCGTATCATGGTTGGTATTGGTATGTTAATGGTGCTCATCGGTTTATTTAGTCTTTATAAGTACTTTAAAAAGCAGCAGTTCGATCCTGAGAGTAAGCTCTTCCACCGTGCGTGGATGATGATGACGCCGCTTGGCTTTATAGCGCTACTTGCCGGCTGGTTTGTGACCGAAACAGGCCGTCAACCTTATACAATATATGGCGTTATTCGTACTGCTGAGAGTATGTCACCTATCGCAGCGCAGCAAGTGGCGACAACCTTGATTGGCTTTATTGTGCTATATGCCTTTGTGTTCGGCGCGGGCAGCTTTTATATTTTGCGCCTCATCGCACAAGGACCCAAACCGTACGAGGATCCGTCGGATGATCATTTCTATGATCACTCTGTCACCGAAGCCCAAGGTCGCACGCTAAGCGGTGATAAGCGCGCTGCTGATAAAACCAAAGGGCCTGAAGAAGGTTTGGATGAACCTGCTGACGACGTCGATGATGGAGGGTTACGCTAATGTTTAACTATGGTGATGTATTAGATTTACCCTTAATCTGGGGCGGCTTAATTGCGTTATCGGTCTTTATTTATGTCTTACTAGATGGTTTTGATTTAGGCTGCGGCATTCTATTCCCGTTTGCAGGCTCGGATAAAAACCGTAGCCGTATGATGAATTCTATCGCGCCTTTTTGGGATGGTAACGAGACTTGGCTGGTGTTAGGCGGCGGTGGTTTATTCGCCGCCTTCCCTGTCGCTTACGGCATCATTATGAGCGGTCTTTATCTGCCTGTTATCTTTATGCTGTTTGGCTTAATTATGCGTGGCGTGGCGTTTGAATTCCGTTTCAAAGCCACCGCCCATCGCTACGTTTGGGACGGTTTCTTTTTCATCGGCTCTGTCGTTGCGACGTTTGCCCAAGGTATTATGCTTGGGGCGCTGGTCCAAGGTTTAGAGGCCAGCAATCGTCTGTATACGGGTGGCCCTTTTGATTGGTTCTCACCTTTCTCTATCATGTGCGGTTTTGCGCTGTTAATTGGTTATGCGCTACTGGGCTCTACTTGGTTGATTATCAAAACTGAACATACGCTGCAAGTCTGGGCGCGCAAAGTATCAGGTTGGCTGCTAACCGCATTAATCGTCGCCATGATTGCGGTGACGATATTCATGTATTTTTCAGATATCGAAGCGCTCGAGGGCTGGTTTAGCTTACCGGGCTTGTTATATCTTGCTCCTATGCCGATTATCGTGTTGCTGTTATTTTTCTTGATGCGTAAAGATTTAACCACTGAGCGCGAGTATCGCCCATTTTTATTGACCGTTGCGTTATTTTTGATGGGTTATATCGGCGTTTGTATGGCGATATTCCCCTATATCGTACCGTATCAAATGACCATTTATGAGGCAGCCGCGGCTGATACTTCGCTCTCTTTTATGCTTATCGGCGCGGCTATTATGTTACCTATTATCCTAAGTTATACAGCTTTTGCTTATTATACTTTTAAAGGTAAAACTGACCACGAGCACATGTATTAAATAAGCAGCGGCTATTATTTATCTAGTAAGGATAATAGCCGCACTTAGCTTAACCAGCTCATAAATATGTGATGACTGATTATTAGACAATGGCTTAGATGAGCAAGGCAGTTTGGAGACAGTGATGAAAAAACTCAGTAAAAAACAATCGCAATGGGCTTGGTTTATAGGCTTATATTTGGCGGGTTTTTTGGTTGTTTTTACCATTGCTCAATTAATAAAATTGGCAATGGGTGTGTAAAATCCGTTAATTGCCATACAAATCTATTGCTATCAAAAGCAGCGCTGAATATTCACTATTCAGCGCTGCTTTTTTTAATGTTAACTGTCGTAAAACCGTTTAAACGCCGCGATGATTATCGACACTATGATTTTCTATATAGTCATTGATTTGCGTTAGGCGCTCGGGCGTACCGACGTCTATCCAATTGTCTTTAATCACCTCAGCGGTAATTTGGAACTTTAGCATTGCTTGTTTTAGCAGTGGTGCAAGCGCCGCCGGTTGTCCTGTGACCAGTCCATCAACCAGTTTTGGTGAGATGACACTGATGCCAGCAAAGGTATATTTGTCCGCATCAGCAATCGGCTGCTCACTTGCCAGTCCATTATTAATAGCAAAGTCGCCGCCATTATTATGCTCAGGATTGTCAATCAATAATAAGTGCGCTCGTTGGTCAGCGCCTAATTGATAGTCTCGCAACTGCGCAAAATCATAGGTCGTCCAAACGTCGGAGTTGACCAAGATAAAAGGAGCATCTTGCAGCTTGCCTGTTTGCAGGGCGTGAAAAATCCCACCAGCAGTCTCGAGCGGCTCACCCCCTTCATCTGACCAATGCAGCGTCACGCCATACTCTGTACCATCACCCAATGTCTGCATCAGTTTGTCTGCAAGCCATGAGGCGTTGATAGTGATATCAGTAATGCCAGCGGCTTGTAGAGCCTTGATATGCCAGACAATAAGCGGCTGCCCGCCCACTTCCACCAAAGGCTTTGGCGTCTCGAGTGTGAGCGGACGCAGGCGCGTACCCTTGCCAGCCGCCAAAATCATCGCTTGCGTTATTACCGACATACACGCTCCTTGTTTTTGGCTGTATGATTGCCTATTATTTATTATCGACTGTTTTAAACAAAGTAGAAGCGATAAATACTGTCATCGTTTTTATTTTGCTCATGCTGTTTAGATATACTGTTGCACAAATTTATGTTGATAAGCAGGCAAGATAGACTCTCGCAGCCATTCATTAAACGGGCTGACTGCCTGCTTCATATCGGGCTTGCCGTATTCTGCCAGCCATTCTAGCTCAAAAATCAGGTCACGCATGACTTTTGGAATATCGGCCAAATAACGGCTTTTGCCATCACGCTCAAACAAGCGGATAAAAATACCCAATACTTTTAAATGCCGTTGTACGCCCATAACATTGACATCATTTTCAAACTGCGCTGCATTATCAGCCGTCGCAAGCCCTGCCTGTTTTTGCAATTGCCAGCAGTCCTGTATCCAGCTTGATACCTGAGTCTCTGGCCATTCTACATAAGCATCGCGTACTAAAGACACCAAATCATAGCTATACGCGCCTATCACCGCATCTTGAAAATCAATCACGCCCAAGCGCGTATGATCTGCTTGGTCTTGCATAAGGTTTCGACTGTGATAATCGCGATGGACGATGACCTTCGGCTGCGCCAAAATCTCAGCGATTAAAGCCAATTTAAGACTTTCCCAAAGCGTTTGCTCAAGCTCTATACCAATATAAGGAATAAACCACTCGCTAAATAAATCCATCTCACGGTTTAGTAGCGCAGCATCATAATCTGGTAATTGATGATCCGTCTTTGCGGTCGCCACTGGCACCGCTTGCAAGGCCACCAAAGTGCGCAGCGCTAATTGATAGTAATCATTCACCTGAGCGGCTGGCGCATCGACCAGCAGATGAGCAAATTCTACTGCACCAAAATCTTGCAATACTAAAAAGCCTTTTGCCACGTCTTGAGCGAGGAGCGTCGGAACATTGATTGCTGGTGCCATCAGCTTTGCGACATTGATAAACTGCTGCAACGCGTCTTGTTCGTCAGCCGAATCCATGACAATATAGCGCCCTGTTTCGACATCGTCATTATCAAGTAACTGGATACGGTGATATTGGCGCGCGCTGGCATCACCCGGCAGACTATCAAGAATAAATTTTTGGTTGGCAAACACGTCTTGCAGCCACTGCTCTAACTGCTGCTGGCGCGTAGCGGTTACGCTAGGTACTGTCATGGTTTTATCCGTCATAAAAAGTATCGCAAATTAAATATCAGTCATAAATAAGTGATATGCGGGGCAAATAGTTGTTAAAATAATGAGCGCGCGCCTAAGCAACGCAGCCGCTTTAAGCAGACAAGCTCTACTGGCTAGCTGCCGTAAAAAGGTCTGTATCATGCGCTATATTATAAATTTTGGTAAATAGTGTAGCTGATTTGGTTTTTTTTGACTATGATTAGTCGTCATTATATGTAAAACGTTCCGATTTTCGAGATTATCGTCTTAATGACAGGTTTATTCGTCGTTAAATACCGTTAAAATACAGCCTGTCATTTAACGATCGCAATCCAATAGGCTCTACAATCATAGGTGTGCCCTTGTTATATTCTCCGCTCTACCAAAGCATCCGTTTGATTTTATTTGGCGCCTTGGGCTTAACCAGCTTGACGGTCAGTGCAGCCCTTAATCATGTCGATAATGACGTTGATGCGCAGACGACTGGGGCATCAATCATTGACAACCCTAGTGACGGTGAGGCCACCCAGCATACCGCCTTTAACAATTGGCTCAACCAAACCCAAAATGGCGCTGCGGATGCCAATGGTGAAAATGTAAACAGTCAATTAGCAACTGCGCCTGCTCTCGATAATAATGTAGACATTACGGCAATTAATGACAGCAGTGACAGTATTGATATTAATAATAATGCCGTCAACAACGCTACTAAAACAAACAATACCACTGCGCCCGTCAATAATAATAACAGCAACACAGCCAAATCCAATAAGCGCAGCATTGATGTCAATGACGAAAGTATTCAAGACAGCCTGATACGTTTAGCAGAATTTTATGAATTAACGCCTGATACAGATCCCGCTACGTTACACAATAATAGCAATGATGACGTAGTAAATAGCAATGACAGCGATACTCAAAACTCTTTTGCCGCGCAAACCATTGAACCTGTAGGCAACGACTTAAAACTGCTACCAAATAGCGTCGATAGCGCCCAGCGCTGTGAAGGTCAATGGGTTTATCCTAAGAAAAATCCTAATTACCAACGTGCGATCAATGAAACGGGCGCACCTAACGGCCAGCCAGCGCCCAACTTAAACGGCATTCCTAATAATCAAGCGCCACTGTTTGCAGAGTCGGATTATGGCTATTACGACAATGTCGACTACGCCGAGCTTTCTGGTAATGTCATCGTTGACCAAGGTACGCAGCATATCGAAGCGGAAAAAATCGTACTCGATTTGAACAACAATGTGGCGGCCGCACAGGGTAAAGTGATGTTTACCGACCAAGCGACTGGACAAAACAAAGACGCTACTGGCACGACCCCAGCTAGTCGTGTGCGAAATAGCGCATTTCAAAATGGCAACGGACAAAATATTAATGTCCAAAACGGTAAACCTAGCCTCAGTGATAAAGCCTCAACTGGCGGTCTTATCGGCGTCGCGGACAGCTTAAACTACAATACCGAAACCGGACAATCAACAGCTAAGGACGTGGCTTTTGCTAGCGTAGAGCTGCAAGCGCACGGCTATGCCAAGCGCTTAAACCGCCCTAACGAGACGCAGTATGAGCTTGATGAAGTGATGTTTAGTACTTGCCCGCCGACCAACCGCAAATGGCAGTTTGATGCCAAAAGCATCGATTTAGATACCGAAACAGGCCGCGGCGAAGCTTACAACACAACGTTTAAAATTGCTGATGTACCGGTATTTTATTTACCCTATTTTAATTTCCCTATAGACAATAGACGCAGCAGCGGCTTTTTATTACCGAGCGCGAGTGTCGGTAGTGAAAGTGGCCTTGAAGTTGACGTACCTTATTATTTTAATTTAGCGCCGAACTACGATGCCACCCTTAATACTCGCGTTTATACCAACCGTAACCCCATGCTCTCCGGTGAGTTTCGTTATCTAACTGAGGAGTACGGCGAAGGAATTTTTAACGGCTCTTATTTGCCCAATGATAAAAAATATGATGGCGAAGATCGTAGCAGCCTTTTTTACGATCATTATTGGTCATCTACCAGTATTCCGCGCTTAAGTGGCGACGCAAAATATAGCTATGTGTCAGATGCCGATTATCTCAACGATTTTGATACCTTGGGTTTGTCAGACAATACCTTAAACCTACCACGCCGTGCGCGGGTGAATTATTATAACGATTATGTCAATGGTGAATTAAAAGTCGAGACTTTCCAAACGCTCGATGCATTTAACAATAATGGACAGCCTTTACAAGATAAAGACAAGCCGTACTCGCGCTTGCCACAGCTTAAACTTGACTATCGTCTACCATGGGCAAAAAGCTTTGATATCACAGGCGTAAGTGACTCGGCTTATTTTAAAAAATCCATCGATGATGGCTCTGAAAATGAAAAAAGTGGCACGCGTTTTTATAATAAATTAAGCGCCGTTTATCCGATGGAAAAATCTTGGGGCTATATCAAACCTAAGCTCAGCTTACAGCATCTGTATACGTCTTATGATGAAGACAGTTTGGCGGACAATGATTTGAGCAAAGATGACGGCAACCAATCGGTATTTGTGCCTCAAGTCAGTGTCGATGCTGGCTTGCACTTTTCTCAAGCGGGCTCACCCTTTGGCGCCTTTGACGATACTTTAGGCGGTTATCGCTTGCTCAGTCCGCGCTTAAAATATACCTACTCGCCCTATAAAGACCAAAACGATATTCCTAACTTTAATACCCGTATTGCCTCTATCAACTACGAGCAACTGTTTTCGGACAGCTGGTTTTTAGGTCATGACCGCTTGCAAGATTTGCATGCCTTTACACCCGGTATTAATTATCGTTACATCGATGCAACGGGTGTGACACGTTTTGATGGTAGTATCGCAGAGCAGTTTTATATCGATGATGGGCGCGTGACCCTTGAAGGCCAAAAACCTGTGCTGACGGATTCTTCCTCAGGATTGGTGTGGGATACCAGTACCCAGCCTTATAATAACGTCTGGGTCGATGTAAGCGGCGCGCTTACTCATAGCTATGATTTAAACTATATCACCACTGAGCTGCGTTATCAGCCATCTGACAACAGTTTATTTAACGTCGGCTTTGTGAAGCGTATGCGCGATGAAAACACCGACCAGTTACCTTTATCGGCGTTTACCGCATCAGCGGTTTTCCCAATTAATAATAACTGGCGCGTATTGGCGCAAGGTCAATACGATTATAATCGTGATAAGATGCTCGACTCGTTAGTCGGTGTTGATTATGAGGATTGCTGTTTTGGTTTTGCAGTTTATGGTCGTCGTTACTATAATGACTTAAACATCAAAGACAAACCTACACAAGCGATTATGGCAGAAATCAGACTCAACGGTCTTGGTAGCGGTAGCAGCCGCTTAACACGCTTACTTTCTGATAAAGTGTTGGGCTTTGAGCCGGTTCAAAGCGCCTGGAAAGATGAATAAAACGTCGTCTATATCCTTAGACTCACGTATGATTGATGGTTTATGTATCAAGTAACATTTGTGCTATAACAGCATATAGCAGTGTTTACACCCTATTATAAACAGCCTTAGCCGCTACTTAAATGAAGAGTAACGGCTAGGGCTTAACCGATTACCATCCGATGCAATGACATTGATGAGGAGCATCATGAGATTTTTTTCTTTACGTCAGACAAGCCGAGTTGTATTGCTTTCTATGGGTATGACGGGCGCTATTGCTCTGAGCCTAAGTGCGCAAGCAGCCACCGTTAAGCCTGCAAAAACTTCAGCTGCAAACGTTGATGCTGGCACTCAGAAAAATAGCGCCGCACGTTTGACACCTGCCAATAGTACGGACGGTATCATTGCCTTAGTCAATGAAAACGCTATCTTAAAAAGCGATCTGATCGCTGCTATGGCGCAAACCCAAGCACGGGCGCAGGCGGCTGGTGAGCCGATTACCAATTCAGCCCAGCTACAGTCTGAAGTACTAAACGCCCTCATTATGCGTGAATTACAACTCTCAATGGTCAAACGAGTTGGTCTCAATCCTGATGAAGCTGCCATCAATCAGCGGCTGGCTCAAATCGCCCAAGCAGAAGGACTCAGCAGCCTTGGCGAGTTACAACAACGTTTGGACGCCGCAAAACCAGGCAGTTATGCTACCCTACGCGCGCAATTGATTGAAGATGCCGCGATTCAAGCCTTGCAGCAGCGCCAAATCGCAAGCCGCGTGCGCATCAGCGAACAAGATATCGATGCCTTTTTGGCCTCTCCTGAAGCAAAGCGTTTGAGTCAAAGCGAATATCAAACTATTCACGTACGTATCCCCTATATGGACGATTACAGCCGTCTGTCGGACGCCCAGCGTGAAGAAGCATTAAAAGTCGCGCAGCGTCTACGCACACGACTGCAAGCGCCAAATGTCGATGTCACAGAAGCCATTGCCGCAAGTCAAGGCAGCTACCCTATTCAGCTGCAAGGGGGCGATATGGGCTTTCATAAAGCGGCTGCACTACCAACCGAGCTTGCTAGCGAAATCACCAAACTTGAAGTTGGCGCCGTCAGTGCGCCGTTAGTGACCCCAGAAGGTATTGATATCATCAAACTGGCTGATAAAAAATCCAGTGATACCATGCTAGTGCCGCAGTGGCATACGCGTCACATTTTAGTCAAAGTCGATGAGCTACAAACCGATGCTTTGGCTGAGCAAAAAATCAATGACCTCTACGAGCAATTACGTAAAGGTGCTGACTTTGCGAGTCTAGCCTCAACTTATTCAGATGATCCTGGCTCAGCAGGACGCGGTGGCGATTTGGATTGGGTTGGTGAAGAGCAAATGATTGGTCCGTTTGAAGCGACCATGAAAAATACTGCAGTCGGCGACTATTCTGCACCATTTAAAACGCAATTTGGCTGGCACATTCTAAAAGTCGAAGGCAAGCGCGAGCAAGATGTCAGCGATGAGTACCGTCGCAATATGGCACGTCAAGCGCTATATCAGCGCCTTGCCCCGCAGGCCAAAGAAGACTGGCTACAAGAACTACAAGCTGGCGCTTATATTCAGATACTCGGCTAATGAGTTATTTAATAAGATCGAAAAAATTTATAAAAGAAGGGTATGTGCTAATGCATGTACCCTTTTTTGATTTAAGTCATTTATTAAAAACCCCATAAATGCTAGGATAAGCTTTAGCTTAGAGCTCTAAAGTGAGCGAAAAGTAATAACAATACATCACGCACTGCTGATATCGATTTTTCTTGCTTGCTGTACCTGCGCAGATAGAGGCTACAAAAAATTAATATCAGCAATACCGTCGCGTTTTTAGGATATTTTAACTATACACTCATTAACGCCTTTATTAACGGTCGAAAATATTTTTCAGTTATGAACAAAAATAACGCACAAAGAAAAGCCCCGAACCTAGGGCGATGGGTTCAGGGCTATGGCGTTTCATATTGTTGTTATTATCTCTTCCGTGTTGACTCATCCTAAGTCATAAACAGTAACCTATAAGACAGCGGGCTGACCTGTGCTTTTATTGTTACTGCCTCAACACTACATCCTTGCATATCCTTGTGTTGATGGTTGTATTCTAGGTGAATTGACGCGGGACGACTAGAGGCTAAAGACCTTATTTAGCGTAAGCATTTGCTTACGTCGCTATTATTTATTGTGAAGCTTTTATATAAATAATAAGACCTGTTTAGCAATCACTCTGTTTATCTGCCTCTGCGTGTTCTTTTGATACCTTACAGCCCTCTTCCTTACCCGCTTCAATGGTATTTTTTGCCTCTTTGACATCCTCTGCTTTCTCAGTGGGCGCATTGGTTTCTTGAGTACTGACTTTTTCGGGCTCGTATTGTAGCGTTGTCAGCACCGGAAAATGGTCAGAGCCGATAGACGGCATGCGCTGAATATCGACCAAGGTAAAGCAGGCACTATGGAAAATATGATCCAGCGCCCAACGTAAAAACGGATATTTAACGTGAAAGGTATTGATAAAATGACGCCCGATACGAGGATCTAGCAAGCCTGAGATACGTTGAAAGCGGCGCGTGGTCTTTGACCAAGCGACATCGTTTAAATCTCCTGCCAATATCGCCATTTGCTTATTTTCTTTGATATGTTTTCCAACCATCAACAGCTCAGCATCGCGGGTCGTAGACTTATCTGCCTCTGTCGGACTTGGCGGCATTGGGTGCAAACAATAGAGCCAAATCACTTGGTCGCCCTGCAAACGTAGCTGCGTATGGATAGATGGAATATCATCAATCATCAAATACTTAACTTCGGGGTCTATGAGCTCAAGCTTAGAATACAGATGCATACCGTATAGATTATCCAAAGGCACTTTGACAGTATAAGGATAATTTGCTTCTATTTGATTAAGGGCTTTCTCCCATTTTTTATCAGTCTCTAAAGTAATTAAAATATCGGGGCGCTTATCTTTTACAAGTTCAACCAGTTTTTGCGTCTCATCATTGGGCGTCAGCACGTTTGAAACCATGATTTTGAGCTGGTGCGCATGTCCATCTGGCATATCCTTGGCAGTGAGCACCTCTTTTTTCCAAAGTATGGTATAGGGCAACACCATACGCAATTGAAAGGCGAGCGCGCTACTTAAAACGATAAGTAACAGCCACTGACCAAGCTGCCAGTCCGACCAAAATATAACCATGCCAAGCCAAGCGGCGACCCCGAGGAACATAATTTGAATACGGGGAAACTCAACACCTCGCACCCACCAATTATCAAGAGGCAACAAGCCCCAAATAGTGACAAAGGCGATGAATCCTGCCAACCACTGAGCGCCATAATATAAGAGGGAGAGATCCATAATGTGTGTCGACCGTTTATTAAATGAATGGCAAAGCCAATAATAGTGAATATTCTTTATATAATAATTGTTTGGGCTAAATTTATTTAAGCTAAAAATGATTGAGCGGCTAAACTCTAAACCTTTGTCACAAGATAAATAGCCTGCTTACTTTAGCACCTCATCACGCCTGCGCCTACTACTGAACATTAATTAGGCGTTAGCGGCTATAAAAAATTACAATCTAGAACTTATGCAGATGGACTTGCATTTAAGCTAAGTCAACACGATAAATAATCAACAAGCTTAATAAATAATAGGCTTTAGGCGTAGTAGCATTCACAAGTAGAGCAATGGATAAATCATATCTGAAAAACACGGTATATTCTCTAAAAAACCTTGCTTTTTGCTGCTATTCACGGCATTGTTATCGGTTGGCAGTGCAACAATTTATGGTAAAAAGGATTGAGTTTTATGAGTAATTTGACAGTAGGCTTGGTAGGCTGGCGCGGTATGGTTGGGTCAGTATTGATAGAGCGTATGCGTGAAGAAAAAGACTTCGATGGTATCACACCGGTGTTTTTTTCGACCAGTAACGCTGGCGGCGACGCCCCAAGCTTTGACGGTATCAGGACTAGCCAACTAAAAGATGCTCATGATATTAAAGCACTTGCCGCCTGTGACGTAATTATCACCTGCCAAGGTGGCGATTATACCTCAAAGGTACATCAACCCCTACGTGATAGCGGTTGGACTGGCTACTGGATTGACGCGGCAAGCACGTTACGCATGGAAGATGACAGCATCATCATTCTTGATCCTGTTAACCGCAGCGTGATCGATAAAGCACTGGCAAATGGTAAAAAAGACTTCATCGGTGGTAACTGTACCGTGTCACTGATGCTGATGGCAATCGGTGAGCTGTTTAATAAAGGCTGGGTTGAATGGGTCAGCGCCATGACTTATCAAGCAGCGAGTGGCTCTGGCGCCAACAACATGCGTGAGCTAATCGAAGGCATGGGCGTACTCCGTGACGCTGTCAAAGACGAGCTTGCCGACCCTGCCAGCGCCATCCTTGAAATTGATAAAAAAATCGCCCAAACGCAGCGCTCAGATGATTTTCCTAAACAGTACTTTGGCGTGCCACTAGCAGGCAGTTTGATTCCTTATATCGACGCACAGTTAGAAAACAAACAATCGCGCGAAGAATGGAAAGGTGGCGTTGAAACCAATAAAATCCTTGGTAACTCTGAAGCCGACAAAATTGCCATTGACGGTATGTGTGTCCGCGTTGGCGCCATGCGTTGTCACGCTCAAGGCTTAACGATTAAACTTAAAAAAGACATCCCGCTAGAAGAAATCGAAGCGGTATTGAAAAATAGCGGCAATCAGTGGTTAGATGTGGTTGAAGACACCAAGGAAGCTGCTATAAATCGCTTAACACCGGTAGCAGTGACTGGCACTTTAACAGTGGCGCTAGGACGCCTACGCAAGCTCAATATGGGCCCTGAATATTTGGGTGCGTTCACTGTCGGCGACCAGCTATTATGGGGCGCAGCAGAGCCATTACGCCGTATGCTGAATATCATCCGTGAGCAAAACAGCTAATCTCATTTAATCGCCAATAAAAAAGACAGCGCTTGCTGTCTTTTTTATTGGCTGGCTTTCTCATTTATACAAATTATTCGCCGCTGAAATTTCGCTGGCCAAAAAAACGCTTAACAATGCTATAATTAGCACCATTTTCATAGCTTAAATAGCGGTTATCTTATGCAATTTGTCTTACACAAAACGGCCAGCGGTATCACGCGCGCACGCCGCGGTACGGTTCATCTCAATCATGGCGATGTGCAAACGCCTGCTTTTATGCCAGTGGGTACTTATGGTACCGTAAAAGGCATACTGCCACGGGATATCGAAGCGATTGGCGCCGATATTATCTTGGGCAATACCTTCCATTTATGGCTGCGTCCGGGCACTGATATCATTGATAAATTTGGCGGTCTGCATAAATTCATGCATTGGGATAAGCCAATCCTCACCGATTCGGGCGGTTTCCAAGTATTCAGTCTTGGGGCAATGCGTAAAATCACCGAAGAAGGCGTGACTTTTAAATCGCCTATTGATGGCGCAAAAGTATTTTTATCGCCAGAAAAATCAATGCAAATTCAATATAGCTTAAACTCAGACATCGTGATGCAGTTCGATGAGTGCACGCCCTATCCTGCCACTCATGAAGAAGCTAAAAAATCTTTAGAGTTGTCACTACGCTGGGGCCAGCGCTGTGTCGATGAACATAAGAAGCTTGGCAGTACCAATGCGTTATTTGGCATTATACAAGGCAGTATGTATGCCGATTTGCGTCAGCAATCACTCGAAGGTCTGCTTGAGATTGGCTTTGATGGTTATGCCATCGGCGGTTTGTCGGTTGGCGAGCCAAAAGAAGAGATGATAGAGGTTTTAGATTATATCGCTGATGATATGCCAGCCGATAAGCCGCGCTATTTGATGGGCGTTGGTAAGCCTGAAGACCTTGTTGAAGGGGTACGCCGCGGCGTCGATATGTTCGATTGCGTGATGCCAACTCGCAACGCCCGTAACGGTCATTACTTTGTTACTGGTGACGCTGAGAATGCTGGCATTATACGCATACGTAATAGCCAGTATCGCACTGATGAAGGCCCACTAGACCCTGAATGTGACTGCTATACCTGCCAAAATTTTAGTCGTGCTTATTTATCACATTTGAATAAATGTAAAGAGATGCTAGGGGCGCAGCTAGCGACCATTCATAACCTACGTTACTATCAGCGTTTGATGCAAGGTATCAGAGACGCAATTGAACAAGATAAGTTTGATGAGTTTGTGCATGAGTTTTATAGTAAACGCGGACAAAGCGTTCCTGAACTTAATTTACGTTAACCATTTTTAGAGTTATTTTATCTGCGTGAGCTGCTTTAAGCTAAAGGCGTTAAAATGGAAAAGGGCTTAAGATTGATCTTAAGCCCTTTTTATTAGCTAATAATTAATACCGCCTAGAATACAAGCTCGTATTAATCATAGTTAATCTATTAGTCCATTAATGTGGTCACAAAAACAATCAGTACAGCAATCGGCGCGACGAATTTGGCAATGATTTGCCATAATTGCCAGGTGCCATTAGACAATCCAAGCTCTTGCTGAATACTACGTTGATCCATTTTCCAACCGACAAAGATAATCGCGGCAAGACCGGTTAAAGGTAACATGAATTTGCTGGTTAATTTGTCTAACGCATCAAAAATACCATTACCCATGATGGTAAAGTCGCTCCATAGATTGAATGACAATAAAGCTGCGATACCCAATAACCAAACCGTGATACTAGCGACGATGGTCGATACGGTACGGCTCATTGGCGTACGCTCTTCTAACAGCTCAACCGTTGGCTCAAGTAATGAGATTGATGACGTTACAGCAGCAAAGGTAATCAATAAGAAGAACAACGTACCAATGATGGCACCGGCGCCCATACTACCAAAAGCAATTGGCAAACTGACAAAGATCAGACCAGGACCTGACGCAGGATCAAGACCGTTGCTAAAGATGATTGGGAAAATAGCCAAACCAGCAGCTAAAGCAATGACAGTGTCTAGAATAACAACGGTACGCGCCGTGCTTAATAGATTGACATCACGACCCAAATAAGAGCCATAAGCCACCATGATGCCCATACCGATAGATAAGGTAAAGAAAGCATGACCAAGCGCTGCTAGCATCACATCGCCATTTAACTTACTAAGGTCTGGCGCAAACAGGTAGTTCACCGCTTCGCCAAAACCGCCATTCATGACATTGTAACCAACAATCACGAATAAAATCACCCCTAGTAAAGGCATTAAAATCTTGGCCGCATTTTCAATACCTTTGGTGACACCCGCGCCGACGATTAAAGCGGTGATTGCCATGAATACCGTATGCCAAATTGTCAAGGTACCAGCTGACGCTAACATCGCATCAAAGGTGGCTGCTACAGAGTCACTGTCTTGTCCGGCAAAGCTGCCTGAGCCAACTTTGGTGATGTAGTTAAGCGCCCAGCCACCGATGACACTATAAAACGATAGAATTAAGAAACCACCTAAAATACCAGTCGCACCGACAATACCCCAACTGCGAGACTTGCCTTCACTTGCGGCGACATCAGAAAACGTATTGATAGGGTTTTTTTGCCCACGGCGACCAATCAACCATTCTGCAACCAAAATTGGAAAACCAATCAGAGCAAGACAAAATAAATAGGCGATAACAAAAGCGGAACCACCACTCTCCCCAACCATATAAGGGAACTTCCAAATATTCCCTAAACCAACTGCCGATCCTACTGCTGCTAGTACGAAGCCAAAACTTGAGCTCCACTGAGCATGTTCTTGTTTATGAATAGCCATTTTGCCTTCCTCGTGCTTCAATTACTGTTGCTTATAATCTTCCTTGATTATCATAAATCGCTCTTAATGACTGAGACTCATTTAACCAGCTTGTCAATGTGACGCGCTTAGCAACATTATGAAAGAATTGTTTACAATATCGTAAACGCTCAGTTTCTGCTAAGCCACCAAAAAAGTCAAGTAGCGATAAATATAAAAAGCCATAACTATTAGTTATGGCTTTTTATATTTATCGAGATAATTTGTCAAACTATGCTAGCTGCAAAATCTTGCTATTATGCTACTTTTATAATTACTAAAACTATGTTTACCGTACCACGCCTCGGCGGCTTTTTTGTAGCGAATCTATTAGCAGGGCGATTTTTGGCTCTATTGGTAATAGCTCTGTTTTTAAAATCTCAAGTGCTTGAGCCGTTGTTAGACCTGATCGGTAGATAACGCGATACGCTTGGCGCAGTACATCAATCGTCTCTTTAGACCAGTTTTTACGGCGCATACCTTCGACATTTAGGCCGTGGGCTTTGGCAGGATTACCTGAAACCATGGTAAAAGCAGCGACGTCTTTTAAAATTAGGCTGGCGCCGCCAACCAAACTATAATCATCAATGGTACAAAACTGATGAATACCTGAGTTGCCGCCAATAATTGTATGATTACCGATAGTCACATGCCCTGCCACCCCGACATTATTAGCCAATACATTATGGTCGCCGATTAAGCAATCATGGGCCACATGGGTGTTGACCATCAAAAGATTGTGACTGCCAATCTTCGTTAAGCCGCCGTCCTGCTCAGTGCCACGGTGCAAGCTACATGCCTCGCGAATGGTATTATGATCGCCAATCTCAAGCCACGTACGCTCACCTGCGTATTTCAAATCCTGCGGGTCTTCGCCGATACTGGCGAACTGATAAAACTGGTTGTATTGCCCAATACGCGTCAGTCTTGCTACGACCACGTGTCGATGCAAAACCGTATGGGCGCCAATAGAAACTTCATCACCGACGATACAATAAGGACCAATGATGGCAGTCTCATCAATGTTAGCGGACGGTGAGATGAGTGCTGTTGGATGAATCTGACTCATAATATGGACCTTTGTATCATCTGATGCGAATAAATGGTAAAACAAGTAAAGCAAGCTTAGCTTAAATAATCAACCTGATACTGGTTCTGGTTAAAACTGGTTAAAAAGACAACGACGCCCAAAAGCATAATGATGTTTAAAAATAGCACTCTATCTAAATACCGAGATAAATCTGTAGATTTCTATTAACAATTATCTAAAGGCGAAAGATTTAGCCAATCTTATAAACTTGTCATAGGTTAGCGTTCATCGTATTTTATTGTCCCTGACGGGCAATCATAATTTGGGCACTAGCAGCAAGCTCATCTTCGACATGGACGGTACAATCAAATTTATAAATACCCTGCTTTTGCATCACGGTTTTTGCACGGATAATCAGCTGGTCACCAGGGATAACACGGCGTTTAAAGCGCACTTTATCCACCCCTGCAAACAAATACAAATACCCATCTTCTGCCGTCAATCCGGCGCTGATAAACCCAAGGACGCCCGATACTTGCGCCATCGACTCTACCATCAATACCCCCGGCATAATGGGCTGACCGGGAAAGTGTCCATTAAAAAACTCTTCGTTAATGGTCACGTTTTTGATCGCTGTAATGCATTCGCCAGGGCTGCACGATATAACTTTATCTACCAGCAAAAATGGATACCGATGTGGCAGATAATGCTTCAATGTATGATAGGTTAATGGCAGTGTTAAGCCTTGTTCTGCTAAGCTTTTGATGTCTTCATCAATTGGGCTATCAATATCAGTTGTGCTCATAATGGCGCTTCCTTGCTCTATACTAAGCTGTGCTTTGTCTTTAAGCATTGCTGTGTTTTTAAATTTTATAAATAATTGAATATCTTATTCATTAAGCATTTATTGTCATGCATTAACTGCGCTAGACTAATCGCGACCAAGCTGGCGAAAGCGTACCGCCGCACGGCGCCAATTGGCGGTTGGCATGGCTACCGTTCCAGAAGAATACGAGCCAGCCTTGGTAATAGATTTGGTGACCATTGACATACCAGATAAAGTGACATCATCTGCAATGTCGATATGACCGGTAATGCCAACAGCGCCGCCAATAATACAACGCTTGCCAATAGTAGTACTACCGGCAATGCCAGTTTGCGCTGCGATGGCAGTACCATCACCAATACGGACGTTATGGGCAACTTGTACAAGATTGTCAATAATAACATGATTGCCAATGACTGTATCATCGATAGCGCCGCGATCGATACAAGTTTGACTGCCGATGCGAACATGATTGCCAATGACCACGCGACCTAATTGCGCGATGCGCTCCCATCCTGTAACACTAGGGTCGCTAGTTGGAGCAAAACCAAAACCTTCTGAACCGATACTTACGCCAGCATGTAGCCTTACATGATGACCAACGATACAATCATGTCCAATGACCACTTGTGATTTGAGCACACAATCGGTACCAATACTGCTGTTCGCTTCAATGATCACATGCGCATCGAGCACACTGCGATCACCAATTTGTACCCCTTCGCCAATCATACAAAAAGGCCCAACAGTCACTTGGCTGCCAATAACTGCATTTTCCGCTATCACGGCACTCGGATGAATACCTTTAAACAAGGACGTACGGGCAAATAGTTGGCTGGCGCTAGCATAAGCCAAATAAGGATTGGCAACAATTAAAGCTATTGTATCCTTTGGCACTTGGTTGCGATGCTCAGCAGTAACTAATACTGCTGCAGCCTGAGTACTCGCCAGGCTGCTAAGATAATGAGCATTACTCAAGAAACTTAACTGCTGATCGGTAGCTGACGTCAAATTACCGATACCTTCTAAACTTAGATGGTATTGCTCTGCACCGAGCTCAGCTTTGTTTAGAACAGGCTGACGCTGCTCAATCCGCGTGATAAGTTGCTCAATCGTTATCATAGTTGCTATTAGTATAATCAAAATTAGTATTGGTATGAATAAGTGAGTCGCCAAGTTGAGATATCAGCTTGGCGACCTATTAAATGTTAACTGCGGACTGGTTTACTTAGCTGCATAAATAAACAAAAGCAATTAAACCGCTGCATTTAACTTTGTGGTACTAAAAAGTATTACCGATTTGGAACTGAACTTTTTCAGTCTCATCGCCTTCTTTGTCACCGATAGGCACCGCATAACTCAGTGAGATTGGGCCAATTGGCGTATACCAGGTTACCCCTAAGCCCGCACTAAAGCGGAATTTATTGTCTTGGGTTAATAATGGAACACCCGTATCGTCACCACTAACTGGATCAATAAAAGTGCGGTCTTCTTTATCTGTAGTATCAAATACTTGACCACCTTCGGCAAATAGTACTGGACGCACTTGGTCTGCCCAATCGCCTTTAAATGGCATCGGTAGAATTAGCTCGGTACCAAAACTAACCAACGCATTACCACCGATCTCTTCTGGTTTCAACGAGCCTGGTTTAGCACTGACCGCATCATAGTAACTTTGTGACTTGGGACCCAATGTTGAGGACTCATAGCCGCGCACCGAACCATAACCACCAGCATAGAAGTTTTCATAAAACGGCAAGTCATTACCGTAGCCAAGCTTGGTATAGCCGCGAGCCACCCAATCTTTATAAATCGGATAATAAATATTGCCACGATAAACCAGCTTTTGATAACTTTCGTCACCAAGACCAATGGTTGCATCGACGGTATGGCTCATGCCTTTATTGGGGAATACCGGGCGATCTAGCGTACTGTAATCCCAGCCTAATAATAAGTTATAGGTCTGATAATCGTTTTTAAAGCCCGTACGATTTGAAGGGGTATCATCATCATTAACAAACTCTTCAAATGTACCGCCGCCATCAATAATCTGCTGCACGTTTGAGACACCAAGGCGGTTACCACCGCGTACGGTGGTCTTATCAACGTTTAAGCCAGCACTGACACGTTTGGTTTCATCAACAGGATAGCTGTAGTTGAGCGTGGCACCATAAGCGTCGGTGACATAGTTACTAACGTTTCTGTCGTCGTATTTGGTTTCGCGATAATAGGCGCTGATACCTTGTGACACGCCGTTTTCGGTAAAGTACGGATCGGTATAACCCAAGCTATAAGAATCACGCGTTTCAGAACGTGAGAGTGCCGCTTTCACACGGTTACCCGTACCCATAAAGTTATTTTGGGTTAAATCTAACTGGAAAGTCACACCACCACTTTGTGAGTAACCTGCAGCAATCGTTGAGCTGCCAGAAGGCTGCTCTTCGACTGTATAGTTGACATCGACTTGGTCTGGCTGGTTTGGCACAGGCTTCACATCAACGTTGACCGCTTTAAAGAAACCGGTACGCATCAAGCGTGTACGCGACAGCTGAATTTTATCATTAGAGGCCAGCGTGCCTTCTAATTGACGCATTTCACGGCGCAGTACTTCATCTTGAGTTTTTAAGTTACCTGTAAAGTTGATACGGCGCACATAAATAGGACGCGCAGGGTCGATATAATAATCCACATCGACGACTTTGGTCTCATCATTGATACGCGGTACTGGTCTGATTTGCGCGAGATAATAGCCTTCATTACCATAACGGCTCTTCAGTGCAGCAGTGGTCGCATCAAGTTTGGCTTGTGAGTATTTCTCATTGGGCGCAAACGTGACCAGCTCTTTTAGCTCATTGTTAGCAAAGGTTGGTTTACCTAAGAAGTTCACCTCGCCAAATTGATATTGCTCACCTTCGCTAAGACTAACTTCGATAAACACACTGCTCTTATCTTCGCTAATATTAAGAACGGCATTATCGACAGAAAAACGCACATAGCCATCGTTTTGATAAAGCGCTTTAAGATTTTCTAAACTTGCTGCCAGCTTTTCTTTAGCATAGCGGTCAGACTTAGATAATAGGCGCGTCCACGACGACTCTTTGACGGCAAAAACGTCTTTAATCTGCTCATTACTAAAGTGCTTATTACCAATGATATTAATATCGACCACTTTGGCAGGCTTACCTTCGATAAAGCGCACGTCGAGCTTGACGCGGTTGCCATCTAACAGTGTTTGGTCAACTTCGATATTGCTATTGTAATAACCTTGACTAATATATTGCTGTTGTAGCTCGTTGGCAACGCCTTGCAGCGTCGCTTGTTTGAGCACATCACCGACAGACAAACCGGCGTTACTAAGCCCTTGCTCAAGCCCTTCTTTTGGGATGAGTTTATTGCCTTCAAAGTTGACTTCAGCGATGATAGGACGCTCGACGACATCAAAGCGCAGCTTGCCGCCTTCGACACGACTTTGAATATCAGCAAAGTTTTCAGTCGCATATAGTGCCTTAATACTGGCGGCCAAACGACTATCATTAACCGTATCACCCACCGAAATCGGCAAAACTGGATAGAGACTATCAGGAGTTAGGCGTTGTAGACCATTAAAGCCGATATCAGTGACCACAAATTCTGCAGCCTGCACCGGCATACTCATCATTGCTACAACTAACGGCAACCCAGCCGCGCTCATAAATAAAGGCGTACGCATAAACACTATCCGTCAATAAAAAACTTGCTTAAGTTAAGGTAAAAAGCACGTGTTGTCTAGCCCATTTCGCATAAAGTCGAAAAACTCCAGCACGGCAGACTCAGGACACTTTATATAAAACGCATCATAAAATAAACTAAAAAATAAAATTAGTACAGTAGCGGTAATAGAAAATAAACGCCGTATTACATGGACTGCCTGCACTGTAGCAGCATAAAAGTATTAAACCATCATACTTTAGTTGATAAACGGCAGCATTATTTATCAAAACAGCCGACTGATATCATTACCAATTGCTAACACCATGAAACCTGCCAGCAAGAGTAAACCGATATTTAGACCGACCATTTGCACGCCTTCAGACAGGGGTTTGCCGCGTATCAGCTCAATAAGATAGTAGACAATATGGCCACCATCTAATACTGGAATGGGCAAAAGATTCAATACCGCAAGGCTCAAACTGATCAACGCTGCTGTCGATAATACCATCTGCCAGCTAATATCAAAGCTTTGTTTGGCGACTTTTGCAATGGTAATCGGACCTGATAAATTCTCCAAACCTATCATACCAAACAGCATCTTGCCCATTGAAGTGACCGTCATAACGGCTAACTGTTCCGTCTTTTCAAATGACTTGATTAAAGATTCCCCAGGACCATAGACGACCGTGGTTTTGTAGGCGTCAGGAATGACAATTTCAGACTCTGCCACCATAGCACCAATTTGCCCATAATCGTTACCTAAATTGTCTTTTTTACCTTGCGGCATGATGGATAACTGAACTTGTTTGCCATCACGTAAGACAGCGAAATTAAGCAAGGTTTCAGGATTGTCGCGAATGATGCGCGTGGCGCTAATCCAGTCGGTAATTTCTTTATCATTAATGGCAGTAATGCGGTCACCAACCTGTAAACCTTGACGACTGGCCGCGCCGTCGGGCGTTAAATCGCCAACGATTGGCGCAATTTGTGGCTGCCACGGTAACATACCAAAGCTTGATAACGCGTCTTTGCCTTGCGCATCGCCTTGCATAAATTCTTTAATCGGTGCTTGATAGGTTTTGGTGGCGTTACTACCCTTTACCTCAGACTGCACGGTAACACTGACATGATCGGTTTCACCCATACGTCCCGCAAGGCGATAGTTAATGCCTTCCCACGTTTGGACGTCATGACCGTCAATAGCGACGATTTTATCACCCACAGGTAGCTGTGCCATCGCTGCTGGGGTATCTGGCAAAACCTCACCAATCTTCGTTGCTAATTGCTCAGATGGGGTCATAAATAATACCCAAAATAGCGCAATAGCAATGACAAAATTCATGATAGGGCCTGCCGCGACAACCGCAATTTTTTTTAGCGGATGCTGACGATTAAACGCTAGATGTAGCTCGTCTGCTGCTACCTCACCTTCACGCTCATCAAGCATTTTGACATAACCACCAAGCGGTAGTGCCGAGATACGATAATCAATGCCGCTCTTTTTACTCGTCCAACCAAAGAGTTTCGGGCCAAAGCCAATAGAGTACGTCAGCACTTTAACGCCGCAAAGACGTGCCACGATGTAATGACCCCACTCATGTAAGGCGATGAGTGGACCTAAGACAAATATTGCCGCAAGTAGCGTTGATAAAAACGTCATGATCTTTTCTCAATATGCTCTTTTAACATCGTTTATCAAATGACTGAATGTCTATAGATTCATGCCAACTTTGCCACTAACGTATCAGTATGCTGACGCGCTATGTTATCAATCGCTAAAATATCTTCTATATCTGCCGTCTCAGCTAATACTGGCACTTGTATCTCGTCCAGTGCCTGCCCATTAATATCGGCAATATCAGTCAGACGAATTTGCCCATTTAAAAAGGCTGCTACTGCAACCTCATTGGCGGCATTCAATATAATAGTTGCTTGCGTGCCCGCTTGCATCGCTTGACGCGCCAGACGCAAACAGGCAAATTTTTGCAAATCAGGCTCAATAAACTCCAAGCCATTTAGAGCAAACAAATCCAATGGCTGCGAGCCGCTGTCGATACGCTCAGGATAGCTAAGCGCATGAGCAATTGGCGTCTTCATATCTGGACTGCCAAGCTGCGCTAAAAAGCTGCCGTCGCTATACTCTACCATGGAGTGAATGATACTTTGTGGATGAATCACCACATTTATCTTATCCTCAGTCAAATCAAATAAATGACAAGCTTCAATCAGCTCAAGCCCCTTATTCATCATCGTTGCTGAGTCGACCGATATCTTTTGTCCCATTGACCAATTCGGATGATTAACCGCTTCAGCAATACTTGCTTGCTGCATTTGCGCAAATGACTGCTGTAAAAAAGGCCCGCCTGAAGCGGTCAACCAAAGCTTACGAACGCCATGGTTTGGCTGATGAACTTGGCTACGGTCTTGTTGAATCGCAAAGGGTAAACACTGGAAAATCGCATTGTGCTCTGAATCTAAGGGCAACAAAGTAGCGTGATGCGTTTGAACCGCATTAATCATCACCTTTCCAGCCATAACCAATGCTTCTTTATTAGCCAATAAAATACGCTTGCCTGCACGCGCGGCTGCTAAAGTAGAAGGCAAACCAGCTGCCCCTACGATAGCCGCAACAACGGTGTCAGTTTGAGAGTCGGTTGCAATATCAACCAGACCTGCTGCGCCGCCGACCACATCGATATCAAGACCTGCGGCGTTAAGGCGCTTGGCAAAATCATCCACCGCTGCTGTCGGCACACCAACGCGTTTGGGCAAAAACTGCTGGCAAAGCGCAAACAGTTTGTCTAAACGCTGATACCCTGATAAGGCATAAACTTTATAAAGCTGAGGTTGCGCCGCCAAAATTGCTAACGTGCTATCGCCTATCGAGCCTGTCGCGCCTAGTACGGCGATGCGTTGGGTCATAACCATCGGTGCCTATAATACAGTGAAAATTAAATAGAAAATAAAAGAAAGCTGACGCATTAGCCTAGCTGAATAACGAGAGTTGAGCCGACTGTATCAAATAAACAAGCCCTAGAACTTTTTAACTCAACCTCTTTGTGTTTTTATACGGCGATTAAACCAAAGTACTGTATTGCCCAAAAACCAAGGGCAAATATCGGCGTGGCAGACAGTAGTGAGTCGATACGGTCAAGTATCCCGCCATGCCCCGGTAAAATGGAGCCAGAGTCTTTGACGTCAGCACGGCGTTTGAGCATAGACTCAAACAAATCACCGAGTACAGAAGCTAAAATTGTCAGTGCCGATAATGCCACGAAGGCGATTAATGGCAGGCCAGTCAGTTGTAGCTTAAAGACACTGATTCCGATGACAAGAAGCAAACCCGTGACTAGGCCGCCCGCCAACCCTTCCATGCTTTTATTGGGTGAGACTTTCGGTGCCATTTTGCGCCGACCAAGCTTACGCCCAACAAAATAAGCGCCGCTATCGGCACACCATACCAATAAGAACACATAAAGCAGCCACCATGCTGACAGCTGCCATAAGTAAAACATGGCCGTAATGGCGGCCGTTAATATGATGACGCCCATCCATGCAAGTTTTTTACCATACCATTTGGTGTGCGCAGGAAAAACTCGAACCCAAGATATTGCCATCAGCCAAAGAATCAAGGACGCCGCCCACCAAAATAGCCAAGTCGCTTTAAACACAAGCGATATGACAGTCAGTGCCAAAACCAGCAGCACAAATAGCGTAGGCTGGCGCCATTTTGGCATCAGCTTGGTCCACTCGTAAGCCGCGATTATGGCACCAAATACCAACAGTGGCGCAATTAAAATGGGCGTTTGGCTCGCAAACATTGCAATACCAACGATAATAACGAGAACAATTGCCGTCTTAATTCGTTGCCACATACTTATCGAGCCTTATATAACGAAAAATGTTTGGTCACAATCTAGCATAACAGTGCCCTATAATAGCCCATTACTCATGATTAACGCCAATTAAAGCAGCTTATTATAGACCAAACAAGTGTAATCCAAATCTCTAGTACATTGTAATCAAACCTTTTTAAAGTAGTCATTGCCTGTCACTACTTTAATAAGTTTGTTGCTCTATTGCCACTTGTTCACTGGTTTTGCCAAAGCGACGTTGACGCTGGGCAAACTCTGCTATCATCGCCGCAAGCTCTGCTACTTTAAAATCGGGCCACAGGGTTTGGGTAAAAAATAACTCCGCATAAGCAGATTGCCATAATAGGAAGTTTGACAAACGGTATTCTCCGCCTGTGCGTATCAGCATATCGACCGCGGGTGCATCGGCTAACTGTACACATTCACCAAGCATTTCTTTATTAATGTCTTCAGCTCGTAATTGCCCCGCCTCTACTTGCTGTGCTAATTCTCTGGCAGCATGGGCAATATCCCATTGACCACCGTAACTAATAGCGATTACCAAGGTCATTGCTTCATAGTCAGCGGTTTTTGCCTCGGCATCTACCATCAATGCTTGCAACTCTTCACTAAGCTGACTGCGATCACCAATAAAACGCAAGCGAATGCGATATTTTTGCATGCGCGGTAATTGCTCATTAATCGTTAAGCTCAGCAAATGCATCAATAATGCCACCTCGCTCGGTGGACGCTGCCAATTTTCACTAGAAAAGGCAAAAACGGTTAGCACTTCAATGCCCGTACTAACGCAGTATTCGACAATAGGGTCTAGCGCATCTTTGCCAGCGATATGCCCCTGGCCTTTGCCTAACTGATGGATTTTACCGTAGCGGTTATTGCCATCCATAATGACGGCGATATGTCGCGGGAGAAGCGCGGGAGATGAAGTATCTGAAATAGACATAGGCTGACTTGCTTGTGGTTTGGGTAAAGTAAGACGACGCGAATTATCGCCTGTTAAAAAAATAGGGCACATTTAGTAAATGATTTATTAAAAACCTAAACTTAGCAGAAAACGCTTTCATAAAGAGTTTTTAACAAAACAATTACTTAACAATGGCTTAATTTCTTATACGGCAATAAACAGTCAATATTTATTTAACACTGACTGTTTTTAGAGAAAAGATAATGCTAAGGTGCCATTTTTAATCAAAGAAAAAAGACGGTTGCCTATCGCCTATACTTCCATCAAGTCGCTTTCTTTTTTGCTCAAGCGGCTATCAATGGTTTCGATATATTTGTCAGTGATTTTTTGGATATCATCACTGGCGCGGCGCTCGTCATCTTCTGAGATTTCTTTTTCTTTTGCCAACTCTTTAATATCATTCATCATATCGCGGCGGATATTACGGATAGAAACGCGGCTGTTTTCCGCTTCACTGCGGGCAAGTTTTTGCATATCGCGGCGTGTGTCTTCGGTCAACGCTGGCATCGGTACACGAATGACGTCAGCAGTCATCGGGTTTAAGCCTAAATCTGCTTCGCGAATGGCTTTATCAATCGCTTGCACCATGCTACGCTCAAATGGCTGTACCAGTAAGGTACGTGAGTCTTCGACGTTGACGCTGGCAACTTGATTCAATGGCGTATCGGCACCGTAATAGCTAACCATGACCCCTGATAGCATACCTGGGTGCGCGCGACCAGTACGTACTTTGCTAAAAGTCGTCTCAAGCGCTTCTAAGGTTTTTTGCATGCGTGCTTCGCCGTCTTGCTTAATCTCTTTAATCATCATGTATCCTTATTTATCGCTATCGATAAATCATTCATTATTGTTAGGTATAAAGCTGTTAGGTATAAATCTTATGCAACGATTGATGCTCACCACATCAGTGATTTCATGCTCATATAAATGATAAAGCCCACTACGCTTAAGCTTAATGATAAACGCGGGTGCCTTCATTTTCGCCCATAATGACGTTTAATAACGCATTAGGCTTAGTCATATCAAATACTTGTAGTGGGACGTTGTGCTCACGGCATAAGGCAATCGCCGTTAAATCCATGACGCCAAGTTTTTGCTCGAGCACTTCATCAAAGGTTAAACCGTCATATTTTTTGGCATCGGCATGGAGGCTTGGGTCTTTATCGTAAACGCCATCCACTTTGGTGGCTTTTAAAATTAAGCCCGCCTCGATTTCGATACCACGCAGGCAAGCAGCAGTATCAGTGGTAAAGAACGGATTACCCGTGCCCGCGACAAAAATACACACTTCGCCATTTTTAAGATAACGAATGGCATTTCGGCTGCTATAGCTTTCTGTGACTTCGCCAATCGGCAAGGCTGACATCAAACGCGTTTTGATATTGCGGCGCTCAAGGGCATCACGCATGGCCAGACCATTCATCACAGTGGCAAGCATACCCATTTGATCACCAGTGACACGGCCGACCAAGCCTTCTTGCTGCAACTGAGCGCCGCGATACAAGTTACCACCGCCGACGACGATACCGACTTGCACCCCAAGTCCGCGTAAGTGGGCAATAGACAAGCTCATCTTATCGAGCACTTCGGTATCAATCCCCATCTCTTTGCCACCAGCTAAGGCTTCACCAGAAAGTTTTAGCAAGATACGTGAGTAACGCGGGTTTTTGTCAGACATGAGGTCACCTTGTTAGCATGAAATTATAAGTAAAATAAGCGATAAAACGCAAATTGCATTAGACTTTAGCTTACCCTTTCAAACTATCCTAAATGGCATAATAAGCGCCAAAAATGATGTCAAATAGGTAAAAAGCCAAATTGCGCTAATTGTAGCAAAAACTGCCCATGATTGGGCAACTTTCACTCGGTTATCGGTGTGGCTCTCTAACCTTGATAACTGGCAAACAAATCATATTCGCTGGCGTCATCGATCGTGACGGTTAGGAACTGTCCAACTTTGACTTGTGCGGTGATATCATCGACATAGACGTGACCATCAATCTCAGGCGCATCCGCATAGCTACGGCAAATTGCAATGCCCTCCTCATTATCAATCTCATCGACCAATACCATCAAGGTTTTACCGACTTTCTCTTGCAGCTTTTGTGCCGAAATCTCTTGCTGTAGTGCCATCAAACGCTCATAGCGTTCTTGCTTAATGTCTTCAGGTACATGATTTGGCAAATCATTGGCGACCGCACCTTCGACTTCTGAATACGTAAAAGCACCGACGCGATCAAGGCGCGCCTCGACTAGCCAATCAAGCAGGCACTGAAAGTCTTCTTCGGTCTCGCCTGGGAAACCAACGACAAAGGTTGAACGAATGACAATATCAGGGCAAATCTCACGCCACGCTTTGATACGCGCCAAAGTATTTTCGCTATGCGCCGGGCGTTTCATGGCTTTTAAAATACTGTGGCTGGCATGTTGAAATGGAATATCAAGATAAGGCAGTAGTTTTTTCTCGCCCATCAGCTCAACCACTTTATCGACATGCGGATATGGATAAACATAATGCAGGCGCACCCAAATACCCAAATCATTTAACGCTTGGCATAAGTCATAAAATTTAGACTTTAGCGGCATGCCATTCCAAAAACTGGTTTTATATTTTAAGTCCAGTCCATAAGCAGAGGTATCTTGCGAGATAATCAACAGCTCTTTCACCCCAGCGTTTTTCAGCGCCATGGCTTCATTCATCACGCTATCAATCGGACGTGAGACCAAATCGCCACGCAAACTTGGAATGATGCAAAAAGTATAGCGATGGTTGCAGCCTTCTGATATTTTCAGGTACGCATAATGACTGGGGGTTAATTTAATCCCCGCCTCATTAATCAAATCTATCTTTGGATCATAGCTGTTGTCTACGTCGCACTTGGGTTTGGGCACATGCTGCGAGACGGCAGTAATCACTTCATTATAAGCATGCGCACCAGTAACCGATAGCACAGCTGGGTGCATAGTACGGATTTTTTCTGCTTCCTTACCTAAGCAGCCAGTGACAATCACTTTACCATTTTTGCTAATCGCTTCACCGATGGCGTCAAGTGACTCTTGCACGGCCGACTCAATAAAGCCGCAAGTATTAACCACAACCAAGTCTGCGCCTTCATAATCGCTTGCCACTTGATAACCATCACGGCTAAGCTCGGTGATAATACGCTCACTATCGACCAGCGCTTTTGGACAACCAAGCGACACAAAACCAATCTTTGGCGCAGCGTTCACTGGCGCATCAATCGTCGCTGCATGGGCTAACGTCGCATCGCCACTTTGCTCAATACTACGGTTTTGATTGTGGTTGGCTTTATGGTGGTAAGGCTGGTTAGTGTTTGCTTGCCTGACATCTGCCTGACTGCTTTCTTGTGCTATATTTGGCTTTGCAGGATTAAAAATAGTGGCAGTGCTTTTTGGCATAGAAGCTGATGAGGCAGAAGCTGACGATGGAGAAACTGATGAGGTGGTAACAGTCGTATTAAGCGACTCGGTAGAAGTGTTGGGCATGGCTGACCTTGCTAGAGATAAATTGGCTGTGCGCATTGTACGTTTTTTTTGTGATAATCGCCAGTTTTGCCGCGCTAGTGTGTTGATTTATGGTTAAATATTATCCCCAGTATCACTTAATTTTAGGCATTATCCATGACGGCTGATTTAATCACCGCTAAAGCGACGCCGGATTCGGCATTTATAGTGCAGCATTTATTGACGGCTATCTTATGGGTCGATGCGGCGCTGACCATTACGTGGTTAAACACGCAAGCCGAGCAACTCCTCGGTATTAGTCGTGGGCGCTTGCTAGGACAACCAATAGTAATCCTACTTGCACCCGAAACATTAAACTCAACAAGCAGCACTAATCATAATAATAAAAATAGCGATGAGCAAACGGGTGCTTTAACCGAACGCTTTCGTCAAGCAGTGCAGTACCAGCAGCCGTTTATCGACCATAATCACCTTGTTAGCACACCGTTAAATGGTCATTTAGCCCTCTTAATCGACTATAGCGTGACGCCCGTCATTTACGAGCAGCAGCCTTATTTTATTATCGAGATGTGGGGCAAAGATCGCCAAAGTCGTATCTCAGAGGAACAGCGCCAACAGCAGCAATATAGCGTTGCTCGGCATATGCTGCGCTCGGTCGCCCATGAAATCAAAAATCCGTTGGCCGGCATTCGCGGAGCGGCACAATTATTACAGCGGCAATTTATTAAATTTAATGAGTTTTCTGCTATTGTGAATGAAAATTCGAATGTAGCGGATGAAAATAGCTTGAAAAAGAATGCGGCAAAGCTGCGGAGTTATACCGATATTATCATTTCAGAAACCGATCGTTTGACCCAGTTGATTGGACAGCTTCTTGGCTCTCATCAATTGCCAAATTGGCAAATGCTCAATATTCATGAACCGTTAGAGCACGTTTTGGCTTTAATCATTCATCAATATCCAGACGTGGTACTACAACGTGATTATGATTTGTCATTGCCTGAGTTATGCGCAGATAAAGATCAATTAATCCAAGTTTTTTTAAACCTGATCAATAATGCATGTGAATCGATGACTGAGTTTGAGCAAACGCTGCAACAAAATACGCCAGCCACGTTTGGCAACTTTCCATCAGCTATTGCGCAGAAACACTCTGATATTAATGATAACTATCAACCTAAGCTGCATATCCAAACGCGGGTTGTTTTTCAGCATACCATCGCCAGCCTACAGCACAAACAAGTGTTGCAGGTCACCATTACCGATAATGGCTCAGGAATAGACGACGCATTAATCGGTCAGATATTTTTCCCGATGGTGACCAATCGCGCTGCTGGTACGGGTCTTGGCTTGTCTATCGTGCAAGATATCATCAGCCGTCATCATGGTATGATTGACGTCAGCTCCCATCAAGCACAAAGCTTTAGCAACAGTTCTAAACATAGCTATCAGCACAATCAGACATGCTTTACGTTATACCTGCCTTTTTCTCAGCCAAGCGCTGACCGTTAAGGCTACTATTTTTTATTCATTTTCCATTTCTCACTGCTTATTAGGCCAAACCCATGACTCAGCATAATGACACAAAATACCTTACGAGCAATGAGCAAATCTCTATGGTCACTGTGGGCAATAATCCTGCTGCCACTCCCGCGACGTTATGGCTTATCGATGATGATACGGCGCTGCGCTTGATCTTGGCAGATACCTTTGAAGAGGCAGGCTTAACGGTTATTAGCTTTACCCAAGCACAAGCAGCATGGACGCGCCTGAACGATATCTTGCAACAGCGCGAAGCAGCCGACCAACTGCCAGATGTGATATTGACCGATATTCGGATGCCAATGATGGATGGTTTGTCCTTTAGTGATTGGGTGCATCAGCATTTTCCCGCGCTGCCGATTGTCATTATGACCGCCCATTCCGACCTGAGTTCTGCTATCAATAGCTATCAGACTGGTGCATTTGAATATCTGCCCAAACCCTTTGATTTAGATGAAGCGGTTGCCACAATTTATAAGGCTATTAATTATCAGCCGAATTTAACAATAACAAATGATGCAACTAAGCCTGCTCAAAAGACTGTCAAAAAAGCTAAAAAGGAAACCAAAACGACCACCGCACTTAAATCTAAACCTAAAAACCCAACAGGTAGCGATATTAATAACAATCCAAGCGGTATCATCGGTCAATCGCAAGCGATGCAAACGGTGTTTCGCGCGATTGGACGCTTGGCCCATTCTCCTATTACCGTTTTGATTACTGGTGAATCAGGCACAGGTAAAGAGCTGGTGGCAGGTGCGCTTCATGCCCATTCTCCAAGGGCGCAGCAACCTTTTATCGCGCTTAATATGGCAGCGATACCGCATGATTTAATTGAGTCAGAATTGTTTGGTCACGAAAAAGGCGCGTTTACTGGTGCAACGACGACGCGGCAAGGTCGTTTTGAGCAAGCGGACGGCGGCACGCTATTTTTAGACGAAATCGGCGATATGCCGTACAGTACCCAAACGCGACTGCTGCGCGTACTGGCCAACGGTGAGTTTTTTCGCGTCGGCGGACAGCAACCGGTCAAAGTCAATGTGCGCATCATTGCCGCTACCCACCAAAACTTAGAAGAATTGGTCAAACAAGGCAAATTTCGTGAAGATTTATTTTATCGCCTTAATGTCATTCGTATGCCATTGCCGCCCTTACGGACGCGTCCTGAAGATATTCCTGCATTAGCTACCTACTTTATGCAGCGTGCCGCCAAACAATTAAATAGCGCCGAAAAGCAGCTGCATCCTACCACGCTTCAGATGATGCAATCTTTTGCGTGGCGCGGTAATGTCCGTCAACTTGAAAACGTTTGCCTTTGGCTGACGGTAATGACTACGGGCGACACCGTTATGATTGAGGATTTGCCACCAGAGCTGCTAGACAATATTACCCCTAATGTAGAGCAACAAAGCAATGTGGCATATCACGTTCCTCAAAACAGTCAACTGACCCAAACGAACGATAAACAAAGCTGGCAGCAAGCGTTGGCTATATGGGCTGAGCAGTCGCTGCAAACCGGCGAAACGGATATTTTACAAACCGCAACGCCAGAGTTTGAACGTGTATTGCTTAAAGCTGCTCTAAACCATAGCGGTGGTAAAAAGATAGCCGCCGCTAACTTACTCGGTTGGGGGCGCAATACTTTGACGCGCAAATTACAGCAATTAGAGATTAGCGCATCAGAGCAAAATAATTGAAATTAAAACCAGAAATCAATATAAAAAATTTCTATAAATATCAGTATTTTATGTAATAAATCAAAAATAATTGCTAAATAATTAAAAAAAATCGCAAATAGGGGTTGCCAAACCTTTGAAACTCTATATAATAGCCAACCACTGAGACGCACTACCGAATCAGTTAACTATCTCGATGGCATTTGAATTTAACTGCCTTTGATGATAGAGTAACGAAAATGGGGCTGTGGCGGAATTGGTAGACGCACCAGATTTAGGTTCTGGCGCCGCAAGGTGTGAGAGTTCGAGTCTCTCCAGCCCCACCATTTTCGGATAGTACATCTTAGACCGAATATTGAAGCCTGCTTTTTAGCAGGCTTTTTTATGTCTAGCATTTAGCGTTCATGATTATAACCTTTCTAAATCCATTACGATTTCTTCCATACTTTGATAACGTTTTTCAACTCTCTTCGCTAATGCTTTATTGATGATACGTTGATAGCGACTATACTCTAACGGCAATGTTGCAATTGGCTGTTGGCAATGCTGCGTTGCCCACTCTTTTAATGGCTCGCTACGCTGATTGGCAATACTAAATGGTCGCCTGCCCGCCAATATTTCATGTAGCATTATCCCAAACGCATAAATATCACTTTGCAGCGTTGCGCCTTGTCCTTGCCAGCGTTCAGGGGCAAGATAGGCGGGCGTGCCAGCATTGTTTACCGTACTATTTTTCTTATTTCTTTGAGTAATACTATTATTAATGGGTTCCGCCAAAGCAAAATCAGTCAATAATAAATTAGGCACGATACCGCCAATAGCCGTATGATTTGGCACGAAAGCATCTAGCAAAATATTACTAGGCTTAATATCATTATGCAGCCAACCTATGTAATGTAAATCGGCAATAAGTTTTGCTGCTTGAATGATTAATTGCTGCTTTTGCTCGGTAGTCAGGCTTTGTTTTAAATAATGCGCGACACTGCCCTTGGCATAACTTGGCATAACAACAATGGTGAGTGTTTGACTGCTATTTAATACTTGTAGCTGTAGATGATGATTGGCTAATAGCGGCGGCGTGATAGAAGAAAATCTACCCCGATGGTTTGAGAGCTGATTGATATATCTTAGAACGTCGGCCTCATAAGATAAATCAGAACCATGTCGATGAGCATCTGTACTGAATTGCCATTTCATCATGACCTCACCAAACTGGGGATGCTTGGCGCGTGTTAAACCTTGATATTCAAGCGCATTAGTGACATTCTGCTGACTGATACGCTGATGTGTTATCTTATTATACTGCAAACCCAAGAATGCCATGGTCAATATATGCAGAATTTGTTGTGCATCCGTTTGCAACGTTTGTTTTACCAAGTCTTGCTTTGGCTTTGCTTGAATTGCAGCTTGATTACTGGCACTATTTTTCATGATGAGTGCTGCCTTGATAGATTTAGTAGCCGAATTGAAATTTTTATTGTTATAAGCGATTAATATTATAAGCGACCCAACATTATGCCCCAATCTACCACGCCCGTTATGAATTATGCCCTGCCCGACCATGTATTAAATTTACTTGAGCAGTATTTGCAAGAGCAGGTCACGCCAACTATCGAGATTGATCCTGCCCAGCTTGCTTATCGCTGGGTTGGCGGTCAACAAGGGCACCTGGAGCCGTTGGCAGTGAATTTGTTTTTAAGTTTAGATGATTTACATGGTATCGATACACAAAAGGCAAAACTGGTACAAAATACGCGCCAGTTTTTAAAGGGCTATCCTGCCAATCACGTCCTGATGACAGGCACACGCGGCGCTGGCAAGTCATCACTGATTCGGGCACTGCTACAAGCCTATCATAGCGAAGGGCTACGTATTATCGAAATCGCTCGTGATGACCTGCGGATGCTTGATAAGATACGCGCTGCGATTAATGCGCTGCCAACGGACTGTGGTTGCCGTTATGTGGTGTACTGTGATGACTTGGCATTTAACGCTCAAGATGAAAGTTACCGGACGCTAAAAAGTGTCCTAGACGGCGCGCTAGACTCCGAGCAAGACAAGCTACTCGTCTATGCCACCAGTAACCGCCGTCATCTTTTGCCGCAGTTAATGAAAGACAATGTCAACATTTATAACGGTCAGACTGACGAGGTCAACCCTTATGAAACCATTGACGAAACGGTCTCCTTGTCTGATCGCTTTGGTTTATGGTTGTCCTTTCACCCGATGGATCAAAACACTTACTTGCACATCGTGCGCCATTATTTATCACTTTCGCCAAACCGCAAGCTAGATAATGCGAGTGACGTTAAAGAAAGTAATTATCATGAAGAGGAAAATAAGGCGCTACCTGATAATATCAGAGCAGCGGCGTTACGCTGGGCATCAGAGCGCGGTGGCCGCTCAGGACGCGTGGCCTATCAATTTAGCCGTTACTGGATAGGACAAATGCAATTGGCAGCTGAGGACAATCAATCTTAAATATGACTATAAGTCATGAATGATGGTCGCGTGCAGAGCCTAGATACTGTACGCGGCTCCCCTCTTCTGCGCTTACTAAGTCAGCTGTGCCATTCACCATATATTGATCAAAGTCAGCGGCTAACCATATATTGCCTTGATAAGCACTTTGGGCATCCAAGCGGATATGCGCCATATTGGGCGTATCACTATGAGCATTATCAAAGCTCTGATAACGGGCGCTAAAATGGGTCAAAATTAAATTTTTAACGCTGTTTTCTTGGGCAAATTGACCGACCAATTGCGCGCTACTATGCATCGGGTCAAAGTCTGGGTTTTTTGCCTGAATCTTATTTAACACCTTATGAGTATATGTGGCTTCATGCACCAATAAATCGGCATTGACTACCGCAGCACTTAGGCACTCTGGCGTATCGTTATCGCCCGCCACCACCACCTTTGTGCGCTGACTATTATTATCGACGTAATCGGCTGAATAAAGTGTGCGTCCGTCCTCGTCTGTGCCATCTTCGCCTTGCTGCAACTTGCCCCACAGTGCGCCCGCTGGAATGCCATCGGCTATCAATTTATCGGTATTCAGCGTACGGCGGCTGATAGTTTGGGTGATGGCAAAGCCATAAGAGGCCACGCGATGCGATAAAGGATAAATACCTATCGTCAGCTGATGCTGATTGTCTAGTGTAATCGTTACTTGAGTTTTATTTCCCTCATCTGATTCAGAGAGCAAATCCTCTATCGCCATAAAACTAATAACAAATGGAAAATATAGCTCTGTCGTCAAAGTTACCGCTTCAAGCAACGTGGCGATTGCTTTTGGCGCAACGATGATTAACGGCTCACGGCGTCCTGACATCGCCGCACTCGCCAGCAGTCCTGGCAGACCATAGCAATGATCGCCATGCACATGAGTGATGCAAATGGCTTGGAGTTGATATAAAGATAACTTGGTATGTAAGAGCTGCTGCTGTGTTCCTTCGCCGCAGTCAACCAACACCCAAGGCCGTGATTTTTTAGATTGAGTCGTGTTTTGGGTGTTTGAGGCATATGGATTAAGAGACTCAACAGCTAATGCGGTGACATTACGCTGCTTGGTCGGCACGCCCGCTGAGGTGCCCAGAAAGGTAAGCTTTAACATAGGCAAACTCTTTATCTAAATACTTTTTATAGCGACGTTTTTATAGTGATGTTTTTATAGTGATGTTTTTATAAAGACCACTTTATAAAGACCACTTTATAAAGACTGGCATAGCATGGTTCTTTGACCTTCAATCATTTTACCGCTATTAGCCGTACATTCATTGACCATGTTGGACTCATAAGATTTCCAACCACCATAAAAGCTTGCTAGGCATAGCAATACTACCAGCAGCTTTTGTGACCACGCTTTGATAGAAACTTGCTGGTTATTGCTATGACTTTCAGCCGTATTAATGGGTTGTTCGGTAACCGCACCAGTATCCGTCTTCTGGTTGTTCGTTTTATTTAAGTCTGTCATTTTCTATCCTAAAAAAGGTTTTGTCTATAAATAAACAAAACCTTTATTTTAATATGAATTCAGTCATTTATTAATGATGAAATGTGCTGCATCTAAAATTTTAAACGCCCGCCTTTTTCTTCTGCGCGCTTAAAGGCGTCGCGCTCTTCACAGCGTTTTAGCCAGTTTAAGATATTGGCGTATTTACTGCTGTCTAAACCTGCTCCCGCATTGGCACCGACGACCGCAAGATGCATCTGAATATCAGCGGCACTGAACTCTGCGCCTGCAAACCAATGGTTGTCTTGCAAGTGCTGCTCCATCATGGCCAGCATTGTATTCAAACTTTTGCTAATCATGCTTTTTTCCACCTGATTGCGAATGCTTTTGCTCACAGGTTTGATCAGCATCGGCGACTGCTCAACCACTTTGGTAAAGACCAGACGCATAACCAATGGCGGCATGAGTGATGCTTCTGCAAAATGTAGCCAAAACGTATAAGCATCCCATGCCGCTTCATTGTCATCAGCAGGTTTGAATTGGCGTTCTTTATCATAATGCTTAATCAAGTACTCAATGATAAATCCCGACTCGATGAGCGAGCGGTCGTTTACCTCTAATATGGGCGCATGACCGAGTGGATGTACTTGTTTTAGACTGTCAGGGGCACGGTAAGCTTTATTGCGCTCGTAGCAGGTCAATTTATAATCGAGCCCGAGCTCTTCTAATAGCCATAAAATACGAAACGAGCGTGAATTTGCTAAATGATGAAGATGTAACATAAACCATCCTAGTTATAGTATGAATAAGCAATAATCTTAAATAAGAGATATATCAATAGGCTACGCCTGCCCTCAGACTTCATTTTTGTAACTCGTCAAGCATCATTGAGCAAGGCGACCTTATTGTCGATAATAGCGCAATTAATCGCCCTTTAATACAGAAACTATGTAGAGCAATAAGGAAAAATATAATGAAAAACAATGCTTGCTGAGTCTAATTGAGAGCCTTTATAGCAAAGCTTACTTAGCATGTAGCTCTTCGATTTTGCGCGTCATCTTATCTATTTTTTGCTGGTACTTTCTGATTTTACGAAACCGATGCGCAATCAAAACCCCTTTGATGCGGCGCTTTTTTAGGCGACGGCGCGGCGGGAAGCTGCCGACTTGTGGCTCATTGTACGCTTGCAGGCGGTCGTGACGCTTACGTACCAAATAGCCAAGCGCACTATCAGCAATCATAATCAGCAGCGCGATGACAATCATGCCATACATAAACAGCGAGCCGCCATCATTGATACTTTGCTGCAAAATGGTAATAGAAAAGATAAATAAAAATATCGGCTCAAGGTAGCATAACGTACCAAATAGTGACACGGGCAGTTTTTGGCTGGCAACCATGGTCAGCGCCATCGCTGCTGTACTAATAATACCGAGTAGCGGCAATAGATACCAAAACTTATCGGTGGTAAGCGCCAGCTCAAAACCGCCGCTTAAGTATAATATCACCAACACCACCGGCGTTAATAACACCAAATCCGAGATAAGCCCGGTGATGGGCGGTACGGCAAGCTTACGCCGCAGCAGATAATAAGGCGGATAACCCAAACAGACAAATAAAGTCGCCCAAGAAATAGCGCCATATTGCCACACATCATAGCCAATACCGAGCGCCGCACAAATCGTCGCAAGCCATTGCAGCAAACTCATGTCTTCACTGTAAAAAAAGCGCCCCACGACAATCATAATCATCGGGTATAAAAAGTAACCTAATGTCACCTCTAAACCTAAATCATTGACCGGCGCCCACATAAATATCCAGATTTGCGCACCCAAAATCGGCGTAGGAATGATAAATAAAAACCACTCTTTGGCCATCTTTAAAGTTTTTAGATAATCAAAAATATGCTGCCATTGTTTAAGTGCACTGACCAGTAGCACCAAACTGATTAGCATCATCAGTACGCGCCAAGAAGCGACTTGCGTCCCTGATAACGGCTGCATCAATAGACCAAATAAAAACAACCCTGCATATAAAAAATTTGCGGCCACTGCAACGATGGTGCCTTGCGACGTTTGATTGGTGAGGAACATAACAATTGCCTTTAAAAATAAGCGCACGTCCTTGGCAATTTTGAAAAAAACAAAAGCCTCAGACGCGAACGTCGGAGGCCTTTTGTCTATCAGCTCTATTGTTGATAGAAATTTTTATCTATCCTGTCACTAAATAAAATTAAGATAAACGCTGGTGTATCTCATGCTCAGCATTATGTCAAAGTCGGCATAGATACGCAATACATTGGCCTAACCCGTCTATTCATTTAAAAAAATCAGTTTATTCATTTGACATACATGTGAGGCTTTATTTGCTATCAAGCTGCTCGATTTTACGCTGTATGCTATCGAGTTTCCTTTGATAACGACGCATCTTACGGAAACGATGCGCAGCTAACACCCCGTCAATACGGTAATTTATCAAGCGGCGACGCGGCGGAAAACCGCCCACTTGTGGCTCGCGGTAGCCATGCAAATGGTTGTCGCGGCGGCGGCGAAGATAACCCATGACACTATCAGCAATCATAATAAATAACGCCAGCGTAATCATACCGTACATAAATAACGAGCCGCCTTCCTCAATGCTTTGGCTTAACACGGTAATAGATAGCACAAACAATAGCATTGGTTCTACATAACTTAGGGCACCAAATAACGAGACGGGTAATTTACTACTCGCAATCATAGTCAGTGACATCGCAAGCGCACTAAACGCGCCAAGCAGGGGTAACAAATACCAAAACTTCATGTTTTGTGCCGCCACGCTAAAGCCGCCACTGCTATATAACATAATAAGTACCACTGGCGTCAGCAAGGTCAAATCTGACAACAAACCAGTAATCGGAGGAACAGCAAGCTTACGCCGCAGCAGATAATACGGCGGATAACCCAAACAGACAAACAAAGTTACCCAAGAGATGGTGCCATATTGCCAGATGTCATGACCGATACCTAAAGCAGCCAACAGTGCCGCTAGCCACTGTAGCGCGCTCATATACTCATGGTAAAAAAAGCGCCCCAATATGATCATCACCAGCGGCAATAAAAAATAGCCCAAAGTGACGTCAAGACCAAAGCCATTGACCGGCGCCCACATAAATAGCCAAATCTGCCCACCCAAAATCGGCGTCGGCAAGATAAAAATCAGCCATTCTTTTGCCGTTTTTAAGGTTTTTAGATAATCAAAGACATGTTGCCATTGCTTAGTAAAACTGACCAATATAAGCAAACTCAACAGCATCATTAGTATGCGCCACGATGCTACCTGTGTTCCTGTCAATGGCAGCATAAACAACCCAAACAAGAACATCATCGAGAATAAAAAACTCGATGATACTGCGGCTAACGTTCCTTGAAAAGTTTGATTGGTCGTAAGCATAACAACAGCCTTAAAAAATAGCGCTTAATAGATATTATTTATCATAAGTTTATAAAAGCTAAGTATGGAAAGTTAAAAGCTAAAAAACACGCTATAAGAATAAATAGCGCTCAGAAAAAAGCCTCCAACGATGACGTCAGAGGCTTGTTCTAGAGCAGTATGACTTACTAAACTAAAAAGCTAACAACTGAAGTAGTTACTCGTCATCGTCGGTGTTTTCATCAGCTACATCATTCGACGTTTCATCATCTAACGTGTAATCATTGGCAATATCGATAACATTGTTGACGTCGGTCGTCGCGCTGTTACCCGTTTCGGCATCAATATCGATTTGTTCTTGACCCTCTACGCCAAAGGTACCATCTTCTTTCATCGCCTCGACCAATTCATCGTCGCCCTCTTCATTTTCAACGCGCGCCATCGCCACCAGTTTTTCATCTTTTGACAGGCGAATCAAGGTAACGCCTTGGGTATTACGACCCGAGCTTGCCACTTGTTCAACCGGCGTACGAACCAGCGTGCCTTTATCAGAGATTAAGATAATATCGTCTTCAGGCTCAACCTTGGTCGCCCGAACTAAGGCACCATTACGCTCACTGGTTTTGATAGCGATGACACCGCCACCACCGCGATTTTGCGTATTGAACTCTTCGACAAAGGTACGTTTACCAAAGCCATTTTCACAAGCGATAAGGATTTCGCGCACATCCTCTTCGATAACCACCAGCGATTTGATAAATTCATCGGCTGTCAGGCGCATACCGCGCACACCTTTAGCAGTACGCCCCATCACGCGCGCATCGTTTTCATCAAAACGAATGGCTTTACCGCTCGAAGCAAATAGCATCACTTCTTGACTGCCATTGGTAATACGGGCACTGACCAACTTATCACCGTCTTCTAAACCAACGGCAATCAAACCATTTGAGCGAATATTGGCAAACTGCTCAAGCTCAACACGCTTAACCGTACCATTTGCCGTGGCAAAGAAGACAAAATGCCCGCTCACATCAGCGGTATTTTGCGGTATTGGCAATATCGTGGTGACCGTTTCATCAGGATTTAAGCCGATCAAATTCACTAACGGACGACCACGCGAACCGCGGCTGGCAATCGGCACTTCAAACCCACGTAAGCTAAATACACGGCCTGTGTCAGTGAAACACAATACCGTTGCGTGCGTTGAGGTCACCACCAAGTGATCAATCACATCGTCTTCTTTCATCGCGGTTGCAGATTTGCCTTTACCGCCACGTTTTTGCGCGACATAATCATCAATGGGCTGTGTTTTTGCATAACCAGTACGAGAAACGGTCATGACGACGGTTTGCTCTGGGATAAGGTCTTCACGGTTAAAGTCCATGCGTGAATCGATGATATCGGTACGGCGTTCGTCACCGAAGTTTTCACGAATCTCAATCATCTCATCAGAGATAATGGTCATTAATTTATCAAAATCACCAAGAATTGACTCTAAATGAGCGATTTCACGTAATAAATCTTGGTATTCTTCGGTCAATTTGTCTTGCTCAAGACCCGTCAGACGATGAAGCTGCATGTCTAAAATGGCATTGACCTGCTCAAGCGATAAGCGATAGCTTTCTTGATTGTCAATCAGACCAAACGGCGCTTTTGGGTCTTCACCTTCGATAAAGTCTGGACGTACCGACTGGCTACCTGCAGCGGTTAGCATGGCAACGACGCTACCTGAACCCCAAGTATTATTGAGTAAGTTTTCACGCGCAAGGCCACGGTTTGCAGAGGCTTTAATCGTCGCAATAATGTCGTCAATGTTGGCAAGCGCAACGGTTAAGCCTTCAAGCAGGTGACCACGAACGCGGGCTTTATTTAGCTCAAAAATGGTACGGCGCGTTACCACTTCTTGACGGTGACGGACAAAGGCAGCGATGAGCTGACGCAAAGTCAACAGCTTTGGCTGCCCGTTATCGAGGGCCACCATGTTGATGCTAAAGCTAGATTCGAGCGGCGTTTGCAAAAATAAGTTATTAACTATCACTTCTGCCGTTTCACCGCGGCGCAAATCAATGGCGATACGCATACCGTCTTTATCAGACTCGTCACGAATTTCTGTAATACCTTCGATTTTTTTGTCTCGTACCAGCTCAGCGATACGCTCAATCAATTTGGCTTTATTGGTCTGATAAGGCACTTCGGTAAAGACAATACGCTCACGGTCACGGTTAACGCCCGTGTCGCTCATCGGCTCGATAATATAGCGGCCGCGTACATGTAAGCGACCTTTACCGGTGCGATACGCATCTAAAATACCCGCGCGGCCATAAATAACGCCGCCCGTAGGAAAGTCAGGGCCTGAAATATGCGACATCAACTCTTCGGCTGATATTTGCGGGTTTTGCGCATACGCTAAGCAGGCATTAATCACCTCAGTCAGGTTGTGCGGCGCCATATTGGTTGCCATACCAACCGCAATACCGGTTGCGCCATTGACCAACAAGTTTGGAATACGCGCAGGTAACACGCTTGGCATACGTTCAGAGCCATCGTAGTTGTCTTCCCAGTCGACGGTATCTTTATCCAAATCCGCTAGCATCTGGTGGGTCAGCTTGGTCATACGCACTTCGGTATAACGCATCGCCGCCGGTGGATCATCATCAATCGAGCCAAAGTTTCCTTGCCCATCAACCATCGGATAACGCAAACTAAAATCCTGCGCCATACGTACAATCGCATCATAAACGGCACTATCGCCATGCGGGTGATATTTACCGATGACATCACCGACCACACGTGCTGATTTTTTGTAAGGCTTATTATAATCGTTAGACAGCACATGCATCGCGTACATCACACGGCGGTGCACAGGCTTAAATCCATCACGCACATCAGGCAGCGCGCGCGAGACGATCACGCTCATCGCATAATCCAGATAGGACTGCTTTAATTCATCCACGATAGCAATAGGACTGATCGAGTCGCTCATATACACTCCTTTATTTACATTCTTTTTCTAAAATTTGGCTCGGTTAAAAATGCTGATAGCCATACAAAAATAAAGGCGCTAAAAAGCGTCAATATCCCTGATAAGCAGACTATAAAAAGCGCCATCAAACGGGCTAAATAATAGGAAAATGGCGATACGTTTCTTGTTAAAAGTAAGGTTTAATTAAAGAAGCTATTTTAACACATTTTTGCCGATTTAGGGGGTTCTCGATGCTATTAAAATCAAGCAAAACAGCTGATTAGCGCACTATCTTCCTTCCTAGTTAGAAAGATAAAAATGACTTTAATCACAGTGTTTTGTCTTTAGCATTTTTTGAATCGTAGTTCATAAAAAAACTGCACCTTTATGGGTACAGTTTTTTATGAATATCACCATTAGTATTTAATTTAGACCATCTTACGATTGGTTAAAATTTTGCTCAAAGAACTCACGGGTGGCATTAGTACAAGCTGTACTAACAAGGCTAGCATGATAATTACTTAGTACTGCAACTTGAGGATTGACACCTTGTTTTATTGCATCAGCAACAGTTTGTTGTAGAGTACTAGCAAATTTACCTTGAACATTACTAACAACAGATTGAATGTTCCATGGATTCATAGAAGCATTCCCAATCATGGTTAAAGTTGGTTTATTGGGACGCTTATCGCTATTAGTAGCATCGACATCTAATACGGTAATATTAAGCTTCGCCGCCGGATTGGTGGCACTTACCTTTTGTAATATACTTGAGACTGAACCAGTATTCAGATCAAAAAATACAGTTGGGTCTTGATTACCACCACAGATAAGCGTGGGCATTTTTGGAACATAATTTCGTACATCATTATCCTTTAACGCTTTACGAATGTTGCTCTGCGGATTTGCTGCTGTCATAGCATTGCCATTTGGTACTAGTAAACCATCAGGATTTGCTTGAGCATCAGCTAGATAAGCGGCTCGGAAACTGTTTTGGAACAAATACTCACTATCATCAAACCCTACACTAGCAAATGGTAATTCACTTGGTTTCAACTGATCTATTGCTGCAATACCTGTCGGTGCTTTTTGGAACAACGCATTTGCAGGTATTTTTCCAGCTTCGACGAGATCTTCGAAACTTGTAGCATTAGGTAGGATTGTATTTGCATATTGTGGGGTAAAAACTTCAGTTGGATTACTATAAATATTGTTATTCACTTTTTGCAGACTAACCGCTAGTAATGGTGCAAATTTAGTTGATCCAAGGTTTACATTACCTGCAAATATGGCATCGCCAAATGCTGCTAACGCATATGGACCCGAAGATGGCGCAATTGCTGTTACAGGTTTATTCTGCTTCTGCAGCAATCGAGCAGTTGCCATGACTACATGACCGCCCTGAGAATAACCAGTCAAGAATAGTTTGCCAGAATCTTCGACATTAAGATAACGGGAGTTTTTTGCATTGTGTTGTTGTTTAATAATCGTACGAGCGGTATCTAAGGCAGTAACCATCTCTTCTGACTGCTGCTTGGCATTTAAGTAGGGATGATAATCTAAATTAGAGATATCGTATCCTGCATAATTTGGTACGACTACAATATAACCTTGGGCTGCGAAATTTGCTGCCATTAACGTTGCGCGTACACCTGCAGTATTGTCAGTATTACCTACTTGAGTGAAATCATAAGTTTTTTCTACGGCAGTACCATGTGCATGCAGCAATACGGGAAGATCACCTTTACATATTGGATTAGAACCATTGGGCAACATCAGGGCTGCAGTCGCGTTGGTGCTTTCTCCTCCTGAACCTTTCGTTTGATAGCTGATTTTTTCTACGGTTACACCGCAAATAGCATTTGGAGTAACGTCTTTACCAAAGGCTGTAGCTTTTGCTAATTCAGCATCTATTTGACTAGCAGTAAAATTTGAAATATTTTTAGGCGCATTTGTAACATCTGAAACAAAACTATCATTGTCGTCATTACAACCAACAAGTAATAAGCTACTGGTAATGGCGATCGATAATAGACCACGCGTCATGATGGGTTTGTTTATAATGGATGTGTTGGGTAAGACCATGATTGCTATCCTTAGCAGTGATAAAAACAGAAAATTGCCTACATTCCTTGGCAATAAATAATTTAAAATTAGAGAAGCTTTATTAGGGAACGTAGCGGAGATTGTTGCTTAATTCTTACTATTTATACCCTAAAACTTAGGAAAAGCCAACAAAAAAAGAGAAGACACATCTCATACCTTGAAGTAAACAGCCTATGCGCTACACGTATCATGGCTTAGCGCTCTGCTTTATTTACTATAGGACACGCCAAAACATGCTCTTTGATAAAATATGTCCCTTGATAAAATATAACGCTTGAACATAAATAAAGCCCATGCAAAGTCATGGTATAAAGAACAAAAAATACCGCAGCCAACTATTAGTTACCACAGAGCCCGTTATGAACCACAAAAACAACCAAGAAAATAATCAATCGCTCAGCCAGCCGAACAAACAACCTGACACGCGCACCGATCGTAGCTTTGATGCCATTGCCGACCACTTTGAAAAAAAGGTTTATGGCGGCTTAAAGGGCGACATTCGGCTGGCAGTATTACGCCGTGATATTTTTGACTATACTAAGAAGTTAAGCAAAACGCTTGGGCGACCGTTACGGATACTAGATGTCGGCGCAGGTCTGGCACAGATTGCCATTGGGCTTGCCAGTCAAGGGCATACGCTGGTTATCAATGACATCTCTGTCAATATGCTGGAGAAAGCGCAAGCAAACGCTGAAAGCGTCGAAAAGGATTTAGATATTAGGTGGTATATTTGTCCGTATCAAGCGCTTGAAGAAAAGTTATCGGATAAAACAGAGAATTTTGATTTGATTATGTGCCACGCCCTGCTTGAATGGTTGGCAGAGCCTGCTGCGGTGATGGATTTTTTTGATAAGCACTTAACTGAACATGGCGCGCTCTCGCTGTGCTTTTATAATCCGGCGAGTTTTGATTATCGCAATCTTATTATGGGTAATTTTAACTTATTAGATAATACAGAGTATAAAGCGGACAATAAAAAAAGCCTCACACCCAATCATCCAGTCGCTAAAGAAGAAGTAGAATCTTGGTTAAAGGCGCATGAATATCAAACCATACTGGCCAGTGGCTTGCGCGTATTTCACGATTATGCGCCGCTCAAACGTGGCGGTCATAATGACCCTAATGCGGTAATACGTATGGAGCTGCGCTATTCACAACTCGAGCCGTATAAATGGCTTGGACGCTATTTGCATATATTGGCAATGCGTCACGCTTAACGTTTTCGTTAAACTTAAAAAGTATTGCCAAGCTTAAAACTGCTAACTATCTGATTTCTTCCACGCGCTCGAATCTATCGTACTCTGACCAAGTGGTGGCATTGATGTCTTTTTCATCAAACACTACTACATGCTCGAGGATAGGCAAGATACCAATTTGCGAGCCAATCTCGTGGTTATGATGACTGGCAACGAGGGACAATACAGTTTGACCGTCGGCAAGCTGTAAGCGATATAGATAGTTTGCCCCGCGGAATACACGTCCGACGACCAAGGCCGTCTGCGTACTTTCGTCATCATGGACGATATCATCAGGACGTACCAATACTTTAATCGGTGTGCCGTTTGGATAGTCGTACTCGCAATATAGTGGCTGCCCTAACTCGTCATAGACTTCCATGCGCCGATAGATATCACCAAGTGCGGTTTCGACATGACCTTCTTTGATGATGCCGTCTATCATTGCTCCTTCGCCGACAAACTCAGCGACAAACGGACTGACCGGCTCATGATATAGCTCACTTGGCGTCGCCCACTGGACCAATTTACCTTTATCCATGACCCCGACTTTGTCCGCTAAAGCAAAGGCTTCGTTTTGATCATGGGTGACCAAAATAGCGGTGGTATTGGTACGTTTAAGGATATCACGCACGCTCATCGCCAGTGATTCACGTAGTACCACATCTAAATTAGAAAACGGTTCATCAAGTAGCAAAAGTTTAGGCTTTGGTGCCAACGCACGTGCTAATGCCACCCGCTGCTGCTGTCCACCCGATAGCTCACTAGGACGTTTATCGGCATGTTCCGTCAATTCGACAAGTTCTAGCATTTCTTTAATACGCGCTTTTTTATCGGCCGCCGACCACTTATTAAGACCAAAAGCGATATTTTTTGCCACGCTTAAATGGCCAAATAACGCATAATCTTGGAATACCATGCCCATACCGCGCTTGGCTGGCGCGACCGCAAATTTGGTGCGCGCTGTCTGCTCGGTGAGACGCTGATTGCTTAAGCGAATTTTGCCACCGCGACTTTGCTCCAACCCAGCAATCGCCCTTAATGCCGTGGTTTTACCGCAGCCGCTATAACCCAAAAAACAGCCTATTTCACCTTGCTTTAAATCTAACGATAAGCCATTCACGATAATCGTATCGTCATAGCCAACGATTAAGTCTTGCACGCTAAAGTAAGCGTCATCAGCACCGGTGTTGTTAGTCGATGCTTTAATAGCTTGGTTATTTTGCGATTGGCTCTGTTCTGCCGTTTCTTGATTTGAGACAGACTGATTTATAACGCTTTGATTTATAACGCTTTGGTTTAAAGTACCTTGTTTTGATATGCCTTGTTTTAATATATTTTGTTTTGCTGTATTTTTAGGCAAGCCTTTATCCGCTTGCAGCTTTGCTACTTGAGCTTTGGTTAATAACGTTGTCGGTGGTTTTTTCACATGCTCCGGTCTTGGCTTGCCGCCCACCTTGACGGATTTAGACGCTGCTGGATTGGTTGAATCGTTCATCAAGTCAGTATACATAGACGGTACCAGTAAGCTGTTAGTGAATAAAACCTTTTATTAACACGGTTTTTAAGATGGCTTTTTTAATATAATTCTTTTAAATGAGACTGTTTAACTACTATTTACTTAGGCTTTTTGATTAAGGCTCTTTGGTTATAGCGCTTGGATTATAGTTATTTAACGATAAATGCGCTTAACTTTGTTTATCGCTTTGACGCAGCAATATCCAAACAGGAATAAGACCAACCAGCACAATCAACAAACTGGGCAAGGCGGCGCGTCCCCACATGCCTTCGCTGGTCATCTCAAATACTCGAACTGCCAACGTATCCCAGCCTTGTCGCCGCGTCATCAAGGTAATCGGCATTTCTTTCATCACTTCGACAAAACCCATTAATAATCCAGTTAATACCCCAGGGCTAAGTACGGGTAGCATCACTTGCCGCCAACGCTGATACGGGCTATCACTGAGTAATTTAGCTGCCGCTTCTTGATTGACAGTCAAGCGCTGTAACTGACGGTCGACCGGCTGAAAGCTCACCGTCATAAAACGCGTCGATAAGGCCAGCAGCATCACAATCACACTACCGGATAAAAACTGTGCTGAAGTAATACCAAAAGCAATGAGCTGATTATCAAGCCACGCTATCGGAATAAATATCCCAACCGCCAATACCGTACCCGGCACCACATAGCCCAAATTGGCTAAGGTAGTCATGAGTTTGGTCGACTTATCCGGATATTGACGCTTGACCCACGCAATAATAATTGCCAAAAATGCGATAAATATCGTCGTCATACTGGCAATCATAAGGCTATTGGTGACAAAATCAATATAACGCGCATCGAAGTCTTGCTGGAAATTTAAAGCGGTCCAATAAAGCAGCTGCAAAAATGGAATCAAAAACGCTATCAAAAACACCAGCATACAAAATAGCGCCATGCCCCACTGCGCAGGTTTACTGGCTTCGAAACGGTGGCTACTACCCTGCGACACCGTATTACCACGCTTGGCTTGCCAATACTGCTCAAACAAAACCACGATAAAAACCACGCCGATCAATAATGCGGCCAACTGCGCGGCAGTGGTTAGACTAAAAAATCCAAACCATGCTTTATAAATCGCCGTGGTAAAAGTATCGACATTAAAGACCGATACTGCGCCAAAATCTGCCAGCGTCTCCATGCTAGCAAGCAGCAAACCACCAATAACCCACGGCAGTGCTTGTGGTAATGCCAGCCGAAAAAACACCTTACTGCGACTTAAGCCGAGCATTTGCCCCGCTTCAATCGCGCGCCTGCCTTGCGATAAAAACGCTTGGCGTGCCAGCAAATAGACATAAGGATAAAATGCCAACGACAATACCAAACCTGCGCCCCACACATTACGTACGGAGGGAATAGCGGTGGTAAAACCAAACTCCCTTAACGCCGTTTGCAGTGGTCCACTAAAGTCAACGATACCGACAGTGACGAATGCTAAAACATAAGCGGGCATCGCTAATGGCAGCATCAGCGCCCAGGCAAAAAACCGCTGTCCCGGAAAGCTGTACATACTGGTCACCCAGGCAAGTGAGGTGCCGATAATGCCAGAAATCAGTGTCACCATCAGCAATAAAATGACGGTGTTTTTTAACACTTGCGGCAATACATATTGACGCATGTGCGTCCAAATATCAGCGACCGGCTGCGTCCATGATAATAGTACGATTAAAATCGGTACGAGCATAAACAACGAAATCAGTCCTAAGACTGATTTCGAGATAATACGCTTGCGGACGACATGGTCTTGACTGATAGACGAGCTTTTATTGTCGTTATTAGCTTCATTGACAGTATTGTCTTGTTTAGCAGACGCTTCTGGCGTTGTTATCATAAGTTGTTACCGTGTCATACGCATAATGACGCGATTAGATGCTAGATGAATAAACATCTAATCGCTAAAAACCAACCGCTCAGCGACTTGTAGCCTGTTATTTATAACCCGCTTTATCCATCATTTGAATGGCTTGGGTTTGTAGCTCACCAAACTTCTGCACGCTGATACTGTCTTGTTTAAACGGACCCCAAGATCTGAGTAGCTCTGACTCATCGATACCTACTTTTACAGGATACTCTTTATCAGAACTGGCATAAAGACCTTGCGCCTCATCAGAAGATAACCACTCCATCAATTTAAGCGCACCATCTGGATTGTCTGAGTTAGCGATAACCCCAGCGCCAGAGATGTTGACATGAGTACCAGTCGTGCCTTGGTTCGCCCAAAATATTTTTACAGGGAAATTTGGTTTTTCATCAAGCAGGCGACCATAGTAGTAACTATTGGCAATACCCACTTCACACTGACCAGCGGCAATCGCCTCTAACATGCTAGTATCATCACTAAAGACGTCTGTTGCTAAGTTAGCTACCCAACCACGAATAATTTCTTCTGTTTTTTCTTCGCCCAGATTTTCCATCATGCTTGCAACCAATGATTGGTTATAAACAGCTTTTGATGAACGCAGACAAAGTTTGCCTTTCCATTTTGGATCGGCCAAATCTGCATAAGTAGATAGCTGGTCGGCGCTAACTTTGCTTGGATCATAAAAAATTGTACGCGCGCGCAAAGACAGACCTGTCCACTGACCTTTTGGATCACGGTATTTAGCAGGAACATTGGTTTCTAAGATAGTAGAAGACACAGGTTGCAATAAGCCCTGCTCCGCTGCTTGCCATAAGTTACCCGCGTCAACGGTTAATAACATATCCGCAGGCGTGTTTTTACCTTCCGCTTGCAAACGCGCCATCAATGGACCAGTTTTATCGGTGACCAGCTCAATTTTAACGCCTGTTTTTTCGGTATATTTATCCAATAACGGTTTAATCAACTGCTCATTACGTGATGAGTAAATCGTAACCGTTTGCCCACCAGCGGCCGTTGCGTCATCATTTTTCGCCACTTCTTGCTCAGCGCCAGATTGTTCAGCAGTGGTTGTAGTGTCAGCATCCACGTTTTCTTCTGGCGTCGATGAGTTACTACAGCCCGCAAGACCCAACATCATGCCAAATACAGCAATGGGTAAAGTAAGCTTACTAGAAGATAGATTTGCACTGATAGCAGTTAATGACATGGCATTCCCCATAATGGTGCTACGGATAAGTGAGATAAGGCGACATTAAAATTATTAATAAATAATTGAATAGCGGGATAACGGGATTAATAAGACCTTAATGTCTAAGACACATTATACTAATAGAAATGAGATTAATTATCAATAAATTTATCTAGCCCTGCTGTGCCGATAAACTGGTCTAATTTTTAACAAGATATCAATGATTTATGTATTTGCCTGAGCTTAATCCTGACCTTCTAGTAACCACTGCCCTAAAATGACATTGACTGCGGCTTCGGTACGTAAGATGCGTGGCCCGATATTAACTGGCGTACATCCTTGCTCAGCAAGCAACTCAATCTCATAATCAATCCAGCCGCCTTCTGCACCGATAAATACCATACTTGGTAAAGTCGATTCATGAGCTGACTTTGGTTTTGCCAGTGGTTGCTGGACGTATTGCGCAAATGACAGCGCGCTATAAGGATGAGCAACGATAGCACGATTGGTCATTAAGTTTGCAAGCTTATCTTCAACAAAGGGTTTAAAGCGTTTTTGCAGGCTAATACGCGGCGCAATTGTGTCCACGCCTTGTTGCAGACCTTCTAACACAAACTCGTCAAGGCGAGCTAGCATTGGACTTTGCCAATAGCTTTTTTGCGTACGGTAGCTGTTGATAAGAATGATATCGTTAACGCCAAGCGCTGTCATATCCATGATTAAACGCCGCAATACCTTTGGCCTTGGCAATGCCAACACCACTATAAGATTAAGCTTTGCTGGCGGATTGTTATTCAGCTGTATATCGCTTAGTTGAATACTATCGGAGGTAATGGTTTTAATGATAGCGCTACCGAGCTTACCGCCAAGCTGACCAATTTTTAACCTATCGCCTACTTGGGCATTTAGCACTTTATTCACATGAGCAATTTGCGCTAAATCATTGATATACGCAGACGCGTTATCATGTTGAAAGTTGGTCGCTGGCAATAATATACAGTTCATAGCGTCACTTATATCCGCTGTTAATTCACGTCTTGGCTCAGGTCTTGCTCAAAAGATGGTTTAGCGTATTGTTCAATAACACCTTCAATCATCGATAGCTGACGATGCAAGACTGCTTGCTGTTGCTCAGTCATTGCTGCACCTGCTTGCCCTGCCTGTTTTGCTAAGGTTAAATGGCTCAGCCAATACTTTAGCTGCTGATAAAGAAGATTGTCACCATTATCTGAAGAAGATTGTTTACCATCAGAGTGATGCGGCTGAGAGACTTGGCCATTCGCATTAATCGCGCTATAAAACGCATTGTTTGGCTGATATAACGCCCCGACGCTAGCAAGCTTATCAACCACGCTTTGGCAAGACTGGGTATAAGCACCCATCAATACTGGCGTTGCTACGCTTGCCGGCTCAACGGGGTTGTGCCCGCCAATATCGACCAATGAGCCGCCTACCAATGCCACATCGGCAAGCGCATACCAGCGCATCAACTCACCCATACTATCAGCGAGATAGACTTGAGTATTTGCGCTAATGGCATCTTCAGCACTACGCCGCGCCATGCCCAAGCCAGATTTTTCAATCAGTTCTGCCACTTCATCAAAACGCTCTGGATGTCTTGGCACTATAATCAGTAAGGTATTGGCTAACAAAGGGTTAGATAGGATTTGCTGCTGCCATGATAATACGATCTCTTCCTCACCACTATGCGTGCTTGCTGCCACCCAAATCGGCCGATCTGCTACGTCTAAATCCAAGTCCAAGTCTGCGCCATCGTTTACTATTTCAGCTTTTTTGGCACCATTATCATCATTCAGCTTCGGGGTGTTAATGACCCATTTCAGCGAACCTGCCACACGGATTTGCGCGCTATGAGCGCCCAATTGCCGAAAGCGTTTTGCCGATTCATTATCCTGCGCAATAATCAAACTCAAATTCTTCATCATACTAGCACTGACAGCGCCAATTTTTTGATAACTTTTAAAAGAAGCAGCCGACAGCCGACCATTGACCAAAACACTTGGGATATGATGCTCGGACAGTTTGGTTAAGATATTGGCCCAAAGCTCGGTTTCTACAAACAGGGCGGCGACCGGTTGTACATGTGCCAAAAATGTCTCAATCACCGCAGGGCTGTCAACAGGAACGTAACTATGACTCAAGCGACCTTGGGCAATATCATCGGCAAAGTGGCTGGCACCGCGCGCATATCCTGTCTGCGTGGTATTGGTCAACCATATCTGATAGCCTTTTGCCAATAGCGCATCCAGCAAAGGCGCGACAGTATTGGTCTCGCCTAAAGACACCGCATGGCACCAGATGAGCTTTTTGCCATCGCTCTCTTTAAGATTGCCATTTTCGTTGGCATTCGCATTAGGTTTAACTTTGGCATTAGATACAGGCGGCGCAGGATAGCGCTTACCAAAACGCTGCTGCACTTCTTGCTGATAATTATCACGCTTATGCGAGCGGCGCCATACTTGCAGACGATAGAGCGGTTTTAGCAAACCAATCGTCACCTGATAGTAAACAGGTGGCTTATAAACGGCTCGGCTTGGCTGAGTCGACTTATCAAAAGAAGGTAAGGAATTATCAGAAGATGGCATGAAGAAGCCCAGATTAGTAATGGATCGGACGATAAGAAGTGAGGTTATAAAATGACAATAAGAGATGCCAATAAAAAACGCGCCAATTCTACCTGAATTTAACGCTAAACAATAGTTTTAAAGCACTCGCTATCAGAAACAAAGATTTAAAAACGAGGATTTAAGAGCTAGAATTTAAAATAAGCATTTAGACAATAATGAAGATTAATATAGCGACGACAATAATTACCGCAAACAATAACTGATAACGTTTGAGACTATGCTGCTCTTGCTTTTGTGTGCTAATCAACGCCTGCGCTTGCTGCCATTGACTGACCAAACTGGCCGCTTCTACATGACCGTTTTCGGACGCTTGCTCAAGCCAATATTTGCCATTGGTCATATCTTGCGGTACGCCAAAGCCTTGATAGTAGAGCTTACTTAATAAACGCTGGGCACGGCTGTCGTTTTTGCTCGCTGCTTGCTTCACCCATTCAACGCCTGCTTCCATGCCAGCTACTTTATCCGTATTTATTCCTTCACCAAGCAGCTCATACATTGCCAAACGTAGCATCGCCGCGCTATTACCTGCATGGGCAGCGTCTTGCAATCTTGCTAGAGCTTGCTGCTTTGCTGCCAAATGCTGCTGTGAAAAGGCAACTTGCGCGCGCGGTTTCTCTTGCTTAGCAATATACTGCTCAAATTGATCCAAGACTTTACGGGCTTGCTCGTATTCTGTTTTTCCAGCGCTTTGGGCGACGTCTATTTCATCAAGCTCTATCAGCAATTGAGTAAAAAGCTCTGGAGTTGGCGCGAATTTTGTTGTTGGTTTTACTGCAACTTCTTTTAACGCTGCTTGTGAAGATACTACTGACGTAGTTTCTGCCGTTATAGTTTGTACAGGGGGGCTTTCTAATGAAGCCGTCGATAAATTAGCTTTTGCTAATACAGTATCTGCTTTAACAGGTTCAGGTGTTGATTGCAGCTCATGATGAGAATAACTATTATCCATAGTATCTGTCTGAATATCTTGTCTGCTATGCTGCGTCACACCTACTTCAGTCAATTTTTTATCGAAAGATTGCGCGTCATCTAAGGGTAATGTATAACTATTATTAATGGCGTTTGGCACTCTTGCAGTTACTGCTTGGTATAGTCCACTTGCCACCTGACCGCCTTGCACTGCTTGAAACGGTCTATCAATATGACCAAACAGCCGCATTCCTATCGGCTCTAAAGCAAAAAATAGCGACTCAGTCGTATTAAACTGATTATTAACCTCACTATCATCGCGATAAACCACGGCCATATGCTGATAAAAGTCATCGGTCAGTAGCGGCAAGGTAGGATAGCGCTTACGTAGCTCAAACTCTCCGAACCAATGCGGCGTATACTGCCATTGCTGTGCTAATACGCGCCCAGCATAAAATGCCAAAAATACCATAAAATTACGATAGCGCTCATCTATTAATAGCGCCGCTTCATCCCAGCTGCCCGACTTAACCATGTCACGGCGTATCTGCGACAGCAAAGTATCTACGCGCTGTAAACTTGCCAACGATTCATCGAGTGTGCATCGATGCAATTCCGCTTCATAAGCCATGCCGCCGGCAACAAAACGGCCGGCTAAAAAATCTTGCCAATAGCCTGCTGCGATATAATCAAGCGGTGTTAAGGGCGATGCAGACATAAGGCGAGCCTATCCTTTAAAGTTGAGCGTTTTGAAAACCAACATTTCAAATAATAATAAAAATAAGATGGTAATAAAAATAAGTAGTTTACCTTAACCTAAAATCAAAAGCGCTACAATAAAGGACTAAATAAGCGCACTACATTATCAAATAAGCGCTCTGCTCCGTGGCGCTCTTGCCATTCTTCTAAACGTAAAAACCGACAACTCTGCAAGTAAACCTCTTGGCAATCCGCAACCTGAGCGACCATTTCTGGCGTATAAATCGCTAAGCTGACCTCCATATTTAAATAAAAACTGCGCATATCGATATTTACCGTACCAAACAGACAGTAATCGTCGTCAATGACCACGGTTTTAGCATGCAGCAATCCGCCTTTAAATAAAGCAATGGTCACCCCGGCTTCGAGTAGCTCTTGATAGTACGCTTGCGAGGCATGCTGCACCAAAAATGAATCTACCTTTTCGGGCACAATAATCGTCACCTCGACCCCACGTTTGGCCGCAGTGGTCAGCGCGCCCGATAACGCTTCATCGGGGACAAAATACGGCGTGGTAATACGAATACGTTTATTGGCGCGATGAATCACCGTCACTAAGGTATTATAAATCACGTGCGCCGTCACTTGCGGCGCCGAAGGTATCAGCTGCGCCAGCACATCCTCAACGACTGGCATACGCGGTATCACAATCGATGTCGAGCCAATCTCTGGCGGCTCATCAGAATCAATAAGCTCGTCTAACACTTTAACGCGACTATTGATATCATTAATAGTCGGATTCATGACATAAAGCTTACGCGTATAGTTATTCACGCGGTGATTGAGCGCATCGAGATTGTCTTTATTTTCCGCGCCAATATCGGTGACCACCACTTTTGCCATCGCCGTGGCAATATTTATCGGTTGTTGGCTGACGCTACGTATCGCCACATCAATCCATTGACCGACATTTTTGTTTTGTTTAAAAAACTTCGGGTCAACCAAGTTAAAGCTACCGATATAGCCTATATGTTCGTCAATGACGATAATCTTGCGATGATTACGTAAATCTGAGCGTTTAAATAGCGTCTTAAACAAACCAACCGGCAGCGACTGGTGTACAAAAACCCCAGCCTCTTCTAACATGCGATGCTGTTTGCTATTAAAAAAGCTAAAACTGCCCACACTATCCGCCAAAATATGACACTCGACACCGCGCTGTACCGCTGCCATCAACGCGTCCATGACGTCGAGTATCTGACCTTTTGGATAAATGATATAGAACTCCATCAGAATAATGCGCTGAGCGGCATTAATGTCTTCAATCAAGCGCCCAAAGATAGCACTCGGCGTGGTCAATAATTGCATTTGATGATCAGGAAACACTCCAAACCCTGTCCAGCGTGTGCCTATTTTACTGACACCGCGATAATTATCGGGTAGCAGCTCTTGTCCTTCATCAAACACCATTTGCTCACGCTTGGCCATATCATTCATCAGTAGCCGCGCCTGATTCATACGCGCACGATAACGCCGCCCAATCATTGGCTCACCCAATAAGATATAAGCGATAAAACCAACCAAAGGCAAAGTATAAAGCACAGCAACCCAAGCAATCGATACCCCAATATTGCGCTGCACCGAGACGATACGCAGGGTCATGACGATCATCAAAATCACGTGCAATACCAAACCCAATCCCGCAAAGTCTCCTACCGACCATGTCGTAAAGTAGTCTTCAATAGACAGAGCTTCTATATTAAAATTATCTATGCTCAACTCCATGACCCTATATCACTCAAATCATTCATCTATTAATTAGTTATTAGCCCGCTGTTTTATTAAGTAGACGCCCTATAAGTAGACGTCTTGTTCGTTAGATGCAAAAAGCCTTATCAGTATAGTGACTTTTAGCAAGCACGCAATAGCCAGCAATATAGCGGCTATATAGTCTATCATCACCCTACTTACAGCTTAGTTTGAGCGGTAAGTAAGTTTATTAGCCATAATTTTAAAAATACTTAAAATAATATTTGACAGTCATGTGTAAATGTATATAATACACACCCACAGAGCGAGGCTTTAGTTAGTTCTCTTCTGTTGAAAGTTATTTAAAGGGTGACAGCTTTGAATGATGTTAAAGCTTTCAGGAAATCCTATTTAAAGGATTTCCCTTGCGAAGCTAAAATTGCAGTGCAATTTTTTAACGCTTCTCAGGGTGATTAGCTCAGTTGGTAGAGCGTCTGCCTTACACGCAGAATGTCGGCGGTTCGAATCCGTCATCACCCACCACTCATTTAGCGAGTGGGTCTTTTAGAAGACGAAATGCTAAAGACGACCTAAGCAGCGGTAGTTCAGTTGGTTAGAATACCGGCCTGTCACGCCGGGGGTCGCGGGTTCGAGTCCCGTCCGCTGCGCCATATTTAAAACTTGGTTTTTAATTACATTATTAAGTACAAAGTTTCAACCTCAAGTATTCATTTACTTGAGGTTTTTTTGTGTTTGTTGATTTGTATTAGCTATTAATTGCTACTTAGTCTATATCATTTTATCTAAGAAAACTTTCTCATTAAAACCCCGTACGGAACAGCGTACCAACCACGACAAACGCCACTGAAAATAACGTCACCAAAATAATATTGATGGCAAACCCATTCAAATTATTAGCGGATAAGCGTGGTATGACCCAAAAGCGCGCATGCATCGCGACTAGTGCCGTCAATAATAACTAGCTCAGCTTCATACCAATTAAGACACTGATGTCATTATCAAAGGCAAACCACATCTCTATGTTAGGTAATATATTATATGCCATCCATAATCCAGTGATGATTTGAATGGCTAATGCCGGCATACCAATTTTTTCAAACTGTCCCTCAAATTGTAACAATGCGTCTAAATTACGTGAAGATAGCACTTTTGGCAACACCACTAATGCTAGTATTAAATGACCACCTGTCCAAATTGCAGCCCCGAGTAAATGTAAAATTAAAAGATAATTGAACATAAAATATAACTCCAAATAATGAATCAATCATGATTTCTCGAAGCATTAAGGTATTTAATTATGAAACGCGCCAATCAATTGCAGCCATTATCACGCCAACACCATCTTGGGCTTAATCTGTCACGCCATGCCAAAGAAAGCTTAGATGAACCCGAAGAGATTGCCAAACATTGGGACAATCTCACTTCTTATATTAATGATATGGCTTACCACTTCCAAATTGAAGACAACTTAATTGCTAATGCGCTAGAGCCGTACCGCGTGACTGAATCCGATGTGGCCTTAGTACTCGATACCCTTGATGGACAGCATAAGCAATTACATCAACTGATAAATACGGTCGAACAATCAAAAAAATCGGGCAATAGAGAGGTCAGCGTGGCACAAGTTCATGAGCTTGGCACCCTATTATACGACCATATTCGCTTTGAAGAGCGCGAGTTATACCCGACGGTAGAAAAATATTTAACGGAAGCAGAATTAGATGCGGTTTATGAAGCCAGCTCTGATAGCATTAAGCGGCCTGATGAGGGTCGCTAATATACTATTAAAGGATTATCCCAATAAGAGTTAATTAAAAATATCACTGAAACAAAAAGTCCGCCAAGAAACGAGCCATATCTTGGCATTCGCTTCTTTGACGGACTTTTTATTTGTTCTTAAATGGTTATTTCTAAAGATTGATTTTTAAGACATCAATCTTTGAACATGACGTTAAGGCATCAACTTAAAGAAATGCTGACGATAATGTTTTAGTTCACGAATAGAATCGCGAATATCATCTAAGGCTAAATGGCTGCCGCCTTTTTCAAAGTTCCTTAAAATATCTGGACGCCAGCGGAAACACAGCTCTTTAATCGACGACACATCAAGGTTGCGATAATGGAAGAAGCGCTCAAGCTCGGGCATTTGCCGTGCTAAAAAGCGGCGATCTTGGCAGATTGAGTTACCACACATCGGCGACTTGCCACTATCGACCCATTTATTCAAAAACTTAATGGTTTCCGCTTCTGCTTCCGCCAAGGTCACCGTACTACGGCGCACACGGTCAACCAAGCCTGACTGGCCATGCTGCTTGGTATTCCAGTCATCCATTTTATTCAATACTTGATCGGATACCTTGATCGCAAAAACAGGACCTTCGGCAAGGACGTTTAAATCCTCATCGGTCACCACGGTCGCAATCTCGATAATCTCATCATTTAAGGTATCAAGTCCGGTCATTTCTAGGTCAATCCATACCAGCCCTTTTTTACCTTGGTTTTTGATTTTAATTTTATTGGGATGGTCGTCGGTACTCATAAAATATCCTATGGTCAATAAACTTTGGCACAACTTGTGAGCCTTGTTAATCAATTAAACTGACTGTGAATGGTCAGGCTAAAATCATATGCTTTGCACTTGGTTGGCTATAATGCCTAATAAAACGAAAACATTACAAAACCACTATCTGCTAGCGGCGCTTTAGGCTGTATGTTAGCAAATTTTCACGCTACACTTAGCAATATTTTTCTAATAGGTCGCAACCCATGGCATTAATCCGGCAACGCAAACTGACTAAACAACAGATTCGTCGCATCGACAAACAACAGCTCGATAGCCAAGACAGCATCGATGACAGTTTGATGGATGGCGTGGTCATGGCGCATTATGGTAAACAGCTAGAAGTACAAGTGACCAGCTTGCCGGCAGTAATTCCTATGCAACCTGAGATTGCGCCTGATGATCCTGAGCCGTTTTGGCAGGAATTAACGTTAGGCGATATTTGGCGCTGTCATGTGCGTACCAATCTGCCCATGCTAGCAGCGGGCGACCAAGTACGCTGGAGCGCCGACCCTAATACCGGCTTTGGACGTATCGAATCAGTCAAGCCTCGCACCTCGCTCGTTTCGCGTCCTGACCGTTATCATAAGCTCAAACCTGTCGCCGCCAATGTTGATATTTTGGCGATTGTATTTGCACCCTTGCCTGCCGCTGCGCCGACATTGATTGATCGCTATTTAGTCGTTTGTCATCATGCGGGCGTAAAGCCATTATTGGTACTTAATAAAGCCGATTTGTTGGCCCAAGAAAACGGCGTCGATACCAGTGAATTATTGGCACAATATGCTGCCCTTGGTTACGAAAGCGTGCTGACCTCGGTTGCGTGTCCTGAAAACATCGCTGATAGTGACGAGCAAAAAGGGCTTGATGAGCTAAAGCGCTATATCGATAAAAAACTGGTTATTTTTGCTGGTCAATCAGGCGTTGGTAAAAGCAGCTTAATCAATGCCTTGCTGCCAGAGTCAGGACAAGTGGTAAATGTCATCTCTGAAAACTCAAAGCTCGGTCAACATACCACCACCACCAGTCGCTTATTACCATTTAACCCAAATGACTTAACCCAAGGCGGCATTGTCGACACCCCTGGTATTCGTGAGTACGGTATTTGGCATCTCACCCCTGATGATATTATCTCAGGCTTTATCGAGCTTGCACCGCTGGCAGGTGATTGCCAGTTCCGCGATTGTCGCCATACCCATAACAGTAAAGGCTGCGCCTTATGGCAAGCGGTTGCGGACGGCGAAGTGTTGCAGCGCCGGGTCGAAAACCTTGTCACGCTAACAGAAGAGGCGGATACTAAGCCTTACTAAGCATTAATAACTAGGTTGACCATCATACGTTTACTATAGATGACCTTATCGGTATAATAGCGCCTTGTTCACCATCGTTGGGCTGTTATCTCAGTTTGACTGAACACTTATATTTTTGGAGGTATGGTTTGGATCGTGCGCTAGAATTTGTGGGCAACCACCCGTTTTTATTTGGTATATTAGCCGTGCTTGCCGTGCTGTTTTTTGCTATTGAAAACAAACGTAGTGGCAGAAAAATATCGCCCAACACCTTGGGCATGATGGTCAACTCGCAAAATGCGCAGCTGATCGATATTCGCGCCAAAAAGAAATTTGAAACCGGTTATATCCAAGGCAGCCGCAACATACCTTTTACTGAGCTTAAAGACCGCATTGAGGAAATTCGGGCGATTGAGCAGCCAGTCATCATCGTCTGTGATATGGGTATCCAAGCAGGCGCTGCGGTACAAATGATTGGCAAAGACAATGTCTATCGCCTAGAGGGCGGAATCGGCGGCTGGCAAGGCGCTGGTATGCCATTGGTTGGGTTAAAAGATACTAAATCTAAAAACAAAGGTAAAGCCAAGCCAAGTTTGCATAAGTAAGACAAATCCTATTAGCTGGTCTTATTAACCAGCAGTACCAATTAAAAAGGCACCTTCTTATCAGGTGTCTTTTTTATGCATTGATGATGACAGCAGTAATGGCTTTTAGCTAAGACTGCTTGAATTTTCCATAGCCATCCCCACTGTATACGGAGCAGCAGCAAATATAGCGGTCATTTACGTATTGATAACGGATTGTATCAATGACTACCCTATAATTTTTTTATTTTACTATTTATCCTATTACTTATAACAAAATTGCTCACCTATAAATTTATAAATAAGGAATGACCATGACTGTACCTGTGCAAGTTTATACCACTCCAATGTGCCCATACTGCTCAAACGCTAAGCAATTATTACAATCTAAAGGTGTTGATTACGAAGAAATCGGTATGCATGATATCAGCCGCGAAGAGCGCCAAGCTTTGATGCAAAAGACCAACAACTATCGTACTGTACCGCAAATTTTCATCGGTGATACCTTTGTCGGTGGTTTTGACGAGCTTAACCAAATGAACCAACAGGGCAAACTTGACGAGCTATTAGCCGGTTAGTTTGCTATTGTCTTTTTCTGTCCATTTTTATTGTGTAAAAATAGACAGCGTTAAGAATAAAGCGTTGTGATAAAAAACAGTTTTAAAAAACTGAGTAAAAGACTCTGAGATAAATCTCAAACCTTAGTCCGCATTTATATTACAATGATATATTGTTACAATGACAATCTGTCCCATTATTTGATTAATTTTTAGAGGAATGATCATGGCTGAAGAACAAGCACAACCACAATTGGCACTAGAACGCATTTATGTAAAAGACATGTCACTTGAAGTCCCAGGCGCCGCTGTATTTACTAAGGAGTGGAACCCTGAGCTTGATATCAATCTATCGAGCAACGCTGAAAAGCTTGATGACGATCATTACCAAGTGGTATTGACGGTCAGTGTCAACGCCAAAAATGCTGAAGAAGCAGCATTTATCGCCGAAGTACATCAAGCAGGTATTTTCTTATTAAAAAACATCCCAGAAGACCAAATCGGTCAAATCTTGGGTGCTTATTGCCCGAACGTATTGTTCCCATATGCGCGCGAAGTGATCAGCGACATCGTTACGCGTGGTAGCTTCCCGCAGTTATTGCTTGCCCCTGTTAACTTTGACCAAGCATATGCGCAAAGCCAGCAGCAAGCGCAAGTTGATGCCCAAGGTAACGCATAATTCTTAACCTACTGAAACCTAAGCTGCATTTAACCAATAGTAGTTAAAAGCCGTTTACTAAATTTAAGTAAACGGCTTTTTTATTGGTACTGGTTAGCATTTATTTTTAAGCATTAAAAAACCCTGCTGCTTATAACTACAAGTAGCAGGGTTTTGAATATAACGGTTAATCAACACGTCTATCGGCGACGTTCAAAAAGCTTTAGCCTTTTAGCGCCGATAAGATTTGCTGTTTAACGTCATCAATGCCTTGGGTGCCATCGAATTTGTCATATTTAGGAGCATCACCGCCTTCAGCTGCTTTTTCTTGATAGTAACCAACCAAAGCAGAGGTCTGCTGATGATAGGTCGCTAAACGATCGCGAATGGTCGCTTCTTTATCGTCTTCACGCTGAATCAATGGCTCACCCGTCACATCGTCGATACCATCGACCTTAGGTGGATTGTGGTCGATATGATAAACACGGCCAGAACCAGCATGCTGACGACGGCCTGATAGGCGCTTAACGATTTCATCATCAGGCACGCTGATTTCAATCACATGGTCGATTGCCACGTTGGCCTCAGCAAGCGCTTGGGCCTGTGGAATGGTACGCGGGAAACCATCTAAAATACAGCCGTTAACACAATCAGGCTTGGCGATGCGTTCTTGCACGAGGTTAATGATAAGATCATCAGAAACCAAACCACCAGCGTTCATCACATCTTTTGCTTGTTTGCCAAGTTCAGTACCTTCTTTGATGGCGGCACGTAGCATATCACCTGTTGAGATTTGCGGGATATCATACTCTTTAGAGATGAACTGGGCTTGGGTACCTTTACCGGCGCCTGGTGGACCTAGCAAAATAATACGCATCATTATACGACTCTCCTTAATAGATAGGATTTTGGGACTAATAAAACTTAGGGATTGGTGGGTTGCAGAGCTTACCTTACCTTGTGGCTTTCAAAAGCTCAAGTATTTTTAGTCTGGATGCGGCAAGTTACGATGACTTATCTGTTCATGAGATAAGATTGTGCGGATTGTGCGCCGCCAAAAGTATGACGGCGCACATTTACTAAGTATTCAATTTTTACAATATATCTATCAAGGAACTTGTTGATTAATCGCCACATTAACCTGATTTTGGTCGGCGCTAATGACAACAGGATTACCGGTTAAATCACCAGATTCAGCATCGGCGGTGCCGCTATGGCTGATACGTGCAATCGCAGCAAGCTGAACTTTATCGCCGCGAGCAGAGGCAAGCGTACGTTCAGGCATCATGGCGTCTAAATCACTTAGGCTAATAGTCGCCTCCCCCTGTTTAATGACGCTAATCGGTAAACGCTTGGCAGCAAACGGTGGCCCACCTTTGACATCACGGATAGCGACAAACAGCACGTCATCTGCTTTTACTAACGGTAGCAAACTTGCATTAATAGAGACCGTGACTTCAACGCCCTCAGATGCCTGCTGCTGCTGCGCGCTGACGTTGGAACTCAATTCATCAAGGCTTGCCAGCGCTTGGCTATGGTCGCCCGGTTTGGCGGCAATACTGGCACGCAAACGCTTAATCCAGCCTTGTGCTTGTTCAAAGTTATTACTACGCGCCTCGCCCATTGCCATCAGCATTTGGGCGCCTTCATGCTGTGGATTTTTCGCTAGCACATCTTGTAAAACGCGGCGGCTATTGGCATCTAGCTGGCCTTTATTGGCAAAAAAGCTGATTTGCGCATAAGTGGTGGCGATCTCTTCATTGCCTGGCGACAAACGATAAGCCCGCGATAAGGCTTCAAGCGCTGAGTCGGTTGCTTCTAATGATAAAAACAGCTCAGACAGACGCATCCAGCGATCAGGGTCGTCAGCATGACGGTAGACATTGGTCTGCATGGCACTGATAAGCTGCGTACCGTCTTCAATCGCCCAAGCAGGCGGCTGATCGATTTTACCAGTCAATAAGTCATCTGCCACTTGTCCGACTTTATCTTCCGCTGCCCACAAGTCGAATACTGACGTACGGTCATTGATTAAGAAATAGGCCAATCCTGCTAATACCGGCACCCATATCATGATAATCAAACGACTTTTGAAACTTGGCGCTACCATGGGTGTGACTGTGCGCTGCGCGTCCAGTAATTGGCGCTCAAGCTCGAGCTTTTGATTGCGGTAATGGACGTCATCAATGGTGCCGCTGTCTTTATCGGTTTGCAGCTCTGCCAGGCGCTCACGGAATACGGTAATGTTGATGTCTAGCAGTTGGTTGTCAACGGGCTTGTCGCGCAAGCGTGACGCGCGTAGCCATGGCATGATAGCGATAACGGCCAGTAGCAGCGCAATAAATAAGCTTAGGGCAATAAATAAGCCAAAAGTAGAAAATAGGGTCATTTTTTGTCCTCTGTACTGGTGATAACAGCTTCGCTTTTAGCATTGCTATTGCTATTGCTATTGCTATTGCTACGCGCCAATAAACAATCAAGCTCCGCTTTTTCTGCCGCCGATAACGCTGCGGCGCTATCTATATTAACCGCACTTTCACCGCGCGCCACGCGCTGTCTACGTTTACTTTGCCAAAACCAGCCAATGATTAGCACAATCAATAATAATGGTGGAAAAAACCACAGTATCCAGGTCGATGGGCGCACAGGCGGCTTGTAAGTAATAAAGTCGCCATAACGCTCTTGCATATAAGCGCGTATCTCAGCATCACTACGACCCTCTTTGATCATGTCGTACGTTTTTTGCTTTAAATCTTGCGCAATGGGCGCATCAGAACCTGCTAGATTTTGGTTCTGGCATTTTGGGCAACGCAGCTCTTCGATAAGTCCGCGATACTGGGCTTCTTGCTGCGGCGAATCGAAGTCATAAACATCAATGGCAGCATGCGCATTAAAACTGAGGATAAAACTAAGCAAGCACGCAAGCATTAAGCCGGCTAACTTTATTATAAAACTTGCTGGTTTTAAGCTTTGCGCTGACAGGCTTTTTGATGACGTGCTTTTTGATGACATCACTGTTAAAGGTATGGCGTTCATTTACACACCTCCTGAACCTGACTAGGATCAGGACTGACATTTTTCTTGTCCGCTTCATTGAGCACCATCAAACAGGGCATGATGCGGCTTTGCCAGTTGCTTTCATTAACCTCACCAACAATATGCTGACGAATAATACCTTGCCCATCAACCACAAAGGTTTCAGGCGCGCCAGTTAAGCCTAAATCTAAAGCAAACTGCCCAGATAAATCCTGAATAGACATGGAGAATGGATCGCCGCCACGATTTAAATATCCTAGCGCATCACCGATGTCATCTTTGTAATTAACACCAACCAAATTGACCCCGCGCTCCTCTAATTGCATTAAAAAAGGATGCTCAATGATACAAGTTGGACACCACGAGCCCCAAATATTCATCAAAAATGGCTGCTTAGGCAAATTGTCATTGGTCATCATACGGCTTGTATCGGACAATAATGGCAACTCAAATGTCGGTACCGGCCGCTCAAGCGCAGTATTGGTGACGATATCCGTCGGCTGACCCAAACGCAGGTACAGCATAATAATAAAACCAACAAACACAATCAGCGGAATCAAAAACCATATCTTTATTTGGCTTTTTTTCATGGTCTTGGTCGTTTTGTGGTTTACATCACCTTTGTTATCAGGCGCTTTTTGGGAAGAATTATTTGACTGACTCATGTTACTTCTCCCCTACGTGAGCTTCGGTAATAAATCCTGTTTTGTTGGCTGCCGTTTGCGTTGATGCCTTAGCCTTTTTAAAACGATAACGGCTATCGAGCATACTTAGCAGACCGCCTAAGGCCATGATAATCGCTCCAAGCCATATCCAGCGCACCAGCGGCTTGACATAAATACGTACCGCCCACTTATTACTGTCTTCTGCGATAGGCTCGCCCAGCGCTACATAGACATCACGCATGAGACTGGCATCAATTGCCGCCTCGGTCATTGGCATACCACTAATAATATAAGTACGTTTCTCCGGATACAAAGTTGTCACCGCGCGACCCTCTTTGGTCACCTCAACCTGTGCTTGCATACCATCAAAGTTACTGCCCCTGACTTCATGGAAATCTTTGACCTCAAAGTCGTAGCCTTGTACGTGCATAGTTTCATTTTCACCCAATGCCACATCGCGCTCGACACTCAAGGTGCTGGTAAACGCCACCCCGATGACGGCGACGATTACGCCAATATGGGCAGTTTGCTGCCCCCAGTAGCTCAAACGTAGCTGACGTAGTCCTTTAAAGAAACTTGGGGCGTTTTTGGTTTTGTCTTTAAAATCGACTGCCATCCAAAGTAAGACCCAAAAGCTAACCGCCAGCGTCACGCCAATATTTAACATATCAGACGGGCTAACAAAGTAGGCAATAATCGCTGCTAATAATAAACTGCTGAACGCAATGACCATACCGGCGCCTAAGAGCGGACGGCTGTCTTTTTTCCAGCGAATATTAGAACCCATGCCCATTGCTACTAACAGTAGCCATGCTAAAGGTACAAAGAGCGCATTAAAGTACGGAGGACCAACAGAGACCTGACCCAAATTAAAGGAGTCAGCGATAATAGGATATAGCGTACCAAGCAGAACGACTAAGGTTGAGATTAAAATAATCACGTTATTAATAACTAAAAATGATTCACGCGATATCAGCTGATACTGACTTTCAACCGTCAGACGCCAACCGCGCACAGCAAACATCAACAGTCCGCCACCGACGATAATACCCAGAATGACCAAAATAACCAGACCACGCGTTGGGTCGGCTGCAAATGAATGCACCGAGGTAATAACGCCTGAGCGCACAAGGAAGGTGCCCAAAAGACTCAAGGCAAAAGCAAAAATAGCCAGCATAATGGTCCACGCTTTAAAGACTCCGCGCTTTTCGGTTACGGCCAACGAATGCAGCAAAGCTAAACCAGCAAGCCAAGGCATCAGTGAGGCATTCTCTACTGGATCCCAAAACCACCAACCGCCCCAGCCAAGCTCATAATAAGCCCACCAAGAACCAAGGGCGATACCAACAGTCAAAAAGCCCCACGCCGCCAGTGCCCATGGACGCGACCAGCGGGTCCAGACAGCGTCCAAACGTCCTTCCCATAATGCCGCCATACAAAACGCAAATGGCACGGCCATACCCACATAGCCCATATACAGCATTGGTGGGTGGACAACCAAACCAAAATCCTGTAGCAGAGGGTTTAAATCGGCGCCATCGACGGGTAAATTTGGTAAAGTGCGATCAAACGGTGATGAGGTAAAGATTAACATCGCCAGCATCATCACCTGCACGCCAGCCAATATCACCAGTACGCGGGCGCGCATGGTCAATGGCAAGCCACGGCTAAAGTAAGAGACCAAGGCACACCAAGTGGCCATAATGGTCATCCATAGTAGCAGCGAACCTTCATGCCCGCCCCACGTCGCCGACAATTTATAATACCAAGGCAACAAGGTATTAGAGTGCTGGGTGACATAAACCAAGCTAAAATCATTAAAATAAAAGCCTGCCATCAATGACCCAAACGAGACAATCATGGCCGCAAACTGCGCCCACGCTAAACTCGGTGCAAGGCGCTGCCAGGCAACGTGGTCGTTCATGACACCAATGGTTGGTAATACTACCTGCAAAATCGCCAATATAAAGGCGGCCAGCAAGGCAAAATAACCCAATTCTGTGATTAACATACGGTCTAACCTTGTTTACCTTAATACGGTCATTGTTTATTTTAGAAAGCAGTGTTTTTAAGATAGTTGATAATAGTCAGTAGATGCTACTGTCGTTACTTCTAGCTGTCATTGTCATGCTGTTACATTTCACTTTATACCCATCAGCTATTGCAGCTTAGGAGACTTACAGCATGGTACATTAGCGTCAACTTGTCACGTTTCTGTATCCACTCTGTAGGTAATGTGTGTAAAGAACATAGAAACCCTTTCTCACTACATGGCAGGGAAAAACACCAAGACCAAATGCAACCAACCTGCCAAGAAACCTGTCAAACCACCAAGGATAATTAGCGTCATCTCATCTTCGCGAAAAGCGGGACGCAATAGGTTTTGAAACTCATCAGGGGATAGCGCGCGAATACGATCGCGAAACAGCCCAAATATTTTACTGGCACGGCTTTCATTAAGTTCAGGGTCTCGCAGTGGCACCATAGTCGCGACGATGGATTTGTCGATAATGGTATTTTTCAATTGCCCAAACTCGCGGCGACCCAGCCCAACCCGCAATGTGGTACTAATGACCGGCGATTCTAACACTTTATACAAATGCGATTTCATCAACTCACGCGTTTCGGCGGCGCGGTCACCATACATCATCTCATTCATGATGTTTTCTAAAGTGACCAAATCTTTGACCACAATCTCAGCAAAAACTTCAGAAACTTCTTCTTGGCGCTTCATAAAGCCGCCTTGGAAACGGTACTGCGCGATATGCGGCAGTTGCGGCTTAATAAATGGGAAACGGCTTTGTAGCACAAAAAACTTCACATACGGAATAAAACGTGGCTCAACTGGGTTAAACACCATCCAAATCGCAATCCAGTTGGTCAAAAATCCCCAAATAGCGGCAAAAAACGGTACTGTCCAATGCTGCGGTACCACCAAAAATATAAACATTTGAATAATACCGAATACAAGGCCAATCAAAGCACTGATATGCCAGATAAAATCAATCTCTTTTTGTCCCACTTTTAAAAACATATTGACCATCAAACGACGGTCACTTTCCATTTTATTGACAATCATCTTGCGCATATCGACCAAATCTTCGACGTGATAGGTCAAATCGGTTACCAAGGATTGCATGATATTTGGCAACTCTTGATGCGCTTGGGCATAAACGCGGCGCTTTAACGCATAAGGCAGATTGCCCCACAGCGCTGGCGAATGGTCGAGCATAATCTCATCAATCAAACTCTCAAGGTTTTCATCTACCGTATCGGTGATAAATACCGCCATCTGTTCTGGCTCCATCGCCTGAAAAAACTCATCGAGCGAACCGAGCTTTGAGAGCGTCTGATCAACAATCACGCCTGATATCTTGCCCGCTTTGCGTGGCACGATCCCTTGCCAACCCAATCCTGGCAAACCAAAAAATGGGAAGTTTGGAATCCGAATACCCCAAAATTTAATCGGATAAAATAGCATCTTGAGTGCCATCCACACGTGTATCCAAGTGACAAATGCCGTCACTGGTGGAATGGTCAACATAGCAAAAAACTCGGGGTGTTCCGCTATCGTCTGCCACAATGAATTTGCATCCATGACTCTAATTATCCTTGAGGTGATGATGGTCGTTGTTAAGCAAATACCCTTAGTCGATTAAGAACGCTCAATAAAAACGCTCTATCCTCAATAACCACTGAATTAAATAACGCTATAGATGCGATAAGTGGCTAAAATAAATCGCCTGATTTTAGCATACTTGCTATTTATTAGCACATATCAAGCCTTGGCAAGTTGTGACTAGCGGTGACACGTTTTGCGCCCTACTCACCAACCTAAACCTTTTCTATCATTTAATGATGTTAAAAATACCTAAAGAACAATGTCGATCATAGCAATAACGATCCTCACAAAATAGAAGACTGCCTACTGCACGCAAGTGTTTGTTCTGTTATAATTTACGGTTGCTTAATGCTACTGGCTAGCTGAAGACGGCAAGTAAATCATTTGACATTTTTGTTGATAAATCATCGCGCTATGTTATTGAAATACTTTGTCTTATCCTTTATGCTCATCCCGCTTTAGATAAACAAAAAAATGACTGTATCTTTCTTGGCTTTATTTATCCTTGCTTAATCAATCATCACTTTATCAACGACCGTTTTACTGATCGTCTGGGTACTGACTTTATATGAACAAACCGCTCGCGTCCGATACCGAACAGGTCAATCGTATTTTTACCAGCCGTATTATTATCCTCGGGCTATTCATGTTTGTGGGCTTGTTAGGTTTGATCGCGCGGTACGGTTATCTGCAAGTATATGCTCATGATAAGTACACCACCCAAGCCGATAACAATCGCATCAAGCTCATCTCTGCGCCGCCCAGTCGCGGTTATATTTACGACCGTAACGGCATTATTCTCGCTGATAATCAGCCGGTATTTACTGCTATGCTCAGCCCGGACGAAGTCGAAGACCCAGAGCGCACGCTCAATCTGCTCGCGCCCATTTTTGATCTTACCGAAAAAGACATTATCGATATTTTGGCCCGCGTTAGCAAAACCAACAATGACCCGGTGACCATCAAAATTGATTTGACCGAAGCACAATTGGCACAGTTTAGTGAACGTCAGCCTTTTTTTCGTGGCATCAGTATTCAGAGTAAACTCACGCGCTCGTACCCTTATGATGAGCTTTTTGCCCATGTGATTGGCTATGTCGGACGTATTAACGATAAAGAATCCAAGCAAATTAATAAGGATCGCTACGCAGGTACTGATCTTATTGGTAAAATTGGTATTGAAGATTTTTATGAAGATATCTTGCTCGGACAGCCCGGTTATCAGTCAGTAGAGACCGATGCTCATGGCAATATTCTACGTCAACTTGATACCAAAGCGCCCATTGCGGGCAACGACATCACTTTGAGTTTGGATTACGGCCTACAAAAAGTCGCCCAGCAGCAGCTAGATGGTCGCCGCGGTGCCATTGTGGCCATCGATCCCAAGACAGGCGACGTACTGGCGTTTGTGAGTAACCCAAGCTACGACCCCAACCCCTTTATCTCTGGTATCTCCTTTAAAGATTATGGCGACCTACGTGATGACCCAGATCAGCCGCTATACAACCGTGCGCTGCAGGGCTTGTATCCTCCTGCCTCTACCATCAAGCCCTTTGAGGGCTTGGGCGCACTGCATTATGGCCTACGGGAGTGGGAGACCTCTATCTATGACCCAGGGTATTTTAGCCTACCAGGCGACAGCCACCGTTTTCGTGACTGGAAACGCGGTGGTCACGGCACGGTAGATTTAAAGAAATCCATCATGATGTCGGTCGATACCTATTATTATAAATTGGCGTATGAAATGGGTATTCAGCGCCTTCATGACTGGATGGTGCGCTTCGGTTTTGGTGAACAAACTGGTATTGACTTACCCAATGAAAAATCAGGCGTCATGCCGTCACCAAAATGGAAAAAAGACACCTATGATAAAGGCTGGTTACCGGGTGAAACCATCTCAGTCAGTATCGGCCAAGGATATTTTTTAGCGACGCCATTACAGATTGCCAATGCCACCGCCATGACCGCCAATAAAGGCTATCACATCACGCCGCATTTATTAAAAAGCAGCGATGGCGCGGCGGCCGTTAACGTGATTAGCAAGCCTGATGGCAAAATTGACTACAATGGCAAACCGTCAGATTGGACGCGTATGCACGATGCGATGGAACAAACGGTTAAGGCAGGTACAGCGCGTGGCATTTATACACCGCGCTATCGCATCGCTGGTAAAACCGGAACGGCGCAGGTCAAATCTATTGCTCAAGGTAAAAGCTATAATAAAGCGGCACTCGATAAACGTCACTGGGATCATGCTTGGTTTAATGGTTTCGCGCCTGTAGAAGAACCAGAAATCGCCCTTTCGGTACTGGTCGAAAATGGCGGCGGCGGTAGTGCTGTCGCCGCACCTATTGGTCGTGCCTTATTTGATTATTGGATGCTACAGCGTAAAACCGACCCTATTCTACCGCCAACAGCTGATGAGTTAAGAGCTATCAAGCGCCAAAAAGCCTTTGAAAAGGCTATGCGTGATGCCATCCGTGATAAAGAGCAAGCGCTCGCAGAACAAGCCGAGGCACAGACGGCTGAGGCTGCCGAAAAGGCAAAAAATAGAGCAACGTCTGAATAAAATATGCCAAATAAAAGGCAATACCTAAAAAACACTATGAAAAAACCTTTGAAAAGTCGTGGGCAAAATAACAACCATCATTCGAAACAGGCCGCAGCGGGCGACGTACGTATCATCGGCGGGCAGTATAAGCGCCGTATCGTCAGCTTTATCGATGCCGAAGGTTTGCGCCCGACACCAGATCGCCTGCGTGAGACCTTGTTTAATTGGTTAATTGCCGATATTCATGACGCTAAAGTACTTGATAGCTGCGCCGGTAGCGGCGTTTTAGGCTTTGAAGCGTTATCACGTGGCGCCTCGCACGCTACCTTTATCGACATAAATTCGGCGCAAGTCACTATGCTGCGCCAAAGTGCCGAGCAATTACGCCTAGACGCCAGTAACTATCAGATTATTCAAGGCACCGCCGAGCAGGTACTGACGCAAAACCAAACAATGCAGCGGCATTTTGATATCGTCTTTATCGACCCGCCGTATGCGCAAGATTTATGGCAGCCAATTCTGACAGCACTTATTAAACAGTCTTTAATCAATACAGAAACGCTGATTTATTTAGAGGCGGATAAAGATTTAACCCTGCAACTGGACCAATTGGTAGCAAGTATCAACGAAAGCGCTGAGCCGCTAGCAGATATAGCGCAAAGCCTAATACGTTTTGAATGCCTAAAACAGACCAAAGTTGGGCAAGTTGTCGCTGGACTTTATCAGCTTTCAGCGTCATAATTGTCAGGTTAATAAAAGCCATTAACAAATTTTGAAAATGTTTAAAACCGCTAAAAAACTGGCCAACGCTGCAGTTTAATGTATATAAGGCGAAAATAAACCCCAATGCAGCTTGCAAGCGTAGGCGCTACTGCTTATAATGTGCAGTCTGTTTTTTGAGAGCCCCGTTCCCAGCTAAACTCTCAACGAATTCTAATTTTAAGGTTTTATCATGAAAACACTTAGTGCAAAACCAGCTGAAGTGACCCATGACTGGTATGTCGTAGATGCTGACGGCAAAACCCTTGGTCGCTTAGCTACTGAAATCGCTAGTCGCTTACGTGGCAAGCACAAGACTTGTTACACGCCGCACGTAGATACTGGTGATTTTATCGTTGTTATCAACGCAGAAAAAATCGCGGTAACGGGCAAAAAAGCGCAAGACAAAAAGTACTATCGTCACAGTGGTTACCCAGGTGGTATTAAAGAAACCAACTTCACCAAGCTGATTGCACATAAGCCTGAAGATGTTCTACATAAAGCGGTTAAGGGTATGCTTCCAAAAGGTCCTCTTGGCTACGCGATGATCAAAAAGCTGAAACTATATGCGGGTACAGAACATCCACATGAAGCTCAGCAACCTAAAGAACTAGACATCTAAGGATATACTTATGGAACGCAATTACGGAACTGGTCGTCGCAAAACTTCTACCGCTCGTGTCTTTTTAGCGAAAGGTACTGGTAGCATCGTTGTTAACGGCAAACCACTTGATGAGTACTTCAGCCGCGAAACATCGCGCATGGTTGTTCGTCAGCCTTTAGAACTACTTGAATCACCTACTGCTTATGACCTATACATCACTGTAAAAGGTGGCGGTATCAGTGGTCAAGCGGGCGCAATCCGTCACGGCATCACGCGTGCATTGATTGAGCTTGACGAAGCCAATAAACCTGCTCTAAAAGCAGCTGGCTTTGTTACTCGTGACTCACGTCAAGTTGAACGTAAGAAATTGGGTCTACGTAAAGCACGTAAACGTCCACAATTCTCAAAACGTTAATCAAAGCTATCTCTTCTCTTTTTACCACTGCCTTCTTTTTCTCAGAGTCGCTGCAGCAGTATTAAGCAAAAGAGTAGATTTGCAAAACCTTATAAGCTGGTCTCAGTTTATAAGGTTTTTTTATGGCTATTTTTTAGCGCTGCTGTTTTAACTCTATAGTGAGTGAAAAGTAATATCGATACATCACGCACTGCTGATATCCATTTTTCTTGCTTGCTGTGCCTGGGCAGACAGAGGCTACAAAAAATTTATATCAGCAGTACCGTAGTGTTTTTAGGATATTTTGACTATATTGTTTAAATGCCTAATAGTTTAAAAGTCCTTAGCTCTCGTTATCTTTAGTTTATTAAAACTTGCTTGCAAGCTTGGACGCGCTCCCCCATCATAATAATAACTTTTATTACACTGTGCTCATTATGAAAGCCCCCGAACAATACGATCCTAGTAACCCATCAAAAACGGATATGCCGCCGCCTACAGGTAAGCATAATAAACAGAGTGAAATGGTTAAGTCGCCCGCCATTCCTGCTGGCATGCCTACAATTACGCAAACGCATAAACAAACGGCGCAAGCAGAAAAAAAACCCTTTCAGTGGCAGTTTTTATTGCCGCAATATTGGGGCATCTGGCTGTTATTGGCAATTATCATGCCGATGATATATCTGCCGCTGCGTTGGCAGTTTTGGTTGGGTCGTAAACTGGGTATTTCAATCTATAAACTAGCCGGCTCGCGCAGACGTGATACCTTAATTAATTTAAGATTGGCTTTTCCAGAAAAGCCCGAAGCTGAGCGCGAGTTGATGGCAAAGCAAGTGTTTGTCAATCAAGGTATCGGTGTGTTTGAGACGTTGTGTGCTTGGTATCGTCCCAATATTTTTACCCGTACGGTGTCTATCTCGGGCTTACAGTACCTAGTGAATGCCCAAAACCAAGGTCGACCTGTGATTTTACTTGGGGCGCATTATACGATGCTCGATCTTGGCGGCATGCTCTGCACGCAGTTTTTTGCCACCGATTGTATGTACCGCCCGCAAAACAATCCGCTTCTTGATTGGTTCATTTATAACGGACGTACTAAGATTTTTGGCAAGCAGATTGCCAGCCGTGACATGCGTAGCCTTGTTAATTCTATTAAAGCTAAGCACGTGATTTGGTACTCACCTGACCAAGATTATGGTCTCAAGCAAGGTGTCATGGCGCCGTTTTTTGGTGTGCCCGCTGCTACTATTACCGCTTCTCGGCGGATGGCAAAATTAGGCGATAAGCGAAACCCACCCGCACTCATGGCCCTGCATACTTATCGGCAAACACCTGATAACCTGCCCAAAGGCAAACGTCCGCATTATCATCTGACCATTACGCCAGAGCTGGAAAACTATCCGAGCGATGACGAGATTGTCGATGCAACGCGCGTTAATGAGGTGCTAGAAGGGTTGATTCGTATTGATCCGACCCAATGGATGTGGTTCCATCGTCGCTTCAAAAACGGCCCTAACGGTCGTACCGATATTTATAAGTAGGTTTTGATTACCCAAAAAATCATTGGCAAAATTTGCTATACTTTGCAGCTGGTATTTTATCAGCCCTATTATTTACCTCGATAACTTATCTATTTTAACAACTCACTCATATCAATAACTCACCTGCATAAATAACGATGTGAGAAATAAAATAATGGATTTTTCATGAGCAATCAAACTGACGCAGCTGTAGACAGTTCTAAACAAGAAAGTAAACGTATCCTAACCGGCATCAAACCAACGGGCATTCCGCATTTGGGTAATTACGTTGGCGCCATTCGCCCAGCCATTCAATCTATCCAAAACAGTAATGATGAGGCGTTTTTCTTTTTAGCCGATTATCATGGCATTATCGGCTGTTATGACCCTACTGTTATTCACGAATCGACCAAAATCATTGCTGCAACTTGGATTGCTTGCGGACTTGACCCTGAGCGCGTGACCTTTTATCGTCAATCTGATGTGCCAGAGATTCCAGAGCTTGCTTGGATTTTAAACTGCTCATGTGCCAAAGGTCTGATGAACCGTGCGCATGCTTATAAGGCGGCGGTCGATATCAATACCGAAAAAGCCGACGTTGATCCAGATCAAGGTATCAACATGGGTTTATTTGGCTATCCAGTCCTGATGGCGGCCGATATCTTGATGTTTAATGCTACCCATGTGCCTGTCGGACGTGACCAAGTACAGCATATCGAGATGGCACGTGATATTGCGGGCACGTTTAACCATCGTTATAAGCCCCTCTTTACCTTACCTACAGCGGTCGTTGATGAAGACATCCCGCTCTTAACAGGGCTTGATGGCCGAAAAATGAGTAAGAGCTATAGCAACACCATTCCTTTATTTGGTGAGCCTAATCCGCAAGTCAGCCCTGAAAAGCAGATGCATAAAGCCATCATGAAAATTATCACCAATTCGCAGTTGCCGGCTGAGCCAAAAAACCCTGACGATTCTGCTATTTTTGAGATTTATAAAGCCTTTGCCACGCCTACCGAGATTACTGATATGCGCGCGCAGTACGCCGCGGGTATTGGCTGGGGCGATGCTAAGCAAGCATTGTTTGATAAAATAAATAGCGAAATTGCGCCATTTCGCGCTCGTTATGAGGAACTGATGGCCAATCCAAAAGAGCTAGAAGAAATCTTACAAATGGGCGCAGAAAAGGCCCGTCGCCATAGTCGTAAACAGCTCGATAAAACGCGCCGCGCTATTGGTATTCGCCCCCTTGCTAAGCTTAAGTAAGTCTTTGATTGCTTTTACTCACAGTAATCAGGGCGGATGCTAAAGGTGCAGACGGTATTGAAAAATAAAACAGCGGCTTTACCAAAGGCCGCGTTTTCCGTAAGTGTGCGTCAAAACTCTAAGCCTATGGAAAAAACTGGCGAACATCGTATTTTAATCAATAATGATATGGCGCTGCGTATTTATCAGACACCGGTGCAGCATCTACCTGAAGATCTCTATGTACCGCCGCAAGCCTTTGCCATTTGGCTTGAGCAATTTGCTGGACCCTTAGATTTTTTATTGTATCTGGTCAAAAAGAACAACGTCGATCTCACTCAAATGCCCATATTGCCGATTACTGAGCAGTATTTGGCTTATATTAGTGAGCTGGATACTGAGCATTTTGAATTGGCGGGTGACTATTTGCTGATGGCCTCAACCTTAATTGCCATTAAAACCGAGCTGCTGCTTCCTAGCCCTGAAACGCCAAGCGATGAGCGCGATCCAAAAGCTGAGCTGATTGAGCGCTTAGAAGAGTATGCGCAAATCAAAGTGGCCAGTCAACGTTTGGACAATCTGGTGCGCCTTGAGCGCGATGTGTTTTTGGCGTTGGTTAGTATGCCCAGCCCAGAGATTATGAATGCCGAGTTACCCAATTACTGCCCAAATTTATTGATTGATAGCTTATTTAAAATGCAGCTGCAGCCAGATTATCAAATGCATAATATCAAAGTTGATGCCGTGCCTCTTTCTGATCGTATCGCCAGTATTAGCAGACAACTAAGCACGGATGGTGCGCGCTCGTTTTATGAGCTACTGGATAAATCCCAAGGTAAGATAGGCGTCGTAGTCAGTTTTGTCGCCGTACTTGAGCTGATGAAACGGCAGTTGGTTGGTGTCGTAAATAATCATTCAGAGCTCCAACCAGCTGCTGACAATCAGTCTGCTGTAGATCGCCATATAGGACAATTAACGTTACAGTGGTTGGCTTAAGAGTTTTTTAACAGAGAATATATACAATGACGGATAAGCAGCAGCAAGATTTAGAAGAAATCAGCAAGCATATCGAAGTACTCCTGCACGCCTCTGAAGCGCCCCTTACTGCCAATGTGCTAAAGAAGCAGTTATCGTTAAATACTAACGAGTTTGTGCAAGTCTTGGAGATATTACAACAGCGTCTAGATTCTGGTGTACTGACCTTACAGGAGACGGCCAGTGGTTATCGGCTACAAATCGCAGATAGCTATAGTCCGTTAATTCAGCGTGTCTTTCCGCAGCGTCAAGAGCGCCTTAGCCAAGCCCTACTTGAAACCTTGAGTGTCATCGCTTATAAGCAGCCGGTGACCCGGAGTGACATCGAGCATGTACGCGGTGTGACGCTATCGAGTAATATCTTACGTCAACTATTTGATAAAGGCTGGATTGAAGAGAAGGGTTATAAAGAAACCTTGGGACGCCCTGCACTGCTACATACCACAGCGCAATTTTTAGATGCGTTTGGATTAACCAGTTTAGATAAGCTGCCGCCACTGCCTGATATGGAAGCTATCAAAGCTTTGTCTTAGTACCAAGTCATTATCTTAAATCGATTACAGTAAAATCTTTATATGCTTATAGCAGTAAAAAAGGACACGCTTATAAAGCGTGTCCTTTTTTTGTAGGCTTAATCCGTAAAAGAATTATTGATTAATGATATCAACACCTTTTGGTGGCGTGAATTTAAACTGACTGCTATTGATACTTGGGTTCATTTTAATACCACTAAACTTAATCGTCGTGGTTTGTCCTAGCGTATCATTTAACACCATCATCACAGGCTTACCGCCACTAAAGCTCATCGATAAGCTCTTAAAACTGGCGCTATCTGATTTTGGATAGAGCACATAGTAGTTTTTATTGGCATAAGGCTGGGTAATTTTAAAGTTTTTATCAATCTTACTTGGGTCACCTGATAACAATAGCGCTGGTGTGTTACCCACTTGGCTATCGACATTTTGCTTGGTCGCCTGTTCCAAATCTTTGTCATAAACCCACATGGTGCTGCCATTTGCTACAATCAGCTGCTCTGACGGTGATTTGGTTTCCCAGCGGAAGTTATTTGGACGCTGAACACTCATGGTACCGCTAAAAGTGCCACTGTTCGCGCCTTTGGTGGTTTGACTAAAATTAGCCGTCATGCTTTTGGTGTTGCTTAATAGCTTATTTAGGCGTTTGGCGGCCGTTAAGTTATCCGCAGGAGCAGCACTTGCTGTTTGGGTCAATGCTACCATCGGCGCTGCCACCCCAAGCGATGTCATCAATACGCCCGTTAAAGCGCCGCCCATCAGTTTTTGTTTTAAAGTGGTTTTTTTTGATAATACAGTCATTATAAGTCCTCTTCTAAATGCAAAATAGCATAAAAATAATATGTGTTAATTAAAATTTTTGTTTTCAATAAGTGCTTATCTCGCGCCAAAAAAACGACGTCAGTAAACAATGCAGACAGTGTGCCAGTTTTTTTATTACGCGCCTAGTCATGATTTGCAATCATTACTACCGTTGCTATACACGCTTGTAACCGACAGCGTTACACGGCATATGACGCTATTTATTCTTTACTTTTCGTATAAATGAGCAGCATAAAAAAGCCCTTACTACCAAAGGGTAATAAGGGCTTTTTTAGTCATCGGATTATGCTAGTTAATAACTAAATAATCTAGATGGGCAATCATGCGCTTTCAACCATAACATAACGACGGTTGAATTTACCTTTGGTCGCAAACTTTACCACACCGTCATTTAGTGCAAATAAAGTATGGTCACGACCCATACCAACGCCTTCGCCTGCGTGGAATTCTGTACCACGTTGACGAACGATGATGTTACCAGCTGTGATAGCTTGGCCACCAAAGATTTTTACGCCTAGCATTTTTGGGTTTGAATCACGACCGTTACGGCTCGAACCGGCAGCTTTTTTATGTGCCATGAGAAAATCTCCTTGTTAATATGACTTATCGCTAATGCGACAACTCTTAAGCATTTAGTGCGCTATTTAGCAGTCATTGCTAAGTGAATAATTAGGCATTAATGGCTTTGATTTTTAACAAGGTATACCATTGGCGGTGACCTTGCTCTTTGTGATAATGCTTACGACGGTTGTGCTTGATAATACGGATTTTTTCACCGCGACCATGCTCAACCACTTCAACTTCTACGCTAGCGCCTTCAACGATAGGCTGACCGATTTTGACAGTTTCACCGTCAACGACCATCAATACGTCTTCAAATTTGATTGTTTCGCCTTTTTCTGCTTTTAGTAATTCAACTTTTAAAAGCTCATCGACCACAACACGGTGCTGTTTACCACCAGTTTTAATTACTGCGTACATTGTCTGACTCCGTTTAACCCGTGTGCCGTGGCTGATATTATATCAACGCTTCAATAACGAACACGACAGGGAAAAATTAAAGGCAAGATTTTACGGCTTTTTGCTCATAAAAGCAAGCCGCACCTCTTGTTTTTGCAAGGTGGTAATAACAATCATAGCGATTGTTATACGTCTCTAAAAAAGCGATAGGTTTCACTGACAAAGGTAATGACTACCGATGTTAAGATAAGCCGCTCTATGTAAATATACTATATTAAACGCGAATGGATTATCCAACAGCGGTTATTATAACTTATATAATCAGTAACTTACAGTTTTTTGTAAATATAAACCTTATTAATGACTATTATTAATAGAATATTGCTAATATCAGCGTCTGATTAAATAAACCTAACCAATTAACTTTTAAAGAGACAGAAATAAAATAAGCAATGCACTGCTATATGATAAGCACTGGCTTACTTTTTGCTATACTTAAATCAACCATTGAGCCAGACAGCTATGCTATTATGCGTCAAACGTTATAGTAGAATTACTCTAAAATCGATATAGTGCGACTGGGATGAATTTTTCGTAGCCTCTGTCATAACAGCAAGCAAGGAAAATTTATACCAGTCGCAAAAAGCTATAACGTATCGCTTTTATTTTGAACTGACTATAGCTTAATTATTATTTGCTGCAAGCATTATTATAAATAGACCGTTATCTAAACCCATCTTTCATTTTTTTCATTGGTATGACGACTCATTATGACCAGTAACTCTTTATCTAACGCCGCCGCAACATCGACTACTCCCTTAAACGTTTTAACCAGTACGCCAAGCTCTACCGATACGCTAAGCTATGCTGACATCCAAAGCATTGTTGCTGACGATTTTGAGATTATGGATAAGCAAGTCTTTGGCAGCTTGAATTCTAAAGTCCAATTGGTGATGAGCGTCTCGCAGCATGTGATTAATGCTGGCGGCAAACGTATGCGCCCGCTGATTACCTTATTGTGCGCGCGCATGTTTAACGACGAGCCATCGCAGCAAGCGATGCATCTGGCGGCGATTACTGAGATGCTGCATACGGCAACCTTGGTACATGATGATGTGATTGATGAGTCAGGTCAACGCCGAGGCAAACCAACGGCTAATGCTACTTGGGACAACGCCACTGCCGTGCTGGTCGGTGACTATTTGATTGCTCGCGCTTTTAACTTGTTGGTTGGTTTTCAGAGCTTGCCGTTATTGCAGGTATTCTCCGATGGCACCTGTGATATCGCCGAGGGCGAAGTCTTACAGCTACAGCATCAGCATAACCCTGCAGCCACTGAACAAGACTACCTAAATATCATTGATGGCAAAACCTCACGCTTATTTATGATGGCGACCCAAGGCGCGGCTATCTTGCAAAATAGAACGGAGCATCTGCAAGCATTGGCTGATTTTGGTCAACACTTCGGTAACGCTTTTCAAATCGTCGATGATGTACTCGACTACAGTGGCGATAGTGAAGTGATGGGCAAGAATTTGGGCGATGATTTGGCAGAAGGCAAACCTACGCTGCCAACCATCAAGGCGCTTGAATTATTAAAAGACAGCGATAAAGCAGGCTATGAGCAATTACGCCTTGCGGTGCAAACGGGTAAAACGCCAAACGCTGAGCAGCTTATCGAGCTCGTCCGTCAGTCAGGTTCGCTTGAATACTGTAAAAAGCGTGCTTTGGAAGAAACCAAACTGGCACAGCAAGCGCTAAGCAGCTTACCTGATAACCGCTACCGTCAAGGGCTATATCAGCTGACTGAGCTTGCTAGCGCGCGGTTAGTGTAAATATTGCTAGCCTATATATTATAGATGCTTAAAAATATTATTGATGCTTAAAATGTTTAGGCATCAATAAAAAAGTATGTGACCATTTAATTTTTAGTTAAGTTGTACTTTATAATAATGAAATAAATAAAATGAGAAAATAAGGTTGCTATATACGCAGCTTTTTCATTACCCATCACTTTCTTCATTCAATTGCTCTTATTTTTCCCTGAGATTTTAGCGTTCACACTTAAGTATTGCTAAAACACCGTTTTTCTGTACATGCCATTTTCTACTGTATTTTTATATGGTTTTCTTGCTACTATCTCTGAATCGTATTTAAAAAAACAAAATTTAACAATATTTTGTCGCTGTATTGATTATCAATCTTACAAAGTATTTAGAAGGTTACGCTTGTATTATCAATGGTTGTTAGACCTTTATTGAGAAATTAGCTTATCACAAGGTAGATGAAGGTTTTTTTGCATCTTGACTGTGGGGTATATACCCTATAGTTTATAATCATGCATTACTTTAAATCTGCTTAGCCGATTGTTCTGTGTTTAGTTATTATATTATCTATTTAGTAATGAACTCTAACAGCGGTAAAGACATATTACGTTTCATATTTACTTCGTTAAGATTTATCCATAAACTTTTTAAATTGTAATTATTATATGATATTTATATTGCCGAGGACATTGATGAAGCACTCTACTCTTGCGCTTGTAATAGCATCTGTACTATCTGGCGCTGTATTGGTCGGCTGTGATAAAAATGAGGACGCAGCTGGGGCAGCGGCGCAGCAGCAGATGCCACCTGCCGTCGTCAACGTTCAGACTGTCACTCTAGATACCGTACCGCAAGTACAAACCTTTGCTGGACGTACCGCCGCTTACCAAACCGCCGACGTTCGCCCACAAGTAAACGGAATTATTGACGAGGTGTTGTTCCGCGAAGGCAGCAACGTCAAAAAAGACCAACCTTTATACCGTATCAATACCGATAACTACGCGACGTCTATCACCAGTGGGCAGGCGGCCATTCAACAAGCTGAAGCCAATTATCAGACGGCGTTAGCAAACAACGCCAATGCCAAAGCTGAGCTGGTCAGTCGCCAAGCGTCATTATCACAAGCGCAAAATGACTTAAATCGCTTGCAAGGTTTGATCGAAATTGATGCCATCTCAAAGCAGCAATACGACCAAGCAGTTACCCAAGTTCGCACCGCACAAGCAGCAGTCGAAAGCGCGCGTGCGGCGATTGGGCAAACAGAAGCAGGTATTGAAAGTGCTAAAGCTGGTATCCAAACAGCAAAAGCAAACTTACAAGCCAGTACACTAGACCTCAACCGTACTATCGTACGAGCACCGCTCGCAGGTCGTACTGACCGCTCTAGCGTTACTGCTGGTACCTTGGTTAGCGCCGGACAACCAGATCCTTTAGTGACTATCTCGCGCTTAGATCCTATCTATGTCGATATCAGCCAGTCATCCTCTGAGCTGCTTAAACTACGCCAGCAAATTTCTGCTGGTAAAGCGCAAGCGGGTATGAATTCGGTTGAGTTGGTATTAGAGGACGGCTCAACGTATCCGGTACGTGGCGAGCTGGCATTATCAGAAGCAAAAGTTGATGAATCAACAGGTGCTGTGACCTTACGTGCAGTCTTCCCTAATAAGAATAATATCTTGTTGCCGGGTATGTATGTCAGTGCGCGCTTGACTCAAAGCGTCATCACTAACGCTGCATTGGTACCGCAAAGCGCGGTGATGCGTACACCAAAAAGCGAACCGCAAGTTTATATCGTTGATGAGAATAATAAAATTCAAGTACGTCCTGTCACTATTAATGGCACCTATAAAGATCAGTGGGTCGTCACTGATGGCTTAAAAGCAGGGGATAAAGTGGTGGTGATTGGTGGCTCAAAAGTCAAACCTGAGCAAGAAGTCGTCGCCAAACCTTTAGAAAATCCAAATGCTGCCCCTGCTAAGCCGGGCACGCCAACTGCTCAAACGCCGCAGCAAGCTGCAAAAGCGATGGATAAGCCAGCTAGTAAAGATACCTCTGCTAAAAAACCAGCAGAATCTACCGCTAACTAATTCCATTCAAAGATAGGAAGACTAGGAATATACTATGTCACGTTTTTTTATTGATCGCCCTATTTTTGCTTGGGTGATGGCTATTTTGGTCATGCTCATCGGGGTAATATCGGTTATCAACCTGCCGATTGAGCAGTATCCACGCATTGCACCGCCAACCATTTCGGTGAGCGCAAGCTATCCTGGTGCGAACGCGCAGACCGTTGAAGATTCAGTGGTTCAGATTATCGAACAACGTATGAAAGGGCTTGATGGCTTGATGTATATGTCATCATCGAGCTTGTCAAATGGTGGCGCATCTGTAACGCTTACCTTTGAAAACGGTACCGATCCTGATACCGCACAGGTACAGGTACAGAACAAACTGCAAGCCGCGATGAGCTCACTCCCTGAGTCCGTACAGCGTCAAGGCGTCAACGTCAATAAATCCTCTAGTAGCTTTTTAATGGTACAAGGGTTTATCTCTGAAGACGGCAGTATGGATAACAGCGATATTGCTGACTATATCAACTCAAACGTCGTTGACCAGCTCAGCCGTGTCGAAGGTGTTGGTGAAGTGCAGGTGTTTGGTTCAGCCTATGCCATGCGTATCTGGCTTGATCCTTCGCTGCTACGTAGTTATAACTTGGTGCCAGCTGATGTGGTCAATGCCGTACGTGCGCAAAACGCGCAGGTGTCTGCTGGCCAATTAGGACAAGCGCCTGCAGATACGGATCGACAGGTTATTAACGCCACGGTTACCGTGCAAAGCTATTTACAAACCCCTGAAGAATTTAAAAATATCTTATTAAAAACCGATACCTCTGGGGCGAAGGTTCGCCTAGGTGATGTTGCAAAAGTTGAAATCGGCAGTGAAAACTACAGTGTGACTGCGCTTTATAATGGGCAGACTTCCGCTGGTCTCGGTATTTCTTTGGCGGGTGGTGCAAACGCGCTTGAAACTCGTGAAGCCGTTGGCGCTCGTATGGCGGAGCTTGAACAGAACTTCCCAAAAAATCTGACGACCGTTATTCCTTATGACACCACGCCATTTGTACGTTTGTCTATTGAGCAAGTAGTCAAAACACTCATCGAAGCGATTGTTTTAGTCTTTATCGTCATGTTCATTTTCTTACAGAACTGGCGCGCGACCATTATTCCAACGCTTGCTGTACCCGTGGTATTACTGGGTACTTTTGCCGTCTTATATATCGCTGGCTTTAGTATCAACGTATTGACCATGTTTGCCTTGGTATTGTCCATTGGTCTACTGGTCGATGACGCCATCGTGGTCGTCGAAAACGTTGAGCGTATCTTGGAAGAAGACCCTCATATTTCCATTAAAGACGCGACCATACAATCGATGGGCGAGATCAGTAAAATCGTTATCGGTATCGCCTTGATTCTATCGGCTGTTTTCGTACCGATGGCCTTCTTTGGTGGCTCAACCGGCGTCATTTATCGTCAGTTCTCCATTACCCTGATTACCGCCATGGTACTGTCAGCATTAGTGGCGCTTATCTTTACCCCTGCCCTATGTGTGACCTTGCTGAAACGTAGTAAAAGCCACGAGAAAGGAACTACTGAAGAGCAAAAAGGTTTCTTCGGTTGGTTTAACCGCTCTTTTTATAAAGTCAGCCGTAAGTATGAAAACTCTGTCGGTAAAAGCTTTAAATTTAAGTGGTTATACTTAATCGGTTATGCCGCCATTATTGGCGTTATGGCCGTGGTATTCTTACGTATTCCGGGCTCGTTTTTACCCGAGGAAGACCAAGGTATTATGTTTACCTTAGTACAGCTTCCTGCTGGGGCGACGCTTGATGAAACGGAAGCGGTACTAGAAAAAGTCACCAACTATTATGAAACCCAAGAAAAAGACAACGTGGCGTCTGTGTTCTCTGTGGCAGGCTTTAGTTTCGCCGGTCAAGGTCAAAACATGGGTCTGGCTTTCGTACGTTTGACAGACTGGGCGGAGCGAAGCGGCGATGAAAATACCGCACAAGCGGTGGCTGGTCGAGCAATGGGTTATTTCTTTACCCAGTTAAATGAAGCGCAAGTCTTTGCGATTGTACCGCCAGCTATTACCGAACTAGGTAACGCCAGTGGTTTTGATTTGATGATTCAAGATACGGGTAACGTCGGCCATGAAGGCTTACTTGAAGCACGTAATATGCTGCTCGGTATGGCTGCGCAAAACGATCAAGTAACAGGCGTGCGTCCTAACGGCCAAGAAGATGCGCCGCAGCTCAAAGTCAATATCAACCAAGAGCAAGCCGCCGCTTATGGCCTATCGCTTGGTAGCATCAATAGTGTTATTTCTACAGCTTGGGGCTCAAGCTATATCAACGACTTCGTCGATCGTGGTCGTATCAAACGCGTCTTTGTCCAAGGCGAGCCTAGCAGCCGTACCAACCCAGATGACATCGGTAAGTGGTATGTACGAAATGATACGGGCGATATGATTTCATTTGACGCGTTCTCTAGCAGCGAATGGCAATCAGGCTCTCCACGTCTGACCCGTTATAACAGCTTGCCTTCTATGAACATCCAGGGTAGCGCCGCGCCTGGTCTTAGTACTGGTGAAGCAATGAGCGCGATGGAAGCCATGATGCAAAAACTGCCTGATGGCGTCGGCTACGAGTGGACGGGTATGTCGCTTGAGGAGCAAAAATCAGGTGCCCAAGCGCCCATGCTTTATGCGCTATCAATCTTAGTGGTATTTTTATGCCTAGCTGCTCTATATGAAAGCTGGTCTATTCCCTTCTCTGTACTATTGGTTATCCCGCTTGGGGTACTAGGTGCGGTGATATTTACTTGGCTACGCGGCTTTAACAACGATATTTACTTACAGGTGGGTCTACTCACTGTCGTTGGTCTGTCTGCCAAAAACGCCATCTTGATTATCGAGTTTGCCAAAGAGCACCAAGAAGAAGGCTATAGTCTAAAAGAGGCGGTAATGACCGCAGCACGTCAACGTCTGCGTCCGATTATCATGACCTCACTTGCCTTCGGACTCGGTGTTGTGCCATTATTCCTCGCCACAGGACCAGGTTCGGGCAGTCAAAACGCCATCGGTACCAGTGTGGTTGGTGGGGTGGTTACCGCGACATTCTTAGGTATCTTCTTTATTCCGATGTTCTTCATTTGGGTACGTAGTTTATTCCCGTATAAACATGAGAATAACAAACCAAACGATAAAGATGACGGCAACGACGGTACACCTGGCCCGCACAACCCAACGCCTTCTGAAAATTATCAGCCTGCAAGCTTTGGAGATAATACACAATGAGTGCTCAAAAAACCTTTACCTTAAACTCAGCAGGGGTAGCCACTATAGCTACCACTGCCCAACCAGCGCTTGCAGTCCTGCGTAAAAATGGCGGTCGTCTAATCGGCCTCACCGCTTTGGCCTTAAGCATGGCAGCATGTAATACCATTCCAAAAGCGGATATGCGCCCTGTCCTCGCTGAGCCAAACGTGCCTATCGAACAAACCTACGGCGCATTTGATAAAGAAACCGTCAGTAGTGGCGAGCAGCCAAGTATCGCAGGACAGCGCTGGCAGGACTTTTATAGCGATGAGCGCCTAAAAGCTCTGATTGCGTTAGGACTGGAAAATAATAAAGACTTTGAAAGTGCGCGCCTTGCAATTGAGAAAGCGCGCGCGCAATATCAAATCACTGATCTTAATGACCTGCCTAGAATTGATGGGAGCGGTGGTTACACGCGCCAAGCACAAAATAGCCGCGATAAAAACCCGAACAGCTCATATAACGTCAATCTTGGCCTTGCCAACTATGAGTTAGATTTTTGGGGTAAAATCGCCAGTCTAAAAGAGCAGGCGTTACAAAACTTTTTAGCGACTACCGCAGCGAAAGACACCACCCAAATCAGCCTGATTAGTAATATCGCTCAAAGCTATGCCAATTTAAGCTATAGCCTTGCGCAGTTAAAACTGGCTGAAGCGACGGTTGAGAGTCGTGAAAAATCTCTATTTATTGCCAATAAACGCTTTGAAGCGGGTATTGACCCTAAACTGCCATCGCTGCAAGCCAGTGCGTCATTAGAAAATGCCAGACTTGCCGTTTTACAGGCGCAAAGCAGTATTTTAAGATCGCGTAACGCGCTGCAGTTTTTGGTCGGTGGCCCTATTCCAACCAATCTTATTCCAGCGCCTGCGGTCAGCAATATCACCAGCCAACAGATATTTAGCGCCGGCTTACCAAGTGAATTGCTGCGCTATCGCCCTGATGTATTGGAAGCAGAGTACAATCTAAAAGCGGCGGGTGCCAATATCGAAGTAGCGCGCGCCTCTTACTTCCCATCTATCAGCTTAGCCAGTAGCGTGGGCTTGAGTAGTGGTAGTTTAGATGATTTATTCAAAAGTGGTTCGGTTGGCTGGTCATTTGGTCCAAGCATTAGCGTACCTATTTTTGATGCGGGACGCTTAGATGCCAATTATGACGTTGCTAAAATTGAGCGCGAACAGACGCTAGCAAACTACGAGCGCTCTATTCAAACCGCGTTCCGTGAAGTATCGGACGTCCTAGCGACACGCGCGACCTTAGGCGATCAGCTGGCCGCGCAGTACCGTTTGCAAGATAACTTTGAGCAAACGTATCAGATTGCCGATGCGCGCTTTAAAGCGGGTATTGCCAACTACCTAGATGTACTCGATGCGCAGCGTTCATTATTTTCAACGCAGCAAGGTATCTTGGACTTAGAGTTACAAAAAATCATCAGCCAAATCGAGCTTTATCAAGTGCTAGGCGGCGGTGCCAACCTTGATGTACCAACCGTCATTCCTGTACCGCATAAAAACTTGGTGCAATTGGTCAATCTACCGGCCAATAGCAATAAAGCCAAAGCGGTCGATGCCATTGAAGCTGCCAGCTCAGCTCGCGTGGCTTCTGCACAAGAAGCGCAAGCGATTAAACAAGCGCAGCCAATACAGAAAGCAACTTTTAACCCAACGGCTGTGGTCGATGTCAATAACGATGGCAAAACAGACGCTGCTGTCGGCGTGATCACTGAAAAGACTACTAGTAAAGAGGCCAAGGTTGAGCCAGTACCGGTCACGCAGATTAATGAGCGTTAAGTAGCTCTAAAGGTTGTAGGAAAATTCTCCTCACCCTAATAGTCGATAACTAAAATCAGCCCTACCGACTTGGTAGGGCTTTTTGCTTTCGATAGCGACTATTGGTTATAGTAGTGCCAGTTTATAGTAGTGCTAGTTTATAGTAGTGCTAGTTATCGTACAACATTATACCAACGACCTTTTTATTCTCTTAACGATACCAATCTTATAAAAGCCAGTCTTAAAACAGCTGTTTCCATAAAGCTGATAAATAACCATGCTTAAAATCAAATAAGGAAACCTCATGACTTATACTTTTAACCGTCAATTCCCTGAAACCCGCTTGCGTCGCTTGCGTTATAACGATAACGTCCGCGCGATGATTCGTGAAGTTGAGCTGCATCCTAAGCATTTTATCGCCCCTGTTTTTGTATTAGAAGGCAAAAACAAGCGCGAAGCCATAGCTAGTATGCCAGGCGTTGAGCGCCTATCGATTGATCTGTTGATTAATTATGCCAAAGAATTATTAGCAGAGGGCGTCACCACTATCGACATCTTCCCTGTCATTGATAATTCATTAAAAACGCCTGATGGCAAATCGGCTTATGATGAAAATGGCTTAAGCGCGCGCGCCGTCAAAGCGGTCAAAGATGCCGTGCCAGAAATGGTGGTAATGACTGATGTGGCGCTAGACCCTTATACCTCTCACGGTCAAGACGGTCTGCTCGATGACAGCGGCTATGTGGTCAATGACGAAACCGTTGAAGTCTTGGTCAAGCAGGCCCTCGTTCACGCCCGCGCAGGCGCTGATATCATCTCGCCAAGTGATATGATGGATGGCCGTATCAAAGCCATGCGTGATGCCTTCGAAGCCGAAGGCTTTGTCAATACCGCTATCATGGCCTACTCTGCCAAATACGCTTCTGCTTATTACGGCCCTTTCCGTGATGCGGTTGGCAGTGCGGGCAATTTAAAAGGCGGTCATAAAAAGCAGTATCAGATGGACTTTGGTAATCGCGCCGAAGCACTGCACGAAGTTGCCATGGATATCAATGAGGGCGCTGATATGGTGATGATTAAACCGGGTCAGCCGTATTTAGACCTTATCCGCGAAGTTAAAAACACCTTTGGCGTACCAACCTTTGCGTATCAAGTGTCTGGTGAATACGCCATGCATATGGCTGCTATTCAGAACGGCTGGCTAACCGATGCGGTGATTTTGGAATCCTTGATTGGTTTCCGCCGTGCGGGCGCTGATGGGATTTTGACGTATTTCGCCCTAGAAGCGGCTCGTCAGTTGAATAACGCTTAATATAAATTAAATCGTTTTATATAAAGAACCGCGCCAGCTTATATATTAGCTAGCGCGGTTTTTTTAGCTTAATTTAAACAGCTCAATAAAAGTTAGAAACGCGTACGGTCATGAGGTTCGTTAAAATCAAGCAGCGGACCGACAGGGATAATACGCGTGGGATTGATGTTGGCGTGACTGGTGTAATAATGCGCCTTGATATGCTCGATACTCACCGTCTCGGCGATACCGGGCACCTGATATAAATCACGCAGATAGCCCCAAAGGTTGGGATAATCGACAATACGGCGGATATTACATTTAAAATGCCCAACATAAACCGCATCAAACCGTACTAGCGTGGTAAATAAGCGCCAATCTGCCTCAGTAATTGTATCGCCAAGCAAGTAACGTTGGTCCGCCAAACGTGCCTCTAACGTATCTAGCGCGTCAAATAGCGCGACTACTGCCTCTTTATAGGCAGCTTCGGTCGTGGCAAACCCTGCTTTATAGACACCATTATTCACCGCTGAATAAACAAACTCATTAATCGTATCGATTTCTGCGAGCAACGCTTTTGGCAGAAAGTTAACATCCGTCGCCCCTACCTCATCGAAAGCAGAATTTAACATCCGAATAATCTCAGAGGATTCATTACTGACGATGGTATTGGTTTTTTTATCCCATAATATTGGCACTGTGACGCGTCCGGTATAATCAGGCTTGGCAGCGACATAAACTTCGTATAAATAATCCGCATTGACAATGGGGTCAGCAATCACGCCAGCACCTTCTGCAAACGTCCAACCTTTATCGCCCATAAAAGGGTGAACCACAGACAGCGAAATCATGTCTTCCAAGCCTTTTAATTTGCGATAAATCGTGGTGCGATGCGCCCACGGACAAGCAAGCGACACATATAAATGATAGCGATTGGCTTCAGCTTTAAAGCCGCCCACGCCGGTTGGGCCTGCGCTACCGTCCGCTGTTATCCAGTTTCTAAAACCAGCATCTTCGCGTACAAAGCGTCCACCGCTCGCCTCGGTGTCATACCACTTATCTTGCCATTGACCATCGACCAATAAGCCCATGTTTTGCTCCTAATTATTTTAGTTTTAAATGAATGGATACTAAAAACGACTGCTAGCAAACAATCAGCATTAAATAACTATCATCGTTATTAGCTTTAAGAGTTATAGTAACATTTCTATGTTGCCTAGCCATTAAGCTTTGTTCGTCTTTCAAAAAAATCTTAATGGCTAGCAGGTCTAGCGGAACAACAATGAGCAAGCGTTGGCGCCACCATACTTTATCAAAGATTAAGATAATGTAAATCTCTTTCAAACAGCATTAAATACCAGTTATTTTGAACTGAGCTATTATTAGTTTTACGGGGTATTGCCACGATTTGCATTTTAGAGGCTGTAATAAAGCAGATTACTAGATTAAACATCTCGACTACTCATACTATCAGTCATTTAAGAAACTTTAGAATTTGATGGAATAGGATTTTATAGTGACCAGTGTTTTAGAGCTATTGCACACCATCCCGAATTGGCACTTGGCTGGCTTGTTTGTCGCTGGCATGGTCGCTTTTATCATCTCTACGGTGTCTGGCGGCGGCGGGGCCATGCTATTGATACCTGTCACCTCTTCAATGATAGGAACAGCCGTTACGCCTCCCGTGATCAATTTGGCCACACTTATTAGCAATGCCTCACGGCTCTATCTATTTTGGTATGACATTGATTGGTCCTTGACCAGATACTATGTTCCTAGTGCCATCGTAGGAGCATGGCTTGCTGCACTGGTCTTTAGTCGCTTGGATGCAGGGTGGATTCAGTTATTGGTTGGCGTATTTTTGGTATCTACCATCTTCCAATATAGGTTCGGTAAAGTCGATAAAACCTTTGATATGCCAAAACTCGGCTTTATCCCTTTGGGGTTTGTTATTGCTTTTATGAGTACTTTGGTCGGTGGTCTCGGCCCTATACTCAACCCTTTTTATATGAATGCTGGGCTAGAAAAAGAAAACCTGATTGCTACTAAAACTGCCAACTCCTTTTTTGTGGGTATCATGCAAATCGGCGGCTACGCTTTCTTTGGCGTATTCCCTGCCAGACTTTGGCTATATGGACTGGTACTAGGGTTAGGTGCGGTCGTCGGCAATATCATTGGTAAGCATTTTTTAGCGGGAATGACGATTAGTCAGTTTAGAATAATGCTACTCATACTCATGGTTATTAGTGGGCTGATAATGATAATAAGAAACGTCAATGTGCTGTTTTAATAAGTCATTTGGTTTTATTGACGGTCTATCATAATGATTAAATGATATTGATTTCATAACTAAATTTCCCTGCCAGTCCATATGACTCTCTATACTCGATAGGGTCACCCTCTAAATTTTTGGCAATACGGCATACTTTAACCAAACTTTCTTGTTCATTATTGCCTAAATAAGGGTCTATATGATTGGTTATAAAAAATAGCGTCTCTACGGCAGACGACACAAACTGTCCACATTTTGTATAATAAAAAGGATAAAGAAGATTCTCAAAATCTTCAGGCGCCAAGTCGGTAAAGGCTTCGTAACAGCTTTTAGGAAGCCATATCTTTTCACTCAGTAAGACTTTGTCTTCGACGATACGAACCCGCTCTATATAAATGAGCGCTTCATGTTCATCTATATCTAATTTTTGGTTAATATCATCAATCGCGTCTATCACTGAGATTTTTTTAATTATTCCCGTTGGCGTGACATAACCAGACTCTTTATCACGAAATTTAAAAAATCTTAATAATGAGCTATTAAAATCTGGACGCTTTAAAAACGTCCCTCTGCCCTGCTGTTTTATTAAAACCCCTTCCTCCACTAGCTTTTCAACCGCTTTACGCACGGTGCCTACCGATACCTGATATTTATCAGCAAACTCTTGCTCGCTAGGTAAAGGTGTGTTTTCATCCCACTTGCTCTCTGTTAGTAAGGTTTGTATGTGCCATCTTACCTGCTCATATCGTGGCATTTTAAAGTTTTTGAAATTGTCTATCATTGTTTCACCGTCATGGAAAATTTTTAATAACTCGATTTTTTTAAGCGACATTATTGCCGTAAAAGTAAGACTATTCTAATCGTTTTAATAGGTATTTTTGATCCGCTTGTTATTATCAACCTTATCTAATTCATATGAGTTTTTTTGCTATCATTCTACTTAATTAGAGGCGCTGCTAAGGCTTATTTGACTTATCGTTTATAAAGCTATTTTTCGATATTAGCGTACTGCTTTTTACTCTATAAAAGCTGCTATGGCTTTTTATAGAATTCATACCGTTAAAATCAAGGGGCAGTTGTGACACTTTATATTCTCGCAGCCATCGTAATATGCATTATTTTAGGCTATACCACCAAAATCAATATCGGCTTGTTTGCTATTGCGTTTTCGTATCTGATTGGTTGTTTCGGTATGGGTCTAAAGGCTTATGAGATTATTGAGCTATGGCCGCTAAAAATCTTCTTTGTTATTTTTGCTGTGACGCTTTTTTATAACTTCCCTCTCGCAAACGGTGCGTTAGAGAAATTATCGAATCATTTAATCTATAGGTGTCGTCATTTTCCAGCATTTTTGCCATTGATTATCTTTTTTGTTGCTACAGTTGTCGCAGGCTTAGGCGCAGGCTATTACACCGTTTTGGCGACAATGGCACCGATGATTCTGCTTTTGTCTAAACGTACCAATTTAAACATCGTTATTGCCACCTTATCTGTCAATTATGGCGCGCTCGCCGGTGCTAACTTTATTACCTCACAAAGCGGCGTTATCTTTAGAGAGCTGATGCGCGGCGCAGGCGTTGCCAATGATAATAGCTTTACTTATATTTTAGGGGTTTTCGCTGCTACTTTTGTCATACCTGTAATTCTCTTGGGTGGCTATAGCGTGTTCAATGCCAAAAATAGCAAAATCTCGATTGAAACGACAATGCCAGAGCCTTTTGATAGTAGGCAAAAACAATCTATTATGCTGATTTTTATCATGATGGCGACTGTGCTGATTGTCCCTATTTTAAATCTACTCATGCCGCAAATATCAGCGATTGAGTTTTTGAACGCTCGGATCGATATTGGTTTTATCGCGGTTATTTTTGCTTTAATCAGCCTATTTTTAAAGTTAGGCGACGAAAGAGCAGTGATAGCACTCATACCTTGGAATACGCTTATTATGATTTGCGGTGTCGGTATGTTGATTCGCCTCGGTGTAGAGGTAGGGGTCATTTACGAGCTCACCGAATGGCTCAGTACCAACGTCCCTATCTGGTTGATACCGACGCTAGTCTTCGTTATCAGCGCAATCATGTCCGTATTTGCCAGTACACTTGGGGTCGTCGCCCCTACTTTGTTTCCTATAGTGTTACCCCTAGCCGTTGCCTCTGGCATAAGTCCTTTATTACTCTTTACCTGTATTGTTGTGGGCGCGCAAAGCTCATCACTGTCACCTTTTTCATCAGGTGGTAGTCTCATGTTAGGCGCCTCTCAAGTCGTTATAGAAAAAAATAAGCTCTTTACTGCTCTGTTATTCAAAGCTGTGCCCTTAGACATCTGTGTTGGGATAATAGCAATCTTAGTGATCCAACTTATCTTTTAATGCCTTATAAATAAGAGAAAGCTATAAAAGTGTTTGTTATTTATAACTGAAAGCTAAGCATAAGAATAATAGTCAATACCCTTATGCGTCTCTATAGTATAATAAAATTCATACAGACATACATATGTTTCTTGTCATTTACAAAATATTCTGTTACTTTTATACAGTGACAAAAAAACATATTTTGATGAAATGCAGAAACTTCGTTAGTCTGATCGTAGCTTCAAACATTAATAACGGGTTGCGCCGATCAGAATTCTATTGAAACTTTAGTACAAATATACACACAAGGAGTGTCGTGTGAAAAAACTTTCCTATCTGGCTCTTGGCCTATCTATTCTATCTTTGACTGCCTGTAACAACGCTAATGAAACGACCAGTACAGATGCAGCCGCGACAGATGGCTCAAGTGAGCTGACTGCTCCTTCACGTCCTGAATGTATCGCACCTGCCAAGCCAGGCGGCGGCTTTGACTTGACTTGTAAGCTTGCTCAAGCGGGTTTGAAAGACACTGGCATCTTAAAAGACCCTATGCGCGTGACTTATATGCCAGGCGGGGTTGGTGCGGTTGCTTATAACAAAATCGTTGCCAATGATCGTGATAATGGTGATGCCATTATTGCCTTCTCAACCGGCTCTATTCTTAATTTATCACAAGGTAAATTTGGTAAATTCACTGAAAAAGATGTGAAATGGCTAGCCGGTGTCGGCACAGATTATGGCGCTGTCGCCGTCAATGCGGATTCAGACATCAAAACTTTAGATGATTTGGTTAAGGTTCTAAAAACAAATCCAAAATCAGTCAGCTTCGGCGCGGGCGGTAGTGTCGGTGGTCAAGATTGGATGCAAACTGCCATATTGGCCAAAGCCGTTGGCGTCAATCCTAGCGACATGACTTATGTCGCGATGGAAGGTGGCGGTGAGGCAATTACAGCAGTAATGGGTAATCACATTACAGCTGTTAGTGCCGGTATTGCAGAGCTTATGCCACAAGCTAATGCTGGTAAACTACGCGTGTTGGCTGTGTTTGCCGATGAAAGATTAGACGGCAGCATGAGCGACATTCCTACTGCCAAAGAGCAAGGCTATGATGTCACTTGGCCGGTAGTTCGTGGTTATTACATGGGTCCAGATGTCAGCCCTAGCGCTTATAACTGGTGGAAGGATGCCTTTGATAAGATGCTTGCCGATCCAAAATTTGCTGAGCTACGTGAACAGCAAGAATTATTGCCGTTCTCTATGACCGGTGAAGAGCTACAAGAGTATGTTTATAAGCGTACGGGCGAGCTTCGTGAGTTGTCTGCTGAATACGGTCTTGTTGAGGCTGAAGCCAAATAGTGAGCTTGGTGTTCAATCACGTTATTGATTGAATACTAAAGTTTAATCGTATTCTCAAAAGGCTGGCAGAAAATAGAGATGCCAGCCTTTTTGCCCTAACATTCTAGGAGTCCTATTATGACTATGGAACGTCTGTTTTCTGGGCTAATGGCACTGGTGAGCTTATTTTTGATATACCTAGCCATTGGCTATGTCGCCCCTATTGCCTACGATCCCATCGGCCCTCGCCCTTACCCGATTTTAATTTTTTCATTGCTGGCATTTGGCGCGCTAGTTGTTGCTTTTCGTCCAGCAAGCTTTACCAAGCCGATAGAATTAGGGCTTACCAAACCAATCATTAGAAACTTAGTACTTTGTGCGCTTGCGTTACTTGTCTATGGTTTGATTTTTGAGGTACTGGGCTTTATTGTTGCCACCATTCTGATGTCCTTTGCCGTAGGTTTACTATTTGCTGGCAACCCGCTTAAAAGCTTTATCTTTTCAGTGTTAATCAGTATTGGCTTATACGTCTTATTTGACATACTTTTGGATGTCAAATTACCACTTGGATTATTATCAGGGATAATAGGATAGCCAGTATGGATACTTTTGAATTTTTAATGCACGGTTTCGCTATTGCATCTACCCCAGAGAACTTACTGATTGCACTTATCGGTGCTTTTTTGGGTACCATTGTCGGTATGTTGCCTGGACTTGGTCCTATTAACGGTGTGGCGATATTACTGCCTTTCGCCTTTGCTTTAGGATTACCACCAGAAAGTGCGCTCATCTTACTTGCCGCCGTCTATCTTGGTTGTGAATATGGTGGTCGTATCTCCGCCATTCTCATTAACGTGCCAGGTGATGCTGGCGCTATTATGACGACGTTAGATGGTTATCCATTAGCCAAACAAGGCAAAGCTGGTATTGCACTGTCTTTATCCGCCGTTAGTTCCTTCATTGGTGCAACGATTGCCACGATCGGTGTGGTTTTATTTGCCCCGTTATTAGCCAAGTGGGCCATATCATTTGGGCCCGCCGAATATTTTGTATTGATGGTATTTGCTATTACGTGTCTAAGCGGTTTGGTCGGTGATCAACCGGTTAAAACTGGTATTGCCGCTCTAATCGGTCTTGGTTTGGCGACGGTTGGTGTCGATGCGGTTACAGGGATTTACCGCTTTACTTTTGATTCGGTCAATCTATCTGATGGCATCCAATTTACCACCATTGTAATTGGTTTTTTCAGTGTCAGTGAAATCTTAATCTTACTCGAAAAAACTACTACTGGACACAAGGTCATTGAGCAAGGTAAGCGTAGTTTATTAAACCTTAAAGAGTTTATGTTTACCTTGGGCGCGATGTTACGTAGTGGTTTAATGGGCTTTGTCGTTGGTATCTTGCCAGGTGCAGGGGCTACTATTGCAAGCGCCATGACTTATGCCAGTGAACGCAAAATCGCTGGTGATAAAGGTACGTTTGGCGACGGTGATCTGCGCGGTGTTGCATCGCCAGAGGCAGCGAATAATGCCTCAGCTTGTGGCTCGTTTGTGCCTATGCTGACTTTAGGTGTGCCAGGTTCAGGTACCACAGCGGTCATGATGGGCGCATTGACTCTATATAACATCACACCAGGTCCGCAGTTATTTACCGAGCAGCCTGATATCGTTTGGGGTCTGATTGCCTCTTTATTTATCTGTAACGTTATTTTGCTGGTAATGAATATTCCATTGGTTGGCTTATTCGCAAAATTGCTAAACGTGCCAAATTATATCTTAGTACCAGCAATTGCTGCGGTCAGCTTTGTTGGCGTATACTCGATTCATAGTACGACTTTTGATCTGGTCTTTATGGTCGCACTCGGGGTGTTCGGTTATTTCTTACGTAAGTTAAACTTCCCATTATCAGCGCTTATTTTAGGTTATGTTTTGGGCGAGCTGATGGAATCTAACTTAAGACGCGCGCTATCTATTTCTCAAGGTGAGCTAAGTATTCTGTGGGGCAGCCCTATCACTATGGTGTTATGGTTATTGGCTATTTTAATGGTGTTTATGCCAGTGTTGCGAAGTATCTATCGTAGAAAATTTAAGCCTGCTGTTTAGTTTTTAGCGATTCTGTTTTTGAAACACTCTGCTGTGGTGGTTGTACTTTAAGTATGATCACCATTTTTTTATGAAAATTAGCGTCTATCGTCTAATTTTCCTACAAAAAACATAACCATTGCATTAGCTAATGTCGTCTTTTTGAATCGTGCGGAGCTGATTATCTAACTGTGTTTATAAAATGTTGGGTGCAGATATTTCCTGCTACAACGCTTGTAAAACGGGCATAAAAAAAGCCCCAATCATAAAGATTGGGGCTTTCGAATCTGGTAGGCGTAACTAGATTCGAACTAGCGACCTCTACCATGTCAAGGTAGCGCTCTAACCAACTGAGCTATACGCCTATTTAGGACATGCATTTTAGCAAGTTTTTAAAACTTTGCAAGCCTTTTCTATCACAATATTAGGTTATTATAAGAATAGCTAATTTTACGCTTTATAATGAAACACTTAAGAGAATTAGAGTACTCTAAATAGTTTCCACTATCTAAGACAGCTCATAGCTTATAGACTGTCAATATTATAAAAATATAACTTCTTAATCGAGATCATCAGATGACCTTACGCATTCATGCTTTATTTCACACAGATTACGAAGACCTCAACTTTATTAAGCATTGGGCAATTAATCATCAACACACTATTACCTACACGCGTTCTTATAATAAAGACACCTTGCCAGCGCTTGGCAGTTTTGACTGGTTAATTGTGATGGGCGGGCCGATGAGTGTCCACGATGAGGACAACCATCCTTGGTTAATTGAAGAAAAACGTCTGATTAAACAAAGTATGGATAGCGGAAAGACAGTGATAGGTGTATGTTTAGGGGCGCAGCTTATTGCGCACTGCTTGGGGGCGAGCGTAAAGCCGGCAGGCGTAAAAGAAATCGGCTGGTTACCCATTCAGTTGACTAAAGACGCTCAGGCGCATCCTTTACTACAGGACTTACCAAAGCAGGCGTTTACGGTCTTTCATTGGCATGGCGATGGGTTTGAATATCCACAAGGAGCGATTCCGTTAGCGACATCAGCAGCATGGCCTAATCAAGGCTTTCTTTATCAAACGCCGCAGCAAAAAGCGCTTGGCACTTGGGTCATGGCTTGGCAGTGTCATTTTGAAGTCACCAAAGAAAGCATCGTTAAGATGGTAGCAAATGGCGACAATGCCATTCAAAAAGGACTAATTAACTATCCTAAAACCGTACAATCACCTACTGAGATAATAACGCTTGGCGATAAATATATTGCCGATAACAATGCGCGCTTAGCAGCCATGCTCAATCGTATGACAAAGACGGCGGACATTTAAACCTAATCTTTCAATCCTAAAAAAACTTAACGGTTTATCTACTTTTTACCCCTTTTAGCCGCAAGCCCACCCTTTATCGAGTCTGCCGGTTTGATGCCGCCATTTTTACCCCACCATAGGTAACCAACACGACACCTAGCGCTATCAATGATGCGCCCAAAAACAATCCTTCTGGCGGACGCTCCCCTTGTAAAAAAATAGCAACCGGTACACCGACGACCGCGCCAACTGAACCTAATAAGCTTAGTAATACTGGGCCGCCCGTTTTTTGCAGTAAAAATAACAGTAAAAACTGACCAGCAAAAACGAAAGCCTGCACCGCAATCAACCCTAACGGCAACATCTCAGCTAGTGGAACGGCAAGAGAATAATTAGGTAAAATGCTAAACAAGCCAAGTAGCACGGATGCGGCTATCAGCATACCTGGTGCCAGCGCGCTTGGTGACAGATTTTCTGGCCAATATAAGGTGCGATAAATATTGCCAATTGCTAATAACACCGGACCGCAAAGCGCGAGCCCAATCCAAAACACACTGGCATCGGGCGCAGCGAATTTACGGGCGGCAAGCACCCCTGCACCGACAAGTGCCGCGACCACGCCAAGCGCGCGCAGCTTGGTAAAGCGCTCTATCTTTAAGATGAGGGCGGCCAGATAAGTTAGGAGCGGCGGCAGAGAAATAATCAAGGCGACAAAACTGGCGCCGACATGCGGAATAGCAGAGAAAAAAATGAGATTGGAGCCTGCCACACTCACCAACGCCGCAACCAAATAATAGCTTAGGGTTGATTTACTTAACGGCGGCAGCTCGCGGCGTAACAACGCATAACTAAATAAAATAAACGCCGCACCCGTAATAGACCAAAACAGAAATGCTAGCGGCGTCAGACCGACCTCGCCGGCAAATTTGGCTAGATTGGTAGAAATACCAATCAATCCACCACCCGCGATCAAACACAGTACAGGAATGAGCCAGGCTTTTTTACCTTTAGCCATACCTTGCTGCGCTGACCTGCTCATAGACTACCTTACTCTTAAAACAGCGGCTTTATTCATCGTCAATAACCCTATTACTATTTTATTGACTTAGCGTTATTGTTAGCTTTTATTTCATCACGATAGATTAGCGCTCACGCCAATGCAACCACAAACGGGTATCGAGCTCATACTGATGATAGTTCGGCTCCATATGGCAGCAGAGCTGATAAAAAGCTTTGTTATGCTCTTGCTCCTTAAAGTGCGCCAACTCATGCACCACGATCATACGCAAAAACTCAGGCGGCGCTTCTTTAAATAGGCTGGCTACTGTAATACTATTATGCGATTTTAGCTTACGGCCTTGCACGCGCGATTGATAGCTATGAATGCCAAGCGCCTGATTGAGCACGGCAAGCTTACTGTTATAAGACACCTGCGACAGCGGGCTGCTTTTGCGCATATACTGATTTTTAATGTCATTACTATATTGATATAGCGCTTTATCGCTTTGTACTTGGTGACGGTTTGGATAGTTTTTATCCAAATATTCACCCAGTCTGCCCGTGCTAATCAGCGTCGCCGCTTGGCTTTGAATCTGCTCAGAGTAATGTGCGATATACTTTAACGTGGTCAATGTGTTTGTCCTTGACGTCTTAATGTTTAACGATTACTAATGCCTGTTTACTTAATGTGCCACCGAATTAGACAATAAATTCATCACCACTACCCCACCAACAATCATCGCAATGCCGATGATCGCTGCGGTATCAAGCGTTTGCTTAAAAAAGAACAGTCCTACCAGTGAAGTCAATACGATACCAAGCCCGCCCCATAAGGCATAAGCAATACCGATAGGGATGGTTTTTATGGTTTGGGTTAATAAGTAGAACGAAATAGCATAAAGCACCGCCATAATAAGCGTGGGCACAAAGCGCGTAAACTGCTCTGACTTGACCAAAAAGGTAGTGCCAATAACTTCGCAGACAATAGAGATGGCAAGGTAACCGTAAGCAATCATGGTTGGGCTCATATTTAGGGCACTTATATTGGTAGAAAGTATTGAATTAGAAACAGTCAGTTAAATAAAACGATAAGAACGCTCGGATGGCTATTTTATAGGTTTATATGGGTGCATGCAATAAAGATTTTAAGGGTTAAAGTAATATAAGGTTTTTCTTTAGTTTCAAATAGATAGTCTTATCAAACTAAGGAATAAAGTAAGTTGTTATAATATTAAGAAAAATTAATTTTTATACACATTTTAGCAGCAGCAATCATCGTCACCGTCAATAAAGGCGCCGCTTTAACAAGAAACACCCACAATTTTATTCTATTTATAATTATATTTATTATTTATCGCCTAATAAGGTTGACAGCCCAGAACTACTTGGCTAAAATGTGCCCCACATAACGCAAACAAGATAAGCAATCGCACCTACCAAAGGCTTTGTAAAACTTGTTTAATTAACCGTTATCACAACTTATTCTCCAATAGCTCAGTTGGTAGAGCAACGGACTGTTAATCCGTGTGTCCCTGGTTCGAGCCCAGGTTGGAGAGCCATATTTTAAAAGACCTTCATCAACTATTTGATGGAGGTTTTTTTGTGGTCGTTATTTAATCCGGCATCGCTTACCTTATTCACCAACACAATATTTATACGGCGACGGTGTTCTTTTAGCGACTTTTATTGTATGGTAGGAGTGGCTGTGACCAAGTTCGTTTTTGTCTGAGTGTTTTATTCCTACTCACTAAAAGTAATGGTTTATTATGATACCTGTTCGTATAAAAAATAAATTCTCTGATCATCCGCAAAAAATCACGCGTCCGATCAGTATTCGCCTGTCTGAAGAAATGATTAGATTGTTAGAGTCTACCTCAGCAGAGCTGGGCTTTAAACGTATCCAAGGTCTGATTCGTCTTTATATCCGTCAAGGATTGGATCGCGATCATCAAGATTATACCTTGGCGCATGATGAAGTGTTTATTGAAAGCCTACGTAAGCGTGGGGTCAGCCAACGTATCATTGATGAGGCGATTGTGGTCACGCATAATAATACTACCACCCACCCGCTGTCTGAGCTGCAAGATAAAGAGTAGCACTTGGCTTATCATACATACAAAAAAAAGACTAAGTTTGCTTAACGGCGCTTGGTCTTTTTTTTGCCATTCAACTTGCTACACAAAACATGCCCTTCTCAATGCGCTTAATAACATTGAATACCCATTAGCGATAAACAAACATACAAAATTATCATAAGCGCTATATTGGTATAAAAGTTATTAGTATCTATATGGGTTGAGAAGGAGGCATATGATGATTGGTTTATATAAACACGCAGGCCGTGCACGCTATATAAAAAAGGTTATGTTATTGGCATTTACTGTAGCGATGTTGCCAGTTACCAATGGCTGCACACAGCCGCCAGCAGATCCAAGTAGGCAGACCATACCAACCAACTCTGACCAATGGCAAAAAAAGCTTGGCGATACGTTTGAGCGGTTGCCTGAGGCTGACAGACAGCTCTTGAGCCGTTATATGCTACGGATGAAGCTCAGCGGCGCGTATGAGTCCGGAGCGATGCCACGTATCACCATCAAGCAAGCCCTTATCCAGCAGCGTGAATATGAACGCTTGCATCCAAATAATCCTACTGGCAAAAAAAGCCCGATTGTCACCAGTCCGCAAGTGCATACTGCCAAAGCACAGAATTACCCTGTGGCTTTACTCCCCGTCAAAACCAGCGATAGCGACAGTTTAAACCAAGTAAAACTACAGTTTATGCTGTCAAACCACGGTAAGGTAGCGATTAAAAGCTTTATGGGTAAGCTCACCATGCAAGAGGCCAATTTGACCAAAGGTAAAAGCTTTAATGTACCGTTGACCCAATTCCAGCCGCCCATCGAACCTGAACAGTCTGGCAAAATCATCATCGAAAGCAGCATCGAGGACATCAATGTCATGCGCGCAATTAAAAACCATACGAGCATACATATTGAGATTAGCGAAGGCACACTGGTATTAATGGATGGGCAAGAAGTAGAGTTTGAGCAAACGCTGGCGAAATAACAGAGAGTTCATATAAGACAGGGGTATAATGATGTGCGACTGGTATAAATTTTCCTTGCTTGCTGTGCCTGCGCAGACAGAGGCTACAAAAAATTGATATCAATAATACCGTCGCGTTTTTAGGATATTTTGACTATATAGAGTGCCCGCTAAGTTAAAACCGCATTTATGCAAACATAAAAAAGCCCCAATCAATAACTGATTGGGGCTTTTTCGAATTTGGCGGAGACGGAGAGATTCGAACTCTCGAAGGGCTATGAACCCTTGCCGGTTTTCAAGACCGGTGCATTCAACCGCTCTGCCACGTCTCCATTGGTGCATCATTATATAGATATCATCGTATAATGCAAGCGCTTCATATTAAAAAAATGAAATTAATTTACAGCCAGTTTTAAATCAATGACTTAGCGTGCGCCAAAATTTTTTACCCCGTGCTTTTTTTAAAACATTTACTGCAAACCAGGTTATTTACTTAAAGCGAGGTGCAAGCACATATCAAGCAGCCTATTGGCATAGCCCCATTCATTGTCGTACCAGGCAAACACTTTATATTGCTCGCCCACTTGCATCAATTGCTGCCCATCGATAATCAGCGATTCTGGCTGATGGATAAAGTCACTGGAAACGAGCGGCTCATCAGTATACGCCATGATATTTATCAAATCACCAAGGCTAGCAGCTCTTAACTTTTCTCGTATCGCATCGACGCTGACATCCGGCGTATCAAAGACAAGCGTCACATCAATCGCCGCCACATCGATGGTCGGTACGCGTATCGAGTGACCGTTTATCTTTCCTACCATCGCAGGCAATACCCGTTCTGTTGCGGCAATACTACTCGAGGTGGTCGGTATAATATTATAGCCAGAGGCACGCGCGCGTCTTGGGTCGCGGTGCGCTTGATCGAGCACTGTCTGATCTGCCGTGACAGCATGAATCTCGGTCATCATTGCCGACTGTACGCCAAATGCCTTATCAAGTGTAGCAATCAGCGGCACCAAGGCTTGAGTGGTACAAGAAACGCTCGAGATAATCGGCAGCTGGCGCGTGAGCTCAGCGGTATTGACGCCCATGACAATACAAGCATCAACAGTGTCAAAGGGTGCAGCACCAATAATGACTTGTTGTGCACCCGCTGCTATATGTAGCTGTGCTTGCTCATAAGAGCGAAAATGCCCCGTACACTCTAGCACCACATCAATACCAAGCGTGCGCCATGGCAGGTTTTTTGGGTGAGCTTCTGAGAGCATTTTGATGCAGTAGGTCAGATTATTCTTAGTCAAACACAGCTGAGTATTGTTGTTATCGTCTAAAACCTCTGCACTGACGCCAAGTCGGCTTAAGCGGCCATGAGTACTATCGAATTTTAACAAATGCAATAAGATATCAGCCGATGCCAAATCATTAATCGCCACCACATGGATAGCGCGTCCCAACACCTCAAAGCGCTCGAGCAGCGCGCGCAGTACATTACGTCCGATACGGCCAAAGCCATTAATCGCAATTCTCAGCGGCTGCGTATGCTCGCCCGTCGTCTGCGTCAGTGCGACTCTAGGTTCGGCGTTCAATTGGTAAGTTGCGCTAGAAAAATCAGGCATAACGTCAGACATAAAAGGGTATCGCTATAAAGAGATATAAAAAGAGTGGCGCGTTACGTTGAATGTTATCAGCATAATGACGGTCCATCTTTAGAGACTTTTTCTCACTGATTGGATGCTACGGCGTAATAAAAATCAATGCCAAACGAATGGTGTTGTAATCAACCGCTTGTTTTAGATGCTCAAAGATTGGACGCAGCTTAATACTACCATCATCGTTAAAATCGTTTGGGTTATTGGCGACCTTAATGGCCACATAAGCGTTGCCAACCGCTGTCATCACCTCATCGTTTGGACGCAAATGATCACAAGCAAGGCTTGGATCTTGCGATTTTAATTCAGCAATGTGGCGCATAATGGTCGATTGCGACAGCTGCCGCGCTTGCGAAATCTCCGCAATTGACAAGCTCTCTTCTAATAACAGCCGTGTCGCAAGTAAGGTGCTGTCCGATTTATCAGAGACTTGATTGCCGAGTTTTTGTTTTTTTTCTATCTGCGCTTGCTGCTGCTCGCGGCGTTTTTTCTGCAAATTGGCATATGCTTCAATCACTGACTTACTAAGCGTGCCGCCTGATTTTAGAATAAATTTCTCATGCGCCTGCGTCATGCTTTCTTCATCAAGCATAGCATAATTGGCGTCGGCTTCTTCTGATAGTGCTAAAAAGCGTTTATCGGCGCCGCGTGCCAGCGGATCAAGCTGCAAGCTCATGTCATTCATGCCGAGCAATTGCAGACCTGCCAGCGACTTTAAGCGGGATAACGCCACATAACCTTGCCCAAGCTCAAAGGTGCGCGACAAATCAATCTCTGCCGCCTCAAGGGTCATGCCTTGCGATTTATGAATGGTAATGGCCCAAGCCAAACACAGCGGTACTTGTAAGTAGCTTGCCAGCACGTCGCCAGTTTCATCTTCGATAATCCATTCTTCAGGCTCAGCAATGACTTCACGGCCAGAGTTTAACCGCACTACCGGCATTTTTTGCGTGGTTGGCTTTTTATCTTTTGGCGGCTTTTTATCACTGTCGTTATCTTTGGTAGTCTTTTTGCCTTTGTCTTTTACACTCTTATCAGTAGCGCTTTCAGCATCTTGCGCAGTATCTTCAATCAAATCATCGCTCGTATCTTTACTGTCGTCAATTTTTACCGCAGCAAAACCGATCAGCTCGCCCATCGTACCGTTAGAGACGCCAAGCTCGCTGTTGTTTTTGATAAACATCACCTTGGCACCGACTTTTAATACCAAATCGTCTTGGGTACGCACAGTTTTTTTGAGGGTCTCAACCAATTTACTGTCGCCAGTCGCGGTAGCTTCAAAACGCATCATCTCGCCATCTAAGGCAGCCAGCTCTTTATCATTGATTTTATTGACGTTCAGATTATGGGTATAAAGGCGGGTGCGCTTGATATCGACGTTTTGATCAAAGGTAGCCTCTAAGGCAGCAATGGCTTCAAAGCTCACTTCTTGACGGCGGATTTGATTGAGGATATCGTCTAAATCAAGCCCGCCATTTGCCGCTTCGCTGACTTGCCGATGTTGCTCAGATAAGTAGCAAATATGAAACTTGGCATCAAGCCACGCCTCACTCATAAAGGCAAATTTTTCGCGGTTAGTCTCACCCTTGCTACCAATGGGTGGCAGCTGAAAAAAGTCGCCGGCAACGACGACCTGAATACCCCCAAAAGGCTTGTCATTTTTGCGCACATACTTTAAAACTTGGCTGACCAAATTCAGCTGCTTAGCATGCAGCATCGATATCTCATCAATGATAAGTACCGCGGTGTCTTTTAATCGGTCTGCCAAAAACTGTTTACGCGATAAATTGGCCAAATCGCGGTCCGATAGCTCATCTTTAATCCCAATGCCCGACCAACTATGAATGGTCGTGCCGTTCATATGGGTGGCAGCAATTCCGGTACTGGCCGTCACGGCCACAGGGACACGGCGTGCGCGTAGATAATCGATATATTGGTTGAGCGTATAGGTCTTGCCTGAACCTGCTGAGCCAGTCAAAAATACATTTTGACCCGTTTTTAAAATATCAAGAGCAGAAGATTGACGCATATATCTAAACCAATTAAATAAATAGTAATAAGAAAAAGAGCATAAAAAATAGCTGCCATGATTATAACAGCTGCACCAGCTTTGCGAACCTTTTTAACCGTTAAGCTGCTAATAACTTAAAGTTATACGATACAAAATATATCATTATAAAAAGTCATTATCGCTCTGTCGAAAAGCTCAGTAGGATAGAAAGATAACTTGGTCAGGAAGGTCAAGTCATTATGTTTACACCACCATAATACCCAACAAGGAATCGTTCATGTTATACGCTTATCCCAATACTGAAAACAGTCCCGTCCAATTCCGCGAAAAATACGACAACTTTATCAATGGTGAATGGGTCGCGCCAGTCGATGGCGAATACTTCGATAACCCAAGCCCCATTGATGGCAAAATCATTTGCCAAGTAGCGCGCTCAAAAGAAGCCGATATCGAAAAAGCCTTAGATGCCGCCCATGCTGCCAAGGATGCTTGGGGTAAAACCAGTGTCGCTGAGCGCGCCAATCTACTCCTAAAAATCGCTGATAAAATGGAAGCCAACCTAGAGGCGATCGCCATTGCTGAATGCTATGAAAATGGCAAGCCTGTGCGCGAGACTTTAATGGCGGACATTCCATTGGCTATTGACCAATTCCGCTATTTTGCCAGTGCCATTCGCGCCCAAGAAGGCGGCATCAGTCAAATCGATGAAGACACCGTTGCTTATCATTTTCATGAGCCGCTTGGCGTCGTCGGACAAATTATTCCGTGGAACTTCCCTATTTTAATGGCCGTTTGGAAAATCGCCCCGGCCCTCGCCGCTGGTAACTGCATCGTAATGAAGCCTGCTGAGCAGACGCCTGCTTCTATTTTATTTATGTTAGAAACCATCGGTATCGCTGATTTATTACCAAAAGGTGTGCTTAATATCGTCAATGGTTTTGGCGTTGAAGCCGGTAAACCACTGGCCTCGAACCCGCGTATCAACAAAGTCGCCTTTACTGGTGAGACCACCACTGGTCGCCTTATCATGCAGTACGCCAGTGAAAACATCATTCCTGTGACCCTTGAACTTGGCGGTAAAAGTCCAAACATTTTCTTTGCCGATATCATGGATGAAGACGATGACTTCTTGGATAAAGCGGTCGAAGGTTTGGTCATGTTTGCCTTAAACCAAGGTGAGGTTTGTACCTGTCCATCACGTGCGTTGGTACATGAGAGTATTTATGATGAATTTATTAAACGCTGTGTCGAGCGTGTTGAAGCCATCAAAATGGGCAACCCATTAGACACTGACACCATGATTGGTGCACAAGCCAGCTCAGACCAATTAGAAAAAATCTTATCTTATCTGGATATCGGTAAAAAAGAAGGCGCAAAAGTCTTGGTTGGCGGCGAGCAAGCCAAACACGATGGTGAGCTTGGCGACGGTTATTATGTGAAGCCGACCATCTTTGAAGGCACCAATGATATGCGCGTGTTCCAAGAAGAAATCTTTGGACCCGTACTTGCCGTGACTAAGTTTAAAGACGATGACGAAGCCATGAGCATTGCCAACGATACTTTGTATGGCCTCGGCGCAGGTATTTGGACTCGCAGCGTGCATAAAGCCTATCGTTTCGGTCGCGGCATCCAAGCAGGACGCGTATGGACCAACTGTTATCACATTTATCCATCGCACGCCGCCTTCGGTGGTTATAAGCAATCGGGTATCGGCCGCGAAAACCATCTGATGATGCTCGATCATTATCAACAAACCAAAAACATGCTGGTATCGTATAGTCCTAAGAAAATGGGCTTCTTTTAAACCCCGTTTTGCATAATCTGTAAATAAACCAATGCAATCTGTCGCAAGGTAGATTGCATTTTTGCCTTAATACAACATTAATAAGCATAAACTGCTCATCAGTGATAAGGAGTTCATGATGAAAGTGACGGCGACAGATTCTTGTAAAGCACTCATTGAATTATTAAAGTCTAAACATGGCGAGCTGATGTTTCATCAATCTGGTGGCTGCTGCGATGGTAGCTCACCGATGTGCTACCCACTTGGCGAGTTTAAAGTAGGCGGGCAAGATGTCTTGGTTGGTGAGCTGGTTGGCTGCCCTTTTTATATGGGTAAAGCGCAGTACAAGCTTTGGCAACATACTGATTTGACCATTGATGTGGTCAATGGACGCGGGGCCAGTTTTTCGCTAGAAATACCTGAGGGCAAACGCTTTATCGTGCGCTCTGAGATATGTGACGTATAAAGCAGCGATTATTATCAATAACGCTACTCTTAGCATAAAAGTTTCAGCACTTTTCTTCCAAAGCGTATAGGTGAATAACACGCCTTAGTCATTTTTATTGCATTGTTTTAGCAAAATAATAGATACTGTAAGGAGAAACTATTTTAATAAGCTTGTTTTAACAAGCACGTCTTAATAAGCATGGATGCTAAAAGGAAGATAACATGGAAGTTGATCCAAAATTTGACTACGTCATCGTGGGCGGCGGTTCTGCAGGCTGCGTGCTCGCCAGCCGTCTGACAGAAAATCCCGATATCAGTGTGTGTTTATTAGAGTACGGCGGTGAAGGCAAAGACCTTGCGATTCGCGTACCAGCGGGTTTGATTCTTTTAGTGCCAGGCAAACCGCTAAAATCAAACAATTGGTGCTTTCATACTACTCCGCAAACGCATCTTAACAATCGTCGCGGCTTTCAACCGCGCGGTCAATGCTTGGGCGGCTCCTCTGCCATTAATGCGATGATTTATACCCGCGGCAGCGCGCTTGATTATCAGCGCTGGGTTGAGCAAGGCTGCGAAGGTTGGGGCTTTGATGATGTGCTACCCTACTTTATCAAAGCTGAAAACAATGTCCATGGCGCGGATGAACTGCATGGCGATAGCGGCCCTTTGCACGTCAGTAATTTATTAAGCCCGCGTGAAATCTCTAAAGCCTTTGTAGAAGCGGCTGTCGCTAATGGTTTAGATAAGAATGCTGATTTTAATGGTAAAAAACAAGACGGCGCAGGACTATATCAAGTCACCCATTTCCATGGTGAAAAACAAGGTCAACGCTGCTCTGCCGCTGCGGCTTACTTGCACCCCGTACAAAAAAGTCGGCCAAATTTAACCGTCATTACCCACGCCCAAGCCAATCGTGTCGTCTTTGAAGACAAACAAGCCGTTGGCGTTGCTTATGAAAAAGACGGCGTCGAGCATACGGTAATGGCGCGTCAGGAAGTTATTTTGTCAGGAGGGGCTTTTGGTTCGCCGAAAGTTTTGATGCTATCTGGCATTGGTCCTGCAGAGCACTTGCAGGCGCACGGTATCGATGTCTTAGTCGATGCGCCTGAGGTTGGCGGTAACCTACAAGACCATTTAGACGTGGTATTTGATTACGAGGTCAATACTACCGATGTGATCGGTATTGGCATGGCAACGCTCTCAACCTTGAGCAAAAGCATTCGCCAATGGAGAAAAGACGGCACTGGGCTGCTATCTACCAACTACGCCGAAGCTGGTGCGTTCTTTAGCGTCGGTGACGCGCCAAAAGAATGGCCAAATATCCAGTTGCACTTTGTCATCTCGCGGGTGATTGAGCACGGCCGTGATCTTAGGCGCGGTTTTGCCGTCTCTTGCCACGCCTGCTACTTGCGCCCTGAAAGCCGCGGTACCGTCAGGCTTGCGTCCGCCGACCCCTCAGAGTGCGTATTGATTGATCCAAACTTCCTCTCCCATCCTAAAGACGTAGAGTATATGGTCGCGGGCGCTGAGCGTACGCGCGCCATCATGCAAGAAGCGCCCATCGCCAAATATATCACCAAAGACTACCCTGCCCCTTATATCGAAAAAGATGGCATGCTTGGCTACATCCGTAATAAATCAGACACCATTTATCATCCTATCGGCACATGCCGTATGGGTTCAGATGATAAGTCTGTGGTCGACTTAGAACTAAAAGTGCGCGGCGTCAATGGATTGCGGGTTATTGATGCGTCTGTGATGCCGACCTTGATAAGCGCCAATACCAATGCGCCAACCATTATGATTGCCGAAAAAATGGCTGACTTGATTAAGGCGAAACATCACCATGTTGAGCAAGTCGCATCATAGAACAAGTAAGTAAAATATTTTACGGTAGACGCTTTTATCTCATAAACTTTTCTATTGAGAATAGCGCTTACATTCAAAAATACAGATATTAAAACGGGACATTTTCTATCAAATTAAATATATTGATACCTTGCGTTACAACTGCGTAAGTTAGTATATTTAAACCGCTTATTTATATCGATATTTATCGCAGCCCACAATTTGAGTTAAAAACACCTGACTTATTTTCGTTTTGCATAGGTGCTGTATAGAATTGAGGAACCATTGAAAAAAACAAGCAACGCCTTACTCTACTGTTTACCACAACAAAGAAATAAGGCGTCACTTATGGCTCGCACCAAGCTCAACGATGAACTTTGGCACAAGCTATTTATTATATTGCGACAAATTAACGTATATAACAAGCCCAATCTAAGACGTACCGTTGAAGGCATGCTGTACCGCATAAGAGTAGGCTGTCCATGGCGAGACTTTCCTTCTTATTTTGGTCATTGGTCTAGCATATATCATCAATACCGTTATTGGCGTAAAACCGGTAAATGGCAAAAGCTCATGAAAATAATCACAGCAAACTATGATAGTGAATGGTTATTTATAGACGGTAGCGTGGTCAAAGCTCATCAGCATAGTTGAGGTGCAGCCAGTCATCTTGATGAGGCCATTGGTAAAAGTGTTGCAGGTAATAGCAGCAAACTGCACTTAGTGATCGATGCTTGTGGCAACCCTATACATGTTGAGCTGACAGGTAGGCAAGTGCATGACGCTAAGATGGAAAAGACGTTGATAGATAGCACGATTAATAACCAGACTAAAGCGGTGATTGCAGACAGGGGCTACGATAGTAGTGATATTAGAGAGTGTATCTTCAAGCACTGTGCTGAGTCAGTCATACCCGTTAAGTCGAACTCTAAAAACAGCAACAATGACACACTAGACTAGTATTTGTATCGTTGCCGTCACTTTGCTAGAAGGGACAAACGGTGCGTCGACCGCTTCAACTTCCGTTTGCCCAGACCATCGCAGTACTTCTCTGCTTTGAAGAATGGTCTTTTTAGAAGGTTGTTTTACTATTAACTCAGACGCAGGTTGATTAGCTGATGTAGTAACTGACTGAACATTTGGTTTATCACTAGCTTGCTTGTTTGACGGATTATGCTTCTCTTTTAAATAATCTTTATGCGCGCTGTTAGTGCGCCAAGACCTGCTAAATCGATTGCTATCAATTTGCACAACGATCGCTTTGACTTCTTCATCGGTAAGCAATTTATCCTGTTTTTTCTTCACGTAGGACACCATACCGCTCGTCAATACATGCTCAGGCAACTCATCACGAGTTTTAAGCTCACACTCGCCGATAAAGGCAATCATCGAATGGAAATAACTCATCTCCAGTTCTAATAAATCAGACAGCGTTTTTATATGCAAATAATTTTGCCGCAATGGATTTTGAAATTTATACTTGCGACCCATGATGACTTGCGTCCACTGTCTTTGCTTTTCATTACCAAATATCCAGCCTTTATAGTTTTTGGTTTCGATAACAAAGATGCCGTACCTAGAAACGATAACATGGTCGATTTGGGTGCTGCCGCTATCCGCTAATGGCAAAGTGATATTGTTTAGACGATGATAAACGTCTTTTTCAAGTTTTAGCCACATGGCTACATTGATGACGGTCTCGCCGACGATACCTTTAAAGCTGGACATCAAAGACATGGTTTTCTACTGTATAAAAAGTCAAATTGGTTATTTTAAGCGCTAAGCCAGTGTAAAGTGTAAGCTTACTTCTAAATCGCTCATAACTTTAATAATACATTGAAACAGCACAATTGTAGTAGGCTATTGCATTAATATTTCAGCTATAACGCTCAGTTGTGCCCTAAAAGCATGTTCAATACTGACGACTTTAATACCACCCTTTGGATCATACGTATGAATACTCGCGCTGCCTCTTTGCTAAAAATTACGCTTGGCACCTCTTTATTACTATCTTTGCCTATAATGGGAGGCGCCGCTAATACGATGCCACAAAAATGGAAACTGGACGTGCCTAAGACCAGCGCTGATTTTGAGGTCAAATACTTAGGTAAGGCGACCACTGACGGTAAGTTTCGTAAGGTAAATGGCGCGATCAATTATGACGTCAAAAAGCCTGAGAGTACGACCATTAATTTCACCGTGCATACCGATAGTATCGATACCGAGCGCAGGCTACGTGACTCTTTTTTACGCCGTAAAGAGCTGCTCAATACGCAGCAGTATCCGACGATGACGTTTGTCTCAAAAAAAATCAAGATGATTACGCCTAAAGAAGCCAATGTCACGGGCGATTTTACTGCCTTGGGTCAAACCAAACCTTTAACGGTAAGAGTTACCCTATCGGATGTCGAAATTGACCCCGTTACCGCCCAACCAACGCTAAAGTTTCGCGCGACCGGTAAGGTAGATCGCTATAGCTACGGGGTGACCGCCTTCCCAAAACTTATTAGCAATATCATCCCGCTTGAGATATCAGGGCAGCTGATTGCGGCGAATTAATAATAGAGAGCATAAAAAAGGGTAGCCAAATTACTCTAGCAACTCTTTTTTTGGTTTGAAGTTTAGACGTTTTATAAGTTAGGAAAAGACAAAAAAATTAGCCTCGATATCTGCTGCTTTAAAAGTGGGGAAATATGCGCGGCGTGGGTCGATTTTCTTTAATGGTTTCGCTCGGCGCTCGTCCCTCGCGCGCGTATTTTCATCATTGAACTTAGGGCGTAGGTTGGGTGAAGCTTTCGGCACCCAACGTTTCGATTAATAAGTCGTTGGGTCTCGAACCCTTGGCGCCGACCTACTCATCATTCTAAATTCTAACAAACAAAAAGCCACCAGATCTCTCCAGCAGCTCTTTTATAAACTCAAAAACTAAATCTACGCTTTGATGAATCAGACCAAGCTATTTACCGCAGCAACCACCGCTTCAGCAGTAATACCAAACTCTTTATACAGCTCGTCCGCAGGTGCTGATTCACCATACGTGGTCATGCCGATGACTTTGCCATCCAGACCGACAAACTTATACCAGTAATCGACATGCGCGGCCTCCACTGCAACGCGAGCACGGATATTGGCTGGCAATACGGCATCACGGTAGCTTATATCTTGCGCCATAAAAATTTCTACACATGGCATAGACACCACACGTACGCCAACGCCATTTTCGCTAAGCGTCTTATGCGCTTGCATGGCAAGGCCAACTTCTGAACCCGTGGCGATGATAATTGCTTGTAACTCGCCTTGCTCTTTCGCTAACACATAGCCACCTTTAGCGATGTTAGCAACTTGCTCGCTGTCACGTGTTTGATGTGGCAAGCTTTGACGGCTAAAGATAAGTGCTGATGGATTGTGTTCAGACTTAATCGCTTCAACCCAAGCGCTAGCAGATTCAGTCGCATCACACGGACGCCATGTACGTAGATTAGGCGTGGTACGTAAGCTCGTTAATTGCTCAACCGGCTGATGCGTCGGGCCGTCTTCACCCAGACCGATTGAATCATGAGTATAAACATGGATCACACGCTGCTTCATGAGTGCGCCCATACGTACCGCATTACGCGCGTACTCCATAAACATCAGGAAGGTCGCCACATAAGGGATAAAGCCGCCATGCAGCGCGATACCATTGGCAATCGCGGTCATACCAAACTCGCGCACGCCATAATAGATATAGTTGCCATCAGCATCTTTTTCGATGCCTTTTGCGCCTTTAAATAGTGTAAGGTTTGAGCCTGCCAAATCCGCTGAACCGCCCAACAATTCTGGTAGTAACGGCTGTAAGGTATTAATCGCATTTTGACTGGCTTTACGACTGGCAACATCGCCGCCCTGCTCTTGGGTTTGCTGAATATAGGCTTTCGCTTGTGCCTCAAAATCCGCTGGCAATTCTCCGTTTAAGCGGCGTAGTAACTCAGCTGCCAATTCTGGATAGGCTTTTTTATAGGCTTCAAAGTCCGCATCCCAGTTCTTTTGCTGTACGTCGCCTTTAGCTTTTGCATCCCATGCTTCATAGATTTCATCATCTAGTTCAAACGGCGCATGAGTCCATGCTAAAGCGTCACGGGTCAAGACGATTTCGTCATCACCAAGTGGTGCACCATGACTGGCCGCTAAACCTTGCTTGTTTGGGCTACCAGCGCCAATCGTCGTTTTACAGATGATTAAGCTAGGTTTAGTGGTCTCAGCAATGGCTTGCTCAGTGGCTTTGGTAACCTCATCAGTATCATGACCGTCAACTTTAATCACCTGCCAGCCATAAGCTTCAAAACGCGCTTGCGTGTCGTCAGTAAACCAGCCCTCGACATCGCCATCGATTGAGATACCATTATCATCATAGAAAAAGACCAATTTGCCCAAACCTAACGTGCCAGCCAATGAGCAAACTTCATGGCTGATACCTTCCATCAAGCAGCCATCACCTAAGAACGCATAAGTATGATGGTCGACGATGTTATGGCCGTCACGGTTGAACTGCGCTGCTAAAGTTTTTTCTGCAATCGCAAAACCAACCGCGTTGGCAATACCCTGACCTAATGGACCCGTCGTAGTTTCAATACCTGGCGTATAGCCAAGTTCAGGATGGCCTGGAGTTTTTGAGTGTAGCTGACGAAAGCCTTTTAGGTCATCGACGCTGACATCATAACCCGTTAAATGCAGCAATGAATAAATGAGCATCGAGCCATGACCGTTTGACAATACAAAGCGATCACGGTTATGCCATTGCGGGTCAGCAGGATTGTGCTTTAAAAATTTGCGCCACAACACTTCGGCAATATCAGCCATGCCCATCGGCGCGCCTGGGTGTCCAGAGTTGGCTTTTTGCACCGCGTCGAACGACAGTACACGGATAGCATTGGCAAGTTTGCGTTCATTAATTGGGGTCGGCATAGCGTGTCCTAATATTCGAATGAAAAGTATGGAGCATAAGAGAAAGGGTTACTCAGAGGGCAGTCCATCAAAAATATGGCAAAAACACAATGGATGTCATCAAAAGATAGACTATAAAATCACATGCAATATTAACATATTTGCCATCAGGCAATCTAAAAATGCGCTGACAGAAGCGTTTGTATTTAACAATTATTCGTATCAGTTTTATTAAACCAATACGTATGAAAAAACCGCGAGTCAGCAACCAACCCGCAGTTTAGATAAAAAACTAAATCATTAAGCTAAAATGGTTTCAACTCCGCCCATGAACGGACGCAATACTTCAGGAATGGTGATACTACCATCGGCATTTTGATAGTTTTCCATCACTGCCAATAATGTACGACCGACTGCCAAACCGGAACCATTTAGCGTATGCGCTAGGCTGGTCTGCTTGCCATCTTTAACGCGCGTGCCCATACGGCGGGCTTGGAAGTCACCGCAGTTTGAGCAGCTTGAGATTTCACGATAGGTATCTTGGCTCGGTAACCAGACCTCGATGTCATAAGTTTTTTGAGCGGCAAAGCCCATATCGCCAGTACATAGTTTGACCACACGGTACGGCAGATTAAGCTGCTGTAAAATGTACTCGGCTTGTGCCGTCATCGCCTCAAGCAACTCATCGGACTGCTCAGCACTAGCAATATTGACCATCTCAACTTTTTCAAACTGATGCTGGCGAATCAGACCACGGGTATCGCGGCCGTGCGAGCCTGCTTCACTACGGAAACAAGGCGTATGCGCGGTGAACTTCAACGGCAGCTCTCTGATATCCAAACGCTCACCACGTACCAAATTGGTCATGGGTACTTCGGCGGTCGGAATCAGATAAAAATCTGTACCCTCATTATTGGTATGATTGGTCAATTTAAACAAATCATCTTCAAACTTCGGCAATTGACCCGTACCTTTTAGACTCTCAGAATTCACAATATAAGGCACATAGGTTTCAGTATAGCCGTACTTGATGGTATGGGTATTGAGCATAAACTGAATCAAGGCGCGGTGCAGTTGCGCAAGCTGCCCTTTTAAGACGTTAAAACGGCTACCTGTTAATTTTGCAGCGGCCTCAAAGTCGAGCATACCAAGCGTCTCACCGATATGCGTATGGTCTTGAATCTCAAAATCAAACGCGCGCGGCGTTCCCCATTTGCGCACTTCGACGTTATCATCTTCTGATGTCCCGACTGGCACATCGGCGGCTGGGATATTTGGGATTTGCATGGCCGCTTGGCTAATACGCTCTTGCAAGGTACGCAGCTCATCTTCAGCTGTCTTAATCTCACCGCTGACACTTTGCATCTCAGCCAACAACTCGCTGGCATCTGCGCCCGATTTTTTTAGCGCACCCACTTGCTTAGCACCGGCATTACGACGCGATTGCAGCTCTTCGGTTTTGACTTGCAAAGACTTACGTTCGTTTTCGATACTTTGCCAAAACGCTACATCAAGCGTATAACCACGCGTGGCCAGCTGCTGTTGTAAATCCGTTAAATCACCGCGTAAGAGTTTTGGATCAATCATAATATTTGCCTGTAGCGCCAAAAGTGAGTAAGAAATAAAAAGGAGAAAATAGTAACAAAGTCACATCGTAAAAACACGAAATAGCGAGCGCTGCCTTATAATATCATTATAAAGCTAAGCGATAACGCCGTGTCAATCTGAAGAATAAATAGTAGCTGCTATCATACCAATACCGAGCAGATTTGACCATGTTTTGGCTATATTTTGCCAAAATCCATGCTGTTCTTTGCACAAGCTTTATGGGTTAAATAACAAATAATAGAAGCCACATCATGCTCTTATGCATCAAGCTCTCTCATTGACCTTAGTATAAATAAGGATGCTATCTGAAAAATAACCGAGCTATTGGTCGACAGACCCGCTTATATGTTTCATTTAAGAGCAGTTTTCGGTAAGATAAGCGCATATCTTTATTCTACTTTCCGCCAAGCATCGCTAAGTATGGCATCGCAGCCTCGCTTTGGCGCTTTTCATCCCACGCTTTTAACATACGTATCTGAGAAACCTTTATGGCCCTGTACCCCTACACGCTTCAACCTGTCGCCTTAAACCTAACCGAGGCCGAATTTCATCAAGCTCAATATGAGCTATTTGCCAGTGCCAGCCCGTCGTTTGGTCTGTCGAGTATTAAGATGAAAGAGTGGATTATTATGGCGGTCGTCGTCATATTAGCCATCGCGGGCTTGGTTTTTTTAACTGGTTATTCGACCATTATCTTTTGGCTGATGCTAGCGGCGGTGGTCATTTATCTATTGGTACGTACCCTTGGCTTTAAATGGTATGTCAAAAAAGAGTTTGAAAAACAAGTTGCTGACCAAGAAATGCCTGATGAGATGCGTCAGATGAAATTGGGCGTGCAAAAACATGGTTTAGTCATGGCAATGCCAGTCAATCAGCCTGATATGTTTAATAGCAATCAGATGCGCGGTATGCAGATGCGTGCTGGTAGCACTCAGCAGGCGGTTATTCCTTGGAGCGCCGTCAAAAGCTGGGATGAAACCGATGACTACATCTTCATGATGTTTGAGCTAAAGGGTCAACAAGGCAGCCAAATCATTCCTAAGCGCCTGCAAGCGCAAAATTTCCCAATCGATACTGTACGTCAGCACCTACAAGAAGTCATTGCTGTTAAAGGCTTAAACCCTGAAAACTTACAGCCACCTGCAAAACTATAAAAGTGACTTTTAAATTAAGAAGTGGCTTCTAGAGTGCTGTGGTTAGTCGTTTTTTATAATTCAGCATTAAACTTGTATAGGTGTTGGCTTATAACATAGTATGAATAGCGTGGATACTGAAATTCTATAATTCTATTAAATCAATCGAAGTCTTAGATTAATTGAATTTAACTTATCACGACTTCTTTGCTATTATAATAAGCATAAACAAAAAGGTATAGAGACAATAAAAACCTGTAGAAGATATATAACGAGCATATCAATGCAGGAGATGACTTGCTACACTCTTAGTCTTCTACATTTGCCTTAGATGATTAAGTCTAAGTTTATAAAAATAACCAGTCTCTTAAATCAACACTCAAACTATAAGGATAATATTATGAGTAATACTAATAATGCAACCAACCAAATCGGTCTAGAAAAAGCAGACATGAGCGAAGTGATTGATAAGTTAAACGACTTATTATCAAGCTATCATATGTTTTATATCAACGTACGTGGTTATCACTGGAACGTAAAAGGTGAGCATTTCTTTACCTTGCACCCACAGTTCGAAGAGCTGTATACCAATTTGCAAGTAGAAATTGACGAAATCGCTGAGCGTATCTTAACCTTGGGTGGCACGCCATTGCATGCTTATAGTGACTTTAGTCAACGTACCAACATTCAAGAAGATAAAAACGTTAAAGACGGTAATGCTTGTGTGCAAGGTGTAGTGACTGGCCTACAAGCGCTGATTGAAGAGCAACGTGAAGTATCAGCATTAGCAGAACGAGCGGAAGACCAAGGTACAGCCGATTTAGTTGATGAGTATGTGCAGCAACAAGAAAAGCTAATTTGGATGTATAACGCTTTTTTGGCTAAATAACGGCTAAACAGATAAATACATAAAACCATTTATCACTCAATTCGTTTATTAACTGAATAGATAGTAAGTAAGAAAAAAGCACCTAACTTAGGTGCTTTTTTTGTGCTTCTTTACCAATGGCTACTTATTTTCCAATGACTTTACTTCTCAATCCACTGACGTATTTTTTCACGCTCTGCTGGCGTTGCTTGTAACCAAAGTTGCATAAACTGATCTAAAGTACTGGTAGAGGCAGCAGCGCTTGTCGTTTGCTGAACTGTGTTCACAGCCCCTGTATTGACAGTGCTTGGCGTGCTGGCAGTAGGTTGACCTAATGCAGCAATGGTACGTTGGTTTTGTAGCTCAGCATCATTTGCGCCGCCAAACACACCACCTAATGTTTTACCCAAACCTGATAGCAAACCACCTTGGCTGCCCTCTAAAGCTTGCTGACTGGCAACTACCGTATTATTCTGTTGCACCGCTAGGGTTGGACGCTTGGCATACTCTCTTGCTGCTTCATATTTTTCTGGCTGATTTGGCATAACGAGACGATAGGTCTGATTATCTTTTAATTCAGCCGTCACACTCACATTACCCGAACGCAAATAATCGTGCTCATCACGGCGCAAGTTATATAAACGATCATACTTAGCGGTAATTGCATGCTGACCTGGCTCTAAGGTAAATGACTTCTTCAATGGCTGAAACGGACTTTGCTGGATTTCTTGCCCATTGATAGCGGTCACTTTGATATGGTCATCAACAAGCAGAGTCACTGCCGCGTGCGATAACATAGATACTGAACCAGCAGCAATCAATAAGGAGCCAACAGTCAGTTTTTTTAGCAAAGAAGCGTTTGGTTTCATAAGTTATTCCAAGGATAGTAAAGTAGCGGTATAAAGGGCGTGTCTATGAACATTAAAAACTAATTATTAAAAGCTAAAGGTCAAAAAACGAAAGGTTAAAAGTCGAGCGGCATGGTATGTTGATCTTGATTAGCGACCTCATTGTCACCTTGCGTTTCTTGGGCGATATCAGCAAGCTCGGCGGCAAGCGTCTGCTCATCAATCGTGCGCAGCGCATCGCTAATGACCGCTTTGGATATATTACTACGACCAAGGTTAGAAAACATCGGCTGAATGTAATTTAGGACGTCCATCATAGCGCCGATACGATGCGGCCCTTCGGTGAGTAAATGATTGATAATACGCTCATCAAACTGCCAACCGCGGCGACGTAAGATAGATTGTAGCAAGGCTTGACGGTCTGCCAAATCGTGACCAGTTGGCACTTTAAAGCTTGGTGACTGCGCCAAACGGGTGAGGAGATCTGTTAGCTGAAACGGTAATTCGGTCGCCGGTTTGTTGGAGGCAAAAATCAGCTGCCGTTGCCCCTCTCGGCTACGATTAATCAGATGAAATAAGGCTTCTTGCCATTGGCTGCTTTGCTCAAGCACCTCTAAATCATCAATCGCTATCAGGGAAAAATTTTCTAAAGAGGATAAAACATTGACATCGGTATGAATCAGCTCATTTAATGACAGACAAATCGCGGATTTGTCCATCTCAATAAACGACTCACAGATGGCGGATAATAAGTGCGACTTGCCCGTCTCTGGGCTGCCAAATAGGTATAACTGACCTATCAGGCCGACATGTAGCTGCCGCACTGCATCGATAATAGACATCCAACCTGGACCGGCAAAGTCGCTGAGACTCGCATCATGCTTAATGTCCAGATTGAGACTTAGCTGTGCTTCTGCCATGAATCATCAACTCGGTTTGCGTAGCGCAATCACTAAAAAGGCTAAACGACTAATATTCTGTAAACTGGCTTTGCTAACTTTCACATTTAGCCAAGCCAACCTAATAACGGTAAATACCATTAATACTGCGCCTATATATAACATATTTGCAAAATGACTGACAAGTCTTTTACCCATTAAGCCCAATCTATCATTATTCACCTACCGCCTGTGCCCTTTATTTTTCTTCAAATAACGCCAATTGTTTACGGCCTTTATAAAAGTCAGTGGATCGATAATAGGCGTACAAATGACGGAATAAAACGTTGAGGACAGCGGATACCGGTAGCGCAATCAGCATACCGACGAAGCCAAGTAAACTCGCCCCTGCCAATACGGCAAATATAACCCATAACGGCGATAAACCGATTTTGTCGCCCAACAATAACGGTTGTAAAATATAACCCTCTGCTGCTTGTCCGACCAAAAACGCACCAACCACCAAGGCTAGATAAGTCCAGTCTAAACCAAATTGGAATAAAGAGGCGATAATCGCGGCGATAAAACCGATACCAAAGCCTAAATACGGTACGAAGCTTGCGATACCAGCCACCATACCAATAATCAAACCAAGCTCAAGCCCGATAAGCTGGAGCTGTACGGCATAAATGACGCCCAATAATACCATGACCAATAACTGACCTTTAATAAATGCCATCAAGGCTTGATCGCATTCTTTAGCAATGGCAACCACTTTTTTGCAATAAGGCGCCGGAATAGCCATTTTCCAAGTATGCAGACGCTGATCCCAATTAAATAGGAAATAAAAGGTTAAAATCGGCACCAGTACAATCAAGCCAGCATTATTAATAAAATTCATACTAGAGGCCAAAATTTGGCTCATCATGCTGCTGGCATCAGCGAATTTATAATTGGCCTGCATATAATCAACTAAAGTATCAGAGAAACCTTTGCTTTCTAATTCTGGCAGACGAATACGGCTGTTATTAGCAAACCATTCACGCACGACTTGATTGTACCAATTTAGCACCTTTGGCAGATAGTCCCAAGCCGCTTGCAACTGATGCCATAAAGTCGGTACCAGCCACCAAAGCAGCAGCACCATACCCAGCGTGATGGTGGTATAGACAATGATAATCGCCACCCAGCGCTTGATATATTTCGATAGGCGCTTGACCAGCGGATTAAATAAATAAGCCAGTACAAAAGCCACGACAAACGGCACGATGACCGGCATCATCAAATACAATAAGAATACCGCTATAACAATCGCAACGACGATAAATAAGCGCCGAAAAAAAGGATCTATTGGTTGGTTTATCATGAAGGGTAACCCTACGATTAAGTCTATATAAAATACTGGCGTCTAATGGTTTGTTCACTGAAATATGTCTTCAGCGGCTTTATATTTGTCATGGTCATTAGCAGCGTCATTGTCGTAGGTTTTGCCAACGACTTTGGCGTTCTATTATCGCAGAGTCGAACAAAAAATCAGTCATTTTTTGTTTCTTAATTTTTTATTGCACCTAAAACAGCTTTATTAGCTCTCTTCTGCAAATATCCGCCAAATATTGGTAAGTTGCTTTGCGGCTAAGGGTCATTTTTGGGTATAATGCGCGCACTATCTGCAAAATTAACACGACCGATCCGCTTTTCTACTGACAGACCTTCATTCCTTATAAATTTGTGAGATGACCATGAGTAACAAGCCTTCTTTAAGCTACAAAGATGCTGGCGTTGATATTGATGCCGGCGATGCGTTGGTACAACGTATTAAATCAGTGGCAAAAGCCACCTCTCGCCCTGAGGTTGTGGGTGGACTTGGCGGTTTTGGGGCACTTTGTCGTATTCCAGCTGGTTATACCTCACCGTTGTTGGTTTCGGGCACTGACGGTGTCGGCACCAAGCTCAAATTGGCCTTGCAATTAAACCGCCATGACACCATCGGTATCGACTTGGTCGCTATGTGCGTCAATGATTTATTGGTTTGCGGTGCTGAGCCATTATTTTTCTTGGACTATTATGCGACGGGTAAGCTTGATGTCGATGTAGCGGCGACTGTGGTTACTGGCATTGGCGAAGGCTGTAAACTGTCAAATTGCGCACTTATTGGCGGCGAAACGGCTGAGATGCCGGGCATGTATCAAGATGACGATTATGACCTAGCAGGTTTCTGCGTTGGCGTTGTTGAAGAAAGCGAGGTTATCACTGGTGAAAATGTCGCAGAAGGCGATGTATTAATCGCTCTTGCCTCAAGTGGTGCCCACTCGAACGGTTATTCTTTGGTGCGTAAAGTCATCGAAGTCAGCGGCGTTGATGTCACGACAAGCGATGAGCAATTAGATGGTCAGCCTATTCAGGATGCACTGATGGCGCCGACACGTATTTATGTTAAAGCCATTAAAGCCTTGCAAGATAGCCTTGGTAGCTCAGCGCTTCATGCCATGTCACATATCACCGGCGGCGGCTTAACCGATAACTTGCCACGCGTATTACCAGACCATTTAGCCGCTAGTATTGACACAAACAGCTGGCAGTTCTCAGAGCTATTCACTTGGCTACAAACGCAAGGCAATATCGAGCAAAGTGAGATGTACCGCACCTTTAACTGCGGCGTCGGTTTTGTCATCGTGGTGCCTAAAGACAAAGCAGAAACTGCGATCAAAATATTAAATGAGGCAGGCGAAAACGCTTGGAAATTGGGCGAAATGGTTAGCCGTGAAGCGGACGCTGTGGTGTACCGTTAATGGCAGACGACAATTTAAAAAGCATGGCAAAGCAACCCGCTAAGCTGTTACGCGTCGCTGTTTTGGTATCGGGTAGTGGTAGCAACCTGCAAGTATTAATCAATGCCATGCAAGCTGGCGCGCTACCGATTGAAATTGTCGGCGTCATCAGTAACCGTGAAGATGCTTATGCCATCACACGCGCCAATGACGCTGCTATTCCCGTTGCCATCTTATCTCACGTTGCTAGCGGCAAACGCATGGGCATCAAAACCTTTGAAACCCATGCCAGCGCGCAACTAAGCGCTTGGCAACCTGATTTGATTGTCTTAGCAGGTTTTATGCGGGTGTTAAGCAGCTCATTTATCGATAATGCGCCTGCGCCAATGATTAATCTGCACCCTGCGCTGCTACCTGCTTATAAGGGTCTAGATACTCATCAGCGTACGATACAAGCGGGTGAACGCCATCATGGCTGTAGTATCCATGTCGTCACCGCTGAGCTTGATGCTGGTGCAGTTTTAACCCAAGCTATGTTGGCAGTCAGTCAAAAAGATGACGCTGCAAGCTTAAAAGCCCGTGTGCAAAAGGCCGAACATCAACTGTTACCGTGGACGATACTACTGATCGCAAGCGGAGTCATTGACTTGGATAATCAAGTCAATGATGCTGAAACTTCTTATTTACCTGCCCTACCTTTAAAGCTATGGTTAAATGATTAAAAACCAATATACCTATTTTATGAAAAAGCAGAATCCGTCATTGGTTCTGCTTTTTTGTATGCTTAACTAACGGATAATTTATAGCCAAAAGAATACCCCGTTAGTTAATAACGAGGTATTTAAAATGATAAGTCTAAAGTAGTTTAATTACTAAGCAGGTTTTTTACCGACAACGTGCACGGCTTTGATGTTAACGAACTCTTTAATACCAAAGCCACCATGCTCACGGCCATAACCTGAGTCTTTTACGCCACCAAATGGCAAACCAGGATTGACCAAGTTATAGCCATTAATATAAACCATCCCCGTATCGAAATGCTGCTGCGCTAAATTAATCGCTTTCTCTTCATCTCTAGAGAAGATAGCACCGCCGAGACCATAGCGACTGTCATTGGCAATACGGAAAGCATCGTCTTGGTCTTTGGCACGAATAAGCGCGGCAACCGGGCCAAATAGCTCATCTTTATACGCTGGCTGATCGGGCGTGATATTCTCCAAAATTGTTGGTGGATAAAAAGCGCCCGGTTTATCAGGTATCACGCCACCTAAGGTGATAGTCGCTCCTTTATCCACACTTTCTTGCACTTGCTTATGCAGGTTCTCGCGCTGTTTGCTACTGGACATTGGGCCCACGTCTGTCGACTTTTCCATTGGATCGCCGACTTTATAGCTGTTGAATTTTTTGATCACCAAATCTCGAAATTTATCATATACGCTATCGACGACGATAAAGCGTTTGGCGGCAATACAGGTTTCGCCATTATTATATAAACGTGCATGGGCGCAAGTTGCTGCTGCTAAGTCCAAATCAGCATCTTCTAATACGATAAACGCATCGTTTGAACCAAGCTCCATAACGGTCTTTTTCAACACTTTTGCCGCTTGCTGCGCCACGACTCTACCTGCTACATCACTACCCGTTAGCGTCACGCCGCGTACTTTTTCGTGCTCGATCACTTTTTCAGATTGATCATGATTGATAATTAAGGCACGAAATAAACCTTCTGGTAAATCAGATTCTTGCATGATTTTTTCAATCAAAAGTCCTGAACCAGTGACGTTAGAAGCGTGTTTAAGTAAAATGCTATTGCCCGCCATCAAATTGGCAATGGTATAGCGGAACACTTGATAAGCTGGAAAGTTCCATGGCTGGATACCATAAATGATCCCAATCGGGTCGTAGCTGATTAAGCCTTTTTTGATGCCTTCGATGTCGCGTTCGTCGTCAGCTAACGCCGCAACGCCTTCGCTAGCAGTAAAATCACAAATCGCTTTACATAAATCTACTTCAGCTAAGCTTGCCTCTAAGGTCTTACCACGCTCTTCGGTCATTAGCTTCGCAAGCTCGTCTTTATACTTCATGAGCGTCTCGCCAATCGAGTTAATGACTTTGGCGCGCTCATCGGCGCTAACCAAACGCCATTTTAAAAACGCTTCGTGCGAGGCATTGATGATTTTGTTCACTTCATCATCGCTCATATAAGTGTAATTTTTAATGTCTTTACCTGTTGCTGGGTTCACAGTGGTGATATCTGCCATGATAGTCGTCCTTATTTATTTGCTTATTATGTAATGAATACTTATTAAACGAGCCATGATGATTAGGTAATACTCTATCGTTGAGCGTGGCGATATTATCGAATCACTTAACAATACTCGCTCTAAATGTCTTTTTTCTTAATGTCTATCTAGCATAGCAAAATGCTTTGGCTATAGTTTTACAAGTTATGAAGAAGTGTGCATAAGATGTTAATAATGTGACACCCTTATAAAGACTGGCTTGATATAAAAAAACTAACTTTAGAGAATCTTTTAATTTAAGGAGATTTTCAATTTAAAAGCTTGATCTAAAAAATAGAGGCAATAAAAAAACCAGCCCATGATAATGCGCTGGTTCTTTAAAAGTTTTGCTAAAACAAATGGTTAATGACTGGAATTTCTGGCGGCGGATTTTCTTCTTCGGCAACCACTTGCCGCGCCACATGCATAATAAGCTGGCGTAACCAGCGATGCGCTGGATGGTGCTGTAACAGTGGTGACCACGCCATCGTCAGCTCAAACTCAGGGATGAAGAACGGCGGCTCTTCCATAATAATGCTGTCGTTATTGGCTTGCATTCTAGCCACCCGCGTCGGCAAAGTCGCAATCAAGTCTTTATTGGCGGCAAGCATGGCTGGCATTTGATAGTGACGGGTAAAGACGCTGATTTGGCGCTTTTGCCCTAAGCGTTGCAGCGCCTGATCGATAGAGCCAAGCCCGCCAGATTTTTCTGGATTGACTCCAAAGCCGACGCCCATGCCCGTTTTGGATACCCAAACGTGCTGCGCTTTGAGATAATTTTTCAAATTAAAACGATTGGCATACGGCCCTTCAGCGGATAACAAACAGCTAAATGTATCGCGCCAAACCAATACTTGGTGGAAACTTTGCGGAATCTCATTAAAACGGTTAATCGCTAAATCCACGCGCCCTTGCTCCATATCGCGATAAGATACGTCAGATGGCGTCAAGAAATCCAAAATCACATTTGGCGCTTCAGAACGTAGCGCTTTGACCAGTTTTGGCACCAAAGTCGCCTCAGCATAATCTGAGGTCATAATACGAAAAACCCGCGAGGTGCTGTAAGGACGAAACTCAGTACGTGGCTCAAGCACTTGCGTCAAATCTGCTAATATCTCACGAATACGTGGCTGCAGCTCAAGCGCGCGCTCGGTCGGCGTCATGCCTTCCGATGAACGCACCAATAACGGGTCATTAAACAACTTACGTAGGCGTCGCAAAATATTACTCATCGCTGGCTGGGTAATGCCGAGTTGCTCAGCTGCACGTGTGACGTTTTTTTCACGCAGTAGTACATCTAAATGTACCAACAAATTCAAATCAACCCGCTGCAAATTCATATCTATTTCTCTTTACCGTAGAATAAATGCCACCATAAGCTTAAAAAAGCGCGGCATTTTCCATTCTATTATTTTACAAAATTGTTTTGTGACTGCTTAAATCAAGAGTTTTTCTATTTGAATAATTTTAATATGCGCTTATTATACCCCAGTTTACCCTGCTCAAGCCATTGTTTTGTCTGTACTATAATCAAATGAAATACCCAAGATAATAATCATAAACTAGATAAATCAGGGTAACCTAGCTATAGTGCTTAGCAAGCGCTGATAAGTCATTTTTAAATCTTATGCCATCAGCACAGCTTTTAATGGGTTAATAACACTTGCTATTTTATCGCATTTTTATACTAAAAGATGGACAGAAAACCTATTACGTGAGCCTTATTATGCAAGCCGTTTTTTTATAAATTTGGCGTTTTGCTCGCTGCAGTTTTTAAGGTTGAATTGATGCTATATAAGCTTTAGGGTAATAAGTGGTTTAACTGGCAAGCACATTTTAACTAAAACAACGGCAATTAAATCTGAAAATTAAAAGCTGACCAATAAGACAGGTTTTATTTGCTTTTATAATCATTTTCTTATAGTTTAGTAAAGATTGCTTAGGCAAAAGGTTTATATCTCAAACTTCACTTTTGCCAGTGTATTTTTTTCCAAGAATCATTATTTTATCAGCAACACATATCTGCATATTTTATTTAAGTAATTTACATCCCCTTTAATCCCCACCCCACCAAGGAGACTATAGATGTCAACTGCATATAAATCAGCGATTGATCTAGTACGTGAACTAAAGCAAAAGCATGGTAACTGGCAAAATATCAGCGAGACTGATGCTGCACGTATGATGATGCAAAACCGTTTCAAAACTGGTTTAGATATCGCCAAGTATACTGCAAAAATCATGCGTCAAGACATGGAAGATTATGACAATGATACGTCTCAGTACACACAATCTCTAGGTGCATGGCATGGTTTCGTTGCTCAGCAAACCATGTACGCTAAGAAAAAATACTTTGGCACTACCGCTAAAACGTACATCTACCTATCAGGCTGGATGGTAGCCGCCCTACGCTCTGAGTTTGGTCCACTACCTGACCAATCTATGCACGAAAAAACCTCTGTGCCAAAGCTAATCGAAGAGATCTACACGTTCTTGCGTCAAGCCGATGCTAAAGTACTAAACGACTACTTCCGTGAGCTAAACGCAGCTGAAGAAGCAGGTCAAGATACCTCAGCTATCTTAGAGAAAATTGAAAACTTCGAATCACACGTTGTGCCAATCATCGCCGATATCGATGCCGGTTTCGGTAACGAAGAAGCGACTTACTTGCTAACTAAGCAAATGATCGAAGCCGGTGCTTGTGCTATCCAGGTTGAAAACCAAGTATCTGACGCAAAACAGTGTGGTCACCAAGCGGGTAAAGTCACCGTACCGCATGAAGACTACATCGCAAAAATCAATGCGATTCGTTATGCATTCCTAGAGTTGGGCGTTGAAGACGGTGTTATCGTTGCTCGTACTGACTCTGAGGGCGCATCACTGACGCAAAAAATCCCAGTATCAAATGAGCCAGGCGACCTTGCTTCTCAATACATCGACTTCCTAGAAATGGAAGAAGTAACCATCGAAGAAGCCAATGAAAACGACAGCCTTCTTAAACACAACGGCAAACTAGTACGTCCAGTTCGCTTGCCAAACGGTCTATATCAGTTCCGCGAAGAAACCAACATCGACCGCGTCGTACTTGACTGTGTAACCGCTCTAGAAAACGGTGCTGATCTACTATGGATCGAAACGCCTACTCCAGACGTAGAGCACATCAAAATGATGGTTGACCGTATTAAAGAAGAGCAGCCAAAAGCGAAACTTGTATACAACAACAGCCCATCGTTCAACTGGACGCTAAACTTCCGTAAGCAAGTTATCGCTAAGTGGGAAGAAGAAGGTAAAGACGTATCAAGCTACGATAAAAATAACTTGATGAGTGCTGATTACGACGGTACTGAACTTGACGCTGCCGCTGACGAAGCCGCTAAAAACTTCCAACGTGACGCGTCACGTGAAGCAGGTGTATTCCATCACCTAATCACGCTACCTACTTACCACACCACTGCACTTAGCGTTCATGAACTTGCTAAAGGTTATTTCGGTGAAGAAGGTATGCTTGCTTATGCAGCTGGCGTCCAACGTAAAGAAATCCGTGAAGGCATCGCTTGTGTTAAACACCAAGCAATGGCAGGTTCTGACCTTGGCGATGATCACAAAGAAATCTTCTCTGGTGAAAACGCCCTTAAAGCTGGTGGTAGCAAAAACACCATGAACCAGTTCTAATAATCGCTCACTTATAGTTATATTTTATAAGTAGCTGTTATAAAAAGCCGTCCTACCTAGTAGGGCGGTTTTTTTTGGCTTTAAATAGGGCGTGTTGAACATTGGATATAAATTTCTGGCAAAAAAAATAGCGAACGGTTAATCTTTAAGTTCTCACACAAAAAAGATAT